>CAVUIX010000024.1:0-84119 GCA_963741435.1 uncultured Acidobacteriota bacterium | reverse complement strand
TGCAGCTTCGCCAGCGGATCACCGTGCGCTACCACCTGAGCCCGCTCTCGCGCGAGGATACGGAGGCCTACATCCAGCACCGGCTGCGCGTGGCGGGGGCGGACGGCCGGCCCATCTTCACGCCCTGGGCCGTGCGGAAGATCTACGGCTACTCGCGCGGAGTGCCGCGCCTCATCAACGCGGTCTGCGACAAGGCGCTCCTCTGCGGGTTCGTCACGGGGACCGACACGCTGACGGCGGGACACGTGCGGCGGGCGATCCGCGAACTGGAAGGAAAGTTCTCATGAGCCTGATCGACGAGGCGTTGAAGCGGGCGGAGCTCGAAGCGGCCCGCCGCGACGGCTTGAAGGGCGGCGCCTACCCGTGGGTGCCCGAGCACACGCCCAGGAGGCGCCGGCGATGGGCGGTCGTTGCCGCCGTGGTGATTGCCGCCGGCATCGTGGCGGGCGGCGTGGTGTTCTTGTCGAGGCGGCCGGCGCCGGTCCAGGGTCCAGAGTCCAAGGTCCAAAGTAGCCCTCCGACCCAGGAGTTGCAGACGGTCGTTGTCGCGCCGCCTCCGCGCGGTCAGCCTGACCGGGTCCCCGCAGCGGAACAGGGCACCACGAGCGTGAAAGGGAGCGGCGAGGTGAAACGGCCGGCTCCGAAGCCTCAGGCCGAAGCCGCGCGCGCCCGAACAGCGCCCGATGCCGAGCCGCGTCCCGCCGCCGCACCGGCCGACGGCAAGGCCGCCCGCGCAGCTGCCGACGCGAAGACCTACGTCGGAGAGGTCACAGCGCCGGATGGCGCGAAGATCGAGCTGGGTGGAATCGTCTATTCCGAGTCGAACCCCGTCGCCCTCATCAACGGCAAAGTGCTCGGGCCCGGCGCCATGGTCGAGGAATTCACGATCGTCTCGATCCAGCCCGACCGCGTCGAGCTGCGCGGCCGCGGGATAACGATGTTCCTCGCTCTCAAGTAGATTCCAGATTCCAGATTCCAGATTCCAGGGCCCGGATCGGCGACTCAGTTCCGTGATGACGCGGGTGTCTCCAGTCTCCGCCGGCCGCACCGCCGCTTCCCGCGGCGCCGCGCCTCGAGCGGTTCGGAGAGGTCGAGGTGGAACCGGCGGCCCGGATCGTCACCCGGTCCCGCCGGCCCGTCGAGCTGGCTCCGAAGGAATACGAGCTGCTTCTTGCCTTGATCGGCCGTCGCGGCGCCGTCGCCTCGCGAAAAACGGTGGAAGCGGACCCGGCGGATCCGCGGCATATCCTCACGGTGCGGAAGGTTGGGTACAGGTTGAAGACGCAGAAGAGTCTAAGGTCTAAGGTCTAAGGTCTAAAGTCCGACGAAGAATCGTTTGTGAAGAAAGCCGAAAGGATTCTCGCGGTCTGTCTGCTCCTCGTGATGACCGCGAGTTACGAGGGCGCGGCGGCGGACATTCGGGGCGCGCTCGAACCCGGGAAATGGGCTGTGGGGTTCAGGGTGCTGGCGGAGAGGGACGGGGCGCGGCCGCTCGGGGATGGGAGAGGGAGGCCGGTGCAGATCGCGGTCTGGTATCCGGCAGCGAAGGCGGCGGGCGCGCGAATGACCTATCGCGATTATTTCCTGCTCACGGCTTCGGAGAACGCTCCCGAGAAGACGCCGCGGGAAGCGGAACGAAAGAAGGCCATCGAAGGGTTCGAAGGATTTCTGGCGTCGGCAGGGGTCACGAAATCCGACGCCATGCGCCTGCTTGCGGTGCCGATGAGGGCGGTTCGGAACGCCGCTCCGGCGGCGGAGCGATTTCCGCTCGTCGTCATCGCTCAGGGAAATGGCCAGTCGGTTCACGACCAGGCGTTCCTCGCCGAATACCTCGCCGGCCACGGATTCGTCGTCGCCACGTCGCCTTCGCCGACGCGGATCTCGGGTCCCATGAAGAGCGAAGAGGACATCACGGCCAGGGCGGACGAGCAGGCGGCTGACCTCGTCTTCGCGATCGAGGCGCTCGAGACGTGGCCGCCGGTCCGTCCGGGCGCGGTCGCGCTCGTCGGCCACAGCTTCGGCGCGCGCGCCGCCCTGCTGGTGGCGACGAGCCGCCGCGACATCGGGGCTCTGGTGAGCCTGGACGGAGGGATCGGCGCGAAGACCGGCGCCGGCATGCTCGAGCGGTCCCGACTCTTCGACGCGAAGAAGATGACGGCGCCACTGCTCCACTTCTACGAGGAGGCCGATCCGTTCATGGCGCCGGATTTCACGCTTCTGCGCTCGCTTCAGCCGGGAGAGTGTTTCATCGTGAAAGTGCCCGACGTCCACCACATTCACTTCACGAGCATCGGCACGCTGATCTCCGTGGCCCCGTCGCTCGCGAAGGCGACGTCGGCCGGCGAGCGGACGCGGAGAAGCGCCGACGCGGTCTGGCGCTCGACCCTTTCCTTCCTCGACGCCGCCATGAAAGAGTCGGGCTCGGGCACGAAAGGCTGGACGCCTTCCGATCCCGACATCCTGAAGATGGAAACCTTAGAGAACGCGCCGGCGAGCGCATGGGTCCGCGGGCCGCAGGGCCGGTTGCGCGTGGACGACGGCGGACGCGGAGGCATACCGGTCCTCTTCGTCCATGGAAACGGCGGAAATCGGACGCAGTGGGCCGCGCAGCTCGAGCACCTGCGCGTGACGATCCGGGCCGCGGCCTTCGACCTGCGCGGCATGGGTGAATCGGAGCCGGCCGCCAACGCCGATTACTCCGTCGAAGGATTCGCCGAGGACGTCGCCGCGGTGGCCGATGCGCTCGGTCTCGAGCGCTTCGTTCTCGTCGGCCACAGCTACGGCGGCGCCGTCGCGGCGGCATACGCAGGAAAGCACCCGGAGCGCCTCGCCGGCCTCGTCTTCGCCGACGTCGCGGGCGACATTCGAAACCCGCCCGCGGCCCAGGCCGAGGCCCTTCGCCGCGGGCTGCTCCCCGAGAACTACGAGGACTTCACACGGCGCTGGTTCGAGGGCATCCTCGCCAGGGGAACCGACGCCACGAAGAATGCCGTCATGAAGTCGCTCCGGGCGACCCGCCCCGAGGTCTTCACCGCCGCGACGACCGGGCTCTACAGCTTCGACCCCGTCGCGGCCCTCGCCGCCTACCGGGGGCCGCGCCTTCACATCGCCTCCTATCTCGCCGACAAGCCCGCCGCCATTGATCGGTCCTTCAAGGACATGCCGGTCCGAGTCGTTCCGGACGCAAGCCACTGGCTCATGATGGACCGGCCGGAGGAGTTCAACCGGTTCCTCGACGAGTTCCTGGCGGGGATGAAGTAGCTCTCCCTCTCCCTCCCGAATCCAATATCCAGAATCGAAGAACCTTGGACGGGTTTCTGCGTTCTACACGGTTAGAGGGGAAGGTGTCATGAAGACCAAGTCGCTCCGTGCCTCGTTCTGTCTCGTAGGGTTCGTTCTGGCTGCGGGACCTGCTTACGCCGAATCACGGATCGAGAAGACCCTGAAGCTCGAGCCAGGCGGCGAGTTCCGCCTGGAAACCGACTTGGGGCGAGTGACTGTGACCGGCACGCCCTCCCCGGGAGTCCGGCTCGTCGTGACCTCGCGCCGGGACGACTTGAACGACCTCCTGAGCTTCCGGTACGAGGAGGGCGCTCGCTCGGCCTCGGTCATCGCCAGGAAGAAGCACCACCTGGACTTCCTGTTCGGCAACTGGGGCTCCTCCGTTCGCTTCGAGGTGGAAGTCCCCTCGGAAACGGCCGTCACAGTCCACACCTCGGGGGGCGGCATCTCTCTGGCCGCGCTGCGATCCCAGGCGAAGATCGAGACGTCGGGCGGCGGGATCGAAGTTCGGGACCTCGTCGGCGACCTCCTGGCCGAGACTTCGGGAGGATCCATTCATCTGCGCGACATCAAGGGGCAGAGCAACGTGGAGACCTCCGGCGGCGGCATCGAGGCGGTAAATCTCGAAGGGTCTCTCAAGGCCGAGACGAGCGGCGGATCCGTGAACCTCGACAGGGTCACCGGCGACATCCGCGCACACAGTTCCGGCGGCGGCATCCACATCCGCGAAGCGGGCGGCCGCGTGGATGCCGACACCTCCGGAGGCTCGATCGAAGCGACCTTTACCCGCGGCAACGCCCGGGGCGGAAGCCTGGAGTCCTCCGGCGGCGGTATCAGCGTCTCGCTCGATCCCGGTGTCGGCCTTTCGATCGACGCCCGCGGCAACTCGGTCTCCTCGGATCTCCCGCTGACGGTTCAGGGCGAGATCTCGCGCGGGTCGCTCCGCGGCAAACTCGGCGGCGGCGGCGAGAGCCTCCGCCTGCGGACGAGCGGCGGATCGGTAAGAATTCGGGCGCTGTAGCGCTCGAGTCCAAGGTCCAAAGTCCAAGGTCCAAAGTAGAACGGGGAAGAACGAGGATCAGAGCTAGGCACTTCTAAACTTGCTTCCGCGGAATGCCGACTCGCGCAGGTATTTCATCAGACCGGAGATCAGACGACTCGTCAGAACGGCGCGCGAAGTCATGGCCGCAAATTCACTCTGACTCAAATAGCCCTGGTCACGCGCTGCGCAGAGCTGACTTCGTACCTCGCCGCAGGAGCCCTTGGCTTGCGCGAGGAACTGCAGGAACTCCTTATCTCCGCCGCGCTCGAAGCCTTCCGCTACGTTCGACATCGTTGAAAGAGCCGCCCGTCGGATCTGATCTCGCAACGCCAGGTCTCGGCCAAAGCCGCCTCCTCTGGTGACCTGGTAGATCGAATGCGTTAGCGCTCGCGCGGCTTTCCAGACCTCGAGATCTTCGAACCTGTCTCCGCGACTCACGGTCTCGAGCACCTCCCAGCTTCGATCCTGCATTCCCGGACAGGACAAACGATGTCCGGGGAGGACCGGGTCAATCGTGCCCAGCTACTTTGGACCTTGGACTTTGGACTTTGGACTCGGCCACGGGCAGAATGTGCCGTGGCCGAAATTTCTCCTGTGATCATCGTCGGCGCCGGCCCGACCGGCATCGCCTGCGCGATCGAGCTCGAGAAGCGCGGCATCGACGGCCGTTTGTTACGACAAGGGATTCCTGCTCGATACGCTCTACCACTTCCCCGAGGAAATGCGCTGGTTCTCGACCCGCGATCTCCTGGACATCGCGGGGGTCCCTTTCGCCGTCCCGGACGCGCACCCGACGCGTCTGGAATCGCTCGCCTATTACCGCGGCGTCGCCGAGAAGTTCGGCGTCAAGGTCGTCCCCCGCACCGAGATCGTCCACATCCGCCCGCATGAAGGCGGCGGCCTCAATGTCATCCTGGCGAAGCTAAGGATCTGCCCTCGCCTCATCGGAACGGAGGCCCGCGAGATCCGCTCTCCAGCGGCCATCATCGCAACCGGCTTCTTCCACAATCCCAGGCGCTCGAATGTCCCCGGCGAAGATCTCCCTCTCGTCCATCGCCGCTATGTCTCGGGCTACCCGTTCCACGGCCGGGACGTCATCGTCGTGGGCTCGCGCAACTCGGCGGCCGAAGCGGCTCTCGATCTCTACCGCCACGGCGCCCGCGTCACGCTCGTCGCCCGCGCCCCCGCGATCTCTGAGCGCGTGAAGTACTGGATCAAGCCGGACCTGGAGAACAGGATCCGCGCCGGAGCGATCCGCGCCCTGTTCCGAACCCGCATCCTGGAGATCGAGCGCGGCTCGGTCTTCGTCGAGGGCCCCGCCGGGAGGCAGTCGCTGACAGCCCACGCCCTCTTTCCGCTGATCGGCTACGAGCCCGACTTCGCCTTCTTCGAGCGCTGCGGCATCCGCCTCGAGGGGGAGAACCGCATCCCCTCGCACGATCTCGAGACCCTCGAGTCCAACGTTCCCAATCTCTACCTTGCCGGCGCCATCCTCGGCGGCATCGAAGTCGGCCGCATCTTCATCGAGAACAGCCGCCACCACGCCGCCCTGATCGCCGACTCCATCGCCCGCCGCCTCCACCCCGTCCCCGTCTGATGCCGCTCCCGGTCAAACTTCAGGACAGTCGGGCGCGCCGAGCACTCCTCGGGCACCCCGGAGCAATCGCATGTACACGAAGAAGCTTTATGCAGGTTGGGCCGACATGGACTTCAACGCCCACATGAAGAACACGGCCTACCTCGACAAGACTGCCGACGTACGCCAGATGTTCCTGATCGAAAACGGATTTCCTGTTGAGGAGTTCTCGCGGCTCAGGATCGGACCGGTGATCATGAAGGACGAGGTCGAGTACTTCAAGGAGGTCCGGCTGCAGCAGGAAATCACGATAACTTATGCGCTTGCGGGCCACGCACCGGACGGCAGCCGCTTCCTCCTTCGGCACGAGATCTTCCGGCCAGATGGAGAGCTCAGCGCCCGGGTCACGAGCGCCGGAGGATGGCTGAACCTGGCCGAGCGCAAGCTCGTCGTGCCACCGCCGAAACTCCTGGCTGCCATGAATCTGCTCGAGAAAACGAGCGACTTCATAGTCCTGCCGTCGAGCATCAAGGCGCGTGTCTAGCCATTGCATCGAGCTGCCAGCCCACGACAAGCCGCGGTCTGCAGCTCATGTCACCGAGGTCAAGGGCTGAGGAGGAGGCCGTCGTGGTAGCGAAAGTGCCGATGAGGCCCCTCTGGCGCTGTGGCAAGTGCGGGCACCGGTTCGTCACGAAGAACCTGTGGCATTCCTGCGGCCGGTATCGCCTCGCCGACCACTTCAAGGGAAAGCCGCGAGCGCTCCGCCAGACCTTCGATCGCTTCGTCGGGCTCGCGAAGGCCTGCGGCCCGGTCACGGTCTACGCGCAGAAGACGCGGATCGTCATCCAGGCGCGGGTGCGCTTTGCGGGGGCGGTCGTCCGCCGCGACTGGCTGGACGCCGGGTTGTGGCTGAAGCGGCGCGCCGAGCACCCCTGCCTGACTCGCGTCGAGTCCTCTCGGCCGCCTGGGGTACGGGCTTCACTTCCGCTTGCGACAGCCGGCGGACGCCGACGAGGCGCTCGGCGATCTCGTTCGAGAGGCCTACGCCATCGGCGAACAGGCGCACCTGCGGAAGGGGCCGGAGAGGCGGCGCTACATGCCCGGGTCGTCCGCGGAAGGGCCGTAGATGGAGGGCACCTTCGCGCCCATCGGACGCAGGTAGCTCGAGAGCTGGCCGCGATGGTGAATCGCGTCGAAGAGGAAGCCCCAGAGCATGTCGCCGAGTGTCGTCTCCCATGCGACTTTCCCATCCATGAGGAAGCGCGCCTTTTCTCCCCAGGCCGCATCGTCCAGCGTGGCCAGGCGCTTCTCGAGCTCGCCAGCGTTGCGCTCATAGGCCGAGACGGATTCACCGAGCGTCGCGGGCTCGGCCGTCTGGACGTAGTTCACCTCGTGACGGTCCACGACCGTGCACGCGTCGTGGAGCTCGCTGGCGAGCAGCCAGACGAGACCGCCGGCGGACGTGGACTTCGGATGCGGCCGGTATGCGGTCTTGTCCTGAGGCACCGCCTGAAGGACGCGCACGAACCGCGGCTTTTCGGACTTGAAGCATTCAACGTAGTACTCGCGAGTATTCATGTCTCTCCTTTCGACCGAGCCGGGGTCCCGGCTTCTGTCCGATCATCCTCCATCGACCCCCCACGACAAACCAGGATTTTGCAACCTTCCGCCGCCGAGGGGTGTTCAAGGGGCCAGGAGAATGGTTTGATGACCACCAGGACCGCTCCAGGTGACCCGGGAGGTCCGCCGGCCGGGCTTGACGCCGGAGGCGGGCTTCGATTAGTCAGGCACGATTCGGAGGAGAGCTCGATGCCGCAGGAACACGCCCTCGAGGCCGCCCTCGCCCGGGACCTGGAAGGGTGCTTCGAGCGGATGGTCCGGGAATACCAGGATCGCCTCTATTCCTTCGCGCATCGCCTGGCGGGCAACCCCCAGGACGCGGAGGAGATCGCCCAGGACGCGTTCGTGCGCGCCTACCGCGCGTTGAAGACGTATCCGGCCGAGAGGATCCGGGCGCTGTCGCTCAAGGCCTGGCTCTACCAGATTACCTTGAACGTCGCGCGAAACCGGATGCGCGCGAAGCGACACGCGGTCGTCTCGATCGACGAGCGCGACGGCGACGGCCACGCCGCGTGGGAGCCCGAGGACTCTCCGGAAAACCGCCCGGACTCCCGGTTCGAGCAGGGCCGCCGGAGAGCCGACATCGCGACACTCGTCGCAGGGCTGCCGGAGCGGTATCGCTCGGCTTTGATCCTCCGTTACATGGAAGGGCTCCGCCTGGAAGAAGTCGCATCCGTTCTGAAGCAACCGCTGGGAACAGTGAAGTCCAACGTGCACCGCGCGGTCAACGCCCTGCGCGAAGCCCTGTCCGCATCCCGCCGATTTCCCGCGGCCAAAGAGGTGATTTCATGAACCGCACCGTGCAGAAGTCTCTGCCTCCGACGAGCAGCGTCCTGCGGGACCTGCGAAGCTCCCCGACTCACGAGGCTCCCGCTTCGCTCCTGCCGGCCGTTCTGCGGCGCGTCGGGCTCGGCGACCTCTACTGGCAGCTCGATTCTCCGGTGGGCACTGTGTTCGTCGCGGCGAGCCGCGCGGGAATCTCCATGGTCTCGCGGGCCAGGTCGCGGGAAGACTTCGAACGGAGCTTCGAGCTCCTCCGCGGGCGCCCGATCTCCCGCGCTACCTCGCGGCCGCCGGCGGCCGTGCGGACACTGATGAAGAACCTCGCGAGCCGCGACCGCGCGAAGCTCCAGTTCGACCTGCGCGGACTCTCCGAGTTCGAGCGCGCCGTCCTGATGAAGGCCCTCGAGATCCCCGGCGGCGAGGTCCGCCCCTACAGCTGGATCGCGCGCGAGATCGGCCACCCCGAAGCGGTGCGAGCGGTCGGCACGGCTCTGGGCAAGAACCCGGTACCGCTCCTGATCCCCTGCCACCGCGTCGTCCGCGCCGACGGCACGATCGGCAACTATTCCCTGGGTGGGAGCCGGGTCAAGCGCACGCTGCTCGAGGTCGAAGGAGTCGAGCCGGAGGTCATCGAGCAGCTTGCCGCGCGGGGCATCCGGTATCTCGGCAACGAGAAGGAACGCTACTACTGCTACCCGACTTGCGGCGGGACGAAGTCCCTGGTCCACTCGCCAACCACGTCCCCTTCCACAACGGACGGGAAGCCGTCGCGGCGGGTTACCGTCCCTGCAAGGCCTGCCGGCCGGCGGCGTAACCGTCGCTCCGCGCTTGCGCGGGATCTGCGCCTTCGGCGCACCGGCGAGCGACTCGGCCGGATGCGGCCTCGACCGCTCGCCTGATCCCCGCGCAAACGCTACGCTCCCGCGGCGCGAGGCTCCTCCCTGCGGTTACTTCGGGAGACTCCTCGCGCCGCGACCGGGGCCTCTACGACCAGGGCCGGGCAGAGCGCCGCGATGGGCCAGGAAGGCCGTCGGCGGCGGCATTGGTTTTCGATGAAATAATCCGGCCATGGCGGACAAGGGCGACGCGACTCCTCCGTCGGACGAACATGCGGCACGGGTGCAGGAGGCGTTCGACGCCTTCCACGAGAAGCTCGGCGAGAGACTCGACGGCAAGGCGCGGGACTCCGTCGAACAGCTGCGGGCGGCAGCCGCCGAGAAGGACGCCGAAAAAATTCGCGAGCACCTGGGAGAAGTGAAAGAACGGCATAGCTGGCTCTACCGCGAGCTCGCGGAGCACCCTGCGATCGCGACACTGCTCGACGAGCTGGCGCTCTGGGGCTTTTAACCGCGCTCCGCGCTTGCGAGGACTGCGCCTGGCGCACCGCGAGGCTCCTTCGAACGTTTCCGTGGCGCGGTACACGATCGAGGAATATGTCCGCTGGGAGGACATCGATGCCGCCGGCATCATCAACTACCAGGCGTACCTGCGGTTCTTCGGCCTGGCCGAAGCGGAGCTGCTGCGGTCGGCCGGCCTGAACTACCGCTTTCTCTTCGAGTCGCTCGGCATCTGGCTGCCGCGCGCGCACGTCGAGTGCGATTTCCATCTTCCCGTCAAGCTCGACGAGCTGCTCGCCGTCGAGGCCTATTTCAGCAAGATCGGCCGGACGTCGGTGCACCTGGACTTCGAGGTCCGGCGCAAAGCGGATCCCTCGAAGGTCGTCGCGAGCGGCCGCTACATCCTGGTATGCGTCCGCCAGAAGGACTTCCAGCCGGTGCCCGTGCCCCCGGAGGTCCGCGAGAAGATCGCGCGGTTCGTTGAGCCGCCGAAAAACACACCGCCCGGCAATTCGTAGACTACAAAGAGATGCCCCGCGGCAAGGACTGGATCGAGCTGGTCCGATCGACGTTCCGGTCGGTCGGGCGCGAAGAGATGTCCGGGCTCTACGCCCGCGAATGGCAGCACGCCAGGGAGAAGCTCACCGCCGAAGATCGCGAGGAGATCGAGCGCGAGCCCAAGCGCCTCAAGCGGTTTCTCAAGTCGGCCAACGCGGTTCTCTTCGGCCTCTCCAGGCGCCTGGCTCCGGCGCGCCGCGTCGCCTTCGGCGCGGCGCTCCTCTTCATCATCCTCTCGCTCCAGGGGAAGTGCTCGAGTCATACCGAGCGGACCCGCAACGGCCAGCACCGCACCACCGAATATGGGGTTTCGTTCGACAACGGGTTCCTTCTTGCGTCGATCACGCTCCTCACGCTGCTGCTCGGCATGGAGCTCGTGGACAAGATCAACTACCGCGACGAGCTCGAGCTTGCGCGCGAGCTGCAGTCGAGCCTGATCCCGAAGACTCTTCCGGCCCCCCCGGGCTTCGAGCTCGGCGCCTACAACCACATCGCCAACATGGTCGGCGGCGACATCTACGACTTCGTCCTGCTTCCCGACGGGCGCCTGGCCGTCCTCTTCGGAGACGCCTCCGGCCACGGAATGACGGCCGGCCTCGTCATGGCGGTCGCCCACGCGGCCTTCCGCACTCAGCTCGAGACGGACCCGGCGCCCGAGGCGATGTTCGCGACGTTGAACCGCATCCTCTGCCGCACGGGCGGCCCGAGAGCCTTCTTCGGCTGCGTGTACCTGCTCATTTCCCCGGACGGCTCCTTCGAGGCTTCCGTGGCGGGCCATCCGCCGGTCCTCCGCGTCGCGGGCAACGGCGACATCCTGGAGAGGATCGGTAAGGGAGCGTATCCGCTGGGCGTGAAGACCCCGCTCGTCTGGGAGATCCAGAGGAGGCGGATCGAAGGCGGCGAGGAGCTCCTGCTCCATTCCGACGGCCTTTCCGAGGCGAGGGACCACGCGGGAAACGAGTTCGGCGACGCGCGCATCGAGGCGGCGATCCGGCGCCTGGCCCCTCGGCCGGCATCCGACCTCGTCGCCGCGCTCGCGAAGGACGTCATGGACTTCTGCGGCCGCGACGCTCCTGAGGACGACGTGTCCATCGCCGCGATCCGGAACGTCGCTCCGCGCTGAGCGAACGCGAGGCTTCGCCACCGGCAGGCACGACGGCGCCAGACGGGCGTATGCTGGGGAAGGTGGTCAGCCTCCGCTCCCGTAATCGGCTGGTCATGGCCCTGGCGCTGGTCTTCCTGGGAATGACGCGGCAGGACTCCGGCGGACCGCGGACACCCATCACGGCGCCGAAGGGACCTCACGGGTTCGCGACACAACCCGGAGGGTACTCTTTGCTGCAACCCGGCAACCTGTTCGTCCTCTTCTCCTTCAAGGACGGAAAAGTCAGGCTCCTTCCGCCGCCCTGGGAGCGCGAACAAATCGCGCCGGTCGAGTTCCGGCTCGAATTGCCTCCACCTTCGGCGGCCTTCGACGAGGGTGCGGTCGCCGCCACGGCGGAGATCGTTCTGACCCGCAATCCGACGCTCTCGAGGGCCCTGACGCTCGCGATGTCGCGCACGCCGCCGGACGCCGGGGTCCCGCTGGTCGCAGGAGAGCTCTACCTTCGGATCCGCAAGCCGGCGGCCGTTGACGGTCGCCGGGCGGACATCCCGGCAGACCCCTTCGCCGCCCGCGCGATGCGGCCGGTTCCTTATCGAGAGTTCCGGAGCCGAAGGGACTAACGCCCGTCTAGACCGTCAGGCCTGGCGCCGGGGGAGAAGCGGGAGGCGGCAGCGCGATATCCGCGCGGACGGCCGTCACCTCGAACTGCGGCGGCTCGAGGATGTGGCGTTTGACCTTGCACTGATCCACGGCCCGCAGAATCGCCTCGCGGTACTTCTCGGGGAAGGCCGGAGGGAGCAGGACCTCCAGCCGCACGCGCGAAACGCGCTTGCCGGCCTCGTCCTTCTCGAGCGTCAGCTTGAGAGCGAGCCCCTCCGTGTCGAGGTTTCGCTGCCGGCAGAACTTGAGCGCGTAGAGGCCGGCGCAGGTGCCGATCGACGCCAGGAAGAGGTCGAAGGGAGTCGGGGCGGATCCGGCGCCTCCTCCTTCGACGGGCTGATCCGTGACGATCGTGAATCCCTTGTCGAGAGCTGCGACCTCGAGGCCACCCGGAAATTGAATGTCCATGGCGGTCAGCATGGATCCCGCGGGCCCGACCTGCCTGATGCAGTCGCATCAGACCGCGGGCGGGAATCGGCGGGAATGCGGGGGCGTTTTGACAAGCGGAAGAGGCCCTGACAGCGAAGAGATCGTTCCGAAGACACCGGCGAACGTCCGGTCGGCCGTGCCCGTCCGGGCGTTCGGAATCTCCTCGGGCTGCAGGCCCGTATTTTGCGAGGAAGTCTGTGAGCGGTCGCGGCGACGAAACCGGGCCGCCGAGAAAGGTCACGAATGTCTGAAACTCTGAATCTTCCGGTCGTTCCGATGAAGAACGCCGTTCTGCTTCCGGGGGTCACCTTCCCGATCACCGCCGGACGGCCGGCCACGCTGCGCGCCATCGAGGCCGCCATGAACGACAAGGACCGGCGGGTCTTCGCGGTGGCCCAGCGCCAGGTGACCGAAGGAGAGGTCGTCACTCCCGACTCGCTCTACACGATCGGCACGATCGCCACGGTCGGGTCCGTCCAGAGGAGCCTCGGAAGCGTGCTCCTGCTGCTCGAGGGGAAGTCCCGCGGGATCGCCACGCGGTTCATCTCGAAGGACGGGCGGCTCGAAGCGACGGTGCAGGAAGCGCGGGAGATGCTGGAGCTCGACTCGCGCGACCCCGCGTTCGTCGCGCTCTATCACGAGGTGCGCGAGCGCGCCGCGGAGCTGGGGCGCAAGCTCGGCCTTCCCGACGAGGCCATCAGCCAGTTTCTCGAGGGAGTCCAGGAGCCCGGCAGGCTCGCGGACCTCGTGGCCGGTTACCTGGACATCCCGGCCACGGAAAAGCAGGCCCTGCTCGAGACGCTGTCGGTCGAGGACCGGCTGCGGCGCGTGCTGCTCCACGTCCAGCGCCAGATCGAGGTCCTCTCGGCGCAGGAGGACATCCAATCCAAGGTCAAGGAGGAGCTGGGCGGCCGGCAGCGCGAGATGTACCTGCGCGAGCAGATGAAGGCCATCCAGAAGGAGCTGGGAGAGGGAGAGGGATCGGACGACGAGTCGTTGAAGGAGCTGCGCGCGAAGCTCGACGCGCTCGATCTGTCCGAGGAGGCCCGCAAGGAAGTCGACCGCGAGTGGGGGCGGCTGACGCGGATCGGACGAGAGTCCATGGAATCGCAGGTCATCCGCACTTACCTCGAGACGATCGCGGAGCTTCCCTGGAACTCCCGCAGCGAAGATCACCTGGACGTGAAGGAGGCCTCCCGGATTCTCGACGAAGACCACTACGCCTTGAGCGACGTCAAGGACCGGATCCTCGAGTTCCTCGCCGTGCGCCAGCTCTGGCAGACGCGGGAGAAAGCCGAGAAAGCGGAGAAGGCGGAGAAAGCGCAGGAGGCCGAGAGCGCCGGGAAGTCGAACGCCGCGGAAACGGGCGGCGCGACGGAGGCCCGCGAGGCGGCGCACGCCAAGGGGAAGATCCTGCTCTTTGCCGGCCCCCCGGGAGTCGGCAAGACTTCGATCGCCCGGTCCATCGCGCGGGCGATGGGACGCAAGTATGTCCGCATCTCGCTCGGCGGCGCGCGTGACGAAGCGGACATCCGCGGCCACCGGCGCACCTACATCGGCGCCATGCCGGGCCGCATCATCCAGGGGATGAAGCAGGCGGGGACGAAGAACCCCGTCTTCCTGCTCGACGAGGTGGACAAGCTGGGCATCTCCTTCCAGGGAGACCCGGCGAGCGCGCTCCTCGAAGTGCTCGACCCCGCGCAGAACGACAGCTTCACGGATCATTACCTCGCCGTGCCGTTCGATCTGTCCGAGGTCCTCTTCATCGCGACGGCCAACTTCATCCAGAACATCCCGGCGCCCCTGCTCGACCGGATGGAAGTCGTCACCTTCGCCGGCTACACGGAGCAGGAGAAGCTCCAGATCGCCAGGAACTACCTGGTGCCGCGCCAGGTCCGCGAGAACGGCCTGGCGGAGGGGCAGATCACGCTCTCCGACGGCGCGATCCTGGAGGTCATCGCCAGCTACACGCGGGAATCAGGCGTGCGGCAGCTGGAGAGGGAGCTCGGGCGCCTGGCGCGCAAGGTCGCGCGGCGTATCGCGGCCCGGGAGATCGAGACGCAGACGATCGAGCAGGCGGACGTCCGCAAGCTGCTCGGCCGCCCGAAGGTGCATCCGGAAAAAATGGCGAGGGAGGACCAGGTCGGCATCGCGACCGGCATGTACTACACGCCGGCCGGCGGCGACATCATGTTCGTCGAGGCCTCGCTCATGCGCGGAAAGGGAGAGCTCATCCTGACCGGCCAGCTGGGCGACGTCATGAAGGAGTCGGCGCGCGCGGCCTGGACCTACGCGCGCTCTCACGCGGCCTGGCTCGGGATCGAAGAGAAGGACTTCCAGGGCGACGTGCACATCCACGTGCCGGCCGGAGCGATTCCCAAGGACGGCCCCTCGGCCGGCATCGCGATGGCCACGGCGATGGTCTCCGCGCTGTCCAAGCGCCCCGTCCGGAACGACGTGGCGATGACGGGCGAGATCACGATCTCCGGCCGGATCCTGCCGATCGGAGGCTTGAAGGAGAAGATCCTCGGCGCGGTGAGGGCCGGCATCACGCACGTCGTGATCCCGAAGGACAACGAGGCGGATCTGGAAGACCTGGCACCGGAAGTGCGGGACAAGCTGGAGGTCTCCCCGGTCGAGGACCTCGCCCAGGCCCTGGCCGTGACGCTCCGCAACACCTCCCTGCAGGAAGGACGCCTCTTCTTCGGCGCCGGCCCGGAGGCTCAGACCGGCGGAAGCACCCCGCACTGATAAGAGTCACGCCTGATTCATCGGCGGCCGATTCGGCCGCCGATTTTCTTAGCCGAAGAAGAACCGTGTCAGGTGGAAGAAGATCGGAGCGGCGAAGCACAACGAGTCGATGCGGTCGAGCATGCCGCCGTGCCCGGGCAGGAGCGTCCCGTAGTCCTTGACGCCGCGGTCTCTCTTGATCGCCGACAGGATCAGGCCGCCCGCGAACCCGGCGAGCGTGATCGCGAGTGACATCCCGGCCGCCTGTCCCGGAGAAAAGGGAGTCGCCCACCAGAGTCCGGTCCCCACGGCGGTGGCCGAGAGGATGCCGCCGGCGAAGCCCTCCCAGGTCTTGTTGGGGCTCACCGCCGGAGCGATCGGCCGCCGGCCGAAGAGCTTGCCGAAGACGTACTGCAGGACGTCGGAGAGCTCGACGACGAGCACGAGGAAGATCAGGAGCTTCGTGTTGCTCTTCCCGTAGCCCGGGATCTCGAGCAGCAGGAGCGCCGGCGCGTAGCTGACGCAGTAGACGCACACCATCAGGCCCCAATGGATCGTCGCCGTGCGCTCGAGGAAGCGCTCCGTGCGGCCGGAGAGGACGTTGGACACCGCCACGAAGACGAAGGCGTACACGGGGATCATGATCGCGAAGAGGCCGTACCAGCGCGCGGCGATCAACCCGTACTGGAGCGGCGTGATCAGGAAAAAGCTCCAGAAGAGGGTCCGGTGGTCCTCGCGGCGGGTGGGCGCCAGGGTCACGAACTCGCGCAGCGCGAGAAAGGACATCAGGGCGAAGAGCAGGGTCGCGCCCCAGACGCCCGTCCAGATCGCGGCCGTGAAGACCGCGACCATGATCCACCAGGCGCGGATCCGCGCGTTCAAGTTCTCGACGGTGTCGCGGGCCGCCGGCGAACCCGCCCGGCGCCGGAGCACGGCTCCCACGAGCGACGCGACGACGAGCAGCGCCGCGACGCCGCCGATCAACCGCACGAGGTCCCTGTCCTGGAAGCCGCTCATGACTTCAGTTCGCAGACAGCCGCGCGCGCCCGCTGCAGGAACTGTTCCTTGGACTCCGCTTCCAGGATCCGCAGCGGACGGCCGAAGAGGACGCGCGACAGCATCGGGACCGGCAGCGACTCCCCCTTGGGCAGAATGCGGTTCATGTTGTCGAGGTACACCGGCATCGCCTCCAGATCCGGCCGGGCCCGGCACAGGTGATAGAGGCCGCTCTTGAACGGCCCGACCTCCTCGCCCGTGCCCCGCGTCCCCTCCGGGAAGACGATGAGCGAATGGCGGTCGCCCATCTCCGAAACCAGGATCTCGATCGTCCGCCGCGCGGCCGCGACTCTTCCCGCGTCGGCCGAGACGGAGACGCCAGGAGCATTCAGCCGGTCCACGAGCACCGCGCGGAAGACGCGTTCCGCCAGGAAGCGCCGGACCGCGCCTTTTTCCCAGTAGTCGCGCGCCGCGACGGGGCGCGTCCACCGGCGAACCGCGGGAGGCAGCGCCGACCACAGCACCACGAAGTCGAGATGGCTCGTATGGTTGGCAAAATAAACGCGCTGCCGCTCGTCCGGCGGACGATCCACCCAGAAGACCGAGGCCCCGGCCACGAACCGCGCCAGCCCCGCGATCAACTCGGCGATCATCGCGCCCGCAACGCCCGGGCGATCCGCGCGGTCCGGCGCGTGGCCGTCACGACCGAGCCGAGGGCAACCACAGCCAGCGCGACGTAGAGCAGGCGCGGAGGGCGCCCGAACAGAGACTCGACGGCGGCTCCAAGGCACCCGACCGTCACGGCGAACATCCGGTGCTGCTTCGCCATGGGCCCGACGAAATCCTGCGGCAGCCCGAGAGCCCCGCCAAGGACTCGGACGTAGGCCGTCAGCAGGGCGAGAACCGCGGCGATCCATCCGAGCGTCATGCCATACGGCAGCACGCGCAGGGCGAGTCCGGCCCCGACGAAGATCAGGCCGTCCGCGACGCGGTCGGGCAGGTCGTTGTAGATCTCGCCTTCCGGACTGCCGAGGCCCCCCTCGACCGCGATCAGGCCGTCGAGGAGATTGCAGAGGAGCCGGAGTTGGACGAATCCGGCAGCCGCCAGGAGGAGCGGCCCGCTCGTCTCTCCGCTCTTCCCGAGGGAAAGCCAGAGGCAGGCGCCCGCGAGCGCCCCGAAGACGACGCTCGCGATCGAGACCGAGTTAGGCCGGACACCGCGCGCGGCCATCCACACCGCGAGGGCCCGAGCCCAGCGCCGCTCGCGGGTCTTCAGGGGCCTCCGGCTTCCCGGGTTCATGGTGTCCTGGTTGAGGCCTCCGAGGATATCGTGCCCGGGACCTCCTCCTATCTCCCCGCGTGCCGCGCGCTGCCGGGACGGCTTTTATGACAGGACGGCTTCTGTGATAGAGTGCGTTGGTTCTCGGTTCGCTCGCCTTTCGCCAGACCTGTTCTGACTAATCCCGAACGAAAAAACAACGAGAATACGGGGAGCCGCGCCGGCCGGTCCCTCGGCTCCGATCCTCCGCCGGCAAGCGCCGGAGCAACCGGCACCAAGGATGGGTTTCATGAAGCTCTATGTGGGTAATCTTCCGTACAACATCTCCGACGACCAGCTGCGCGACATCTTCGCCAAGTATGGCGTCCCCGACTCGGCGAGGGTGATCACCGATCGCGATTCCGGGCAGTCCAAGGGATTCGGATTCGTCGAGTTCAGCGACGACGAAAAAGCAAAACAGGCGATGTCGCTCAACGGCACGGACTTCGGCGGACGGTCGCTGACCGTCAACGAAGCGCGGCCGCGCAATGAAGGTTCGGGAGGCGGACGCCCCCGTTACTGAGAACCGTTCTGCGGTAAGGATGAGCGGGGGACCTTCGGGTCCCCCGACTTTTTGAGGGCTCCGACGTCCGGCTGGTGGTTGGGCACCGTGACGCGGGACACGTGCCGGCAGTCGCAGCGCCGCAGGAACGATTCGCCGACGCTTCCGCCGACGCTGTCCCGATTCTCCTTCTGGCACGCCTCGCAGGTCCATACGATGGAGCGGATCACGGACCCCACGAAGCCGTACCAGAAACGAAGACAGCCGTTGAGCGCCGGCCAGTTTTCATACACGGTGGCCTGCCCGCTCTCGATCGAGAGCGCCTTCCTCACCGCGGCAATCTCGTTGGCCGAATGCACGTCGAAATGCGCGAGGCGGCCCCGCAGCGCGGCGTCGGTCAGCGTGCCCGTCTTGCCGACCCTATCCTCCCCTGACGAACCCACGAGAAACGAAATGAGGCCGGGCACGTTCTCGACCGCGGGAAGGCGGGAGAGAACGATGGCGAACGTTGTAGGAACTGTCTTCCCGTCGCTCGCGCGGCGATCCACGGCGTGATCCATGACACGGCTCGCTTTCTCGCCGATGCCGGCGACGGAGCGGTCACAGATTTGACTGAGGTGGCCGTCGGAGGAGATCGGAGGCAGTCAGTCTATCACTAGCGGTCGCGATCGCGGGCCAAGCTAGGCCGGCTCGGGCAGCCGCGACAGCATCCGGGCGGCGAGAAGCCATTCGCGCCGGGCCGCCGCGAGCGAGGCTTTGGATTCGCGAAGCTCTCGTCTCCAGGCCTTCGCGATGTCGGAGGAAGCGGTCCGGCCGCGCGCCACGAGCTCCCGGCGCTTTGCGTCGACTTCATGCCACGTCTCGATGGCCCGGTCGACCGCGCGGCCTGCCTTCTCAATCTGTGCGCGGATCTCCTCCGCGAGGCCGGTGGGGGCCAGGACCAGCCTCGCCTCGGCCTTCCGGAGCTTCATCCGCAGCCGCGACGTTTCGATCAGGATCTTCGGCGTCTTGCGAAGATCCACGGCGAGGCCGGCAAACTTCAACAGCGCGATGAGCCACTTCGTCGGATCCCACTGATACCAGCGCACGCCGTTGCGGAAGTCCGACGGAAACTTGTGATGGAAGTTGTGGTACCCCTCGCCGTTGGTCACGAACGCGAGCAGGCCGTTGTCACGGGCGGAATTCTCCTCGGTGTAGGGACGCGAGCCCCAGAGGTGGGCAACCGAATTGACCATGAACGTCGTGTGGTGGATGACGACGATGCGGAGAAATCCTCCCCAGAGGAGGCCCCCGAGCGGGCGACCGAAGAACGCCCCGATGAGAGTCGGGATCCCGAGCCCGGCCACGATGCCGATCCAGTTGTTCCACCGGTACTGCCACCGGACGAGCGGGTTCGCCTGCAGGTCGGGGACATTCTCGTAGGTGCGCTCCGCCGGCTCCGCGTAGAAGAGCCACAGGATGTGCGCCCAGAGTCCCCCGCGCTTGATGCTGTACGGGTCCCAGTCCTTGTCCACGTACCGGTGGTGGTCGCGATGATCGGAGGACCACTTCAAGGCCGAGTTCTGGAGAGCCATCGCTCCCAGGAAGAGATAGCCGGCCTGGAGCGCGGGGTGAGACACGTAACTCTTGTGCGCGAAACACCGGTGGTATCCCGCGGTCACGGAGAAACTCACGAGCCCGAAGAGCACCAGGAAGAGAACCGGCTCCCACCAGCGGACGCCGTACAAAGCCGCGTACGCCGCGGTGCCGAGGACGCCGATGACCGGGGTCAGGGACAGAAACAGTATGTTGAGCCAGTTCTTCTTGGGTGCCTGCATTGTCATCTCCCGCTAAATATCAGTACTCACCTCGAACTGGCTCCGAGGGATCCTGAACAGATAGCCCTGAGGGAGGTGAGAGGCCATCTTACACCATCCCTTGCGCGACCCCGCGGTCGGACGTCTTTTGTCCGTCCCTCCGCCGCATCGTCAGACCCTGGAGGATGCGATGGCGCAGGTCGAAGACATCAACGCGTGGCGGGCGCGCAGGATGGCGCAGGACGACATCCCGATCGGAGTTCCCCCCTTCGTGCTCGAGGAGCCCTGCCCGGGGTGCGGGACGCGGCGCGTCAGCACGATGGTCTGGAGGAGGAACCCGTCCGACGGGCGGCGCGCCCCGTTTCCGCGAGTCGAGCCGCACTTCCTCTGCGTCGAGGGGCGTGTTCTCTGGCAGGAGATCAGCGATGCGCCCATCCCAGTTTCCGCCTGGTCCGGCATCCTCGGCCGATTCGAGGCAGGGGTTTCTGGCCCGGTTCTTGCCCCTCCTCATCCCGGGAGGTAGACCTATGAAAAAAGTACTAGTTGTGTCCGCGGCCTTCGTCGCGATTCTGCTGATGTCCTCCGTGGGCTACGCAGAGAAGCGGCCGCACGAAGGAAAAATCGTCAGCATCCAGACCGTCGAGAAGTCGGTGGAAGTACCGGGGGGTGAGAAGCTCGGCAACGTCGAGAGGTCCATGGTCGTCCAGGGCGAGAAGGGGGACCAGTGGACGCTCTATTGGGACGACACCACGAAGTTCAAGAGCAGCTTGACCCCGAATGAGCTTCGTCAAGGCGACAAGATCCACTTCGATTTCGTCGAGAAGGACGGAAAGATGTGGGTCACGGAGTTGCGCCGCACCAAGAAGGCCGATCGAGACTGACGTGTCATTCGCCGCAGAGAAACGGGGCGCGCAAGCGCCCCGTTTCTTTGTCGGAAGAACTCCGGTATTCCGTAGCAATCGAATTGAAATCGCAAGAACCCGGGCCGGTGGGTCCTGTCGCCGTCGGCTTTCGACCGCGGCGTTCGCTGCGCGAACGGCGGTCGAGAGATTTCAAACGAAGGCCTTGCAGTAAGGCCCAAACCGCCCGCGCGCGAGGTCTCCGTCCGGCGCCACCCGCCGGCCCTTCACTTCGGTGTCAGCCGGACTGAGAGCCCCGGAGCCGGCGGCGTTTCCCGGAGTCGGTGATGGGTGACGAGCATGGAACGCGTCAGCCGGCACCACGGTGAGACTGCGAGGAACCCTCAGCGCCGGCCAGTTCTGACGGTTGCGGCCGGCCGGCGCGTGCCGACGGAGGGAAACGACGACGGCTCCGGGGCGGGTTTTTCGCCACCATCAATCAACGCGGATTCTCATTATTCCTGATTGGCCGATGGTGCACTTTTCGGTCGTCTCACGGACGTTGTTGGGCGGACAGAGGGCCCGGAATGGACAATTATTGGATCTCAGGGCAGGGCCGCAACAGGAAAACGTTTCTCTGTCAATAACTTAGGTTCTGGCCTCGTCTTTGCCTTTACATCAAACCGAAGGCAATAGAAACCGAGAGGTAAGCAAAGTTGCAAGCTGGAACTCTCCGTGAAGTCGCCGTAAGGTCACCTACAACGTCCGCCTGCCCGAGGCCGGACTCGGCTGGGAAAAGATGGGGCCGTTGTTCGAGCGCTATTCTGTGGCGCTCGTCGGCACTGTCGATCCCCACTGGGCCGAGGCTTACAAGCGGGTTGTCACGACCTCTCCCGGCCTCAGCCGATTCCGATTGAACAAGGACCAGCCCGCGGTCTCCTTCACCTGCCGGGCCACGGATGGCCCCGTGGAAGTCATGAAGGTCCTGAAGATCCTCGAAGGGGTGATCGAGCGAGTCAACCGGGAGGCCGCCCTCCCGGAGCCTGCCGAGCTCGAGACGGTTCCGGCGAGAATGGTCGAACCTCGGCGCGGCAAAGCCGGCGCACGCCCGCAGCACGGCGGTTTCTTCGCACGACTCGCGGTCGGCTCGAAGTAGCTTCCCGGCTTCCGAGGGGGCGACTCCCGGTCACTTCGGCGTGAAACGCGACAGCTCGTAGATTCCGAGCGGCTTCTCCAGTTCCGCGACCTCCGCGACGATCTTCTCGAAGCCCTCGGAGCCAAAGAGGCGGTGCTCCTTCTCTTCGAAGGCGTCGCCCAGGGTCTCGTACTCCTTCTTGCTCACGATCGTCCGGAACGCGGGGAAGAGAACCGTGTCCTCTCTCGCTTCGTGCGGGCGGTACATCCGGATGAAGAGACGCATCGAGTCGGAGAGCCGGCGGCGGTCTTCCTCCTTCACCATCGCTCCCTGCTTCGACAGTCTCTGAATCTCCCCGGTCAGCCGCCTGCCTGCCTGATGTTGCTCGCGAAGGACGGCGACCAGATCCACGAGCTTGCCGGCCTTCTCGAAACGGGGGAAGAGATTCTCCTCCTCCAGTTTCTCGTGGTACTCCTCGATGAACCGCCGAATGATCCCGGCGGCCCCGGAGAGACTCTCCGGCGCAAGGTCCTGCCGGGCATCGAGACGGCGCAGGCACTCCTCGTAGATGAGAAGAATGCGGTTGAGCACTCCGTGCTCTCGCATCAGATCTTCTCCGGGGGCGACCTCGTCCCCCTCCGGCTCCGCCTTTTTCTTCGCGTTCTTCTCGGGCGCCGCCTCCGCGAAGGCGGCGAGCAACAGGCCCGCGCCGGTCCCGCGGGCGGCCGCCAGGAAGTCTCTCCGGCTCGAAGCAGTGGTCTTCATCGGATACTCCCCTTTCTTCCGCGCCAACAAGTTCCGGCGCTATATGATTCTTTCCCTTCGAAACAGCAGGAGGAAATGGAACCATGAGCTCTTCGCTCGCCCCGTCCGTCGTCCGCCGCAACGGCGGTCTTTCGCTCGGCCTCGCCCTGATCGCGGCCGGCTCGATCGGCGTCGCGATGGCCCAGTCCAGGCCGGCCGCTTCGTCCGCTGCCGCAGCGGCGGGCCACGGGCTCGATCCGGCCGACATGAATCTCTCCGCAAAGGCGTGCCAGGACTACTACCAGTACGCGGACGGAGGTTGGCTCAAGAAGAATCCCATTCCCCCCGAATATCCGAGCTGGGGCACCTTTTCCGAGCTCGCCGAGCGAAACCGCGTGGCGATGCGGAAGATCCTGGAGAAGCTCGCCAGGGAGAAGTCCGCGCCCGGCTCGGAGGAACAGAAGATCGGTGATTTCTACGCGAGCTGCATGGACGAGGCGGCCGTCGAGGCGCAGGGCGCAAAGCCGATCGCCGCGGAGCTCGAGCGGATCGACAAGATCCAGAACGTCTCGGATCTGCGGTCCGAGATCGCCCGGCTCCAGACGCGCGGCGTCGGCGCCGTCTTCGGGTTCGGCTCGCAGCAGGACCGCAAGAACTCGAGCGAAGTGATCGCGGGCGCCTTCCAGGGGGGACTCGGACTCCCCGACCGCGACTACTACACGAAGACCGACGACAAATCCAGGGAGCTACGCGGCAAGTACACCGAGCACGTCGCGAAGATGTTCGCCCTGCTCGGAGACGACGCGGGCAAGGCGGCGGGCGAGGCGAAGACCGTGCTCGACATCGAGACGAAGCTCGCCGAGGTCTCGATGACGCGCGTCGAAAGGCGCGACCCGGACGCCACGTACCACCGGATGTCGGCGCAGGAGTTGAAGGCCCTGACGCCGAATTTCTCCTGGGAGGCGTACTTCAAGGACCTCGACGCGCCGCCGATCACGGCGGTCAACATCGGCCAGCCCAAATTCTTCGAGGCGCTGGACAAGGACCTGACCACCGTGCCGCTCCCGGACTGGAAGACGTACCTGCGCTGGCACCTCGTCCGCTCGGCCGCGCCCAACCTCTCGTCGAAGTTCGTCGAGGAGAACTTCAACTTCTACCAGCGCACGCTGGAGGGGACCAAGGAGATCCAGCCGCGCTGGAAGCGGTGCGTGCAATCCACCGACCGGAATCTGGGCTTCGCGCTCGGCAAGCTCTACGTCGCCGAGAACTTCCCGCCGGAGGCCAAGGCCCGCGCGGACCAGATGGTCAAGAACCTGATCGCCGCGCTGCGCGACGACCTCGCGACGCTCCCCTGGATGAGCCCCGAGACGCGCAAGGCGGCCCTCGCGAAGCTCGATGCCTTCACGCCGAAGATCGGCTATCCCGACAAGTGGCGCGACTATTCGCCCTACAAGGTCGAGCGCGGAGCATACGTCGTCAACGTCATGAACGGAGCGCTCTACGAGCATCACCGCGACATGGACAAGATCGGCAAGCCCGTCGACCGCACCGAGTGGGGCATGACGCCGCCCACGGTCAACGCCTATTACAACGCCTCGAGAAACGAGATCGTCTTTCCCGCCGGGATCCTGGAGCCCCCGTTCTTCGACGGCCAGGCGGACGACGCCGTCAACTACGGAGGGATCGGGGCCGTCATCGGGCATGAGATGACGCACGGGTTCGACGACCAGGGAAGGAAGTTCGACGCGCAGGGAAACCTGAAGAACTGGTGGACAGCCGAGGACCTGAAGAACTACACGGAGCGGGCGACGTGCGTCGAGAAACAGTTCGACGGCTACGTCGTCGAAGGGGACCTGCACCAGAACGGCAAGCTCGTGCTCGGCGAGTCCATCGCCGACCTGGGCGGCCTGACGATCGCCTACAAGGCCTTCGAGAAGAGCCTGGAGGGAAAGCCCCGGCCCGCCAACATCGACGGGTTCACGCCGGAGCAGCGCCTCTTCCTGAACTGGGCGCGCGTCTGGGCGACGAACGCGACGGCCCGAGTTCGAGAGGCTCCAGACCAATACGAATCCGCATCCCCTCGGGCGCTTCCGGGCCATCGGGGCTCCGTCCAACATCCCCGAGTTCGCGGCGGCCTTCGGCTGCAAGGCCGGCGACCCGATGGTGCGCGAGCAGCGCTGCCTCATCTGGTAAACGATCGGTCCTTAGTCCATCCCCTTTCCTGGCATCCCGCTTGCGACGCTCAGGGTCCGATGGGCCGCAAGCTGGCGCTCTGGCGCAAGGTCTTCCGAGAGACGCTTTCCAACTGGGACGCGCACGATGCCTTCACGCAGAGCGCGGCTCTCGCCTTCTACACGCTCTTCTCGCTCGCCCCGGTCCTCATCGTGGTGATCTCGGTCTCCGGAGCGGTGTTCGGAGCGGAGAACGTCCGGGGCCAGGTCGTCGGCCAGTTCCAGGAGTTGATGGGCCGCGAGGCGGCCGCGGCGGTCCAGGGACTCCTCGAGAAAGCCTCGAGCTCCCTCAAGGGAGGCTTGCCGGGGATCTTCGGCCTCGTGACGCTTCTCTTCGGGACAACCGCGGTCTTCATTCAGCTCCAGACGGCCCTGAACACCGTCTGGGAAGTCAGACCGAAAAAAGGACACGTCTTCAAGACGTTGCTC
Organism: uncultured Acidobacteriota bacterium; assembly: GCA_963741435.1. GTDB lineage: Bacteria > Acidobacteriota > Thermoanaerobaculia > UBA5066 > Gp7-AA6 > JAWOLE01. Next base: position 59,007 of record CAVUIX010000024.1, on the reverse strand, counting down.
AAGAAACGGCTTCTCTCCTTCGCGCTGGTCCTCGCGATCGGGTTTCTCCTGCTGGTCTCCCTCGCCCTGTCCGCCGCGCTCACGGCTTTCGGCGACTACGTCCGAAACCGGCTCGCCGCGCCCCCCGCGATGCTCGAGGCTGTCAACCTGGCTTTCTCCTTCCTTCTCTTCAGTGTCCTTTTCGCGCTGATCTACCGGATCCTCCCGGACGTGGACATTCCCTGGAGGGACGTCCTCGTCGGAGCCGTCGCGACAGCGGCGCTTTTCTCGGTCGGGAAATGGCTGATCGGCCTCTACATCGGCCACACGTCCATCGCCTCGTCCTATGGGGCGGCCGGCTCCATCATCGTCATCGTCCTCTGGGTGTACTACACCTCGCTCATCGTGCTGCTCGGCGCCGAGTTCACCCGCGCCCACTCGAAGCATTTCTACGCGTCGAAGCGCCACGCCTCCGAAGGCGCGCGCCGCATTCACACAGTCCAGGTGCCGGGAACCCGATGAGGAAGCTCGGAGTCCGAAGGTCGAACGGACTCCTCGTCCTGTCATCCTGAGCGAAGCGAAGGATCTGCTCCGGTCGTTCTTGCGAGCGTTCAACAGGACAGATTCCTCGCTGCGCTCGGAATAACACCTCTGGAGAGGCTCGAAATATTTAACCCGGATAGATTCATGGACACCGTCGGCCGAAACGACGTGCATGTGACTGTGCCGAAAGCTCGGCCTTCGAGTGGACGAGGCATTCCGAGACCGGATACAGCGAGTTGTATCCCGCGAGAGATTCTTTCGTCAGGCAAGGTAAGCCCGACAACGGCTCGACCATCCTCGCGGGGGTTCGGTGCGGACGCGATGAGCGCTCCCCCGCTCGCTTTGGACCATCGCACCGAGGACCGGGCTGAAGCCGGCACTGGCGGCAAAAGTCAACTGCCGCGGGTACTGGTCCCGGAGTCGTTCATCGAATTCGAGGCGGGTTAGGGCCGTGTACGCGCGGGCGCAACGGGCAGCCTCGGGCGATCACGCCAGAAGGGGTCACCACGTTTCGCCACTCGGTCTCGCCGGACGGGAAGTCGATCGCCGCCCGGTCCCGATCGGCAATTAGCTCTGTATCCCGTCGAGCCGGACGCCCGCGCCCGATTCCAGGAGTCGTCCTCGGAAATCAGGCAGTCCGCTGGTCCGTGGATGGCAGCTCTCTGTGTACGGGCCCCGCGGAGACGTCGGCAAGGTTCCATCTCTTCGATGTCGCGACGGAGACGGCCGTCACTCTCTGGAAAGAGCTGCGACCTTCCGACCCGGCGGGCGTTCTTGATCGGCCCGATCGTGATCACGCCCGACGGCAAGTCCTACGTCTACTCCTACCGGAGAAGCCTGCAAGACCTCTATCTCGTGAAGGGGCTCCGCTAGGCCGTCGCTCCGTGACTTTCAGCGCGCGACCGGGCCGAAGACGATTACTGATGTGCTACTCGCTGCTAGGCTGCGCCGGACCGGTTCCGGAGTAAAGGAAGCAGCGATGCCGCAGACGCAGCACGTCGAAAAGCACTTCACGGCTTCCGCGACGGTCCGAGACGTCGTCATCGGGATGTCGGACGGGCTGACGGTGCCCTTCGCGCTCGCCGCGGGTCTGTCCGGCGCCGTGGATTCCACGCGGGTCGTCATCACGGCGGGCCTCGCCGAGATCGCCGCGGGCTCGATCGCGATGGGACTGGGAGGGTATCTGGCCGCGCGCACCGACGCGGAGCACTACGCCTCCGAGCGCGCAAGAGAGATCCGCGAAACGGTCGAGATCCCCGATGAAGAGAAGCGGGAAGTCGCCGAGGTGTTCCAGCAGTACGGCCTCTCGGAGGCCCAGGCCAGCGACGCCGCGCACGCGATCAGCAAGAACCGCAAGCGCTGGATCGACTTCATGATGCGCTTCGAGCTCGGCCTGGAGGAGCCGGATCCTCGCCGCGCCCGGTCGAGCGCCCTGACCATCGCGCTCTCCTACACGGCCGGAGGCCTTGTCCCGCTCGCTCCCTATTTCCTCTTCCGCAGGATGATGACGGCGCTCGAAGCCTCGATCGTGGTGACGGTTGCCGCGCTCCTCGTCTTCGGCTACGTCAAGGGCCGCTTCACCGTGAAGAAGCCGATGCGCAGCGCCTGGCAGACGGCGGTCGTCGGGGGCCTCGCCGCCGCGGCCGCGTTCGCGATCGCGAAGCTCATCGCGTAGGCAACGTGCACAGGATCGAGCCCGCGCGCCTGAAACCCGGAATGACGGTCGAAGACCTGCCGCGGACCCCGGCCGGCGCGGAGGCCGGCGCTGGCGCGGGGCCGCGCGTGATCCGCGGCAAGGCCCTGATCTTCTGGGATCCCGCCGTGCCCGGCAGGAAGCGCGACGCGATCGACACCGACCAGATCACTCCCGCAGCCGATTGCGTCTCCGAGAGCCTCGCGACTCTCGACGAGCGCTGGAAGGCCGGGTCCTTCCGCCACCTCATGCCCGACTTCCGCGAGCGCGTGCACCGGGGCGAAACGTTCCTCATCGCCGGCGACCGCTTCGCGATCGGCTCCTCGCGGGAGATGAGCCCGGCGGGCCTGAAGGGAGTCGCCGAAGAAGCGGGCCTCGAGCTCGTCGTCGTCTGCGGCGCCAACATGGGGGACATCTTCCGCCGCAACGCCTTGAACCTCGGCCTGCACGTCGTCCAGAGCCCCGAGGCCGTGGCGGACGCGCGCGACGGAGACACGCTGACCTTCGACACGATGACCCGGCGCCTGACGAACGAAACGCGGGAGAAGAGTTACGAGCCTGTCCCGCTTTCGGAGAAGGAGGAGGAGATCCGGCGAGGCGGCGGCATCTTCGCCGTGGGGCGCCGGGAGCTTCGCGCGTCGGTCGAGAGGGCGCCGCGCATTGTCTGGCCGGACCCGGAGGAGGCCCGGCGCATGACGGCGACCGAGCAGATCGTCTGGGCGCACCGCGTAGACAGGGATGCCGGGGTGCGTCCCGGGACGACGCTTCGGGTCTTCGCGGATCTGCTTCCCGCCTCGGACGGAACGGCGCCGTTCGCCATCCACACCTTCAACCAGATCACCGGCGGCAACACGATCTTCCCGAGGCAGGCGGCCGTCGCCAACGATCATTTCGTCTTCACCGGGAAAGAAGCGGACGAGAAGCAGACTTCCATCGGCAGGGAATTCGCGGGCCGGCACGGCATCGGAAAGCCGTACTACGCGACTCCCGGCGACGGCATTTTCCATTTCTACTTTCCCGAGCAGGGGCTCGTCCTTCCGGGACAGTTCATTCCGGGAGCCGATTCGCACAGCCGCGCGTATGGAGCGTACGGGGCCGTCGGCTACGGCGTGGGCTCGACGACGCTCGGCTTCGGCTGGGCGACGGGCTATGTCTATTTCACGCTCGCGAAACAGCGCCGCGTCGTCTTTCGGGGGAAGCTCCAGCCCTGGGTCTCCGGCAAGGACATCGTGCTCGAGCTCCTGCGCCGGTGGGGCGCGAAGCAGTCGCAGGGGATGTCCGTGGAGTTCGTGGACGCAGATCGGCAGCTCCCGATCGCCTACCGGAACACGATCGCCAACATGATGGCGGAAGGCGAGGCGCAGAACGGCATCTTCGCGCAGGACGAGACGACCGAGGCCTGGTATCGCGAGAAGGGAATCCGCGAGCTCCCCTACCCGCGGGTCCTGCCGGGCGCGGACGCGGTCTACGAGATCGACGAGGGGTTCGCGCTCGAAGACGTCGCGCCGATGATCGCCAAGCCCTTCTCCCCGGGCAACGCCTTCCCGGCGGAGGAGGTGGCGCGCGAGAAGCTGACCTTCGACAAGGCGCTCATCGGCTCCTGCACCAACGGCAGTTACGACGACCTCCTGCAGGCCGCGCTCGTCCTCCGCGCGGCGCGGGCTCAGGGGTTCCGCAGGCGGTTACCAGGGACTTCGCGATCTTCCCCGGCTCGGGCGGCGTCGGGCGCCAGATCGAGACCCCCGATCCGAGGCTCGACGGCGAATCCATCGCCGAAGTCTTCCGCACCGCCGGCGGAGAGATCCGCCGGTCCTGGTGCGGCCCCTGCTTCGGACAGGGGCCCGATGCCCTGACGCGAGGCCAGCGCGCCATCACCTCCTTCAACCGCAACTGGCAGAACCGCATGGGGCTGGGCGGCGAAGGCTACCTCGCCTCCCCCGCCGTCGTCGCGTCCTCCGCGCTCCTCGGCTACATGGCCCCCCCCTCCGAACTCGGCCTCGTGTGGCAACCCGAAAAGTTCGGCGTCTAGCTCTTCCTTCAAGCTCCGGTCGTGCCTTCGTGCCGCAGGGAGTAGCCTTCGCGGCCGCCCGCGGAACTCTTCTTTGATCACGTCATCGTCGCTGACCCCGGTCGCAGCGCGTGAGCCGAGTAACCGAAGGGAGAGCCTCGCGCCTACAAGCGCGGAGCGACGTGAGCAGATCCTTCGCTTCGCTCAGGATGACAGGAGTAAGAGTTTCCTCGACACATCCGCAGCGACACATTCGATAGAACGCCGGGACTCCGCCGGCGCTCGCGGCGCGAGGAGTCTCCGAGCGAAGCGAGGAGGAGCCTCGCGCCGCGGGAGCGGAGCGCTTGCGCGGGAAAAGGCGAGCGGTCGAGGCCGCATCCGGCCGAGCCGCTCGCCGGTGCGCCATCAGGCGCATTCCCCGCGCAAGCGCGGAGCGACGTTAGCGGAGCATGTCGCGGGAGAGGACGGGGCAGTAGAGGCCCTTCGCCTCTGTCTTCCACCAGGCGCCGGTCGCGCGGCGCTCGGCCGCGTCGGTGAAGCGGTACTCAGAGAGAACGGCGCGGATGTAACGCGGCGGATGGTTCGGGAAGGGATTGCGCAGGAGGAGCCTCTCGACGTCGGGCGAGCCCTGGAGAAGCCTAGCGAGGAACGCGATGAACCAGGGGTTCTCCTGGTAGGTGCCGAGCGCCGCGAACCACATCTGCCAGTCCAGGCGCGGCTGGTGGGGAGCGACGAACCGCGGCCTTCTCGTCACGTCGCCCGGCTTCCAACGGAACTCGTACCGGCGCCAGGCGGCGCCGTCGTCGCTCCCCTCGACCAGGATCTCGGGGCGCGAGGTCGTCATCACCATGAAGAGGCCGTAGCTCCCCACGGAGCGGAATGTGATCGCGGCACGCGCGGTGGAGATCGCGAATCGAGGCCAGGGGAGGCGCAGGCGCAGCGTGCCGGCGAACTCGACGAAGCTCGCGACCAGCACGACGGCGGCGACCGGAACGAGCATGAGGCGCGGCCAGCGTCCGCGCGCGGCCAGCGAGTCGGCCGCGGCCCGCTCCCGAAGCCGGGAGGGAAACACTCTGTCGTCCAGCAGGAGGACGCAGAGGGCGACAGTCAGCAGATTGAAGAAGGCGTAATTGCCGGTCGCGGCGATGATCGCCTGGAGGGCCACCATCGCGCCGCAGGCGATCAATCTCAACCGGCGCGGGGCGAGTATGAAAAAAGGAGCGCCGAGCTCCACGGCGAACATCACGAAACAGGAGACCTTCTGGAACGAAACCGGGGCGTGACTCACGAACCAGGCCGTCCATGGGGGAAGAGGCTGCGTCCAGTAGTGGAACGTCAGCGCCGAGAGGTTGCGCCAGTTGGGGTCGCCGCTCGCGAGCTTGACGAACCCCGAAGAGAACATGAGGCGAAAGAGGAGCCAGCAGAGGAGAGCCCGGATCAACGGCGACGGCTCGAGCGCCGCGCCGACGCGCAGGCGGCGGATCGGCGCGAACCAGATCCCGAGAAACCCGGTCTCGAGAAGGAGCAGGTCCCACTGGAAGTCGAGGAACGGCTGGGCGACATTCGACAGCGAGAGATAGGAGATCCAGCAGAGAAGGAGCGCGGGCGCCGGAAGGAAGCCGGCAACGGCGAGAAGGGCGGCGAGAGTCCCCGCGCCGCAGAGAACGTGGAGGAACCCGTCGCCGGCGTTGAGCCATGAGAGGGTCGGCAGGACCGTCCATCGCTCCCCGCCGAGCTGCGACCGCGCGGCCTCGAGAAGATCCCCGGCGGGCCGGATTCCGCGGGACCCGATGAGCCCGTCCACCTGCACCCACAGCGAAAGGAAGGCCGCGAGGTAACAGAGCCCGAGCAGCCGCAGGAAGAGCGCGTTCGCCAGGCGGTAGCTCGGGCGCTCGACGCTCTTTCCCCAGAGGGCGCTCGTGACGGCCGAAGCCGCCGTGCGATGCCGCGCGATGACCCCGTACGCAAACTCCGCGACGGCCGCGAGGCCCGGGACATTCCGGTAAGCCGCAAGGAGCCATCGGCGGCGCTCTCCGAGGGAGATCGAGACGAAGACGGCCTCCGCCCCGTCGAACACTCGTCCATCCGGCAGGACGAGCTGCACCGAACGGCGAAATTCCTCGGCGGAGATCTCGGGAAAACGCGATCCCGCCTCCTGCGAGGGGGCGTAATCCAGGCGTCCGCCCGTCAGCGATCTCCATCGCTCGACCCACCGCCTGCAGAATCCGCAGTCTCCGTCGAAAACGAGAAGCGGCTTTTCCGGAGGCGCCCCGACGCGGCGAGGCTCGCGCATTCCCGGCAAGTCTATGGCCGCCCGGCGCTTCCGCCGGGGGACAGGAATCCCCCAAAAAGGGACGTTTTTTCGTGAGATCCTCGGAGACGGAGAAGCGCCGCATTGCATCTTCCCCGAGTCGGATCGGGAACGGGAGTTGCACTACTGCGTTAACAACATGGAGGAACTCGCATGAAACCGGCAGCCAGGACAGTTTGGACGCTCTGGGCATGTCTCTCCGTCTTTCTCATCGCCACGTTCGCCTCGGGGCAGCAGCGCGACGAGTACGGAGAGATCCGTCAGACCGTCGCTCGGATCTCGTACTTCTCGGGAGAGGTCTCTTTCTCCCGGGGCGACGATCCTGACGATTGGCAGCCCGCGGACCGCAACGTCCCGATGACTCTCGGCGACCGGATCTATACGGGCAGCCGCAGCCGCCTTGAGCTCCAGCTCCACGGAGGAAATTCCATCCGGCTCGGCGCGCACACCGATCTTGCCGCTCTCAACCTGACCGACGACACCAACCAGTTCTCGATCAGGGCCGGCATCGCTTCCTTTCAGATCCGCCGGCTCTTCGAGGACGAGCTCTTCGAGGTGGACACGCCCAACGCCGCCGTGACCTTCGATCGTCCGGGTGAGTACCGCGTGGACGTGGACGAGCGCGCCAACACTCGCGTCAGCGTGCGCCGGGGAAGCGCGACCGTCGCGGCGGGAGGCGGCCAGATTCCTGTCAACGAGGGAGAGGCCATCGAGCTCGAAGGACTTGAATCGCCGCGCTACGACATCGTGTCGCTCTCCCGGCAGGATGCCTGGGACCAGTGGGTCGGAGAACGCGAGGGCCGTCTGGATCACGCGCTCTCTTACCAGTACATGAGCGCCGACATCGTCGGCGCGGACGATCTGGACGAGTACGGCCGCTGGGACGACATCCCGCAATACGGCCGGGTCTGGTCACCGAAGTCGGTTGCGGTGGACTGGGCGCCCTACCGAGTCGGCCACTGGATCTGGCAGGACCCGTGGGGTTGGACCTGGGTGTCGGCCGAGCCCTGGGGCTGGGCTCCTTACCACTACGGCCGCTGGGTCGTCGTCTCCTCGCGCTGGTACTGGGTGCCTGTCGCGCCGCGTGAGCGGTTCGTCTCCTACTCGCCGGCTCTCGTCGCCTTCGTCGGAGGCGGGCCCGGCTGGTCGGCGTCGTTCTCGGTGGCCGCGGGCGGAGTTGTCGGCTGGTTCCCGCTCGGGCCGAGGGACCCCTTCCTGCCCTGGTGGGGGCTGCGTGCCCACACGCGCGTCTCGACCGTCACCAACGTGACCTACGTCAACAGGACCTACGTGACCGTCGTCAATCAAAACACGTTCGTTTCGGGAGGCATCGTGACCACTTCCTACTTGCGCGACCGCGCGGTCGTCAACCAGGTCGTGGCGGCGCCTGTCCTGCGAGGTCCGGTCCCGATCGTCCCGACCGCCGCTTCGCTGCGAATGGCCGTCCGGACGGACGCTGTGGCTGCGGCGCGGCCGCCCGCATCAATCTCGACGCGCCAGGTCGTGGCCCGTGTCGCTCCGCCTCCCGCGCCTCCGACCTTTCGGGCGAAGCTCGCCGTCATCACCGAAAGCCAGGGCGCCCCGGTCGCGCCGGCCGTCGCGGCGAGAATCTCGGTGGAAAACCGCGGACGGCCTCAGTCGGTCACCACGGTTCGCCCGGCGGCGGAAGCGGGACAGGTTCAGCTCGCCCCGCGCGCAGGCGAGCACGGAGACTCGCGGCGAGCGGAAGCCCGAGCCGGTCACCGCGTTTCGCGGCCGGCCGATGGCGACGGCGCAACAGCCGGTCGCGACGAGTCCCGTCACCGGCTCGACGGCTCCCTCTTCCACGGGCGCCGCGCCCCGCGAGATCGCCCCGCGGCCCGAGCGGCAGGTTGCCCCGACGCCCGCGCCCGGACGTTCCCTCGGCCAGCCCGGCGAAAGCGGCCGGCCGCAGCCGGAAGAGTCTCGCGGACGAGTGCGTCCCACGGAGGGTCCGTCAGGGCAACCGCCCTCCACGCTGGAGCGGCGCAGCGTCGGGGCACCCCCGGCGACACCCGCGCCTCAGCCCATCGAGCGCCGGCGGGAGCAGCCGACGGCTCCTCGCCGCGGACAGCCACGCTCCTCCCGCACACCACGGCAGATCGAGCGCCAGCAGGAAAAGCCCACGGCTCCTCCCGCAGCACAACCACGGCAAATCGAGCGCCGGCAGGAAAAGCCCACGGCTCCTCCCGCAGCGCAACCACAACAAATCGAGCGCCGCCGGGAACAGCCGACAGCGCCCCCGGCCGGGCAGCCGCCCGGACAGCCGCCCGCTATCCAGGAGCGAGGGCGTGAGCGTCCCACGGCTCCTCCTCCGCAGGTCCTCAAGCTCACGCGCCGAAGAGAGGGCGGGAGGCTGGGCCAACCTGCAAGCCTTCGCCGGCGCAGCCTCGTGGCCAGAGCAAGGAACGACCGCCAGCGCAACGCGGAAAGCCGTGACGCCGAAACCGGAACAGACGAAGAAGCCCGATTAGATCTGGACCCGCGAGTCCGCAGTCATCCTGAGCGACGCAAAGGATCTGCTTTCGACCCTTTCAGGGAATCGGAGCCAGATCCCTCGTCGCTTCGCTCCTCGGAATGAACGCCAAAAAGCGTCACGGACGGTAGATCGGGCTGACGCCTTTCCATTATCTAAGCACCTTTAGAATGAATGCACTTAGAACAACTGGCAAATGTTGACATTTTAGTATAGATTCCGTATGCTTTGATTCTGTTGGGAGAAAGTCAATGAGCACCGAGCGCGACACGCTTCTGGAGCTCGCCAACCGCGAGTACAAGGCGGGCTTCGTCACCGACATCGAATCGGAAACCATCCCGGCCGGTTTGAACGAAGACATCATCCGGACGATCTCGGCCAAGAAGAGGGAGCCGGAGTGGATGCTGGACTTCCGGCTCAAGGCCTACCGGCATTGGATCACCATGAAGGAACCGGCCTGGCCGAACGTCCATTACCCGGCGATCGACTACCAGTCCATCGTCTATTACTCGGCGCCCAAGGCGAAGTCGGACGGGCCGAAGAGCCTCGAGGAAGTGGACCCGAAACTCCTGGAGACATACGAAAAGCTCGGCATCCCCCTGCGGGAACGCGCGAAGCTCGCCGGCGTCGCGGTGGATGCGGTCTTCGACTCGGTCTCGGTCGCGACGACGTTCCGCGAGCAGCTGGCGAAGGTCGGCGTCATCTTCTGCTCCTTCTCCGAAGCGGTCCAGAACCACCCGGACCTGGTCCGGAAATACCTGGGCTCCGTCGTCCCCTACTCCGACAACTTCTTCGCGACGCTGAACTCGGCCGTCTTCTCCGACGGCTCCTTCTGCTACATCCCGAAGGGCGTGCGCTGCCCGATGGAGCTCTCGACCTACTTCCGCATCAACTCCGCCAAGACGGGCCAGTTCGAGCGCACTCTCATCATCGCGGAAGAAGGCGCCTATGTGTCCTATCTGGAAGGTTGTACCGCCCCGATCCGCGATGAGAACCAGCTCCATGCCGCCGTCGTCGAGCTGGTCGCTCTGGAGAACGCCGAGATCAAGTACTCGACGGTCCAGAACTGGTATCCCGGGGACATCAACGGCAAGGGGGGCATCTACAACTTCGTGACGAAGCGCGGCAAGTGCCTGGGCAGGAAGTCCAAGATCTCCTGGACGCAGGTCGAGACGGGCTCTTCCATCACCTGGAAGTATCCGAGCTGCATCCTGCAGGGGGACGACTCGGTCGGCGAGTTCTATTCCGTCGCCGTGACGAACAACCGGCAGCAGGCGGACACGGGCACCAAGATGATCCACATCGGAAAGAACACCAAGTCCACGATCGTCTCCAAGGGGATCTCGGCGGGCCACGGCCAGAACACCTACCGCGGGATGGTGAAGATCCTCGGCAAGGCGGACAACGCGCGCAACTACTCGCAGTGCGACTCGCTGCTCATCGGCGACAAGTGCGGAGCGCACACGTTCCCCTACATCGAAGTCAACAACTCCACGGCGCAGATGGAGCACGAGGCGTCCACATCGAAGATCGGCGAGGACCAGATCTTCTACTTCCAGCAGCGCGGCATCTCGCCCGAGGAGGCGGTCAGCATGATCGTCTCCGGCTTCTGCAAGTCCGTCTTCAAGGAGCTCCCGATGGAATTCGCCGTCGAAGCGCAGAAGCTCCTGGGCGTGTCGCTCGAGGGGTCGGTCGGGTAACGGAAGACTCCTGTCATTCTGAAAGGGCTTTGTCATTCTGAGGAGCGAAGCGACGAAGAATCCGCCCTCTCCGAAGAGAACGGGGCAGATCCTTCGCTTCGCTCAGGATGACAAGGGAGAGAGCGAAAGGATGACGAGGGAGACAAGGAACAGATGCTGTTAGAAATCAAGAACCTGCACGCGTCGGTCGGGGGCAAGGAGATCCTCCGCGGGGTGAATCTCTCCGTCGGCGCGGGCGAGGTCCACGCGATCATGGGTCCCAACGGCTCGGGCAAGTCCACGCTCGCGCACGTGCTGGCGGGACGGCCCGGCTACGACGTGACGCAGGGAGAGGTGCTGTTCAAGGGGCAGAACCTGCTCGCCATGACGCCCGAGCTGCGGGCGCGCGAGGGGATCTTCCTGGCCTTTCAGTACCCGGTCGAGATTCCCGGCGTCTCCAACGTCTATTTCCTGAAGAACGCGTTGAACGCGATCCGGAAGCACCGGGGCGAGCCCGAGCTCGACGCGATGGACTTCCTGAAGCTCACGCGCGAGAAGGCGAAGCTCGTGGACATCGAAGAGGACCTGATCAAGCGGCCGGTCAACGAGGGATTCTCGGGGGGCGAGAAGAAGAGAAACGAGATCTTCCAGATGGCGGTCCTCGACCCGACGCTCGCGATCCTGGACGAAACGGACTCGGGGCTGGACATCGACGCGCTGCGCACCGTGGCGTCCGGAGTCAACAGGATGCGCAGTCCCGGGCGCTCCATGATCGTCGTGACGCACTACCAGCGCCTCCTGAACTACATCGTGCCGGACTACCTCCACGTGCTCGTGGACGGCGCGATCGCCCTCTCCGGAGGCAAGGAGCTTGCGCTGGAGCTCGAAGAGAAGGGCTATGCCTGGCTCGAGAAGGAGCCGCCGGCGGCGCCCGCGCAGGCACGAGCGTAACCATCATGGAAGCGATTGTCCGGGACAACGACCTGTACACCGCCAGCCTCGCGAGCTTCGACGAGATGCGGTTGGGCGGCGAGCCGGAGTGGCTGGCTGCCATGCGGCGCAAGGCGTTCGAACGTTTCACCGCGCTCGGATTCCCGACCACGAAAAACGAGGAGTGGAAATACACGAACGTCGCGCCGATCTCAAAGTTGCCCTTCCGTCCCGACCCCCTCTCCCCCCGGGAGAGGGACGGGGTGAGGGCGCTGCCGGGGCCGTGGCAATTCGTATTCGTCAACGGCAGATATGCGCCGCAACTGTCCGGAAAGCCTCCGGCAAAGGCGCTCATCCGGAGCCTGCGCGAGGCGCTCCGGGAGGAACCTCACGCGATCGAGCCGCACCTCGGCAAGCACGCGGACTTCCAGAGGAACGCGTTCACGGCTCTGAACACCGCCTTGTTCGAAGATGGCGTTTTCGTTCGGATTCCCCGAGGAGCCGTCATCGAAGAGCCGATCAATCTCGTTTTCCTGTCGGCGCCGGCGGGAGGGCCGACGGTCTCCTCTCCACGCAACCTGATCGTCTTCGAGCCGAACAGCCAGGCGACGATCATCGAGACATACCTTGGAGAGGGTGCCCTCAACCAGTCCTCTCACCCCGGCGCTCTCCCGGGGGGAGAGGGAGTCTCCTTCACCAACTCCGTGACGGAAATCGTCTGCGGCGACGGCGCGGTCGTCGAGCACTACAAAGTCCAGCGCGAGAGCCTCTCCGCGTTCCACGTCCAGACGGTCCAGGCCGCGCTGGGAAGGGGGAGCAGCTTCGCCTCCCACAACGTCTGCCTGGGAGCGGCGCTCGCGCGCACGGACATCAACGTCCTCTTCACGGAGCAAGGGAGCGAGTGCACGTTGAACGGCCTCTTCCTGCCGGGCGGGACGCAGCACATGGACAACCACACGCTCATCGATCACGCGAAGCCTCACTGCACGAGCCGCGAGCTCTACAAGGGCATCCTCGACGGCCGGTCGCGCGGCGTCTTCCACGGGAAGATCATCGTGCGGCCGGACGCCCAGAAGACCGACGCCTTGCAGACCAACAAGAACCTCCTCCTGTCGCGGGAGGCGCTCGTCAACTCCACGCCGGCGCTCGAGATCCTGGCCGACGACGTGAAGTGCCGCCACGGCTCGACGATCGGGCAGCTCGACGCGAATTCCCTCTTCTACCTGCGCTCCCGCGGCATCGGGGAGAAGGAGGCGCGCGCGCTTCTGACCTACGGCTTCGCGGCGGACCTGGCGCGCCGGATCCGCGTGCCGTGGATCCGGGAGGAGATCGAGGCCTATCTGGGCCTGCGCCTCCCGCAGCCGGGGGAGGCCTCATGAGCACCTCTGCGCCCGTGCGTCCGGCGTCTCCCGGGACGGCCTACGACGTCCGCCGTGTCCGCGAAGACTTCCCGATCCTCTCGCGGCGCGTCTACGGCAAGCCGCTCGTCTATCTCGACAACGCCGCGACGACGCAGAAGCCGCGCGCCGTCCTGGACGCCGTGCGGTCGCTCTACGAGACGTCCTACGCGAACATCCACCGCGGCGTTCATCACCTCTCCGTCGAATCGAGCGAGGCCTACGAGAAGGCGCGGGAGACGATGCGGGACTTCATCCACGCCGGCGACACGCGCGAGATCGTTTTCGTGCGCGGGACGACGGAGGGAATCAACCTCGTCGCGCAGACGTACGGGCGGGCGAACGTCCGCGCCGGCGACGAGGTCCTGATCTCCGCGCTCGAGCACCACTCCAACATCGTCCCCTGGCAGATCCTCTGCGAGGAGAAGGGAGCGAAGCTCGCCGTCGCGCCGATCAACGAGCGCGGCGAGATCCGGATGGACGAGCTCGAGAAGCGCCTCTCCGGCAAGACGAAGATCGTCGCGGTATCGCACGTCTCCAACGCGCTCGGCACCGTCAACCCGATCAAGAAGATCATCGCGCTCGCCCACGCGCGCGGCGTGCCGGTGCTCGTGGACGGCGCGCAGGCGGCGCCGCGGCTCCCCGTGGACGTCGAGGAACTCGATTGCGACTTCTACACGTTCTCCGGCCACAAGATGTACGGGCCGACCGGCGTCGGCATCCTCTACGGAAAGGCGAAACACCTCGAGGCCATGCCGCCGTACCAGGGGGGCGGCGACATGATCAGTTCCGTCACCTTCGAGAAGACGACGTACAACATCCTCCCTTACAAGTTCGAGGCCGGAACTCCCAACATCGCCGGCACTATCGGTCTCGCCGCGGCGGCGGACTACATGCTCGCCCTCGGCATCGAGAACATCGAGGCGCATGAGAACGACCTTCTCTCCTACGGCACGGAGCGCCTCTCGGCGATCCCCGGCCTGCGCATCATCGGCACCGCCAGGGAGAAGGCCGCCGTTCTCTCCTTCACGCTCGAGGGAGTCCATCCGCACGACGTCGGCACGGTGCTCGACCGGGAAGGCGTGGCCGTGCGCACCGGTCACCACTGCGCGCAGCCGGTGATGGACTTCTTCAAGGTGCCGGCTACCTCCCGGGCGTCCTTCGCGCTCTACAACACGCGGGAGGAAGTGGACGTGCTGGTCGAAGGGATTCACAAGGTCGTGGAGATGTTCCGGCCATGAGCGACGATCTGCGCGACCTGTACCAGGAAGTCATCCTCGACCACTCGAAGCGGCCGAGAAACTTCAAGCCGCTCCCCTCGGCGAACCGGTCGGCGGAGGGGTACAACCCTCTCTGCGGCGACAAGGAGACCATCTATCTGACAGTCGAAGGGGACGTGCTGAAGGACGTCAGCTTTCAGGGAGCCGGCTGCGCGATCTCGACCGCGTCCGCCTCGATGATGACCGAGCGCGTCAAGGGGATGACGCAGAAGCAGGCCGAGGCGCTCTTCGAGAAGTTCCACGACCTGATCACGTCGGCCTCGGGCCCGAAGCCCGGAGGGCCGGATCTCGAAAAGCTCGAGGTCTTTTCCGGCGTCCGCGAGTATCCCGTGCGGATCAAGTGCGCGACGCTTCCGTGGCACACGTTGAAAGCCGCCCTTCGCGGCGACGGCACGAAACAGTCTCGACGGAGCTCTCGGAGGGCCCGAAGGCCGAGAGCGGAGGAGCCTGAAGCATGCACATGCAGAAAGAAGTCACGACGACGCGCGAAGTCGAAGCGCGGGAGATTCCGAGCGGCACGAGGCTCGTGATTCCGGAGTCCACCCCCCTGGCGATCACGCAATCGCTCGGGGGAAGCTACACGGTGATCACGCCCTACGGCTCGATGGCGCGCATCGACGGGAAGGACGCCGACGCGATCGGAGAGCAGGTCACCGCGTCGCCCGAAGAGGCGGCCGCGGGAAAGACGACCGAGGAGCTCGCCTGGGACCAGCTCAAGATGTGTTACGACCCGGAGATCCCGGTCAACATCGTGGACCTGGGCCTCGTCTACAAGTGCGAGGTCACGCCGCTTCCGGACGAAGGAAAGAAAGTCGAAGTCCGGTTCACCCTGACGGCGCCCGGATGCGGAATGGGCGACGTGCTGCGGGAAGACATCAAGGGCCGGCTCCTGACTCTGCCGGCGGTCAAGGAAGCCGACGTCCAGGTCCTGTTCGACCCGCCCTGGAACATGAGCATGATGTCGGAAGCCGCGAAGCTTCAGTTGGGGTTGATGTGATGAGGGGACCGCGGTCTCTGTCTGTCATTCTGAGGAGCGAAGCGACGAAGAATCTTCTCTCGGATCGCGTGAAGGAGATCTCGTCGAAAGTGCGGCAGAGCAGATCCTTCGCTGCGCTCAGGATGACAACAAAGGAGCGCAAGTCATGAAACTGAGCTCGCAGGAAGAGTATGGACTCCGATGCCTGTTGCGCGTGGGGCGCGCCGGCCCCGAGGGGAGCGTCACGATCTCCGAGCTTTCCCGTTCCGAGGGAATCTCCGAGCCCAACGTGGCCAAGATGATGCGCCTCCTGCGCAACGCCGCCCTCGTCCAGTCCACGCGCGGCCAGGCGGGCGGCTACGCGCTCGCGCGGCCGGCCGGCGAGATCCCCATCGGCGAGGTTGTCGCGGCGCTCGGGGGACGCCTCTACGAAGCCTCGTTCTGCGACACGCACGCGGGGATGGAACGCCTCTGCACTCACATGCCTGACTGCGCGATCCGTTCGGTCTGGAGGAAGGTGCAGCGCGCTATCGACGACGTCCTGGAGAAGATCACGTTGAAGGACCTGCTCGTGCCCGAAAGCGAAATGAACGCCTGGCCGGTCCCCAGGGCCGGAGCCGCCGGTCTTCCGACCATCTCTTCATGAGCCTCGGACGCCTTCTCCTGGTTCTCGCCGTCCTCGGAGCCTTGTACTGGATCGCCCGCTCGCAGCACCTGATCGGTCCCCCGGCGCCGGAGGGAGAGCGCGCCGCCCCGATCGACCGGGCGAGGACCGCGGCGCGCACCAGCGACGCCCGGAACGCCCAGATGGAAGAGGCGACCCGAGCTCTCGATTCGAAGCCCTCGGGCGGCAGGGCCGTCAGCGAGAACATGACTCCCGACCAGGTGCGCGATCTTCTGGGAGCCCCGGACGCCGTGGATTCCTCCACGACCGACACCGGCGTCACGGTCGAGAAGTGGACGTATCGCAATGTCGGCAAGACCGTCGTCTTCGAGAACGGCATCGTCGCCCGCATCGAATAACCCGAAGTCCTCTGCGCCTCTCTCCCCCGTCTTGTAGGGGCGGCGCTTGCGCCGCCCGCCTCTCTCGGTCGGGCGCCCTCACCCTGCCCTCTCCCCGGGGGGAGAGGGGGAACGCGGGCATAATCGGCGGCCGATGAACGTCCTGTTTCTGGCGGCGGAGGCGGCGCCGTTTGTCAAGGTGGGAGGGCTGGCGGATGTGGCCGGGTCGCTGCCGGAAGCGCTGCGCGCGCTGGGGCACGACGTGCGCCTCGCGATTCCGGGGTACGGCGCGATCGACTGGGCTCGCTTCGGGCCCGCTTTGCGGACGCGCTTCGATCTGCCGCACGCCTGGGGGGCTCAGACCGCGGAGATCTACGAGACGCGGTCCGGCGGGACGCCCGTGTTTCTCGTCACGGGGCCGCCGATTCCGCGGGACGGGAGGATCTACGGCGGCGGCATCGGGGAGGACGCGCCGAAGTTCATCTTCTTCTCGCTCGCCGCGCTCTTCTCCTGCCAGGCGCTCGGCTGGAAGCCCGACGTCGTCCACGCCAACGACTGGCACACGGGAACCGCCGTGCAGTGGCTCGTGACCGCGGGACGGCTGAACGACTATTACCGCTCCGTTGCCTCGGTCATGACGATCCACAACCTGCGCTACCGCGGCGAAGGGTCGGGCCGATACCTCGCCGAGTACCGCGTGCCGGTGACCGAGGTCTCGCGGGTCCTTCCGGACTGGCTGCGCGACTCCCCGCTCGCGCTGGGCCTCTTCAGCGCGGACATGCTCTCGACCGTCAGCCCGACGTACGCGCGAGAGATCCTGACTCCCGCCTTCGGCGAAGCGTTGGACGGCCTCCTGCGCGCGCGGCAGGACCGGCTCCGGGGGATCGTCAACGGCATCGACATCGACCTGTGGAACCCGGCCACCGACGGCACGCTTGCGGCGACGTTCGACGACGGTTCGCTCGAAAGGCGCGCGGCCAACAAGAAGGCGCTGCAGGAGGATGCCGGCCTCGCGGCCGAGCCGCGGGCACCGATCGCCGCCGTCGTCTCGCGCCTTGACGCGCAGAAGGGCCTCGAGATCGCCGTCCCGGCGGTCCGGCGCTGGCTCGCGGCCGGCGGGCAGTTCGTCCTGCTCGGCACGGGCCAGCCCTCGCTCGAGCACGAGTTCGCGATGATCGAGCGGGACAACCCGGGCCGCGCGTCCGTTCGCCTGCGGTTCGACCCGCCCTTTGCGCGGACCATCTACGCCGGCGCCGACATGGTCCTGATCCCTTCCCGATACGAGCCGTGCGGCCTGACCCAGATGATCGCCATGCGCTACGGCGCCGTCCCGGTCGCCCGGCGCACGGGCGGCCTCGCCGACACGGTCCGCGACGCCGGCGACCCGGACGGGAACGGTTTCATGTTCGACGAATTCTCCACCTGGGCGCTCGGGGACGCTCTGGACCGCGCGCTCTCGGTGTACGCTCAACCGGAAAAATGGGCGGAGATTCAGAGGCGCGGCATGCGGTCCGACTTTTCCTGGGGCCGCTCGGCAGCGGAGTACGTGGCGCTGTACGAGAGGGCGCGGGAGATGCACGGGAGCGGAGCGTGATGAGCGCCCTCACCCCTTCCCTCTCCCGGGTGGAGAAAGAGAAGACCCCGGTCGCGGCGGGAGGAGTCTCCCGAGCGAATGCGAGGGAGGAGCCTCCCGCCGCGGGAGCGCAGCGCGGAGCCAGGGACCAGGCGAGCGGTCGAGGCCGCATCCGGCCGAGCCGCCCGCCGGTGCGCCCGCAGGGCGCAGGTCCCTGGCGCAGCGCGGAGCGACGGAGATGAGGACTCGCGCGGTCATCCTGGCCGGGGGAGAGGGGTCGCGTCTGGGCGTCCTGACCGACAAGCGCGCCAAGCCCGCCGTCCCGTTCGCCGGGAAGTACCGGATCATCGATTTCACGCTGTCCAACTGCGTCAACTCCGGCGTCGTGGACGTCATGATCCTGACGCAATACAGGCCCCACTCCTTGAACGAGCACATCGGCGCGGGCCGCCCCTGGGACCTCGACCGCGGCTTCACCGGCGGAGTCCATGTCTTCCAGCCGTACCGCGGGCGCGCCGACACCGACTGGTACAAGGGCACGGCCGACGCCATCGCGCAGAACCTGAACTTCGTCGAGCGCGGTGAGCCGGACCTGATCCTCGTACTCTCCGGCGACCACATCTACAAGATGAACTACGCCTCGCTCATCGAATTCCACGTCGGCAAGCAGGCCGACCTGACGATCGCGACTTTGAACGTGACGCGCGAAGAGGCCACGCGCATGGGGATCCTCGCGACGGACCCGGATTACCGGGTCATGCAGTTCGTCGAGAAGCCCGCCGAGCCGCCGGGCACGCTCGCGTCGATGGGGGTCTACGTCTTCTCGCGCAGGATGCTCGCGCAGATGCTGACCGAAGACGCCCGGCGCCGCGATTCCGCGCACGACTTCGGCAAGGACGTGATCCCGCGGATGGTGCAGACGGGCCTTCGGGTCTTCGCCTATCCGTTCCAGGGGTACTGGGTGGACGTCGGAACGATCGAGGCCTACTGGCAGACTCAGATGGACCTCTTGAAGCACCCGCCCGCCCTGGACTTGAACGACCGCTCCTGGATCGTCCACACAAAGTCCGAGGAGCGGCCTCCCGTCCGAATCCAGGAGGGCGCGGTCGTCAAGGACAGCATGATCACCGACGGCTGCGTGATCGCCGCGGGAGCGCGCGTGGAGAAGAGCGTGCTCTCCCCCGGCGTGTCGGTCGGCCCGGGAGCGGTCATCCGGTACTCGGTCATCCTGACCGACACGGTGATCGAGGCCAACGCCCGGATCGAGCGCGCGGTCATCGACAAGATCACGCGGGTCGGCCGCAACGCCCGCGTCGGCGAGGCCCCCAGAAACCCGAAGAGTCATCCGGAGGGGCCGGGGATTACGACCGTCGGGAAGAACGCGCAGATCCCCGCCGGCATCCGGATCCCGCGCGGCACCGTCGTGGCCGCCGACGCCACTCCCGAATACTTCCTGCGCGCCGCGCCGCTTCCTGCGGCCCTCGCCAAGAAGAAAGACGCCTCCCCCTGACCCTGCCGTGTCATCCCGAGGAGCGAAGCGACGAGGGATCCGCTCCGGAACCGTCGAGAGTGCCAGAGCAGATCCTTCGCTTCGCTCAGGATGACAGAAGTGTTTTTCGAGCTTGCAAATGAGAACAGTGGCGCTGGTGGCGGTTTTCGCGCTCGCGATGGCCGCCGCGCGAACTCCTCGCGGAGTCTTCGCCGAATCCGGCGCGGGAGATGGCCGTCACCTTCGACGATCTCCCCGGAGTCGTGGCGCCGGGCGAGGGAACCGTGGAGCTGCGCTCCCTCACCGAGAAACTCGTGCGGGCGATCGTGTCGGAGAGGATCCCGGCCGTCGGCTTCGTCAACGAGGGCAAGCTCGCGCCCAACGGCTCGCGTGACCCTGAACGGGTCGCGCTTCTGGCCAGATGGGTCTCGGCGAATCTCGAGCTCGGCAACCATACGTACTCCCATCTCGACCTGCACAGGGTTGCGCTCGAGCGGTTCGAGGAGGACGTCGTTGCCGGCGAGGAAGTCACGAAGTCGCTGCTGTCCCCGCGAAACAGGCGCCTCCGTTATTTTCGCCATCCGTACCTCCACACCGGCCGCTCGCTCGAAACACGCAAGTCGCTCGACGATTTCCTCGCCGCCCGCGGTTATCGCGTCGCTCCCGTCACGCTGGACAACTCCGACTGGATCTTCGCGCGCGCGTACGCCCTCGCAAAGCAGCGCGGCGATCGGCACGCCGCGCAGAGGGTGGCCGCGGCCTACATCCCTTACATGCTGGCGAAGATCGAGTATTTCGAGCGGCAATCGGTCAGGCTCTTCTCCCGGGAGATCCGCCAGATCCTGCTCGTGCACGCCAACGCCCTGAACGCCGACGACTTCTCCGATCTCGTCGCGCGTTTGCGCGCCCGCGGCTACGCATTCTGCACGCTCGACCGCGCCCTCGAGGATCCCGCCTACGGCTCCGCCGACACGTTCACGGGAGCCGGCGGCATCACCTGGCTCCACCGCTGGGCGCTGACCTCGGGCGGCCGTCAGGCAATCCTTCCCGGCGAACCGGCCACTCCCCGTTTCGTGATGAACGCCGCCGGCGTCTCGGAAGAATAGCTTCCCCCTCTCCCCCCGGGAGAGGGCCGGGGTGAGGGCGAAACCCATCGCTCGCCCACCTATACTCCGCCACGATCTACACAGGAGATCCTCCATGCGAAGAACCGCGCTTGTCCTCGTCCTGGCGGCCCTCGTCTCTTGCGGGGCGCTCGCCCAGTCCACGGTTGTGGGGCCCGTCGATCCGCTGCGCTTCTCGCAATTGAAGGACTTCGTCGCCGGGCGCTCCTCGTCGAACAACCCGGATCCGGACTCGAACGACGACAGCAAGCGGCCGATCCCGGGAGAGACCGTGACGCTGGCGGACCTGGAGGGGCCCGGGATCGTCACGCACATCTGGCTGACCATCGCGGCCAACGAGTACGGCTGGCCGCGCCTGCTGCGGCTGCGCGTCTACTACGACGGGAGCCCGGAGCCGTCCGTGGACGCCCCCGTGGGGGACTTCTTCGCCGTCGGGCACGGGTTCGAGCGGCCGGTCAAGTCGCTCATGATCCGCAACAGCTCCGACGGCCGCGCGCGCAACAGCTACTGGCCGATGCCCTTCCGCAAGTCCTGCCGGATCACGATCACCAACGAGGGGCGCCGGCGCGTCGCGAACCTCTACTTCCACGTGGACTGGGAGAAGCACAGGGAGCTGCCCGCCGACACCGCTTACTTCCACGCGCGCTACCGGCAGGAGTTGCCCGCGCCCGCGGACGGCAAGCCTTACGTCTTCCTGGACGTCAGGGGGCGCGGCTTCTACGTCGGAACCGTGCTCTCGGTCGTGCAGGCCGAGGCGGGCTGGTTCGGAGAAGGCGACGACCACTTCTTCGTGGACGGGGAGAAGAAGGCGTCGATCGAGGGGACGGGGTCGGAAGATTACTTCAACGACGCCTGGGGCCTTCACGTCGAGGACGGGCCGTACACGGGCGTGCCCGTCGCCGAGGGTACGGGCCTTGGATCGCGGATGACGGCCTACCGCTGGCACCTGACGGATCCGGTCCCCTTCACGAAGTCGCTCGACTTCGAGATCGAGCACAAGGGGTGGACGTTCAAGCCCGACGGCTCGGTCAAGTCCACCTTCGGCGAGCGCGTGGACCTGATGTCGAGCGTGTCGTTCTGGTACCAGCAGGGGATCGCGCGTGGACTGCCGCCGATTCCGTACGGCTCGGCCCGGCTGCCGCAGGGCAACGCGAAGCAGATCGAAGTCGAGAACGCGATCGCCCAGGTCAGGGCGGAGAAGGGAAAGGCCTCGGTCTCGAAGGACCTCTTCTGGTCCAAGGACGTCATCCTCTTCGAGGGGCAGGGGGAAGGGGCGAAGCTCGAGATCCCGTTCGACGTGGACGAGGACGGCGATTACGAGTTCTACACGCAGCTCGCGCAGGCCTCCGACTACGGCATCTACACCGTTCTCCTCGACGGCAAGCCTGCGGTCGCGCCGGTCCTGGAGCACGAGCCGGGAGCGGATGTCCGGCCGCAGACGCAATTCGACGGCTACGCGATGGAGACCTACGTCGGCATGGACTTCCAGATCGGATGGCCACGCCTGTCCAAAGGCCGCCACACCGTGACGTTCACGTGTCTGGGCAAGAACGCGGCGTCTTCGGGCTACAACCTCGGCGTGGACAACCTGATCCTCGCGCGCACCGGCCCCTCCGGCTGGGCGAAGGCCGCGGCTGTCAAGGAGCCGGTCGTCCCCTCGTCCCTGTCGGGCCTGGCGTCCGCCCTGGACGATCCGGACCCCGTCACGCGCGGCCTCGCCGCGCTGGAGCTGAAGAACAAGGGGCGCGCAGCGAAGCCGGCGCTGGCCGCCCTGGTCGCGAAGCTCAAGGACCCGGACGTGATCGTGAGGATGACGTCGGCCAACGCGATCGCGGCCATGGGACCGGAGGCCGCGAGCGCCGTGCCCGCGCTCATCGCCGCCTGCCGTGTCGAGAACGAGGTGACGCACGTCCTGCGCGCCTGCGCCGCGGCGCTGGGAGAGATCGGCCCGGCCGCTTCGTCCGCCCTGCCGGCGCTGCGAGAGCTCGTCGCGCAGAAGCCTCTCGTTCGCCGCTCCGCCGAGCGCGCGATCGAGCAGATCGAAGGCGCGCGCAGGTGAAGCCGCGAGGCGCGCCGGCATCCGTTCGGAACCAGCCAAACAAACCCGGCTCCGAAGCGTAGAGAGAAGGAGCCGAGGAGGTCGCCAATGGCCGCGTCCCGCCTTCTTGTTACTCTCGCCGCGGCATTCGCCGCCGCGGCGGCCGCCGCGCAGTCGCCCTCCTCGCCGTACGACGTCACGACCTACAGCGTGATCTGGACCGTCCCCGAGGCGAAAAACACCAGAGTCGTCCGCGGGGTGCACTACTCGGGAGAAGGCGCCGGTTCCCTGGTCATGGATCTGACGTATCCGTCGGGCGGCGATGCCTCGAAGCGGTGGCCGGCCGTTGTCTTCGTCAACGGCGTCGGCGGAAAGTTGAACGACTGGGAGATCTACAAGAGCTGGGCGCGCCTGGTGGCGGCGCACGGCCTCGTGGGCATCACGGCCGAGTCGGATCCGGGGAAGCCTGCCGAGAGCGTTCGCACGCTCTTCGCGTACCTGGGAAGGGAGAGCGCCGCGCTCCGGATCGATTCCTCGCGCCTGGCCGTCTGGGCCTGCTCGGGAAACGTCAGCGCGGCGCTGCCGTTGCTGATGGACGGCGCGGCCGCCGGCGTCCGCGCCGCGGCGATCCTCTACGGCACGGGCAACGCCGCGACGCTTCGCAAGGACCTGCCGGTCTACTGGGTGTTGGCGGGCCGCGACAGCCCGTCGCTCATCGAGGGGCAGCGTGCCCTCTGGGCTCGGGCGGCCAGGGAAGGCGCGCCGTGGACGATGGTCAACGCCCCGGACCTGCCGCACGCCTTCGACGCCATCGAGGACACGAGTCACTCCCGGCAGATCGTCCGCGACATCGTGGAATTCCTCGTGGCGACGCTCGCCCCCGCGGCGCCACCGCCGCCGCCCGCGCCGCTTCAACGCCGCGCCACTTCGTTTATGTACGCGAACGAGCCCGACAAGGCCGCCGCCGTTTATCGGGAGATCCTCGCCTCCAACCCGAACGACCGCGAAGCGCTCCGTTACCTGGGACTCGCCCTGACGCGCCAGGGCAAGGCCGCCGAGGCCGTAGAAGCGCTCAAACACGCCATCGAGTTGGGGGAGGACGGTCCGGCGATCCATCGGAACCTGGGCGAGGCGCTGCTCCACGCCGGCAAGCCTGCCGAGGCTGCCGAGCACTTGAAGAAGGCCGTGGACCTCGGGTCGAGCGCGCCGCCCCTGATCTACAACCTCGCCTGCGCCTATGCGCTGACGGGGCGCAAGGACGACGCCTTCGCTCGCTTGACCGAGGTCGCCGGCACCGGCTGGCTCACCCGCGAGCAGGTGGAAGGCGACGCGGACCTGGCGATCCTGAAGTCCGATCCGCGCTTCGCCGCCCTTCTCGCGAAGCTGCCGGCGCCAGCAGCACCGCGCTGAGGGCGCCGCCGTAGAATCCGCTGCATGAACACGAGCCGGCGCGTCTTCCTGGCGCGGATCGCGCCTCTTCCGGTTCTCGCGCCGCTTCTTTCTACAAAGCGCTCGCATGTTGCCGTGCCGACACTCAAGCCCCTCGAACGGGATGTCGCGACCCAGGACGGGATCCTGGCGGCTTTCTACGACGTGATCTCGGGCGCGGCCGGGGTCCCGCGCCAATGGGGGCGCGACCGGACGCTCTACATTTCGGGTGTTCGCTTCGTTTCGCTCGGGTACGCCGGCGGGCGCATCCGAGTCCACGTCTACGATCATCAGGCCTACGTGGACGCGACGAATTCCTTCTTTCTCTCGAAAGGTTTTTTCGAGAACGAGATCCACCGGAGCGCCGTCCGCTTCGGCAACTTCACGCACGTCCTGAGCACCTACGAATCGCGCAACACGGCCGACGGTCCGGTCATCGCCAGGGGCATCAACAGCGTCCAGCTCTTCCGGGACGGCGTCCGCTGGTGGATCGCGGGCGCCGTCTGGGACGACGAGCGGCCGGACAACCCGATTCCTCCGGACCTGCTTCCCTCGGCCTCGGCTCCAGGGAAAAGCCCTTGAGCGAGAGGCGCAACCTCCCGGCACACTGCGAGGCAGCGACATGAAGAGAACACGGAACTATCCGGTGCTGGCCGCGTCGGTCCTGATCGCATCCATCGCCGCGGGGCAGGAGACACCCCGGATGCCCGCGACCCTCTCGGGCGAGTGGGTGTTGACCACCGTGACCTTCGGTCATGAGCGCAGCGAGCGCATGAATCTCCAGGTGGAGAAGGGGAAGGTGACCGGCTCCGTGTACCGCCGCGGAAAACGCGTTCCGCTCGCGGGGAAGATCGAAGGAGCCGATATCCAGTTCGGGATGCAGGAAGGAGAGAGCAAGGCCTCCTACACGGGACGGCTCGTCGAGGGAGAGCTCTCAGGAAAGTTGACGGTGACTGGTGGGGACACCTGGGGCGAGTCGCCGCCCGCCGACTGGCGCGCGCGTCCCGCGGCCTCCGAGCGGGACCGCCCCTCCGCGCCGCGGACCCTGGATTTCGAGCCCGTCGAGTTCCACAGGGTTTTCTCGAGCGCGATCAAGCCGGTTCTCAAGATCTGGCCGGGCGATACGGTCCGTACGAAGACCGTGGATGCCGGCGGCGTGGATGAGCACACCAAGACGCGGGTCCTCGGCGGAAACCCCCAGACCGGGCCCTTCTACGTCGAAGGCGCGATGCCCGGCGACGTGCTGGTCGTCCGGATCAAGAAGCTGCGCCTGAACCGCGCGACGGCCATCAGCGACGACGGCCTGGTGGACAGGGCCCTGACGTCGGACTACGCGGCGGAGCACAAGGACAACAACTTCAACGATGTCGTCTGGAAGCTCGACGCCGAGAGAGGCTTGGCGACGCTGGCCAAGCCCACGGCGCGTCTGAAGGATCTCGCCGTCCCGGTCCGGCCGATGCTCGGTTGCGTCGGCGTCGCGCCCGGGTTCGGCGCGGCCCCGATCCGCACCGGCGATTCGGGCAGGATCGGGGGCAACATGGACTTCGCCGAGATCCGCGAGGGAGCGACGGTCTTTCTTCCGGTCTCACAGCCCGGCGCCCTCCTCTACGTGGGAGACGGGCACGCGCTCCAGGGCGACGGAGAGCTGAACGGGAACGCTCTCGAGACATCTCTCGAAGTCGAGTTCGCGGTGGACCTCCTGCGGGAAAAGAGCCTCTCCGGCCCCCGCGTCGAGAACGACGAGTTCCTGATGGCGATGGGCCTCGCCGGGTCCCTGGACGAAGCCTTCCGCGAAGCGACTTCGGCCCTGGCGAGCTGGATCGAAAAGGACTACTCGCTGACCGGCCCCGAAGTGGCGATCCTTCTCGGAGCGACGATCCAGTACCAGATCTCGGAAGTCGCCGACCGCAACGTCGGCATCGTCGCGAAGGTCCGCAAGCAGTTTCTGCCGAAGCCCGAGCCGAAGAAGCCCTGACCGTTTCGGTTCGATTGAAATCCGCCCCGGCGTCGGTCCGCCTCCGGCTTACGGCCGCGGCGGTCGCTTCGCGACCAGGCGGCCGAGAGAGTTCAAACCTGGGCTTGAACTGAGGCGACATCAAGTCTGGGCGAACCAGAGACCTGGCCGTCGCTTGTCGTTCGCTCGCATTGGCAGCGAGGCGATTGTAGTTGCGCGGCGCTCGCTCTCTCACGCTCCTCGGGAGGCGGCCCGCTACCGGGCTGCACTCCGGCTTAAGCCGAAAGGAGCGGCCCCCCCACCCCGGAGCCGGCGGCGTTTCCCGGAGGAGGTGATGGGTGACGAGCATGGAAGGGCTCGACTCGTACCTCGATGCGACTGCGAGGAACCCTCAGCGCCGGCCGGTTCTCTCCGTTACGGCAGGCCGGCGCGTGCCGACGCAGGGAAATGCCGACGGCTCCGGGGCGGATTTCTCGCCACTATCGCTAACGAGCGCCCTCACCCCGGCCCTCTCCCAGGGGGAGAGGGGGCTATTTGGCGTTGGTCCAGCTCTGGTTGACTACCTTCCACTGGCCGTCTTCCTGTTCGAGCGCGACCGTTCCCTTGTTGACCTCTTTGCCGGCCTTGCCGGTGGCTTCGAGAGTGGCCTTCTTGCCTTCCACCTTGAGTGACGTCAGCTTCAGGTCGCTCGGCGTCATCGCCTTCATCAGCTCCATCCCCTTCTTCGTGTCGAGGTTCATCTCCTTGGTCTGCTTGTCGATTCCCGCCGCGGATTCCTTCGTCATGCACTTCTTCATGCCCTCGTAATCTCCGGCGGCGATCGTCTTGAGGAGCGCCCGGTAGGCCTTCGCCTGAGGAGTCCCCTCGATGTTCTTCGAGTCGGCGGCGAAAGCGGTAGAAAGCGTGAAACCGGTGAGCAAGGCGGAAAGCACGGCGACCCTTCTGGCGATACGCATTCGAACTCCTTTCAGAGAGATTCCGCGCATCATCCCCGACGCGCCGCCCTGAAACAAGCCTCGATTGCTCGCGATAAACTCGCCGCCGCTTGAACGACACGAAGACCCGCAGGGCGCGCGGATCGGGCGCGCTCCTGGGAAACAGGCTGCTCCCCTTCGCCGGAGTCGCGGCGCTGCTCGTCGCGTGGGACCTCGCCATCCGCTTCGGCCGCGTTCCGCTCCTGCCGGGGCCTCTCGCCGTGGGGCGAGCTATCGCGGAGCTGGCGCAGAAGGGCTTCCTTCGTGAAGCACGTCGTCGCGTCGCTCTTCCGCGTGACCTGGGGATACCTGCTGGCGGTCTCGGTGGGAGTCCCGCTCGGCATTCTTCTCGCCTGGTACCGGCGCGGCGGGCTCGCGCTCGCGCCGCTCGTCGAGATCGTGCGGCCCATCTCGGCGCTCGCCTGGATCCCGCTCGCCATCCTCTGGTTCGGCGTCGGCGACCTCTCGGCGGTCTTCATCATCTTCGTCGCCTCGGTCTTTCCGCTGACGATCGCGGCGATGAGCGCGGTCGGCGGTGTCTCCGCGACGCACTGGAACGCCGGGCGCAACTTCGGCCTCTCCCCCGGGCAGATCGCGCGCCGCGTGCTCCTGCCCGCGATCCTGCCGCGCCTCCTCGTCGGCCTGCGCCTCGCGCTCGGCATCGCGTGGCTCGTCGTGGTCGCGGCCGAGATGATCGCCGTCAACTCCGGTCTCGGGTTTCTCATTATCGACGCGCGCAACGCCGGGAACCGCTACGATCTCGTCGTGGCCGGGATGGTCTTGATCGGAACGATCGGGCTCGCGCTCGATTGGGCGATCCGGCGCGTGGAGAGGCTCTCCGCGCTGAAGTGGGGTTACACGGACTCCGCCCGGGAGGCGGCATGATCCCCGTCCGCGAGCCTCTTCCCGGGCGCACGAAGATCGAGATCCGCGGCATCCACATGGCCTTCCGGACGGAGGAGAGCGAAGTCCGCGTCCTCGAGGACATCGCCCTGGACGTGCGCGAGGGGGAGTTCGTGTGCATCCTCGGCCCGTCCGGCTGCGGCAAATCCACCCTCCTGAACATCGTCGCCGGCTTCCTCCCGCCGACCTCCGGCTCCGTGCGGATCGACGGAGAGGAAGTCCGCGGCCCCGACCCGCGCCGGATCTTCGTCTTCCAGGAGCGAGGCGTCTTCCCCTGGCTGACCGTCGAAGGCAACATCGGCTTTGGCCTCGGCAGGCTCCCGCGGGAGGAGCGCGAGCGCCGCATCGCGCACTACGTCCGGCTCGTCGGGCTCGAAGGCTTCGAGAAGGCGTACCCGCACGAGCTCTCGGGCGGCATGAAGCAGCGTGTCGAGGTGGCCCGCGCCTTCGCCGTGAACCCCGACGTGCTCCTTCTCGACGAGCCCTTCGGCGCGCTCGACTCGATCACGCGGCTCGTCATGCGAGGGGAGCTGCTGCGCATCTGGCAGGCGGAGCAGAAGACGATCCTCTTCGTCACTCACGACATCGAGGAGTCCGTGCAGCTTGCCGACCGGGTCGTCGTCATGACGGCGCGGCCGGCCCGGATCCGCCGGATCGTCCCGATCGACCTGCCTCATCCCCGGGACCTCTCTTCGCGTCGGTATCTCGAGCTGCGCGACGGGATCTTCGAGGAGATCGGCCTGGCGCACAAGATATGACCTCGCGGCGCCGGCTCGAAGCGCTCCTCCTGCCCGCGGCGGCGGCGGCGCTCCTGATCGCTCTCTGGCAGTTGGCCGTCCGGTGGAGCGGCACGACCGTCTTCCCCTCGCCGGGCGCGGTGGCGCGCGGCTTCGCCGAGCTGGCGCGCAAGGGGCTCCTCCTCCGCTACAGCCGCGACTCGCTTCTGCGCGTGGCCGCGGGCTACGGCGCGGCCCTGGCGATCGGGATCCCCGCGGGAGTCTTCCTCGGATGGCGTCCCGCGGCCGCGCGCGCGGCCAATCCCGTCATACAGCTCCTGCGCCCGATTTCCCCGCTCGCCTGGATTCCCGTGGCGATCGTGCTCTTCGGCGTGACCAACGTGGCGGCGGTCTTTCTCATCTTCCTCGCGTCTCTCTTCCCCATTCTCGTCTCCGCGATGAACGGAGTGCGCGGCGTGCCGGCCATGTACCGCGACGCGGGCCGAAACTTCGGGCTGTCGCAGCGGGCGCTGCTCTCCCGCGTCGTGTTTCCCGCCGCCCTTCCCGAGATCCTGACCGGACTGCGCCTCGCGCTGGGCATCGCCTGGATCGTCGTCGTGGCGGCGGAGATGATCGCGGTGGACTCGGGACTGGGATACCTCGTCATCGATTCGCGCAACGCCGGCAAGCGCTACGACCTCGTCGTCGCGGC
The DNA here is from genome assembly GCA_963741435.1 of uncultured Acidobacteriota bacterium. Lineage (GTDB taxonomy): Bacteria > Acidobacteriota > Thermoanaerobaculia > UBA5066 > Gp7-AA6 > JAWOLE01. The sequence continues at coordinate 29,804 of CAVUIX010000024.1, read as the reverse complement.
AATGCTCCTGATCGGCGCGATCGGGCTCGTCCTGAATCTCCTCGTCCAGCGAGTCTCGCGCCTTCGGGCGGTTCGCTGGGGATTCCGTGAGGAGACCCCGTGAGCGCCGGGAAGAAGATCCTGCTGGGCCTGCTTCTCTGGACCGGAGTCGTCACGGCCGCGCACCTGGCGCTCAACTTCGACTGGTCGGCCGCCTGGAACGATCGCCTCCCGCTCGCGAAGCGAAAGCTGAACGTCGCCTACATCCCTGTGACCTGCCACCTCGCCTGTCCCGTGACGGACTTCATCTCCCGCTATTCCCTGGACGGCGCTCTCTTCATCCCGCGCATGTTCCAGGGATTTCCCGAGATCAAGGAGGCGCTCATCTCCGACCGCATGCAAGTCGGATTCATGGTCGCGCCGATGGCGATCGCGCTCGCCGCCCAGGGAGTGCCGATCAAGATCGTCTATCTCGGCCACCGCTACGGGAGCGCGGTCGTCGTCCGAAAGGACGGCCCCATCCACTCCGTGAAGGATCTCGCCGGCAAGACCATCGCGATCCCGAGCCGCTTCTCCGACGAGCGGTTGATCGTCTTCAAGGCCTTGAAGCAGAACGGCATGTCGGCGGCGGACGTGCACATGGTCGAGATGGCCCCGCCGGACGTCGCCGGCGCGCTCGCCGCGGGCGCGGTCGATGCGTTCTCGATGGGCGAGCCCTACCCTTCGCAGGCGGAGCTCGGCGGCTTCGGCCGCGTGCTCTTCCACGCCCGCGAGTACTGGCCCGACTACATGTCCTGCGTCGTCGTCGTGCGCCAGGACGTCATAGACCACCGCCCGCAAGCGGTGCAGATTCTCGTGGACGGCATCGCGCGCTCGGGCCTGTGGCTGGACGAAGGCCGCCCGCACCGCGAGCACGCCGCGGATTTCGTGGCGCGTTATTACTACCGCCAGAAGCCGGAGATCCTGCGTCACGCGCTGACGGAGCCTCTTGACCGCGTGATCTACACGCGTCTCACCCCGCGAAAGCCCGACTTCGACATGGTGCGAGACCTGATGATCGAGACGGGCGTCCTCGACAGGAAGATCGCCTTCGAGGACTACGTGGACCCTCGCTTCGCCGAAGGCGCCTCGACGCAGACCGCCTGGAAATACGAGCCGGGCAGCGGCAAGGCAGAGTAGAAATACCGGTGCCCGGTGCTCGGGTTCGGTGCGCGGAGTGCGGTCTCTCGTGTCTCTGTCATCCTGAGCGAAGCGAAGGATCTGCTCTGGTGATCTTGGGCCTTGGTTAGAACCCGTCGAGCGAAAACACTCTGGTCCCTGGCGGCGGTTCTCCTCCTCGCCGCCGGGATCTGGACTTATCAGAACGCTTCGCTGACGAGACTCCGCCGCGATTTCGTCCCCTGGATGCATCGCCTGGAGCGCTGGCGTAACGCGATAGAGGAGACCCGCCGCGCACTGAAGAAACGTGAGCCCGCGCCCTCCGACCCGGCGGGCATTGCGCGGCTGCGCGAATGGGCATGGGACGGCCTCGACCGGATCGCCTGGATCACCTACCGCGTGGAGAAGCCCGGACACGACATCTCTTCGGAGCGCGAGGTCATACGGGGCCGTGTCCGGTTCACAACCGGAGGCTTTCGCGCGAACGGCACGCGCGTCGAGAGAAGCGCCGATGTCGTGCTCTCCGTCGAGTGGGACCCTCGCCGCGACCCGACGCCGAAAGAGGCGCCTCCCGGCGCGGCTCCCGAATCCGTTCCGATCCCGATGGACGTCACGGCGACGTTCGACCACGCCGTCTTCGAACGGGAGAACACCTCGCCGCGTTTCCGCGATGCCACGGCCGAAGCCGGCCTCGGCGCGCCGCGCCGAGATCCGCCGTTGAAGCTCACCAACCACCTGATCGCCGACATCTGGCCCGGCTCCGGCGTCGCGGTCCTCGACTTCAACGGCGACGGTTTCGAGGACCTCTTCGTCGCCGACGGCGTGCGCTCGATCCTCTACAAGAACGACGGGCACGGCCATTTCACCGACGTCACCGTCGAAGCCGGGCTGGCCAGGCCGGACGGCGGCGGCATCGCCGCCACCGGAGTTGCCGCGGGAGATGTGGACGGCGACGGCCGGCCTGATCTCTTCGTCACCGATGCCTTCGGCCCTGCCCGTCTCTTCGTGAACCGGGGGGACGGCTCCTTCGAGGAGACGACGAGCGCTTCCGGGATTTCCGTCAACGGCAACGCCCGCTCGGCGGCCTTTGCCGACGTGGACGGCGACGGCGACCTCGACCTCTTCGTCTGCATTACGGGCGATTACTACAACCAGATGCCCGATCCCCCCTACGACGCGAACGACGGGAAGCCCAACCACCTCTACATCAACGACGGCCACGGCCATTTCACCGACGCGGCCGCCGCCTGGGGCCTCGCAAAGACGACGCGCTGGTCTCTCTCTTCCATCTTCGCCGACTATGACGGCGACGGCCGGCCCGATCTCCTCGTAACAAACGACTTCGGTCTGAAGAACCTGTACAGGAACGATGGCGGGCGCCGCTTCGTGGACGAGACGGCCAGGGCAGGAGCGCAAGTCCGCGCTTACGGGATGTCGGCCACCATCGCGGACTTCGACGGCGACGGCCTGCTCGACCTCTACACGACGGGCACCGATACACAGTGGTACTTCCTCCACGACTATCCCTCGCTGCCGATCGGCTTCCCCGGCCGCGTGTTCCTGCCGATCGCGATCCGCTGGATGGAAACGATGGCAACCGGCAACTCGCTCCTGCTCCAGAAACCGGACCACACTTTCGCGGACGCGACCCCCCGCTCGGGAGCCGCGCACGCCGGCTGGAACTGGAGCTCCGTCGCGGCGGACCTCGACAACGACTCCTGGCCCGACATCTACGCGACTAACGGCATGTGGGGCGACGGCCGCGATCACGACCGCGAGCTCGAGTTCTGGTGGCAGTCGCTTGCCTACTGGGACGACTACGTCGCCGGCAAGAAGACCTTCGACCGAAAGGGCGCCGGCATCGCCGGCATCGAACGCGACCGCTATTTCCGGAACCGCTCCGGTGACTCCGGCCGCTCCCCCGCCGACGACCTCTTCGAAGAACGCTCCTTCCTGGAAGGCCTCGACCTCGAAACAAACGGCCGCGCCGCCGTCGCCTTCGACGCCAACAACGACGGCGCCCTCGACCTCTACATCCGCTCCGTCCAGTCCCCCGAAGCCCTCTTCCTGGGCACCCGCTCGCCCTCAACGAACACTTCCTCCGAGTCAAACTCCGCGGCACGCCCGGCCGCGACAACCACAGACGGCATCGGCAGCCGCCTCACGGCCCTGCTGCCCGGCGGCCGCCGCCTGATCCTCGAAACCGGCAACGCCAGCGGCTACCTCTCGACAGCAAGCCCCATCGCCCACCTGGGCCTGGGCTCCGCCACCCGCCTGGACTCGCTGACGATCCGCTGGCCCTCCGGCACCCTCCAGACCCTCGGCCCAATCGCCCCCGTAGACCAGACCCTCCTGATAGACGAAGACCGCCGGATCCTCCCCTCCAATTCGCCACGTTAGCCAGTTACCGACAGCGTTAGAGCTACCTTATACCGGCGCTCACCGCCGAGCTTTGAGACGTCAGGCTCGCGAAGGGCGCCCGGTGGGAAGCGGGTAGGTAGAATCGAGGGCATGCCGTTACAAGGTTGCTCTGCAGAAGGGCGATGAGGCTTCAGCGCTCATGTCTGCACCCCTTCCCGAAAGCGCCTCTCGCGTTCAAGAGCACCTGACCGGCATGTCAAGAGCTCTTTCACGGATTCGGGGCAGGCGGATTGACGATTCAATCCCCGGTGAGGTATTCGGGCTCCGGAGGAGCGTATGAAACCCTACGTGATCTGCCACATGTGCACGACGATCGATGGCAGAATCCTCGGCGACCGATGGGGCAGGCTGCCCGGTCCCAAGGATGGCGGAAACCTGTTCGAGACCACCGCCGCGAGCTTTGGGATCGGGGCCTGGCTGGTCGGCACCACCACGATGAAGGAATTTGCCGGGCGGAACGTGAAGCTTCCGCGCGCCGGTCGACCCATCCCCCGCCGCGACCACATCGCCGAAAAGAACGCCAGGCGGCTCGCCATCGGGGCCGACGCCAGGGGAGTGCTTCGGTTTCGAGAGAACGAGGTCGACGGCGACCACGTCGTCCTGCTGATCACCGAACGCGTTGGCAACGCCTACCTGGCGCACCTCCGGTCAGCCGGCGTCTCCTACCTCTTTTGCGGCAAGAAGGGGATCGACCTGCATATCGCTCTTCGCAAACTCGGCCGCGCATTTCACTTGCGCAAGCTGATGCTCCAGGGCGGCGGCAAGTTCAACGGCGCGATGCTCCACGCCGGGCTTGTCGACGAGATCAGCCACGTCATCGTGCCGGTCGCCGATGGAGGCGTCGGCGTCTCCAGCTTCTTCGACATTCCCGGTGACCCGCCTTCCAAAGCCGCTGCCAAGCTTCGTCTCCTTTCTCACAAGCAATTGCCCGGCGGAGTTACCTGGCTGCGCTACCGCGTTGTAGCCAGGCACACGCGATGACCGCGGTGGATGAGCATGCGCGAACTGGCTAGCCAGGATGGAGACGCGAACACGAGGTAGAGCGTCAGGATGAACGCTTTTCTGGCTCTCGCGATCGTCCTCGGCGCGGCGCGGGCGCCGGACGCGTCCGACTCGTTCACGACGGATCGCGTCGTGGGATCGCTCGGAAGGCAGCTCGATGCCAGGCTCGAGCGGTTTGCCAGCTACGGGTTCTCCGGGACCGTGCTCGTCGCGAAGCAGGATCGCGTCGTTTTGCTCAAAGGGTACGGACAGGCGAACATCGAGCGCGGAATCCCGAACACGGGCGCCACGCGATTCGAGATGAACTCCATGACGAAGATGTTCACCGGAGTCGCAATCCTTCAACTGGCGGCCGGGGGACGCCTTCGCCTCGGTGATCCCGTGGCGCGGCATCTCCACGGCCTTCCCCCCTCCAAGCAGGGCGCGACGATTGAACACCTGGCGACGCACACGTCGGGCCTCATCGTGAAGGGAGTCCCACTGGCAGGCGACTCGAGGGAAAGCTTCATCCGCGACATCGCGCGGACGCCGCTCGAGTCGCCCCCAGGGGAACGCTACCGGTATACGAATGCCGGCTACTCCCTCCTGGCCTCGATCATCGAGACGGTCAGTGGAGAAGCGTACGAACAGTACCTGCGACGCCACCTGTTCGCCGCCGCGGGCATGGAAACGGCGCTCTTTCGCAACGATGTTCCACCCGACGACCCGCTCTTCGCCCACGGCTACCTGGGAACGCCGAAAGGGCTCGAACCGGGCCCCGCGAACCCGTACGAGTGGGGGACCATTGGAGCCGGCGGGGTGTGGTCCACCGTGGGTGACATCTACCGGTGGCTCGTCGCCCTGACGACGTACCTGCTGTTGCCGGAGGCTCAGTTGCGCCTTCTCCTCAGTTCGCCGACGCCGCCGGCACAGGAAGCATTTGGATGGCACGTGGAGACGGCGCCCGACGGGCGACAGCGGGTCTCGAAGGGCGGCGGCTCGGATGATTTCGCAAGTCAACTTCTCTACTATCCCGCTGAGCGCGTCGTCATCGTCTGGGCAAGCAACAACCTACGGCAGCGCTGGCGGTCCACCCTGAACCTCGTCCTCCCCGGCGTCGCTTTCGGTGGCAACCCCTTAACGCTTCCCAGGATCGTGCCGGTCGGGTCGCGATTGCTCGAATCCATGAGCGGCCACTACGCGTCCGGCCGCGGCGCCGTCGAAATCCGCGCAGGTCCGGGATACCTCTACGCCACGGCCAATGATCTTGGAATTCCGTCGGACGTGATGTTCTATCCCCGGAGCGCCGGCCACTTCACCGGCTTCAACCCGGCCACCAGGAAGGTGACACGTCTCGATGTCCCCGGGGAGGACACCCGGTCGCTGGTTTTTACGCTGCCTGGCGGGAGGCGCGTCGTCGTACGCCCCGCACAGGCCGTTGGAGAGACGGGGTCGGGCTCGAGTATCGGGCATTCAGGCTGATGAGACGATCCGCGTCGCCGAACTGTGAGGGCTCCCCGGATAACGTCGTCGTCACGGGTGAGTCCCTTCGCGCCTCGTGGTGGAGTCATCCCACGGGCTCACCTCATCTTTGCCGTCCTGTCGCAGCTGGCCGGGCATCCGGATGTCCTTTGTCGCGAAACTGCTCCATGGAAAGAGCACTTTGATCCATCGGCGCTTGTGGTCTGCGGTGCTCGCGGTGGGTCTTGCGAAGGAACCGTGGCAGTCGCGGGGGCTCTCGGACGGCGCTCGGAGCCTTTTCAACCGGCTCGAGCAGGGGGAGGTCCCGCTCCGCGCCTCGGGCGCGCCCGTCAGAGAACTCGAGAAACGCCTTCTCGCGACGAGCCGGGAGATTCACACGGAAGCCGGCCGTCACGAAATGGCGCTCGAGTCATGGCGGGCGTGGTCGCCACGGGTCCGTTGCCGTCCGCTTCCGTCCGTTTCACAGGCCCGCAAGCGTTCTCGAGGCCGCCGCCACCAAACTCGGTGTCCCTGCTCAACGCCCTTCCCTCGCCAGCTCCGGGTGCTGCATCGTCAAGGTTCGCGATACACTGCTCCACGTCTATGAACGAAGCCGATCTGGAGCTGTTTCTCGACAGCTTCGAGAGCTGCATCCAGGACGACCGCTTCTTGCGTGTCTTCTACGACACCTTCCTGGCTTCGTCCGAGGAGGTCCGGGCCATGTTCGCGAAGACCGATTTCGCATTGCAGCGCCGGGCACTGCGGGCCTCCCTCTATGTCATGGTCGCCGCCTCGGCCCGACACCAGGCCGAACTCTCGACACTCTCGGAGCTTGCAGAGCGCCACCGGGCGCTCCGCATCAAGCCCCATCATTACGAGCTCTGGATGCAGAGCCTTCTTTCCGCCGTCGAGCAATGCTCCAAGAATTTCAATACGGACGTTGCTCGGGTGTGGCGTGATGCCTTCAGTTCAGGGATCAACTACATGAAGGCCGGCGCGTAGCAATCCAGCCCTGTTCAGCGCTCTCCCTGCCCATTCCGCGACTCATGTCTGGCTCCACTCCATCGGCTCGCGCGTCTCCTCCGCGCTTTCTTCAGACCCCGCCTCAAGATGACGACGCCGCCGCGCTTCGCTAGCCCTTCACCTCCATCAACCCGGGCAGGGGACTCACCCCAAGTGCTCTAACATTCTCGGCACAAAAAAAGGCAGGGCGGAAGATCCGCCCTGCCGAAGGTCTTGCCTGGAGCTATTCGCGTTCGCTCAGTTGCCCCGGAAAGAGACAGGAGCCGGTCCGCCCAGCGGACACGGAGGCGTTGTTGAAGCCGTCGAGCCGGCTGGCCTCACTGATCATCGTGGTCCTGTCGCAGGATGCGAGCGCCGTGTTGACCTCGCTGATGATCTGCGCCGTGCTCAGCGGATAGTCGACGCTGCACGAATTGAGCAGCGCCGATACCCCGGCATCTGCTAGGAGCTTCCCCTCGCCTCGCAGACATCGGACCCGACCCTTCCGACTCAGCGCCTGGAGGAGCGTGAGATTTGCTGAATTACAACCGACAGTCAGCGGAACCGTAACACGGTCGAGACCAGCGTAGTCCGGCGTGTAGGCAGCGCACCAGAACTGGAAGTGCTGCGTCTGCTTCCAGAAGCCCGGCGTGCAGCCCTGGGTGCCCACCGTGGGCGTGGCCGTCGGCGTATTCGTCGGTGTGTTCGTCGGCGTGTTCGTCGGTGTATTCGTCGGCGTATTGGTCGGCGTGTTCGTTGGCGTGTTCGTCGGCGTGTTCGTCGGCGTATTCGTCGGCGTGTTCGTCGGCGTATTCGTCGGCGTGTTCGTCGGCGTGTTCGTCGGCGTGTTCGTCGGCGTAGTTCGTCGGCGTATTGGTCGGTGTGTTCGTCGGCGTGTTCGTCGGCGTGTTCGTCGGCGTGTTCGTCGGCGTATTCGTCGGCGTATTCGTCGGCGTGTTCGTCGGCGTGTTGGTCGGCGTGTTCGTCGGCGTGTTCGTCGGCGTATTCGTCGGCGTGTTCGTCGGCGTGTTCGTCGGCGTCGGCGTGCAGGCCGGAATCTGGACCGTATTCGTGGTGCTGGCCGACACCGGAAGCGGCGTGCCGCCAGCTGTTCGTGTCCGTGCCGGTGGCGGCGACCTGATCGGTGAAGAGAACGGTCCCTCCCGGACTGCAGGCAGGCGCGGTCTCGGGGATGTTGCCACCGCAGGTGTCCCCCGGCGTGCCCAGAGGCTGCAGCGTCGTCACAGGAGTGCCTGCGGGAAATTCGCAGGGGACGGCCACCGCGGTGCCGCCCGGAAAGGGAACCATGTTCGTAACGGCGAGGTTGATGACCGTGTTGACCGGGTCCTGGTTCTGGACCGTATACGAGCATGAGAACGAGGCGCCCGGAGGCTCGATGGTAGGACAGGTCTTGGTTATCCCCAGACCGGTCGTGACCAGAGGGCCGGTCACGCTCCTGGGGGCCAGGGTGCTGGTGGTCGTCGTCCGCGACGTGTGGGTGGCCTGACCCGTCCCCATGCTCATCGGGCAGGGCGTCATGGCTCCCGTCGCGCTGAAGGACCCCGTGAAATTGGACTCCCCCTCCCCGCTCCCTCCGCCCGTCAGGAAGGCTTCCAGACTCGCCGGCTTCCCGGCCGACTCCATCCGGCTAGCCCCTCCCTCCGAAATCGCGACGCGATTGGTCCCCTCGCCCGCTTGCTCGTCGTCCACCGGCTTGACGGCCAGCGCGTTGTAGTCGTTGCCGAATTCCCTGTAGGCCGCGGCCGCCCACTGCCACTTCGCCGTCACTCCGGGCGTGTCGGTCGAAAAGGCCGCCGACCAGGTCACCGAATCGATGCCACCGGGCAGACCACCGGCCGGAACCGGGAATGCAAGGCCGGAGAGAAAGACTCTCCCCGAGACTCCGCCCGGCACGATCGTGACCCACCGATTGCTCCCGCCATCGAAACCCGTCGAGGCCACGTTCGCCGACGGGTCGAAGACCACCGTCGCTGCCGGCACCGCCAGGTTGTAGTTCGTCCCGTTGGCCGCGAAGGCGATCTTCGAATCATTCAGGTAAATGCTCGTCGGCCCGGACCCGAGTCCATCCACTCGAATCGCGCTGTTGAACCAGATGGTGTTGCCCTCCGCGATCGGAGTCGCGTTGAATCTCGATTCAATCGAGCTCAACGCCGTGCACGACGCCTCCATCCGCGCGGTGGAGGGCACCGGCGCGCTCTGCTGAGAGCCCCCGCTCGCCAGGGTCACCAGCGCGACTCCCAGACACAAGACTCCAAGGCCCGACCAGATCCGCCACCTCTTGCGCACGGCGGAATTCGCCCAAGCTTCGAAAAGAGAGAACCGTGACCGCACGCGGCGGGGACGCTCTGAGTCCATAATCTTCCTCCTGATGCGTGGAGAGTATGCTTGGAGAACGCAAGCGTCAATTGGACCTAAGTCCAACCCGGATCAACTGCGACCAAAGTCGTATATGGACACCTGGACCAAAGTCGTATGAGGAAAGGATTCTCGATCGGTCCCTGCAGCGAGTCTCCATCGGAAAGCCGGCCTGTCTGAGCGGTCGCGGCGCCTCGCAACCCCGCCCACACCCTTTTTCAGCAGCCTGTTACTGGTGGAAGGAGATGCGACCTCAGTGACACGAGGAACCCGATCGTTAGACTGAACACGAACATCCAGGACCAGATTGCAATCGGCATCTGTGATGACGATTGTGGCGTCGCTTGAACCTCGCTCTCCCTGATCGGTAAAGGCCCACGTCGCTGTGGCCAGGCACACAAATTGTCCCTGCCGGTGCCACTCAATACCTATGGAGGTATCAAGGGCGCGGCAGATGGTCGCCGATGAGCACAAAAAAAGGCAGGGCGGAAGATCCGCCCTGCCGAAGGTCTGCGTGGAGCATCGACTGTCAGTTCCGGAAAGAGACAGCGCCGGGGCCGGTCCTCCCAGCGGGCACGGAAGGTTGTTGAAGCCGTCGAGCCGGGTGGCTTCGGTGATCATTGTGGCCCTGTCGCAGGAGGCGAGCGCCGTGTTGACCTCGGAGATGACCTGGGCCGTGCTCAGCGGATAGGCGACGCTGCACGAATTGAGCAGCGCCGATATCCCCAGCACGCAGGAGATTCCCCTCGCCGCCGCACACATCGGACCCGCCCTGCAGACTCAGCGCCTGGAGGAGCGTGAGATTGCTGAATTGCAACCCGACACGCAGCAGGAACCGTAAACACGCTCGAAACCAGGATCCGGCGTGTAGGCAGCGCACCAGAACTGGAAGTGCTGCGTCTGCTTCCAGAAGCCCGGCGTGCAGCCCTGGGTGCCCACCGTGGGCGTGGCCGTCGGCGTATTCGTCGGCGTGTTCGTCGGCGTGTTCGTCGGCGTGTTCGTCGGCGTGTTCGTCGGCGTGTTCGTCGGAACGTTCGTCGGCGTGTTGGTCGGCGTGTTCGTCGGCGTGTTCGTCGGCGTATTCGTCGGCGTATTCGTCGGCGTGTCGGTCGGGGTGTTCGTCGGCGTGTTCGTCGGCGTCGGCGTGCAGGCCGGTATCTCGACCGTGTTCGTGGTGCTGGCCGACACCGGAAGCGGCGTGCCGCCACCGTTCGTGTCCGTGCCCGTGGCGGCGACCTGATCGGTGAAGAGAACGCTCCCTCCCGGAGTGCAGGCAGGCGCCGTCTCATCGATGTTGCCACCGCAGGTGTCCCCCGGCGTGCCGTTAGGCTGCAGCGTCGTCACAGGAGTGCCTGCGGGAAATTCGCAGGGGATGGCCACCGCGGCTGCCGCCCGGAAAGGGAACCGTGTTCGTAACGGCGAGGTTGATGACCGTGTTGTCCGGGTCCAGGTTCTGGACCGTATACGAGCATGAGAACGAGGCGCCCGGAGGCTCGATGGAAGGACAGGTCTTGGTTATCCCCAGACCGGTCGTGACCAGAGGGCTGGTCCCGACATTGCTCCTGGGGGCCAGGGTGGTGGTGGTCGTCGTCCGCGACGTGTGGGTGGCCTGACCCGACCCCATGCTCATCGGGCAGGGCGTCATGGCTCCCGTCGCGCTGAAGGACCCCGTAAAATTGGACTCCCCCTCCCCGCTCCCTCCGCCCGTCAGGAAGGCTTCCAGACTCGCCGGCTTCCCGGCCGACTCCATCCGGCCAGCCCCTCCCTCCGAAATCGCGACGCGATTGGTCCCCTCGCCCGCTTGCTCGTCGTCCACAGGCTTGACGGCCAGCGCGTTGTAGTCGTTGCCGAATTCCCTGTAGGCCGCGGCCGCCCACTGCCACTTCGCCGTCACTCCGGGCGTGTCGGTCGAAAAGGCCGCCGACCAGGTCACCGAATCGATGCCACCGGGCAGACCACCGGCCGGAACCGGGAATGCAAGGCCGGAGAGAAAGACCCTCCCCGAGACTCCGCCCGGCACGATCGTGACCCACCGATTGCTCCCGCCATCGAAACCCGTCGAGGCCACGTTCGCCGACGGGTCGAAGACCACCGTCGCTGCCGGCACCGCCAGGTTGTAGTTCCTCCCGTTGGCCGCGAAGGCGATCTTCGAATCATTCAGGTAAATGCTCGTCGGCCCCGACCCGAGTCCAGCCACTCGAATCGCGCTGTTGAACCAGATGGTGTTGCCCTCCCCGATCGGAGTCGCGTTGAATCTCGATTCAATCGAGCTCAACGCCGTGCACGACGCCTCCATCCGCGGAGTGGAGGGCACCGGCGCGCTCCTCTGCTGAGACGCGCCGCTCGCAAGCGTCACCAGCGCGACTCCCAGACACAAGACTCCAAGGCCGGACCAGATCCGCCACCTCCTGCGCAATCCGGCGGAATTCGCCCAGGCTTCGGACAAAGAGAACCGTGACACGCGACGGGGACGCCTTGAATCCATAGTCTCCTCCTCCTAGTGTGCGGAGAATATGCTTTGGAAAATGCAGGAGTCAACTAAACTAAGGACCTAGATCAACTGGACTAGGTCACCCGGGGAGGCGATTCCCGATCGGTTGAACCAGATGGCGTTGCCCTCGCCGAGAACGATCCGGCATCCGGGGCAGGTGGAATGTGCGAGGTATTAGACGAAAGCCTAAGACCTCGGTAAAGATCAAAGGAGCCCGGATATCAAATGCGCATGAAGTCGGCAGCTTGAGACATCGTACCGGTCTCGACTGGCCCCTGATGGCCGGCGTCACACCTCGCTCGCCTCGCGGTAGCCTAACTGACTCACCCCGAGGCTCTTGGGCTTCTGCCCCTCTTGGGATCCAGCTCGGTGGCATCTCGCCTGGCGACCCGGCCCAACCGCGGAATGGTTCGTCAAACAAAGACGCTGCGGGCGGCAACCGGGCGGCGACGGCCAGCCCGGTTGGAGTCGGCACGCCGCTCCGGCCGGGAGAGGCTAGAATCGGCCCCTCCCTGAACGGAAGAAGGAGAACGAAAAATGTGTGGCTTGTTTGCCTTAGGGTGGGCGCCGGCGGTGCGAGCGCAGCTGCCGGCTCCGCTTCCGAGTCCAAACGCGACGGTCTCCCAGACGGTCGGTGTCACGAAGGTCGAGGTCGTTTACAGCCGGCCCCACGTGAAAGGTCCGGCGCGCGTTGCTGTAGTAGCCGCATGGACATATGAAGACTGGGTTGCGAATGGAGAGTAGGTTGCGAAGGCAGGGATTGCGGCCGCTTGTTGACGGGCATGGTAGAGAAGGGAGAAGAGTGCGATTCGGGATCGTCGCCGCGGCGCTGACCTCAGCCGTCCTGGTTGCGAGCGCCGCCGAGGTCGCGGCACAAGCGACGGATGTTCTGACGATCGGGACGGTGAGCGTCTCGTCGGGCACAGGCCAGGTCGAGGTGCCGATCTTCATCCAGGACAACACCGGCACGCCGATCGGCCGCGACCGGGGCGCGGGGCTGCGGATCAGCGGCTTCGCGATGCAAGTCGTCTACGGACCTAACTCCTGCATCGATACCCCCGCCTCGGGGAGCCTGCGTATCGACCTCGCAGGCGGCATCCTCGCGAGCCAGAGCGCGGACGTCGACAGCCGTGTCAAAGTGGCCAACACCTCCCAGTCGTGGCTCTACTCCTCGGCCGAAACCAACGGACTCATCCCGTTCACGGCCGCCGCTGCCCCCGGTGATCGGATCGGAGCGATGGTGTTCAACCTGACCGGCTGTCCGGCCGGCCCGATCAACCTCGTCATCACTACGACGGGTGGCGCCGCCGCAACGCTCACCTCCGACAGCGCCGTGAGCGAGACGGTCGGCAACGGTGGTCTCTCGGTCACAAACGGCGCGATCGAGATCGTACCTCCCACAGGCGATTTCGATGGGGACGGTCTGGCGGACAAAGCCGTCTTTCGGCCGGCGACGGGGACCTGGTACGTCAAGAAGTCCAATGGCACCGGGGATCTGGCCGTGCAGTGGGGAGCCTCCGGCGACGTTCCGGTTGAGGGGAACTACGCCGGTGACACTCGCGCCGACTTCGCGGTCTTTCGTCCTTCCAATGGGGACGGCAATTGGTATGTTCGCTCCGCGGAAGGCCTTTTCGCGACCTCGGTCCCCTGGGGAACCTTCGGAGACATTCCGCTCGCTCACTGAAATACTCTGTCTGAGCGGCCACGGAATGTTGACGGTTCTTGATGGAGGCTCCTCCACGTCTCCGTGGGTGACTGCGTCGGCCTCGCAGGGTTCGTGGCCGCGGGATCTGACCTGATCGCCGAAGTGCTATAGTGTTCCTGACACAGCTTCCACACCCGCTTACGAGAGGCCCTTTCGGGAGGCCAGGGGCCGAAGGCCGCTGTAGTATGCCGCGGGCATGGTAGGGAAGGGAGAAGGGTGCGAATCGGGATCGTCGCCGCGGCGCTGACCTCGGCCGTTCTGGTTGCGAGCGCCGCCGAGGTCGCGGCACAAGCGACGGATGTTCTGACGATCGGGACGGTGAGCGTCTCGTCGGGCACGGGCCAGGTCGAGGTGCCGATCTTCATCCGGGACAACACCGGCACGCCGATCGGCCGCGACAAGGGCGCGGGGCTGCGGATCAGCGGCTTCGCGATGCAAGTCGTCTACGGATCTAACAACCCCTGCATCGATACCCCTGCCACAGCGAGTCAGCGTATCGACCTCGCAGGCGGCATCCTCGCGAGCCAGAGCGCGGACTTCGACAGCCGTGTCAAAGTGGCCAACACCTCCCAGTCGTGGCTCTACTCCTTGGCCGAAACCAACGGACTCATCCCGTTCACGGCCGCCCCTGCCCCCGGTGATCGGATCGGAGCGATGGTGTTCAACCTGACCGGCTGTCCGACCAGCACGATCAACCTCGTCATCACCACGACGGGGGACTCCGAAGCAACGCTCAGCTCCGACAACAACGTGACCGAGACGGTCAGCAACGGTGGTCTCTCGGTCATAAACGGCGCGATCAACATCGTGCTTCCCACAAACACACCGACCATCACACCGACCATCACCCGGACATTCACGCCGACCCGAACTCCGACGATTACGCCGACCAACACCCCGACACCCACGGTGACCCGCACTCCGACGATTACGCCGACCAACACGCCTACCAGGACCCCGACCAACACCCCGACAATTACGCCGACGAGGACGCCGAGCAACACGCCTACCAGGACGCCAACCAACACCCCAACCATCACCCCGACCAATCACCCCCACCAATACTCCGACCAACACCCCGACAATCACGCCGACCGCGACGCCAACCAACACCCCAACCATCACCCCGACCAACACCCCCACCAATACCCCGACCAACACCCCGACAATCACGCCGACCGCGACGCCGACCAACACCCCGACCATCACCCCGACCAACACCCCCACCAGCAGCCCGACCAACACCCCGACACTCACGCCGACCGCGACGCCGACGCCGCCGGCCCTTCCCTGCGCCACGACTCCGAACGAGATTTCAGTTCCCACGGCGGCCAGTTCTCCCGCCGGAATCACCTCGGGGCCGGATGGCGCGCTCTGGTTCACCGAAGAGACCGGCAACAAGATCGGGCGGATCATCATTGGCGGGGTGGTCACCGACGAATTCACCGTCCCGACTGCCGGCAGCGATCCCATGGGCATCGCCTCGGGGCCGGATGGCGCCCTCTGGTTCACGGAGCTCACGGGCAACAGGATCGGCCGGGTTGACACGTCGGGCGTCTTTACCGAGTACCCGATTCCGACGGCGAGCAGCCAGCCTCAGGGCATCGTCGCGGGGCCCGATGGCAATCTCTGGTTCACTGAGGGTGCCGCCAACCAGATCGGCCGGATCACGACGGCCGGCGTCATCACGGAATTCGTCGTGCCAACGGCCTCCAGCCAGCCTGCGCGGATCACCGTGGGACCCGACGGCGCGCTCTGGTTCACGGAGTTCGCGGGCAACAAGATCGGCCGGATCACGACCGGCGGTGTGGTCACGGATGAATTCACCGTTCCGACGGGGAGCAGCAGCCCTCTGGGCATCGTCACGGGATCCGACGGCAACCTCTGGTTCACCGAGCAGTCCGGCAACAACATCGGGCAGGTCACGACCGGCGGCGTCATTACGGAATTCCCCATTCCCACGGGTGGCAGCAGTCCTGCCGGTATCGCCGCGGGGTCGGATGGCAACCTCTGGTTCACCGAGAAGGCGGGCAACAGGATCGGCCGGATCACGACTGCGGGCGCCATCGACGAATTCGACGTTCCGACGTCCGGCAGCCAGCCCTTCCTGATCACTTCGGGGCCGGATTCGGAGCTCTGGTTCACCGAACCGGCGGCGGCCGGCAACAACATTGGCCGGATCTGCACGACGGCCACTCCGAACCCGACGAGAACCCCGACAAGTACGCCGACCATCACGCCGACCAACACCCCGACGAACACGCCGACGGATACGCCAACGAAAACCCCGACCAACACCCCAACCAACACCCCGACGATTACGCCGACCAACACCCCGACACTTACGCCGACGGTGACGCCGACTCCGATCCCGCCGACCGCGACGCCAACCAACACCCCCACCAATACCCCGACCAACACCCCGACACGCACACCGACTCGGACTCCGACGAACACGCCGACCAACACCCCGACACTCACGCCGACGAGGACGCCGACGCTGACTCCGATCCCACCGACCGCGACGCCAACCAACACCCCGACCAACACCCCGACGCGCACGCCGACGGTGACGCCGACTCCGATCGCGCCGACCGCGACGCCGACCAACACGCCGACCAACACGCCGACACTCACGCCGACGGTGACGCCGACGCCGATCGGGCCGACTGCGACGCCAACCAACACGCCCACCAGCAGCCCGACCAACACGCCGACCAACACGCCGACACTCACGCCAACGGTGACGCCGACGCCGATCGGGCCGACTGCGACGCCAACCAACACACCCACCAGCAGCCCGACCAACACGCCGACACTCACGCCGACGGTGACGCCGACGCCGATCGGGCCGACTGCGACGCCAACCAACACGCCCACCAGCAGCCCGACTAACACGCCGACACTCACGCCGACAGTGACGCCGACCAACACCCCGACGCGCACGCCGACGCTGACTCCGATCCCGCCGACTGCGACGCCAACCAACACCCGTAGCCCGACCAACACGCCGACACGCCGACTCGGACGCCGACGATTACGCCGACGAGCACGCCGACCAACACCCCGACACTCACACCGACGAGGACGCCGACGCTGACTCCGATCCCGCCGACCGCGACGCCAACCAACACCGCCGACCACACACGCCGACTCGGACTCCGACGATCACGCCGACGAGCACGCCGACCAACACCCCGACACTCACGCCGACGAGGACGCCGACGCTGACTCCGATCCCGCCGACCGCGACGCCAACCAACACCCCGACTAATAGCCCGACCAACACGCCGACGCTCACGCCGACTCGGACTCCGACGATTACGCCGACGAGCACGCGGACCAACACCCCGACACTCACACCGACGAGGACGCCGACGCTGACTCCGATCCCGCCGACTGCGACGCCAACCAACACCCCGACTAATAGCCCGACCAACACGCCGACGCTCACGCCGACTCGTACTCCGACGATTACGCCGACCAACACGCCGACGGTCACGCCGACAGTCACGCCGACGGTGACTCAGACGCCGACTTTGACGCTGACGAACACGCCGACGCGGACTCCGACGATTACGCCGACCAACACGCCGACAGTGCCGAGTGCTCCTCCCGGGACAAGCCTCTTCACGCTGGCTCCCTGCCGTGTGGCGGACACGCGCAATCCGCCCGGCCCCTCAGGAGGACCACCGCTTTCCGCCAACACCATCCGGAGTTTCCCCGTCACCGGCATCTGCGGGATTCCGGCCTCGGCCACCGCGGTCGCGATCAACATCGCCGTCTTCCTGCCGACCGACAGCGGGGACCTGCGCGTCTATCCCACGGGAGCGGCGGCTCCGCTGGCCAGCACGATCAACTTCCGCCCGGGCATCGTCCGCGCCAACAACGCCATCGTCCCGCTTGGCGCCGGCGGCCAGATCTCCGTCCAGTGCGACATGCCCCCGGGCAGCTCCGGCAGCACCAACTTCTTCTTCGACGTGTTCGGGTACTTCCAGTGAGCAGATGAGTATCCAGATCTTGTTTGAGGCGTTTTGACAGGAGGAGCCCGACGATGTTGGAGAAAACCGCGCGCCTGCTTCTGCTGACCGGCCTCGCCCTGCTCCTGTCGGAGGCGGCTTTCGCCGCGGGGCCCTACAGCTTCTTCCCCTGACGCCCTGCCGCATCATCGACACCCGCGGCCCCATCGGCCCCAACGGGGACCGGCCCTCTCGGCCAACACCATCCGCAACTTCCCCGTCATCAACGTCAACAGCTGCGGCGTCCCTGCCACGGCCAGGGCCGTGGCATTCAACATCACGACGATTCAGGCGACCGACGGCGGGGACCTGAGGATCTTCCCGTATCAGAGTCCGGTGCCGCTGGCGAGCGTGATCAACTTCTCCCCGGCCGACTTCGCTCTGGCCAACGCCACTATGGCGACGGAACGACGGCGGGCTTCGGAGGGCGCGCCGGGATGTGCAGGACCACGATTCTCAACGACACAGCCTCCACGCCCCGTTTACGATTAGGCCTTTGATTTCGGGCGGCCAGGGGGCCGAAGGTTGCTGTAGTATGCCGCATGGACATATGGAGAGTACGTTGCGGAGGCAGGGATTGCGGCCGCTTGCTGGCGGGCATGGTAGAGAAGGAAGAAGAGTGCGAATCGGGATCGTCGCCGCGGCGCTGACCTCGGCCGTTCTGGTTGCAAGCGCCGCCGAGGTCGCGGCACAAGCGACGGATGTTCTGACGATCGGGACGGTGAGCGTCTCGTCGGGCACAGGCCAGGTCAAGGTGCCGATCTACATCCAGGACAACACCGGCACGCCGATCGGCCGCGACCGGGGCGCGGGGCTGCGGATCAGCGGCTTCCCGATGCAAGTCGTCTACGGACCTAACTCCTGCATCGATACCCCCGCCACAGCGAGTCAGCGCATCGACCTCGCAGGCGGCATCCTGGCGAGCCAGAGCGCGGACGTCGACAGCCGTGTCAAAGTGGCCAACACCTCCCAGTCGTGGCTCTACTCCTCGGCCGAAACCAACGGACTCATCCCGTTCACGGCCGCCCCTGCCCCCGGTGATCGGATCGGAGCGATGGTGTTCAACCTGACCGGCTGTCCGGCCGGCCCGATCAACCTCGTCATCACCACGACGGGTGGCGCCGCCGCAACGCTCACCTCCGACAGCGCCGTGAGCGAGACGGTCGGCAACGGTGGTCTCTCGGTCACAAACGGCGCGATCAACATCGTGCCTGGGACAAGCCTCTTCACGCTGGCTCCCTGCCGTGTGGCGGACACGCGCAATCCGCCCGGCCCCTCAGGAGGACCACCGCTTTCCGCCAACACCATCCGGAGTTTCCCCGTCACCGGCATCTGCGGGATTCCGGCCTCGGCCACCGCGGTCGCGATCAACATCGCCGTCTTCCTGCCGACCGACAGCGGGGACCTGCGCGTCTATCCCACGGGAGGGGCGGCTCCGCTGGCCAGCACGATCAACTTCCGCCCGGGCATCGTCCGCGCCAACAACGCCATCGTCCCGCTCGGCGCCGGCGGCCAGATCTCCGTCCAGTGCGACATGCCCCCGGGCAGCTCCGGCAGCACCAACTTCTTCTTCGACGTGTTCGGGTACTTCCAGTGAGCAGATGAGTATCCAGATCTTGTTTGAGGCCTATTGACATGAGGAGCCCGACGATGTTGTAGAAAACCGCGCGCCTGCTTCTGCTGACCGGCCTCGCCCTGCTCCTGTCGGAGGCGGCTTTCGCCGCGGGGCCCTACAGCTTCTTCCCGTAGACGCCCTGCCACATCATCGACACCCGCGGCCCCATCGGGGGACCGGCCCTCTCGGCCAACACCATCCGCAACTTCCCTGTCATCAACGTCAACAGCTGCGGCGTGCCCTCCACGGCCAGGGCCGTGGCGTTCAACATCACGACGATCCAGGCGACCGACGGCAGGGACCTGAGGATCTTCCCGTATCAGAGTCCGGTGCCGCTGGCGAGCGTCATCAACTTCTCCCCAGCCGATTTCGCTCTGGCCAACGGGGCGATCATGAGCTTCCGTCGGTTGCCTGGGGAGCGTCCGGGGACGTGCCGTTGCCCGCACAGATGGCGGGCGATAGCAGGGCCGACAATGTGGTGTGGCGGCCGTCGGACGGCAATTGGTATGTTCGCTTCGCGGAAGGCCTCTTCCCGGCCTCGGTCCCCTGGGGAACCTCCGGAGACATTCCGCTCGCTCACTGAAACATTCTGTCTGAGCGGCCACGGAATGTGACGGTTCCGTGGCAGGTTAGGGCCAGCGATCGCCGTAGGCGGCGGGACGCGACGCCAAGGATCGGGCTGTCAGCCCGTGAGAGAATGGATGCGGGCGTCGCGTCCGGCCTCTTGCATTTCGCGAGCGACCGACTCGCGTTTCTGCTCGACGTATCGGCGCTGATCTTCTGCCGCCGCGAGAGGGCGCCCGCCCCGGGGCGTTGCGGCGCTCACAACGCCGCCTCACACCCTCAACGGGCTCGCTAGTGCGGCGGAGGACCGCCCGGCGAAGATATAGTTGATCAGGTAGAAGATATCGGACGGGTTCGTCACGCCGTCCCCGTTGACGTCTCCCGATCCCGGGCAAACGGGCGGAGGGCCTCCCGCGAAAAGAGAGTTGATGAGATAGAAGATGTCCAGCGAGTCCACGAGCCCGCTCGCGTTCACATCCCCCTTCGGCTTGGTGCTGCAGTCCACGATCCTCACCACGAAGGCGTCAACACCGCCGCCGTTGTACGTCAGGTCCGGCCCCACGGTCACGGGGAACGTGGCCTGGGTTGAGGCGGTGATTCCCGTGACATACGCGTTGCCCGTGCCGTCCACAGCGATGCCGTTGCCTTGATCGACGCCGCTGCCGCCGATGTAGCCGCAGTAGGCGAGCGCGGTGCCGCCGGCGTTGACCTTCGCCACGAAGGCATCATCAAGACCGTTGGAGGTCAGGTCCGGCCCCACGGTCACGGGGAACGTGGCCTGGGTGGAGGCGGTGAATCCCGTGACATACGCGTTGCCCGAACCGTCCACAGCGATGCCGTTGCCCTGATCGTCGTTGCTGCCGCCGATATAGCCGCAGTAGACGAGCGCGGTGCCGGCTGCGTTGACCTTCGCCACGAAGGCATCAGAGAGGCCGTTGGAGGTCAGGTCCGGCCCCACGGTCTCGGGGAACGTGGCCTCGGTGGAGTAGGTCTGTCCGGTGACATAGGCGTTGCCCGAACTGTCCACCGCGATGGCGTTGCCGAAATCGTCGTCGCTGCCGCCGATGTAGCCGCAGTAGACGAGCGCGGTGCCGGCTGCGTTGACCTTCGCCACGAAGGCATCAGAGAGGCCGGGGGAGTTGAAGGTCAGGTCCGGCCCGACCGTCACGGGGAACGTGGCCTGGGTGGAGTAGGTATATCCCGTGACATAGGCGTTGCCCGAACTGTCCACCGCGATGCCGTTGCCCTGATCCTCGTCGTTGCCGCCGATGTAGCCGCAGTAGACGAGCGTCGGTGCCGGCAGCGTTGACCTTCGCCACGAAGGCATCAGAAAAAAGAACGTCGTTGTAGGTCAGGTCCGGCCCCACGGTCACGGGGAATGTGGCCTCGGTGGAGAAGGTCTGTCCGGTGACGTAGGCGTTGCCCGAACTGTCCACCGCGATGGCGTTGCCGAAATCGTCGTCGCTGCCGCCGATGTAGCCGCAGTAGACGAGCGCGGTGCCGGCAGCGTTGACCTTCGCCACGAAGGCATCAGAGAACGCCGTTATCGTGCAGGTCCGGCCCGACGGTCACGGGGAACGTATGAAAGTCGGAGCTGGTGGAACCCGTGACATAGGCGTTGCCCGAACTGTCCACCGCGATGCCGTTGCCCTGATCCTCGTCGTTGCCGCCGATGTAGCCGCAGTAAACGAGCGCGGTGCCGAGTGGGTTGACCTTCGCCACGAAGGCATCAGTGAAGCCGTTCGAGGTCAGGTCCGGCCCCGCGGTCACGGGGAACGTGGCCTCGGTGGAGCTGGTATATCCCGTGATATAGGCGCTGCCCGAACTGTCCACGGCGATGCCGAGGCCTAAATCGTCGCCGGTGCCGCCGATATAGCCGGCGTACGCGAGCACAGCCGGGTCGATCACGAGAGGCTTGCTGCGGTCGTAGCCAGCCAGCGCAAATCCGTATCGGTGTGACCCGCCGGGTGACGCTCGATCCAGCGCGTAGGCCACCTTGATCCCCACGCGCCGACCTTCGACATCCTGATAGGCGTACGGCTTATCGTCCTCGAACCCTCCCGCGGGTGTCTCGACCTCAAGCTGCCCGGCTTCATTCAACCGGACCCCCTCCACGCCCCTGTACGCAAGCCGGACCCGGGCCGGGTCAGCCCCGGGCTTGACCAGAAAGCTGTACTTGAGACGGCTGGCCGTTCCCGAATAGACCAGATCGATTCCCGGCCAGAGATCGGAGTAGACGAATCGAGCCGTACGTCGCCAGACCCGCCTTCCACTTCTCCCGCGGCCCTTTGAAGTAGCTGACGACGGCAGGCGTTGGATCTCCCGCCACGATCTTCGGGTGCGGGTTGGCTCCGACAAAGTCGAGCTTGACAGCCCAGCGGCTCATGGACTTCGGCTCCCGGGCGCTCTCCCGAGGGAGCGAAGCCTTCTCCAGACTTCCCTTCGATGCGCGCTCCCTGTTCTTCGGGTCCGTGAGGGCCATCGTCATCCCGTCGAGGGTGAAGTAGAGAGTCGTGTCCCGACCCTGAACGTAGTAGGCCACCCTGGAATCGAGCTGGCCGCGATTCTCGATAAAGTAGAGCGGCATGCGCTCGATAGCGTGCGTCAGGGTGACTTTGTTCGCCCGGAGGTCGCCCGCGGCCTCGTATTCTCCTCGGGGTGCCTCAACCTTTGGAGAGAACGCACCGTGGGGGCTCAGCGCGGATCGAGCAGAAGGATTCGAGAGGAAAGCCGCTGATACCGACGCCACTATGAAAGCTAACGCGACACGAGACGTGGACTTGGACACTTCCTCAGCACCTCTTAGTCCCGAATTCTAGGTGGACCGAACCTCATCATATTTCCTGCGAAACGCGATCTGCAAGAGAAAGGTGCGAGGCCTGGTCCAAGCGAACAGCTCGGTCGATTCGGCTGCGCTTGACAAGACCGCGGCCCGAGCGGGTGGCGAGGGTCTACCCTCAGCGCCGCGGCGATGTCCGCGATCTCCACACGAGGTCGGCAACCGCGAGGACCAACCAGGCCAGGTCAAGTCGGTGGCCAGTCGACGACGCGCGGTGTCGGGCGGAGGCGTGGATGCCCGGGCGGGGTGTAGCGATAAGCGTCGGCGACACGGGCGGTTCCGCCGTCGGGGTTCGTGACGATGACCTCAACGACGCCGGCGGCATGCGCGTCGGTCACGGCGACCAGCTCCTGGACACTCGAGAAGTTCACTGAAGAGGCGGGTGTGTCGCCGAAGAAAACCCTGGCGCCCGGCTGGAAGCCGTTGCCGCTGATTGTCACTATGGTCTTGCCGCGGGTTGTGCCGAGCGCAGGCTTGACCGAGAGGATGACAGGCGGCGCCACGCCGACGGGCGTATTCGTCGGAGTCGGCGTTCTCGTCGGCGTCGGCGTTATTGACGGCGTGGGTGTCGGCGTGTTGGTCGGGCCGTTGGTCAGGCTGTTGGTGGGGGTGCTAGTGGGGGTGTTGGTCGTCGGTGTGGTTGTGGACGATGTTGATCGCGCCGTTTGTGACCGAGAGACCACCGTTGCCGACCGTCTCGCTCACGTTGTTGTCGGAGCTGAGCGTTGCTTCGGCGCTGAGATCGCCACCCGTCGTGGTGATGAGGAGGTTGATCGGGCCGGCCGGACAGCCGGTCAGGTTGAACACCATCGCTCCGATCCGATCACCGGGGGCAGGGGCGGCCGTGAACGGGATGAGTCCGTTGGTTTCGGCCGAGGAGTAGAGCCACGACTGGGAGGTGTTGGCCACTTTGACACGGCTGTCGAAGTCCGCGCTCTGGCTCGCCAGGATGCCGCCTGTGAGGTCGATGCGCTGACTCGCTGTGGCGGGGGTATCGATGCAGGAGTTAGGTCCGTAGACGACTTGCATCGCGAAGCCGCTGATCCGCAGCCCCGCGCCCCGGTCGCGGCCGATCGGCGTGCCGGTGTTGTCCTGGATGAAGATCGGCACCTCGACCTGGCCCGTGCCCGACGAGACGCTCACCGTCCCGATCGTCAGAACATCCGTCGCTTGTGCCGCGACCTCGGCGGCGCCCGCAACCAGAACGGCCGAGGTCAGCGCCGCGGCGACGATCCCGATTCGCACCCTTCTCCCTTCTCTACCATGCCCGCGGCATGATACAGCAGCCTTCGGCCGCCTGGCCGCCCGGAATCAAAGTGCCTCTCGTAAGCGGGATGCGAAGGCTTTGTCAGGTAACACCACGGCACTTACGTCCGCGGGATCCCGAAGGGAAGGGCCTGCCGTCCCGCCGAGGATCTCTCCGGCCGCGCCGCCCGAGCGTTGCAAGAGCCGGGCGAACGAAACGTTCTGCTCCGCCGCAGAGGCGAGACCGTGGGCCAGCGACCACAAAAAAAACGGCAGGGCGGAAGGTCCGCCCTGCCGTGGCCATCTCTGGAGTCCGCGGGTCGTTCTCTAGTGAGTCGGATGGAACTGGATGTTCCCTCTGGCGACGACGCGCTTCGAGACGTTCTGGGTCAGGTCGCCGGTCACCACGACACCGAACTGATCGAGCGTCCCTGGCTCGCCGTGGTCTTCCACCGTCACGGTGAACGCGCAGTCATCAGGCTTGGTTGCCGGGCCGCAAACGCCGCAGAACTGGACAGTCAGGGGTGACCCGTCCGGGTTCGTCGCGGTCACCTGGATGTGGTCGACCGGGCCGTTGACGTGCAGACCCGTCACATGGTTGACGTAGTTGAAGTGGCCGCTTGCCGCCACGCCACACGGATCGTTGCACGGACCTGGGTTCTTCTTATCTGGCTTCGCGTTGAACCCGTAACTGGCCACACCCCCCCCGTCTAGGTTGATTTGGCCACCGCCCGTCACCTTGATCGCCAGGCATGTAATAACAGGTGTCGGTGTATTCGTCGGCGTGTTCGTCGGCGTGTTGGTCGGCGTTCTCGTCGGCGTGTTCGTCGGCGTGTTCGTCGGCGTGTTCGTCGGCGTGTTCGTCGGCGTCGGCGTGTTCGTCAGCGTCGGCGTGTTCGTCGGCGTGTTCGTCGGCGTGTTCGTCGGCGTGTTCGTCGGCGTGTTCGTCGGCGTGTTCGTCGGCGTATTCGTCGGCGTATTCGTCGGAGTGTCGGTCGGGGTGTTCGTCGGCGTGTTCGTCGGCGTCGGCGTGCAGGCCGGAATCTCGACCGTGTTCGTGGTGCTGGCCGACACCGGAAGCGGCGTGCCGCCACTGTTCGTGTCGAAGCCCGTGGCGGCGACCTGATCGGTGAAGAGAACGCTCCCTCCCGGAGTGCAGGCAGGCGCGGTCTCATTGATGTTGCCACCGCAGGTGTCCCCCGGCGTGCCGTTAGGCTGCAGCGTCGTCACAGGAGTGCCTGCGGGAAATTCGCAGGGGACGGCCACCGCGGTGCCGCCCGGAAAGGGAACCATGTTCGTAACGGCGAGGTTGATGACCGTGTTGGCCGCGTCCAGGTTCTGGACGGTATACGAGCATGAGAACGAGGCGCCCGGAGGCTCGATGGAAGGACAGGTCTTGGTTATCCCCAGACCGGTCGTGACCAGGGGCCCCTGGCGGCTCAGGGTGGTGGTCGTCGTCGTCGTCCGCGACGTGTGGGTGGCCTGACCCCTCCCCATGCTCATCGGGCAGGGCGTCATGGCTCCCGTCGCGCTGAAGGACCCCGTGAAATTGGACTCCCCCTCCCCGCTCCCTCCGCCCGTCAGGAAGGCTTCCAGACTCGCCGGCTTCCCGGCCGACTCCATCCGGCCAGCCCCTCCCTCCGAAATCGCGACGCGATTGGTCCCCGCGCCCGCTTGCTCGTCGTCCACAGGCTTGACGGCCAGCGCGTTGT
Organism: uncultured Acidobacteriota bacterium; assembly: GCA_963741435.1. Taxonomy (GTDB): domain Bacteria; phylum Acidobacteriota; class Thermoanaerobaculia; order UBA5066; family Gp7-AA6; genus JAWOLE01. Next base: position 4,236 of record CAVUIX010000024.1, on the reverse strand, counting down.
AGTCGTTGCCGAATTCCCTGTAGGCCGCGGCCGCCCACTGCCACTTCGCCGTCACTCCGGGCGTGTCGGTCGAAAAGGCCGCCGACCAGGTCACCGAATCGATGCCACCGGGCAGACCACCGGCCGGAACCGGGAATGCAAGGCCGGAGAGAAATACTCTCCCCGAGACTCCGCCCGGCACGATCGTGACCCACCGATTGCTCCCGCCATCGAAACCCGTCGAGGCCACGTTCGCCGACGGGTCGAAGACCACCGTCGCTGCCGGCACCGCCAGGTTGTAGTTCGTCCCGTTGGCCGCGAAGGCGATCTTCGAATCATTCAGGTAAATGCTCGTCGGCCCCGACCCGAGTCCAGCCGACTCGAATCGCGCTGTTGAACCAGATGGTGTTGCCCTCCCCGATCGGAGTCGCGTTGAATCTCGATTCAATCGAGCTCAACGCCGTGCACGACGCCTCCATCCGCGGGGTGGAGGGCACCGGCGCGCTCCTCTGCTGAGACGCGCCGCTCGCAAGCGTCACCAGCGCGACTCCCAGACACAAGACTCCCAGCCCCGACCAGATCCGCCACCTCTTGCGCAATCCGGCGGAACTCGCCCAGGCCCTGAAAAAAGACACCCGCGACACGCGACGGGGACGCCTTGAATCCATAGTCTCCTCCTAGTGGCGCGGACAATATGCGTTGGAGACGCAAGAGTCAACTAAACTAAGGAACTAGATCAACTGGACTAGGTCACCCGGGGAGGCGATTCTCGACCGGTCCCTGCATCGAGTAAGGGCGCGGCAGAGCTCGCAACTGAACTCGGAAAGAGGGTCCTCCAAGTGGGTGTGGAGGGGCTGGAGCGACCGGAAAGCTTGTAGCTACGGAGAAAGGCTGGCCGGAGCCCTTTCCGGGGATCTGGCGAATCGAGGACTGGCTTCGCGTTGCCAGTAAGTCGACGGTACGGCTCTCGTGTGGCTGAAAACGGCATTTCACCACAGGTTCTACCAGCAACCTAGACAGTCACGGCGCTCGCAACGCCATGAAGGAGAGGCAAAAAAAGGCAGGGCGGAAGATCCGCCCTGCCGAAGGTCTTGCCTGGAGCTATTCGCGTTCGGTCAGTTGCCCCGGAAAGAGACAGAGGCCGGTCCACCCAGCGGACACCCGCCGGGGCCGTTGTTGAAGCCGTCGAGCCGGCTGGCCTCACTGAGAATCGTGTTCCTGTCGCAGGACTGGAGCGCGGTGTTGACCTCACTGATGATCTGCGCCGTGCTCAGCGGATACTGGACGCTGCACGCGTTGAGCAGCGCCGAGATCCCCATCTGATACAGCTTTGCCTGCGCATTGCAGACGGTGGGCCCGAACCCGGCCCCCTGGAGAGCGTGGAGGAACGTCAGACTGCTGAAGTTACAGCCACAGTCAGTGGTATCGAACACGGTCGAGACCAGCTGATTCTGCGTGTAGGGACGCACCAGAACTGGAAGTGCTGCGTCTGCTTCCAGAAGCCCGGCGTGCAGCCCTGGTTAGCCGGCGTGGGCGTGGCCGTCGGCGTATTCGTCGGCGTATTCGTCGGCGTGTTCGTCGGCGTATTCGTCGGCGTGTTCGTCGGCGTGTTCGTTGGGGTGTTCGTCGGCGTATTCGTCGGCGTGTTCGTCGGCGTGTTCGTCGGCGTGTTCGTCGGCGTATTCGTCGGCGTATTCGTCGGCGTGTTGGTCAGCGTCGGCGTGTTCGTCGGCGTGTTCGTCGGCGTGTTCGTCGGCGTATTCGTCGGCGTGTTCGTCGGCGTGTTCGTCGGCGTGTTCGTCGGCGTGTTCGTCGGCGTGTTCGTCGGCGTGTTCGTCGGCGTGTTCGTCGGCGTGTTCGTCGGCGTGTTCGTCGGCGTGTTCGTCGGCGTATTCGTCGGCGTGTTCGTCGGCGTGTTCGTCGGCGTGTTCGTCGGCGTGTTCGTCGGCGTGTTCGTCGGCGTGTTCGTCGGCGTATTCGTCGGCGTGTTCGTCGGCGTATTCGTCGGCGTGTTCGTCGGCGTGTTCGTCGGCGTGTCGGTCGGCGTCGGCGTGCAGGCCGGAATCTCGACCGTGTTCGTGGTGCTGGCCGCCACCGGAAGCGGCGTACCGCCACCGTTCGTATCGATGCCCGTGGCGGCGACCTGATCGGTGAAGAGAACGCTCCCTCCCGGAGTGCAGGCAGGCGCCGTCTCATCGATGTTGCCACCGCAGGTGTCCCCCGGCGTGCCCAGAGGCTGCAGCGTCGTCACAGGAGTGCCTGCGGGAAATTCGCAGGGGATGGCCACCGCGGTGCCGCCCGGAAAAGGAACCATGTTCGTAACGGCGAGGTTGATGACCGTGTTGACCGGGTCCTGGTTCTGGACCGTATACGAGCATGAGAACGAGGCGCCCGGAGGCTCGATGGTAGGACAGGTCTTGGTTATCCCCAGACCGGTCGTGACCAGAGGGCCGGTCGCGCTCCTGGGGGCCAGGGTGCTGGTGGTCGTCGTCCGCGACGTGTGGGTGGCCTGACCCGACCCCATGCTCATCGGACAGGGCGTCATGGCTCCCGTCGCGCTGAAGGACCCCGTGAAATTGGACTCCCCCTCCCCGCTCCCTCCGCCCGTCAGGAAGGCTTCCAGACTCGCCGGCTTCCCGGCCGACTCCATCCGGCCAGCCCCTCCCTCCGAAATCGCGACGCGATTGGTCCCCGCGCCCGCTTGCTCGTCGTCCACCGGCTTGACGGCCAGCGCGTTGTAGTCGTTGCCGAATTCCTTGTAGGCCGCGGCCGCCCACTGCCACTTCGCCGTCACTCCGGGCGTGTCGGTCGAAAAGGCCGCCGACCAGGTCACCGAATCGATGCCACCGGGCAGACCACCGGCCGGAACCGGGAATGCAAGGCCGGAGAGAAATACTCTCCCAGAGACTCCGCCCGGCACGATCGTGACCCACCGATTGCTCCCGCCATCGAAACCCGTCGAGGCGACATTCGCCGACGGGTCGAAGACGACCGTCGCTGCCGGCACCGCCAGGCTGTAGTTCGTCCCGTTGGCCGCGAAGGCGATCTTCGAATCATTCAGGTAAATGCTCGTCGGCCCGGACCCGAGTCCAGCGACTCGAATCGCGCTGTTGAACCAGATGTAGTTGCCCTCCGCAATCGGAGTCGCGTTGAATCTCGATTCAATCGAGCTCAACGCCGTGCACGACGCCTCCATCCGCGCGGTGGAGGGCACCGGCGCGCTCTGCTGAGAGCCCCCGCTCGCCAGGGTCACCAGCGCGACTCCCAGACACAAGACTCCAAGGCCCGACCAGATCCGCCACCTCTTGCGTACGGCGGAATTCGCCCAGGCTTCGAACAAAGAGAACCGTGACACGCGACGGGGACGCCTTGAATCCATAGTCTCCTCCTGTAGTGCGCGGACAATATGCTCTGGAAGATGCAAGAGTCAACTAGCCAAAATAATTCATGAACGACTCCGGCCGTCCCGCGGATCTTGTTCCGCCATGCGGCGTCAGCCCTCCTCTGCGATGGTCCAAGGCGGGCGGGGGACCTTTCGGTCCCCCGAACCCCGCGGACGGTCGCCGTCGTCGGGCTTCCTAGCCTGACAAAAAAATCTCTCGCGGGAACAAGGTGTCCTCTGTCTCGGATTGCCTCATCCCTCGATGGAGGCTTTCGGCACAATGAATTGCACATGTTTCAGCCGGGTGTCCATGAATTAGACTAAAGTCGTAGAGGGATCAACTCGACCAGGTCGCCTCGGGAGGCGATTCTCGATCGGTCCCTGCATCGAGTCTCCATGAGATCAGGCCCTGGCCGAGGCTCCCTGGCGGATTGATTCGGTGCCCGGAGCCGGCAGGATCGCGGGCCCGGTGATGCCCAGGTCGACGTCCCCGCACTCGAGCGAGGCGTTGCCGTTCAAGGGACCGTTCCCGTGGGGCAATCGTGGGGCCAGGCCTATGTTATACACTTAGGCTGAAAGACGGATTTCGCGGGACAGCCGCGGATTACGGACGCTCACTGCCGGAGGCTGGCCTCGATGGCTTCCAGAGCCGGATCCCGGCCTGAAAAATAGTCCTTCGACGACATCGGGGCGGAAATGTCCGGCGCCAGACTCGGAATGCTCAGTTCCTCGTAATATGGTTGGTGCTCAGGATAGGGCGCGCCGGAATACCGGTGGAACCCGTTGGAATAGCGGATGATCGCGTGCGAGTTGGGCAGCTCGATCTCTCCGCCCTCCGCCCAGAAGTCGAGACGATCGCCGACTGTTTCCCCGAC
>CAVUIX010000023.1:0-92126 GCA_963741435.1 uncultured Acidobacteriota bacterium | reverse complement strand
TGGGGCCAGGCCTATGTTATACACTTAGGCTGAAAGACGGATTTCGCGGGACAGCCGCGGATTACGGACGCTCACTGCCGGAGGCTGGCCTCGATGGCTTCCAGAGCCGGATCCCGGCCTGAAAAATAGTCCTTCGACGACATCGGGGCGGGGATGTCCGGCGCCAGACTCGGAATGCTCAGTTCCTCGTAGTAGGGTTGGTGCTCCGGATAGGGCGCGCCGGAATACCGGTGGAACCCGTTGGAATAGCGGATGATCGCGTGCGAGTTGGGCAGCTCGATCTCTCCGCCCTCCGCCCAGAAGTCGAGACGATCGCCGACTGTCTCCCCGACGAAGGTCGCCTGCGTGAATTGCTTCATCTGCGCAGCGTGGTAGAGCCCGGCGGAGAAGGTGCAATGCCCGATGATGACGAACAGGCGGCCTCGGCGGTTGATCTTCTCTTCCTGTCCCAGGCTCTTGACGAAGTCCCTGGCCACGTCCAGATTGCCGCCGCTGTTCAGGCGCAGATCCACCACGACATCGCGAACCGGATGCTTCCGGGCGAACGCCAGGAGCGAATCGCCGAACGCCGCGAGGCTCGGCCCCTTCTCGGCGTTGTCGGAGTGATTGAATTGAAAGTAGAGAAGCCCGGTCTCGGGAAGGAACTCGAACCAGTAAGGCTGTTCGGGATGCCGGAGGTAGAGGGGCAGCGCGGCCGGGTCGGCCGCGAGAGCGGTCGCCCACGGCGGCTTGCCCGTCACCATGAGCGGGGAGAGCTCCTGCCACGATTCGCCCGCCATCGCGTTCCTCGTCCATCGGGCTCGGATCGGACCAGGGCGATGAATCGGGCTCCCCGGGCATCTTCGAACGTGAATGAGGCCTGCTTCGTGCTGCGGATCAACCCGAGCCCGTACAGGATGTCGGGACTCGTGAGGTAGATCGGGCTCAGGTAATCGGCCCAGGAGGCGTTGCCGGCGAACAATCCCGCCACCCTGTCCCTGGCCTCGGACAGCTCGTGGCCGTCGATCGCGACCGCGCGGCAGCGCAAGGCCCGCCGGTACGGGGGCGCCGCCCTCACGACGTAGGGTCCGTCGCTGAACCACCAGATCCGGATCGGGAAGCTCGTCGAGAACGACCCCTGCCGCGTGGGATCGAGACGCAGCCGCGTGTGAGCGTTATCGCCGAGCGCGACGGCATGAGAAAGAGCCACGAGGATCTCGGCGTCGTTCTTGCGAGGCAGGTCGAGCTTCAGCCGGGCCATGGCCTGTCGGAACGCCTGGCGGGCGCCAGGGGTGAAACTCCGGTCGTAGTCGGCGAGGTGTGAGGCGGCGAAATCGAGATCCTGCTGCCACTGCTCGAGCCGGTTCGCGGGCGCCGGCAACGGGACGACTCGGGTGAGCCGCATCGGAGTCCTTCTGTCCGCCCTCCAACACGTGACCCACGATTCCCCTGCTTGTCAGCGTGCCGTCGAAGGCGAGCGAATCGAGCTCGGGCGGGAGCTGAAAATGGACCTGCGGGGGTTCGGCCCGGATGTCGCGAAGCGGGAAATCGGGCAGGCCCCGAATGCTCATGGTGCCGGTCCACCCGGCGCCGGCCGGCTTCAAGTGCACGAGAAAGATCCAGGGTCGCTTCGCGGAGGCGATGACCGTCTCCCAATCCCCCTCCAGGGCCTCACGGGATGGATCGCTCGGCAGAGCCGCCGGGGCGGCGGCCCCCAGCGCGGCGCATAGAACGAGCAACGCGCAACCCCTGTAAAGGCGCATGGCCGTCCTCCTCTCCCGGTGCTACGGGCTCGAGTCGATTCCAGTTTCGGGGCGGGACCAATGTCCCATCGCAGAACGGTTCGGCCCGAGGCCGCGGCGTAACGCACGCTCCGGCAGCTTGAGCGACCAAACGCCGAGGCGTATCGTGGGACCCGTGGCATTTCGCGAAGGCGGAAATCGCCGATCTCCCGTCCGACGGCGTGCAGAGGCAACGGCCTGCCTCCGAGCGTGCTCCCGGCGGAACGACTCGACTCGCAAAGTCGCGTGAGCAGCAGAGAGCACTGGGACACGGTTTACACGACCAGGGGCGCGGACCGCGTGAGCTGGTTCAAGCCGCATCTCGACCGCTCGCTGGCTTTCCTGGAAGCAGCCAATGTCAGCCGGGCCGGTGGCGTGATCGATGTCGGCGGGGGCGCCTCGACTTTCGTCGATGATCTTCTCGATCGCGGCTACACGAATGTTACGGTGCTGGACCTGTCGAGAGCCGCCCTGGACGAGGCCCAACGCCGCCTTGGCGAGCGCGCCGGCCTGGTTCAGTGGATCTGCGCCGACGTCACGGATGCCGAGCTGCCGGCCGGGGCCTACGACTTCTGGCACGACCGCGCCGTGTTTCACTTCCTCCGCGATCCCCTGGCCCGCGGACGCTACGTGGCCGCGGTGCGCCGGTCGCTCAAGCCGGGCGGCCATATTGTCGTGGCGACGTTCGGGCCTCACGGCCCCGAGAAGTGCAGCGGTCTCGAGGTCATGCGCTTCACGCCGGAGGCGCTCCATGCCGAATTCGGATCCGAGTTTGCGCGGCTCGCGAGCGCGACGGAGATCCACACGACGCCCGGAGGCACCGAGCAGGAGTTCGTCTACTGTTATTGCCGGCTGCCCGAGTGAACAGCGGTGAGAGGGTCATGGCTTTTCGGAACGCGCGGTCAGTCGTGAAGCGATCTGCTCTCGCCGTCATCGTGTGCGCCGCTTTTCTGTTGCCGCTCGGCTGCGATGACTCCTCGCCGACGGAACCCGGCATGACCCCCTCCTGGCTGCAAGCGCTCATTGCCCAGATCCAGAGCGAGCCGGTGACCTCCCCTCCCTCGGCGATCTACAGCTACCGTTATCGCGGGGACATGGTCTATTTTCGGACGAGCCGCTGCTGCGACATCAGGAGCGTCCTCTATGACCGGAACGGTACCGTTCTCTGCGAGCCAGACGGGGGAATTGGCGGCAGCGGCGATGCCAGATGTTCCGACTTCGTGCAGACGCGGTCCGAAGAACAGCTGGTCTGGCGGGATCCCAGGGGCTGACGAAGCCGCGCGTAGCGAAACGGGAGTCGGTCTCCGAAGTTGAGGCGAACACGTGATTCTCTCGATCGTCTTCTTCGGCTGCACGATCCTCTCGATCATCCTCTCGCGGCTTCGGCATCGCCCGGCGCTCGGCCGGTCTTCTCGTTGGCGCGGCGCTCCTCGCATCGCCGCTCGCGTTCTACGCCGGCGCCAGTCCCATGTTCAAGACCGTCGGGTTCTTTCTGCCGCTGCCGCAACTCGCCGCGGCATTTGTCGTGAAGAGACGGGCGAGGCTCGCGATCCTGCTGGTGACTCCCTTCCTCGCGATGTCGCTGTGGTTGGCGGCGGTCGCACTCATTCGGTAGAGAGTCGGTGCGGCGGATGAACAAGGGAGAGTTCCGGTTCTCATACTTCACTCCCCAATACGAGGCGACGCTCGCGTTCTATCGGGATGGCCTCGGGCTCCCGGTCCTGGAGTCGTGGGACCGGAACCCCGACGACCGCGGAACTCTCTTTGCCGCCGCTTCGGGAGTGATCGAGGTGCTGGCCCGTCCGGAAGGCGCCGAGCCGGCTCATCTCTGGGATCGCCGGCCTCCGCAGGGCGCGTTCATGGTGATCGAGGTGGACGATGTGGACGCGCAGTATCGGCGAGCGGTTGAAAGAGGACTTTCGATCAAGCAGCAGCTCGCGGACCAGGAGTGGGGCCACCGCGGCTTCTGCCTCCTGGAACCAAACGGCCTCGTCCTGTACCTTTTCAGCGTGATCGCCGGGAACCGCGAGTGATCTCGTGGCGCTCAGCGGCGGACTATCATGACGAGAGGAGACCCTGATGTCGTCCGGTCAGAAAGGCGCCCCGGAGCTCGAAGGAGTCGTTCTCGCTTCCGACCTCGTCGTGCCGCAGCCGGGCGCGGTCGTCAGCCGCACCCTCATCAAGAAACCCTCGGGCACGGTCACGGTCTTCGCGTTCGACGCGGGAGAGGGTCTGAGTGAGCACACGGCGCCCTTCGACGCGCTCGTCCTCGACCTCGAAGGCGAAGCCGACATCTCGATTTCCGGCACGCCGCACCATGTCAGCGCCGGGCAGATCCTGAGACTCCCCGCGGGGAAGCCCCACGCGGTCAAAGCCGCCACGCCCTTCAAGATGCTTCTCGTCATGATCCGGGAATAGCAAGGCCGAGGAGAGGTTGGCCCTCAGCGCGTTCGACGACAAGTCCCGGAGTCCCGATCCCGGGCAGTTGCGCGACGCGCTCGGACCGGCGGGGATACTTTGGCGGCAGCTCCTCGCTCATGCCGCGCAACGAGATCCGAGCGTCGTTCAGCTCTGGCACTTCGCCGGGCCGAAGTACGGCTGGTCTCTGCGCGTGAAGCGGAAGGATCGGGTCATCCTCCACATGACTCCGTCCAGGGGACACTTCCTGGCCGGGATCGTTCTCGGCGAAAAGGCGGCCGCGGCGGCTCGGGCGAACGGCCTCCCGAAGCCCCTTCTCGACGCCATCGAGGCGGCGCCTCGGTACGCCGAGGGCCGTGGCATTCGCCGAGAGGTCTCTTCGGCGCGAGATCTGCGCCTCGTAACGCGGCTCCTCGAGTTGAAGATGTCCGGCTGATCCGCGGGCCCGAGCACGCGGTAAACTGGGCCGGCCATGGAGCCCGGATCCCCACCGTCGGCCACCTCTCATTCTTACGACGTCGTCATAATTGGCGGGGCGGTTTCGGGCGCCTCGACGGCGATTCTCCTGAGGCGGAGGATGCCGAGTCTCAAGGTCCTCGTGGTCGAGAAGTCGGACCGCTTTGACTGGAAGGTGGGAGAGTCCACGGTCGAGATTTCGGCCTATTTCCTGACGCGCGTCCTGAAGCAGTACGACCACCTCTCGCGCGAGCAGCTCCCCAAGCAGGCCTTCCGCTACTGGTTCGTCAACGAGAAGGTCACGTGCCTGCGGGACGCCTCGGAGGTCGGACCGACGCAGCTCGCGCGCACGCCTTCGTTCCAGCTCGACCGTTCGAAGCTCGACGAGCACCTGCTCAAAGTCGCCGCCGAGGAGGGGACCGAGGTCTGGCGCCCCGCGCGGGTCACGGCGTTCGAGCTCGGTAACGGCGCGGGCAACCGGGTGACCGTCGAGCGCGAAAACGGGGAGCGCGTCGAGGTCGCCGCGAAGTGGGTCGTGGACGCGAGCGGGCGGCATGCGATGCTGGCCCGCAAGCGCGGAGGCGTCACGCCGATCGAATCGCATCCCATCTCCGCGATCTGGGTACGGTACAAGGGCGTCAAGGACATGGACGGTCCGGAGGTCGCCGGGACGGATCCGTCCGATTCGTTCGCGCGCGCCGTGCTCGCGTCGCGGCGCCTGGCGACCAATCACTTCACGGGATGGGGCTACTGGATCTGGTTCATCCCGCTCAAGGACGGCGAGACCTCCGTCGGCCTCGTCTGGGACAGGAGGCTCGTCACCCCGCAGGGGACGACGCCGCTGGAGAAGCTGCAGCATTTCCTCGACGCCAACCCGCTTTCGCGCGAGCTCCTGGAGCACGCCACGCCGGCCGAGGGAGACTGCCGCTCTTACGGCCACCTCCCCTACTTCGTGGACAAGTACATCGGGCCCGGCTGGACCTGCGTCGGAGACGCCGGCGGCTTCCTCGACCCGTTCTATTCGCCGGGCCTGGACCAGATGGCCTTCTCCGTCCACACGCGAGTCAGTCTCATGACGAAGGCGTTGTCCGGCGCGCCGGCGGAGGAGATGGACAAAGCCTACGAGGAGCACAACCGCTGCTACGCGCGCTTCTTCCGCTACTTCTACGAGTCGATCTACAAGGACAAGTACTACGTGATGGGCGACTACGACACGATGACGACGGCGTTTCTCCTCGACACCGGCCTCTACTACGCCGCCGCGATCATGCCGGTGTACCGCTGGTCGCACGACCGCCTGGGATTCCCCCCGTACTACCAGGACGGCGCCGAGATCGGCTACTACCCCATCCGTTTCTACAACCGGCGACTCGCGGCGATCGCGAAGCGCAAGAAAGCGCTCGGCATCTACGGCAACCACAACGCGGGCCGCCGCCCGGGCTTCGTCGGATACTCGGTGCGATCGGCCTTCCTGGTCATGATCGCGCACGGGCTCTTGCGCTGGTGGAAAGCGGAGCTTGCCAATGCCTGGACCCACGTCGTCAGGCCGCGCCGAGCTCCCGTCTCACATCCCGACGGGATGGTGGAAGCTCCGAAAGCAGATCCTTCGCTTCGCTCAGGATGACAGGGCGTGTTGTCATCCTGAGGAGCGAAGCGACGAAGGATCTGCCCGGCTCGGGAGGAGAGCAGATTCTTCGCTTCGCTCAGAATGACAGGGATCAATAGCGAAGGCATGACAGGGGCTGGCCTTCATCCCGGCTAGCGGAAGAGCCGCATGAGGGCGGCGACCCCGAGCCCCCAGACGCCGTTCAAGAGCAGCGCCCCCACGACGAGAGTGGGATTCCCTCCGCCGGCCGCGGGCTGACCCTTCAGAGGGAGAACCACGAAGAGCGCGACGAGGCTCGGCGCCACGGCACCGACGATCAGAGCGAGGATCCAGTAGAGCGCCGATCCCCGGTGCCGCCGGATGACGAGCCAGAGCGCGATTCCCCAGACTCCGCCCCAGAACGCGAGTGAGAGGACCGCGGGAATTCCGAGAGGCGCCGTCGGCTCCATCGAATACGCCGCGCGCGGCGAGGCGCCCGCAGCGTGCAGGATCGCCAGCAACCCCTGGTGGAAGACCAGCGTGGAGAAGAACCCCGCCAGAAACGCCTTGAACCAGGTCATCCCGGAAGTCGCCCCCATGCAAGATTCACTCCTCACAGCCGCCCCGGCGCCGGCCGGATGTATCTTCCCCCGAATGAAGATCGAGACGTTTGCCCTCGAGCGGTGGATGACGGCGTGGGAGACGAAGACCCCCTTCGACATCGCCGAGAGCGGGATCTTCCCGATGAGCGTCCGGGAGCTGCTCGCCTTCGAGCCAAAGGAGGAGAGCGACCGGATCCTCGCGCGCCTGCTCGACCTCAAGCTGGGCTACAGCGAGGCGCCCGGGACGCTGGAGCTGCGCTCGCTGATCGCGGCGACCTATCGCGACACGAGGGCCGAGGAGATCCTCGTCACGACAGGCGCCATCGAGGCGAACTTCCTCCTCTTCAACGCGCTCCTCGAGCCGGGCGACCACGTCGTCGCTGTCTATCCTGCCTATCAACAGCTCTACAGCGTTCCGCGCGCCATCGGCTGTGACGTGGCGCTCTGGAAGCTCTCGCCCGGAGACGGGCTTCCGCTTCGACCTGGACGAGCTCGAACGGCTCGTAACGCCGCGCACGCGGTTGATCGTGATCAACACGCCGCACAACCCGACCGGCTCGATGCTCTCCGCCGAGGACCTGCGCCGGATCGACCGGCTCGCCTGCTCCGTCGGAGCGCGGATTCTCTCCGACGAGGCGTACCGCTGGCTCGAGGTGCCGGGCGGCGAGCCGCTGGCGCCGCCGATGCGCAACCTCGGGGGCGGGAACATCAGCGTCGGGACGCTCTCGAAGCCGTTCGGGCTGCCGGGCCTGCGGATCGGCTGGATCGCGGGGCCGTCCGACCTCGTGGCGAAATGCTGGGCCACCCGCGACTACGTCTCGCTGTCGCCCGGCAAGTTGAACGACGCGCTCGCCGTCCTCGCCTTCAAGCACCGGGAGCGGATCGTCGAGCGCACGCAGGCGATCGTCCGGCGCAACCTCGAGACCGCCCGAGCGTGGTTCGCGGAGAACTCCGGCGTCGTGTCGTGGACGCCCCCGCGGGGAGGGCTGCTCGCCTTGATGAGCTATGCGCTCGACATCCCCTCCCTCGACCTCGCCAATCACCTCGCGGAGAAGTACGGCGTCATGCTCGCGCCCGGCTCCGCGTTCGGCATCGAGCACCACCTGCGGATCGGCATCGGCCAGGAGCCGGACACCTTCGCCGAAGGCCTGCGCCGGACCTCGGCATGCCTCTCAGACCTCAAAGCCGCCGGCACTCCCCTGCGGCCGAGCCCGGGATTCTCGTCATCCTGAGCGAAGCGAAGGATCTGCTCATCCAACAGGGCAGATCCTTCGTCGCTCCGCTCCTCAGGATGACAGAGGGAAAAAATACCGTAACCTCCCGGCGGCGGCGACGTATAGACAGTCTGTAGGGCGGCCGTATAGACTGTCTTTAGGACGGAGCGCGATGGAACCGACGCCGACCAATCTGCTTCAGGGGACCCTCGATCTGCTGATCCTGAAGGTTTTGACGCTCTCGCCGCTGCACGGACTCGGCATCGCGCGGCGCATCGAGCAGGTTTCCCGCGGGACGTTTCAGGTCAAGCCGGGATCGCTTTTCCCGGCGCTCCATCGCATGGAGCAGGCGGGGTGGCTGGCCTCGTCCTGGGGAGAATCGGAGAATGGGCGCCGCGCGAAGTATTACCGGCTGAGCAAGGCGGGCCGCCGGCAGTTGAAGACCGAGACCGAGGAATGGGGGCGCGTTGCGCTCGCCATCGCCGCGGCCCTGAGGGCGACGTAATGGCGCTTCCGGCTCGTCTCGCGAGTCTCTGGCGCGACCTCTTCCAGAAGGCTCGCGTGGATTCCGAGATCGACGAGGAAGTGCGCGCCTACGCCCGGATGCTGGAAGAAGAGAAAGTCGGCTCGGGGATGACGGCGGAGGCCGCGCGGCGCGCCGCTTCGATCGAGATCGGCGGGGTCGAGCAGGTCAAGGAAAGCGTGCGCGACGCGCGGCTCGGGACCTTTCTGGGAACCGTCGGCAGCGACCTCCGGTACGGCCTCCGCGCCCTGGGAAAGAATCCCGGGTTCGCCGCCGCGGCGATCACGGCGCTCGCGCTGGGCATCGGCGCCACGGCCGCGATCTTCAGCGTCGTCAACGCGGTGCTGTTGAAGCCCTTCCCCTACCAGGATCCCGACCGGCTTGCCGTCATCCTTCACCGGCGGATCAATCCCGTCGCGCCCGCGAATTTTCTGGACTGGCGGCGGGAGGCGACGGCCTTCGAGCGGATGGGCGCGGCGGACAACTGGGCCCCCAATCTAGGAGGCTGCGGGGGACCTTGCGGTCCCCCGAACCCCCCAGCGGGCGGCGCGCAGCCGGAGAGCGTGCAGGCGGTCCGCGTGACGTCGGACATTCTGCCGATGCTGGGAGTCCGGCCGCTCTACGGGCGCGTCTTCCTGCCGGAAGAGGAAGAGCCCGGCAAGGAACACGAGGTCGTCTTGAGCCACCGGCTGTGGCAGCGACGCTACGCCGGCGACCCGAAGATCGTCGGGCAGTCCATCGTCTTGAACGGCGAGCCGCACACGGTCGTCGGGGTGATGCCGAAGGGCTTCGACTTCCCTCCGTTCTGGGCAACGGGGACGGAGCTCTGGGCGCCGAACGTCCTCGCTCCCCGCGCGGCCAACCGCGAGGGGCAAAGCCTCCGGGTGTTCGGACGTCTGAAGCAGGGCATCCCGCTCGCGTCCGCGCGGGCCGAGATCGGGACGATCACCGCACGCCTGGAAAAGCAGTTCCCGGGCTCGAACCGCGACGTGACCGTCAACTCGCTCAAGGAGACCGTGGTCGGCAACGTCCGGCCGGCGCTCCTCGTCCTTCTGGCGGCGGTGGCATTTGTTCTCCTGATCTCCTGCGCCAACGTCGCCCACATGCTCCTCGCGCGCGCCGCGGCAAGGCAGAGAGAAGTCGCGGTCCGCGCCGCTCTCGGCGCGAGCCGTTCCCGGATGATCCGACAGTTCCTGACGGAGAGCCTGGTGCTCGCGCTCTTCGGCGGCGCCGGCGGAACTCTTCTCGCCCTGTGGGGGACGAACCTCCTCGTTTCTCTGGGTCCGGCGCATCTGCCGCGGATCGAGACGGTCACGCTCGACGCCCGCGTGCTCGCCTTTACGCTCGGGGTGTCGCTTCTGACCGGCATCGCGTTCGGCCTCGCGCCTGCCCTCAAGGCCTCCCGGCGCGACCTGACGGAATCTCTGCGGGAGGGAGAGCGGGGCGCGACGGAGGGATCGCAGCGCAGCCGCCTGCGCAGCGTCCTGATCGCGTCGGAGTTCGCGCTGGCCCTCGTCCTGCTCGTCGGCGCCGGTCTGATGATCCGGTCGTTCGTCGCCCTGGAGTCGATCGACCCCGGGTTCGATCCGCGGCGCGTTCTGACACTGGCGGTCTCGGTGGCCGGCAGCGCCGAGGCGGAGCCGCAGAACCGGACTGCCTTCTACCGGCAGGCCCTCCAACGGATTGGCGCGCTCCCCGGCGTCGTGTCGGCGAGCGCCATCAACCATCTCCCGCTCGCCGGAGACATCTGGGGATGGTCGTTCTCGATCGAGGGGCGTCCCATCCCGGCGCCGGGGGAGAGCCCGGACGCCGCGTACCGCGTCGTGCTCCCCGGCTACTTCGCGACGATGGGAATTCCGATCCTGCGCGGCCGCGACATCGCGGAGAGCGACGACCTGCGCGCCCCCGGCGCCGTCGTCATCAACGAATGGCTCGCAAAACGACATTGGCCGGGCGAGGACCCTCTCGGCAAGCGCATCACGTTCGACGACCAGGACAAGAACCCGTACTGGCTCACGGTCGTGGGCGTCGTGAAGAACACGGTGCGCGACGAGTGGGCGGCGGCGGCGCAAGGCGAGGTCTACCTCGCCTATCTGCAGCACCACCGTTACCTGGAAGCGCCGTCGTCCCACTACGCCTACTTGACCTTCGTCGTCCGCACGACCGCGGATCCCGCCGCGCTCGCGCTCGCGGTGCGGCGCGCGGTCTGGTCCCTCGACCCGAGCGTCACCATCTCCCAGGTGCAGACGATGGAGGAAGTCGTGACGCAGGCCAACGCCAGGCCGCGGTTCTACCTGCTTCTCCTCGCCGCGTTCGCCGGCGTTGCGCTCATCCTCGCCGCGGTCGGCATCTACGGGGTGATCAGCTACTCCGTGTCACGCCGCCGGCACGAGATCGGCCTGCGCATGGCTCTCGGCGCCGGACAGCGGGACGTCCTGCGCCTCGTCGTACGGCAGGGAATGCGCGTCGCCCTCGCGGGCGCGGGCGCGGGCCTCGCCGGAGCCCTCCTCCTGACACGCCTGATGTCCACTCTGCTGTACGGCGTCGGATCCAACGACCCTGTGACCTTCGCCCTGGTAACACTCACCCTGACGGCCGTCGCTCTCGTCGCCAGCTACATCCCCGCCCGCCGCGCGACCCGCATCGACCCCCTCGTCGCGCTGCGCCACGAGTAGCAGTTTCCAGATTCCAGGTTCAGGCAGGAAGCGTGTGCTCAGCTCCTTTAACCTGACACCTGACACCTGATACCTGACACCTACTTGAGTGCTTCGGCGCCGGCCCTGGCGCACTGGCCGTCCTGGGAGCTTGAGCCGCCGGAGAGGCCGATGGCGCCGACGGTCTTGCCGCCGGACACGAGAGGGACGCCTCCTTCCACGGGGACGGCGCCTTCCAGGCCAAAGGCGCGAAGGCCGTCTCCCCCGCCGGCGAGCATCTCCTGGAAGGCTTTCGTCGGCCTCATGAAGAGCACCGCCGACCGCGCCTTGTTCATGGCCACGGCGACGCTGCCGGTCTGCGTGCCGTCCATCTTCTCGAAATAGACGAGGTGCCCGCCGGTGTCCACGACCGCCGCGGCCATTGTCCAGCCGTTCTTTCGGGCCTCGGCGAGCGCCGCCGCGGCCGCCTTCTTCGCGTCATCTACTCCGATCAGGCATTCCATAGGGCTCAGGCATCGTTGCTCCTTCGCAGCAGCCCGTCGGGTGCGAGGGGTAGTCTACGCAGGCGGATCCCGGCCGCTTGCCGCCGACACGAGAGGGACGCCTCCTTCCACGGGGACCGCGCCTTCCAGGCCGAAGGCGCGAAGGCCGTCTCCCCCGCCGGCGAGCATCTCCTGGAATGCCTTCGTCGGCCTCATGAAGAGCGCCGCGGAGCGCGCCTTGTTCATGGCCACGGCGACGCTGCCGGTCTGCGTGCCGTCCATCTTCTCGAAATAGACGAGGTGGCCGCCGGTGTCCACGACCGCCGCGGCCATCGTCCAGCCGTTCTTGCGGGCCTCGGCGAGCGCCGCCGCGGCCGCCTTCTTCGCGTCATCCGCGCTAATCAGGCATTCCATAGGGCTCAGGCATTGTTGCTCCTTCGCGGCAGCCCGTCGGGTGCGAGGGGCAGTTTATGCAGGCGGATCCCGGCCGCTGCGAAGATCGCATTCCCGGTGGCCGGCGCGAGACCGAAGATCGGCGTACCCCCGGCACCCGCCGGCGGAAGGTCCTTGCGGGCGAGGATGACCGTCTCGATCTGAGGGATGTCGGGGAAACGGGGGACGCGGTATTGCGAGAAGCGGGGGTTGATGATCCGGCCGTTCTCGATCCCGAATCCGCGGCCGGGAGCGGCTTTCCGGCTCCTCCAGCCGAATTTATCCGCGGCGGCCTCGAAGACGTCCTTCAAGCGCGGCTCGGAGATGTTCTTCAGGCGCAGTTCGAGCGGATCCATGCGCGCCCCCTCATCCCGGCGGAATTATAGATGGCTGCATTAGACTCGACCGATGTGTCACCCGCGCCGGCGGAGCGCGATTCTCTTCGCCGTTCTGCTGACACTTGCCGGATGTCGGCGCGCTCTCGAAACGCCCGTCAGGCCGGCTCCAGCCGCCGGTCCCCCGCAGGTCATCGTGGACGCCGAGAGGGTCCGGCACGAGGGAGTCGGAGTCTCGAATACATTCGAGTGGGCGCTGCCGGAGAACGCCCGCGGACGCCTGCGCTTCTCCTGGACGTCGACGGCACGGCGAGGAGACGTTTCGCTCGTCGCGGAGCTGCTGCCTTCCAGCGGCGGTCCTGCGCGAACCGTCGGGCGCGCGACGCGGCGGTTCGCGGAGGGAACCGGCGCGGCCGTCTTCTTCGACGAGGATTGGAAGGTTCCCGCTCCGCGCGCCGGATCGCGACTGCGGCTGCGGCTGGATCCCGCCGGGACGTTTTTCCTTTCCGATCTGCGTGTCGTGCGGCCCGACCCGCGAGCGGATGCGGTCTTTCTTCTGCTCTTCGACACGACGCGACGCGATGCACTCGGGCTCTATGGCTGCCCCGACCCGTCGAGCCCCAACCTCGACGCGATCTTCCGCGGCGCCTGGAAGGCCGACCGCGCCTACGCCCCGGCCTCCTGGACGATTCCTTCGGTCGCCTCTCTTCTGACCGGACGCGTCCCGGCTGTCCAGGAAGGCTCCGACGGCGCGCCGCTCGGTATCGTCCCCGGCATGGCCACGATCGCGACGGACCTGCGCCGGGCGGGTTGGTCCACGGCGGCCTTCATCGCCAACCCGACGCTCAACGCCGGCAACGGCTTCGCAGAGGGCTTCACGACCTTCTTCACGACGCCCTACGAGCTCTCCTCGATCACGATGCCGGGGAAAGAGACGGCTCGGCACGCGCCGAAGTGGCTCGCGTCCCATCGGGGCGAGCCCTTCCTCCTCTTTCTCCTCCTGATGGACCCGCACGACCCGTACACGCCTCCCGATCGGACGCGCGGGTCAACGCCGTTCGATCCGGACTACAAGGGTTCGTTCACCGGCGACGAGATCCACCACCTGCAGATCGGCCGGCTCCCGCGCCCCTCCGAGCGCGACATCCGGCATCTGGCGGCGCTCTACCACGACGAGGTTCGCTACGCCGACTCGCAGGTCGGACAGCTCTGGAACGCGCTCGGCGCGGAGGAGAGGAAGCGCGCCACGGTCGTCTTCACTTCCGATCATGGCGAGGAGTTCTGCGAGCACGGGGGCTGGAAGCACGGACCGACGCTCTTCGACGAAGTTCTCCGGGTGCCGCTGCTCATCCGCCCGCGAGCCGGGCGGTCCATGCCGGCGACGCGGGCGGATGCGCTCGTCTCGCTCCTCGACCTGCTTCCGACGATCGAGGCGCTTGCCGGACTTCCGGCGCCCGCCGCGCCCCCTGGACGGCCGCAACCTGCTCGAGCCCGGCTCGCCCGAGCGCGCGTCGCTGCCCGCCATCACGATGCTCACCGGCGGCGGCGCGCGCGCGGCCGTTGTACGCCGGGCATCCAAGCTCGTCTTCTTCGATCGGCTTGGAACTCGTGGAGTCCCCGACGAGACGAAGGATCCGGACGGCTGGCTCCTCGCGCGGCGGCTGCCGGACCTGCTGCCGGCCCTGGGACGGTTCGACCTCGCCGCGGATCCGCGCGAGACGAGGCTCCTCGCGATCGACGAGCGCTCCTTCGCCGCCGACTGGCGAGCGGTCGAGCAGGCGATCGCCGGGACGCGCGATGGCCTCGAGCTTCGTTTCCTCGGAGCCCCCGGCTCGCCGCCCCTGCGCGTCAAGGTGGAGGGCCTGCCACCCGGCGCCGGCGTGCAGCCGTTCGCGCTGGAGGAATCCGATCGCTTCGCATGGATCTCATCTCCGGCGGGAAGCGCCCTGACCGCCACGCTCGACATCGCCGCCGACGTGGATGGCTTCCTTGTCACCGGTCCCGAGTCGGGCCTGAGAATCACGGTGGAATCGGACGGCTGCGCGGAATTGACGCTCGCGGAAACGAAGGCATTGACTTCGGGCCGCGCGGAGGAGATCCCGCAGGCCGCCGTGCGGGAAGCGCTCCCCCGCTTCGAGCGCCACGGCGGCTGTGCGGGCGTCTTCCTCTGGCGGGCGCCGCGCGGAATGCGCGTCGCGCCGCAAGCGACCGACGAAGCGATCAAGAAACTGCGGGCTCTCGGGTATCTCCACTAACGTCGCTTCGCGTTTGCGCGGGATCTGCGCCTGTTGGCGCGCTCGGCGACGACCGACTCGCGCTCGCCGCGGCGCGAGGCTCCTCCCTGCGGTTACTTGGGAGACTCCTCGCGCCGCGACCGGGGCCGGACCAAACTGCTAGATTTAGGGGCCTGAGCGAAGAGAAACGAATGGAACCCGTCTCGCAAGGCGCGCCAGGGCCGAAGAGCGCGGCGGCGGCGCGCTTGCCCCGAGGCGTCTCCGTTGTCGTTCCGGTCCATGGGACGGGGGACGCACTGGCCGAGATCGTCGGCCGGGTGGCTTCCGTTCTCGACGGGGCACCGGAGCGGCGGTGGGAGGTCATCCTGGTCAACGATGGAAGCCCCGAGAGCTGCTGGCGCCTCATCGAGGAGCTGGCGCGGAGCCACGGCAACGTCCGGGGCATAAACCTGATGCGCAACTACGGGCAACACAATGCGCTCCTGTGCGGCCTCCGGGCGGCGGTCTACGACACCACCGTCACCATGGATGACGACCTCCAGCACCCTCCCGAGGAGATCCCCAAGCTCCTCTCCTTGCGCGAGGAGGGGTGGGACGTCGTTTACGGCACGCCCGCAAGCCAGAGACAACCTTTCTGGCGCAAGCTCGCCTCGATGCTGATCCGCATCGCGCTCGCGGGAGCGATCGGCTGGAAGAGGGCGAGAGGGGTCAGCGCGTTTCGCGCGGTCCGCACCGAGAGCCGACGCGCGTTCGCGGATTTCCGCGGGCCCTTCGTCTCGCTCGACGTGCTGCTCTCCTGGTCGACCGACCGGGCCGCCCAGGTCGAGGTCCGGCACGAGGCGCGCAAGTCGGGAGCGTCCGGCTACAGCTTCTGGAAGCTCGCTTCTCACGCCGCGGACATGATGACGGGCTTTTCGGCGTGGCCCCTGCGGCTGGCGAGCGTGGTCGGTTTCGGGTTCACGCTCTTCGGCCTCGCCGTCCTGGCCTACGTGATCGTCCGTTATCTGATGGCGGGCGGAAGCGTGCCGGGCTTCCCGTTCCTGGCTTCCATCATCGCGATCTTCTCGGGCGCGCAGCTCTTCGCCCTGGGAATCATCGGGGAGTACCTCGCGCGCATGCATTTCCGGTCCATGGAGCGGCCGGTCTACGTGGTCCGTCAGACGACGTCGGAGGGATCGTCCGAGGACCGGCCTTGACGGAGATCCGGACGAGCGTCCTCGCTGCCGCGGAAGCGGAAAGCCTGCGAGAGTCACTTCCGTCTCTCCTCTATGGGCCGCTGCGGGCGTGGCCCGCGAGAAATGCCCGCGGACCGGCGGGCGGATTACTGGCTCGACGAGATCCGCTCGGTCCTCTCGAGCCCGGGAGGCGCCGCGTTCGTGGCGCGCGCGGACGGGCGGACGGCCGGCCTCGCCGTCATCGCCGACCAGGTCTGGGAGACGCGAGCGCTCGGCCGGCGCATGGCGGGGATCCGCTACCTCGCGGCCGCCGGGGACTCTTCCGAGCGGGCGGCAATCCTCGAGCGGCTTCTCGACGAGGCGGTGCGGCACGCCGAGGAGCATGGCGCGGAGTGTCTCGTTCACAGGAGCTACGCGGACGACGCGCCCGCCATCCACGCGCTCGAGCGGCGCGGCTTTCTCCTCGTGGATACGCTTCTCGATTACGTCTACGACTATCCGCGGGACGAAGCGCCGCCTCCACTCATCTCTGCCGCCGGACGTTCTGGTGCGCCCGGTCGCGCCGGAAGACCTGGACGGCCTGCTCGAGGTTTCCCGGCGGGCCTTCGCCGTTCACTCGGGACGGTTTCACTCCGACGAGAGGATCCCGCACTCCCGCGCGGTCCGGATCTACGAGGAGTGGATCCGGTCCTGTGTCGAAGGATGGGCGGACTGGGTCCTGGCGGCGGAGTGCCACGGAGCCATCGTCGGCTACTCGGCGTGGAAGAAGCCTTCGGAGATGGAGCGCCGCCACGGGATCGCGCTCGGGCACTACAGCATCGGAGCGGTCGTCCCCGAGCATTCCGCCCGCGGACTCTTCCGCGCGCTGACCCTGGAGGGCATGCGGTTGCTCGCGGGACACGCGCAACGCGTCGAGGGCCCGACGCACGTGACCAACGTCCCCGTGCAGCGCGCGTACGCCGCGCTCGGCTGGCGGGTTGCCGGACGCGCGCCACGGATTCCACCGCTGGTCGAAGCCTTGAGCGCGCCCGGCCCGACCTACGCGATCCCCTTCAACAGGCCCTGCCTTGCGGGGCGGGAAGAGGAGTACATGCGCCGGGCCATCGCGAGCGGCCATCTCTCCGGCGACGGCGAGTTCACCCGGGCCTGTCACGCCTCCCTCGCGCAGTCTCTGGGCGTGCCCGCCGCGCTCCTGACGACCTCCTGCACGCATGCCCTCGAGATGGCGGCGCTGCTCTTGCGCATCGCTCCCGGAGACGAGGTCATCATTCCCTCCTTCACCTTCGTCTCGACGGCCAACGCCTTCGTCCTGCGGGGGGCCCGTCCCGTGTTCGCCGACATCCACCCCGATACGCTCAACCTGGACGAGAGCCGGCTGGAAGGTCTCCTGACGCCGCGCACCCGGGCCATCGTGGCCATGCACTACGCCGGCGTGGGCTGCGAGATGGACGCCATCCTCGCGACTGCGGCGAAACCGCGGCGTGGCGGTCGTCGAGGACAACGCGCACGGCCTGTTCGGCCGATACCGGGGGAAATACCTGGGCACCTTCGGGTGCCTGGCCACGCAGAGCTTCCACGAGACGAAGAACTTCACCTGCGGAGAGGGGGGCGCTCTCCTGATCAACGATCCTTCCTACATCGAGAGAGCGGAGGTCCTCCGGGAGAAAGGGACCTACCGCACCCGCTTCTTCCGCGGAGAAGTGAACAAGTACACGTGGGTGGACGTGGGATCGAGCTATCTGCCTTCAGAGCTGCTCGCCGCGTTTCTCCTCGCCCAGCTCGAAGCGCGGGACGAGATCCAGGCCCGGCGCCGGCGGATCTGGGAGCGCTACGCCGAGGGTCTCCGCGACTGGGCCGGCGACCGGGGAGTCCGGCTGCCCGCCGTGCCGGCCGACCGCGAGCACCCCTTCCACATGTTCTACCTGATCCTCCCATCGCGGGAATCGCGCCAGGGCCTGATCGCGCATCTGAAAGAGAGAGGCATCCTCGCCGTCTTCCACTACCTCCCGCTCCACCTCTCGGCGATGGGCCGGAGCTTCGGCGCGGCGCCGGGAAGCTGCCCGGTCACAGAGGACTTGAGCGACCGCCTCCTGCGGCTCCCCTTCTTCAACGACTTGACCGAGGAGGAGCAGACCCGCGTCGTCGCTGCCATCCGCGACTTCCCGGGTCTCTCGTCGGCCGCTCTGCGCAGGACCTGACCCCGGCGTGCGAACCGACTCCGCGCCGGCGCCCGGTTTCCCGGATGAAGCCCCGGGCCTCCTGTTTGCGGTCAAGGACGGTCACTTCTGGTTTACGCACCGGCGTCTCGCCATCCGCGAAGCGGCCCGAGACTGTCTCGCGGACAAGAGTCGCGCGCGGGTCCTGGACCTGGGCTGCGGTGATGGCGAAGTCCTCGCGGAGCTGTCGCGGGTTTCTTACGCCGTCGGACTCGACCCGAGGCTCAACGACCTCACTCTGGCGCGGCGCCGCGGCGCCACGCGCCTGGTGGCCGCGCGGGGAGACCAGCCCCCGTTCACGCGGTCTTTCGACCTCGTCGGTCTCTTCGACGTCGTCGAGCACGTTGCCGACGACGTGGACCTTCTCCGCGGCGCCGCCGGGCTGGCCGTTCCCGGAGGCTTCGTCCTGCTGACCGTGCCCGCGGACCCGAGGCTCTGGAGCAAGTTCGACCGGTACGCCGGACACTATCGGAGGTACACCCGGCGCGCGCTCGAGGGTCTCCTGCGCGACGCGGGGCTCGAGCAGGTGCGTCTTCTCCCGCTCTTTCGCATCCTCTGGCCTCTGGCCAGAGTGAACGCTCTCCTTGGCCGGCACCAGGAAGTGTCCGACGCCGGGCATGAGTACCGGGTTGCGGGGTTCTGGAACGCCCTCCTTCGCGGCGCTCTCGCACTGGAGCAATTGCTCTTCCGCTCCTCGGAGCGAGGAACCGGCACGTCCTGGCTCGCCATAGCCCGAACCCCCGCTTCTCGGACCCCGGTGCCGTAGGGGAGGCGCTTGCGCCTCCCGCCCCTATCGGATTCGCCGAGCCACGGAGACAGCCAAAGCCTTCGCTGCGACGCCATCTCTACGATTCGTGATCGCATCCGCCGGAGGAGTCAAAGAGAGAATCCCACAACGCAAATCGGTGGCCGTCCCGCCCGCACGACGCATCCAGCAGGGGCGGGCGGCGCAAGCGCCGCCCCTACGGCGCGAGGGCCCGCTGCCGCGTTGCGAAGCCCAGGATTGCAGCGAGAAGGACGCCCGCCCCGAAAGCGCCGAGGGCAACGTCCAGGAGAGGCGGGCGGTAGTGGAGGCGGACCTCGTGGTGTCCGGGCTCGAGCCGGAACCCGACGAACGCGTGATTGACCCGCACGATCGGGAGCCGTTCGCTCTCCGACTCCGCATTCCAGCCCGGCCACGCGGGAATCGAAGTTGCCAGGAGCACGCGGGAAGCCGCCGTCGCCGTGATCAGCAGGTCGGGTCCGCTCGAACGCAGGGAGAGTTGCGCCTGTCCGTTCGGGACCTCGCCTCGCGCGGAGTTCTCGCCGTCCGGATCCGACAGCCAGGCACGCTCGCCGAAGTCGGTCTCCCGCGCCATCTGGGCGATCCGGGCCTGCCGATCCGGCTCGAAGCGGACCCGCCGCGGAACGAACACGCGGTTAAGCGCGCGCGGGTTCTCGAAGACCGCCATCTCAGCGTCCCGGCCGCGCTCGAGCCACCCGGCCGGAGCCGGATCACCGGGCGCGGCGATAGCGAAGCGAGCGTTGAGCAGGGACAGGAACGGCCGGGTCAGGTCTTCAACCATCGTGTAAGAAGCGTGCTGGGGCTGACACCAGAGCGGGAAGGTCTCCGCCAGGTCGGCCAGGACGAAGGGCTCGTACCCGCGCACGTCCTCGAGCCCGTAGAGCGTGGCGGCGTTGGGACGCAGCACGTCCGCCCGGGCGACGATCCGGTACGGCTCGCCGCCTCGCGGAAGCGACTCGAGCGCGCGCAGAGGCGGCGCCGCCGCGCCGGCCGGAAGCGTCGGGTAAACCCCGTTCATCTCGGCAAAGCGCTCCGCGACGATCAGGAGAAGGGCGGCCCCCACCAGGCGGGTGCCGGCGAGAGGCCGCAGGAGCGCGGCCGAGGCCAGCGCGGCGAGCGGAAGAATCTGCGCGGCGAACGAAACCCGGACGAAGGACTCCGGGAGACCCCGATCTTCAAACACGCCGCGCGAGAAAACAAAGGAAACGACCAGGAGCGCCAGGACTGCCGCGGCCGCGAGCGTGATCGAGCGGCCGGGGTTTCGCCGGATCTCCTCGGCTCCAAGGGCCGCGAGTCCCGCCAGGCCGAGCGGAGCGAGGAAGACCATCCGGTAGTTGAGCGCGACGTCAAACCCCGGAATGGCGGAGGTGACATCGGAGAGGACCGGAGCGCTCGCCCCGTAACCGAGGCCGGCGAGGTAGAAGACGAGAAAGAGGACGCGCCCCCGGCGCTCTCCCCGCGGCGCGCGGAAGGCGACCAGGGCCAGCGGGAAGAGAAGGGCTCCCGAGTAGGCCATCGGCATGCCTGATCCGTCGTGGCGCCAGTCCTGGACCGGACTCCTGCCGTAGATCCCGTGCGCGAACGGAAGGAGCGCGGGCAGGAGACGCCGCGCGGACTCCGGCGCGGAAACCGATTGCCCTTGCCGCTGCCGCGCGCCGTAGATGGCCGTTCGAGGAAGCGCGTCGAGCAGGGGAAGGAGCAGCGGCGCCCCGAGCAGCAACGCAAGAAAGCCCGCGAGGAGCGCGGCTCCGAGCGGGCGGATCACGCGGCGCGGCCGGCTCGCGATCTCCCAGACGAAATACACCGCTCCTCCCGCCAGGCAGTGAAAGAAGCTCTCCGGATGTCCTCCGGCGATTCCGAGAAGCAGCGCGATGACCGCGAGGGCGACGGAAGCCGCGCCCGGCCGCCGGGACAGGCGGCGCAGACTCAGGAGGAGCAGCGGGAACGTCGCAATCGTGGGCCCGATCGCGAAGCCGTCCCAGAAGAGAAGACAGGTCGAGAATCCCCAGGCGACCGCTCCCAGCAGAGCCGGCACCGTCGACAGCTCGTGGTCCCGGAAGAACAGGAAGGCGCAGAGGAGCGCGAGAAAGAGCGTGAACGTGCAGGAGAAGAGGAACGAAAGCCCGACGGGCAGAAAGATCCCGAGCCAGGTGCCAGGATGGAGGAACGCGTCTCCCGCGGCGGGAAAAAGCGGGCTCCCGGCGAGGACGAAGCGATTCCAGAGAGGAATCCTCCCGTTCACGAGCGACTCGCGGACGGCGCTTCTCCACGGGATGTTGGCGAAGGCGACGTCGGAAAGGATCGGATTGCGCGCGGGACCGATCGCCTGCGCCTGCGCAGTGCGCTTCCACGGGTCGTGCCCGTAGTAGAGATCCACCGGCCCGTAGACGCCTCCGATGAGGAAAGCCTTGCCCGTGAAAACCAGCGGGAGAACCGCCAGGGCGAGACGGGCGCCGCGCGGCACCGGCGCCACGAAACGATGAGCGAGAAAGAGGACGAGCGACGCCGCGGCGGCGTAGGTCAGCCAGAGGAGAAGCGTCTCGGCTTTCAGCGGCGGGGCCTCCGCGGGATTCTAGCCCGGATGGTCTTGACGGCATCGTCGCGGATGGTTCTCACCGTTGTCCATCGGGAGCACTCTCCTCGTTGTCATCCTGAGCGCAGCGAAGGATCTGCTCCGTTTCGACGTCAGGGGCAGATTCTTCGTCGCTTCGCTCCTCAGAATGACAGGGGCGCGGCGGCGGCGAGTGAGAGGATACTGATCCGGAAAAAGGAGATACCGATGACGAGATCTCGAACCCTGATTGCCGCCGCTCTCTTGTTGACGGCCGGTCTTTCCTCCGCCCAGACCACCAGGCGCCGCGAAGCTCCTCCACCCGCCGACGCCCTGTCGGTCGATTCGATCATCGCCGCCCTGTACGGCTCCGTCAGCCACGCTCCCGACGCGTCTCCCGACTTCGAGCGGATGCGCGCGATCTTTCTCTACGTCGGGATGCTCGTCGCTCCCGTCCGCCCCGGGCAGGAGATCACCGGGAGCGACGTGGACGGCTTCTCCAGCCGCTACGAAAAGTCGGCGGCGGCCAGGAAGGAAAAGAGCGAGCCGGGACAGGGCTTCTTCGAGCGCGAGATCGCCCGGAAGGCGGACTGCTTCGGCAACGTGTGCCAGGTCTTTTCGACCTACGAATCGCGCCACACCGCGTCGGACGCGAAGCCGTTCGAGCGCGGGGTCAACTCCATCCAGCTCGTCAACGACGGCAAGCGGTGGTGGATCGCCTCGGTCGCGTGGGACACCGAGAAGCCGGACAAGCCGATTCCCCCGCAGTATCTTCCGACGCCGAAGTCCTGATGACGCTCGCCGCGGGATCTCGTCTCGGGCCCTATGAAATCGTGGCGCCGATCGGCGCCGGCGGGATGGGCGAGGTGTATCGCGCGAAGGACCCCCGCCTCGGGCGGGACGTCGCACCCGACGGCAAGGGTTTCTACGCCCTCCTCCAGCCTCCCGACAGCGGAGTCGTCAAGGAGCTCCACCTCGTCACGAACTGGTTCGAGGAGTTGAACCGCCTCGCACCGGTGGGGCGAAAATGACGCCGGGGCCTGACATGCGAGGCGCAGCAAAAAAACCCCGGGGTCGGAGGTCGACCCCGGGGTAGGACGGAAGGGAGGGGTGACGCTCACCCCACCCGGAGTGCCGGTTAGCTCGCCAGGGCCTCGCCGGGAGCCCTTCCCGGACGGGACCCGTCGGCCCGGGGAACGGTGAAGAACTTGCCCGCTCGCACGCTCAGGAGACTCTTCCTGTCGTGTGCAAACACGGCGAGCAAGTCCTCCCGATCGGCCAGCGCCGCGACGGCGGCGTTCCATGCGCTCTGCTCCCGAAGGAGTTCTTTGTCACTCGGAGGAGTTCTTTGTCACTTTCCTTTCTCTCCTCGGCGAGCTGGAAGTCGCTCTGGTCGCGCGCCTGACGGAGCCGGAGGGCCATGTCGGAGAAGGCCGCGAAGACGCCAGAGTCGATCTGGTCGATCAGGAGGCGCTCCGTTCGCGGGCCGTCATCGGTCCGAGAACGCGCGCTCCCGCGCCGCGGTCCTGAAGAGATCTCGACTCTCATTCAGATTCCGGTGAGCGCATTGAGCGTGTTGAGCGCATTGAGCGCAAGCTACTCCCGCAGCCGGGGCCGATGGAAATCGTTTGATCGAATGACTCTGATAGGCGAAAACGATCAGTGCCGCTGAGAGTCCGGCAAAACGGTAATCGGTCAGCCGCCTGCCGCCGCCTGCACCGCCGGAAGCAGCATGGCCAGACCAAACGCGCTCTCGTGACGCGCGAGATTGATGAAGAACGTCGGGGCCTCGGTGACGCCGCTTCGGACTCCACTCTTCCGCCCGGCGCGAATTTTCGCCAGATGAACGTGATCGCGCATCTCCCGCCGAAACCGAAGCAGGTTCATTCCGCAATCGGACGCATACCGGGACAGGTGAAACTCGTCGGCGGCACCCTGGTTCTCGAAGATCAGATCGTGCATCTCCCAGAACTTCCCCTGGGCCGAGGCGCACTCCGCCGCCTCGGCGGCATCTTCGGAGTGCTCGTACTTATCCGGTTGGGGGAAGCTTCGAAAGACGTACTGGAGCCGCGACCCCATTTTCGCCCGGATCTTCTTGACCGTGCGGTTGCTTTGCGCGCAAGCCGGGCTTGCAAAGTCCCCGTACCCGATGAGAGTGACCCTGGCCAGGAGCGATCCCCGCACATGGTCGCTTCGGCGAGATGCGTGTCGCGGGTTTGAAGCCGTGACGCCAGTTCTTCAATTCTTGCCTCTCCCGGCCGTCGGTTGTAAAATCCCGGTCGAGCGCTACGAAGGCCTCGATCCGGGCAGGCCCTGAGTCCGGACTCATGAGCGTGGATGATCAGCAGGCGCGAGTCCAATCCTTAGTAACGCTCGGGTCGAGACGTGTGGACGATGAGAGGGCGTCATGGAGCTCCGGCACCTTCGGTACTTCGTGGCGGTGGCGGAAGAACTTCACTTCGGACATGCGGCGAGCCGCCTGCACACCTCCCAGCCTTCGCTGAGCCAGCAGATCCGCAACCTCGAACGCGAGCTCAAGGTGCAGTTGCTCGTCCGAACGAAACGAAGCGTGGAGCTC
Organism: uncultured Acidobacteriota bacterium; assembly: GCA_963741435.1. Lineage (GTDB taxonomy): Bacteria > Acidobacteriota > Thermoanaerobaculia > UBA5066 > Gp7-AA6 > JAWOLE01. The sequence continues at coordinate 68,127 of CAVUIX010000023.1, read as the reverse complement.
GCGCCCGCGGGTCACCGTTTCCTGGAGGAGGCTCGCGACATCCTGGCCAAGGCCGACCGCGCCGTCGGACTCGCGCGGGAGGCGGCCCGCGAGGAGACACGCAAACTCGTCATCGGAATCTACCCCGAGACGGACTGGCGCCTCCTCGGCAGGGCCCTGCGTCTCTTCGGCGAGCACGTCCCCTCCGTCGAGATCCTCTTCGAGAATCTGACGCCGGAGGCGCAGGTCGAGGCGCTTCATGGAGGTCGCATCGACCTTGGATTCGTCGCGCTGCCCATCGACGCGGAAGGCCTGGCCAGCGAGGTGACGGGGCGCGTCCGGCTGATGGTCGCGCTTCCTGAAAAACATCAGAAGGCCCGAAGCGCCAGGCTCCGGCTCCAGGAGCTGTCCGAAGGAGGCCTACACGCTCTGGCCCCGGCATTTTTCGCCGGCTTCCTATGACCAGCTTCTCGAGGTCTTCCGGCGAGCTGGTTTCGGACCGCCGATCACCATGGCGGGCGATCTGCCTTCGACCCACACCGTTCTCGGCATGATCGCGGCCGGCCTGACGATCGCCCTCGTCGATCCGGCCTTGCGCCAGATGGCCGCGCCGGGTGTCGTGTTCCGCGAGCTCGCCGGCCAGGGCGTCTTCACCGAGAGGGGAGTCATCTACCGCCGGGACGATCCCTCGCCGATCCTGGCGTCGTTCCTCCAGGAATTGAGAGCGACGATCCGCCGGCACGGATTTGCCCCGGCCGCTGCCCGGCCGCAATCGAAAAAAGCGCCGCGCCGCCGGAAGACCGAGAGGCCTCTTCGCAGCGCCGCCGGGCGCCGCGCGTCCTCGGGAGCTGAGAGTCCCTGAGGCACGAGGACTGGCGGCTTACTCCTGAGCCTCCGCCGCGCGCTGCTCGAACCAGCACATCGTCAGCTCCTCGGCCCAGTAGCGGGACCCCACGCTCGAAACGAATCCGATGTGGCCGCCTTCGCGCGTGACCAGGAAGGTGACGCGGGGAGAAGCCGTGATCCTGGCTCGCTCGAGAGCGGAGGCGGGAAGAAAGGGATCGTCTTGCGCGGAGAGGCAGAGAGTTGGAGTCTCGATACGGCTCAGGAACTTCAGGGAGCTCGAGCGGGCGTAGTAGTCCTCGGCGCAGGTGAAACCGTGGAGCGGCCCGGTGGCCGCGTCGTCGAAGTCCCAGAAGGTCCGGGAGCGGGCAACGCGCTCCAGATCGATTCGCGCGGCCGCTTCGGGAAAGCGCCGAGCGACGTCGACGGCTTTCAGCCGGAGCGTCTTCAAGAACTCGCCGACATAGAAACGACCGAAAGCCGTTTCCAGATGACGCGAGCCGGCGGCCAGATCGTAAGGCGTGGAGATGGCGGTGGCCGCCGTAACCTTCCGCTGCCCGGGGTTCTCACCGAGCCACTTCAAGAGAACGTTGCCGCCGAGAGACGCTCCGACGGCGAAGAGCGGCGCCTCGGGTTCGCGGGCGGCCAGCGACGCGACGACGAAATCGAAGTCCGATGTCTCGCCCGAGTGGTAGAGCCGTGGCCGCCGGTTGGGAAGCATCCGCGAGAGACGCGCGGGATCGCGGGCGCAGGAGCGGAAGTTCATCGCCGTGCCGCGCCAGCCGCGCCCGGCCGCCGCCGCGAGAAGACCCTGAACGTAGACCGAATAGGAGCTCCCCTCCAGGCCGTGGAGCGCGAGCAGGCGTGGGCTTCCGGCCGGCCCCTCGACGTGGTCCAGGAGGAGCTCGTCGCCGTCCGGCGTTTCCAGAACCTCGCGGAGGAAGGCCACCTGCCTGCGCGACCGGGCCACCCGACCCCAGGCGGTCTGGAGATGCGGTCCCGGCAGCCACCAGGCCGGACGGAAAGTTCGTTCCAGGTTCCAAGTTCCAGGTTTCGGAGGAAGGCGAGTCATTCTTTTCCAGCAAGCAGATCCCCGACCAGGGGCGTTTGCCCTGAGGACCGGAGGACTCGGGCAGCATCGCGAGCAAGCGCAACAGAAGCGGAAGCCCCCTCATTCATCATCCTTCATTCTCTCTCAAGGCCTTGGCGCTCTCGCGCCGACTGTGTTACCGATAGATCGGACTTGTCGGAATGCCTAAGGCTCCTGGAATCGCCCGGCCGGCTCTCATGACGTTGATCGCTCTCGCTTCGACTTCCGTGGCGCGGGGCGACGAAGTGGTCCGGACCCGCGTGACGATCCGGGGAAGCGGCAGCAACGTCACGATCGAAGAAACACTGGCTCCGGTCCGCAAGCCGGTCTTCGAGCCGCGAACGGCTTCCACCGACACTCTCGGCGAAGCGATCCGGTTGAAGACCGAAGGAGCCAACGATGGCGCTGTCGTCGCGTACTTTCGCGCGCACGAGGCCGAGCTTCCTCCCGTCATCGAGGCGGCGACGATGACGAGACTGCGGCGGGCAGGCGCCGGAGAGTCCGTCGCGGCCTATCTCGCGACCGTCTCGGCCGTGGACATCGGGGAGACCGGCAAGGGACGGGGGCCGACCGTCTCGAACGCTTATGCGCAGGAGACGGAAGCCGGGATGCCGGCTTACGACCTGTCCTACCGCTATCCCGTGGGCGGTGGATACGCCTCGCCCTACTCCGGGCGCCGCCGCAATGCCATCTTCTCGCACCGGCATGCGCCATTTCCGCGCCACCAGCCTGTCTTCCAGAGGAACTTCCCGATGGGCTCGGCGCGCGGGCGACGTCTGATCCGCTGAATCCTCAGGCTGGGAGTCCCTTTTTCAGGACCTCTTCCATCTTGTCCGAGAAGACGTCTGCCAGTCCCCGTCGGTTCGAGGGAGACCGCGGCGGTCAGAGGGGCTGAGCCGAAGACGCGGGCTACCGCTTCGCGCGGGCGACGAGCTCGATCTCCATCGGCGCGTTTTTCGGCAGAGCGGCGACGATGACGGTCGAGCGAGCGGGCTTGTGATCCCCCATGCGGCGCGCGTAGACCGCGTTCAACGCCGCGAAGTCCTCGGCTTTCGTCAGGAAGACGGTCGTCTTCACGACGTCGGAGAAGGTCAGCCCAGCGGCCTTCAGGACCGCTTCCAGGTTGTCGAAGACCCGCTCGGTGGACGGCTCGATTCCGCCCGTCACGAGCTCCCCCGTCTTCGGATCGAGCGGGATCTGCCCGGCGGCGAAGAGGAATCCTCCCTCGACGACCGCCTGCGAGTAGGGCCCGATCGCCTTCGGGGCCTCGTCCGTGGCGATGAACTTCATCGCCGCGGCTTCCTTCTTCGCGGCTCCCTTCTTCTCGGTGCTCGCCTGGCCGAGTACCACGGCCGAAAACGAAAACAGGACGGCAAGGACAGCCAGAGAAATTCGCCTGCTCATGGTCCCCTCCTTCGAAGATTCGTTAGAAGGAATTCTACAGGTAGAGTTGCGCAGGCAGGAGGTCAGACCATGGCGCAGACCGATATCCGGAGTTACGAAGTCGAGGCTCGATCCACGGACACGTTCGGGCGCGTCCTCTGCGGCTGCCGCAACCACCACTTCGTCGTGGACGGGCCGGTCCAGAACGGGTGCCCGGGCGAGGCGGTCACGCCGGCGGAGCTCTTCCTGGCCGGCGTCGGGGCCTGCGGCGTCGAGCTCCTGCAGGTCATCGCGAAGGAGCGAGGCGTCCCGCTCGACTCCGCCCGGGTCGCGATCACGGGCGAGATGGACCGCGGCAACCCCGTCCGTAAAGACCTGGCCCTCTTCAATACCGTCCGGCTGCGATTCGATCTCCAGGGCGTGACGCCCGAGCAGGGCGCGGAGCTCGTCGAAGCCTTCAAGGGGCGTTGACCCCTCTACGGAACGGTCGCGGTCGCGACCCCCGACGTGAAGATCGAAGTCCACACCACGAACTGAACGCAAACGCCGGCCGCTTCACAGTGAAGCACCGACGGGTCGCGCCATGGAGCGACGGGAGGCGGGAGGGGCAAGCCCCTCCCCCTACGGCACCGCAGGCTACGGGCTCCGGTCGCGGCGCGAGGAGTCTCCGCGAAGTAACCGAGCGGAGGAGCCTCGCGCCGCGGGAGCGAAGCGCGGAGCGGGCGACGAGGCGGGCGGTCGAGGCCGCATCCGGCCGAGCCGCCCGCCGATGGCCGCAGGCCACGTTGCACGCTCCGCGCGTAGCGACGTTAGAGAAAGATCGTGCGGCCGAAGCGGTTGGCGAACCTCGGGCGGAAGCGCGCGATGTCGTAGTCGGAGGCGACGTCCACGGTGCGCGGCGCCCGGGAGGGATCGGGCAACTCCGTGTCGGCGTAGACGCCCTTCTCGATGCAGACCATGCGGCCGGTCTTCCCCTGCGCGGCGAGCTCGACGGCCAGGGTCCCGAAGGTATTCGCGATGATCTTGTCGAAGGGCTCGGGGTCGCCGCTGCGGAGATCGTAGGCGAGGTCCTGCGCGCGGGTCGGCAGGCCGGTCGTGCGCGTAATGGCATCGGCCAGCGCCTCTCCCACGTTCTGCTTGTGGCGATGGCCGAAGGCGTCCGGCGGACCCACCTCGACGAGCTTGCCCCCCTCCCAGATGGCTCCCTCGGAGCAGAGGACCATCGCGTAATGGCCGGGACTGCCGGCGTAATCGTGCGCGACCACTTCGCAGAGCGCGGCGAGGTCGAAGGCGTGCTCCGGGATGACGCACCGGATGTCGGAAATGGCCATGCCGGTGCCGAGCGCGGTGAAGCCGGCGTCCCGGCCGAAGATCCGGAACACGCCGACGGTTTCGTGGGACCCCAGGTGCGTGCGCTGCCGGTTGATGAACTCGACAGCGCGGATGATCGCCGTCGCGAAGCCGAGGCTGTATTCGGTCCCGCGCACGTCGTTGTCCATCGTCTTCGGAATCCCAACAACCGGGAACCCGCGCGTGGAAAGCGTGTGGGCGTAGCCCAGCGTGTCGTCGCCGCCGATCGCGATCAGCAAGTCGATGCCGAGCTCTGTCAGGTTCCGGATGACGGCGTCCGTCGCGTCGAAGAGGTCCTGGCCGGCGGAGGGAAGTTCCCCGGCGTGCTCGCGGAGGCGAGCCGGAAGCTCCGCGCGCCGTATGCGGTCCGGCCGCGTCCGGGAGGTGTGAAGGAAGGTCCCGCCGGTGCGGTCCACCGTACGCACGCGCGCGTCGTCGAGGGGCACGACATCGGTCCAGGCGCCGGTCCGCGGGTCCCGGGCCATGTTCACGACGCCCTTCCAGCCGCGCAGGATGCCGGTCACGTTCGCGTCGCTCGACCCGTCTCGGATCCAGCCATGGTCCTTCGCGGCGGCGTACACGGACTTGATCGCGGCGTTCAACCCCGGAACGTCGCCTCCGCCCGTCAGAACCCCGATGTGCTTGCCCGCCATGGCCTCCTCACCGCCGAGGTCTATCAGAAGCCCGCGCGAGGCTCAACCCCGGTCTGCGTCACTCTGTTATCCCCTCGCTCACTCCCTGCCCTTCGCTCCTCCCCTGTTGTCATCCTGAGCGAAGCGAAGGATCTGCTCCGAACCAGAACCCGTGAGGCAGATCCTTCGTCGCTACGCTCCTCAGGATGACAGGGGAAGGTTTCGCTCCTCAGGATGACAAGAGGGGACTTCGGGATGACCGGCGGCGCTACAAGACTTTTTTGACGACGAGGTAGGAGGTCAGGCCGGAGGCGACGTCCTTCAACGCGATGCTCCAGGTGTAGGGGCCGGGCGGAAGGCCGAGCTGGATGGCGTCGACGTAGGGGCCGGCTTTCTGGCCAGAGAGATCCTGCGCCTTTGCCTTGCGGCTGAGCGGCTTCGCGCGGTTTCCCTCGTCATCGGAGCAGATCGCCCAGATCTGGACGTCCCGCTCGCTTGCGCCGGGCCCCGGAGCCTCGGGAGGCCGCGGGTACTCCAGGCGCATCGAAACGATGTCGCGTCCGCTCTCCTTGCGAAGCTCCTCGAAGGAGACCTTCGCATTGAGCGGATTCTCGCCGCCGCGCACGTTCAGGTTGGCGATGACGGCGTCGAGCGTCCTCTCGTCGTCGCTCCGGACGCGGTAGCCGCGCCGGTAGGTCGCCTTCGCTCCCGGGCGCTCGAGCGTGATCTCGATCTTGTGGTACTTGAACTCTCCGGGCGTCGGATCGCGAAAGGTCAGCGCGTACCCGGAAGTCCGCTCGGCGACGACCGTTCCCAGCCGGTCGGAGAGCTGGTTCGGGACGAGGATCGCCTCTCCTCCGCTCGTTTCCGCGAGTGAGCTCATCGAATGCGTCACCGCGACCCGCGCTGTCATGCCCGAGCCCGAGTACGGCAATGCCGAGCCTCCCTCGACGCCCGGCATCGAGCGGCCCGGCCACTTGGAGGAGACGCCGGGGTTGGTCCCGCGCTCGATCGCCTCCGAATCGACCGGATAGAAGGCGATGTCGAGCTCGAGGGCCTTCTTCGTGATCAGCGCCATGCGGCGCGCCCATGTGGCGTCGGAGCCGGCGCCGAATGCGGTCAGGGTCGAAAGCGCCTGGTCCTGCAGCATCGCGTTGATCTGCGAGGCCGTTTCCGGATCGACGGCCCCCTTCCCCATCGTGCGCATCTTCTGGATGTCGCGATCGGTGGCATTCGCGCCGTACAGCATGAGCGAGATGTCGAAGGGCGCCATGAGCGGCGTCCCGTCGGAAACGAAGACGAGTCCCTTGCGTCCCGTGACCTCGGTTGGAAACTCGAGCAGCGCCTGGAGGATCCCGTCGAAGCTGCGCCGCGACGCCAGATCGATCTCGAGCTCGACGTCCTTGGGCTTGCGCCCGTTGCGGATCTCGTCGGCGAGGCCCGCGGGGCTCGGCATGCGGGAGTCGAATGTCCGCTTCGACATCTTCTTCGCCGCGGCGAGGAGCTGGGAGACGTCGGTCGTCCAGGGACACTCGGTACGCAGGTGCCCGTCGAAGCGTTCCAGCATCACGTGGACGCCCGGCGCCATCTTCCCTTTCAAGAAGCTCTCGATCTGCCTGTTGACATCGCGCCGGTCGAAGGAGCCGGTCGAGGTCTCGTCAACGAGGATCGCCAGATACAGGTCGGGGCTCGGAGGGGGAACGGCCGCCGGAGCGGTAGCGGCGCCCGGGGACGCGGGCGTCGGGGCGGGCGCAGGAGCGCTCTCGGCCGGCTTCGGCGCCGCGGCAGGAGCGGCGGCCTCGACACGATCCAGCCCTTCGACCGGAACGTCCTTGCCGTCCACCTTGAGCTTGACCTCGGACGCCTTCAGATCCGGGAGAGGCCGGCCATCGGACCCACGGGCCTCCAGCCTCACAGTGATGAGGCCGACCCGGACGCTTTCCCGGAAGCCCTGTGCGGATGCGAGAGCCGCGATCCCGATCGTCACCGAAACGAGGACAGGATGGCGGCGGTCCATTAGAAACCTCCCGGAAGACCGTGTCCCTTTTCTTGAACGATACGCCCGCGTCTCCGACTTCTCAATTGCGTTGCTTCCGCGTAATCCTTCTGGCGTTTCACGCGTCGTAGTATCTGCGGTGATGCGTTTGCACCGGAGAGCGCGACCTCGCGCCGTTGTTCTTCTCCTCGCCGGCTCTCTTGGACTGCTGGCCGCGGTGTCCGCGTTGGGGCAGGACGGCACCTGGACAACCCATGGCCCCTTCGGCGGAAGCGTCTACTGCCTCGTCTCCGATCCATCCAACGCGGCGACCCTTTATGCCGGGACCGACCGCGGCGTCTACAGGAGCGACGACGCGGGAGTGACCTGGAGCGCCGCCAACGCGGGACTCCCCGCCTTCCGAGTCGAGACGATCGCCATCGATCCGACATCCCCGTCCACGCTCTACGCCGGAACGCTGACTCCGAACGGCGTCCAGAGCGTCGGGATCTTCAAGAGCACCGACGGGGCGGAATCCTGGACGGCCATCAACGACGGGTTGATCGATCCCATCACCGGGATCTCGCCGCTCGACGTCTGGAGCCTGGCCATCGATCCGCGCAATCCGAAGACGATCCTCGCGGGCTCGCGATTCTCCGAGATCTTCAAGAGCACCGACGGCGGAGAGACCTGGCGGTTCAAGACTCTCGGCGGATACAACGTCGGCCTGGAGACCTCCGCCTTCCAGTTCGATCCGGCCAACTCCTTCCAGGTCCTGGCGGCGAGCACGCAGGGGCTCCTGCGCAGCATCGACGGCGGCGAGACCTGGGGCGGCTACGGCAACGTCAACAACTCCTTCTTCACGCTCGTCACCGATCCGTCCTCCGCGACGACGCTCTACGCCGGCAACATCAACGGGTCCGGCATCTTCAAGAGCACCGACGGCGGCGCCCACTGGACCTCGATCAACAACGGCCTCCCGTCCAACCAGGGGGCGACGGGCGCCTGGCCGCTGGTGCTCGGGTTCGCCGTTGACCCGGCGCATCCGGCGACCCTCTACGCCGGCACCTACGGCAACGGCCTCTACCGGAGCACCGACGGCGGCTCCAACTGGTCCTCCGCCGGCTCCGGAATGCGCTCCACTTACGGCACCGCGTTCGCCTTCGAGCCCTCCTCGACGCTCGTGGCGGCCACGCTCGGCGGCGGCGTGTACCGCAGCGCCGACGGCGGCGGCACGTGGGCTCCGTCGAACGCGGGCCTGGACGCCGGAATGGTCAGTTCGCTCCTCTCCGACCCGGCCGCGCCGGGGACCGTCTACGCCGCGCTCTTCGACGGCGTGTACAGGAGCACGGACGGAGGAGGAACCTGGCAGGCGGTCAACAATGGAATGCCGGTGATTCCCGTCTCGGCGCTCGCCTCGAGACCCGGGAGCCCACGGACGCTCCTCGCCGCCACTCTCGGCGGCGGCATTCTCAAGAGCACCGACGGCGGCGGGAGCTGGAGCGCCTCCTCACAGGGACTGACGGACCTCTTCGTTTCCTCGATCGTCGTGGATCCGACCAGCCCTCTGACGCTCTACGCGGGGACCGACCACTCGAGCTCGGCCTCGCAACGGGTCTTCAAGAGCACCGACGGCGGCGCCACGTGGACGCAGACGGGCCTCGACGCCGGCCAGAACCCGATCACGTTTCTCGCCGTCAATCCCGCCAACGCGTCGCAGGTGATCGCGATGAGCGAAAACGCCCTCGGCTACTACCAGAGCCTCGACGCGGGGAAGACGTGGACGACCGTCACGACGAATTCGAGCTGCGGCGGAATCAATACGGGCTTCTTCGATCCGGCGGGCTCGATCGTCTCCGTCGGGGGGACCGGGGGCCTGTGCCGCTCGGGCGACGGCGGAAAGACATGGACCCTGACTTCCGTCGGTCCCCTCGCCTCGGTCGAGACGTTCCTGATCGACCCGTCGAATGTCCTCGACGATCTACGCGGGAGCCTCGCCCGCCTTCACCGACGGCACCGGGGGCGTGTTCCAGAGTCTCGACGGCGGGCAGACCTGGCAGGCTCTCGGCACCGGCCTCTCCGACGCCTCGGTGACCTCGCTTGCGCTCGACTCGCAGCGCGGGATCCTCCACGCCGGGATCCACCGCGGCGGCGTCGCCGAGCTCGCCCTGCCGGTCAATCGCGGCGCCATTCTGCCGCCGCCGTCCACCGGCCGCGAGACCCGAAGGATCCCCCCGCGCTGACCTACTGTGGCGGCTCGGGAACGGCCGTCGCTTCCGTCGCGACAGTGAACTTCTTGTAGTCGGAGTATTCGGAGAGGGCGTCGATGTGGAGACCCTTGACGAGGAGGAGGCGGGCGTTTCCGACGAAGTGCGCCTCCGCGGGGAGCCAGATCTCGTCGTTGATCTTTCGCCGCAGGATCTGGGCGCGCGATCCCTTCTTCAACCTCGCGAGCAGCCCGAACCCGAAGGAGAGATCGTCCGTCAGCTCGGCTTCCACCCGGACGAGCTGGCGGTCTTCCTCGTCGATCCAGGCCCGCCCCGTGAACTTCTTCAGGATCTTGCCGCCCCGCGTCTCCGTTTCGACGCCGGGCCGCGGCTCGAAGGACACGACGATCGCGTCGCGCCCGTCGAGCGCCTCGCGCCCGACGATCCGAAACTCGTAGATGCGGAAGAGCTCGTCGATCGCCTTCGTCTCCTTGAGCCGCCTCTCCGACTCCGTCGAGGCGCGCCGGGAAGCGTCCTCGCCGTAGAGTTTGGCCGCCTTCTTCGCCTCTTTCGCCTCCTGCTTTTCGTCTTCCTTCGCCAGCTCCTCCGCCGTCAGCGGCTTGCCGTCCCGCTCGACGAGCTTGCGGTAGGTTCGCCCCGGCTCCTGCGAGGGATAGACCTCGTACACGGAGGTCGTGACCTTCTTGACGTGTCCGCCCGAGTCGAGGCGCCGCTCCGTCAACCTTTCCGTAAACGTGTATTGGTCGAGGAGAAAATCGTCGCTGTGCAGGCGCTCGCGCACCTCTCCCAGGAACGCCTGCAGGTCCGGAAGCGCCGCCGCGGTCGGCTCGTCGGCCGCCCGGGCCGGCGTCGCGAGGGCTAGCATTCCGGCCAGACCGAGAAGGAGAAGAGCCGAACCAGCTGCGGGGCGCCGCATCGTAGAAGTCAGAACCCCGGCCCTTCCGAGCGGATTCCTGGCTAAGCCATCTTTCATCCGGTGAGTCCGAAGCCGGGGACCGGCCCGAGGGATCACGGCCGGAGATACCGCTCCTTGAGGATTGCCGCGTGGTGCGAAGCATGTCCAGCGATGATGTACGCCAGCGCCCTCACGCTGAAGGGATTCCCGCTGGCGATGCCGCTCCGGCTCCACGCCTCCGCCGGCAGATTGCGGAAGAAGGCGAGAGTCGCGAGGCGGATCCCCCGGAACTCCTCGACGTGGCCGGCCCACGAGACCTCGTCGGCGCGGGCCCCGGCGGCGGCGATGTCCTGGTCGTAGCTCGGGAGCGGGCTCTCGAAGCCGCGGGCGAACCAGAGAGCGCGGGACACGAAGAGGCGCTCCGTGTCGTTGACGTGATTGACGACCTGGCGGATGCTCCACTTCTCCGGCTCGTAGCGGTGAAGCGACTTCTCCTCGGAAATGCCCAGGAAAAGCGCCGACGTTTCCTCAAGCTGGGCCTGGAGGACGCCGACGATGTCGTCGCTCGCGATCCGATCGATGTACCGGAAATAGTAGGGCGCGGCTTCGGCGAGTTCCGGACGTCCTATCATGCGATCATCATAGCCGCCCCGCGCCGGGACTGCCGCACCGGTGGCGGGAAGATTGCAGCACCGAGGTTCACCGGAGGCCATCATGAAAAGAGTCGATCTCACGAAACCGCAGTTCTTCTTCATCGTCGGCACGCGAGCCATGCTCGGAGCGGGCATCGGCTTGCTGGCGGCCGGGAGGTTCCCCCGTAAGACCCGGCGCGCTGTTGGCATGACGCTCGTCGCCATAGGCGCGCTCACCACGATCCCCGCTGCGCTCCTCGTCTTCCGCGGCGGCCGGACGTCAGGAACGGTCGGATGCGGCAGCGACCTGACACTCCAACGGGCGGCGGTCCCCGTCAGGAACCGCAGCCCGGACCCGCGGCGGCCGCCTTCTTCGGCAGCTGCACGTCGAAGTCGATCTCCCATTTGTAATCGAGGTCGTCGCTCTTCTTCGCGCCGGTCATGCGGCCGGCGAGCTTTCCCTCGAGGGCAAGGTTCCCGGACAACTTCTCGATCTTCAATTCCTTGTCCTTGGGCAGATCGAAGACCCACTGGCGGCCCAGCATGGGCGAGGAGGCGTGTTCGATGCTCATCTCGACGGACGTGACCGCGCCGGGGCCCGGCGCCGCCTTCCCGCCCCCCGGACAGAACCCGAGACTGATCATGGTCCGCCGTTTTCCGCCGGCATCCTTCTCCCTGGGATAGGAGTTCAACTGAAATGCCGCGACCTCCTCGGCGGAGATCGGGTCCTCCATGAAAGCCAGCGTCACGCCTTTCTCGTCGTACATCGCGACCTCGCAGTATTTCAGGGCGACCGTCTTGCCTCCGAAGATGCCCCTGGCCAGGCACTTGTCGTCGGCACGAGCGGCGCCGGACAGCGCCAGGAGGATCACCGCGGCGAAAAGACGGCGGAGGGCGTGAGGCATTGCGTTTCTCCTTTCAGCAGCAGGTCTGCGGGCTGCCGGTTCTTACCGCAGCGGGCTCTCCCGCGTCAATCGTTCGCGGCCTCTCTTTGGTCTCTCTGTCATCCTGAGCGAAGCGAAGGATCTGCTCTCACGCTCTCAATGCCTCCGGGAGCAGATCCTTCGTCGCTTCGCTCCTCAGGATGACAGGTGATGCTCCTCAGGACGACAGGCGACGGCGCGGCTCGCGCGTCTGCCCGGCGGGGTGGGAGACCGGGGTACCTTCGCCGAAGGTGTGGGCCCAGAAGCCGCGCCTCTCGATCTCCTGCTCGACGGCTTCCGGGAGGTGAAACTCGGCCGTGTCGCCGGACCGCACGTAGGTCCACGTCCGGCCCGGGGGAAGCAGCGAGGCCGGACTGTTGGCCGAGAGGAGGCCATAGCAAGGAAGAGGACGATCGGTTTGCGACACGTAGATAGCGACCTTCATCGCGCGCCTCCACCCTGCTTCAACGAAGGTCCGGCGCCATTCATTACGTCGGCGGGTTCGCTGACGAGCCGTTCACCTCATGCGGTCGAATCCTCGGCGACTTTCCAGAGGCGAGCGGCATCGCTGTCGCTGGCGGCGGCCGCCGAGGGTTGGGTTTCTCGCATCTTGTTGAAGTAGCGGCCCGTCACACCGTCGAGACCGGGCGCGGCGGCCAGGCGAACGACCGGCCGCGCTCCCTTCTCCGGGGAAGGGAGCAGGAGCGCGAGAAGCCAGCGCGCGGGCGCGGGTGCGGCGCGCCAGATTCCGGTGGCGATCGCGCCGGGATGCACGGCATTGGCGGCGACCATGGGCTCCCGCCGCGCGAGCTCTCGCGTGAAGAGGATCTGGGCAAGCTTCGTGTTGGCGTACGCCCGAAACGTGCCAAACCCGCGCTCGAGCTCGAGGTCGTCCCAGTCCAGGCGCCCCGAGCGATGTCCTTCGGAGCTGACATTGACGACGCGAGGCTTTTCCGCCGCCCTCAAAGCGGGCATCAGCAGGCGAGTCAGCAGAAAATGCGAGAGGAAGTTCGTCTGCCACGTCAGCTCATGCCCGTCTTCCGTCAGCCGGCGCTCCCGGACGGCGGTGCCGGCGTTGTTGACCAGGACGTCGAGCCGGGCGTGCGCGCCGCCGAATCGCTCCGCGGCCCTTCGCACCGACGCAAAGGACGCCAGATCCATCTCCAGGAGCTCCGCGCTTGCGCCGCCGCGGACGATCTCGTCTACGACAGCCTGCCCGCGAGCGGCATCCCGCGCGCCGATGACGACCCGCGCCCCCATCTTCGTCAGGGCTCGCGCCGTCTCGAGCCCGATGCCTCCGGTCGCCCCGGTGACGAGGACCGTCCTGCCCGTCATGGCGCCGGTGATGCCCGTCATTGGAGCCGCTGATTTTATGAGTTCTTCCCGATCGGAAGCGGCCGGGCCGCGTCGGTGACGGCTCCGATCTTGGCCGCGTAGCCCGACGGGCTCTGGAGATCCTCGTCGGTCAGGACGTGCACGTCCAGCAGGCCCGAGGTCTTGATACCGGTGCGCAGGTAGTTCGTCTCGGACAGGCACAGGCTCCACCCCTCCAGCCATGCCAGCATTTCGCTCAACATCTGCGCGGTGCCGGAGAAGTGGACGAGAAGGTTGATGTCGCTCCCGGGACCCGCGGTACCGTTCTTGGCGCTGCCGAAAAGATAGAGGCCCTTGATGCCGAACCGCGCGGCGTCGGCCACGGCGGCGATGCGCTCGGCCATTCGCACGCGCCAGCGGGAGTGGTCCTCCAGGGGGACCGGCTCGGGACCCCGCTTCCTCTCCGCCGCGGCGTCCGCGCCGGGTCCGGGGCTCGCCAGAAAACCGACGGCGCGGTCCTGGTCGGCGTTCAAGAGGACGCGCAGAACCAGCCCCGCCGTGGCGCCCGGCACGTCGATGACGCGAACCGTTCCCTCGAGGTCCGCGAACTCCGGCGCCACGCCGGCCAGGATGTTGGGCGATTCCCGGAGGAATCTCTCCTGGAACGCGATGTCGGGATCGTCGGGGAAGAGCGGGAGGTAGCGGATCGAGGCCTCGACCAGGTCCTGGAAGAAGTGCGTGCCGAAGGAGAGGTCGGGGACGTAGTTCCCCCTCTTGCGCGCGATCTCGATCAGGACCGCCGTGTTGTTGATGTCCGAGTAGGTGACCGGCACGCCGAGTCGGATGTCGCCGCGGCTCCCCCAGCGGCCGGGGCCCATGAGCACGAACTGGTGCTTCGGCAGCACCTTGTTCAACCGGCCAACGGCTCGCCCGACGCGCCTCAGGCTGTCGGCGTCCGGCAGCGCGCTGTACCGTTCCGGGTCGATGTACACGATGTGCGTGATGTCCCGGATCCGGCCGTTGGAGACATAGCGCCGCGCTTCGAAGATCACCCGGTCGGCCGGGAGATCGCTCGGGATCGGCGCCGAGGCCGCGTCCTCCCCGAAGCTCTGCGGGCGGCATTGCAGCAGGTACAGGTCCTTGCCGTCCGAGGCGAACTCGATGTCCACGGGCCTTCCGGTCTTCTCCTTGAGGAGGCGCAGCAGCGCGCGCATCTGGGCAATGAAAGGGGTGGAGGAGTTGAGCCCCTCGAATGTGGCCACGAGCCGGCCCGCATCGGATCCCCAGTCGATCAGGACGGGGCGGTGGATTCCCCCTTCGTCGGAGAGCGAGAGGAGGTGGGCGATACCGGGGATCTCGGCGCCGCACTCGGCGAGGATGTCCTTCAAGAGCACCGTCTCGAAGCGCCCCGACTCCATGTTGATGACGTCCAGCTTCGTCGGCGAGTAGCGGACCACCTCGTCCGGCGTGACGTTGACCCTCAGGCCGGGCTGTCCCGGCGCGATCAGCACCGGATAGTCGTCGCCGACGCGGTCCACGGCGCGCGTCCCGAGGCCCGGCACCATGCGGACCAGGCCGTCGTCCCTCTTGATCCGCGCCGACCACCGGAATTCGTTGTTGGAGAAGGCCACGCCGGCGAACGTCGGAAAGAAGTACTTTCCGACCCGGCTGCCGACCACCTCCTGGATCATCACGCCCATCTCCTCGTGCAGGTCGAGCAGGCCGCGCTCGGCGCGGTACTCGATGGGGTCGGGTCCGAAGATCGACGCGTAGACCTCGGCCACGGCGTCCATCAGCGCGCTCAGGCGCTCGCCCTTGGTGCCCTGGTTGGCGAGGAACAGGCTCTTGTATTTTCCGGAGAAGGCCGATCCCACGCGGTCCTCCAGGAGGCTCGAGCTTCTGACGATGAGGGGACGGCCCTCGAAGTCGTCGAGCGCCAGCGCGAGGCCCTTGACGATCTCCGGAGAGAAGTGGGAGTTCTTGAAGACCTGGACGACGTGCGGGTATTCGCGACGCACCTGCTCGATCTCCAGGTATTTCCTGTTGTAGAGGTCCTCCAGGTGGTTGAACTCGATGAAGTTCAGGACGCCGTCGGACGTGACGTACCAGGTGCGGGGGATCTTGACGGTTCCGATCGCGGCCGCGTACTCGGGCGACTTCCTTACGATCTGGCCCGCCAGGAAGAGCCCCGAGCTCTTGCCCCCGAGCTTCCCATGGCTCTTGGGGGGACAGATGATGCGGCGCGACAGGTCGTAGAAGTCGCTCACCTCGATGTAGTTCTTGGCCGTGCTGAGGAAATCGAGGTTATCGGTGAGGAACCGGCGGATCAGCGACACCCGCAGCTCCACCTGGATCGTCCGCGAAAGGCCGTGGTCGTCAATGGCCGCATGGCGGAAGCGGCCCAGCGCCTGGGCGATCTCCATGACGGAGGTCCCCTCGTTCTCGACGGCCTCGATCAGGAACCCCGTCTTGTCGTCCCGGATCCACTTCTGGATGCAGGAGAGGATCTCGTCCGGGGCGAGGTGGTCGGCGGCGATGCGGAAGACTTCGTCGGCGACCTTCACCAGCAGGTCGATGCCCTGCCGCTCGACGGGCCGGTTCCCGCCCCCGGCTTCCTCGGGTCCGCCGCCCCGGCCCCCCGTAAACCGCGGCAGAAGGTCCTGGGCTTCGGCGATGCCGTCCCAGCAAAGGTAGTTGATCATCCGGCGCGAGACTCGCGCGAGCAGGTTCTGGTCGGTCTTGCGCAGGAAATCGATGATGACCCACCAGTCCCCGCGCGGAGCAGCCGACAGGCCCTCGACCGCTCCTTGCCAGCCCTGGAGCCTGTCCAGCAGCTTGCGGTGGAGGAGCAGCTGCCCGAGGCGCTCGGCGACCGTGTCGATGAGCTTCCTCTCCTCTTTCAGGAACGGCCCCTCATCCGCGGCGGGCATGTCGCGGAGGTAGAACACTTCGACGCTTCCCACCGCCTCGCCCTGCACGCGGATCGGAGCCACCTGTACCCACGGAGTGCCATTCAACCCGGGCGGCTCATAGACGACACCGTCCGCCGTGATCCGAGCCTGGCAGTCGGCAGGGTATTGCCAGCCCGGCGGCAGGACGTCGATGACGTCCCGGAAGATCTCATCGAGCGAGGATTGCTGCCGGTTGCAGATCTCGTTGACGCGATAGAGGCAGGTCAGCTCCTTGGCGCGCTCCTGCAGCGCGTCCAGAACCGAGTCGACGGCGCCGCCTGATGAGCTCATGTCTCTTCGTCCCGCCTCCAGATGATCCCACGTCCGACCCGGCCATCCACCTCGACGCGCAGCGGCGCCGCCAGACGGACATGGCGGACGAACGGCCCTTCGGCGGCCTCCGGCCGGCTCTCGAGCCACTCCCAGTCGAGCATGCCGGACCCTCCGGGCGGAAAGGAGAAGTAGCTCACGCCGAAGCTCGAGATGTTGTGAAAGAAGTGCGAGCCCTGGCTCATCTCGATGCCCCGCTCCGGGCGCGACGCCTCGACGAGAACCTTCGCCCCGGCGACGTCTCCCCAGGCCACCGGGATGCCGAGCCAGGGGTCGGCGCTCCCCCAGCGCCCGAAGCCGATGAGCACGTACGGCCTTCCTTCGTCGAGGAGGGCGCGGTTCCTCGCGGCGACTTCGCTCGCGATCAACCGGGAGCGGGCGGCATCGAAGCGGCCGGGCGGGAGATAGACGACATCGCGGATGTCTTCGACGACTCCGTTGCCCATGACGTGGTCAGACGAGAGGAAGACTCTCCTGCCGGATCTCGCCTCATGGGTGAGATCGACGAGCTCCGTCGAGACGACCATCGGTCGGACCTGCAGCAGCCCGAGCCGGACGGGCGGCTGCCGCCGGGGCTCGAGCGTCGCGGCGAACTCGATTTCGACCGGACCTCCGGCGGCCTTCTCGCAGACCGAGAGGAGCGACCGGAACATGTCGTTCACCGGGAACTGCTCGTGAACGAGCAGCGGCGCGAAGTTGACGACGCGGGGGCCTTTCACTCCCGTTCCGGGCACGAGACGGTCCGATGCGGCGCTCCAGGTGGACGCGGTCATGGGGAGCGTGCCGTCCTCTTCGGCCTCCCGGAGAGAGCCCCTGACGAGGTACTCGGTCTCGCGCACAGGGTCGTAGGCGGGTGGTTTTCCCATGTTCACCGCCCAGAACTCCGTCTGCGTGGCCTGCATCAGGTCGGCCGTGGAAGCGAAGGGCGCCGACGCCGCGGGGTGGGCGGGCGAATAGGTCCAGGAGATCCCTCCGTCCACGATCATCTTGCCGAGGCCGAGCGCCAGGAGCACGACTCCCTCCTCGGGAAGGGCCGAGCCGAAGCGATAGAAGCCGTACGAGCGCGCCACACCGGAGATGTCCGGATAATAGCGATCGCCGTGCCGGCGCCCCACGACTTCCTGCAGAAGGACCGCCATCTTCTCCTGCCGGTGCCCCGCGTCCACGGTCTCGCGGTAAGCCCGCGCGCCCCGGAAATACGTGGAGGCCCAGACCAGCTTCACGGCCGCGTCCAGCTTCCGGAACCGGGCATCCGGCTCCAGCTCGTTGTTCGGGATCATCTTGGTCGAGTAGACGCCGGCGAAGGGGCGCTCGAGAGCGTCCTCCAGGACGCTCGAGGAGCGGACGGCGAGGGGCGCGTGAATGCGATTGGCCACGGCGCGGAGATCTCCCACGATTTCCACCGGGAGGTGACCGGCCAGAAAGGCGCGGGCGATGGCGTCGTCGCTCTCGCCGGAGAGGGCGTCCGGATCGAGCCGGTTCTCCTCCAGGAATCGGTCGAAGTGCTCCGTCGTGATGACGGACATCGTGGGGATCGAGACTTCAACGGCGGGTGACGGGGGAAACGCCGCGGCCAGGGTGTCGCGGATGCGGATCAGCCCCGAGGCTTTTCCTCCCACCGGCCCGTCGCCGATCCGCGTGGCGGGCCCGCTGCCGTCGAAGAGCTCGCGGTCGAAGCGGAGAAGCGCCGGTTCCTTCGTCGAGGCCGTCATCGCCGGCTCCGCGCCGCGTCAGACCCAGCCGCGGTCGTGGCAGGCCTTCGCCACCCGGCTGACGGCGATGACGTAGGCCGCGTCCCGCATGGAGAGCTTCTGCCTCCTGGCCAGATCGGCCACCGCGTGAAACGCCGAGGTCATCTTGACATCGAGTTTTCCGAGAACCTCGTCCAGTTCCCAGAAGTAGTTCATGTTGCTCTGCACCTGCTCGAAGTAGCTGCAGGTGACGCCGCCGGCGTTGGCGAGGAAGTCGGGGATGACGAAGATGCCGCGCTCCTGGATGACCTTGTCGGCCTCCGGTGTCGTGGGGCCGTTGGCGCCCTCGGCGATCACCCTCACGCGGCCCTTGATCCTCGCCGACGTCTCGCCGGTGACCTGGTTCTCGAGGGCGGACGGAATCAGGATGTCCACCTGCTGTTCGATCCAGGCGTCGCCGGGAAGGATCTCGTATCCGAGCTTGCCCGCCTTCTCCTTGTCGATGCCCCCGAAGCGGTCCGTGATGGCGAGGAGCGCATCGGGATCGACGCCGGCCTCCCTGCGGAAGCAGTAGGCCGTCTGGTCGGCCTGGTCCCACGAGGAAACGGCGACGACCTTGCCTCCCAGCTTCAGGTAGAGGCGGATGGCGTACTGCGCCACGTTTCCGAAGCCCTGCACGCTGGCCAGGGTCTTGTCGACCTTCAAGTCGAGGAGCCGGAGCGCCTCGCGCAGAGCGAAGACGAGCCCGTAGCCCGTGGCCTCCGTCCGCCCGAGAGAGCCTCCCATCCCCACCGGCTTTCCTGTGATGAAACCCGGCTCCCGGCGGCCGTGGATCACCTCGAACTCGTCGAGCATCCAGAGCATGTGCTGGGGCGTCGTCATGACATCGGGGGCCGGCACGTCCACGGCCGCGCCCACGTTTCGGGAAACCTGCCGGACCCATCCGCGGCAGATCTGCTCCTGCTCGCGGGCGCTCAGGTTGTGCGGGTCGCAGATGACGCCGCCTTTCGCGCCGCCCAGCGGAATGTCCACGACCGAGCACTTCCAGGTCATCCACATCGCCAGGGCCCGGACGGTGTCGATGGTCTCCTGCGGGTGAAAGCGGATCCCCCCCTTGGAGGGGCCGCGGGCGTCGTTGTGCTGGACGCGGAACCCCCGGAAGACCTTCGCGCTTCCGTCGTCCATCCGCACCGGGATTCCGAAGTGGAACTCGCGCAGCGGCCACCGGAGGAGGTCGCGCGTAGCGCTGTCGAGCGCCAGGATGTCCGCCGACTTGTCGAACTGCGCCTGCGCCATCTCGAACGGATTGAACGCGCTTTTCATCGGGAAGGTCCTCTCTTTCCTGCGTCGTTCCGTTCGGCCGGGAGGGCCGGCCGCCCTTAGAACACGCCGCCGGACGCGTCGGTCCGGCTCCCTGCGACTATAGCCGAGCCGTCGCAACGGCTCTGATGTATTCGAATTACGCCGCCGCCCCGCCCTCTCCCAGCGGGAGACGGGGGCGGAGAAAACCTTAGGTTGGTTTCGACGTAGATTCCGGGAGTGCTTCGAAGGGAGGCTTGCATGAGGACTGTCCTGGAGCGGGGAAAATGGGTGATCGCCCTGCTCGTCGGAGTGGGGGTTTGTGGAGGCCTGGCGGCTCAGACCACGCCGGAGAGCAAGGCCTCCGCAACGGCCGCGAAGCCCGCCGGCGGCTTCCACGTTCCCGTCGAGTACCACAAGCTGGCCAATGGATTGAAAGTCGTTCTGTCGCCTGACCACACCTCTCCCAAGGTCGTGGTCGCCGTTTACTACGGCATCGGCTTCCGCATCGAGCCGAAGGACCGCACCGGGTTCGCGCATCTCTTCGAGCACATGATGTTCCAGGGGTCGCAGAACCTGGGAAAGATGGAGTTCATCAAGCTCGTCCAGTCCAACGGCGGGATCCTGAACGGCTCGACCCGCTTCGACTTCACCAACTACTTCGAGATCGTCCCCTCGCACACGCTCGAGATGGCGCTCTGGGCCGAGGCCGACCGCATGAAGGGCCTCGCGATCAACCAGGACAACCTGACCAACCAGCAGGGGGTCGTCAAGTCCGAGGTCCGGGTCAACGTCCTGAACCGCCCCTACGGCGGCTTCCCCTGGCTCGACATGCCGCAGTACGCGAACTCCAACTGGTACAACTCGCACAACTTCTACGGCGACCTGAAGGACCTGGACGCCGCGACCCTTTCCGACGTGCAGGGCTTCTTCAAGACCTACTATGCCCCCAACAACGCGGCGATGGCGGTCACCGGAGACTTCGACTCGAAGCAGACGCTCGCCTGGATCACGAAGTACTTCGGGGACATTCCTTCCCAGAAGCTTCCGCCGCCGCCCGACATCTCCGAGCCCCGACAGGAGCGGGAGAAGCGCGCGACCAAGCCCGACCCGCTCGCGACGAAGCCGGCCCTCGCGTTCTCGTACCACGTGCCGCCGCGGGGCACGCCCGAGTACTACGCGATGGGCGTCCTGGACGAGATCCTCGTCCAAGGCAAGGACAGCCGCCTCTACCAGGCCCTCGTCCAGAAGAACGGCTTCACCGGCGAGGTGAGCGGCGCGATCAACGAGCTCGGCAACATGTTCGACATCAAGGGCCCGGTGCTCTTCACCGTCTCCCTGTTCCACGACAAGGACAAGTCCGCCGACGAGATCCTGAAGGTCGTGGACGAGGAGATCGAGAAGCTGCGCGCGGCGCCGGTGGACAAGGAGACGCTCGCGCGCGCGATGGTCAAGACCCGCTCGGACCTCTACGACAACATCGACAGTCTCTTCGGTTTCGGGAAGGCCGACCTGCTCGCCTCCTTCGCGCTCTTCGACGACGACCCGGGCAAGATCAACGGGCTCGAAGAGGAGTTCCGCAAAGTCACTCCGGAGCTGATCCAGAAGACGGCGCGCGAGTACCTCCGCCCGACCAACCGGACCGTCCTCGTGATCGAACCGAAGGCCGAACCGAAAGCCGAGCCCAAGACCGAGTCCAAGGGTGGTTTGTGAGGAACATGATGAAAACGAAATCGTTACTGGCCCTTTTCGCGCTCGCCGCCGCGGCGCCGCTCCTCGCGCAGAAACAGGCGCCGCCGGAACCGGGCAAGCCCAAGGGGTTCTCGGTCCCCGCTCCCCACAAGTTCACGCTCGAGAACGGCATGGCCGTCACGCTCGTCGAGTACGGGACGCTGCCGAAGGTCACGGTGCGCCTCGCGGTGCGCACGGGAAACATCGACGAGAAAGCCGGGGAGGTCTGGCTCTCGGACGTCATGGGAGACCTCCTGTCCCAGGGAACGGAAACGCGGAGCGCGGCGCAGATCGCCGAAGCGGCCGCGCGCATGGGCGGAGAGTTGAGCGTCAACGTCGGCGAGGACCGGACGGATCTCTCCGGCGACGTGCTTTCCGAATTCGGCCCCGAAATGGCCGCGCTCATCGCGGACGTCGCCATCCATCCGAAGTTCCCCGAGTCCGAGCTCGCAAGGTTGAAGGGCGACCGGCAGCGCCAGCTCTCGATCGCGAAGAGCCAGCCGCAGCAGATGGCGTCGGAGAGGTTCCGCGCGCTCCTTTACGGCGACCACCCCTACGGCCGCCTCTTCCCCACGGAGGACATGCTCAAGGGATTCACGATCGAGCAGGTGCGGGCCTTCTACGGCGCGAACTTCGGAGCGGCGCGCGCGCACCTCTACGCGGCCGGGAAATTCGACTCCAAAGCAATGGAGACCGCGATCCGCAAGGCCTTTGCCGGCTGGAAGCGCGGCTCTGCGCCGTCCGTCAACCTGCCCAAGCCCAACAAAGAGCACCGGCTGGAGACGGTGGACCGTCCCGGCGCCGTCCAGTCCACGATCTATCTCGGGATGACGGCGACCGACCCGTCGAGTCCCGATTGGGTGGCGCTCGACGTCATGAACTCTCTTCTCGGCGGTTCCTTCAGCTCTCGCATTACGTCGAACATCAGGGAGCAGAAGGGCTATACGTACTCCCCCCGCTCCCAGCTCTCCACGCGCTATCGCGACGGCTTCTGGGTGGAAACTGCGGACGTCACGACGAAGGACACCGGAGCGTCGTTGAAGGAGATCCTGGCCGAGATCAAGAGGCTGCAGAGCGAGGCCCCCTCGGAGAAGGAGCTGAAGGGGATCCAGAATTACCTCGCGGGCACATTCGTGCTGCAGAACTCCTCGCGGACGGGCATCATCGGACAGCTCGCTTTCGTGGACCTGCACGGCCTGCCGGACGATTACCTGAACACCTACGTCTCCCGCGTTTACGCCGTGACGCCCGCGCAGGTCCAGCAGATGGCGGCGAAATACATCCAGTCCGACAAGGCCACGATCGTCGTCGTCGGCGACAAGAAAGTCATCGCGGACCAGGTCAAGCCGTACGAGGCGAGCCCGAGCGGAAGCTAGAGTCCTCTGACGTCTGAAGAGACCGTGGCGAAAACCCGCCCCGGAGCCGTCGGCAGTTAGCGCCGGCGAACCCGGCGCTGCCTACTGCCGAGGGTCTGCCTTCGATGGACGGCTACCCTGCGTCGGGCCCGCCGCCGGGGCGGATTGGAAACGTGGCACAGGTCCAGCGCAATCGCAATTTGATGCTACGGAAAACTAGTCGGTGTCCTTGACGGGCCGGACGAACGCGGCGCGGACCGGCGGGGGCATCGGACAGTCCTCGCCGCGCACGGCCTTCCAGAGAATCTCGTTGCCCGCGATGTCGGGGACTCTGTCCGCCTCCTCGAGGTTCAGGAGGAGGGACGCCTTCGCGCCGGGCGCCTCGGGGTCGTTCATCTCGTCCACGCTCACGCGGGCTTCGCGCAGACGGTAGGGCGTCCGGTCCGGCTTGCTCTGGAACGCGCCGTACATCGGGGCGGCGGCCGCGTCGCACTGGCTCATCGGGGCAAGTCCCAGGATCAACTCGATCGTGCGCAGCATGCCGCAGGTCGTGGTGAGCGTCGAGTCCACGACGCGGCGCCGCGCGTACGGGCTCGCGACGAGCGCGACCGAGCGGTGCGCGTCCACGTGGTCCGGGCCGTTCTGCGCGTCGTCCTCGAGAACGAAGACCGCGGAGTCCTTCCAGTATCGGCTCCTCGAGATCGCTTCCACGATCCGCCCGAGCGCCAGGTCGTTCTCGGCGATCATGGCGCGCGGAGTCGGGAAGCCGGGCACTGCGTAGCTGGTGTGGTCGCCTCCCAGCCGCAGGATCGACAGTCTCGGGAGCTTCCCGTTC
Source organism: uncultured Acidobacteriota bacterium (assembly GCA_963741435.1). GTDB lineage: Bacteria > Acidobacteriota > Thermoanaerobaculia > UBA5066 > Gp7-AA6 > JAWOLE01. The sequence goes on along the minus strand of CAVUIX010000023.1, from coordinate 44,691 downwards.
TCCTCGAACTCCCGGAATTCCTTCAGCCAGATGTCCACCCGCCGGCCGTCGGGGATCGAGAGGTCGAAAGGCGGGTAGTCGGGGTTGATGTGCCCTTTCAGACCCGGCACCGAGGCCTCGAACGGGCCGGGCCCCGCCTTGAAGTCACCCGCCTGCGGCTGTGCCGGGCGCTCGCGAGCGGGATTGGGGTCGAAGACGAACTCGCCGTAGCTTCGCACCGAGACGCCGGAACGCAGGCACGCGTCCCAGATGTAGCCCTGCGCCGGCGCGGAGACGTTGCCGTAGGCGTTGCGCATTGTGCCTTCCCCCTCGGAGAGATAGGGCCCGCCGCGCTCCGCGTAGACCAGGGGCCAGATCTTCTCGACCACGTCGGTGGCATAGGCCCCGGTCGAGAAGGCATGGCCGTCGTAGCTCACCTCCGCGTTGACGTAGAAGTTGTCGAGCAGGACGAATTCGCGCGCGAGCGCGTGCGCGTTGGGCGTGACGTCCTCGCCGAAGAGGCAGAGGCTCGGGTCGCCGTTTCCCTCCGGCATGTCTCCGAGAATCTGATCGTAGGTGCGGTTTTCCCGGATGATGTAGAAGACGTGCTTGATCGGAGAGGCGCCGCCGACCGCGCGCGGAATCGGAGACGCCGCGGGAGCGCGCGCCGGCCGCAAGCGCACCGCGTCGCTGTACGGCGTGACCGCGTAGACCTTCTTCGTGTAGGCGGCGAGGGCCCGGGGATCGGGGACGGGCACGACGGACAGGGAGCCTTGAAGGATTTCCCGCGTTCTCTGGCCTACCGCCGCGGGGATCGCCGGCTGCGGCCCTCGCGGGTTGGGAAGCGAGGTCAGCCCCTTCCCCGAGAGGATGAAGATGCTCCTGGCATCCGCGGAAAACCGAGCCGCGGTCGGATACCAGCCGGTCGGGATGAACCCCTCGACACGGCTCTCCGCCGGATCGTCCACCCGGACGACCGCGACGTCGTTGTTGTCGGCGTTGGCGACGAGAAGCGTGCCTCCGTCCGGCGAGAGCCCGAGCCCGTTGGGCGTCGAGCCCGCGGGAGCCTGAGGGTAGAGCGCGATCGAGATCTGCTCGCGCGCCGTCCGGGAGCCGAGATCGGCGACCCAGACGGCGTTGGTGTTGGCGCAGGCCACGAAGAGACGCGTCCCGTCCCGGGAGAGCGCCATGGCATTGGGGTGCTCCCCTACGGCAATCTCGCCGGCCGCGGCGAGAGTCCCGGCATCGAAGATCAGCACCTTCGCGCCTCCCCAGAGCGAGACGAAAAGACTCCTGCCGTCGGTGGAGATCAGGCAGGTGTACGGCTCGGCCGGCAGGGAGACAGTCTTCGTCACCTGCCCGGAGGCGAGATCCACGGCATGGAGGAGGTTGCCGAAGAACTCCACGGCGTAGAGGCTCTTCCCGTCGGCGGAGAGGGCGAGCCCCCCCGTCAGGGTCTTCTTCTCCTTGTCCGGTGTTGCCAGCGGAATCGTCTTGCCCAACCTGAGCTTTCCCTTCTCGAAGAGAATCTCCTGGACGGTCCGCGCCGCCGCGCCCGAACAATAGAGGCGGTCCCCCGACGCGCTCCAGGCGAGACCGAGCCAGGCGTTATCGAGGGCGAGTCGCGACGAGACGTACCGGTTCTTGAGGTCCACGCAGACGAGGCTGGGCCTGGTGTATCCATTGTTCGAGACCACGAGGTAGCGGCCGTCGGGAGACTCGGCCATCGCGAGCGGCAGGTCGCCGACCTGCATGTGCCGTCCCGCCGGCGCGATCCTCCAGCCGTTGGGAAGGAGCGTCGCGCCGCGCTCGAGACCGGGGCGCTCGACGGTTTTCCGCGGCTGCGCCAACGCCGGAGAAACCGCCCACGCGAACAGCATGAAGACGCAAGTCCAGCCCCGCGCCGAACGAATCCTCATCGCGCAAGGCTACAACGGGAAACCCCCGGGGAAAGAAAACACCAGTCCCCTGTCATTCCGAGCGAAGCGAGGAATCCGCCCTCCATGGGCTGAGCAGATCCTTCGCTTCGCCCAGAGCTTGCCCTGAGCTGGAAGGCGCCACTCCAAGCGACAGGAGCAGATCCTTCGCTGCGCTCAGGATGACACGAGACGAGAGCGAAGGGATGACAAGGAGACTTGTGTTGGAGAAAACGCTAAGCCGCGGGAGCGTGAGCGACGGTTACGCGGCGGGGTCCCCGATCTCGGTGAAGTCCGGGGTCCTTCGAGCGCCGGGCTGCTCATACCTCTTGAACCAGGATCCGCGGGGTTTGAACGGCATGCCCGAATGCGGCGCGCGGGAGGAGATGATCCGAAGGGGTTGCGTCAAGTCGTCCTCGTCGCGCTCCGGCGCCTCCGGTTGCCAGGTGCTTTCGGTGGAGCTCGTTGCTTTCTGCATGTCCATCAATCCTCTCGCCCAGGGTGATGCAAGAGCCGTTCCTTTCACAAGCTGCTGATAGGGAAGCTCTTGCCTTTCGGCAGTTGACATTCTGTGTAGCCACGAGCATTCTGACTGTTCAAGTTTTGAACCGAGGCTCGGAGTCGCCGCCGGAGGTCTTAGTGTCGGTTGCAGTGCTCTCTTGCCCGGCGGCGTCCGCCACGATCCGCCGCTAAGGGCCCTGAGGAACCAGAAATGTCGAAGAAAATCTCACTCGCGGTTCGAGTTCTTGCCGCCGCCGTCCTGTTCCTGGCGTTGCCGTCGCAGGACGTCAAGCCCGCCGAATCCGCAGCGGCGGACATCGGCCCGGTCGCCAACGGCGCGCTACCTGGTCCGTTCCCTCTCTTCCCTCCGACCAACTGGTGGAACCTCGACGTGACCACGGCGCCGGTGGACCCGAATTCCGCCGGGTTCATCTCGTTCATCAACAACGGCGGAACGCGGCATCTCCATCCCGACTTCGGCGGCGACGTTTCGCCGGGAAGTGTCGAAATCTATGGGATGCCATACATCGTCGTGGACGGAACCCAGACGAAGTTGGCGGTCCAGTTTCTCTATTCCGACGAGAGCGACGGCGTGGACCATTCAACCGACACGAGCTATCCCTTCTACCCGATCCCGGACCAGGCGATCACGCAGCCGCACTGGATCGAGGGAGGCTGGCCCGGTAACCAGGACCAGCGGTCTTCCAACGACCGGCACATGCTGATCGTGGACCGGGACAACAAGTACCTCTACGAGTTGTACAACGTCTTCTACGACGGGACGAGGTGGCTGGGCGGTTCCGGCGCCTTCTTCGACATGAACACGAACAACCGGCGGCCGGACGGATGGACCTCGGCCGACGCGGCGGGTCTGGCAATCCTGCCGGGCCTCGTGCGCTACGACGAGGTCTCCGGCCCCGATGAGATCGGCCACGCCTTTCGCGTCACCGTGCGGGCGACCAACGGCTACGTCTATCCTGCCTCGCACCGGGCCGGCTCGGCTTCCGGCGCGCTGCCGATGGGCGCGCGGCTGAGACTCAAGGCGAGCAAGAACATCTCCTCCTTTCCCGCCGACGCGCAGAAGATCTTTCGAGCGATGAAGAAGTATGGACTGATCGTCGCGGACAACGGCTCCGACATGTACATTACCGGCACCTACGACACGCGCTGGAACAACGACGTGCTGAACCCGGCGTTCGCCGGACTGGTGGCCAGCGACTTCGAGGTCATCACGCTCGGGTACGACCCGCCTGCGGCGACGCCGACCGCGACGCAGATCCCGGCGACGACCCCGACCGCGACCCGACGGCCACGCCGACACAGCCCCTTCCGACGGCGACCGCCACAAGAACGCCGACCGCAACGCGGACACCGACCGCCACGCCGACACAGCCCCTTCCGACGGCGACTGCCACAAGAACGCCGACCGCAACGCGGACGCCGACCGCCGCCGTTACGGCAACTCCGACATCCGTGCCGCCCACGGCAACGCTCACGGCGACCCCGACGCCCACGAAGACGCCGCGGGGCCCGAAGCCGACCAAGACACCCCGCAGAACGGTTATTCTGGACGCCCGGTGAGAGCCGGACCTATCGGCTCCTAGATTCTCCCGGCCCGAATCCACGGAGGGTCGCGGCTCTCGACACGTCCGAAAATCGGGCAACTCCGGCGGTGGGCTCCCGGAAGATAGCCGGTGCTGATCAGGAACTCGCCGACGATCTCGCCGCCGGTGAAGACGAACGTCTCGCGGAAGAGCTTTCGCCACTCCTCGCGGTCCCGGGGATGGTGGGCGTCCAGCCATCGCGCGAAGGAGCCGTGACTCTCGCGCAGTGACAGGATGCGGCGCGCGTTCTCGATGACGGCGTCGATCTTCAACCTGTTGCGGATGATTCCGGCGTCGGCAAGAAGCCGCGCGCGATCCCTCTTTCCATAACGCGCCACGATCTCCGGGTCGAAGCCCTCGAAGGCGTCCCGGAAAGCCCGGCGCTTCTTCAGGATCGTCAGCCACGAGAGCCCGGCCTGGTTGATCTCGAGAGCCAGGCGTTCGAAGAGAGCCGCGTCGCGGCGGATCGGGAAGCCGTACTGCCGGTCGTGGTAAGGACCGTGCCACGGATGCCCCGGAGCGATGTCGCAGTAGGAGACAGCCATGGTCGGCTGTGAGTCTAACGAAAGAGGCCTGACCAATAATTGAGGCGCACAATCCGCCCGGAGTCGCCGTCGTTGCCCTTGGCGGCACGCGGCGGGCAGGCCACATGAGGAGGTCCGGCCCGCCGCTCCGGTCCGAGGGCACAGAGGCAGCGTCTCTTCACAAATATCGTCGTGTGTGCCCTCGGACAGGGCCGCCGCCGGGCAACGCCGGCGCCTTCGGGCTGCATCTTGGCTTAGCCGGTCTGAAGCCCTGGCGGCGGGACCGCCTCCCGGAGGAGCGTGAGCGAAGGAGCATGGCATGCGGTAACGATCGTCTCGCTGTGTATGCGACTGAGCGACAAGCGACGGCCACGGTTCTTCTTTCGCGGCCGGGCCGTCGCGTGCGACGCAGGGAGGCGGGCCCGCCGTCGGGGCGGATTCTGTTAGAGAGTGCTAGAGTTCGCGGCGACAAGAGGCGGTGGAGTCCGCCGGAACCGTCTTCTCGAGGGAAGGCCAATGACTCCTGCGACAGAACGAACGTCGTAGGAGTTTTTCTTTTGGTGAGGTGAGGATGCCGCGGTTCCTCTGGATCTGCCTGGGTGGCGCGGCCGGGACGGGCGCGCGGTACCTGATGTCCGGCTGGGTTCTTCAACGGCTCGGCGGCTCGTTCCCTTACGGCACTCTCTCCGTGAACGTCCTCGGTTCCTTCATTCTTGGCGTGCTCATGCAGGCCGCGCTGACGACCGACCTTCTGGCTCCGACGGTGCGTCTCGCCCTGACGACCGGCGTCCTGGGAGGCTTCACGACCTACTCGACGTTCAACTACGAGACGCTCCAGTACTTCCAGGAAGGGGCCTGGCTCTTCGGGTTTCTCAACATCCTGGCCACGGTAATCGGGTGTCTGATTGCCGGGGCCCTCGGACTCTTCGCGGCCCGCTGGGCCATCGGCGGCTGACCGGGGAAAAGGAGAGCATCATGCGCGTCCTCGACGGCGAACAGGTCCTGGTGCGGATCTTCATCGGGGAGTCGGACAAATGGCATCACCAGCCGCTCTCCGTGGCGCTCCTGGAGAGGCTGCGCAAGGAGGGCTTCGCCGGGGCGACCGTCTTCCACGCGGTGGCCGGCTTCGGCGCCCGGAGCGTGCTGCACACGACGCACATCCTGCGGCTCTCCGAGGACCTGCCCGTCGTCATCGAGATCGTTGACACGCAGGAGCACATCGACCGCCTGCTTCCGATCCTCGACGAGATGGTGACCGAGGGCCTCGTCACCCTCGAGCGGGCGCGCGTCCTGAAGTACTCCCCCGGCCAACGGCCGATCGACACCGCACCCCCCCCCCCCCCTCACAGCCCGCCTAACCCCCCCTCCCACCCCCCCCCTCCCCGCTACCCCCCCCCCCCCCCCCCCCCCCCCCCCCCCCCCGGACAGGTCCTCGCCGCGCACGGCTTTCCAGAGGATCTCGTTGCCCGCGATGTCGGGGACTCTGTCCGCCTCCTCGAGGTTCAGGAGGAGGGACGCCTTCGCGCCGGGGGCCTCGGGGTCGTTCATCTCGTCCACGCTCACGCGGGCTTCGCGCAGACGGTAGGGCGTCCGGTCCGGCTTGCTCTGGAACGCGCCGTACATCGGGGCGGCGGCCGCGTCGCACTGGCTCATCGGGGCGAGTCCCAGGATCAACTCGATCGTGCGCAGCATGCCGCAGGTCGTGGTGAGCGTCGAGTCCACGACGCGGCGCCGCGCGTACGGGCTCGCGACGAGCGCGACCGAGCGGTGCGCGTCCACGTGGTCCGGGCCGTTCTGCGCGTCGTCCTCGAGAACGAAGACCGCGGAGTCCTTCCAGTATCGGCTCCTCGAGATCGCTTCCACGATCCGCCCGAGCGCCAGGTCGTTCTCGGCGATCATGGCGCGCGGAGTCGGGAAGCCGGGCACTGCGTAGCTGGTGTGGTCGCCTCCCAGCCGCAGGATCGAGAGGCTCGGGAGCTTTCCGTTCTCCTCGAACTCCCGGAATTCCTTCAGCCAGATGTCCACCCGCCGGCCGTCGGGGATCGAGAGGTCGAAGGGAGGATAGTCGGGGTCGATGTGTCCTTTCAGACCCGGCACCGAGGCCTCGAACGGGCCGGGCCCCGCCTTGAAGTCACCCGCCCGCGGCTGTGCCGGGCGCTCGCGAGCGGGATTGGGGTCGAAGACGAACTCGCCGTAGCTTCGCACCGAGACGCCGGAACGCAGGCACGCGTCCCAGATGTAGCCCTGCGCCGGAGCGGAGACGTTCCCGTAGGCGTTGCGCATCGTGCCTTCCCCCTCGGAAAGATAGGGCCCGCCGCGCTCCGCGTAGACCAGGGGCCAGATCTTCTCGACCACGTCGGTGGCATAGGCCCCGGTCGAGTAGGCATGGCCGTCGTAGCTCACCTCCGCGTTGACGTAGAAGTTGTCGAGCAGGACGAATTCGCGCGCGAGCGCGTGCGCGTTGGGCGTGACGTCCTCGCCGAAGAGGCAGAGGCTCGGGTCGCCGTTTCCCTCCGGCATGTCTCCGAGAATCTGATCGTAGGTGCGGTTTTCCCGGATGATGTAGAAGACGTGCTTGATCGGAGAGGCGCCGCCGACCGCGCGCGGAATCGGAGACGCCGCGGGAGCGCGCGCCGGCCGCAAGCGCACCGCGTCGCTGTACGGCGTGACCGCGTAGACCTTCTTCGTGTAGGCGGCGAGGGCCCGGGGATCGGGGACGGGCACGACGGACAGGGAGCCTTGAAGGATTTCCCGCGTTCTCTGGCCTATCGCCGCGGGGATCGCCGGCTGCGGGCCTCGCGGGTTGGCGGCCGAGGTCAGGCCTTTCCCCGAGAGGATGAAGATGCTCCTGGCATCCGCGGAAAACTGAGCCGCGGTCGGATACCAGCCGGTCGGGATGAACCCCTCGACACGGCTCTCCGTCGGATCGTCCACGCGGACGACCGCGACGTCGTTGTTGTCGGCGTTGGCGACGAGAAGCGTGCGCTCCGTCCGGTGAGAGCCCGAGCCCGTTGGGCGTCGAGCCCGCGGGAGCCTGAGGGTAGAGCGCGATCGAGATCTGCTCGCGCGCCATGCGGGAGCCCAGATCGGCGACCCAGACGGCGTTGGTGTTGGCGCAGGCCACGAAGAGACGCGTCCCGTCCCGGGAGAGCGCCATGGCATTGGGGTGCTCCCCTACGGCAATCTCGCCGGCCGCGGCGAGAGTCCCGGCATCAAAGATCAGCACCTTCGCGCCTCCCCAGAGCGAGACGAAAAGACTCCTGCCGTCGGTGGAGATCAGGCAGGTGTACGGCTCGGCCGGCAGGGAGACAGTCTTCGTCACCTGCCCGGAGGCGAGATCCACGGCATGGAGGAGGTTGCCGAAGAACTCCACGGCGTAGAGGCTCTTCCCGTCTGCGGAGAGGGCGAGCCCCCCCGTCAGGGTCTTCTTCTCCTTGTCCGGTGTTGCCAGCGGAATTGTCTTGCCCAACCTGAGCTTTCCCTTCTCGAAGAGAATCTCCTGGACGGTCCGCGCCGCCGCGCCCGAACAATAGAGGCGGTCCCCCGACGCGCTCCAGGCGAGACCGAGCCAGGCGTTATCGAGGGCGAGTCGCGACGAGACGTACCGGTTCTTGAGGTCCACGCAGACGAGGCTGGGCCTGGTGTATCCATTGTTCGAGACCACGAGGTAGCGGCCGTCGGGAGACTCGGCCATCGCGAGCGGCAGGTCGCCGACCTGCATGTGCCGTCCCGCCGGCGCGATCCTCCAGCCATTGGGAAGGAGCGTCGCGCCGCGCTCGAGACCGGGGCGCTCGACGGCTTTCCGCGGCTGCGCCAACGCCGGAGAAACCGCCCACGCGAACAGCGCGAAGACGCAAGTCCAGCCCCGCGCCGAACGAATCCTCATCGCGCAAGGCTACAACGGGAAACCCCCGGGGGAAAGAAAATACCAGTCCCCTGTCATTCCGAGCGAAGCGAGGAATCCGCCCTCCATGGGCTGAGCAGATCCTTCGCTTCGCCCAGAGCTTGCCCTGAGCTGGAAGGCGCCACTCCAAGCGACAGGAGCAGATCCTTCGCTGCGCTCAGGATGACACGAGACGAGAGCGAAGGGATGACAAGGAGACTTGTGTTGGAGAAAACGCTAAGCCGCGGGAGCGTGAGCGACGGTTACGCGGCGGGGTCCCCGATCTCGGTGAAGTCCGGGGTCCTTCGAGCGCCGGGCTGCTCATACCTCTTGAACCAGGATCCGCGGGGTTTGAACGGCATGCCCGAATGCGGCGCGCGTGAGGAGATGATCCGAAGGGGTTGCGTCAAGTCGTCCTCGTCGCGCTCCGGCGCCTCCGGTTGCCAGGTGCTTTCGGTGGAGCTCGTTGCTTTCTGCATGTCCATCAATCCTCTCGCCCAGGGTGATGCAAGAGCCGTTCCTTTCACAAGCTGCTGATAGGGAAGCTCTTGCCTTTCGGCAGTTGACATTCTGTGTAGCCAGCGAGCATTCTGACTGTTCAAGTTTTGAACTGAGGCTCGGAGTCGTCGCCGGAGGTCTTAGTGTCGGTTGCAGTGCTCTCTTGCCCGGCGGCGTCCGCCACGATCCGCCGCTAAAGGCCCTGAGGAACCAGAAATGTCGAAGAAAATCTCACTCGCGGTTCGAGTTCTTGCCGTCGCCGTCCTGTTCCTGGCGTTGCCGTCGCAGGATGTCAAGCCCGCCGAATCCGCAGCGGCGGACATCGGCCCGGTCGCCAACGGCGCGCTACCTGGTCCGTTCCCTCTCTTCCCTCCGACCAACTGGTGGAACCTCGACGTGACCACCGCGCCGGTGGACCCGAATTCCGCCGGGTTCATCTCGTTCATCAACAACGGCGGAACGCGGCATCTCCATCCCGACTTCGGCGGCGACGTTTCGCCGGGAAGTGTCGAAATCTATGGGATGCCATACATCGTCGTGGACGGAACCCAGACGAAGTTGGCGGTCCAGTTTCTCTATTCCGACGAGAGCGACGGCGTGGACCATTCAACCGACACGAGCTATCCCTTCTACCCGATCCCGGACCAGGCGATCACGCAGCCGCACTGGATCGAGGGAGGCTGGCCCGGTAACCAGGACCAGCGGTCTTCCAACGACCGGCACATGCTGATCGTGGACCGGGACAACAAGTACCTCTACGAGTTGTACAACGTCTTCTACGACGGGACGAGGTGGCTGGGCGGTTCCGGCGCCTTCTTCGACATGAACACGAACAACCGGCGGCCGGACGGATGGACCTCGGCCGACGCGGCGGGTCTGGCAATCCTTCCGGGCCTCGTGCGCTACGACGAGGTCTCCGGCCCCGATGAGATCGGCCACGCCTTTCGCGTGACCGTGCGGGCGACCAACGGCTACGTCTATCCTGCCTCGCACCGGGCCGGCTCGGCTTCCGGCGCGCTGCCGATGGGCGCGCGGCTGAGACTCAAGGCGAGCAAGAACATCTCCTCCTTTCCCGCCGACGCGCAGAAGATCTTCCGAGCGATGAAGAAGTATGGACTGATCGTCGCGGACAACGGCTCCGACATGTACATTACCGGCACCTACGACACGCGCTGGAACAACGACGTGCTGAACCCGGCGTTCGCCGGACTGGTGGCCAGCGACTTCGAGGTCATCACGCTCGGGTACGACCCGCCTGCGGCGACGCCGACCGCGACGCAGATCCCGGCGACGACCCCGACCGCGACCCCGACGGCCACGCCGACACAGCCCCTTCCGACGGCGACCGCCACAAGAACGCCGACCGCAACGCGGACACCGACCGCCACGCCGACACAGCCCCTTCCGACGGCGACTGCCACAAGAACGCCGACCGCAACGCGGACGCCGACCGCCGCCGTTACGGCAACTCCGACATCCGTGCCGCCCACGGCAACGCTCACGGCGACCCCGACGCCCACGAAGACGCCGCGGGGCCCGAAGCCGACCAAGACACCCCGCAGAACGGTTATTCTGGACGCCCGGTGAGAGCCGGACCTATCGGCTCCTAGATTCTCCCGGCCCGAATCCACGGAGGGTCGCGGCTCTCGACGCGTCCGAAAATCGGGCAACTCCGGCGGTGGGCTCCCGGAAGATAGCCGGTGCTGATCAGGAACTCGCCGACGATCTCGCCGCCGGTGAAGACGAACGTCTCGCGGAAGAGCTTGCGCCACTCCTCGCGGTCCCGGGGATGGTGGGCGTCCAGCCATCGCGCGAAGGAGCCGTGACTCTCGCGCAGTGACAGGATGCGGCGCGCGTTCTCGATGACGGCGTCGATCTTCAACCTGTTGCGGATGATTCCGGCGTCGGCAAGAAGCCGCGCGCGATCCCTCTTTCCATAACGCGCCACGATCTCCGGGTCGAAGCCCTCGAAGGCGTCCCGGAAAGCCCGGCGCTTCTTCAGGATCGTCAGCCACGAGAGCCCAGCCTGGTTGATCTCGAGAGCCAGGCGTTCGAAGAGAGCCGCGTCGCGGCGGATCGGGAAGCCGTACTGCCGGTCGTGGTAAGGACCGTGCCACGGATGCCCCGGAGCGATGTCGCAGTAGGAGAGAGCCATCGGATGGGTGACTCTACCAATCATTGAGGAGCATCGGCGCGTCGAGCGCCCTCACCCCACCCTCTCCCGGGGGGAGAGGGTGAAGGTGCTAGAGTTCGCGGGGACAAGAGGCGGTGGAGTCCGCCGGAACCGTCTTCTCGAGGGAAGGCCAATGACTCCTGCGACAGAACGAACGTCGTAGGAGTTTTTCTTTTGGGTGAGGTGAGGATGCCGCGGTTCCTCTGGATCTGCCTCGGGGGCGCGGCCGGGACGGGCGCGCGGTACCTGATGTCCGGCTGGGTTCTTCAACGGCTCGGCGGCTCGTTCCCTTACGGCACTCTCTCAGTCAACGTCCTCGGTTCCTTCATTCTTGGCGTGCTCATGCAGGCCGCGCTGACGACCGACCTTCTGGCTCCGACGGTGCGTCTCGCCCTGACGACCGGCGTCCTGGGAGGCTTCACGACCTACTCGACGTTCAACTACGAGACGCTCCAGTACTTCCAGGAAGGGGCCTGGCTCTTCGGGTTTCTCAACATCCTGGCCACGGTACTCGGGTGTCTGATTGCCGGGGCCCTCGGACTCTTCGCGGCCCGCTGGGCCATCGGAAGCTGACCGGAGGAATAGGAGAGCATCATGCGCGTCCTCGACGGCGAACAGGTCCTGGTGCGGATCTTCATCGGAGAGTCGGACAAGTGGCATCACCAGCCGCTCTCCGTGGCGCTCCTGGAGAGGCTGCGCAAGGAGGGCTTCGCCGGGGCGACCGTCTTCCACGCGGTGGCCGGCTTCGGCGCCCGGAGCGTGCTGCACACGACGCACATCCTGCGGCTCTCCGAGGACCTGCCCGTCGTCATCGAGATCGTGGACACGCAGGAGCACATCGACCGCCTGCTTCCGATCCTCGACGAGATGGTGACCGAGGGCCTCGTCACCCTCGAGCGCGCGCGCGTCCTGAAGTACTCCCCCGGCCAGCGCCCGATCGACACGGCTCAGGAGATCGAAACTGAACCAGCCGGCGGTGCCGACTCCAGCAGCCGGGTCCGAGGCTGTCAGTCTTTGGCGGCCGCTCCCGCCATTCCCAGGAATACCAGGACTGCCCGATTCAAGCGCACGATGTCTTCGTCGTCGAGACGCCCGATGCGGACTCCAATCTTCGTCTTGGGCACCGTCGTGATCTTGTCGACCATCAGACGGCAGGCAGCGCGCAGCCCGTTCTTCTCGTTCGGTTCGATCGGCAGGCGGAACAAGGGAGCCTCCGTCGGATCGGTCGTGAACGCGCAGATCGTGACGGAGCTCGTCGCGTCAAACTGGTTGTCCTGCAGGATGACGACCGGCCGCGGCTTTCCCGCATAGTCCTTGCCGCCGGCGGCGGTCCATACCTCTCCCCGTCTCATTCGCCGTCAGCAACGGAGATCGAGTCGACGTAGTCCTGATCCTCGCCGGCATGGGAACTCCTGGCAACAGCGAGGGATTGCCGATGTGCCTGCGCCTTGAAGGACCGCGAGCGAACATCGGGCACCCAGATCTGGATCGGCCGCAGTCCCTGCCGGCGCAGTCGCTCCCGATGCGCCCGTACCTTGTCTCGCGAAGGCTTCAGCCGTGTCGATGTTGCCATGTCCGCCTCCTCACGCGTCCAGAACGGTTACATGTAACCTACCACGATGCGGCGCCGCGCGCCAGTCCGCCCGAATGAGCCATCAAGATCCGGCTTCAGAGGAGCGCGTTGAAGAGATAACCGACGAGAGGGATTCCGGCGGTCACGACGCCGACAAATACCGCGATCAACCTGGGGCGCAAGACCTTCCGGAGAATGATCACTTCAGGCGTCGAAATGGAAATGACCGACATCATGAAGGCGAGAACGGTTCCAAGGGTCTGTTCCTTTCGACTGAGATCTTGATGACCGCGTGAACCGATGGCGAAGGAGCAGACGGCGGGCGCGCGAACGCGGGTACTCCGGTCGGGTGCGCTTGGAATCGATCACGGTCAGTTCCCTGTGTCCCACGCATCGCGAGGATCTCGGATTCTCGCAGCCGTGTGAGCCGCCGCCGGCGCCGCCCAGTTGCCGAGAAGGCCGTTCGCCTCGCACTCCGTCACCTCGGGCTCGAGGGTCGCGTGGCTCACGCCCCATCTCTCGTGGAGGAATGTCTTGATCTCTCCGAGCAGGCCCTCGACGCCCTTCGCGCTCTCCTCGGCGCCTACCGCGACGTGCCCCGTGAGGAGAAGCTGGCCCGGGCCGGCCTGCCAGACGTGGACGTGGTGCAGGCGCCCCTCGCCGAAGGACTTCGCGACGCTCGCGGCCAACTCCTCGACGTCAACACCCGCCGGAGCTCCCTCGAGCAGCGTCGAGACCGTCTCCCAGACGAGGGAGACGGCGCTCCGGAGCACGACGAGGCCGACCAGCAGCGCCGCGGCCGGATCGACCCACGGCCCTACCGCGGTCCCGGCCAGGAGGGCCGCCACGACCACTGCCAGCGAGGCGAGGGCGTCCTGGGCCATGTGGAGGAACGCGCTCCTCACGTTCACGTCCTGCTCCCGGTGCCGCCGGAGCAGGAAGACGGAGGCGATGTTGGCGGCAAACGCGGCGAGAGCAACGGCGAGCATCAGGCCGCGAGCCACCGGCTCGGGGTGGAGCAGTCGCTGCACGGCCTCGCGGGCGATCAGGGCGGTCACGACGATCAGCGTGACGGCGTTGGCGAGGGCGGCCATCACCTCCGCCCTCCGGAAGCCGTACGTGTGCCGGGCGGTCGCAGGGCGGCGTCCCAGCCGCCTGGCCCAGAGCGCCAGGACCACGGCCATGACGTCGCTGGCGTTGTGCGCGGCGTCGGAGAGGAGAGACACGCTGCCCGAGGCGAGGCCCCCCAGGACCTCCGCGGCGCTGATCGCCGTGTTCAGCCCCGCGCTTGCCCAGAGCCGCGCGTCCATCGCGCCGTCTCCCGAGCGCGTGGTCGTCTCCGCGGTTTCCGGCACCGCCGACGCCGCGTCGACGCCGAGACTCGCCGCCCGGATCCTCGGGTTTCGGCGCGGAGCTTCTTCCAGGCGTCTCGTCAGGGTCAGCTCCTCGCCGGATGCTGTGGATGCCCGGAGCACGCACAGAACCAGCCCAACCGCCGCGCGGCTCTGCTGCCTGGGTCGATTTCAAGCGGCGGCCTTCCCCGTCAGCTTCCGGTAAAGGGGCACCAGGCGCGTTCGGTAGGCATTCGCAATCGCCGGCGCATCGTCGGCGAGGGGCTTGACGGGAACCGTGTCCTCCACCTCCGCGAACGGGAGTCCGCTCTCGAGGAGGAGGCGTATCGCCCCGTGGGCCATCGCGGCGAGACCGGTCCTCGGCTTCCTCTCCGGTCAGGCCGAACGAGGTCGCGAGCGACCGAAGGACCTCGAGCTGGAACCAGAGGTACGTCGGCCCCATGGCCGTCAGCACCGCGTATGCCTCGAGCTTCTCTTCCGCGACCTCCGGGAATCTCCCGAAGGCCGAGAAGATCCCGGCGAGAAGCGCCCGGTCCCGGGCCTCGAGGGCCGGGCCGTAAGCGGTCGGGTTGAAGCCGTCGCCCACGAGCGAAGGGGCGTTGGGAATCATCCGCACGAGGCGGCCGAATCCCCCGAGCAGGCGGGAAAGCTCGGCCATGGTCACGACGGGCGCGAGCGACACGACGATCGCGGAGGACGTCAGGGCGCTGGCGATTTCCGGAAGCGCTTTCCGGAGAACCGGCGGGTGGAGGGCCAGGAAAACGACGTCCTGTCGGGCAGGCTCCGTGTTGTCGGCGCCCACCGCCATCCCGGGGAACCGTGCCACAAGCCGGCGCCGGGCCTCCGGATCGGGATCGCTCACGACGGCCCGCGCGGCCGCGTCCGGATTCCGGGCCAGGGCGGAAAGGAGGATGGCGGTGATCCGGCCGCCGCCGACGAATCCGACAGAGAGTGCTTTGGTGTTCATCTTTTTCAAGTCCTCACGCAAGGAAAACGAAACGCACCGACAGGTAGATGCCGACACCGACAAACAACAGTCCCGTCGCCGGGCGTGCCCAGCGTTCGACCGACGCGGCGCGCGAGGCCGCGAGCTGCGTGGCCTTCACCCCGTACGCTCCGGCGAGCGCGATCAGGACGACCGGCAGAGCGGTGCCGGCCCCGAAGAGGCCGGGCAGAACGACGTGTGAGCTGAACCGGATTGACAGGGGGAGAAGGCTTCCGAAGAAGAGCGCGGCGGAAACGGGGCAGAACGAGAGCGCGAAGAGCATGCCGAGAAGAAGCGCGCCCCAGGGGCCTCGTTCGGCGGCCTTCCGGTGGAGCGATTGGTTTCCCGCCCGGGTGGAGAAGCCGAAATTGACGAGACCCAGCAGGTGCATCCCGACGAGCACGAGGAGGGGTCCGAGAATCTGATTGAGGTGCCGCTGGAGAAACTGGGAGAGACCGGGCACCGAGAGCAGTCCGAAAACGGTGACGGCGCCGACGGCCGTGTATGCGATCGCGCGTCCGGCGGTGTACATCAGAGCGGAAGCCAGGAGACGAGAGGGACGGCCAACCTGCCGCGCGAGGAACGAGAGCGCGGCGACGTTCGTCGCCAGGGGACACGGGCTGACCGAGGTCAGGATCCCCAGCCAGAGCGCCCCGCCGACCGCCATTGCCCATTCCGCGTTCACGCGCTCTCCAGATAGGCCCGAACCTCCCGCTCGACATATGCCCGGAAGGCCGCCGGGTCATTGAGGAGATGCCAGACCTGATCGAGGTTCTTCCACCGAATCTCGCGGCCGCCGCGCTGATCCGAGACGATCACCGACTTCGTGTAGAGACCGTAGTCGCCGACGAAGTGGGCGTTCACGGGCAGGTCGACGTTGACGACACGCCAGGCTACGCGTCCCTCCGCCATTTCGGCCGCAAGCGATTCCGTCATGGACGCGGCGGTGAACTCTTCGATCCTCAGGCAGGAAGGGCACCGGTTGGTGTTGTGAAAGTAGGTGACGACAACCTCCGCTCCGGCCGCCGCGGGCGCGACTCGGGCCGGGTTCACCGTCGCGCGAAGTTCGCGGGCTCGCCGAAACTCCTTCGCGACCAACAAGCCACAGGTCACTGCGACGAAGAGAAGGAGAGCGGCGCGAACGACCGAGCGGGCGCGAAGCTTCATCCGGGACCTCCTTTCAGAGGAGCGCATTGAAGAGGAATCCGACGAGAAGAATGCCGACGGTGACGACTCCGACAAACACCGCGATCAACCTGGGCCGCAGAACCTTGCGGAGGATGATCACCTCCGGCGTCGAAATGCTGATCACCGACATCATGAACGCCAGAACGGTGCCGAGGGCGGCGCCTTTCTCGAGCAGCGCCTGGACTATCGGGAATGATGCCGGCGGCGTTCGAGTACATCGGAATGCCGATCAGCACGACCACCGGAACCCCCCACCAGACGTCCTTGCCCATGAACGACGCCATGAAGTTCGTGGGGACCCATCCGTGGATCGCAGCCCCGACGGCGATGCCGGCGACGACGTAGAGCCAGACCTTTCCCACGATGTCGCGAAGCGCGTCGAAGCCGAAGCGAATTCTGTCCCGCCAGCCGAGGGCGACGTCCGGCTCGCCGCTGACGCCGCTCCGGACCTTGCGGACCCAGGACTCCAGCTGATCCTCCATTCCCAGACGCCCGATCATCCAGCCGGAGGCCATCGCGATGAGGAGCCCCGTCGCCATGTAGATGGCGGCCACCTTCCAGCCGAAGAGCCCGAACAGAAGCACGAGAGCAACCTCGTTCACCATCGGCGCCGAGATCAGGAAAGAGAACGTCACGCCCAACGGCACGCCTGCGGTGACGAACCCGAGGAAAAGCGGCACCGCGGAGCACGAGCAGAACGGCGTGACCACGCCGAGGAGGGCCGCCAGCACGAGGCCGACGGACTCGCTCGTGCCGGCCAGAATCCGCCGCGTCCGCTCCGGGGTGAAGTAGGAGCGGACGATGCCGACCGCGAACACCACGGCGGCCAGCAGGAGCAAGACCTTCGGGACTTCGAAGATGAAGAACTCGACCGCGGAGGAAACGTGGGTCGCCGGGGGAAGGCCCAGCAGCGTGTACGTGAGCCACCGCGCCATCCGGCTCAGGTTGACGTAGAGAGCGAGCCAGCAGGCCACGGCGCCCAGGCCAAGCAGCACCGCGGCCAGGGGGACAGGCCCTTCGCCGCGGGAGCGGTCAGTGACTCGGCCGAGTCCCGCGAAGGAAGGCTCGAACCGGTGCTCGGCGCCTCCATCACGACCTCCTGGCTCCGGAGCCCTTCACGAATTCGCGAGGATCGCGCGGATCTCATCGGCCTTCGGGACGCGCCCGTAGACGACGACCTTGCCGTCGATAGCGACCCCCGGCGTCGCCATGAGTCCCAGCTCGACCATCCGCTCGATCGATTCGACCTTCTCCACGTCGAAGGGGAGCTGCTCCTTCGCGACGACGTTCTGGACGACGCGATACGTCTCCTTGCACCGGGAGCAGCCCGGGCCGAGAACCTCGATCTTCCTGTGGGGGGCGTTTTCCATGACGATCTCCCTTCTTTCATGTCTCCTCGAGTCTCATGCCGGCGGCGGATCAGAGAGAGCCTGGCCCCGGCGGACCTCCGCGCGCAGACGCCGCAGCGTCTGGCGCAGTTCCTCCTTGTCCGGGAACGAGATGGCTTCGACCGGACAGATCTGGGCGCAGCTCGTGCAGCCGAGGACGCAGTTGTCGCGGTTGACGACCTCGACGCGGGCCTCGGCCTCATTCCAGTGAAAGACGTCGTTGTGGCAGAAGTCGAGGCACGCCCGGTCCGCGGTGCAGAGGCCGTAGTCGATCGTGGGGAACCAGGCGATCCTGCTCCCTCGGGATGTCCACCGTCATGTCTCGCGTCTCTCTCTTGGGGTTCCGGGCGCCGGTGTCCGGCTCAAGCGGTCACGCCCTCGCGTTCCAGGGCGAGCGCTTCGACTCTGTCCTGGAGGCGCTTCACGATCCCATCGTTGTCCGTCCCGCGAATGTCCACGGGCACGAAGCGCTTCTCGTCGAAGCCGGCGTCGCGCAAGACCTTCTTGAAAAGCTTGTACTGCGCCTCCGGGGCGCAGGCCCCGGCCACGACGTAGGTCTCGGGGTCCGACGCGGTCTCCCGCAGCAGGTCCTTGAGCACGGCGTTGCCCCCCTGCCCGCAAAGCTGAGGGTGGAGAACGCTGTATTGAATGTCCATCTCCGACTCGAGCTCGAACGGCAGCGTGTTCATGTCCGCGTTCTTGAACGACGGGCAGAGCCCCTTGCAGTTGCAGATGAGAACCTTGACCTTCATGGCTTCTCTCCTTTGTTCCATTTCCGTTCACGCTTCCCCGTGCGGGCGCCGAGGACTGGACGCCGGCGCGGCCGGAAGCCGGCGTCCGGACGCGGCAAACTCCTCGACCGGAACCCGCCGCAACCTCTTGACGAGCTTGGCGTCAGCGGCCGCGACCTCGTCGCCGGCCAGGCCCGCCAGGACAACCTGCACCCAGCGGGCCGCGTCGCCGGATGGCGCCAGCCGGTACGAGACGAACTTGCCGTTCTTCTCCTCGACGAGGAGGCCCGCCCGCCTGAGCTCCCGCAGATGCTCGGAGACGGTCGAGGAGGCGGCCGCGAGGACGGCGGCCATCTGGCAGACGCAGAGAGGCCCGCCGGAGAGCATCGCCAGGACGCGCAAGCGCGCCGGGTGTCCAAGGGCCTTGGCGGCAGTGGTGACGGCGGAAAGGCGTGATTCTGTCATTTCGTTATATTACGAAATGTAGTCGTCTGCTCGCCATGGTTCGTCTGCATCATTTCCGCCGATCGCCGCCATCGAGTGTGCGCGGCCGAAGGCCGCGGGTCGACCGATCAGGCCCCTTCGCGCGCCGCCCGAAGGCGGGGAAGAGAGAGCCAGATCCGCAATCGGCTTGCCATATCGCTTGCGGTCCGCTCGAAGGCACGACGCTGCTCTTCCTCGCTCTCGGCGACCTCCGCCGGGTCGGGGAAGCTCCAGCGGATCCTTTCCGGGTCCCCCGGGAAGACCGGACAGGACTCCGCCGCGCGATCGCAAACCGTGATGATGAAGTCGAAGGGTTCTTTCAGGTATCGATCCCACGACTTCGGGTACTGACCGGAAGTGTCGATCCGGTAGATATCGCGCAGGACCCGGCGCGCCATCGGATGAATCTCGGAGCGCGGGGAGCTGCCCGCGCTGAAGACGTCGATACGTCCTCCGGACAGCTGGCGAAGCAGAGCTTCCGCCATCTGGGATCGCGCGGAGTTTCCGGTACAGATGAAGAGGACGCGCAGGCGTTGGTTCTCCATGTTCCTCCCCTTTCGGTCTCCGTCAAGGCCTCGGATGGACTCCGCGTGTGAGTTCCGTCAGCCGACAAGCGTCGCAGGCGGTCCGCCCCGACGGGCGCTTCCGGGCGCCACGGGATCAGGACGACACGGCCCGCGAGCTCCCGACCACCCGCTTGACGTGCGCCGCTTCCGCCGCGGCCCGCTGCCTGAGCACGGGATCTCTCGGTCCCGCGGCCGCGAGGCTCCGGTTGAGCACCCACGCGAACGGCTCGATCCCGGCGCGGCGGAGGTCGTTCTGCAGCCGATCCGCCTCGAGAACGGGCGTCATCTCGGGCAGCGTCACGATCAACACCTTCGTATAGACCGGATCGCGAGACGCATCAGCGGCGTGACCAGCCGTCCGGGACCGCCTCGTGTCGTCCTCATGACGTCGCGGTGATACGACCCTGCGGCGTCGAGGAGCAGGAGCGTGTGACCCGTCGGGGCCGTATCGAGAACGACGAATCCGCGCCGCGCCGCGGCGACCGTCCGCGAGAACGCCTGGAAGACCGCGATCTCCTGCGTGCAAGGTGAACGAAGATCTTCCTCAAGAAGCGCCCGTGCATCCGCTCAGACCCGCCCCGGACGTCGCGAGGACGTGTTCGACGTACGCCCGGGTCGCCGCCTCCGGTCGATCCGCCCGACAGTCATGCCGTCGATGTCCTCGCTGACCGTCGCCACGACGTGCGCGGCGGGGTCGGTCGTCGTCAGTGGACGTGAAGACCACGCCGGGCGAGTTCCACGGCGATCGCGGCCGCGACGGTCGTCTTCCCGACGCCCCCCTTCCCCATAACCATCACGAGCCCGCGGCCCGGCGCAGCGATCTCGTCGACGAGCCGCGAGAGCCCCGCGTCCGGCGGGAGCGCATCGGCTGCCGACGTGTCGTCGAGCCCGGGCGGCGCAGGTCCGCCTGCCAGCGCGCGAAGCGCGGAAAAACCCACGAGGTCGTACCCGAAAAGCGGGATTTCCTCGTGCGGCAGGGAGGCGAGCGTTTCAGGGATCGCGGCGAGAACCTCCCGAGATCGCCTCGCGAGAGCCGACGCGACGGGGTCGTCAGGAACCGAGGGCCGGAAGACCCCGTTCACGACGAGCCGCTGATTCCGGATGCGGAGCGCGCGCAGCTCCGCGCTCGTCCGTTCGGCTTCGAGCATCGCCGTCGTCTCGGGCCGTGTCACGAGGATGATGGTGGTTCTCGAGCCGTCCTCGAGGGCCCGAACGGCCGCGGCGTAGAGCGCCCGTTGGTCGGAGAGTGCCGACAGGGGCCCGACACAGCTCGTCCCCGTGGTGTTGACCCGGAGGAAGCCGTCCCAGGCCGACGGCAGGGTGAGGAGGCGGAGCGTGTGTCCCGTGGGAGCGGTGTCGAAGAGAACGTGCGCATACGGCCCGGCGGCCGCCTCGTCGCCCAGCAGCCCGGCGAACTGCTCGAAGGCGGCAATCTCAACCGTGCAGGCGCCTGAAAGTTGCTCTTCTATCTGGGTCACTACCGCTTCCGGAAGGACGCCCCGAGAGGGCCGATCACCCGGTCTCGGTAGGCGCGGGCCGCGGCTTCCGGGTCGATGTTGAGCGCGTCCAGGCCGGAGACTCCAGGCACCTCCGTCGCTTCGCCCGAGAGCCGGACGCCCAGCACCTCGTCGAGGTTCGATGCCGGATCGGTGCTGACGAGGAGGACGCGGACCCGCTGTCGGCCAGCGCTACGGCGGCCGCGCAGGCAAGTGACGTTTTTCCGACGCCTCCCTTTCCGGTGAAAAAGAGGAACCGCGTCGGCCTGTCGAGAAAGCGCAGGCCCCAGGCCGGAGCCTCAGCAGCCTCAGCCATCGCGGTCCGATCCAGTGCCAGAATCGCTGCTCGGGATCGGGGTCAGCGACGGGAGAAGCGGCCTCTCCGGACGGCAAGCGGCATCGAGGCCCGCCCAAGCGGCGAGCTCCTCGCGCGACGGGTATCGGCCTCGGCAAACCAGACGCCCCTCGACGAGAACCAGGGAAGGGCGCCGTCTCCATCTTTCATCGCCTTCAGCACGACAGGGTTTCCGGCGAACGCCTCCGGCTGTTGCGCCAGGTTGAACCGGGCGACGTGAACTCCGCAGCGCCCGAGCCAGGCCAGGTCCCCGGCGACGCGCGGAAGCACCGGGTCGACCTCGGGTCCGCAGACACCCGTCGGGCAGCAATTGGGCGGATCGAAGACCTCAATTCGCGTCATGACGGCTTCCTTGCCGATTCGGTTTCCGGGAGAAGCTCGGGGAGACGGCGCCGGATCTCGTCCCGGACCTCACGGAAACGCGCAGACGCTCGTCCTCTGTTCCTTCGACGGCTGCAGGGTCGGGGAGCGACCAGTGGAGCCGCCGCGCCTTGCCGAGAAAAACGGGGCAGACCTCCTCAGCACAGAGGGTGACCACGGTGTTCACGCTGGCCGGGTCGATCGTCTCCACGGCCTTCGAGGTTTGGCCCGTGATGTCGATCCCGATCTCCGCCATCGCGCGAATCGCGAGCGGGTTGACGCGCGACGGCTGCGAGCCGGCGCTCTGGACGTTCACCGCGTCGCCGAACCGCGCCCGCGCCAGCCCCTCGGCCATCTGGCTCCGCGCCGAGTTGGCGACGCAGAGGAAGAGGAGGCCGGGCTGCCTCATGACCATTTCTAGCAATCCTTGCAAGCGAACTTGGAAACCGGCATCTCTCTAACCTTCCGGGACCACCAGGACGGGCGCCGGACTCTCCCGCGCGACGTCGTGCGACGTGGAGCCGATGAGCTGGCGTCCCCCCTTGCCCCTGCCGTGGCGGCCCAGGACGACGAGGCGCGGCTGCCAACTCTCGATTAACGCGAGGATGCCGCGCACCGCGTGATCGGTCAGGATCTCCGTCGTCACCTCGCCGGCACCGGCAGTGCGGAGCTCGACCGCGAGCTTCTCGAGTCGCCGTGCATCCTCGGAGTTGAACTCGTCCAGCCGGCTAGCGAGATGCGGGAAGATCCGGCTGAGCTCCTGACGTGAACAAGCGCGGATCTGTCCGGCCGAGCGCGCGCGCCAGCCGGCGCGCGAACGCCATGGCGGCCTCGCTGGCGACGGAGAAGTCCGTGGCGACGAGGACCTTACCGAAGAGAGAGTCGCAGAACTCGCTGCATTGCTCCGCAGGACAGGGCGAGGATCCGGTTCACCTTGATCACCATCACCGGAAGCTGAACGTGGCGGAGGATGGCGTCGGCAATCGAGCCCAGCCAGACCTCCTTGATCCACGAGGCGCCGTGCGAGCCGAGCACCACCACCTCGGCGCCCTCCTCGCGGGCGATGCTCTCGATGTCGAGGTACGGCACGCCGAACTCCAGCCTCCACGATGCGGACACGCCGGCATCGCGCAAACGCTGCGCCTGACGCTCGAGCTTCGGGGCGTGGTCAGCCCGCAGGCTATCCTCCAGGCCCTCCGCTCCTCCCACGTAGCGGATCGCATGGACGTGCGCGATCGTCACCTTCGACAGGCCCAGGTTCTTCCAGCCGGCCACGCAGTCGAGGGCGAGGTCCGACGCCTCGGAGAGGTCGGTCGCGAAGAGGACGCGGCTATACATGCGATTCTTCCTTCCGCCACCAGCTTCGCCGCCTGCTGAACCAGCGCCGCGTCCGGTTGCAGAACGCGCAGACGGAGAGCATGACGGGAACCTCCACGAGGACGCCAACGACTGTGGCGAGCGCGGCCCCCGAGCCCGGGCCGAAGAGAGCGATGGCGGTCGCCACCGCCAGCTCGAAGAAGTTGCTCGCGCCGATGAGCGCGCCCGGGAGCCGCGACGGAGTGCGGAACCTTCAGGAGCTTCATCAGGCCGTAGGTGAGGCCGGAGTTGAAGTAGACCTGGATCAGGAGCGGGATGGCGATCAGGACGACGTGGAACCAGTGCTCGAGGAGGTTGTCGGCCTGGAAGGCGAAGATGAGGACGAGCGTCGCGAGGAGCGCCATCACCGTGATCGGGTGGAAGAAGGCCAGGAAGCGGCTCTCGAACCACTCGACGCCCTTCGCGCGGAGCAGGAGCGTTCGCTAGGGTCCCCAGCACGAGCGGGATGACGATGAACGTGATCGACGCTGTAGATCAGGACCTTGAACGGTACCGTCAGGTTGCTCGCTCCGCTCACGAGGAACGAGACGATCGGCGCGAACAGCGACGAGCATGATCGAGGTCGTTCACGGAGACCTGGACGAGCGTGTAGGCCGGGTCGCCGTCGGTCAGGTACGACCAGACGAAAACCATCGCCGTGCAGGGGGCCGCCGCCAGGATGATGGCGCCGGCGATGTACTGATCGGCCAGGGCCGGCGAGATGAGGCCCGAGAAGACGTGCTTGAAGAAGAGCCATGCGAGAAAGGCCATCGAGAATGGCTTGACGAGCCAATTCACGAAGAGCGTCACGAGGAGGCCCTTCGGCTTCTTCCGAACGCCCAGGATGCTCGTGAAGTCGATCTTGAGCATCATCGGGTAGACCATGAGCCAGATCAGGACGGCGATCGCGACGTTGATCTGGCTTCCCTCGCCGAACTCGAGCTTCCGGATGGCGTCCGTTGCTCCCGGGAGGAGCTTTCCGAGGGCGACGCCGGCAACCATGCAGAGTCCGACCCAGAGCGTCAGATACCTCTCGAAGTAGCTGAGTCGCTTCGGCGCCCCGGCGTCGCTCATCGGCCCTCAGCCTTTCGTGGGCTTCGTCGCGCGGACGAACGCGCTCATGAACTTGCCGTCCACCTCCGCCGGTGCGGCGCCCACGTCCAGGAGCAGGTCGCGGGCGTCCTCGGAGGTGTAGACCCGCGTCGGAACGATCTCGATGTCGGCGAAGCCGGCGGCCGAGAGCCTGGAGCGGTACTCGGATTCCTCCATCGCGCCCGCCAGGCACCCGATCCACAGCTCGACGCTCTTCCGGAGGGCCGCCGGCACCTCGCCTCGCACGACGATGTCCGAGACGGCGAACCGGCCGCCCGGCTTCAGCACGCGGAAGGCCTCCCGAAGGGCCCGATCCTTGTCGGAGGAGAGATTGATGACGCAGTTGGAGATGATGACGTCCACCGAGGCGTCCGGCAGCGGGATGTCCTCCAGCTCGCCCTTCAGGAACTCCACGTTCGTCACGCCGGCCTTCCGCTGGTTCTCGCGCGCGAGTGCGAGCATTTCGTCCGTCATGTCGAGGCCGTAGACCTTGCCCGAGGGACCGACGCGCTTGCCGGAAAGCAGGACGTCGATGCCGCCGCCGGAGCCGAGGTCGAGGACGATGTCGCCCGGGCTGAGCTGCGCGAGCGCCGTGGGGTTGCCGCAGCCGAGTGAAGCCGCGACCGCCTCGGCCGGCAGCCCGGCCGTGTCCGAGATTTCGTACAGGGTCGACGTGATGGGATCGGCGCAGCCACACGCCGCGGGGCCGCAGCAGGAGCTCTGGCCGCCCGTGGAGGCCCGCCTCGCGGCCTCACCGTACTTCTGCCTGACGACGTCCTTCAAGTTCGCTTCCGACATGTTGGCCTCCATTCGATAGATTGCGAATGATTGATCTATCAATCCAAATTTTTTTAGACCGCTTTGGAAACAGCCTCCGCGAGCCCCGCCAGAGCGGCCTCATTCCTCCGGTAGAACACCCAGCGCCCGCGCTTCTCCGCCTCCACGAGACCTGCCCGGCGCAGCAAATCCATGTGGTACGAGATGACCGTCTGCGACACGCCCCACCGCCTTCTCGATGTCGCAGGCGCAGAGCCCCCGCTCCTCCCGGGCGATCAGCTCGCAGCACGATTTCCCGCGCGACCGCAGAAGGTCCAGGATCTTCAGCCGTGTCGGATCTCCGAGCGCCTTGAAGACGGGGACGAGATCCGTCTGTTTCATAGATCGATAACTATAGATGTGAGGTCTGGCCGTGTCAAGCCTGCTATCGTTGCCCCGAAAGGAATCCGGAAATGAAGCGGAGTTTGCGCAACCTTCCCCTCGGGGCGCTGCTCTTCCTCTCGTGCGCGTCGTGCGCGACGGCGGCGGCGCCGGCGCCCGCTCCCGCGGCACCCTGGAAGTTCGCCGTGAGCGGCGACTCACGAAACTGCGGAGACGTGGTCATGCCGGCGGTCGCCGCCGGCGCGGTTTCGAATGGCGCGGCGTTCTACTGGCACCTGGGCGACTTCCGCGCGCTCTACGACTTCGACGAGGACATCCTCCAGCAGCGCCTGGTCTTTGGCGGGGCGAGAAAGCTGGCGATCACCGACTACCAGAAGCTCGCCTGGGACGACTTCATCCAGAACCAGATCGTGCCCTTCGGAGCGATGCCGGTGTTTCTGGCGATCGGGAACCATGAGCTCGTCGCTCCCAAGTCGCGCGGCGAGTTCCTGGCGCAGTTCGCCGACTGGCTGAACGCCCCGCCGATCCAGAGCCAGCGGTTGAAGGACAACCCGAAGGACCACCGGCTCAAGACCTACTATCACTGGATTCAGAACGGCGTGGACTTCGTCGTTCTCGACAACGCGTCCAACGACCAGTTCGACTCGGAGCAGGTCGCCTGGCTGGAGAAGCTCGCGGCCCGCGACGCCACCGACCCCGCCCTGACGACGATCGTGGCCGGCATGCATGCCGCGCTGCCCGACAGCCTCGCCTCCGACCACAGCATGAGCGACTGGGCGCAGGGGGAGAAGAGCGGCCGCCGCGTCTATGCCGCTCTCCTCAAGGCGCAAGCCGCCGGCAAGAAGGTCTACGTCCTCGCCAGCCACTCCCATTTCTACATGAGCGGGATCTTCGATTCACCCTACTGGCGCGCCAACGGAGGCGTCCTGCCGGGCTGGATCGTCGGCACGGCCGGCGCGGTTCGTTACGCCCTGCCGCCCGGCGCCGCCCAGGCGAAGGAAGCGAAGACGAACACCTACGGGTATCTGCTCGCGACCGTCGATTCGGACGGCTCCATCCGATTCGACTTCCAGGAGATCAAGGAAGGAGACCTCTCCGAAGCCGTCGTCAAGCGCTTCACGCCGGACTTCGTCCACCAGTGCTTCGTGGCGAACATTCGCGCGCAGTAGCGCGCGAGTCCAAGGTCCAAGGCCAAAGTCCAAGGTAGCCCCGGGCGTGCCTGGCTCGACTACTTTGGACCTTGGACTTTGGACTTTGGACTACTCAGTGCGCCACCAGGCGCGATCTGAATTCTTCGGCGCGTGCGCGGCGGCGTACTGGGCCATCTGCTTGATCCGCTCGGCCTGAGACAACGGGCCCGCCCAGCAGTGGGGCTTTCGCGGGCCGTAGAGGATCGTTCCTCCCCAGGGAGGGTTCGTCGTTGTTCGAAGGAAGTCGTCCAGGCGATGGACGGCGTTGTTCAGGTAGTAGGTGTCCATCTCGCCGGCGGTGATGTGGATCTTTCCGGCGAGCTTGCCCCCGATCTCGCTCCAGTGTTTCTGGAGGTAGGCGGTCAGGTCGGAGTGCTCCCGCCAGTACGCCGCCACGCTCTTGTCGATCGCTCCGGTCTCCGGATCGAAGAGCGGCTGGAAATACCCGTCCTTGCCGATCGGCCCGTAAACGGCCTGCCAGCAGTCCCAGTCCTCGCCCGAACGGCCGCCGGGCCCGAGCGCCCGCTCGTATTTCAACTGCTGCTCCATCGTCGAGCGGACGACCCCTTCGGTGTCGCGCTCCCCCGGCAGCGGCACGCGCAGGAACCCGGTGTCCTTGTGCCAGGCGTTGTCCCAGTCGTAGATGTTGACGATCTGCATGGAGTGGAAGTCCACGGGGTCGGGGCACGCGGAAAAAGTGCCGCCGAAATCATCGGGGTGAAAGACCTGGAGCGCGAGCGACTCCCAGCCTCCCGTGGACCCGCCCGAGAGAAGCCGCGCCCACGGCTCTCGAATCGCGCGGAAGTGCGCTTCGATGTACGGGATCAGCTCCGTCATGATCACCTGGCCGTACGGCCCGTTGTTGGGCGAGTCCACGGCGTAGGAATCGTCGTAGTAGGGCGTCGGATGCTGGAAGGTGACGAAGAGCATCCGGGGGAAGCCGTCGGAGAGCCACGCCCTCGTGAACTCTTCGCGCGCCCGGGCCCGCGCCTTCTGCCGCTCGGTCGCCCCGGCGGGAACCTCGATCTTCTCGCCGAAGCCGCCGGGAGGGTCGGTCGCGAAATGCCCCTGCTCGTAGTTGACCGGGTAGAAGACTTCCTTCTCCTTCTCGTAGTCTCGCGGAAGGAGGACCGTCGCTCCGACGAAGATGGGCTGTCCCCAGAACTTCGAGAGAAGCGCGCTCTGGAACCGCACGCGCTTGACGTACCGGGTGTCGGCCGGGATCTCGACCGGCGGGATCTTCTTGCCGAGCGTCAGGCGGACGGTTTCCCCGCGGCGCGGGTCCAGGTGCATCCTTCCGGACCTCGCTGTAGAGGTTGCCGGGAGAGATCTGAAAGACCTGTCCCTCCCATTGATCGGCGTGGAGCTTGACCGTGTGCCCGTCCGCCCGGTGAAACGTCGTGTAGACGTTCAGCATCCCCTGGACGAAGTAATCGCCGGGCGGGATGTCCGCCAACCGCGCGATCGGATACCCGAGCGCCCCGCCGCCGACGGCGGCCCATTGGCCCGGCTTCAATCCCTCGACGTCCTGGCCGAAGAAAGGGGTCGAACGGTACTGGTCTCCTTCCTTGCCGAACTGGAGGCGCGGCTCGGGGTCGCCCTCCTTCGAAATCACGACGAAGAGGCGCCCGTCGGCCGGCTGGCTCCGGACGCTCTCCGGGAAGGAGAGCTCGAAGCGGAGCGCGGCGGCAGGCTCTTCGGCCCGCTGCCGAGCCCGCCCAGAGGAGTCCCGCGAGGAGGATCCCGAGACGCCGCACTACCGGACCGACCCGCTTCTTTCCTTCCGCGAGGCCGCCAGGACCTGGACGACCATCAGGAGGATCCCGATGTCGCGCACGAGGACCCACCGCATGTCGGCGAGCTGCTCCTCGCGGCTCTTCCCCGCGGCGTGAACGTCGAAGCAGCCGCAATCCACCGCGTGACCGCGCGCGAGGTTAAATCCAATCGCCGTGATGAAGACGAGGACCAGGAGACCCACGACGATCGCCGCTTCCCGGCGCCAGAGGCCCAGGATCAGGGCGAGCCCGGCCAGGATCTCGACCCAGGGCATCACGAGGGCGAACGCGTTGACGAGCGCCCCCGGAACCAGGCGGTAGTTGTAGATCATGTGGGCGAAGGAAGGGGGATCGGCGATCTTCGGGAGCGCGGAGACCGCGAAGATCGCGCCGAGCCCGATCTGGACGCGGATCGACAGCCACGGGTGCGTGAACCAGTTCACGGCTTGGGACCCTTCGTCACGGGGAGCCCGCGCTTCTGCCAGGCCGGGAAGCCGTCCTTGTCGACGAAGAGGGCGTTGAAGCCGACCATGTAGAGCTTCTCGGCGAGCATGTGCGAGTCCTCGCAGTCCCCGCCGCTGCAGTAGATGACGATCGGCGCGTTCTGATCGAGTCCCTCCTCGAAGAACGCCTTGACGCGGTCGGCGATGTCCGACTCCCAGACGGGAAAGTTGCGCGCCCCGGCGACGTGCCCGTCGGCGTACACGGAGCTGCGCCGGGCGTCGAGAAACAGCCGCTGCTGCCTGTAGAGGACCTCCGCGTCGTCGGTCGAGATTTCGACCGAGGCGCGG
Organism: uncultured Acidobacteriota bacterium; assembly: GCA_963741435.1. Classification (GTDB taxonomy): domain Bacteria; phylum Acidobacteriota; class Thermoanaerobaculia; order UBA5066; family Gp7-AA6; genus JAWOLE01. Next base: position 15,774 of record CAVUIX010000023.1, on the reverse strand, counting down.
TCGGGATGCGGAGGAAAGGTCCTGGAAGTCGCGGAGGGAGAGGCGGGAGAAACTCCGGACGCCGGCGCCGGGACGGGAGTCGTCGCGGAGGGCGCCTGCGTCGCGGCGGGCGGCGCGGCAGCGGGCTCGGCGGACACCGGATCCGGTCTCGAGCGCCCGCGGGTAACTTCCGATCCACGCGAGCTTTCTTTCTTTCGAGGCGGCGAGGTTCGACACGCCCGCGCAGACGGCCGCCGCCAGGATCAGGATCACGACCTTCGTCCACGCGCGTTGTCTCATGACGTCAGTTCTTCGCGGTCCTCGCAACAGCCGCGAACGAGATCTTCTTCCGCTTGGTTTTCAGGACCCGGCCTGCAGGATGACCCTTTCGATCGCCTGGGCGCGGGCCACGCCGTCGGCGATGACGCCGGCGTAATAACGGTTCATCGAGCCGTTGACCTGGGGAGCGACCCGCGAAGGATCGGGAGCCGCGCCGGCGGCGAGTCCCTCGAAGGCGGCCATGCCTCCCCCGTCGATCAACGGCCGCACCCAGACGACCGGCTCGCTCCCGACGTCGGTGACCGCGACGCGGCCCACGGCGCCGTCCGGCCGAAAGGCGACGCCGATGCCGAGGGGACCGTGCTGCGAGGAGATCCACAGAAAGATGACGGTGCCGACGAGCCGGCCCTGCGCGTCGCGCCCCACGTAGACCTTCGTGTCCTCTTCCGAGGGAGCCCAGCCGGTCGCCTTTCGGATCGCGGCGCCGTCGCCGCGGGAGATCATCATCTCCTTCTCGAAGAAGCGGGTCGCTGCAGGGAGGCTCTGTTTCAGGAACTCTCCCCGGCCAATGAGCGAGACGTTGGGCGTGATGTGAGCCGCGAGCGCCAGCGGACACAGGAGCGCCGCGAGCGTCAGGAACGCTCTACGCATGGGTCTTCTCCTTTACGAACCACAGTTGGACGATCGCGATGAAGAACACGATCGCAGTAGCAGATCCCCATCGAGAATCCGCCGCCAGACCGCGAGGCGCGCCGAAGACCGCGCCGAGATCGGGAGCGACGTGAGCGCCCCAGAGGCCGGCGAAATCGAGAGAGGGCGCGGCGAACGCGAACAGCACGAGGCCGGTCCTCACTCGCGAGGAGAGCCGGAGGCCGAAGAGAACGAGCGCGAGGAACGCGGCGGTCATCGCGTAAACGGGGACGTGAACATGCGTGTCCTGGACGAGGAGATCCCGGGTGATGCGATGGCTCGGGTGATCGAGGCTCGCCGGCTCCACCGGTCTTTCCTGCGTCGAGGTGACGGTGCAGCACTCCATCGCCATGGCGTGATGCTCCTCCGGCGCCACCGTGGCCGCCACGCCGCGCGGCGTGAACGCGGCGAAGTTCCGCACCTGCCATCCCCCGAAGAAATCGGCGATGCCCAGGAGTCCCAGGAAAAGGGTCACGGCCAGCCGGACCTCGAGAGGACTCTGCGGAAGTTTGCCCATCGTCGGATCTCCTCAGTCGCTCCGGCCGTTTAGAAGACGTAGAAGACCTGAAAAGAGGCAAGCCAGTTGTCCCGCCGCGGTTCGTCCGTCTTCGAGGCGAACACGTGCTCCGTCGACCGGTCGTATCGAATATCGAGGCGCACCGCGACTTCCGGAATCCGCAGCGACGTCCGGTCGAGCGTGCGGTACAGGCCGAAGAACCCGCCCCCGATCAGGTATTGGGGCGAGAGCGTGTAGGACTGCAGGACCTGCCGCTGCCCCGTGCGGGACCCTCCCATGTCGTCGAGGTAATCGGCGCGCAGCGAGAGCGCCCAGTGTTTGCTCAGCCGGTGGTGCGTGAAGAGCATGTCGCCGAACCATTTCGCCGTGCCGCCGTCCGTCGCGGAATGGGGCTCGCTTCCGTAGACGAGTTCGTCGCCCCACACCCAGGAGTCGCTCTGCTGGACGAGGATCGTGGCGATGCCGGTCGTGCGCGGGTCGCCGGTGCGGTCGTCCTTCTCGGCCCCGTGGATCACTCCCAGGCCGAAATGCGCGATCGGCGACGGACTCCAGATTCCGTAGAGCGCGCCGGTCTTGGCGTGGTTGTTGTCGGAATCGACGTCCCAGCCGTTGGCCAGGATCGCGTACCCCTCGAACTTCGGCGAGAAGGTCTGCCGCGCCATCAAGCCGGTGAACTTGACGGGGCGCCCGAAGCCAAAGACGAAGGAGGGTGTGACGAGGTAATTCAAGGGCGTGTCGTCTCTCTCGATCGCGAGCGGCGAGTCGAACTTCCCGAAGACGACCGAGAGGCCGCCCGCCGGGTTTGCCGCCCACGAGACCTGGAGGTTGTCGATATCGGTCGAAAAGGAGTTCCCATCCTCGCCCGCCGCCTGCACGAAGGGGCTCGCCTCCTCCTTGCTCACGGTCACCTGGCCGAAGAACGAGAGCCGGTCCGAGAGCGCGCGGAAGAGCGATACGGCGAGGACGGAAGACTCGAAGCTGTTCTCGTCGGTGCTGAAGTTGTAGTTGAAGTTGCCGGACGCGAAGCCGTTGATCACGAGACCGAGCTTCCCGCCGGCGCCGCCGGCCAGAGAATCCGGATCCACGGGCTTCTCCTGCTGACCGGCCGCCGGAAGGGCGAAGCCGGCCGTCAGCAGAATCGCCGGCATGAGGCGGGCGATCCGCCGGATGAAGCTCATGCAATCCTCCTCTGGGAACGCTCAAGAGCTCGATTGCGTTGACGCGGAGACGGCCGCGTCAGCCGCGCGGAGGAGGATCGAGGACCGGGGAGGCTTTGGAAACAGGAGAGGAGTCTTCGACGGGAGGTGCGAGCGAGGAAGGAGCCTGCCGCATCGGGGCGGCGGGGCCGGGGAGAAGGAACACGCTCATCGTCGAGAGGAGCGCTTCCCGCTCATCGGCGCCGCAGCTGCGCATGGAGCAGGAGCCGGCCAGCGGGCAGCACATCTCCGTCATCCCGCCCGCGCAGCAATCCATTCCGGAGTCGGACGCGGCCGCCACGAGCGGCGCATGAAACGCCACGAGCAGCGAGAGGAGCAGGAGAGCCGCCGGAGGCTTCATCGACCGGCGTAGTCTAGACCGGGGCGTTGCTCCCGCGGAAGTCAAGCGGCGGGCGTCTCTCCCGGGACGCGAAGAAAGAGCGCCGTCCAGGCCGTTCCGGCCAACCCGAGAGCCGCCGCCACGAGGAAGGTCGAGGCGGGGTTGACCATCCACAGAGCGCCGCCGACAGCCGCGGCCCCCGCCACCGAGAAGCCGCGGATCGCGTAGTAGACACCGACCGTGCGGCCGCGCGCTCGAGGATCGGAGAGATCCACGATCAGCGCCTTGCGGGCCGGCTCGCCGATCTCGCGCAATCCGCCGATCGCGAAGGCGCCGACGAGCGCCGGAAACGAGCGGGAGAGGAACACGGCGAGCGGGAAGAGAGAGAAGAACAGGTAAGTCAGCAGGACGAACCACTTCTTCTCGGCGCGCCCGGCCAGCGCCGCGGCGGGCAGGTAGGAAACAATCGCCGTTCCCATCAGGACGGATGTCAGGAGGCCGAACCGGGACGGCGAGACCTTCACGACCTCGATCGCCCAGATCACGAGGAAGACCTCGGGCATTCCCTCGCAGAACCGGATCAAACAATCGGCGATCAAGAGCTGCCGGAGCGCCGGCGCGAGCCTCTCTCCCTCTCGCCCACCGGGAGAGGAACGGGGTGAGGGCGCGACCCTCGCCACGCTCTCTCTTTCTTCCTTCCGCAATCCCCGCCGCAGCGTGAAGAGCATCACGACCGACAGCACGATCGAGACACCGAATCCCGCCCTCATCCCCTGTCTCATCCCGAACCTCTCGAGAATCAATCCTCCCAGCGGGGGAGCGAGGACGATCGGGACTCTCTTCAACACCGCCTGCACGGTGAAGCCGGCGATCCGCCGGCCGCCTTCCAGCTCCTCGCCGATGACGGCGAAGGTCGCTGGCAATCCCAGCGACTGCCAGCACAGGACGAGGAGAAGGCCGAAGAAGACGCCGGGTATGGATGGCCAGAAGAAATAGACCGCGAAGCCGGCGGTCGTGAGAGAGCCAAACAGCAGGAGAGAGCGGCGCGTTCCCAGCCTGTCGGAGAGCACGCCGCCGGGATAGGCGTAGGCTGCGTCGAGGAGATCCTTTGCCGTCCCAAAGAGGCCCACGGCGAAGGCGGAAGCGCCCAGCACCCGCAGGTACTCGGGCAGATAGCGGAACCAGAGCTCCTCTCCGAAGCCATAGACCAGCAGACCCGCCGCCAGGGCGCCCACGCGGCGCTCCAGGCCGAGCCGGCGGCGCCAGGGGGCGAGGGAGACCATTGAGAAGTCTTAGATTTAAGGTCTAAGTCAAGGTCCGAAGGCCATATATCAGCTGATAGATTGATATGTCAACTGATAGACTCTGGATAGGGAGGCCGGAATGGAGATCTCGAAGAGACGCCTGCTGCTCATCAGCAATTCGACCCTTTACGGTGGCGGATACCTCGATCACGCGGAGGACGCGATCCGCGAGTTTCTCGGAAAGCCTCTGCGCCTGCTCTTCGTTCCCTATGCGCTCTTCGACCGCGACGCGTACGCCGGGCTGGCGCGCCGGCGGTTGGAGAAGATGGGTTACGGCCTCGACTCGCTCCACCAAGCCCCGGACGCCGGCAAGGCCCTCTCGAAAGCGGAGGCTCTCTTCATCGGCGGCGGAAATACATTCCGTCTTCTCCAGGCGCTGCAGGAACGTTCGCTCCTGGAGCCGATCCGCCGGCGCGTCGAGGAGGGGATGCCCTACATCGGGGCGAGCGCCGGCTCCGTCGTGACGTGCCCGACGATCCGCACGACAAACGACATGCCGATCGTCGAGCCGGCCAGTCTCGAGGCGCTGGGTCTCGTCCCCTTCCAGATCAACGCCCACTATCTCGATGCCGATCCCGCTTCGACCCACATGGGCGAGACGCGAGAGGTGAGACTCCGGCAGTTCCACGAGGAGAATCCCGAGCCCGTCGTGGGGCTGCGCGAAGGCACGATGCTCCATGTCGAAGGAAGCTCGGTCGTGCTGCGGGGAGTAAAACCCGCGCGGATCTTTCGCCGCGGACAGGAGCCGTTGGAGGTCCCGCCGGGAACGGCGCTGGAGGAGCTGCTCGCGCCATGACGGCCGCCGGCACGCTGATTCTCACCCGCCGCGACGTCGCGGGGCTGCTCGGCCTCGACGAATGCATCGCCGCGGTCGAAGCCGCGTTTCGCCGGCGCGGAGAGGGAGAGGTCGCACCCGCCGGGATCCTGGGCATGCCGGCGGAAGGAGGAGGCTTTCACATCAAGGCCGCGGCGCTGTCTCCGTATTTCGCCGTCAAGATCAACGGAAACTTCTTTCAGAACCGGGAGCGGTTCGGGATGCCGAACATCCAGGGGATCGTGCTCCTCTGCGACGCCGGGAACGGTTACCCGCTGGCCGTCCTGGACTCGATCGAGATCACGATCCGGCGCACCGGCGCGGCCACGGCCCTGGCGGCGAAACACCTCGCCCGGGAGGACGCGCGCGTCGTGACGGTCTGCGGCTGCGGCAACCAGGGCCGGATCCAGCTCGCCGCGCTCGCGCGGGTCCGCCGGCTGGAGCGCGTTTACGCCTTCGACACCGATTCCGCCCGCGCCGAAGAGTTCGCCTCCGATATGTCGGCGCAGCTCGGAATCCGCGTCGAGGCCGTGCCCGAGCCGGGGCCGGCCGTCCGGGCGAGCGACATCGCCGTGACGTGCACCCCTTCGCGCAAGCCGTTTCTCGAGCCCGGCGACATCGCGCCCGGGACGTTCGTCGCCGCGGTCGGGGCCGACAGCGCCGACAAGCAGGAGCTCGACCCGCGGATCCTCGCCGAGGGCCGCGTCGTGGTGGACAGTCTCGATCAATGCGCCGAGATCGGCGAGCTTCACCACGCCGTCGACGCCGGCCTGATGACGAGGTCGGATGTCCACGCGGAGCTCTCCGATCTCGCCGCCGGGACGAAGCCCGGCCGCGCCCGCCCCGACGAGATCACCATCTTCGACAGCACGGGCACGGCCCTTCAGGACGCGGCGGCCGCGGCGATCGTTTACGAGAAGGCCGCGCGCGGCGGAAAGGGCGTCCGGATCGATTTCGCCGATTGACCCCCGGTCATTCGGAGCTATCCTTGCCGTGCGCGTCCCTCATGAAGAAGGACGCCGCTGAGTACATGAGCCCCTACTCGACAGAGAGGCGCAAGGGTCCAAGGCGCCGCGGCGTCGGCCGGAGGATCCTCGGCGACCGCCGCAGACCCGGGCAACGCGAGATGACGCTCCCCGGCTGGCCGCCGCGGCGGGGACAGCGCCGCGCGCAGAAGCGCCGCTCCCTGCCCGACCGCCGCCGCACCAACATCGGACCCGGTCAAGCCTAGACCGCGTTCGCGGCTCGCCTCCGGACAGCATCGGAAGGTCGTTAATCTCGCCCGATATCATTGTGTTATCATGCTTGAGCATGGTGATAACATGATCCGTACCCAGATCTCGCTCGACGAGGCCGCGTACAAGGAAGCCAAGGCGGAAGCTCGGCGCCGGGGCATCTCCCTCGCCGAGCTCCTGCGCCGCTCTCTCTCGGTGGCGTTGAACGAACGCGGCCAGCCGCGGAGGCGTTGGATGCGCTACGCGGGCGCTGTCGCTTCCGGAGATCCAAAGGCCAGTCGGTCGGTCAACGAGGTGGTCTACGGCCGGCCGCGCCCCTGAAGAGAGGCGAGCGCGCGTCGTCTTTCTCGACACCGGGATCTTCATCGCGTTTCTCGACAGGAGCGATGGCTATCACCCCGCGGCCGTCCGGCTCTTCTCCCACCCGCCGCGGCGCTGGTACACCTCGATCGCCGTCGTCGCGGAGGCCTACGGCTGGTTCCTTCACCGCCTGGGCGAGGAGGCCGCTCGAACCTTCCGGCTGGCTCTCGCTGATCTGCCGCGTCTGGAGCTCCTCGCTCTCGACCCGCAACATCATGAATCCGTGGTTCGAAAACTCGAGCAGCTCCGGGGCCACAAGCTCACCTACGTGGACGCCTCGAGTCTCGTCTTTCTCCAGAAACGCAACATCAGGGAGGTCTGGGGGACCGACCGCGACCTTTCTTTTGAAGGCGCCCGCGTCCTTCCTGCCGGCTGATGAGGATCCATCGCCACATCGTACTGAGGAGGTGACGCCATGAGACGGTCGCTCGTTCTGTCCGCTGTTCTCCTTTCCTTTGCCGTTTCCGCTTTCCCGTCGGTCCGTTTCGTGAACTGGTGGAAAGAGAAAGGGTCCGACAAGAAAACCGTGGCTGCCCTGGACCTGGCGACGGGAAAGGTCTTGTGGGAAAAGAAGCTGCCGGATTCCGTCAACTTCGTCGTCGAGCGCCCCGAGGGAATCCTCGCGGGATGCGACGACGGCGCCCTCTACCTCCTGAAGGCGGAGGATGGAACCCAGATCTGGAAGGCGGCCCTGGGAAAGATGGAAATCAACGAGTTCCACGGCGCGGGCGAGGAAGGCTTCCTGGTGTCACACGACAAGCGCGTGTACTGGCTCGTCGGAACCGACGGAAAAACGAAAGCGCAGTGGCGTTAGTCGCTCGCCCGGTTTTCGCCCGACCGGAGAGGCGGTATCAGGGTGTTCCGGGCTGAAGCGCTCGTTTCCAGACGAGGTCCCAGGCCTCGCGGCGTTGGGCGAAGCCGGTGATCTTCCCGGCGGCATCCCGGAGGAAGACGTACCGATAGCGGGGCTTGCCGGGCACGAAGAGAACGTCCGGCGCCTCGGCTCGCAGCTCCTCGGCCTTCCGTCCGGTCTGCTGCCCTTCGAGCGCGTCGCCGTTGCACCGGATCTCGTAGGCGATCGCCGGCGTCAGCGCGTACCGGCCGCAGTACTCGCCCCGGAGCGATGCCGCGAGCGCAACCGCCGGCGGATCCGTCCGCAGCGCGAGGACCTGGGAGGCGATCAAGCGCCACCCCTTCGCGAGTCTTCAACCAGGTGTCGGTCGTCCGGTACTGGCAGTGGAGCTTGTGTCCATGGAAGTCCTCGTTCTCGTCGTCCACGTATGTCGCGACGGCGACGTCCCCGTGCACCACGGCGTCGAAGCCGGTGACCCTGATGCTGCCGCTGACGCCTTCGGGAAGGGGCTTCGTGCCGTCGACCATCTGCTTCTTCGTCATCACCGTTCCGCTCTCGTCCACGTAGCGGACGCCCTCGTCCAGGTATCGCTCCCAGACCGCCGCCGATCCGGTGCCGATCGCGTCAACCAGCTCCTGCGTCTGCCGCTTCAGGACATCCGGCACATTTTCGGCGGCGACCGCGGCCGATCCGATCGCGAAGAGGAAAGCGAACCCGAGGGCGAAAGCGGAAGGAGTGCTTCGACATGAGTCTCTCCTTTCCGAGCCGACCATGATAGCCATGGTCCCGGACGAAACCTTCTCTGCGGCTCTGCGTCTGATGGGTCAGGAGGGGGACATGGACGCCGGCAACCGCGACACGCATGGCCCTGTCGAACCGCTCCCCGCCTTGAAGGCGGGCGTTCTCAGCGTCCTCCTCCTGCTCGGCGCCACGGGCCTGTCCGCCGCGGCCATGCACCCCGCGCCGGACCCGAAGCTGGCCGCGAAGATCGACGCCTACATCCGCCCCTTCGTCGAGGGCAACAACTTTCCCGGCGCGATCCTCGTGGCGCGCGGCGACGACGTCCTGTTCAGCAAGGCGTACGGGATGGCGAACTACGAGCTCAACGTGCCCAACTCGCCGCGCCAGCGGTTTCACCTCGCGTCGCTCACGAAGATGTTCACCGCGGCCGCCGTCCTGCTGCTCGAGGAGCAGGGCAAGCTCTCGACCTCCGACACCGTGGCGAAGTTCCTGCCCGACTATCCCAACGGCGGGAAGATTCTCCTCGAGCAGTCTGCTCGCCCACACCGCCGGCGTCCCCAACGCGGATTTCTCCGAAGGGGAAGGCCGCGTCCACTACACGACAGAGCAGCTCCTCGCCAAATTCAAGACCAGGCCCCTCGACTTCGAGCCCGGATCGAAGACCCGCTACAGCAACTCCAACTACAACCTCCTGGCCTACATCGTCGAGAAGGTCATCCGGGCAGAGCTACGGGGATTACCTCAGGGCCAACATCTTCGACCGCCTCGGGATGAAGAGCACGTCAAACGACGGCGACGCCTCCGCTCTGATAGAGGACCGCGCCTCGGGCACCGTCCCCGACGGTTTCCGCGGCGTGAAGAACGCGCCCTGGGTGGATTGGTCGAGCAAGACCGGCAGCGGATCTCTCGTCTCGACGACCGAGGACCTGGCGCGGTTCGTCCGCGCCGAGTTCGGCGGCTCGCTCCTCAAACCCGATTCGCTCGCGAAGGTCATGCAGAAACGGCCCGGGTTCCCCTACGGCTGGTCGCAGGACGAGCAATTCAGCCGCAGACAGATTGCGGTCGGCGGCCGCAGCCCCGGCTACGTCACGGCCGTCCAGCACTACCCGGAGGACGGCACGACGATCGTCGTCCTGACCAACAGCTACTCCTCGATGGCGCAGGACCCCGTCGTCGGTGACATTGCTGCCCTCGTCTACGGCCAGCCGCGAAGAGCGGCCCCGTGGCGCCGGTCAAGCCGAAACCCGGCCAGTTCGCCGGCGTCTCCGGCCGATACCAGATGCCCGCGAACTACTACGCCCCAACGCGGTCTTGGTCCTGCAGGACTGCGGCGACTACCTCGAAGCCCGCTGGGAGAGCGGCGAGGTCCACATCATCTATCCCGTGAGCGCCGAAGAATGCCTCGATCGAATGTACTGGGCCAGGCTCCGCTTCCAGCGCGACCCCTCCGGAAAGGTCACCGGCTTCACCTACCACCTCGTCCAGGACTTCCCCGCCCGCAAACTCGACTGAACGAGTTGCTAGCTACCGCCGGCGCTCTCCTACGGGTGCGATCTAGTGCGGGCGTTCTCGCGTCAGATTGATCGCAGAACGCCAGGGCAGTCAGGCGGCCACCGCGGCCCGGTTGACCATCGCTAACGAGCGTATGATCTGTGCCAGCTCCGCGGAGGCTTCATGAGACGCCTTCTGTGCGCCCTGCTGTTTCTGGGGGGTCTCCTTCAGCCCGGGTGCGGTAAGTTATCGCGAGTCTCTGAAAGCCGGGCAGGATCGACCCAACCCAGCCCGGCTTCGCCCGCGCCGCCTCCGGCTCCCGCTCCGCCCCCTCCAGCCTCCTCCGCGGCCGCTCCGCCCCCTCCGGTCTCCTCCGCGGCTACTTTAGAGTCCGTCACTGTTGGGAGTGCCGCCGCCTCCACCAGCGAGACCAACGCGGCAATCGTGCGCGTCTTCTTCGCGACCGACAGGAACCGGACCTCAGAATGGCGGCCATCGATGGTCTTCGGGGCCGCGCGGTCCTCCGTAGCATACGGAGCCTGCGACGTGAGCGTGCCCCGCGTTCACCGCCTTGGACAATTGGAAAGCCCGTCGATCTGGCGGCTCGAATTCAGTGAAGACCCGAAGAAGCATGTCGTTCTTCTCACCCTTCAGGTTCACGACCGGGAGAGCTTCTTCGAACGCCTCGCGTCGCGCGTTCAGCGGTCCGCGAACCACAATGCCTTTGTCTTCGTCCATGGGTACAACGTCTCTTTCGCCACGGCTGCCCGGCGCACCGCCCAGATTTCCTATGACCTGGGGTTTGACGGGGCACCCGTCTTCTTTAGTTGGCCGTCGCAGGGAACACTGACTGGCTACATCGAGGACGAGTCGAATATCGAATGGGCCGAAGTGCACCTCAAGGAGTTTCTCAACGACTTTTTTGCGAAGTCCACGGCCGACCATGTGTACCTGATCGCGCACAGCATGGGCAACAGGGGGCTGGTGCGCGCTCTGGAAACCGTCCTGGCGCAGAAGCCCTCGCTGCGCGAGCGCCTCAGTGAGGTGATCCTCACGGCCCCGGATATCGACGCCGAGGTCTTCAAGAGAGACATGGTTCCCGCCCTCGTTGCGTCCGGGCTTTCGGTCACGTTGTACGCATCCTCGAGAGACAAGGCCCTGGCTGCATCGAAGAAGATCCATGGCTATCCAAGAGCAGGCGAGTCTGGAGACAGCCTTGTCGTTGTGCCGGGGCTCGAGACAATCGACGCGACGGAAGTCGATACGAATATCGTGGGCCATGGGTACTACGCGGAAACACGCTCGGTCCTGGCCGACATGTACTCTCTGGTACGAAACGGTGAGAGGCCTGACCACCGCTTTGGCTTGCGTAGAGTGGATACCGCAAGCGGCAGGTACTGGACGTTCAAGAGATAGCTTCGAATCGGAAAGATCGAGCAACGGCGGAGTCGTGCCCTTTTCCAGAAGGCCGACAAAAAGGAGGTCATTGGCTCCTCAGGTAGGATTTGAACCTACAACCCTCCGGTTAACAGCCGGATGCTCTGCCGTTGAGCTACTGAGGAAAAGAGCGGACCGGGGAGCGTAGCGGACGCGGTCGGGGGTGTCAACCCGCGAGCATCAGCCGGGCGAGGTCCAGGAAGGCTTCCTCGACGCCGGCTCCGGTCTTCGCGCTGGTCTTGAAGGTTGGCCAGCCCCGTCGGAACAGGTCCTCGAGTGCGGTGTCGTCCATCTCCCATTTGTCCGTCAGGTCGGCCTTGTTGACCATGAGGACGAAAGGGACGTTGCCGACAGTTTCCTGCGCGCGGCTCTGGATGGTAACGGCCTGGGCGAGCGTTTCGCGGCGAGTCCCGTCCACGACGAGGACGTAGCCGGCCGACCCTCGCAGGTAGGAGGCTCGCATCTTCTGGAATTCGTCCTCGCCGTAGATGTCCCACAGCAGCAGTTCCACCTCCTCGTCGCCCACCGTGACCTGTTTCTTGTCCACCTTCACGCCGATCGTGCTGTGGTACTTGTCGGAGAACAGGCTCTTGACGAAACGGGAGACGAGGCTCGTCTTGCCGACGGCGTACGCGCCCAGCATGCAGATCTTCTTCTGGATCATCGCTCGACCGGGACGATGCGAAAAGACACGCTTCGGTTCAACTGCTTGTCCTCCTCGGTGCGTTCCTGCCGGAGCGGCTGCGTCGCTCCGACGCCGGCCACGGCCAGGTTCTTCGTTTCGAGTCCTCCGTCGCGCAGGGCGGCGAGGACGCGCTCCGCGCGGCGCCTTGAGAGCGCGAGGTTCGTCTCGTTGGTCCCCTCGCTGTCGCCGCGTCCGACGACCTCGCCGCGGAACTCCTTGCCGGCGGCCGCCGCGAGCGCCGGCAGGCGCGAGAGATCCCGGGCGACGTCCGCGAGCTTGGCCGTCTCGCCCGGAGTCAGCTCGGAGGAGCCTCGCGCGAAGAGGATGAGCTTCCCTTCCAGCGCCGCGCGCGCCGCCTCGAAACTCTTCGAGTCCGTGTCGGTCAGCCCGCGATCATCGAATCGCGCCACGCCCGGAACCGACCGCCAGCGGCTCGCGGCCTCGGCGATCCACGCGTGCGGAGCCGCGCCGGTGGCTATCAGTGCGCCATCCTGCACGCGAAGCGTCACGGAGCCGGGAGCTTCGAGAAGGGATCGCGCTCTTGCCGCGATGAGCTCCGGCTCGAGACTCTGGTAGGGCTTCCACGTGCCGCGCACGTCCTCCCGGCGAAGGTTCGACGCGGGGAGCAGCGCCGCGGGATCCGCCGCAAGCGGGTCGCGAAGGCCCGTTACGAAGAACTTCCCGTCGCGCCTTCCGGCGGCCGACACGACGATCCCCGGCTGCGCGCCGAGCCTCGCGAGATAGCCGTCCCATCGCCGGGTTCGTCTCACGGAAAAGAACGCCAGCAGGCCCAGCGCCGCGAGCACGACCGCGAGCGCCGCCCAGAGCGGCCGGCGGGAGCGCCCGCCCCGAACCCCCGCCGTGCCGGCCTGCTGCTGCGTCTTCAGGCACGCTTCCAGGTCTTCGCGGCTGCGCTCGAACGGGGCGGCGTCTCCCTGGAAATCCGCGAGCGCGTGGGCTTGATCGTGGTGGATCTTCTCGATTGCTTCCGTGAACACGCCGCGCAGCTCCCGCGGCGGGTTCCCGCGGATGACGCCCGCCACGATCGCGAGAGGCCCCTGCTCCACCCAGACGCTGAACTGGCCGACCTGGAAGGCATGGAGCCCCTCCGCCTCCATTCCGCCAAACGAATCGTGCACGAAGTCCCTGATCGCCGTCAGCATCCCGGAGATCATGTCGGTGTCCTGGACGCCGGCCCCTCCCGCACTGACATGCTGGAGAAGCAAACCGGTCTTGCGGTGGATGAGAAAGACCTGCTCGACGCGAAAGAGGAGCGTGCGCAGAAGGACGACCTCTGAGAAGGACTTTCCGGTCCGCCACGCCTCGACTCTCCACTTGAATCCCTGAGCGGAGAAGCTCTGCCCGAGCGTCGTGTTGAGCGACTCGAGCATCTCCGCGAGCGTGTTGGCGATGGATTTTCGGATCGCCGGTCCCATGACCGGGAAGAGCGCGTCGACTAAGACCTCGGGGTTCCGGCGCACGGAACGGACGATGGCCTCCTCCACCGTCGGCATGAGGGCGTCGGTCAGCTGCCGGTCCTCCCGCGACCGGATCGTGATCGCCTCCGGCAGGACGCGGCTGACGTCCTCGGCGCGGCTCTGCGGGTCCTCCAGCCGCCGCTGCAGCCGGACGACCTCCGCCTCGTCGGCCGCGAGCAGGAGCCCGCGAAGCTCGGAGAGCTGATCGTCGGGGGCAGGCTCGGGCTTTACAGCGTCATCCATGACCGGCCGTGCCGGGAGATCATCCCTTGGCGGGCGGCTTCAAGTCGCCGGTCAACCGCATCGCCGCTTCCGTGAAGACTCCCGCCAGCGCCGATCTGTCGGTCTTTTCGACGCGAAGCTCCTTGATGTCGCGCGACAGCGCCGTCGCGGTTTCGCGGATCCGGTTGCGGATCTCGTCGGTCAGCGCCTTGGACTGATCGAGGATCTGCTGGCGCAGCTCCCGCTGGTTCTTCGTCGTGACGTCGTCGAGCTGCGCGAGCTTCTTCTCGAGCGATCGGGCGGCCTCGTGGATTTCGCGCGAGAGCTCCTTGCCCGATTCGGTCCGCTCTCCCTGCTCGGCCTTGACGCGATCCGACAACGATTCGACTTCCTTGCGGATGAAGGCCTCCAGGGAATCGAACCGCTTCTTCGCTTCGGCCCGGGAGTCGGACGTTTCCTTCAGGAGCCTCTCCTCCAGCCGTGCGAATCTCTTCTCGAAGTCGTTGACCTGCGAGCCGAACAGGATGTCGCGGATCTTCTCGAGATTTCCGCCGGCCGCTCCGTCCGGCCCGGCGGCCGCCGCCTCGGGCGCTCCGCTCTTCTTGCGTTCCGCCGCGGTTCCCGGCCCGTTCCCTCCGGGATTCTTCTTCTGATCTTCGGTGGTCATCATGCGCTTGCCCGCCTTTCGTTTCGAACGCGCCTTGCTCGCCGCCGCTTTTCGCCGCTTCACCGCGCTCCCGATTTCTCCACCCGCTTGCGCTCGCGCCTTCGCAGATTGTTGGACCTTGCTCTCTGCAGCACGGCCTGCTTCTCCTCGTGAACGAGTGTCTGGATTGCGAGAAGGAGGATTCTTCTGCCCTCGACGCAGACCGCGGACGCCTCGAGCTGGAAGTCCGTGCCCATCTCGCCGGCCTCCGTCCACAGCCCCGACCGCAGCCGGCCGGGCCCGCGGTATTTCCAGAAGTCGTCCGCGTCGATCAGGAAATTCTCGAGGAACGGAGAGCCGAGCGCCTTGCCGAGAGTCTCCGGCGCGGAGACGGCTGCGGGGCGAAACCTGCGGAACCACTCCGGAACGGTCCCGACCGGACGCAGAGTCCCGGCGGAGTCCTCCTCGAGAACGGCCACCTCGAGGGCCGCGAGAAGCTCATCGCCGATCGATTCCTCGGTCATTTCGTCTTTCGGAGGAAGGCGTTTCTTAACACAGGGGCAGGGGGCGGGCAAGTGAATGTAGGTGTCAGGTATCAGGTGTCAGGTGTCAGGGAAGACCAGGGCCCGGCCCTACGACCTATCACCTACGACCTCCCAGGACGCCCAGGCCACCTTCCAGCGGTTGCCTTCGGGGACGAGGCGCACGTCGAAACGGTAGGCCGAGGCGGACGGGAAGAGGCGGTCGAGGCCGCCCAGCTTGCGCGGCTGGCCGGAGAAGTCGGCGCGGAAGGTGGCGCGGGCGGCCTCGGGCGCGCGGTCGATCTCGACGTCGGAAAGCCGCACATCGATGATCTCGTAGGCGGCGAAGATGCGGCGCAGCGTCGCGGCGACGTCGCCGGAGGCCTGTCCCTCGGCGTCTCGGTAGTCCCCCGTCAGGTTCTCGACGACGGCAGCGGCGTCGCGGGACTGCGCCGCTTTCACGACGCGGTCGAGGGTCGCGCGCACGGGGTCACTCTCGCGGCGGCAGGCGAGGGCGAGCAAGAGGACAATCAGGGAGAGTCGCGATGAAGGTCTCACAAGATCTCCATTCTCCCGCGATTGCCGGCGTGAAAAAATCGGATCATGGATCCCGAAGGCATAGAACAGTTGGATCTGATGCGGGAGCATCGGCGGCTGGACGACCTGTTCGGCCGATTCCTGAGCGCGGCGCAGGCGGGCGACACCGGAGCAGCCCGGGAAGCCGTTCGCGTTTTCGACGAAGCGCTCCGCGTCCACACCGCCGCCGAAGAGCGGAGCATCCTCGCTCCGCCAGGGGGCCACAAGCTCGCTCCACCCGAGACGGAGACGGCCGAGAAACGGCTCCACCGCGAGCTGCTTCTCGAGCACGTGCAGGTTCGCGAGCTCTCGGCGATGATCCGGCATCTCCTCGACGAGAAGAACGATCTCGAGGGCGCGCGGCGCCTCGCTCCGAATCTGGCC
The DNA here is from genome assembly GCA_963741435.1 of uncultured Acidobacteriota bacterium. Lineage (GTDB taxonomy): Bacteria > Acidobacteriota > Thermoanaerobaculia > UBA5066 > Gp7-AA6 > JAWOLE01. Next base: position 26 of record CAVUIX010000023.1, on the reverse strand, counting down.
CGCCGCTGGGACGCGCACACTGCCCG
>CAVUIX010000022.1:0-51167 GCA_963741435.1 uncultured Acidobacteriota bacterium | reverse complement strand
TCCCGGCGGCCGAGCAGAGGTTCCTCAAGGCGATCGCCTTGAACGGCAATTACGCCACGGGCCACCAGTGGTACTCCGACTTTCTGTCGGTGTCGAAGCGTTTCGAGCAGTCCTTCGAAGAGATCGAGCGGGCGCGGCAGCTCGATCCCTTGAACCTGACCATCGGCATCGATGTCGGCCTGTCGTCATACTGGGCGGGCCAGTTCGACCGCGCGATCGCGCAGCTCAAGCAGACGCTCGAGCTCGAGCCGAACTTCTGTCTGACGCATTTCTACCTCGGCCTGGCCCTGACGGGGAAAGGCCTTCTCGATCAGGCCATCGCCGAGTCCGAAACCGCGATGCGTCTGGAGCCCGACGACCCCAACCCGATCATGCTCCATGGATACGCCTGCGCCCGGGCCGGCCGGCGCCCGGAAGCCCTGCAGGCTCTCGAGGATCTCCGCGCGCTCTCGGCGAAGCGGTTCGTCTCCGCCTTCGCGATGGCCGCCGTCTATGTCGGCCTCGACGAGAGAGACAAGGCCTTCGAGTGGCTCGAGAAGGCCTACGAGGAACGGTCGGGCCGCCTCGTCTACCTGGGGATCGAGCGGGCCTTCGATCCCCTGCGCACGGATCCTCGTTTCCAGGATCTCGTCCGGCGCATCCGCCTTCCCGCGTAAATCACTTCAATCCGCCCACATGGACAAGTTGGAAGATTCTCTCACCGGGGGGCGGGCGTCACCGTTCGATGCCGAGCTGTGAAAAGACGAAGGCGTAGTCGAAGGCGAGCTCCTTCAACCGGTCGTAGCGGCCCGAGGAGCCGCCGTGACCGCCGGCCAGGTTGATCTTGAAGAGAAGAGGGTTGTTGTCGGTCTTCAGGGTCCGGAGCTTCGCGACGTACTTGGCCGGCTCCCAGTACATGACCTGGCTGTCGTCAAAGGACGTCTTGACGAGGATCGTCGGGTAGGCCTTCGCCGCGAGGTTGTCGTACGGGCTGTACGACTTGATGTAGTCGTACTCCTCCTTCTTCTTCGGGTTGCCCCACTCCTCGAACTCGCCCACCGTCAGCGGGAGCGACTCGTCGAGCATCGTGTTGATGACGTCCACGAAGGGGACGCGCGACACGACGATCCTGAAGAGGTCCGGGCGCATGTTCGTGACGGCGCCCATCAGCAGGCCGCCCGCCGAGCCCCCCTCGATGACGAGCCGGTCCCTGGACGTGTACTTGTCGGCGATCAACTTTTCCGCGACCGTGATGAAGTCGGTGAACGTGTTCTTCTTCGACATCATCTTTCCCTGGTCGTGCCAGGGCTTTCCCATTTCCCCGCCGCCGCGGATGTGCGCGATGGCGAAGACGAAGCCGCGGTCGAGCAGCGAGAACCGGTTGGAGTTGAACGTGGCGAAGGAGGGCGCGCCGTACGACCCGTACCCGTTCAACCAGAGAGGGGCCTTGCCGTCCGCGACGAAGCCCTTCTTGTAGACGAGGGAGATCGGGATCTTCGTGCCGTCCTTCGCGGTCGCGTAGCGGCGCTCGGACTGATAGCGGTCGGGGTCGTACCCTCCCAGGACTTCCGTGCGTTTCAGGAGCTTGCGCTCCTTCGTCGCCATGTCGTAGTCGAAGACCGACTGCGGAGTCGTGAAGGACTGAAAGCCAAAGCGGAACAGCCGGGTGTCGAACTCCTCGTTGCTCTGCGGCCCGACCGCGTAGACTGGCTCGCCGAAATCGACGCGGTGCTCCTCCTTCGTCGCGAGATCGATGACGCGGACGCGCGGCAGCCCGTCCTCGCGCTCGAGCACGACGGCGTGATTCGCGAAGAGGTTCAGGCCCGAGACCATCACGGCCGGGCGGCAGGCGAGAAGCTCCTTCCACCCGTCCGTGCCCGGGCTTGCGACCGGGGCCGTGACGACGCGGAAGTTGCGGCACCCCTTGTTCGTGCGGATGTAGAAGAGGTCGCCGCGGTGGTCCACGGCGTACTCGTGCTCCTTTTCGCGCGGAGCGATCATCGTGAAGGAGCCGTCCGGCTTGTCCGCCGGGAGGTAGCGCCACTCATCGGCCGTGTGGGAGCCGGAGACGAGGAAGAGGACCCTGCGGCTGCGCGACCGGTGGACGTTGACCCGGTACATCTCGTCCCTTTCCTCGTAGACGAGCGCGTCGGTCTTCGGATCCGCGCCGAGCGCGTGCCGGTAGAGGCGGTAGGGGCGCTTGGCCGCGTCGTCCACCGTGTAGAAGAGGGTCTTGTTGTCGGCCGCCCAGGCGACGGAGGAGACCTTCTCAACCGTTTCGGGGAAGTCCTTGCCCGTCGAGAGGTCCTTGAGGTGGAGCCGGTACTCGCGGAAGCCGACGTTGTCATTGGTGTAGGCGAGCAGGTTCCCGTCGTCGGAGACCTCGAGATCGCCGACCGCCATGAAGCGCTCGCCTTTGGCCATCTCGTTGAGGTCGAGCATCACTTCTTCCGCCGCCGCCTCAAGGCTCTCTGGCGTGGGACCTTGCGGTTTCCCGGGGCCCCCGGCTTTCTTGCGGCAGTAGATCGGGTACTGCTTTCCCTTCTCGGTGCGCGAGTAGTAGAAGTAGTTCCCCTTCGGGTAGGGGACGGAGAGGTCCGTCTCCTTGATCCGGCCGAGCATCTCCTCGTAAAGCTTCGCCTGGAAAGCTTCCGTCGGCTTCATGAACGCGTCGGCGTAGGCGTTCTCGGATTCGAGATAGGCCTTCACCTCCGGGTTCTTCCTGTCCCGCAGCCAGAAGTACTCGTCGATGAGCTTGTCCCCGTGCACGGCTTCGACGTGCGTCATTTTCTTCGCCATAGGCGGCCTGGAGACCTCCCTCGCGTCGGCGCCCGCGAGGAAGGAACCGGCGAGGCACCCTCCGGCCACGGCGGCCGACGAAATCCAGAGTTTCATGAATGACCTCTCCTTCGCTACTTCGCTTGAGGCGCGGGTGATCCTGCTTTCGCGAAGTCTCCGGCCTTCACGATTGTGATCTTCGCGGGATCGATGTGGCGGCGCAAGGCCGAGACGATCTGGTCCGGGGTCAGGGCCGCGACCTTCTTTTCCATCTCCGCGTCCCAGGCGAGCGTGCGCGAGAGGTACAGGTCCTGCGCGAGAAGGCGCGCCAGCGCGGCGTCCTGCGCGCGCGAGACCTGCCTCGACTGGAGCCAGCCGGAACGCGCCTCCTCGACCTCCTTGGTCTCGAAGCCATCCTTCAGGACGCGGGCGATCTCCTCCTTGAAAGCCGCCTCGAGCTTGCCGGCGTTCTGCGGGGCGTAGATCGCGAATGTCATGAACGAGCCCGACTTGTCCAGAGACGACGCCTGGAGACGGGAGCCGACGCCGTAGCTCAACCCCTCCTTCTGCCGGATTCTCACCGCGAGCCGGGAGTTCAGGAACCCGCCGCCCAGCATGTAGTTGCCGAGCACCAGCGCCGGGTAATCCGGATCGTCGTCGCGCAGCTCGAGGTTCATCCCGGCAAAGAGGACGGCATTGGCCTTGTCTGGCGCCTCGAACGATTCATGGGCCGGGGCAACGTCGTGGTAGACGCCGGGAACGCGGGCATAGGAGCGCGGGCTCTTCCAGTTGTCGAAGAGATCCTGGGCGAGCTTGCCGGCGGCCTTCGCGTCGATGTCCCCCACGATCGCGAGCTCGCCGTTGGAGGCCCCGTAGAAGTCCGAGTAGAACTTCTTGACGTCTTCGAGCGACGTCGCCTTGACCTCTGCCAGCTCCTCGTCGGACGTCGGGACGTAGCGCACGTCCCCCTTCGGATAGGGGTTCAAATGCCGCTGGTAGGCGGTGCCCGCGATCTCCTCCGGCTCGCTCTTGCCCTGCTCGATCGACGCGAGCGTCTCCTGCTTCAACGTCTCGAACTCGGCCGCGGGGAAGGTGGATTCGCGAAGGCATTCCGCCGCGAGCGACAGAACCGCCGGGAGATTTTCACGGGTGGTCTCGATGGACAGGACGGCCTGCGTCGGTCCGCCGCCGATCGAGACGCGGGCCCGGAGCCGGTCGAACTCGTCCTTGATCTGCTGGCGCGTGTGCCGGGCCGTCCCGCGCGTCAACATGCCGCCCGTCAGCTGCGCCGCCGTCACGCGGTTGACGAGGCTTTTCTCGTCGCCGTAGCGCAGCGTCATCGCGGCCACGACCGTCGCGCCCCGCGTCTTCTTGGGCAGGAGCGCGAGCTTCAGTCCCCCGGGCAGCGCCGATCGCAGCGTGCGCGATTCGATCGAGGCCGGAGAGGGATCGAAGGCCTCGCCGGCGGCGATGGCCGCGTCGCCCTTGTAGTCCTTGAGCAGGGCGGCCACGTCCGGCGCGGATGGGATCTCCGCACGTTCCGGTTTGGCCGTCGGGATGAACTCGCCGACCGTGCGGTTGGAGGCCTTGAGGTAGCTGGCGGCGGCGCGCCCGACGTCCTCCGGCGTCACCTTGCGGATGCGATCGCGGTTCAAGAAGAAGAGCCGCCAGTCTCCCGCGCCGATCCACTCGCTCATCTGCAGGCCGACGCGGTCCGCAGAGTTCATGGTCAGCTCGATGTTCTTCAAGATCTTGGCGCGGGCGCGCTCGACCTCCTCTTTCGAGGGGGGCGTCTTGACGGCGCCGTCGATCGTCTGAAGCATCGTCGTCTTCGCGTCCTCGAGCGACTGGTCCTGCCGCACCTCGGCGCGCAGGAGGAGGAACCCCGGCTCCTTCAGGTCGAGGAAGAAGCTCGAGACCGACGTGGCCTTCTTCGCGTCGACGAGCGCCTTGTGCAGCCGGCCCGAGGGGGTGTCGCCGAGAACCTCGGCGAGGATTTCGACGGCGGCGGCGTCGGGATGCGAGCCGGCCGGCACGTGGTACGCGACGGCGAGCGCCTGGACGTCACCGACGCGCCGCAGCGTGACCGAGCGCTCGCCGTCCTGCGTCGGCTCCGCGGTGTAGGTCGCCGGGAGCGTCCGGGACGGGCGCGAGATCGGCGAGAAGGTCGCGTTGATCATCGCCAGCGTCTTCTCCTCGTCGAACTTGCCGGCGACCAGGAGCACCGCGTTGTCCGGCTGGTAGTAGGTCCTCCAGAAGGCCTGGAGCCGCTCGATCGGCACGTTCTCGATGTCCGCGCGCGCCCCGATCGTGTCGTGCCCGTAGTTGTGCCAGAGGTAGGCGGTCGAGAGGACGCGCTGGTCGAGCACGCCGACCGGATCGTTCTCGCCCGCCTCGAACTCGTTGCGCACGACCGTCATCTCGCTATCCAGGTCTTTCTTCGCGATGAAGGAATGGACCATCCGGTCGGCCTCGAGCTCGAGCGCCCACTTCAGGTTCTCCTCGGTCGCCTGGAAGGTCTCGAAGTAGTTGGTGCGGTCGAACCAGGTCGTGCCGTTGGGCCGGGCGCCGTGAGAGGTCAGCTCCTGGGGGATGTTGGGGTGCTTCGGCGTGCCCTTGAACATCAGGTGCTCGAGCAGGTGCGCCATCCCGGTCTCGCCGTAGTTCTCGTTGCGCGAGCCGACGAGATAGGTGATGTTGACCGTGATCGTCTGCTTGGTCTGATCGGGAAAGAGGAGCACGCGCAGAGCCCGTTGCCCAGCCGGTACTCGGTGATCCCCTCGACCGAGGTGACGCGCTCGGGTCTTGCTGGAGGGTTGGCGGCCGCGGCGCTTGCCGCGGTACAGGCTGCCAGCAGAACGCAGAAAAGGAACTTTTTCGACAGCGGCATTCGTGCTCCTTCTTGAGGCCGAGGCCCGATTTCGTCCCGGGTGTTTGGTGTCCGGTGTTCGGTTCCTGGTTGGGTCCCCCCGAGCACCGGGCACCGATCTTAACCCGCGTACCGGCCGTAATCCGGCTGGAGCCGGCTTCGTTTAACAGCATGGAGCTCTCTGTGGAGCCGAGCGGCATTCGACGGCGGTGGAGGCGGTGGGCAATCGCCCTCCTGGTCGCCGTCAACGCCGCGCTCTGGGCGTCTTTCATCTGGTCCGCGGGGACCTCCGGCCGTCCGCGCGGCAGACCGCATGCGGAAGCCGCACCGGCCTCCCGTTCGACCGCAACCCCCGGCAGATAACGCGCCGGCCGTAGGGCGCTCCTGGCCGGCTGGCCAGCCAGTCCATATATGATTCCGTTAGTCGCGCCGACTCGACAGGACGGATGTCATGATTCCAGCAACCGCGCCCCAGAACGAACCGGAAAGGCTCGGAGCGCTCCGCGAGTACGAGATCCTCGACACGGAGGCGGAGGAGAAGTTCGACGACCTGACGCTGCTCGCCCGGCATATCTGCGATACGCCCATAGCGCTCATATCGTTCGTGGATACCGACCGCCAGTGGTTCAAGTCGAGAATCGGCCTGACGACCTCCCAGACACCGCGAGCGGTCTCCTTCTGCGGCCACGCGATCCTGGAAGAAGACGTGATGGTCGTGCCCGACACCGCGGCCGATGAGCGGTTCGCGGACAACCCCATGGTCACCGGAGCGCCCGGCATTCGCTTCTACGCCGGCGCCCCGCTTCTGACCTCGACGGGTTACGCGCTCGGCACCCTCTGCGTCATCGACCGCAAGCCCAGGGAGTTGACGGCGGAGCAACTGGACGCCTTGCGGGCGCTCGCCCGCCAGGTGGTCGCGCAGCTGGAATTGCGGCGCCGCCTGAAACGGGAGCGGCAAGAGGCGAAAGAGGCGATCGACGAGCGGGACACGACTCTCCAACTCATCGTCAGCCAGATGCCGGCCGTCCTGTGGTCCACCGACACGGACCTGCGGCTGACCTCTTCCGAAGGCGCCGGGCTGACCGGCCTCGGCCACAAGCCGGGCCAGTTCGTCGGCGTCACGCTTTTCGATTTCTTCCGGACGACCGACCCGGAGTTCCTGCCGCTCGTGGCGCACCGCAAGGCGCTGCTCGGGGAGTCGGTGAGCTTCGAGGTGGACTGGAGCGGCCGAACCTACGCGTCGCACTGCGAGCCCTTGCGCAATCCCGACAATTCGATCAGGGGCGTGATCGGCATCGCCCTGGACATCACGCGCCAGAAGCGGTCGGAACGGGAGCTGCAGAAGTCCTTCTCCCTCCTGCGGGCTACGCTTGATTCCGCCGACGAGGGCATCCTCGTCGTGGACGAGAGAGGCAAGATCTCCAACTTCAACGCGAGCTTCGTCCACATGTGGCGGGTTCCCGAGGAGATCACCGCAACGCGCGACGAGGACCGGCTCCTCGCGTTCCTCCTCGACAGCGTCGAAGACTCCGGGGACTTCGCCAAGAAAGTGATGGGGCTTCACTCGAAGCGGGACGTGGAGACCTCGGGCACCGTGAAGCTCAAGGACGGCAGGGTCCTCCAGCGCTTCTCCCGGCCGCAGAAGGTGGACGGCCGCACGGTGGGGACAGTGCTCTCCTTTCAGTGAAATTGAAGGATTGAAGATGAATGATTGGGAACGGGTGCCTGATCGTCAATCGTTCAATCGTCAATCTTTCAATTGCCAGATGAGACGAGCACTCTCGATCGCCGCCCTCTTCACCTGCGCGGCTGTGGCTTCCTCGCAGCCGGTGACTGTCATCCGGGCGGGCGTCCTGATCGACGGGAAGGCGAGCGCGCCGCGCAGGGACCAGGTGATCGTCGTCCGCGGCAACCGGATCGAGAGCGTCTCCGACTCCGGAAAGGCGCCGGTCCCGGCGGGAGCGGCCGTCATCGACCTGTCGCGCGCGACCGTGCTGCCCGGGTTGATCGACTGCCACACGCACATCTTCCTGCAGGGGGAGGTTCCCGCCGAGGGGGGCTACGACATCCAGCTCTTGAAGCAGCCGCTTGCCTTCCGCGCGGCGCGCGCCGCCGTCTCCGCCCGGCGCGCCCTGGAGCAGGGATTCACGACGATCCGGGACGTCGAGACCGAGGGGGCGGGATACGGCGACGTGGGCATCAAGCAGGCGATCGAAGGCGGTTACATCCCCGGGCCGCGGATGTTCGTCGTGACGCGCGCGATCTCGACGAGCGGCGGCTATCCGCTGGAGGGGTACGCGCCGGAGATCGCCGTGCCCAAGGGCGTCCAGATCGTGGACGGCCCGGTCGAAGCGAGGAAGGCCGCGCGCGAGCAGCTGGACAACGGCGCGGACTGGATCAAGGTCTACATGACGCACCGCTCCTGGCTCGACGCCTCCGGCAATCTAGTCTCCCAGCCGACGCTGACCCTGGAAGAGATCAAGGCGATCGTGGACGAGACCCACGGCTGGGGAAAGAAGGTCGCGTGTCACGCTTATAACGGCGTCGGCCTCCACCGGGCCCTGGACGGCGGCTGCGATTCGATCGAGCACGGCCTGGAGTTGGACGACGCGGCCGTGGCACAGATGGTCAAGCAGGGCACGTGGTACTGCCCGACGATGAGCGTCTATTACTCCCACAACGAGCCCCCTGACACGCCGGCGGGCAAGCGCGACAAGAAGCGCGTGGCTCTCCACGGCCCGTCGCTTCAAAAAGCAATGAAGGCTGGAGTGAAGATCGCCTTCGGCACCGACGTCGGCGGATTTCCCTGGACCGAGCCGATCGCCCAGGAGTTCCCGCACCTGGTCGAGTTCGGCATGACTCCGATGGCCGCGATCCAGACGGCGACTGTCAACGCCGCCGAGATGCTCGGCATGTCCGGTCAGCTGGGCGTCATCGCCTCAGGCGCCTACGCCGATGTCGTCGCTGTCCCCGGCGATCCCCTGAAGGACGTCAAAGATCTCGAGCGGGTCTCCTTCGTCATGAAAGACGGCAAGGTCTTCCGCAACGACATGAAGTAGCCCTCGTCAATCACCAATCACCTATCACCAATCACAAATTCTCATCGCAGTCCATCGGCCAGGTAGAGCTTGCGCTATAGTTCGCGACCTCGATCCCCGCAGGAGGACCGCATGGCCGAGCGCGGAAGGTTCCTACTGGATGAATCCCGCATTCCCAAGGCGTGGTACAACATCAACGCGGACATGCCGGTCGCGCCGGCGCCGGTCCTCCATCCCGGGACAATGGAGCCGGTGACACCCGACTTCCTCGGTGTCCTCTTCCCGATGAACATCGTGATGCAGGAAGTCTCGCCCGAGCGTTGGGTGGAGATCCCGGGACCGGTGCGCGACATCTATCGTCTCTGGCGCCCGACCCCGATGTGCCGGGCGTTGCGTCTGGAAAAGGACCTCGACACGCCGGCGCACATCTACTACAAGAACGAGAGCGTCAGCCCCGTCGGCTCGCACAAGCCGAACACCGCGGTCGCGCAGGCCTTCTACAACAAGGAAGCGGGAACCAGGGCGCTCACCACGGAGACCGGCGCGGGACAGTGGGGTTCGGCGCTGGCGATGGCGTGCAGCTTTTTCGGACTCGACCTCGAGGTCTTCATGGTGAAGGTCTCGTACCATCAGAAGCCGTACCGCCGGATCATCATGGAGAACTTCGGAGCTGAAGTCTTCGCCAGCCCGACCGACCGCACGACGTTCGGCAGAAAAGTGCTCGAGGAGGATCCCGACTCGAATGGCTCACTCGGGATCGCCATCTCCGAGGCCGTCGAAGTGGCCGCGACGAGCGGCGGGAAGAAGAAGTACAGCCTCGGCTCGGTTCTGGGACACGTGCTGATGCATCAGACCGTCATCGGTCTCGAATCTCTGGAGCAGATGGAGATGGCAGGCGAGTATCCCGACGTCGTCATTGGCTGCGCCGGCGGAGGCTCGAACTTCGCGGGCTTCGCCTTCCCCTTCCTTCACCGAAACCTGACCGAGGGGAAGAAGACCAGGATCGTCGCCGTGGAGCCAGCCTCCTGTCCCACGCTGACGAAAGGGAGATACACCTTCGACTACGGAGACTCCGCGGCAACGGCCCCGATCGTCAAGATGTTCACGCTCGGCCACACCTTCATGCCGCCGGGGATCCACGCCGGCGGTCTCCGTTACCACGGGATGGCCCCGACCGTAAGCGCCCTCGTGGCGCACGGCGATGTCGAGGCCCGGGCGGCAAAGCAGCTCGAGACCTTCGATGCCGCGGTGCGCTTCTCGAAGGCCGAAGGAATCATCCCGGCCCCTGAGTCGGCCCATGCGATTCGCGCCGCGATCGACGAGGCGATTGCCTGCAAGCAGGCGGGCGAGAGGAAAGTGATCGCGTTCAACCTCTCGGGCCACGGACATTTCGACATGACCGCCTACCAGAGCTTTCATCACGGTCTCCTCGAGGACTACGAGTACCCCGATCACGCGGTCGAAGAGGCCATGACGCATCTGCCCAAGGTCGCCGGGGCCTAGCGCCACCGACTCCGCTCGTCCGTTCGGGCGCCGCTGCTGACTCGCGACCGAAAGATCTCCAGGTCAAAGACCGTGCCCCTGGCCAATCGTGCGCACGAAAGGACTGAACCCGCCCTGTCATTCTGAGGAGCGAAGCGACGAAGAATCTGCCCTCGTCAAACGGACCAGATCCTTCGCTGCGCTCAGGATGACAGCGCGCCACGGCGCGCCGCGCACTATCACTTCAACCCTTCGACCAGGTAGAGCCTGGAGAGGTCGCGGTGAAGGCCATAGGCGTAGGACTTCCCGTCCGGAGTCAGCAGGATTCGCCCGATCGTGGCTCCCGAGGGACCGCTCGGGACAATTTCCTTCCACAGGGTGCGGCGGCCGGTCTCCACGTCCACGCGGAAGACTCTGGCTGAGTTCTGAAAGTAGACCGAGCGCCCGTCGTCGCTCCACACAATCGGCCTATCGGCCGCGGTCGCCCCCGGAATCGGTCGCGGAGGAGCCTCCGGACCCGCGTCCAGGGAGAAGACCGCGGGTACGCCGTCGCTCCGGGCGAGCAACCGGCGACCGTCGGAGGAAATGGCAAAAGGTCTAGCTGCCAGAGGGGTTGCCGGGCGCGGCCGTCCTCCTTCCAACGAACCTCGATAAAAGCGGAACTCCTGGCCGCGCCTGCCCAGGAAGAGGATTTCCCTTCCATCCGGCAGAAAGTCGGCGCCGCTGCACTCATCGATGCCTTCGTACACGATGCGCCGAGGCTCGCCCACGCCTGTCGGGATCAGGACGTAAGCGCAAGGCGATGCCGGCGCGACCTCACCGATCTTCGGAAACTGTCGGACCAACGCCCATTTCCCATCAGGCGAGAGAGAATATGCAAGTCCGTCGCCCAGCCGGACGACCGGAGACCCGTCGGTGTGCCGAAGACAGGCCTGATACACGGGTTCCTGCTCGGTAAAGAGGAGTATTCTGCCGTCCCGCGAAAGAGATGTGGGGATGGACAACGTGAGCCAGCTCAAGTCTCGCTCGCGAGTCTCTCCCGGCGCAACGGCGAAGATACTCTGTTCAAAAGTGTCTTCCGAAACCAGGGCTCGTCCGTCACGAAAGACGTCGTGAATCCGGAGACTCTCGGGCGCCCGGGCGATGAGACGCCGCTTTCCCGAGAGCGTCACGGCATGGATTGCGATGGTGGAGTCTCCGACATTTGCGGAGAACCAGATCTCCTTCCCGGATGGAGACCAGGCGATGCCGCCAGCCGCCTCCAGGACAGCCGTGAGCGTTTGCTTCTTCCCGGAGAGGTCCACCACGGCGACGAGCCCCAGGCCGTTGCCCGCGATCGGATGGTCGAAGAAGGCGATGGCGTCGCCCCCGGGCGAGAAACGCGGTTCACTCACGTATCCCGTCGTCTCGTAGAGGACCTTGCCTGGAGGAGACTCGAGGCGGCTCTTGTTCTGGACCTCGCTGACGACAGCGAGAGTGGATCCGTCGAGTGACCAGTCGGCATGCTGGATGTTTTCGTAGAGTTCGCGGGGAGAACCGCCGGCCAACGGAATCTTCGCCAGCGTCCCTCTGCACCGCCTGAAGAGAGACTTCCGGCAATCGAGCGCGAGCGCGACCTCTCCCGACGGCGAGACGGCGAGGACGGCCGCCCCGGGCGGTCCGAATGGGACCGAGTCAGGGCTCTCCGGCCTCTTCAGGAATCCCTGCATGGGATCGCCTCCCCATGCGGCGCTATAGACGATCGTGCGGCCATCCGGCGCGAAACGCGCCGTCGTCAGAAAGCCGGACTTGTAAGACACCTCGTGGTACGACGGCGGCGAAGGGTTGCCAAGGCGCCGGCCGAGAAGAAGGCCGCCGGCGAGAACTCCGAGCAGGATGAGAACGCGACGAGGGCCGTCGCGAGGCGGGCTTTCCTGCGCGGCGCGGAGCAGCGGGGCCACGCCGCCCGAGGGGGTTGAAAGCTCGGAGAGATGGATCTGGAGGGTTTGCAGGTCCTTGGCGAGGTCCTCCGTCGAGGCGTAACGCTCCTTCGGCTCTTTGGCGAGACACCGCTCCAGGATCCAGCGAAGAGCCGGCGGGACTTCCCGGCGCGAGCGAGGCAATCGGCCTGGGATCCTCCCGGATGATTGCGGCCAGTGTCTCGGGGGCCGTCTTGCCCTGGAAAGCCCGCTGTCCCGTGACCAGCTCGTAAAGGACCGAGCCGAAGGAGAACTGGTCGGAGCGGAAGTCCACCGGACATCCCGGAGGCCTGCTCGGGCGACATGTAGCCCACCGTGCCCATCGCGATGCCGGGCGCCGTCAGCTCGGAGACCGTCGCCTCCTCCACCGGCTGTCCGTGTTCTCTCTCCGGATGCGCGAGCTTGGCCAGCCCGAAGTCCAGGATCTTGACCAGCCCGTCCGCGGTCACCATGACGTTTTCGGGCTTCAAGTCCCGATGCACGATCCCGGAGGCGTGCGCCTTGGCCAGTCCGTCGGCGATCTGCGAGGCGATCGCGAGGAGTTTGCGCGTGGGCAGCGCCCCGTCGGCCAGGACCTCCCGCAGCGTCTTGCCCTCGACCAGCTCCATCACGATGAAAGTGGTCGAGTCCACGCGGTCCACCGCGTAGATCGTCACGATGTTGGGGTGATTGAGCGCCGAGGCCGCCCGCGCCTCCTTCTCGAAGCGCTTCAACCGCGCGGCGTCCGAGGCCGCTTCCGCCGGCAGGACCTTGATGGCCACCTCGCGGTGGAGCCGCGTGTCGCGCGCCCGGTAGACCTTACCCATGCCTCCGGAGCCCAGAGCCGAGACCACGTCGTACGGCCCTAGCCGGGTTCCGGGGCCAATCGTCATCCGGCGATTCGGCGACCCTTCTGCCCCGGGACCTGCGGAGCCCTGAGACGCAAGAGACATTCTTCTGACCTTTTGGCAGACAGCCTACGAACCGAAGAGGAACTTCCCGCCAGATGCGTTTGACTCAGCGCCCGGGCAAGACCGCCTCGGTCCGGGTCGTGCCCATCTCCCGAGAGCAACGAAAGACAAGGGAGGCGGCGCCGACTTTGATCCGGTTGCCGCTGGAAAGCCGCACCGGAGACGTCACCTTCTGTCCGTCCAGGAAAGTGCCGTTCTTGCTTCTCAGGTCCTCCAGTGTCGCCTCCTCTTGTCTCCACCACGATCCGGGCGTGACGCCGGGAGACGCTGTCGAGATCGATCCAGACGGCCGCCTCGGGGTCGCGCCCGAGAACGTTTTCCCCGTGGGCGAGCGCGATCTCGCGGTCTCCCCAGACGAGCCGGCAGTGAAAGGCTGACTCGCGCCCGGAGCCTGTCGTGACTTCACCGCAGAACGCGTAGCCGAAGCGGTGCACGGTCCGGATGAACCGGGGCTCCTCGGCCCGGTCCCCGATCGCCGAGCGGAGATCCCCGATGAGCCTCGCCAGGCTCCTCTCCGAGACGTATGTCTTCGGCCAGAGCGCGTCCTGAAGCTTCGACTTGGAGATCGCCTCGGGCCGCGCGGCGATCAGGAGCTCCAGAAGGGCAAACGCCTTCGGCTCCAGGTGCACGCTCTTACCGCCGCGTGAGAGCTCGCGCGTGCCGGAGTCGAGAACGCAATCGCCGAATGCAACGCGCACTGTCGCACCAGAACAAAACCCGAACGAATCGGGAACCGAACCTGGAGACTTCGCCTCTCAAAATCCTAATCCTAGGTGTCCAACTGCCGAGACAAAACAAGGAGGACGATATGAGCTCAAGGAATTGGACCCGGTTTGCGATCATTTCATGCGTCGTTGTGGTCTCGGCGATTCTGTTCGCGGCGCCCGCCCGAGCCGCGAGCCGCTGTCAGAATTTGGACGGAGTCATCACTGGGCATTTCGATCCTGCAGGTCCGGAGGGGCCGGCCTGGTACGGGGTCGCGTATCTGAGATTCGGTAATGACCTTGCGGTGTCCTTGGCGAGTCTCGTTGACCTGAACAATGGTTGCCGGCACGGGAAATTCGGGCTCGATGAACGGACAATTTTCCTGTTTTGAGATCCTGACCTTCACGGTCGAGGGTGTCGGCAGCTTCAAGGTCGCTGCCCAGTTCGAGGCGGTCTGCGGATTGGAGGGGCTTTCCTGCGTCCTTAACGAGAAGGGCACACTCATTCCGGAGGAGGGCACGGGTGCGTTTGCCGGGGCGACCGGGAATGTCTCGATCCACGGCCCGTTTGCGGGCGGGGACTGCAGCGCGGCCCAGCCCTGCTCTGGATCTCCGACATGAGCGGTTCGATCTGCACCGAGTAGGCAACACGAATTCGGGCCCCTGGCTCGTGTGGTTTTCCGACGATGGGATACATGGGCGGTGGAACGGCGAGGTAGACGGCAAGATTTGCGGCGCCCAGTGACGACGTAACTGTGCGCCCCGTCAAGAAAAAGGAGGCTGATATGAGCTCAAGGAATTGGATCCGGTTTGCGGTCATTTCATGCGTTTTGCTCGCCTCGGCGGTCCTGCTGGCGGCGCCGGCCCGCGCGGAGGGCAACTGCATGGCCCTGGGGGGCACCATCGGCGGGCACTTCGAAATGGCAGGTCCGCAGGGGCCCGGCTGGTACGGGCGGGCGTACCTGACGTTCGGCAACGACCCCACGGTGCTCCCTGCGAACCTCGTCGATCTGAACAACGGCTACAAGGACCACCCGAGCCACGTGAAGCCCGACGGGTCCCTGAACTTCGCGGGTGACGAGATCCTCACCTACACGATCGACGGTGTCGGCAGCTTCACGATGGCCGCGCACTTTTTGTGCGTTGGGGGCGCGACGCCTGCATTTTGCGGGTTCAGCGAGGAGGGAAAGGTGGTGGCGGGAACCGGCTCGTTTGCCGGGATGACGGGGACCATCTCGATCCACGGCTCGGCTGTGTTCTTCGGGATCGAGCCCACCGACGAGGATCCCTGGCTCTGGATCGCGCAGATGACCGGCTCGGTCTGCACGGCCCACTAGGCGGTCCGCAATTCACCGTCGAGCGTCGCCAGGCTCCTCAACCCCGGCCCCCCCAGGCGACGCTCGGCGGGAAGGATCTCATCCTCGCGTAACGACGTGAAGTAGTCTCGTCAATCACAAATCAGCAATCACAAATCAAGAATTCTCATCGCAGTCCTTCGACCATGTAGAGCTTGGAGAACTCGGGACGCTGTCCATAAGTGTACGACTGCCCGTCCGGAGTCAGCACGATTCGCCCGATGCTGCTTGCCCAGGGTCGTTCGTCCCTCGCGGAAGACGTCGTGGCGTTCCGGCAGCGAGAGCCGGCCGCCGTTCCGTCGATCGGTCTCGCGCCCCGAACTCATGAGCAAGGAGCCACGAGGGAAAAGGACATCCTTCTGCCTTCTCGCGGGCAGTCTCTGAGGGGAGCAGAGGCATCAAGTGATTCGTTTGACTCAAGCGGGGAGCGGACTCGGCTGCCTTAGGAGGACCTGACTGCCGCTGATCCGAACGGATCATGCGGTGGCGCCGGCCCGCGTGCTAACAAGATCCAGATCTCTGCCAGAAAGGACGGTGGAATCATGAGAGGCCGGTGTCTCCTCTTCGGTCTTTGCTCTGTCCTCCTCTTCTCCGCGGCAGTCTCGGTCGCCCAGACGACGGGCACGGTCGAGGGAACGGTCACCGACCAGAGCGGCGGGGCGCTGCCGGGCGTGACCGTCGAGATCGCCAGCCCGAATCTTCAGGGCACCCGCCTGGCCACCACCTCCGCCAGCGGCGCGTTTCGGTTCCCGACCCTGCCGCCCGGGGCGTACACGATCACCGCGAGCCTTCCCGGATTGGGCGAGGCCCAGAAAACGGCCACCGTCACCCTCGACGCGACCGCGACGGTCAACCTGTCGCTCGCGCTCTCGACGACCGCGGAGGTCACGGTCACGGGGGAGGCGCCACTGGTCGACTCGACGGCGACGACGACCGGCACCAACTACACCGCCAACGTCATCTCGCGGCTGCCGCTCGGCCGTAACTACGCCGACGTCGTGTTCTCGCAACCCGGCGTTCAGGCGGACTTCGGTGAGACCCAGGGCCGGTCGCTCGCGATCTCGATCTACGGATCGACCTCGGCGGAAAACCTGTTCTTGATCGACGGCATCAACACGACCAATGTCATCAAGGGCTTCCAGGGCAAGGACATCAACACCGAGTTCATCGAGGAAGTCGAGGTGAAGACGGGCGGCTATCAGGCCGAGTATGGCCGCAACACGGGCGGCATCGTCAACGTCATCACGAAGTCGGGCGGCAACGAGTTCCATGGCGGCGTGTTCGGCTATTACAACGACACCGGGATGCGAGCCGACCCGCTCAACGGCGATCCCGCGCAGTACGACACGCCGAGCTACTCCGGGACGGGCGCCGCCCAGGCCAACAACTACATCCTCTCCGAGGACGGCCGACAGGAGTGGGGGCTCGACCTCGGCGGCTTCATGGTGAAGGACAAGGTCTGGTTCTTCGGCGCCTACGACCACGCGCAGGTCGACCAGAACCTCCAGACGCTCGACCCGACGAACACGGAGACCTTCGGGTATCAATTTCCGAGGAGCGTCGTCCAGTCCAAGTACTCGGGCAAGATCACGGTGAACCCCTTCCCGGCAACGAGCATCGTCGGCACCGTCTTCTCGGACGCGCAGACCCAGGACGGAGCCCTCAGGGTTCCGAGCACTCTCGACCCGACCAGCTACCTCGGCACTCAGAAGGTCGGCGGCCCCGACTACGGCGCTCGTCTGAACCAGCTCTTCGGCTCCTCTGGCATCTTCACATTCCAGTACTCGCAGCACAGGGACCGGTACGCGACGACGCCCCTGGGCGCCGACGAGCCGCGTGTCAACGACTACACCCAGTCCCCGACGGGCGCGACCTCCGTTGCGTACGGCGGATTCGGGAGCGTGAACGGACCGACACAGAACAATTGGTCTGAGCGCGAGGCCTACGCGGGATCCTTCACCGGCTACCCGGGCAACCACGAGATCAAGGTCGGAGGCGACTACTCGAACGACTCGACTTCCGGCGCCGACTACTTCACGGGCCAACAGCTCCTGCGCATCCGTCCATGCAACGTCAACGCGACGAGCAAGTGCAAACCCGACGCCCCCCTGTACACAAACCGTCAGGGCAAGACGCTGCCGGTCTTCTATCAGCACGACCAATACGTGGACGGGACGGCGTCTGGCTACATACCCGTCGCCGCGTCTCCCTTCGAGACGCCGGCCAGGCGCTACAGCGCGTTCCTCCAGGACCAGTGGAGGATCCTTCCCTCCCTGACGGTGAACCTCGGGGTTCGGTGGGACACGGAGAGCTACTACGGCCAGGACCCCATCACCGGCTCCTTCAAGGCGTTCTCGCTGCCGAACCAGTGGTCGCCTCGCGTCGGCGTGACGTGGGATTTCGTGGGCGACGGCACCTCGAAGCTGTACGCTTCGGCGGGCCGCTTCTACTACGCCCTGCCGACGGACATCAACGTCCAGGTGTTCACCGCCTTCTCCCTCGTCAGCACCTACAACTACGATCCTGTTTCAACCGTCCAGGATCCGGCGGCCCCGCGCGACGACCTCTTCCGCGGCGGCGACGCCTCGGGCATACCGGTCGATCCGGGTATGAAGGCGTCCTATCAGGATGAGCTGACGGTCGGCGTCGAGAAGGCTCTCGACCCGACTCTTTCCATCGGCCTCAAGGGCACCTACCGGACCCTCGGCCGCACGATCGAGGATCGCTGCGATCTCGACTACAACGATCCGTTGACCCGAGGCACCGGCTGCGCGCTCATCAACCCCGGCTCGGACGGAGTGGCCGCGAGCGGCGGGATTGCCTCCTGCAACGGCTCTGGCAATCCGTTTGATCCGACGGCCGGCCAATGCGGTCTTCCCGGCGTGCCTGCGGAAGCTGCCAGGCGCCTCTTCCGCGGCATCGAGCTGACCGCCCGAAAGCAGTTCACCAACCAGCTGTGGGCCCAGGCCTCCTTCCTGTACTCCTCGCTCAGGGGCAACTACTCGGGCGCTATCAGCGAGGCCACGGGACAGACGGACCCCGGCATCAACTCCGACTACGATTACTACCAGTTCGCCCTCAACGCGTACGGCAACCTCGAACTCGACCGGCCCGTCCAGGCTCGGATCGACGCCGTCTATAACGCGCCGTTCGGGCTGTCCGCGGGTCTCGGCTTCTACGTCCGCAGCGGTGTTCCGACCTCACGCCTCGGCGGGTTCAACGGCCGCTACCCGCAACGCCTATATCTCGACACACGCGGATCCAATGGCCGCACACCGACCGACTACGAAATGAACCTCTCGCTCGGCTACAACTTGAACGCCGGACCGGTGACGATCACCCCGATGGTCTACCTCTTCAACCTCCTGAACCGCCAGACGCCCACCAGGTACGATCAGGGCTTCAACCCCGGCGGCAGCTTCGTGACCAACCCGGCAAGCCCGTACTACGGTCAGCCCGGTGTCGAGCCCGGAACCGGATCCTGCCCCGCCTCGGCCAGTGCGCCCTGCTCGGACAACCCGGACTACCGCAAGGCCACCCTGTTCACCAGCCCGAGGCTCTTCCGCGCGGCCCTCAAGATCTCCTTTTGATCTCCACTCCGGCACGTTCTTCCAGCCGGGAAACGGGCCGACATCGATCTTCCAGCCCGCCGGAGCCTTCGCGTCGCGGACGGCGCGGAGATTCCTGAGCGACTTCAGCTTCGCGACCAGCTCTGCCTGCGGCAGCGTGTGCAAGGGAGGCTTGTCGAGGTCCGGCATCGGCCACAGGCGCAGCGTGCTGTCCGCGCCGCCGGACGCGATCCGGGGCGCCCCTCGCTTCGCTCCGGAGATCCTTCGCGCCTCACGGGAGCTGCGAGGGAGAAGGACATCCTCCTACCTTTGGTTAGCGGGCAGTCTGTGAGGGGAGAGACCTCACGTGATGCATTTGACTCAAGCGGGATAGGCGGACTCGGCAGCTTCAGGAGGACCTGATTGATCCTCTGATCCGAACGAATCATGCGGTGGCGCTGGTCCGGGTGGTAACAGGGATAGAATCTCGTCCTGAAAGGACGGTGGAATCATGAGGGGGCGGTGTCTTTCCTTCGCTCTTGGCTCTGTCCTCGTGTTCTTCGCGGCAGTCTCGGTAGCCCAAACGACGGGCACGGTGGAGGGAACGGTCACCGACCAGGGCGGCGGGGCGCTGCCGGGCGTGACCGTCGAGATCGCGAGCCCGAGCCTCCAGGGCACACGCACGGCCACCACCTCCGCCAGCGGCGCGTATCGGTTCCCGACCGTGCCGCCCGGGGCGTACACGATCACCGCGAGCCTTCCCGGATTGGGCGAGGCCCGGAAAACGGCCACCGTCACCCTCGACGCGACCGCGACGGTCAACCTGTCGCTCGCGCTCTCGACGACCGCGCAGGTGACGGTCACGGGGGAGGCGCCTCTGGTCGACTCGACGTCGACGACGACGGGCACCACCTACGCCGCCAAGGTCATCTCGGGGCTGCCGCTCGGCCGTAACTACGCCGAGGTCGTGTTCACCCAACCCGGCGTCCAGGCGGACTTCGGCGAGACCCAGGGCCGGTCGCTGGCGATCTCGATCTACGGATCAACCTCGGCGGAAAACCTGTTCTTGATCGACGGCATCAACACGACCAATGTCATCAAGGGCTTCCAGGGCAAGGACATCAACACCGAGTTCATCGAGGAAGTCGAGGTGAAGACAGGCGGCTACCAGGCCGAGTACGGCCGCAACACGGGCGGCATCGTCAACGTCATCACGAAGTCGGGCGGCAACGAGTTCCATGGCGGCGTGTTCGGCTACTACAACGACACCGGGATGCGAGCCGACCCGGTCAACGGCGATCCCGCGCAGTACGACACGCCGAGCTACTCCGGGACGGGCGCCGCCCAGGCCAACAACTACATCCTCTCCGAGGACGGCCGACAGGAGTGGGGGCTCGACCTCGGCGGCTTCATGGTGAAGGACAAGGTCTGGTTCTTCGGCGCCTACGACCGCGCGCAGGTCGACCAGAATCTCCAGACGCTCGACCCGACGAACACGGAGACCTTCGGATATCAATTTCCGAGGAGCGTCGTCCAGTCCAAGTACTCGGGCAAGATCACGGTGAACCCCTTCCCGGCAACGAGCATCGTCGGCACCGTCTTCTCGGACGCGCAGACCCAGGACGGAGCCCTCAAGGTTCCGAGCACTCTCGACCCGACCAGCTACCTCGGCACTCAGAAGGTCGGCGGCCCCGACTACGGCGCTCGTCTGAACCAGCTCTTCGGCTCCTCTGGCATCTTCACGTTCCAGTACTCGCAGCACAGGGACCGGTACGCGACGACGCCCCTGGGCGCCGACGAGCCGCGCATTCGCGACTTCACCCAATCCCCGACGGGCTCGATCCTTCGTCGCGTACGGGGGCTTCGGGTTCGTCTTCGGGACGACAATGAACAATTGGTCCAGGCGGGAGGCCTACGCGGGATCCTTTACCGGCTACCCTGGCAATCACGAGATCAAGGTCGGCGGCGACTACTCGAACGACTCGACTTCCGGCGCCTTCTACTACACGGGCCAACAGCGGTCTGGGCATCCGTCCATGCAACGTCAACGCGATGAGCAAGTGCAAACCCGACGCCCCTCTGTACACAAACCGCCAGGGCAAGACGCTGCCGGTCTTCTATCAGCACGACTACTTTGCGGCCGGGACAGCGTCTCACTACGTGCCAGTCCCCGAGTCTCCCTTCGAGACACCGACCAGGCGCTACAGCGCGTTCCTCCAGGACCAGTGGAGGATCGTTCCCTCCCTGACGGTGAACCTCGGCGTGCGGTGGGACACGGAGAGCTACTACGGCCTCGACCCCAGTCACCGGACCCTTCAAGGCGTTCTCGCTGCCGAACCAGTGGTCGCCTCGCATCGGCGTGACGTGGGATTTCGTGGGCGACGGCACCTCGAAGCTGTACGCTTCGGCGGGCCGCTTCTACTACGCCCTGCCGACGGACATCAACGTCCGCATGTTCACCGCCTTCACCATCGCCACGAGCTACAACTACGACCCTGTTTCAACCGTCCAGGATCCGGCGGCCCCGCGCAACGACCTCTTCCAATTTGTCGCGCCTCGGGCGAGCCGATCGATCCGGGTCTGAAGGCGTCCTATCAGGACGAGCTGACGGTCGGCGTCGAGAAGGCTCTCGACCCGACTTTCTCCATCGGCCTGAAGGGCACCTACCGGACCTTCGGCCGCACGATCGAGGATCGCTGCGATCTCGACTACAACGATCCGCTCGGCCGGGGCGACCTTGGCTGCGCGCTCATCAATCCGGGCTCGGACGGCCTGTTCGCAAGCGGCAGGATTGCCACCTGCAACCACTCTGGCAATACGCTTGATCCGACGGCCGACCAATGCGGTCTTCCCGGTGTGGCTGCGGTCGATGCCAGGCGCCTCTTCCGCGGCATCGAGCTGACCGCCCGAAAGCAGTTCACCAACACGCTGTGGGCGCAGGCCTCTTTCCTCTACTCCTCGCTCAGGGGCAACTACTCGGGCGCCATCGCGAGGCCACGGGCCAGACGGACCCGGGCATCAACCCCGACTACGATTTCTACCAGTTCGCCTTCAATGCGTACGGCAACCTCGAGCTCGACCGGCCCGTCCAGGCTCGGATCGATGCCGTCTATAACGCGCCGTTCGGGCTATCCGCTGGTCTCGGCTTCTACGTCCGCAGCGGTGTGCCGACTTCTCGCCTCGGCTGGTTCAACGACGCCGGCTACCCGGAAAGCCTGTATCTCGACACGCGCGGATCCAATGGCCGCACACCGACCGACTACGAAATGAACCTCTCTCTCGGCTACAACTTGAACATCGGCCCGGTGACGATCACCCCGATGGTCTACGCCTTCAACCTCCTGAACCGCCAGACGCCTACCAGGTACGATCAGGGCTTCAACCCGGGCGGGAGCTTCGTGGCCAACCCGGAAAGCCCGTACTACGGTCAGCCCGGAGTCGAGCCGGGAACCGGGTCCTGCCCCGCCTCGGCAACTGCGCCCTGCTCGGACAACCCGGACTACCGCAAGGCCACCCTGTTCACCAGCCCGAGGCTCGTCCGCGCGGCCCTCAAGATCACCTTTTGAGGGGGCGGGAAGCACCGAGCACCCCCCATCACCACGTCGGCACGTCCCTCCAGCCGGGGAACGGACCGACCTCGATCTTCCAGCCCGCCGGGGCCTTGGCGTCGCGTACGGCACGGAGATTCGTGAGCGATTTCAGCTTCGCGACCAGCTCCGCCTTCGGCAGCGTGTGCAAGGGCGGCTTTGAAAGGTCAGGCATCGGCCACAGGCGCAGCGTGTTGTCCTCTCCGGCCGACGCGATCCACTTCAGGTCCGGGGAGACGATCCCGCCGGCTCCTCCCTTGTGACCGACGAGGAGGTGCGGCTCCCCGCCCGAAAGGCGTCCGACGTGAATGGCGCCGTCGCGGCCGCCGCTCACGAAGACCTGGCCAGTGGCGTCGAGATCGCCTCCCCCGAGTTGGCTCCCGAACGCGGTGAGTTTGCGGGAGGTGTGCCGCGCCAGATCGTGCACGACGACTGCGGCACACTCGGTCGCGAATGCGTCATACGTTTGGCAGGTGACCGCGACGCCCTCCTTCGGCCTGATGGTTATATCGGCCCAGCCCTCGCCGACCCCGATGACCACCTCCTGCCGGCCTGTGGCGAGGTCCCAGCGACGGACACCGCCGTAGCCCCCGGTGTAGAGCGTCGACTCGTCTGCAAAGGCCAGGCTCGAGATGCCACCGAACCCGTCCCTTCCGCCGGACTGGGGACGCGGGGAGCCGGGGCGCGGGGGGGGTTGTGGGAGGTCGAACGCCCGCGTCGTCCCCTTCTCGAGGTCCCACACGCGGAGCGTCCTGTCTCCCTCGCCGTTCGAATAACCGGTGGCCACGAACCGGCCGCTCGGCGAGACGGCCGCCCCGAGCATCCAGGGGACCTGAGTGAAGCCTTCGAGCTTCACGGGCGGACGGCCGTCGAGCGGAACGATCCAGAGCGTGGAGCCGACACAGAAGAGGAAGCGTCCGTTGGGATCGAACGCGAGAGCCCTCGGCGCGCCCCTGAGGCCCGGCACCTCGAGGGTCCGGGGGACCGGCGAGGCGGCGGTGAGCGGCCAGAGCCGGAGGGGCGCGTTCGGCCAGGACGTCGCGAGCCAGCGCCCGTCAGGGCTGAAGGCCATGAGCTTGTGCTGGTTCTTGAAACCGTCGACGATGAGAGGGCGAGCCTGCCGGAGCGGCCAGAACGTGAGCCGGGTGTAGGTCTCCGTCGATGCGACCAGCCAGTCGCCGCCGGGATGCACAACCAATTGCGCCATATACCAGCCGAGGTCGCGGCGCAGCACGAGCGGACGCGCGGCCGACCACCAGCCTCGCTTCCACGTCCGGACGGTCTGCTCGTTCCTCTGGAAGAGCCAGCGGTCGGTCAGTTGCACGGGCGGATCGGCTCCCTGCGGCGCAGGAATGTCTTCGAACCGCGGAGGCTTCCCGGGCTCGAACGTCCAGAGTCGCATCTCCCTGGCTCGATTGATCGTCACCACCCCGTCCCGGGTTAGACGGATTTGCGTGATCTCGGGAGGGTGCTCGCCAAGGACGATGTCGGCGCTCCGGGGTGATATCGGGAGCGGGCGCGCGAGCAGCGTGGCGCCCCTGGCGTACAGCCAGCTCGTTCCATCCGGCCCCCACGTCTGCACCGCAAACCCCTGCGGACCGCCCGTTGGGACGCGGCCGAGCTCGACCGGCTCCCGTTCGGCCGGCGCCCAGCTCCGGAGCGCCCACTCGGAGGGCTGGCCTTCTTTCCCGCCGACACCGGTCGCGAGCAAGAGCCGGGAGCCGGTGCTCCAGACGCGGCTGATGCCGCCGTACTCGAGCGTTCGCTCCAGCCTGAGGTCTGGGAGGGACCAGACCGGCGCTCGAAGGTCCTCGTCCAGTACCAGGCGGCCGGAGACCCAGTGTGCCAGTCCCGAGTGTCCCGACAGAACGCGAGGCGGTCTCCCGTCCTCGTCAAACACGTAGGAGTCCGACATGTAGCCCACGGTCACCAGCTGCCGGCCGTCGGGGCTGAACTTGGGAGTCACAACGGGCTTGCCCATGACGAATTCAAGTGCCGGAGGAGCCTCCCAGAGGGCCTTCAGGGCGAACAGGCGCGCCTCGCGGCTGTCGGCCAGTTCGAGACTTGCCGTGGTGTAGGCCAGGGCCTCCGTGGGATCTTCGGCCAGCCGCTCCTGTCCGATCGCCAGAAGCTTGGCGGCCTCAGCGCGCCGGGCCTGAGCCGTACTTCGGCGCCAGAGAGCCGCCACGATCCCCAGGCCCACCGCCAGCGCCGCGACGATCACCGCCACCGCGATCCGGCGCCTGCGCCTCTTGCGGTCCGCGACGCTCGCCATGGACTTCGCGAAGTCCTCCTCGACCGAGGAGAGTCCGCCCGGGTAGCGCTCGCGCCAGGCCCGGTAGTCGAGAAACGATGCTCCTGTCCAGAGCAAGTCCTCCGTCTTCCCCCTCTCCTCCCACAGGTGCGCGGCCTGTCGGAGCTGGTCGCGCAGTTGCGCCCCATCGGCGTTCTGCGTCTGCCAGCGCACCAGGCGCGGCCAGGCCTTGAGCAGCGACTCGTGGACGATCTCCACACGGTGGCGGGACGGCTCTCCCTCGTCGTCCTCCGTCTCGTAGGACGTCAGAAGTCGAGAGTCCACGAGTTGTTGCAGCACCTGTTCGCCCGCCGCCCGGTCGGGCAGCGCCGACAACAGCTCCTCCCGGTCCAGCACCGCCCGGGTGCCCTGGGCCGTCATCAGGTTGCGGAAGATCTCCCGGACGATTCCCTCACGCTCCGAGCCGATGCGCTCGTAGGTCGCCTCGGCATGCTGGGCCAGGGCACCCTCGACACCGCCGATCTCCTTGTAAGCCGCACGGGTCAGCAGCTTCTTCTCTTTATCGCGCCGCTCCCAGAGTCTCGAGACGGCGAAGGCCAGAAGCGGCAGCGCCGCGCGCGCGCCCTCGACGGCGCCGACCATCTCCTCGACGAGCGCGTCGTCCTCGAACCGGTAACCCTGCTTGAGCGCCGGCTCGACCAACGCGCGCCGCAGCCCCTCGCTGGGTCATGCGGGCGCAGCGGCGTCAGCGACTCTGATGACCGGGGCGAGAGGCTCGGTGCTCGAGACAGCGCATGAGGAAGTCGTCGCGCAGCGAGAGCAGCACGTGGACGTCCGCCTGGCTCGCGAGCCTTCCGAGGAGTGACGCGAACCGCGCCTGGGTCTCGCCAGGGTTCAGCGTGAAGAGCTCCTCGAACTGGTCCACGACGACGAGCGCGTCGTCGTGCTTGCGCCGCCAGCGCGACAGCAGCTCGAAGGCCGTCTCGCCGTCCTCGAACGCCGCGAGCTCGCGCAGCGCCTCCGGGTCGCCCGCGAGCTGAGGCCCGAGCGCCCGGCCGAGACCGCGCAGCGGCGCGTTCCCGGGCGTCGCCACGATCGCCGCCCAGCCCTCCGGCCGCCCGGCCGCGACACCCGCGCGCACAAAAGAGGTCTTGCCCGCCCCGGAGGGTCCGATCACCGCGAGAAGCTTCCGCCCCCGCAGCTTCTCCCAGAGCTCCTTGACCTCCTGCTCTCTGCCGAAGAACTGACCCGCATCCTCCTCGGTGAACGAGGAGAGTCCCGGGTACGGGCTCCTCTCCTCGACGTCCCTCAGCGTCGTCGCCGTGCTTCCTCGTTCGAGGATGTCCTCCAGCGCCAGCGCCAGGTCGTGCGCCGATTCGTAGCGCCCCTCCCGGCGCTTCTCCAGGCACCGGCTGACGATCCGGTTGACGGCCACCGGAATCCCCGGCTGGCGCACCGACAGCTCGATCGGCGTCTCGTTCAGGATCGCCGTCAGAGTCGCGACCACCGTCGCCCGCCGGAACGGGTGCTCCCCTGAGAGCAGCTCGTAGAGAACGATCCCCAGCGAAAAGATGTCGGAGCGATGATCCACGTCCTCGCCGGCCGCCTGTTCGGGCGACATGTAGGCCACCGTGCCCAGGATCACTCCAATGTCGGTCCCCGGGGCAGCCGTGGATACGCCCGTCTGGGAGACCGGCGGGACGGCCGGCTGCATCAGCTTGGCCAGGCCGAAGTCGAGGATCTTGACACGCCCGTCGGCTGTCAGGAAGAGGTTCTCGGGCTTGATGTCTCTGTGGACGATCCCCTTCTGGTGCGCGGCCGAGAGCCCCTGCGCCGCCTGCACCGCCCACGAAAGGACCTGCCGCGTCGAGGGAGCCCGCCGCAGCAGCACATCCCGCAGCGTCTCCCCGGCGAGAAGCTCCATGACGACGTACGGCGAGCCGTTCTGGCTCCCGATGTCGTGGACCGTCAGGATGTTGGGGTGGTTGAGCGCCCCGACGGCCCGGGCCTCCTTCTCGAATCGACGCAGCCGTTCCGCGTCTGTCGCCACCGTCTCGCGCAGGACCTTGACCGCCACCTCGCGACCCAGGCGCGGGTCGAGCGCCCGGTAGACCTCTCCCATCCCACCCGCACCCAGCGGCGACAGGATCTCGTAGGGGCCGAGACGGGCTCCGACTGTCAGGGACACGATAAGAGAATCTAGGTCACTGTCTCAACAATCTAACTAGATGCAGTTGAATCAAGGGGCCGGTACTTCACGCCGCCGGGCGCGGCCACTCAGTTGATAGTGGCTAGGATTCGCGCCCTCACCCCTGCCCTCTCCCGGGGGGAGAGGGAGTTCGTTACGGCCAATTCACAAATCACCAATCACAAACCACAAATCCTTATCGCAGTCCCTCGACCAGGTAGAGGTCCGAGAGCATCTGGCCGTAGCCGTAGATATGAGATTTCCCATCGGGCGTGATCGCGAGGTTCAAGACCATGCTCGATCCCGCGGGGTCGAAGGGCTTGAGCTCCTTCCAGGGCGTACGGCGCCCGGTCGACAGGTCGAGCAGGGAGACGCGCGCCACCTCCTGGACGAGCCGGTAGACGTAGAGAGAGCGGGCATCGGCCGTCCACTGGACCGGCACTTCTCCCTCTTCCAACCCTGGAATCGGAACCGGAGATCCCCCGTCCACCGGGTAGAGAAAGAAGCCCCGCTCGGGCCCCGGTCCGGTGACGAACCGGCCGTCGGGAGAGACGACGATGCCTTTGAAGCCCGCGCCGGCTCCTTCGGAAGTGATCGGCTTGGGTCCGCCGGCTTGCAGATCCTGGATGTAGAGCCGCGCCCGATGCCCGGGTTCCTTTCCGGCGAAGACGATGCGTTTGGAGTCCGGAAGAAACCTGGCGGACTGATAGCTCTCGATTCCGCCGCGCTCGACCTTTCTCGCCTGGCCGATTCCGGTCGGCAGCAGGGAGAGCTCGGTGAAGTGGATCGGCACGGACAGCGCCCACTTCTTATCGGGCGACAGGGCGAGCGCATACCCCTCTCCCAGCCGCACGGGAGGGGAGCCGTCGGTCTTGCGGACATAGACGATTCCGTGTCCGCCTCCTCCCTCGCCTTCCTCCGCGAAGAGGATGGTCGTCCCGTCTGCGGAGAGGTCCACGGCGATCGAGCTGTCGAGCCAGGAGAGGTCCCGCTCGCGCGGCTCGCCCGGCGGCAGACAGAGTAGCCGGCTCCGGACGACGTCGCGGCCGATGAGCGCGCGTCCGTCGGGGAGAAGATCGTGGAGGGTGCCCAGGGAGTTGGCAATCAGGCGCGTCCGCCCGGAAAGCGTCACCGCTCGGAGTCCCCGGACGATGGAAGCCACGGATGCGGTAAACCAGATCTCCTTTCCGTCGGGAGACCAGGCGACCCCTTGCACGCTGGGCCAGGGCCCGGAAAGAACCCTCCTCTTGCCGGCGCGATCCATCAGGACGAGAGAGCCGGTGTCGTCGCCGCGCAGGGGGTGGTCGAGAAATGCGACGAAGTCGCCGTTGCGGGACACGCGTGGGTTGCCGATCCATCCGGAGGTCTCATAGAGAGGTTTGCCGATCGGGTACTCCAGGCGCATTCGGCCCCCGGCCACGAGGACGACGGCCAGATCGGTCCCGTTGGGAGCCCAGTCCGCCGCGAGCACGTTCTCGGCGATCTCTCGCGGCGCGTTTCCCGACAGCGCCACCCGGGCGAGGGTGCCGCTCGCCTCCCAGAAGTCGATGTGGTGGCGTCCGAGCGAAAGAGCGAGCTCTCCCGAAGGAGAGATCGCGAGGACATCGGCCGCGGGCAGGGCGAAGGGAATGGATTCGGGAGTTCCCAGGCGCGTCGAGAAGAGCTGGACGGGGGTGCCGTCCCAGGCTCCTCCGTAGACGACCGTCTTTCCGTCCGGAGTAAACCGCGCCGTCCAGACGTGGCCGCGCCGGAAGGTCAGGCGCTGGAAGGAAGGGATCGGGTTCTTTCCCGCGCGCTCGCCCAGGAAGAACGCAGCGATTGCAATCGCCGCCAGCAGCACAACGACGGCGAGCGCCGGCATCCGGAAGCGGCGTCGCAGGGGCGGCGCTGGAATGGGCTCTCCCGCGGTCGAGGCCTCGGAGAGATGGTCCCGAAGGTTCGCGAGGTCGCGCGCCAGGTCGCGCGTCGAGACGTAGCGATCCTCCGGGCTCTTGGCGAGGCAGCGCTCGATCGTCCACCGCAAGGGAGCGGGCGTCCGCGGATTCAGGGGTCCGACCGGCTCGGGGTCCTCGCGAATGATCGCCGTCAGCGTCTCCACCGGCGTGTTCTTCTGAAACGCCCGCCGGCCCGTCGCCATCTCGTAGAGGATCGCGCCGAGGGAGAACTGGTCGGAGCGGTGATCGAGCGTCTTTCCGCTCGCCTGCTCCGGCGACATGTACCCGACCGTCCCGAGAACCGTTCCCGATCCGGTGCCTTTCGTGGCCGTCGGCGCCTCGGTGAGCGCGGCCGCGGACGTTTCCAGGCTCACGAGCTTGGCGAGACCGAAGTCCAGGATCTTGACGAACCCGTCCTTCGTCACCATCAGGTTCTCGGGTTTCAGGTCCCGGTGAACGATCCCGGCTTCGTGAGCTCTCGCCAGGCCGTCGGCCGCCTGGGCGGCGATCGAGAGCAGCCGGCGAGTCGGCAGCGGTCCTTCCAGGAGCAGCTCGCGAAGTGTTTGCCCCTCAACCCGCTCCATGACGAGATAGGCGCGCCCCTGCGCCTCCCCGACCTCATGGATCGTGACGATGTTGGGATGATTGAGCGCCGAGGCCGCCCGCGCCTCGCGCTCGAAGCGCCCGACGCGCTCCCGGTCGGAGGAGAGCTCCTCGGGCAGGACCTTGATGGCGACCTCGCGGCCGAGCCTCGGATCCCTGGCCCTCCAGACCTCCCCCATCCCGCCCGCCCCCAGCGGCGACAGGATTTCGTAGGGACCGAGTCGGCTGCCGGCACTGATCGCCATCGTCACTTCACCCGATCACCCGATCGCAGATCTCCCGATGACATCACGACTTCATCGCGCGGAAGTACAACCCCTCTCGCACTCCGTACGGGAAGAGAAACCGCCCCACCAGGACGGTCAGGATGACCGTGCCGACGACGGCGGCGATCTTCGTCCCGGTGGCCTGCCGGATCCAGAAGGAGCTCTCGGACACGATGCGGCGCTTGACGAGGAAGCGCTCGGCGAGGAAGTACAGGATGAGCGCGACGGCCACGCCGAGGAGGATCCCCTCCCACTCGCGGGAAAACCGGATCGCGTCGTCGATGCGGCTGCCGAAGAGGAGGCCCAGCCCCGTCCAGGCCAGGCAATTGACGAGTGAACCGGCGAGGTCGGTCAGGACGAACGGGACCGATGCGCATCCGGGAGGCGCCCGCGGTGAAGAAGACGACCGGCCGCAGGCCGTAGAGGTAGCGGGCCAGAAAGAGATACCGGTACCTGTACTTGTGGAAGGACTCCTGGATCTTCCGGATCTTCGCGGGCGGGAAGATCTTCTTCATGAACCGGTGCCGGTCCAGGCTCTGTCCCGAAGAGCCTTCCAAACCCGTACAGGATCGAGTCCGAGATCACGATTCCGAGAAGCTCCGCCCCGATCATGAGGGGAAACCTCGCCACCTTCTTGAAAACCAGAAAGCCCGCGATGAGCAGGACGAACTCTTCGGGAGGACTCGGGCCGAAGGCGCCGAGGAAGAGGAGAAAGAAAACTCCAAAATAGCTCTGCCGCTCCAGGTACTCCGTCATCCGCTGGATCGCCGGCTCGCGCACATGGGGATCCACCAGGAAATCAAGGGGCGGGAGCATCGGGGAATTCTAACCGTCGCTCCGCGCGGAACGTGCGACGTGGCTGTGCCACCGGCGAGCGGCTCGGCCGGATGCGGCCTCGACCGCCCGCCTCGTCACCCGCTCCGCGCTGCGCTCCCGCGGCGCGAGGCTCCTCCCTGCGGTTACTTGGGAGACTCCTCGCGCCGCGACCGGGGCAGGGATAACCGGAGCAGGCGCCTAGATTGGGGCTGAGGCCGCGGCGGCCGAGCCCGCGGTGTAGCCCTCGCGGGAGAGGAGGCTCGAAATCTCCGACTTGTTGGCGGACAGGCGGAACGCCTCCGCCGGTTCGATGGTCTTGCTCCGGACGAGCGTCATCAGGGAATCATTCAACGTCACCATCCCCTGGGCCTTTCCGGTCTGGATCACGGAATAGATCTGGAACGTCTTCCCCTCCCGGATGAGGTTGGAGACGGCGCTGCCCCCGATCAGGATTTCGTAAGCCGCCACGCGCCCGCCGCCGATCTTCTTGCAGAGCATCTGGGCGATGACGCCGGCGAGCGAGCCCGACAGCATCTGGCGGATCTGCTCCTGCCGGTCGGCCGGGAACTGGTCGATGATCCGGTCGATCGTCGAGGGGGCGGTCGAGGTGTGGAGGGTTCCGAAGACGAGGTGGCCCGTCTCCGCCGTCTCCACCGCGATCGCGATCGTCTCCAGGTCCCGCATCTCGCCCACGAGAACGATGTCGGGGTCTTCGCGCAGAGCGGCGCGCAGGGCGTCCTTGAAGGAGTCGGTATGCGAGTGGACCTCGCGCTGGTTGACGAGGCATTTCTTGTTCTCGTGCACGAACTCGATCGGGTCCTCGATGGTGATGATGTGGTCGGTGCGGGTGCTGTTGATGTGATCGATCAGGGTCGCCAGCGTCGTGGATTTGCCCGAGCCGGTGGGGCCGGTGACGAGGACGAGCCCCTTGGTCCGCTCGCAGAGGGAGAGCACGCTCAAAGGCAGCCCCAGCTCCTCCGGCGTGAGGATCTTGTACGGGATGGCGCGAAAGACTGCGCCCGGCCCCTTGCGGTCGCGGAACAGGTTCGCGCGGAACCGCGAGACGTTCGGGATCGCGTACCCGAAGTCTGTGTCGTTGCGCTGCTTGAACTCCTCGCGGTTGCGCGCGGGGGTGATCTCGTTCAGCCGGTCGAGCAGCTCGTCCCCGTCGAGGATCGGGTGTCCCGGAAGAGCCTGCATGACGCCGTGGATGCGGACCTGCGGGGGAGAGCCCGTCGAGAGGTGGAGATCCGAGGCGCCCAACGAAAGCATCTGGACGAGCAGTTTCTCGATCGTGCCCTCTGACCCGACCTCTCCGTAGTAGGGCTCCGGCGCGGCCGGCGGCTCCGGCTCGGACGGCGATTCCGGCGCGGCCGCGGGCTTCGGCGTGGCGGATTTCTCAGCGGGCGGTGAGGAACGAGCGCTCTGGGGCTTGACGGAGACCCTCCAGGTATTCGCCCCGGTCTCGACGTGCACCAGCACGGGGACGCCCGCGGCGTCATAGAGGAACCGGGTCGAGCCGTCCGGGTTGGGCTCCGCGTCCGTCGGGCAAGATCTCCTCGACCAAGGCCACTAGACCGGCGTGAGAGATCGTCTGCGCCCCGTAGCGGTTCCCGGTCGGAAACGCGAGCTGGACACGTTCGCCGCTCGTCAGGAGCGCGGCCTGCGCCCCGAACCTCGCCATGCTCTCCAGGAGCTGATCGATCTGCGGCATCCCTTCCTCTAACCTGTTTCGACGATGCGCGACACGAACGTCTTGTTGATCAGGTACAGGCGGTCCTTCGCCCAGAGCCGGAGGAATCGTCCCGTTTCGTTCAAGTAATCAACGATGCGCGTGCTCTCCTCGCGCGCGGTGTAGAGCAGCTCCCCTTCGAGGGGATCGCTGCCCAGCAGCTCCACGCGTATCGGCCGGCGGAACTCGAAGAGCTCCTCGGGCGCGTCCGCCTCGGAGCCGAAGGGCGCCAGCGGTACCCCGATCCAGAGGAGAGCGTTCTTGTTGACGATCTCCCGGTCGGAGGTCCCGACATCGCGCACCGGAAGGAAGGACTGGACGTTCTCGAGCAGATCGAGCACGTCCTGGCGGCGGAATTCGTTCGCCCGGTGCTCGGCCAGGAAGATCTCGACGCGCCGCGGCCGGCCTCCCGCCAGCGTCAGGTCGACGGCGACCGCCTGCTTGCGGATCCGGAGGGGCTCGGTCTGGCTCAAGAGAGCTTTGCACTATACCGCGCGCCCCGCGCAGGCGCGCCTACTTTGAGGCCGTCCCGCGCCGATCGGCCAGCTGCTTCTGTTTCTCAATCGCGAGGGCGCGGATCTGGCCGAATTCCGGAATGTCGCGGACCTTCGCCAGCAGGGGATCGCGATCCATCGCGGGCACGGCCAGGTAATTGCCCTCGACCGACGCACGCAAGAGGCGCAGGGCCATGCCCGAGTTGCCGCAATAAGCCAATCGCGCCGCGCTGTAGTACTTCGGCTCCGGGTCCCGGTCCGCCATGAGCCAGGCCTCGAACTGGCGCAGAACCGGATCGTCATCCCGAACAGTTCGGCCTTCGAGGCAGGGTTTCACCGGCCGCATCATTCTGTCCACGTCGATCTTGTTTATCAGGGCCAGCGCCTCGCCGGGTTTTCCCTGCCTCAGGCGAAGGTCGGCTTCCACGAGTGTCGCCCACCGGGAGCCCCCTTCGAGCCGGATGTAATCCAGCGCGCGTTCATAGTTGCCGAGGAGGACGAACGTGAGGGCGCAGGAACGCCAGCCCGGGTCCTTCGGATCGAGCGCCAGGGCCGCGTCGCATTCGCGCGCCGCCTCCGGAAGCGCTCCGCTGTAACGCAGCACGTACGCGAGCGTGAAATGGGCCCGCGGGCTGTCGGGGCGCAGCCGGAGGATTCTCGCCGCGTCGTCCATGGCGCCCGCGAGGTCGCTGGCTTCGACGCGCAGGATGACCAGGTGCGCGGCCGCTTCCGTGAAGTTGGGATCGATCTGCAGGGCCCTTTCGTCGGCCGCCCGGGCGCGCTCGAGAGCCGCGAGGCCGCCGTCGGAATAGGATCCGTCGTAGTACTCGCGCTTGGCGAGGGCGCTCCAGGCCGGAGCGTAGGCGGGGTCGAGCGCGACCGCCCGGTTGAGCATCGCGATCGCCTCCTTGTTGGGTTGCGGATCGCGGGAGAGGGCGGAGGCGCGAAGGAAGAGGTCGTACGCCTCGGGGTTCTTGGGAGCGGAGGCCGTTTCCTTGACAGGGGAGGCCGCGAAGATCGGGAAAAGGCCCTGCCGCAGGTGCGCCGTGATCTGCTCGCGGAGCCCGATCAGGTCGCCCGCCTTCGCCCCGAGCGTGTCGCGCCACAGGACACGATTGGACTCGGTGTCGACGACCTCAAGAGTCACCTGGAGCTGGTCTCCCTCGCGAAGGAAGTGCCCGGAAAAAACATTCGAGACGGCGAGCTCCTTGCCCGCCGCTTGGGGAT
Organism: uncultured Acidobacteriota bacterium; assembly: GCA_963741435.1. Lineage (GTDB taxonomy): Bacteria > Acidobacteriota > Thermoanaerobaculia > UBA5066 > Gp7-AA6 > JAWOLE01. The sequence continues at coordinate 17,405 of CAVUIX010000022.1, read as the reverse complement.
CCGCGTCCGCCTTCCCGTACTTGCGCGTCGAGGCGAAGGGACGGATGGCGAGCGAGGGGATGTACGAGAGCGTCGTCGCGATCTCGTCGGGCAGGGCGAGCTTAAGATAGTCGCTCGAACTGTCGGCCCCCAGGTTCTGGAAGGGCAGGATCGCGAGCGTCGTCTGGCCCGAAGCGGACCGCCCGGAGGGCCGGCGGTGCGCCGCCCACCAGGTAAGGCCCGCCGCGGCCAGGATCGCCGCCGCCACGCCGGCAAGGAGGGCGGTCCTTCTCCCCCGGGCAGCAGGAGGCGACGCGGCCGGGGCCGGTGCCGCGGAGACGGCGCCGGTGCGGCCCGACTCCGTGTCGCGCCGGGCGCGCTTTAGGTCCGTCTTGATCTCCGCCGCGCTCTGGTAGCGCAGGTCGCGGTCCTTCTCGAGCGCCTTGTTCACGATCCGTTCGATCTCGGGTGGGAGGTCCGGGTTCAACCGCACCGGCGGTGTCGGGGCGCGGTTCAGGATCGCGTCGAAGATAACCGCGGACGTCGAGCCGGAGAACGGTTGATGCCCGGTCGCCATCTCGTAGAGCACCGCTCCGAAGGAGAAGAGGTCGGTGCGAGCGTCGAGCTCCTCTCCGCGCGCCTGCTCGGGAGACATGTAGGAAACCGTGCCGATCGCGGTGCCGGGGCTCGTCAGGTTCTCGGGGACGATCGCGGTCGCCATCGCCGAGGCGCCTTCGGGGGCGGCGCTTGCCGCGTGCCCCGGCGCGAGCTTTGCCAGGCCGAAGTCGAGGAGCTTTACCTGTCCGCGCTTGCTCACGAAGATGTTGGCCGGTTTGATGTCGCGGTGGACGATGCCGTGCTCGTGCGCGGCGTCCAGGGCGTCGGCGATCTGAACGCCAAAGTCGAGGATCTGCTCCGCCTTCAACGCCCCGCCGACAACGAGCCGGTCCTTCAGCGTTTCGCCCTCCATCAGCTCCATGACGATGAAGGCCTTCCCGTCCGCCTCGTCGATGTCGTGGATCGTGCAGATGTGCGGATGCTCGAGCGAGGAGGCGGCGCGCGCCTCTCGCTTGAAGCGCTCGAGCGCCTGCGGGTCCCTGGCGACGTCCTCGGGGAGGAACTTCAGGGCGACCTGGCGCCCGAGGCGCGTGTCCTCGGCGCGGTAGACGACGCCCATCCCGCCGCCGCCCAACTTCTCGACGATCCGGTATCGGGAGATCGTCTGGCCGATCATCTGCCCTTACGGAGCAAGGCCGTCCAGTTCTGGATGAGAGTGACCGGCGGCGCAGATTGATTTTCCAGCGGAGCGACCACGAGGAACCGCTGCCCGTCGGGGAAAACGTCGTAGGGCCGGCTCGGGTCGGTGCGGACGTGCACCTCGAAGAGGGGGCTCGGCGCGTCGCTCTCGAAGGCCTCGCCGGTCTTGACCGCGACAGACATCAGCTTGTGATTGAGACCGAGATAGAAGAGCTCCTTCCCGTCGTGCCGCCAGGCCGGCATGGTCCCGCCCGACGTGGAGACCTGCCACTGGCCGCCCGGGCCGGGGAACGCTTGAACATAGACCTCGAAGAGCCCCGATTCGTTGGAGGCGTAGGCGACCCACCGGCCGTTGGGGGAAAACACGGGAAAGACTTCGTCGAACTCGCTCTGGAGAAAGGGAACGACCTTGCGGTCCGTCAGGGAAAGAAGGTAGATGTCCCATCTCGTCCTAGAGCTCAGCTCCTCGAAAAGAGCCCAGGATCCGTCGGGTGAGATGTCCATCGGCCTCTTGAAGTTCTTGGACGAGTAGAGAAGCTGTTCCGACCCGGTTCCAGCCGCGGACTTCTGGAAGATGTTGACTCCGTCGCTCCGCTGTGACGCGAAGAGGATCCGTGAGTCGTCGGGATACCAGGCGGGCCCCTCGTCGGTCGCGGGATTGAAGGTCAGTCTCGTCGCGAGGCGCCGTTCGAGGTCATGGACCCAGATGTCTCCAGGATCCCCGATGACGCAGGCCACGCGCCGCTTGTCGTGAGACAACCGAGCGGTCCAGAGGTCTCCCGGCGCTCCCACCTTCTCGACCGGCTTGCCGCTCCGGTCAACGATCATCAGCTGGTACTGGTTGACGCTCCCCCCCGACTCTTGAAAGGCCAGAACGCCGTTAGCCGACGCCGAGAAGACGGCGGTGAAGAAGCCGGGGTCCTCCTGAACATTCTCGACAATCGGCAAGGCATCGGCGGCGAGGCGCCCGCTTTTCCAATCGAACGGCTGCGCCATGAGCGTCCTCTGGCGCACGAAGAGGATGTGCCCCGCGGCGTAGACCGGCTTCGAACGGGCGTTCAAGAGGAGCCTGGGCGCTCCGCCTCCCAGGGAGCCGAGCATGATGGCGTGGAACTCGCTCTGTGTGCCGACCGTGTGGCTTCCCGCTTCGAAGAGAAAGTGCTTTCCGTCCGGCAGGAACCAGGGGAAGCGGTGAGTCGTCTCCCGGCGCGACTCGTCGAGTCTGGTCACCGGCGTGACCTTCCCGCCCGTCGCGGCGACCCAGGAGAGTCCCTCGCGGAAATGCGGCTCGAAGAGGATCACGCCCTCGGCGTTCCACGTTCCGCCGCGGGGGTCCGGAGCATCACAGATCGTCGAGGCGGGGCCGCCGGAAACCTCGATCTTCTTCAGCTTCCCGTCGGCGAAGAATCCGATTTCGCGGCCGTCGGGCGACCAGAAGGGATAGACCGCATTCTCGGTTCCCGCCATGGGCCGCGGGACGGAGCTATCGAGCGGGCGCACCCAGAGCTGCTGCTTGCCTCCGGAGGCCAGGGCAGCGAAGACCAGGAAAAGCCCGTTCGGCGAGACCTCGACCGGACCGGCTCCCTCGCCCACGAAATAGAACGTGGTCTTCTCCGGTGGCAGGACGGAGGTCCGCACGGGCCGCGGCGTCACGCGCGGGCGGCCGAAGTGGAGAGCGGCGAGCGCGAACGTGGCCGCGGCGAGCACCGCCGCAACGAGCCAGCCGACACGCTCCCGGACTCGGCGCGCTGCGGGGAGAGGCGCCGGCGCGCCGGCGAGCGATCCTCCTTCGGCGATCCATTTCAACTGGAGCATCACGTCGTGCGCGGTCCGCCAGCGGTCGTCGGGGTCCTTGGCGAGACACGTCCTGACGACGCGGTCCAGAGCGGGCGGGATCATCGGGGCAAGCGAGGAGATCGTGGGAGGCTCCGTGGAAAGAATCGAGGCGATCAGCGACGCCTGGCTCTTGCCGGAGAAGGCCGTCTGTCCGGTCGCCATCTCGTAGAGGACCGAGCCGAGGGCGAAGATGTCCGAGCGCGCGTCAGCTTCCCTGGCCTCGATCTGCTCGGGCGCCATGTACTGGAAAGTCCCGAGGATCGTCCCCTCCTGCGTCAGAGTCGTCCCGACCGTCTCGAGGATCGAGATCGAGGGATTGCCCGGCGGCGGCGCCGCGAGCTTCGCCAGGCCGAAGTCCACGATCTTGACCCCCGAATTCGTCAGCATGATGTTGCCGGGCTTCAAATCCCGATGGACGATTCCCTGCCGGTGCGCCTTCTCCAGCGCGTCGGCGATCTCGATGCCGTAGCGCAGCACCCGTTCGACGGGAAGGGATCCACGCGACAGCCGGTCAGCGAGCGTCTCGCCTTCCAAGAATTCCATGACGAGGTACTCGACGCCGTCCTGGTTGCCCACGTCATAGAGCGCGCAGATGTGCGGGTGGGAGAGCGAAGAGATCGTCCTCGCCTCCCTCTCGAAGCGCTGCCGGACGGGCTCGCTGCGCGACAGGTCAGAGAGAAGGACCTTGACGGCCACCGTTCGGTCGAGCCTCGTGTCCCGTGCCCTGTACACCTCCCCCATGGCTCCCGCGCCGAGCGGCGCCAGGATTTCGTAGGGGCCGAGCCGGGTCCCGGGCGCCAGAGTCATGCGTCGGGCCTCAAGGAGGGGATTACCTGCCGTCCGTGCCTGCGGTAGATGGAAAAATCACTATCGAGAGTCAGGACCATGCTCCGCGGGAACTGTTCGCTCATCCGTATCAGGCAGGCGTCGGCCAGCGATATCTCCATCGAATCGTAGCGCTGCAGGAGTCTGCGCAGCGCGAGAGCCTCTTCTTCAACGCGGAAGGGGGCCATCACAAGACCGCGCTCGAGGAGTTCGAGGACCGCCCGCGGCCCGCCGGCGGTCTTCCTCAAGAGGAAGCACGCTTCCGAGAGAACGGCGTCGCAGGTCAGAAGTGGAGGCTCGATCTCTCCGAGCCTCTCGACGGTCCAGTCATGGGAGCGGTCCCGGCGGTTCAGGAACGCGACGAGCGGTCCCGTATCGAGGAGGACGGTTGTCTTCAGCGGCCGTATCCCTTGAGGTGGGTTGGATTAGAAGACAGATCCGGTGGGCCGCTCACGCAGCCAACCAGGTCCCCGGCGCGAGCCAGGAAGGAACTGTTAGAGGATCGTTCGCCGCGTGGCACATATCCGGCGATCGCTCGGCGGATGACTCGGGACTTGCTCCAACCCTTCCGCTTGGCCATTTCTTCGATCTCGCGGTCCAAGCCGTCGGGGACCTTGAGGGAAAGTGTCTTCATTCGCCAACCCTCCGGTATTACCCTCTCGCCAATGGAATAATACCACCCTCCGCCCTATCCTTGAAGAGAAGGCGGAGGGTGTTCGGTGACAGGTCTTGGACGGTTTGTTCGGTGCCCCGGCTACTTCTTCAGCGCGGGCTTCGCGGCTTCCGACGGCGCGGTGGAGGACGGCTTATCGGGCTGGCTGGCGAGGACGCGGCCCGGCTTCTCCAGCTCGTCGGCGACCGCGCCGGCGTCATAGACCTGGCGCAGCGCTGCGATCATCGCGGCGGTGTGGACGCAGACCGAGCGCGCGACGTCCTCCGTGTACACGACGTCGTTGCCGAGCGATTGGATGTTCCCGTCGAAGAGAAGGCCGATGAGCTCCCCCTTCTGGTTGACCGCGGGGCTGCCGGAGTTGCCGCCGGTCGTGTCGGCCGTCGTCACGAAGTTGACCGGGATCTTCGGATTCACGCCGGAGCGGGCCTTGAGAAACGTCCCAGGCAACTCGTACGGCGACTTGCTGCCGTGCTTCTCGGAGTGCGCGTACATCCCCTCCCAGGCTGTCTCGAAGGGGACCGGCTTGCCGTTCTCGACGTAGCCCTTCGCCGGCCCGAAGGCAAGACGTAGCGTGAACGTCGCGTCGGGATAGCGGTCCTTCCCCTTGATCGTGAAAAGCGCTTTCGTGATCAGCGCGCCGTTGGACTTGTCCACGCTCTCGACGTTGTCCATGCGCCACTTGCGCACTTCGCGCAACTCCGGATCCGTCTGCCGGGCGAGGACGATCATCGGATCGGTGGACTCCTCGACCGCCTTGACACCACCCGCGACGAGCTCCTTGCGGAAGGCGACGTCTTTCAGCTTCGTCCCCTCCACGAGCTCGTTCGCCCGCTCCGCCGTCGACTTGCCCGCGAGGACCTTCTTGACGAAGGAATCGTCCGCGCCGAGCTTCTCGGCCATTTCCTTGAAGGAGTCCGCGATCGTGACTTTCTCGAGCGCCGGGTAGATCGGCGCAGGGGAGAAGAGCGCGAACTCGAGCGACTTGAGATTCGACTCGCGGAACTCCTCCAGCCGCTTCTCGTTGGGCTTCTCCTTCTCGGCGACGTAGCGGACAATCGTGCGCGCCGACGTCATTTGCGGCGCGGAAGCGAGCGCCCGCGTCATCACGGTGTCCCGCTTGTAGCGTTGCGCGTAGGACTTGTGCGCGGCGGCGATCGCGTCCCAGACCCCCGCGTTGGCGGAGAGCTTCGGATCGGCGGTCACTTTCGCCTTCAGCTCCTTCTCCTCAGCTGCCTTCTTGGCCATGACCTTGGGATCCTGCAGCGCCTTCTGTCTTCCGTTGTTGCCCTTCAGGCTGTTCTCGATGCCGAAGAGCGCGCGGTTGGCCATGCGGGCGTTTTCCGGGCCCTTGTCGGAGAAATCGTGCAGGAGCTTGGCGCGGCGCGTGAGGTATTCGATCTGCAGCGGGTAGCGGTTATCGCGGTCGAACTCGAGCTGCGCGAGCGTGTCCAGCCGCGCGGTCGCGCCGGGGTTGCCGGAGACCAGGACGAGCTCATTCTCCTTCGGGCCGGCGGAGTTCCACGTCAGGTAGTGCTGCGGCCGAACGGCCTTGTCGTTCTCGTAGATGCGGAAGATCGCGAAATCGATGTCCCATCGCGGGTACGTGAAGTTGTCCGGGTCTCCCCCGAAGAACGCGATGCCGAACTCGGGCGCTACAACGAGGCGCACGTCCGTGTACTTCTTGTACTTGTAGAGGTCGTACTCGCCCCCGGCGTAGAGGGTGATCGTGTTGCAGCGCAGTCCCGTCTTCTCGTTGCACTCCTTCTCGAGCTTCGCCTGCTCGGCCTTCTGAGCCTCCAGGACCTGTGCGCCCGTCATTCCCGCCTTGACACCCGCGTTGACCTGCGCCGTCACGTCCTCGATCCCTTCGAGGACATTCAGCTCCAGATCCGGGCACTTGACCTCTTCGGCCGCGGACTTCGCGAAGTAGCCGTTCCTGACGTAGTCGTGCTCGGGGCTCGAGATCTTCTGGATGCAGCCCGCCCCGACGTGGTGGTTGGTCAGGACGAGCCCGGTCTCGGAAACGAACGCCCCGGAGCCCCCGCTGTTGAACCGCACCGACGCGAGCCGCACGTGGTCGAGCCACGCCTGGTCGGGCGCCCAGCCGTAAGTCTTCTGCAGATACGCCGACGGGACGTTGTTGAAGGGCCACATCCCCTCGTCCGCGAGGACGGGGAGGACCAGTCCGGCCGTGAGAACCAGACACAGAAATCCCGCTTTGCTTTTCATCGTTTCTCCCGTTCTTTCGAATTCAGCGGCCCGGCCGTTCGGACGGTCGGCAAACCAACAGAAACGTGTAACAGGGAAGGACCCGGCACGCCTGATTCATCTTCATCCCTCCCCCTCCTATCCCTTTGTCACCAAAGGGGGAGAGAGGAGCTTTCGTCGTGCCGCAGGGGCGGGGGTTTGCGGCGGCGGACCCGCCGCATGTCGCGTCCCTCGGCCGCTCGGAGCGGCCGACGACGCTCGGTACGCCCCGCCCGCCTCTATCAGATTCGTCATGCCGGAGGGACCGCCGAGCCTCCTCCAGACGACGCTCTTGACTTCACGATCCCTCGGAGAAACCGGAGGCGGGAGGCGCAAGCGCCTCCCCTACAAGCAATCGATGAAGCAGCGGCTCCAGCTCGCGACGAATCTCTGCCTTCGTTTCGACAAACTCCGTGCGCATCTCGACGTCGACCTCCCGGTCGATCTTGGAGTCCACGGCGGACACCCCTTCAGGACCTGTCGGATCTGGCTTGCAAGCCCCTCCAGCGACACGGCATGTCGCTTGACCTCTCGATCTCGCCCTGAACCCCTCCGTGTTGACTTGACCTCCAGGATCTGGCCTTGAAGTCCTTCTGCGACGACACCGGCGTGTCGCCTGACCTCCATGATCTCGCCTCGAAGTCCCTCCGCGACGACGCCGACGTATTCCTTGACCTCTCGGATCTCGCCTTGAAGTCCCTCTGCGACGACACCGACGTATTTCTTGATCTCCGCGATTTCCTGCGAATCCATGGCCGTTCCTCCGGCAGGTCCCGGACTCTTCGGGGCCGACGAATCTACCACTTAATTGTCACGAGTCGATTCGCCGCGAGGGTAGCGGGCGCGTGCGGTAAGGTAGTGGCGAAATCGTCCGTAATTTCCGCGCGGGGGGGTGAATCTTGAGGCGAAGTCTTCTTCTTCTCGGAATCCTGTGCGCTCCGGCGCTGCCGGCGGAGGCCCAGCCATTCGACCCATCGCTTTTCTCCGGGATTCACTGGCGGATGGTCGGCCCGTTCCGCGGCGGGCGGACCGTCACCGCCACCGGCGTTCCCGGGGAGCCGGAGCATTTCTATTTCGGCGCGGTCGGCGGGGGAGTCTGGGAGAGCGAGAACGCCGGCCGGACCTGGACCCCGATCTTCGACAGTCAGCCGATCGCCTCGATCGGGGCGATGGCGGTGGCGCCGTCGAATCCGAAGGTCCTCTACGTCGGCTCCGGCGAGGCCGACATGCGCTCGGACATCTCCTACGGCAACGGCATGTACAGATCCGCCGACGGCGGGAGGACCTGGACGGCCATCGGTCTCTCGGACTCCCGCCAGATCGGGAAGATCCTCGTTGACCCGAAGGACCCCGACCTCGTCTTCGTCGCGGCGCTCGGCCACGGCTACGGACCCAATCACGAGCGCGGCGTCTTCCGCTCGAGAGACGGCGGGAAGACATGGAAGAAAGTCCTCGGCAAGAACGACGACACCGGTGCCATAGACCTCGCGATCGATCCGAAGGACTCGAAGACGGTCCTCGCCGCCCTCTGGCAGACGCGGCGCCCGCCGTGGAACGTCTATGCGTCCTCGAACGGGCCCGGCAGCGGGCTCTACCGCTCGACCGACGGCGGAGACACGTGGAGCGAGATCAAGGGCGGCGGCTTTCCTTCCGAGAAGCTCGGCCGAGTCGGCGTCGCGTTCGCGCCGAGCGACTCTAATCGCGTGTACGCGATCGTGGATGCAAAGGACGGGGGCCTCTACGTCTCGAAGGACGGCGGCGCGACGTGGACCCGGGGCTGCCACGAGACGAGGATCTGGGGGCGCGGCTGGTACTTTGGCGGCGTGACTGTGGATCCCAAAGACGCCGACACGGTCTATGTGTGCAACACCGGCCTGTATCGCTCGACCGACGGCGGCAAAACCGTCACCCCGATCAAGGGCGCGCCCGGAGGCGATGACTATCACGAGCTCCGCATCGATCCGGCGGATCCGCGGCGCATGATCACCGCAACCGACCAGGGCGCGGTCGTCTCCGTGGACGGGGCGAAAACGTGGAGCAGCTGGTACAACCAGCCGACCGCGCAGTTCTACCACGTCGCGACCGACAACCGCTTCCCCTACTGGATCTACGGCGCGCAGCAGGACACCGGCGCCGCCGCGACCCCCTCGCGCACCGACTATTCGAGCATTCTCCTGCGCGACTGGCGCCAGATCGCCGCCGGCGGAGAGAACGGTTACATCGCGCCCGACCAGACCGATCCGAACATCCTCTACGGCGGAGGCGTCGGCCGCTTCGACTGGACGACTCTCCAGGAACAGAACATTGACCCGACCCTGGGCTACCCGGGCGACTACCGGGGCGAGTGGACTCTGCCTTTGGCAATCTCGCCGCGAGACCCGAAGCGCATCTACTTCGCCAACCAGTTCCTCTTCCGGACGACCGACGCCGGCCAGCACTGGGAGAAGGCGAGCCCCGACCTGACCCGCGAGGACCCGCCCGTCCCCACGACCCTCGACCCCGTCACCGCGAAGGACACGCCGGTCGCCGGCCCGCGCCGCGGCGTCATCTACACGATCGCCCCCTCGCCCGTGAAGGACGGCCTCCTCTGGTGCGGCACCAACGACGGCCTCCTCTGGCGGACCGCCGACGACGGCAAACATTGGGACAACGTCACGCCGAAGGAAATCGGCGCCTGGTCGAGCATCTCCTTTCTCGAGGCCTCGCACTTCGACGCGGACAGTGCCTACGCCTCCGTGGACCGCCATCGCTTAGACGACATCGCCCCTCACATTTACAAAACTCGCGACGCAGGCAAGACCTGGCACGCGATCGCCGCCGGCATCCCGCCGGGCAGCTACGTCAACGTCATCCGCGAGGACCCCGAGAAGCGCGGCCTCCTGTTTGCCGGTACTGAGACCGGAGTCTTCGTCTCCTTTGACGACGGCGACCACTGGCAACCCCTCCAGGGGAACCTGCCCAACTGCTCCGTGCGCGATATCTCCATCCGCAACGGCGACATCGTCATCGCGACCCACGGCCGCTCCTTCTGGGTCCTCGACGACATCGCGCCCCTGCGTGAACTGACCGCGACCGTGGCCGCCTCGGATGCCTGGTTCTTCGCGCCGCGAGAAGCTACCCGATTCCACCCGGCCGCCTTCCAGGGAACTCCATTTCCGAAGGACGAGCCCGCGGGAGAAAACCCGCCCAACGGCGCGATCCTCGGCTATTACCTGAAGACAGGCTCTACAGCACCTGTCGCAATCTAGATCTTGGACGCCAAAGGAGAAGCCGTTCGCCGCTACGCCTCCGACGACAAGCCGCGTCCTTCCGACCCCTCGCGGATCACGGTCACGCCGGACTGGGCTCCGCCGCCGCCGCCGCCGTCCGCCGCCGCCGGCCTACACCGTTTCGTCTGGGACCTGCGCTACGCCCCGGCCAAAGGAATCCCCCCATCCCCCTTCGGAGGCGCCGCCGGCCTCTGGGCCCCCCCGGCCGCTACGTCGTCCGCCTGACCGCCGCCGGCCGCACCGTCTCCCAACCCCTCGTAGTCAAGAAGGACCCCCGAATCAAAGCCACCGACGCCGACCTGGCCCAGCAATTCGACCTGGCCAAACAGATCCAGACCGAACGAGTCCGAGTCGCCGCCGCCCGAGCGCAAGTGGACTCCATCCGCAAACAACTCGCTGCTCTGAAGGGAAAGGCCCCGGCAACTGTCGCCTCCGAAATCGAATCCTTCACAAAGAAGCTCGACACAATCGCCGGCCCGCCCCCCGCGACCCCCGAGGAAGACTTCTTCGGCGAGCCGACAATCGATCCGGCCACCCTTCGTCGCCTGGCGACAGCTTTCCAGCAACTTGCAAGGGCGGTCGAGAGCGCCGACGCCGCCCCCACCCCCGATCTGATCTCCGGCTTCCACCAGCGCCAGGACGCCCTAAACCAGACCCTCCCGCGCTGGGAGGCCGTCATCAAAACCGACCTGCCCCAGCTCAACTCCGCGCTCGCGTCTGCCACGCTCTCGGTCGTAAAGGTCGAGTAACAACTTTGGCGCTATCGGATGATGGAAGCGGCGCGTCGTTTGCCCTGACGACAATGTGCGCCAACTCCTACGAAACACCACAATACACGACTGCCCCCATCTCCCTGCTACATCTACAAACTGCGCATCTCGGGGCCGCAACTAGACGAGCCGTTTAAAGTCACCATGGGCGTTAGTCAGTGATTTACGGCCCACCGAACCCGCGGCTGCAGCGGACTCGCGTCCGCCCTGCGGGCGGCCGCTCGCCGCTGAGCCGCAAGACGTTAGGCCGAGCTCTTCGGCTTGTCGGCGCGCTACTGCTTGCGGCTCGATGCACGTCCGGGAGCCGCAGCGGGATAGCGCCGTCGACGGCGAACGTGCGAGCCGACCGCGTGGAGCGCAGCCTCGTACCAGGCGTGCGAGTCGCCGGGCGGCAATACACCCGGGCGACGATCCCCGAGCGGATGACGCAGTACAGCATCGAGCCGTCAGCGTGGCGGTGATCGACGGCGGGCGAGTCGTGTGGGCGCGAGCCTACGGCCTCGCCGACATCGCGTCCGGGCGCGCAGCGACCCCGGCAACGCTGTTCCAGGCGGCGTCGATGAGCAAGGCCGTCGCCAGCACCGCGACGCTCCTGTTGGTGCAGGAGGGGACGCTCGCCCTCGACACGCCGGTGAACGAGCGGCTTCGCTCCTGGCGCATCCCCGAGAACGCCTTCACTGCCGGCCACCCGGTAACGCTCCGCCAACTGCTCACGCACACAGCGGGACTCACCGTGCCTGCCTTCCCAGGCTACGCGGCGGGAGCCCCGGTGCCCACGCTCGTCCAAGAGCTGGATGGCACGCCGCCCGCGAATACTGCCGCTGCGCGCGTGGACACTACGCCGGGCGTTCGGTTCAGTTATTCGGGCGGTGGCGTGTCGGTAATGCAGCTCCTTCTCACTGACGTGACAGGAAAAGACTTTCCTACGCTGATGCGTGAGCGAGGTCTCGGTCCGGCCGGAATGCGCGCGAGACCTTCGAGCAGCCCCTCTCCGAGGCGCGCGCGCACGAGGCGGCCACCGGCTACCTGGCGACGGGCAAGCCGGTGGAAGGGCGGTACCACACGTATCCCGAGATGGCGGCGGCAGGGGCTCTGGACCACCGCCTCGGACCTCGCACGATGGGTCCTAACGATCCAGCGCTCGCTCACCGGCGAGCACGGGGGTCTCCTCTCGCGTGCGACGGCGACGGCGATGGTCACGCCCGGATTGGGCGACTGGGGGCTGGGCGTGGAGCTGACGGGGTCGGGGGACTCGTTGGCTTTCACCCACAGCGGAGGAATAAGGGTTTCCGGGGGGAGTTGGTCGGCTTCGTGGGACGGCAGCGCGGCGCGGTGGTGATGACGAACAGTGATGCGGGCGCCCGACTCGTCGACGAGATCATCCACGCGATCGCGCGGGAGTACGGCTGGCCGGCATTCGCCGAGCGCACCATCACGCCCGTCGCCACATCCGCTGAGGCGCTGCGCGCGTACGCGGGGGACATACGCCACCCCCGATGGGACGCGGGTGCCGTGACGGCAGAGGGTGAGACCCTCTGGCTCACGCTGCCCACCGGGGAGCGGAGGGAGCTGGTCCCTGCGGGCGACGAACGGGTGGAGAGCCCTGAAGGTGGCTCCGGGCGTTTCGTGCGAGGCGGGGACGGACGGGTCACGGCGGTGGTGCTGGGAACCGACCGGCTCGAGCGGGTGCCGTGAGCCTATCGAGCGGACTCGCCGCGGAGCCGCGTGCAGCTGGGCCATACTTCGGCCGGACGAAAGAAGATGGGGTCGGAGATCGTTTGGGAAAGAAATGGGGTCAGTCTTGTACGTTGGTACATTGGAGCGCCTTAGCGGCATCGGATTGGCTGCTGGCCACAAGGGAAAGAAATGGGGTCAGTCTTGTACGTTGGTACATTGAAGCGCCTTAGCGGCATCGGATTGGCTGCTGGCCACAAGTACCATCGTACGAGACTGACCCCCCTTACGCTCTGAGCCCTCCCGGTTAGCCGCAACGTCTTCCTGACGCCGGCCGCTCCTCGCGAGCCTGAATGGGCTCATTTATCGATTTTCAATATTATACTTGACGATATTCGATAAATACGTTATTGATATTCGATAAATCGGAGGTATCGAGTCATGTCAAAGCCAGCCTCTTCCGCCGCCCTTCCGATCGCATACGTCGTGCTGCGGATTCTAGTCGTCCTGAACTGGCTGTCCGGCGCCGCGATCGCAGCACTGCTAGTCGCCATGCCCAACAGGCAATGGATCATGAGCGCGTTCCATTTGTCTCCTTCGCCTGGGGCAGACCAGCTGATCATGGGCTTGCGCGCGATCGCGGCGGTTGGCCTTGTCGCGATCCCGCTGCACTACGTCGTCCTCAAACGGCTGCTCGCGATCGTTGAGACAGTTCGCGCGGGCGAACCGTTCGTCGCCGCGAACGCGTTCCGTTTGCAGACGATCGCCTGGACGCTGCTCGCGCTGCAGCTTCTCAGCCTTGTCATCGGCGCGATCGCCAAGGCTGTTTCGACGCCAGCGCATCCGCTCCATCTCCAAGCCGGCTTCTCGATCAGCGGCTGGCTCGCCGTGCTCCTCACGTTCCTGCTGGCCCGCGTGTTCGCCGAAGGCACGCTGATGCGCGAAGACCTCGAAGGGACGGTCTGACATGGCGATCGCCGTCAAGCTCGACGACCTCCTTCACGATCGGCGGATGACGCTGACCGAGCTCGCGGATCGGATCGGCATGACGCTGGCCAACCTCTCGATCCTCAAGACCGGCAAGGCGCGCGCAATCCGCTTCTCGACGCTCGAGGCGATCTGCGACGCGCTCTCGTGCCAGCCTGGCGACCTTCTCCGGTTTGAGTCGGAGGAAGCAGAACGCGAGCCACCAGCAGCGGCGGGCAAACGGAGCGCGAGCCGATGAATGAGTTCAGCAAGCAGTTCTCCAAATGAAACACGCGGCCAGGCTGACCATCACGTCTCTGAGAAGAATTGGGGTCGTCGGCGTTGTCCTGCTCGCCAACAGGTTAGGGCTGGTACCTGGATTCAGGACTAACCCCAACAATGGTGCCGCAGATCTAACAAGGAGAATGCCAAATGAAACACGGCGTTATGTTAACCATCACGTCTCTGCTCTCGATCCTCTTCCTGACGTTCACCTGGCGGACGACATCGTGCGCGGGTTCGAAAAGGGAGGGGTCTCAAACCTCACTGCGGTGCCCATCCTGGTTACCTGGCTGTACCAACTCTGGTGCTCGCCGAACAGCGATCGGGGTATGTCATCATCCTTCTCGGATCGCTCCTTGGGTCGGGCGTGCCCGTAATAGGCTTCATGGGGAAGGGTGTCGGTGTCGGAGCCGTTATGGCAACACCAGCGGAGCCTTCTTCTTCGTCTGGACGCTGATCGCGCTCGGCGTGACCGCTCTCTTCTCCGTCATCCTCTTGGCGCGTGGACTGTGGAGCCCGCACTGGGGCAATATTCCCGGTAGTCCAACAACCCGAACATGGAAAGGCCCGTCGAACTTCGTAGGTGATCGGCGCGGCTCGGGTTCTGCCGGCGATCGCCGCGCCCAGTTCCATTCAAGGCGAGGGAGGCCCCCCCCCCCCCCCCCCCCCCCAAAAAAAAAAAAAAAAAAAAAAAAAAAAAAAAAAAAAAAAAAAAAAAAAGAAAGAAACGACGCCGGACCGAGCGTTAATCTCCCGAAGGACTGGCGGCTGCCTCCGGAGGCCCTTCCCCCCCCCCCCCCCCTTTCTCGGGCGATTAATACCACGATACACGCCTGACTCCAGCTACCTCCCACCGCCGAACACGGCGCGTCAGCCGGACCTCACCGGCTGTCTCCCAGCGCGCCCGCTGAGCTTTTCTAGAGAGCGTTAGGCCTCACCTTCTCTGAAGAGCAATCGGGGTGTAGCGTCTTGTACGTCGTTTTCCCCTTAAAAGGCTGACCGGGACTAGCGGGAGGCCGAGCAGTGTTATCACGCCTTAGCGGCATCGGAGGCTGCTCGAACCCCACAAGTACCATCGTACGAGACGGATGTTCTAGCGGCGCGTGAGCCGCCACAGCAGCACGAGGCATCCAATGTCGATCAAGGTCCCATACACGGGCAGCCGCGGCGCCGCGTCGCGCCATGGACTCGGCGACCCGCGATTCCGAAGGCGGCTGCGACCGCCCCTGCGCTCCAACCGCGCAAGCTGCACGGGCAAACAGCATCAGGGCTGGGCCGCGCCAGGTTAGCGCTCCCGCGTCATGCCGAAGCCGGAGAGCGTCATACGAATTCGGACCCATCGGGTCGAATCATAAGCGCTTGGATTCGGAACGTACACGCAGGGGCAAGGCATCACATGCGGCTTGCCACGACTCCCGACCCGGTTATGTGGGAGCTGTGGGGGCAGGCGTGTATTGTGGCATTAATGGCTGATCGCGGGGCCGTCGCGGGTTGGGCGCGAGCGGACTCGATCTCGGTCCCGCGGCCGGTGGAGCCCTTCGACCGGAAATGCCTCGCCGAGGGCCAGGAACGTCGGGCGATTGGAATAACGCGGGCGCATTCCGAAGGACCTGCTGCGGCTCTTGCGACAGCTCCCGGAGGCCTCTTGGGCGAAACACCTCAAGACACGCCTGACGCCATCTGCCTCGCACAAGTCGCAGCCGCAGGAAGCCGGTCCGCCTTGGCCGGGAGCTCGAAATTGCACCTCAGGGTCTACCGTTTCGTCGCCGGCAGGCCATTGTGGGCGACCGCGGCCTTCACGAGCGCCTTGAACGCGCGCGCGTCGACCTTCTCCCCTTCGTGGATGTCGATCGCCCTTCGCGTGTTGCCTTCCAGGCTGGAATTGAAGAGGCGCGATGGGTCTGGGATCCAGGCCCCCCGGGCGAACGTGAGCTTCACGACCTTCTTGTACGCCTCCCCGGTGCAGACAATCCCGTGGTGCGACCAGACCGGATTCATCCACTTCCACTCCTCGGTGATCTCGGGGTCGGCTTCCAGGATGAGCGCCCGCATGCGGGCCAGGGTCTCCCCGCGCCATCCCCCCAGGTCGCGGATCCGCTGGTCGATGAGCTGGGAAGCGGGTTCCCGGTCGCGCCTGCCTTCGCCGGAGACTTGGACCTGGTTGCCGACTTGTTTGGTTTTAGCGCGATTGTTCATTCTCCAACTTGTTGTTGATGTGCAACGCGCCGCCCGCTGCGCCAGTTGGTGGCGTACGGCAGCACGAACAAGTACAGCCGGTCAACAGGAGCAAGGCGAGCGGGAGCAGCGGCACGTAGGATACCCAGACGACAGGCGGCTTCTGTGCCAAGGCGACAAAACTGACGATGACGGTCACCGTAAAGGCAATGGACAGCCAGCGGTGGATCTGCCGAACCCACTTGCTCCAGTTCAATGGGACCTCCTTTCAAGACGAGCCCGAAGCGGATCGGGCACACCTGCGAGTACTACGTAGCCGCCCGCGGCGAGCGCGTCCTGTTCAGTGGGATCCTCGCGAGCAGGTCGACGAGCTTCCGCCCATCATCTTCCAGCCGTAGCGCGCGCCGCGAAGTTCTGCTTCTGGTCCGGCTTGAAGCCCGACTGCACGAGGGACAGGCGCGTGCCCGACGCCGTGGGCGTGAGCGTGAACGTCACGACGGTGTCCAGGGTCATGTCGCCTACGACCCACGTGTAGCTGAGCTTCCTCTGCGCTTCGATCTCGACGAACCGGCAATTCACGATGCCGTCCCAACCGGGATACGGCTGCGTCTTGAACGTGAACGCCGCCCCCGGCTCGAGCTTGAGATCGAGGACGGGCAGGAGCCACTCGGCGAGCAGTGCGGGGTCGGTGAGCGCGCGCCACACCTTCTCCGGCCCATGACGCAAATCGAATTCGAACGCAATGGATTCGCTCTGCGATTGTGCGGTCCTGTCGGTGAGAGTCATTCGTCCATTTTCTCCAGCAGTCGTTCAAGGCGATCGACGTGCTCCGTCCAGAAGGCGCGGTAGTGCGCGATCCAGTCGATGAGCGGCTTCATCCCGCGCGGCTCCACCCGGTAGTAGACGCAGCGCCCCTCGCGCCGGCCGTTCACCAGGCCGGCGTCTTTCAAAGCGGCGAGATGCTGCGATACCGCCGGCTGCGAGATGTCGAAGCGCGCGGTGAGGTCCTTGACCGCCGCTTCGCCGCGCGTGAGCGACTCGAAGATCGCCCGGCGGCTGGGGTCCGCCAGCGCCTGGAAGATCCTGTCTTCGACCACTGCCGCGCTGACCACCACGAATTATAAGCCTCCGCTTATGAATTGTCAAGCGCCCGGATCGGGCCGCCGGGATCGGCAGTCGCTAGCAGGCTGCTGAAAAAGGGTGTGGGTGGCGTTGCGAGCGCCGCGGGGTCGGATGCAAGGAGACGCGACGAAGGCGATGCCGGGGCGCATCGGGGAGGAGCGGCGACGCCGCAGACGGCCCCGCGCCGCCGCAACCGCTCGCGGTGGCTGGCCTTTTGCTCGCGATGCCTTTCAAGAGAGTAGCCTCCCGACGAGAAGAGAGCCTCCTGCATCGCGAGTTGCAAAAGGCCAGACACGACGCCCGCATCCATTTTTCAGCAGCCTGCTAGGC
>CAVUIX010000021.1:0-38835 GCA_963741435.1 uncultured Acidobacteriota bacterium | reverse complement strand
CCGCTCTGCGATCGGTGGCGCGCATCACCAGGATTGGTGAGGCCCCCGGGGTGGTCCTGAAGGAAAGGGCTCGTGCGGCGTGGGATTTCACCCGGCGCGCAGTGGAAGAGGATTGTGATGTGTGCTTCGCGGGGTCAGGTTCGCGCAGCTGCAGCAACTGGAACAGAGGAGCAGGCGCACCAGCTCCCGGTGACGGTGGGTGTCGGTCTTTTCGAAAAGGTGCTTCATGTGAGTCCGGGCGGTGTTCAAGGAGACATCGAGGTCCCTGGCCGTCTCCTCGACGCTTTCTCCCTGCATCAGCTCCGCGGCGACCCGGGACTCGGCGGGAGTGAATCCGTAGAGGTTTCGCAGGACGCTGCCGTCGGCCTTGACTCTCCGGTCGGGATCGATCAGGAAGATCACGACGGAGGGGCGCGTCCGGCCGGATGAGGAGTCCGCGGCGTTGATCGGCTTTACGAGAACGGAAAAGGCCCGCCGCTCGGAGGGGCGCGAGACGGCGATCGCGCCGGCGCAACGCAAACCGGGCCTCGTATCTGTCCCGGCGGCCTGAGCGATGAGACGCCGCAGTTCGCGATTCGTCTCGCCCGTGGCGGCTGCGAGGCCATCCGGTCCCAGGCCAAGGCCGTCCTTCGAGTCCAGGATCCGGCGCGCGACCCGGTTGACGAAGAGCGGCTTGCCGCAACGGTCCAGCAGAAGGATCCCCGCGGGAATCCCATCCAGGGCCTCTTCCATCGCCGCGCACCGGCAGCCCTGCCCGGCGAGCCTCGCGTGAAGCCCGAGAGCGCGCTGGAGGTGAGGCAGGAGCATCTGGAGGAGAGCGGTCTCCTCGTCGCCGAAGGCGCCGTCCCGGCCGGGCCGCAGCACGCTGACCCAGGAGATCCGATGATCTTCGCCGAGGATGGTCGCCCCGAGCAGGTGCCGCACGTGGAGCTTGCGCAGCAGGTCGTCGTAGAGCTTTCTCTGGCCGGAGTCGCGCAATGGCGTCATCGTCTCGCTGGTCACGACCTCGCCGGTCTCTCGTCCCGTTGCGCCGGCGGCCGTTCTCCCGTTCCGGGATGCCCAGTATTCCTCGTAGGCCCGAGCGAGAACGCCGTTGAACCTCTGCTCCTCGGCCTCTTTCGGTTGAGCCGCGTGGATCTCGTCGGAGACCATCGCCGAGGCGGTGCCGTGGACGGCCCGGGCCAGCCGCTCCAGGAAGACAGTCCAGAGGCCCGGCTCCTCCCCGGCGGCGTAGATCCTCTCGACCAAATCAAAGGCGACGGCTTCGGAAGCCTTCATTTCGTGCCTTTCACCGCGGAGTGTTCCGTTGACATCCCGACCGAATACAGGCTGGTGTGTCGGAGAGGACAAATCGTCCCGCCGAACCGTCAAGGGATACCGAACTCGACCACGTTTGACCCAATTGCTTTTGGCCGGGCTGACGCAATGATGCAACGGCATCAATTTCTTGGAGGATGGTTCGCTTCGCATGAGCGCAAGATCATCGTCTCGATGCCGCTGGCCGTTTCAATTCAACGGCTTGGGGCTCCGATCAGGTCGATGATTGTTGCCTGGCGACAGGCGTGGCCTTAGACGTTGCCTCGTCTCACCAATTCTGGTGATGCGCCCGCTCCAGCCTGAGGCGAAGACGCTCAGCAGGAGGGGAAGCGAGCTTCAGAAGCACCGGGCTACACCTGAGGTTGGGCTGAAGCGAGGAGGACAGCTCGGGAGAGATGCAGAGAAGACAAGTATTTGTATTTCGGTTGTTGTCACTCAATAAGGAGGAGTCATGATCCGTTCAAAGCGCCTCTCGGTCGTTGCGCTAGTCATCGCCCTGTCAGCGTTCACCTCGGTCGTTGCCGCCAAGCCCGCGCGTCTCATTACGATTGACTATCCCGGCGCCGTGTCCACGTTGGCGTATGGGACCAACCCCGCCGGCGATATCGTCGGCGGATACTACGACAGCTTGGGCCACGAGCACGGGTTTGTCCTGAGAGCAGGGCGCTTTACCGCGTTCGACTGGCGCGGCTCTACCTGGACGGAGGGCTGGGGTATCAATCCACAGGGCGATATCGTCGGCCAGTACGGATGGTTCGAAAGCGGTTTCAATACTTTCCACGGCTTCCTTCGAGAGACGGCAACCTCTACCCCATCGATGTGCCGGGCCAGCCGAATACCATGCTCGTCAAAATCAGCCCCGAAGGAACCATTGTGGGCTGCTACCACGTCGCCACGCCTGCCGGCGCCACCATTCTAAACACCATGTACGGCTTTGCCCTGGATGCTGCGGGTATTGCATCTCAAACCTTAAACCGTACCATGAACAACGGCGTAAACCCAGCCGGAGACGTCGTTGGCTTTTATTACTCCCCAACGACCGGCCGGCCGGAACAGAGTTATCTGATCCGCGATGGTCTGCTGACGTGGTTTCAGATTCCGGGATCGGTTGCCACCCAGGCTTGGGACATAAGCCCAACCGGAACGATTGTCGGCTTTCATCGCACTAGCCTTACGGGCGCTCTTCAATTCCATGGCTTTGTAATCGAGGAAGGCGAGATGACGTCATTCGATGTGCCAGGAGCGACGCAGACGCGTGGATATGGAGTCAGCGCAACTGGCGATATTGTCGGCTATTACTCCGACTCGACCGGAACTCATGGATTCCTACTTTCGCGCCGAGGACCGGAATAGAAGGGTCTTCATACTGCGCTGGACCTATCGGCCACGTCGGCGCGCGGCGGTATATGAGCCGTGCCAGGGCTGTCCTGCGCTGGCGCGAGAGGATAGAGATCTGGCTCACCAGGTGCGGCGGAGGGGATGGGCTTCGGTGTTGAAGACGACGCGGTCGAAGTCGAGGGTCGTGTCGGGGGCGAAGAGGAGGTAGAGGTACTTCAGCGTCTCGGCGAGGAAGTAGCTCGGCATCAGGTCGCCCTTCTCCTTTGTGATGACGCTCTTCAGATTCGTGTAGCCGGCGTCGGTGCGGCAGTGCGCGACGAGCGCCTCGAAGAAGGTCCGGCCCATCTCGAGGTATCGCGGGTCTTTCGTGTAGTGGTAGAGGTAATAGGCCGACTCGATGATCTCGGGGCGCAACTGGTAGCCGGGGCTGGCGACCTTCATCGTCCTGTAGTCGAGGACCTCCGGCTCGATGCCGTTGAGGTTCCACATCTTGAAACAGGAATCTTCCAGACGCCGGGCGTGCGGGAGGTCACCCCCGAAGGCCAGGACGGCGGGAAGGAAGGCGTGGAGCGCCCCGAACTCCGTGGCCGTGCGCTTGCCCGTGGCCATGTCCGCCTGGCCGTACCAGAGACCGGTCGGGGCCTCGTCGGCCAGATACCGGTTCAAGGCTCGCAGGCTCGCGCGCCACATGTTCTCGCAGTCCTTGTCGCCGAAGAGCCGCGAGCACTTGAGCAGGTACTCGTAGTAGGAATCGATGCCGCCGCCGACGTGGCTGTCCCGCGTCGCCCACTCGCCCGTTTCGACGTCGATCTCCTCGCCGACGAGGCCGAGCTTCGAGCGCCGCTTGTAGAGCTCCGACGAGAGCCTTCTTCGCCTTGTCGAAGAAGACCGGCTTGCCCGTGAGCTTCGAAAGTGTTCCGAATTCCAGCACGAGTGTTCCGATCTCGGCGGGATTCGAGCGGGAGCCCTTCGTCTTGCCCGTCTTCAGGTTCACGTACATGTAGGGCATGCCGGTCGGGGAATCGAAGACCGGCAGGAGCCTCGTCCCCAGATCGTCGGCCAGCCGGAGCAGGCGCTCGTCGCCGGTCATCTGGTAACCCGAGAGCAGCCCGCCCAGAAGCCGGATCGTGATCTCGAAGTTCTTGACCGAGATGTCCTTGTCGAAGGAGAGCCTCTCGACGATCAAGGCCTTCGCCTTCTCCGCCTCGTCCTTGAAGCCCATGAGGATGAGGGTGTCCAGGGAATCGACGGGCGTCATGAGGAGCGAATCGCCGTACCAGTCCTTGGCGGTCCTGCTCAGGGGCCTCAGCTCGTCGTGGCCCCACGCATACTTTTCATACGAGCGCCACGCGAAGAGGAGCTCCTTGCGGACCCTTGCCGCGAGCTCCGCGCGGTTGACGGGGACGCGAGCCGGCTGCGGCGATCCGGCCGCGGCCAATCCGGACGCGACGACGAGGGCAAACGCCGCGAGACGAACCCTCCGGCTCTCAGGCGAACGGGCCTCAGGAAGCCGGCGTTCACTCCTTCTTCGGCTCCGGGCGGGACTCCGGGGACTCCTTCGCCGCGGCTGTCGTGGATGCCGAACGCGCCCAGGTCGGGTCCGAGAGGTTCCAGCCTCCGCCCAGGGCCTTGTAGAGCTGCACGAAGTTGGCGAGGCGGGTAAAGCGCAGCTGCGCCAGGGCGTTCTCGGCGGGGAAGAGGTTCTGCTCGGCCTGGAGGACGTCGAGATAGCCCGCGAAGCCCGCGATGTAGCGCTGGTTGGAGAGGGTGACGGCCTGGCGGAAGGCCGCGACGGCGCGAGTGAGCTCCTTCTCGGCGTCGGCGAGCTTCTGGTGCGCCACGACCGCGGAGGAGACTTCGGTGAAGGCGTTGGTGACCGCCTTCTCGTAGAGCGCCCGGGCCCCCTCCCACTGCGCGACGCGGGCATCGTACTGGTTCTTCAGGCGCAGGCCCTGGAAGAGCGGCCCCGTCAGGCCCGCGGCGATCGACCAGGTCTTCCCGGCCGCGAAGAGGTCCGAGACTTCGGTGCTGACCCCGCCAAACGCCCCCGTCAGGCTGATCGTCGGAAAGAAGCTCGCCATCGCGACGCCGACGTTCGCGTTGGCCGCGACGAGCTGCTGCTCGGCCTCCAGGAGGTCGGGCCGCCGCTGGAGAAGCTCCGACGGCAGGCCGGCCGGAACCTCCGGCGGCAGGTACTGCTCGTTCAAGACCGCGCCGCGGGCGATGGGCCCCGGCTTCCTGCCGAGCAGCAGATCAATCGCGTTCTCCTGCGCCACGACCTGGCTCTCCAGTTGGGGGACCACGGCCGCCACCACGGCGAGCGAGGCCTCGGCGCTGGCGGTCTCGAGCGAGGAGGCCATGCCCGCCTCGAAGCGGCGGCTGAAGAGGTCGTAGGTCTCCTGGAAGGCGACCTGCGTTCGCCGGGCGATCTCCAGGCGCAGGTCGAGCTGGCGCAGCGCGAAGTAATCCGTCGCGGTCTCCGCGACGAGCGACAGGAGGACCCCGCGGCGCGCCTCCTCCGTCGCGAGATACTGCGCCAGCGCGGATTCGCTCGAGCGCCGGATGCGGCCCCAGAGATCCAGCTCCCAGGACAGGCCCAGGTTGACATCGTGGAGGCTCAACGTGCCGACCCCGGGCGCGAAGAACCCGGATTCGCGCGCGCGCGACCACTGGGCCGAGTACCCGACCTGCGGGTAGAACTCCGATCGCGCGATCCCGGCGTTGGCGCGCGCTTCCTCGACCCGGGCCGCGGCGACGCGGACGTCGTAGCCGTTCTTCAAGACCTCGTCGATCAGCCCCTGGAGCGTCTCGTCGCTGAAGATCTCCCACCACGCCCGGTCGGCGAGCGAGGCGGCCTGCGCCGGTCCCGTTTCGCCGCGCACCTCGCCCGGCGCCGAGATCTCTGGTCTCTTGTAGTTCGGCCCCACCGCGCAGCCGCGACAGGCAACGAGAGGACAGGAGCGAGCACCGAGGACTCCGAGCATCCCGACTCCCGTCACCTCAGATCTCCTGCGGCGAGGACTGGTCAACCACGGAGGGGGGCAGGTGGCCCGAGTGGAAGAAGGCGGTGCGGTTCAGGACCTTCTCCTGGAATACCTCGAGGTAGAGATAGATGACCGGCGTGATGTAGAGCGTGATGAGCTGCGAGACGAGCAGCCCGCCGACGATGACGAGCCCGAGCGGCCGCCGGGAGGACCCGCCGGCGCCGAACCCCAGCGCGATCGGCAGCGCGCCGAAGACCGCGGCGAGCGTCGTCATCAGGATCGGCCGGAAGCGGTCCATGCTCGCGTCGTGGATGGCCTTCTCGGCCGGCTCGCCCTTGTCCACGCGCTGGCGCGCGAAGTCCACGATCATGATCCCGTTCTTCTTGACGATCCCCATGAGCATGAACATGCCGACGAAGGCGTAGAGCGAGGCCTGCTGGTCGAAGAGGTAGAGCGTGAGGAGCCCGCCGACCAGGGCCGTCGGCAGAGTCGAGAGCACCGTGATCGGCTGGACGTAGCTCTCGTAGAGGATCGCGAGGATCACGTACATCACGAAGACGGCGAGGAACATCAGGATCGTCAGGTCGCGGACGGTGTTGCGGAAGGTCAGCGCCTCGCCCTGCAGGCTCGCGCGGAGCGTCGGCGGCACGATCTCGGAGGCCGCCTTCGCGATGAAGTCGGTGGCGTCGCCGATGGCGACGCCCGGCTTCAGGTTGAAGAAGAACGTGACGCTCGTGAACTGGTTCAAGTGGTTGACCGACTGGAGGCCGAGCGTGGTCGTTCCACGTCACGAGCTCCGAGAGCGGCACGAGGTTCTTCCCGTCGTCGGACTTGATGTAGAGGAGCGCGAGGTCTTCGGGCTTGGACCGCGCCGCGTCTCCGATCTCCAGGATGACCTGGTACTGGTCCTCGGGCTTCTTGATGAGGTACAGGTAGTTCTGGGAGTACGCGTTGCGCAGCAGAGTCAGGATCCGCGCCTCGGAAACGCCGTACATCTTGGTCTGGTCCCGCCGGATGTTGATGTCCACGTTGGGCGTGTTGCGAAGTAGTCCGACGACACCGTCTGGAACCCGGGGTACTGGTAGAGCTTCGCCATCAGCTTGCCCGCGGTCTCGTAGACCTGCGCGCTGTTGACGCCCGACACGGAATACGCGTACTGCCCCTGCGTCTGGGAGGTGGCGCCGGTCGAGATCTCGAGCACCGGGAAGGGCCGCAGGAAGGCGAACGCGCCCGGCGTCGAGGCAATCCTGCCCATCAGCCCGGCCGCGACATTGGCGATGGGCGGCCGCCCCTTCGGCTCCCCGATCATGGTGAAGGTGATGCCCATGTTCGAGGGGAGAAAACCGCTCGCGCCCGTCAGCGTGAAGTCCATCAGCACGTGGGGATCGGTGTGGAGGGCCTGGTCGACCCGGTCCTGGATCGCCCGCATCTGCTCGGGCGAGGAGCCTTCCTTCCCGAGGAAGGCGCCGAAGATGACTCCGCTGTCGCCCGGGGGGAGGAAGACCCTGGGGATCGAGACGAAAAGCAGGACCGTGCCGGCCAGGCAGACGACCCAGATCACCAGGGAGATCCAGCGGCGCCGCAGGAACCACCAGAGAGAGTCCGCCGTACGCGCCGAGGACCCGCTTCTCCACGCCGCCGATGACCCGTTCCATCCAGGTCTTCTTCGCGCCGGGGCCGCGATCCTTGAGCAGCCGCGCGCACATCAGCGGCGTCAGCGTCAGCGAAACCACGCCCGAGGCGAAGATCGAGATGATGATCGTGACCGCGAACTCGCGGAAGATCCGGCCGACCAGTCCCGACATGAAGACGAGCGGAATGAAGACCGCCGCGAGCGAGATCGTCATCGAGAGGATCGTGAAGCTGATCTCCTGGGCGCTCTCGATGGCCGCGTGCCAGCGCCTTCTCGCCGCGTTCCATCCGCCGGACGGTGTTTTCCAGGAACACGATGGCGTCGTCGACCAGGAACCCGATCGCCAGGGTCAGGGCCATGAGCGAGAGGTTGTCGAGGCTGTAGCCCAGGAAGCTCATCGCGACGAAGGTCAGCAGCAGCGACAGCGGCAGCGCCACGGCCGGGATCAGGGTGTCGGTCGCGCGGCCGAGGAAGAGGAAGATGACGACGACGACGAGAACGAACGCGATGAAGAGCGTCACCTGGACGTCGGTGACGGAATTGACGATCGACTGCGAGCGGTCGTAGATCATCGTGATCCGCACCGAGCCCGGGAGCTCCAGCTGGACGACCGGCAGGATCTCCTTGATGCTCCTCGAGACCTCGACGGCGTTGGCGCCGGCCTGGCGGTTGACCGCCATGACGACCGTCGCCGTGGGGATGTCGTAGCCGCGGACCCAGAAGCGCATGTTGATGCGCTCGTTCTGGACCGACTCGCTCGCCACCGCGACGTCGCGCAGATAGACCGGGCGAGCCGCCCGTGCTGCCGACGATCAGGTTGCTGTACCCCTCGGCGGTGTCGAGTTGGCCCTGCGGCTGCAGCACGGACGTGCCGGACGCGCTGTCGAGCTGCCCGGCGCCCGTGTAGCTCGTGCCGGCCCGGACTGCCGCGGTGAGATCGTCGACGGAGATCTTCCGCGCCCACATCGCGGACGGGTCGGCCTTGATGCGGATCGCGGACTTGCTGCCGTAGACGTTGACCCGGGAGACGCCCGGCAGGATGCAGATGCGCTGGCCGACCTGCGTGGTGGCGTAATCGTAGAGCTGGCCCGGCGTCACCGAGTCGCTGGTCAGCGCGATGTACATGATCGGCTGGTCGTTGGGATTGGTCTTGGAGAAGGTCGGCGGCGAGGGGAGATCGACCGGCAGGCTTCCCGTGGCCTGCGAGATCGCCGTCTGCACGTCGGTGGCGGCGGCGTCGATGCTCTTGGCGAGCGCGAACTGCAGCGTCAGGGTCACGTTCCCCTGCGTGCTCTGCGAGGTGACCAGTTCCAGCCCGTTGATCTGCATGAACTGCCGTTCGAGCGGGGTGGCGATGTTGTTCGCGACCGTCTCCGGGCTGGCGCCCGGATAACTCGCGTTGACCTGGATGACGGGGTAGTCCACGGCCGGCAGATCGTTGACGGGGAGCTGGCGGTAGGCGAGTACGCCGAAGAGAATCGACCGAGACGGTCAGCACCGCCGTCATGACGGGGCGCCGGATGAAAGGCTCGGAGAAATTCACGACTTACCTCCCGCGGCGCCGGCCGGCGGAGCGGCCGCCTGTTCCTGCACCTTGCCCCCGGGCGTCACGCCGAGCTGGCCCGTGACGACGATCCGCTCTCCGGCCTTGACCCCCTCCTCGATGACGATCGAGTCCCCCTGGCGCTGCCCGGTCTTGACCGGCCGCATCTCCGCGGTCGAGTCCGCCTTG
The DNA here is from genome assembly GCA_963741435.1 of uncultured Acidobacteriota bacterium. Classification (GTDB taxonomy): domain Bacteria; phylum Acidobacteriota; class Thermoanaerobaculia; order UBA5066; family Gp7-AA6; genus JAWOLE01. The sequence goes on along the minus strand of CAVUIX010000021.1, from coordinate 29,831 downwards.
ACGACGTAGACGAAGGGACCCTTGCCCGAGAGCTGCGGCGCGACGGCCGGGCACGAGGATCGCGCCGGGGATCGTCGAGAGCAGGAGCCGCACCTTGCACGAAGCGGCCCGGCCAGAGGCGGTGCTCCGTGTTGGGAACCGTCGCGCGGAGCGTGACCGTTCCGGTCGCGTCGGCGACGGCGTTGTCGAGAAACGTGAGCGCGCCGAGAATCGGCTTGCGCCGGCTCGTCGGGGAGCCGCACCTCGACCTTCAGTTCCCCCTGCTTCATGTTCCTCTGCACGCTCGTCAGGTCGTTCTGCGCGACGGTGAAGTCGGCGTAGATCGGGTCGAGCCGCTCGATCGTCAGGAGCGTCGTCTCGTTGGCCTTCACGACGTTGCCGACGTCCACCAGGCGGTGGCCGGCGCGGCCGTCGATCGGAGAACGGATCGAGCAGTATTCCAGGTTCAGGCGGGCCGTCTCCGTGGCGGCGGTGGCCTGGCGCACCTGCGCCTCCGTCAGATCGACGGCGTTCTTGCGCGTGTCGTATTCCTCCTGGGAGATCGCCTTCGTCGCGATCAGCGTCTCCGCGCGGGTCCACTGGCTCTTCGCGAGGTTCAAGGCCGCGGCCGACCTGGCCAGATCCGCCTGCGCCGCGTGGAGCTGCGCCTCGTACGGCCGCGGGTCGATGGTGAAGAGCAAGTCCCCCTTCTTCACGTCCGCGCCGTCCTTGAAGTGAAGCTCCGTGATCCGGCCCGAGACCTGGGGCTGGATCGAGACGACCTCGCGCGCGACGCACTTGCCGACCTCGTCCAGGTACACCGGCACGTCCTGCGCGACAGCCGCGGCGACGGTCACGGCGGCCGGCGGCCGCTCGAACGAGGTTCACGTACATGTAGGGCATGCCGGTCGGGGAATCGAAGACCGGCAGGAGCCTCGTCCCCAGATCGTCGGCCAACCGGAGCAGGCGCTCGTCGCCGGTCATCTGGTAGCCCGAGAGGAGCCCGCCCAGGAGCCGGATCGTGATCTCGAAGTTCTTGACCGAGATGTCCTTGTCGAAGGAGAGCCTCTCGACGATCAAGGCCTTCGCCTTCTCCGCCTCGTCCTTGAAGCCCATGAGGATGAGGGTGTCCAGGGAATCGACGGGCGTCATGAGGAGCGAATCGCCGTACCAGTCCTTGGCGGTCCTGCTCACGGGCCTCAGCTCGTCGTGGCCCCACGCATACTTTTCATACGAGCGCCACGCAAAGAGGAGCTCTTTACGGACCCTTGCCGCGAGCTCCGCGCGGTTGACGGGGACTCGAGCCGGCTGCGGCGATCCGGCCGCGGCCAATCCGGACGCGACGACGAGGGCAAACGCCGCGAGAAACCCTCCGGCTCTCAGGCGAAGGGCCTCAGGAAGCCGGCGTTCACTCCTTCTTCTGCTCCGGGCGGGACTCCGGGGACTCCTTCGCCGCGGCCGTCGTGGATGCCGAACGCGCCCAGGTCGGGTCCGAGAGGTTCCAGCCTCCGCCCAGGGCCTTGTAGAGCTGCACGAAGTTGGCGAGGCGGGTAAAGCGCAGCTGCGCCAGGGCGTTCTCGGCGGGGAAGAGGTTCTGCTCGGCCTGGAGGACGTCGAGATAGCCCGCGAAGCCCGCGATGTAGCGCTGGTTGGAGAGGGTGACGGCCTCGCGGAAGGCCGCGACGGCGCGAGTGAGCTCCTTCTCGGCGTCGGCGAGCTTCTGGTGCGCCACGACCGCGGAGGAGACTTCGGTGAAGGCGTTGGTGACCGCCTTCTCGTAGAGCGCCCGGGCCCCCTCCCACTGCGCGACGCGGGCATCGTACTGGTTCTTCAGGCGCAGGCCCTGGAAGAGCGGCCCCGTCAGGCCCGCGGCGATCGACCAGGTCTTCCCGGCCGCGAAGAGGTCCGAGACTTCGGTGCTGACCCCGCCGAACGCCCCCGTCAGGCTGATCGTCGGAAAGAAGCTCGCCATCGCGACGCCGACGTTCGCGTTGGCCGCGACGAGCTGCTGCTCGGCCTCCAGGAGGTCGGGCCGCCGCTGGAGAAGCTCCGACGGCAGGCCGGCCGGAACCTCCGGCGGCAGGTACTGCTCGTTCAAGACCGCGCCGCGGGCGATGGGCCCCGGCTTCCTGCCGAGCAGCAGATCAATCGCGTTCTCCTGCGCCACGACCTGGCTCTCCAGTTGGGGGACCACGGCCGCCACCACGGCGAGCGAGGCCTCGGCGCTGGCGGTCTCGAGCGAGGAGGCCATGCCCGCCTCGAAGCGGCGGCTGAAGAGGTCGTAGGTCTCCTGGAAGGCGACCTGCGTTCGCCGGGCGATCTCCAGGCGCAGGTCGAGCTGGCGCAGCGCGAAGTAATCCGTCGCGGTCTCCGCGACGAGCGACAGGAGGACCCCGCGGCGCGCCTCCTCCGTCGCGAGATACTGCGCCAGCGCGGATTCGCTCGAGCGCCGGATGCGGCCCCAGAGATCCAGCTCCCAGGACAGGCCCAGGTTGACATCGTGGAGGCTCAACGTGCCGACCCCGGGCGCGAAGAACCCGGATTCGCGCGCGCGCGACCACTGGGCCGAGTACCCGACCTGCGGGTAGAACTCCGATCGCGCGATCCCGGCGTTGGCGCGCGCTTCCTCGACCCGGGCCGCGGCGACGCGGACGTCGTAGCCGTTCTTCAAGACCTCGTCGATCAGCCCCTGGAGAGTCTCGTCGTTGAAGATCTCCCACCACGCCCGGTCGGCGAGCGAGGCGGCCTGCGCCGGTCCCGTTTCGCCGCGCACCTCGCCCGGCGCCGAGATCTCTGGTCTCTTGTAGTTCGGCCCCACCGCGCACCCGCAGGCAACGAGGGACAGGACGACACCGAGGATCCGAGCACCGACTCTCGTCACCTCAGATCTCCTGCGGCGAGGACTGGTCAACCACGGAGGGGGGCAGGTGGCCCGAGTGGAAGAAGGCGGTGCGGTTCAGGACCTTCTCCTGGAATACCTCGAGATAGAGATAGATGACCGGCGTGATGTAGAGCGTGATGAGCTGCGAGACGAGCAGCCCGCCGACGATGACGAGCCCGAGCGGCCGCCGGGAGGACCCGCCGGCTCCGAACCCCGAGCGCGATCGGCAGGGCGCCGAAGACCGCGGCGAGCGTCGTCATCAGGATCGGCCGGAAGCGGTCCATGCTCGCGTCGTGGATGGCCTTCTCGGCCGGCTCGCCCTTGTCCACGCGCTGGCGCGCGAAGTCCACGATCATGATCCCGTTCTTCTTGACGATCCCCATGAGCATGAACATGCCGACGAAGGCGTAGAGCGAGGCCTGCTGGTTGAAGAGGTAGAGCGCGAAGAGCCCGCCGACCAGGGCCGTCGGCAGAGTCGAGAGGACCGTGATCGGCAGGACGTAGCTCTCGTAGAGAATCGCGAGGATCACGTACATCACGAAGACGGCGAGGAACATCAGGATCGTCAGGTCGCGGACGGTGTTGCGGAAGGTCAGCGCCTCCCCCTGCAGGCTCGCGCGGATCGTCGGCGGCACGATCTCGGAGGCCGCCTTCGCGATGAAGTCGGTGGCGTCGCCGATGGCGACGCCCGGCTTCAGGTTGAAGAAGAACGTCACGCTCGTGAACTGGTTCAAGTGGTTGACCGACTGGAGGCCGAGCGTGGTCGTCCACGTCACGAGCTCCGAGAGCGGCACGAGGTTCTTCCCGTCGTCGGACTTGATGTAGAGGAGCGCGAGGTCCTCGGGCTTGGACCGCGCCGCGTCTCCGACCTCCAGGATGACCTGGTACTGGTCCTCGGGCTTCTTGATGAGATACAGGTAGTTCTGGGAGTACGCGTTTCGCAGGAGAGTCAGGATCCGCGCCTCGGAAACCCCGTACATCTTGGTCTGGTCCCGCCGGATGTTGATGTCCACGTTGGGCGTGTTCGCGAAGTAGTCCGACGACACCGTCTGGAACCCGGGGTACTGGTAGAACTTCGCCATCAGCTTGCCCGCGGTCTCGTAGACCTGCGGCGCTGTTGACGCCCGACACGGAATACGCGTACTGCCCCTGCGTCTGGGAGGTGGCGCCCGTCGAGATCTCGAGCACCGGGAAGGGCCGCAGGAAGGCGAAGGCGCCCGGCGTCGAGGCAATCCTGCCCATCAGCCCGGCCGCGACATTGGCGATGGGCGGCCGCCCCTTCGGCTCCCCGATCATGGTGAAGGTGATGCCCATGTTCGAGGGGAGAAAACCGCTCGCGCCCGTCAGCGTGAAGTCCATCAGCACGTGGGGATCGGTGTGGAGGGCCTGGTCGACCCGGTCCTGGATCGCCCGCATCTGCTCGGGCGAGGAGCCCTCCTTCCCCAGGAAGGCGCCGAAGATGACTCCACTGTCGCCCGGGGGGAGGAAGACCCTGGGGATCGAGACGAAAAGCAGGACCGTGCCGGCCAGGCAGACGATCCAGATCGCCAGGGAGATCCAGCGGCGCCGCAGGAACCACCAGAGAGAGTCCGCGTACGCGCCGAGGACCCGCTTTTCCACGCCGCCGATGACCCGTTCCATCCACGTCTTCTTCGCGCCGGGGCCGCGATCCTTGAGCAACCGCGCGCACATCAGCGGCGTCAGCGTCAGCGAAACCACGCCCGAGGCGAAGATCGAGATGATGATCGTGACCGCGAACTCGCGGAAGATCCGGCCGACCAGTCCCGACATGAAGACGAGCGGAATGAAGACCGCCGCGAGCGAGATCGTCATCGAGAGGATCGTGAAGCTGATCTCCTGGGCGCTCCCGATGGCCGCGTGCCACGCCTTCTCGCCACGTTCCATCCGCCGGACGGTGTTCTCCAGGAACACGATCGCGTCGTCGATCAGGAACCCGATCGCCAGGGTCAGGGCCATGAGCGAGAGGTTGTCGAGGCTGTAGCCCAGGAAGTTCATCGCGACGAAGGTCAGCAGAAGCGAGAGCGGCAGCGCCACGGCCGGGATCAGGGTGTCGGTCGCGCGGCCGAGGAAGAGGAAGATGACGACGACGACGAGAATGAACGCGATCAGGAGCGTCACCTGGACGTCGGTGACGGAATTGACGATCGACTGCGAGCGGTCGTAGATCATCGTGATCCGCACCGAGCCCGGGACCTCCAGTCTGGACGACCGGCAGGATCTCCTTGATGCTCCTGGAGACCTCGACGGCGTTGGCGCCGGCCTGGCGGTTGACCGCGATGACGACCGTCGCCGTCGGGATGTCGTAGCCGCGGACCCAGAAGCGCATGTTCATGCGCTCGTTCTGGACCGACTGGCTCGCCTACCGCGACGTCGCGCAGGTACACCGGGCGAGCCGCCGGTGCTCCCCACGATCAGGTTGCTGTACCCCTCGGCGGTTTCGAGCTGCCCCTGCGGCCGCAGCACCGACGTGCCGGACGCGCTGTCGAGCTGCCCCGCGCCCGTGTAGCTCGTGCCGGCCCGGACCGCCGCCGTGAGGTCGTCCACGGAGATCTTCCGCGCCCACATCGCGGACGGATCGGCCTTGATGCGGATCGCGGACTTGCTCCCGTAGACGTTCACCCGGGAGACGCCCGGCAGGATCGAGATGCGCTGCCCGACCTGGGTGGTCGCGTAATCGTAGAGCTGGCCCGCCGTCACCGAGTCGGAGGTCAGCGCGATGTACATGATCGGCTGGTCGTTGGGATTGCTCTTGGAGAAGGTCGGCGGCGAGGGGAGATCGACCGGCAGGCTCCCCGTGGACTGCGAGATCGCCGTCTGCACGTCGGTGGCGGCGGCGTCGATGCTCTTGGAGAGCGCGAACTGGAGCGTCAGGGTCACGTTCCCCTGCGTGCTCGGCGAGGTGATGAGCTCCAGCCCGTTGATCTGCATGAACTGCCGCTCGAGCGGCGTCGCGATGTTGGCTCGCGACCGTCTCCGGGCTCGCGCCCGGATAATTCGCGTTGACCTGGATGACGGGGTAGTCCACGACCGGCAGATCGTTGACGGGGAGCCGGCGGTAGGCGAGCACGCCGAAGAGAACGACCGAGGCGGTCAGGACCGCCGTCATGACGGGGCGCCTGATGAAAGGCTCGGAGAAGTTCACGACTTACCTCCCGCGGCGCCGGCCGGCGGAGCGGCCGCCTGTTCCTGCACCTTGCCCCCGGGCGTCACGCCGAGCTGGCCCGTGACGACGATCCGCTCTCCGGCCTTGACCCCCTCCTCGATCACGATCGAGTCCCCCTGGCGCTGCCCGGTCTTGACCGGCCGCATCTCCGCGGTCGAGTCCGCCTTGACGACGTAGACGAAGGGACCCTTGCCCGAGAGCTGCGGCGCGACGGCCGGGACGAGGATCGCGCCGGGGATCGTCGAGAGCAGGAGCCGCACCTGCACGAAGCGGCCCGGCCAGAGGCGGTGCTCCGTGTTGGGAACCGTCGCACGGAGCGTGACCGTTCCGGTCGCGTCGGCGACGGTGTTGTCGAGAAACGTGAGCGCGCCGAGAATCGGCTTGCGCCGCCTCGTCGGGGAGCCGCACCTCGACCTTCAGTTCCCCCTGCTTCATGTTCCTCTGCACGCTCGTCAGGTCGTTCTGCGCGACGGTGAAGTCGGCGTAGATCGGGTCGAGCCGCTCGATCGTCAGGAGCGTCGTCTCGTTGGCCTTCACGACGTTGCCGACGTCCACGAGGCGGTGCCCCGCGCGGCCGTCGATCGGAGAACGGATCGAGCAGTACTCCAGGTTCAGGCGGGACATCTCCGTGGCGGCGGTGGCCTGGCGCACCTGCGCCTCCGTCAGATCGACGGCGCTCTTGCGCGTGTCGTACTCCTCCTGGGAGATCGCCTTCGTCGCGATCAGCGTCTCCGCGCGGGTCCACTGGCTCTTCGCGAGGTTCAAGGCCGCGGCCGACCTGGCCAGATCCGCCTGCGCCGCGTGGAGCTGCGCCTCGTACGGCCGCGGGTCGATGGTGAAGAGCAGGTCCCCCTTCTTCACGTCCGCGCCGTCCGTGAAGTGGAGCTCCGTGATGCGGCCCGAGACCTGGGGCTGGATCGAGACGACCTCGCGCGCGACGCACTTGCCGACCTCGTCCAGGTACACCGGCACGTCCTGCGCGACGGCCGCGGCGACGGTCACGGCGGCCGGCGGCCGCTCGAACGAGGGCGGGGCCTTCTTCCTGGCGCGGAACCCGACGACGAGCGCGACCACGACGAGCAAGGCGATGCCGCCGACAACGAACCCGCGTTTGGAGTTTTCAGACACGTTCAATACCTCTCTGGAGTCGTTGCCGAAGGCCGCGAGTCAGGGCCGGCCCGACTCTCGATCCTCTGCGCCGTGGAAATCCAGCTCATCGTCGTTTCAGCGTCCGCTCTCCCCGCGCCTCCGGACATTAGGGTCCGCTGCCCGTTGATGCGCGCGATCTTCGGTGAACCCGCGAACCCGGTCGGTGAATCGACATGCCGGAGCGGGAGACACGCTATCCTGAGACTCTCAACGATTCACGCCTCGAGCTTCGCGTCCATCGTGATCCGGGCCTTCAGGAGCTTCGAGATCGGGCAGCCGGTCTCGGCGGCTTCGGCGGCCTTCCGGAACGCTTCCGCGGAGGCGCCGGGGACCTTCCCGACGACCTCCAGATGAGATTCCGTGACGGTCCAGCCCGAATCCAGCTTGTCGAGCGTGATGGTCGCCGTCGTGCGCAGGCTCTGCGGCACGAGGCTCGCCTTGCCCAGCTCCGCCGAGAGCGCCATCGTGAAGCAGCCCGCGTGCGCCGCGGCGATGAGCTCCTCCGGGTTGGTCCCCTTGCCGTTTTCAAACCGCGTCGTGAACGAATAGTTCGCGTTCTCGAGCACGCCACTCTCCGTCGAGACGGAGCCCTTTCCGGTCTTCAAGTCCCCTTGCCACTCTGCGGATGCCTTCCGTTTCATTTCGTCCTCCTCTCGATCAGTCCTGCCGCTTCCGCAAAATATCCTTTTTTTGCGACTTACGGACGACGGTCCTCCGGATATGACAGGATCTGCCCCCATCCCTTGCTTACGTTGAACTTCCGGATTCTGTTCTTCGGCCTGGTCCTCATCGGTTGATCTCCTCCGGGGCGGGCGTTTCGGCTGCCTTCTTGGCCCCCGGCGCCTCGAGCGTTGCCGGTCCGCCGGCGGACGACCCTCCCGCCACGCGCTCGAGGGCATCTCTCCGCGCCTCTGCGTCGGCCTCGCCCATCTCGATGAGCTTCTGCAGGTATTCGGGGACGAACATCAGGAGGCTCAGAAAATCGGCATTCGACGTCTCCTGCGTCCCGAGGCTGCGAGTGAGGAACCGGAACGCGCGGGGAAGCTGGGGCTCGTACTGCGCGGCGAGCCGGCCGAGGGACTCCGATGGACGGACCACGGCCAGATCTACCAGGCGGTACCCGTGGCGCTCTCCGGGAGGCAGGTCCCGCAATAATGCGTTGGCGCGCTCCAGCCGCAACGCGTCGTCGTCCATGGCGTCGAGGAAGATCGCGTCCATCAACTGCCCGAGGATCTGCGCCGGCGGAGGATAACCGGGCGTCTGGGGCTCATCGGCCTCGGCGAAGGACTTCGCATGGTGCGTCGAGATGGCCAGGATGCGGCGCGCGCCCAGATGCAGCGCCGGGGCGAGGGGCGCCGAGAGCCGGATTCCGCCATCGCCGTGCCAGTGCCTGCCCAGGCGCACGGCGGGAAAGATGATCGGCAGGGAAGCGGAGGCGAGGACATGGTCGATCGTCAGCTTCGCGCGCACGCTGCGCCTCAGCGGGCGCTCCCACATCTGGATGTCGCAGCCCGCGGCCCAGGTCACCGTCTGGCCGGTGTTGTAGTCGAGCGTCGTCACGGCGACTGCTTCGGGGTCGCAGCGTCCAAGATTCTCGGCCAGTCCGGCGATCTCTCCCTCCTCGTTCTCGGGCAGAAGCCGCTCGAGCAGCCGCCGCAGGGGCGCCGTTTCGACGAGGCCGTGAACGCGCGGCGCGACGGGACTTCCTCCGGAGACGAGCGTGGCGCCCCAGGCGAGCACGCTTCCCGCAAGGGAGGAAGCGTCGATTTCGACGACCTCCTCGAGATGGAGCTTGCGCCAGACATCCGCCAGGGCTTCGACTCCGTCGGCCAGCGACCCGCGATACGCGGCGAGGTAGAGCGCGTTGATGGCCCCCGCCGAAACGCCGGTGATGATGTCGAACCGGACGCCGGGATGATGGCGTGCGAGCCCCCGCAGCACACCGACCTGGTAGGCCGCGCGCGCGCCGCCGCCCGTCAGCACCAGCGCGAACGAATCGCTCTTGCCGGCCACGCTCCTCCACACTACATGAAGTCGAGAGTCGAGAGTCGAGCGTCGAGAAACGATCCGGATGTTCTCTCGACACGACTCTGGACTCAGTCGACGTTTCCGAAGTAGCGTTACCGTCGTGCTCCACACGCGCGTCTGCAGCCTCTTCGGCATCGAGCACCCTGTTCTGCTCGGCCCCATGGGATCGGCGACCGGGGCGGCGCTGGCCGCCGCCGTCTCGAACGCCGGGGGCCTCGGAACAATCGGCTGCGTCGGCAGGACGCCCGACTGGATCGCGCAGACCGCGCGGGAGATCCGGGAAAAGACGGACCGGCCGTTCGGACTGAACCTGCTCCTCTTCGACGCGGACGAGCAGGCGTTGGATGCGGTCTTCGACGCCCGGCCTCCCGTTTTCTCGAGCGCCTGGGCGTGGCCCGAGCAGGATCTGCGCGGTCTCTTTTCGCGGGCGCATGGTCTGGACGCGCGCGTCATGCACATGGTCTCCGGCGTTCCCGAAGCGTGCCGCGCCGCGGAAGCCGGGGCCGACGCGATCGTCGCCCAGGGGACCGAGGGGGGCGGGCACGTCGGGCTGATGGGGACGATGGCGCTCGTCCCGCAGGTCGTGCGCGCGGTCGCTCCGCTCCCGGTGCTCGCGGCGGGAGGGATCGCGACGGGCGAGGGGCTGGCGGCCGCGCTGGCGCTCGGCGCCGAAGGAGTCCTGGTCGGCACCCGCTTCCTGGCGACCCCCGAGGCTCCGGTCGCGGACGGATTCAAGCAGGCGATCCTCGCCAGCGACGGCCACGACACGGTCCTGACGGAGATTCCCGACATCGCCCGCGGGCGCGTCTGGCCGGGCGCGTACTCCCGCGTCGTGCGCAACCGGCTGATCGAGACGTGGGCCGGGCGCGAAGGAGAGCTCCGCGCCCGCCGCGCCGAGGTCGGACCCGCGATGGTCCGCGCCTTCCAGGCGGGAGACGCCGACGGAGCGCCGCTCTTCATCGGCCAGGACGCGGGCTTGATCGACGCGATCGTCCCCGCGGCGGAAATCGTCCGGCGCATGGTGGCCGACGCCGAAGCCGCCCTGCGCCGCGCCGCCGCTCCTTTCTCCTGATCCCCGTCCGACTCCCCGGAAGAGAAAACGGGCGCCGGAGGCGTTCCCGGCGCCCGCGGAACCGTGCGAATCGTCTTTCGCGCAAACCTTCTGCCAACGCCTGGGACCCGTATCTGATGCACTCGGATCTATGCCGGCTTTTCGCCCGGTGCCATGCTCCGGAATCGGAGCTGTTCCGCGCAGATTACGAACCGGAACGGAGCGGGCCGGTAGCGCGCGGGTCGCGATTGACTGCCCGATGGCTGTGCTGGAGAAAGGACCGATTATGTTGACCGAGACACTGGAAACGAAGGCGGAACTCGCCACACCGAGAATGGGCGCCAAGTCTCACATGGAGACCTTTGCGCTGAGGCGGGATTCCCAGGGGAACCGTCGGCTGGAGGTGCCCTACCGTGGCACGCGCCTGCTTCGCCATCCCATGTACACGAAGGGGACGGCCTTCAATCAGGAGGAGCGCGACGCCTTTGGGCTGGAGGGTCTCCTGCCTCCCCACGTCAGCACCATGGAGCAGCAGGAGCGCCGCATTTACGCCAACATCGCGCGCAAGACGGACCCGCTCGAGAAGTTCATCGGGCTGGCGGCCCTGCAGGACCGCAACGAGCACCTCTTCTACCGGGTCGTGATCGACCATGTGGAGGAGTTCCTGCCCATTGTCTACACGCCGACGGTGGGGCTGGCGTGTCAGCAGTTCAGTCATATCTTCCGGCGGGCTCGGGGACTCTGGATCACGCCCGGTCACCGGGGGCGGATCTACGAAGTCCTCGGCAACGCCCCGTTTGCCGACATCCGACTCATCGTCGTCACCGACAACGAGCGAATCCTGGGCCTGGGCGACCAGGGCGCAGGCGGCATGGGAATCCCGATCGGCAAGCTGGCGCTCTATACGGCGGCCGCGGGCATCCATCCCTCGCAGACCCTTCCCATCAGTCTCGACGTCGGCACCGACAACGAGGCGCTCCTCGCCGATGAACTCTATCTGGGCTGGCGTTTTCCGCGCCTGCGCGGCGCCGAGTACGACGCCCTCGTCGAGGAGTTCGTCCAGGCGGTCAAACGCCGCTTCCCGAAGGCGCTCCTGCAGTGGGAGGACTTCAAGAAGGTCAACGCGTTCCGGCTGCTCGACCGTTACCGGAAGGTCATCACCTGCTTCAATGACGACATCCAGGGAACCGCGGCAGTGGCGACGGCCGGCATGATGGCCGGGTGCCGCGCCACCGGGATCCCGCTCGCAGAGCAGCGGGTGGTCATTCTGGGCGCGGGCGCCGCCGGGATTGGCATCGCGCGGCTGCTGCGCGACACCTTTCGCCGCGCGGGCTTGAAGGGCGACGACCTGACGCGCGCCATCGCCAACCTCGACAGCCATGGTCTCGTCGTGGATGACGAGGAGATCCGCGACGTCCACAAGCGCGACTTCGCCTGGCCGGCCGCGCTGGCCGCGAAGATGGGCCTGGGAAAGGGCTCGCCCCGGGATCTGCTGGCCGTCGTCAAGGCCGTCCATCCGACCGTGCTCATCGGCACGTCCGGCGAGCCGGGAACGTTCACCGAGGCCATCGTGCGCGAGATGGCCAAGCACGTCGAGCGGCCCGTCATCTTCCCGATGTCCAACCCGACGAGCAAGACCGAGGCGAAGCCGGTGGACCTCGTGGCCTGGACGGAAGGCCGCGCCTTGATCGCCACGGGAAGCCCGTTTCCCCCGGTGCCTTATGAGGGCCGGACGATTACGATCGGCCAGGGCAACAACGTCTTCATCTTCCCCGGCGTGGGGCTCGGGACTCTCCTGTCCGAGGCGACGGAAGTGACCGACGGGATGTTCGCGGTGGCCGCCCAGAGACTCGCCGACGAGGTGAAGGATTCGGACCTCGCGTCGGGAAGCCTCTTCCCATCCGCGCACGAGATCCGGCGCGTCAGCGCCCGGATCGCGGAGGCCGTGATCGCTGAGGCGCGGGACACGGGCCTCGGGCGCGCCTATCTCGACGAGGACATCCCCGGTGTGGTGGCGTCCGCGGTCTGGAACCCGGTCTATCTCCCGATGGTCCCGGTCTGACCCGGGCGGTCTGTCACCTCGACGTGTTCCCCGGCGCCGTAGGGGCCGGCCCTTGCGAGCGGCCCGCCCCTACCGAACATGCCGGGCGTGTGGGACGGCCGCACTCTTCACTTCACAACTCCGTCGGCTCGACGTGCTCCACCCCTACGGTACCGAGGGCACGATCGTGAGGGTGTCATCACCGCGACGGGATGTGGCGGTCTCGACGTCGCGGCGTATCCGCGAGAGACGGGCGGGCGCAAGGCCCGCCCCTACGGCGCCAGGGACACGGTCGTACGAGTCCTTCAAGCGAAGGCGTGAAGAAACCGATTCTCGGGCCGCGGTGGCGGAGAGATAAGCTCCCCCGGTCAATCCCTGTCCGGGCGCGCTTCGCGCCCACGAAAAGGAAAGAGATGAAGTCAGCGAAGCTCTTCGTGCCGTCATTCCTCGTCCTTCTCCTGATTGGCGCGGGCCTGCCGGCGGCTTTCACGTTGGGACAGCGGCCGCCGGAGCCGGTGGCGCAGCCGACCCCGGCCGTCACGCCGGCCCCAACGCCGCTGCCGCAAACCCCGGCGGAGGAAAAAGAGAAGCCAAAGCCCGAAGAGAAGAAGTGGAACGTCGAGGCGCCTCCCTATCCGATGCCGGTCGAGGCGGCGATCGACACGGACGAAGGGACCTGGATGAGCCTCGACGTGTCGCCGGACGGCAAGGAGATCGTCTTCGATCTCCTGGGCGACATCTACGCCTTGCCGATCGGCGGAGGGGAAGCGCGCGCTCTCACGTCGGGAGTCGCCTGGGACATGCAGCCCCGCTACTCTCCCGACGGCCGGGCAATCGCGTTCACCTCCGACCGCTCGGGAGGAGACAACGTGTGGGTGATGGACCGCGACGGCTCCCATCCCGCGCAGGTGACCAAGGAGGACTTCCGTTTGACCAACAGTCCTGTCTGGTCGCCGGACGGCGACTTCCTCGCGGCGCGGAAGCACTTCACCGGAACGCGCTCGCTCGGCTCGGGGGAAATCTGGCTGTACCACCGCTCCGGAGGCGAAGGAACCCAGATGGTCAAGCGTCCCAACGAGCAGAAGGACCTGGGCGAGCCCGCCTTCTCTCCCGACGGCCGCTACCTCTACTACAGCCAGGACGTCACTTCGGGAAGAATCTTCCAGTACAACAAGAACCCGCACGAACAGATCTACGCCATAGAACGGCTCGACCGCGTGACGGGTCGGACCGACCGGTTCGTGCGCGGACCGGGCGGCTCGATCCGCCCCACGCCTTCGCCCGACGGCAGGTGGCTCGCCTTCGTCCGCCGCGTGCGCTTCAAGACGGTCCTCTTCGTCAAGGATCTCGTTTCGGGCCACGAGCGGCCGCTCTTCGACGGCCTCGACCGCGACATGCAGGAGACCTGGGCGATCCACGGCGTCTATCCCGCCATGGCCTGGATGCCCGACAGCCGCGCGATCGTGGTGTGGGCGGGCGGACAGATCCGGCGCGTGGATCGCGAGAGCGGGCAGAGCGCCGTCATCCCGTTTCACGTCAAGGGCGCGCGCAAGACGGCGGAGGCCGTGCGCTTCCCCGTGAAGGTCGCGCCGGACCGCTTCTCGGTAAAGATGCTGCGCTGGGTGACGGTCTCGCCGAAGGGGGACCAGGTCGCCTACGAGGCGCTCGGGCACATCTGGGTGCGTGCCCTTCCCGACGGGACGCCTCGCCGGCTGACGAGACAATCCGATCACTTCGAGCTGTACCCGTCGTTCTCCCGCGACGGCCGGTTCGTCGCGTACTCCACCTGGAACGACGAGAAGGCGGGGACGGTCCGAGTCGCGCCGGCCGGCGGAGGCGAAGGGCGTATCGTGACGGCGGAGCCAGGTCTTTACCGGGAGCCCGTCTTCTCGCCGGACGGAACCAGGATCGTTTACCGCAAGGACTCCGGCGGTTTTCTCCTGACGCCCGACTGGTCTACCGAGACCGGCCTCTACTCCGTGCCTGCCGCGGGAGGCAAGGCTTCGCTCGTCTCGCACGAGGGATTCGCTCCTCAATTCGGTGCGGGCAGCGACCGCGTCTATTTCACGAAGCTCGAGGCGACCGAGGGGAGCCGCGAGCAGCGCGAGGAGGAGAAGCGCGTCTTCGTGTCCTGCGCCTTGGACGGCGCGGATCCGCGCGAGCACTACGTCTCCGAGAACGCCACGGAGTTCGCGATCTCGCCCGACGAGAAGTGGCTCGCCTTCCGCGAGCGGTACAACGCCTTCGTGACCCCGTTCGTCCGGACGGGCAAGCGGATCGAGATCGGGCCGAAGGCGAAGTCGCTTCCCGTGGCGCGGGTATCGAAGGACGCCGGGGAATACCTCCACTGGTCAGGCGACTCCCGCAGCCTCCACTGGTCGCTCGGGCCGGAGCTCTTCACGCGGGCCCTGCCGGAGACCTTCGCGTTCGTTGCCGGCGCGCCCGAGAAGCTGCCCGATGCGCCGGAGAAAGGAAAGCCGATCGGGTTCGAGGCGGCTTCCGACATCCCGAGCGGATCGCTGGCCTTCGTCGGGGGCCGCGTCGTGACGATGCGCGGCGGCGGCGACGAGGTGATCGAAGACGGCGTCGTCGTTGTCGAGGGCAACCGCATCAAGGCCGTCGGCCGGCGAGCGGATGTCCCGGTGCCCGCGGGAGCCCGCGTCGTGGACGTCTCGGGCAAGACGGTCCTGCCAGGAATCGTCGACGCGCACTGGCACGGCACTCTCGGCTCCGACGGCGTCATCCCGCAGCAGAACTGGTCCACCGACGCCGGGCTCGCCTTCGGCGTGACGACCGCGCACGATCCTTCGCACGACACGGCGGAGTTCTTCGCCGCGAGCGAGATGGCGCGCGCCGGGCTCCTCCGCGCGCCCCGCCTCTTCTCAACCGGCACGATCCTCTACGGCGCCGCCGGGGACATCAAGGTGGAGATCGAGAGCCTGGACGACGCGCGGGCGCACTTGAAGCGCATGAAGGCGGTGGGCGCCTTCAGCGTCAAGAGCTACAACCAGCCGCGGCGCGAGCAGCGGCAGCAGGTCCTCGCCGCGGCGCGCGAGCTCCAGATGATGGTCGTCCCGGAGGGAGGGTCTCTCTTCGAGCACAACATGACGATGGTCGTGGACGGCCATACCGGAATCGAGCACACCCTGCCCGTCGCGCGGATCTACAAGGACGTGCTCCAGCTCTGGCCGAAGGGGGGCGTGGGCTACACGCCGACGCTCCTCGTCGGGTACGGCGGGCTCTTCGGGGAGACATACTGGTACCAGCACACCAACGTCTGGGAGAACCCGCGGCTCTCGAAGTTCGTCCCTCCCGCCGAGCTCGATGCCCGCTCGATGCGCCGCGTGATGGCGCCCGAGGAGGACTTCAATCACTTCGCGATCGCGCGGATCGCCCGGCAGCTCTCCGACGCCGGCGTGTCGGTCCAGCTCGGCGCGCACGGCCAGCGCGAAGGCCTCGGCGCGCACTGGGAGCTCTGGATGATGGTCCAGGGAGGCATGACGCCGCACCAGGCGTTGAAATGCGGGACCTGGAACGGCGCGCGTTACCTGGGTCTCGACGCCGACCTGGGGTCGCTCGAGCCCGGCAAGCTCGCCGACCTGATCGTCATAGACGGAAATCCCCTGGCCGACATCCGCCAGAGCGAGAAGGTCCTCTACACCGTCGTCAACGGCCGGCTCTACGACGCCGCGACCATGAACCAGGCTGGCAACCACCCCGCCCAGCGGGCGAAGTACTACTGGAGAAAAGGATTGAAGCGATAAAATGCGCTTTCCGAGCGCGAAAGGACGGGGTGACGAATATGGAAACGATCGACTTCGAGAAGCTCAACCTGATGGACGCCTTGGACCTGGCCATCCTCATCGAGGAGGAGGCGGGTGAGCGGTACCTCGAGTTCGCGGAACAGATGGAGAACCAGCACACGGCCGAGGCGGCCCTGTTCTTCCGGACCATGATCGCCAACGAGGCCAAGCACGGCGAGGATCTCTCAGAGCGCCGCCGGACCCTCTTCGGGGAGAAGCCGCGCAGGGTTGACCGCTCGTTGCTGTTTGACGTCGAGGCCCCGGAATACGAGAAGGCCCGCGCCTTCATGTCGCATCGCGAGGCCCTGGAAGTGGCCCTCGAGTCCGAGAGAAAGGCCGAGGCTTTCTTCGCGGAAGCGGTGAAACACGTGACCGATCCCGAGGTCCGGCGGCTCTTCACGCAGCTGCGCGAGGAGGAAGTCCTCCACGAGCGGCTGGTGGCCAGGGAGCTCTCCGCGCTTCCGCCCCCGACGGACATCGATCCTTCGGACTACGCCGACGAGCCCGTGGCGCAGTAGGCACCCGGGAGACACGGGCTTCCATGGAAGCCCGGATCGTCAGGAGCGCGCGATGGCTCTGCGGACCCGGGCCAGCTCGCTGCGCTTCTCCTTGTCGAGCTTCGGGTAGGCGAGGTCGAGGCCCTCGAGTGTCTGGATGATCACGTCGGCCACGACGACCCGGGTGAACCATTTGTGGTCGGCCGGAACGGCGTACCACGGAGCCCACTGCGTGCTCGTGGCCGTGATCATCTCTTCATAGGCGTACGCGTAGTCCTTCCAGAGGCCCCGCTCCCGCGCGTCGGCCGTCGCGAACTTCCAGTTCTTGTCCGGATCGTCCAGGCGCGCCAGCAGCCGCCTCTTCTGCTCCTCCCTGGAGACGTTCAGGAAGAACTTCCGAATGACAGTGCCGTTTCGAGCCAGATGGCGCTCGAAGGTGTTGATGTCGTCGTAACGCTCTTTCCAGATTCTCTTTGTCACGAGCTCGCCCGGGAGCTTCTGCGACTCGAGGATCCCGCGGTGAACGCGGACGACGAGGACCTCCTCGTAGTGGGAGCGGTTGAAGATGCCGATCTCCCCCCTCTCCGGCAGGTGCCAGGCGGCGCGCCAGAGAAAGTCGTGGTCGAGCTCCTCCGCCGAGGGCTCCTTGAAGGAGTGGACGTGCACGCCCTGCGGGTTGACGCCGGACAGGACGTGCTTGATCGTCCCGTCCTTGCCCGCGGCGTCCATACCCTGGAAGACGAGCAGGAGAGCCCACCGGTCCTGCGCGTAGAGCCTGTCCTGTAACTCCAGCAGCTCCTTCACGCCCTTTGCCAGGAGCGCGGCGGCTTCGTCCTTGGTCAAGTCGAGGCCGCCGGTATCGGCCGCATCCCATTGTCGAAGCCGGAACCGCTTCCCCGCGCCAACGCGGTAGCGATCGGCGAGCCTGCGTTCCGCCTTCTTCACCGCGGCCATCCTAACCCTCGCGGAGTGTTCCGAGCCCGACTCGGCGAGGGCTGCGCCCGGGCGCGTTCGGGTCGGCGATGCCCTCTGGAGCCCTGCCGCAAGTCACGATTTCGTCCTCCTCGGCGCTTCGATCTCAGAGGAGCAGAACGAAACCCCACCCCGCGATCGCGATCCCGAGAGCAGACGCGATCCGATCTCCGTGCGGCGCAACCTGTTCGACGGCGATCACGAGCGTCAGCACGGCCATCCATGCCAGGTTCATGACGCCCATCGCGAAACCGGTCATCATCAGCAGCCAGCAGCATCCCACGCAGAATGCGCCGTGGGCGATTCCGAGACGAAGCCCCCCGCGAGGCCCGTTTCGCCACCGCGACAGAAAATACGTCAGCGGGTTACGGCAGTGAGCGAGACAGGCCCGCTTGAGTGGCGCCAATTGAAACAATCCGGCGAGGATCAACAGGACACCGGCGGATGACGCGGCGGCTCTTCCGTCTCGGAGCAGGTTCATCTGCTGCAGAGCGACCTGGATCGCGGCCGCGCCAACGCTGTAACAAAGCCAGACGAGGAAGTAGCCGCCAGCGAGAGCCGCAACGGGTCGCAGCGGCGACGATCGGCCCTCCACGTCCGCCGTCAGGGCCGCGAATGTCATCAACCAGCGCAGAAAGGCCGGCGTCATCATGGCGACCATCATGGATTGCCACATGATCACGGCATAAACAAAAGAAGGACCGTCGACGTCGTGACGATGCGGCGCCAGGAATCTTGAATGAATGCCCGGCGGCGCGCCCGCACCCGTGAGCCACATCCACGCCGCGAGGGTTACGAGCGCGGCCGACCCTGAGATCAGGACGCGCGTACCGCGGGCGAGCGCGGCAGGCGCGAGAAAGGGTTGAAGAGGAGACACCTACGAGGCTTCCACAATCCAGTCGAAATTCGAAAACAGTCCGTGCGTCTTCGCGTTGCTGATCCGGATGACTCCGTCGTCGTACTCGGTCACACCCGTCGCCAGGACCTGAGTCGAAGCGTGAATCTGATTGAAAATGTTCTGAAACAGGACGGGCCTCGCGCGGTCCCGTCCCCGAATCGGCGTGACTGCCGCCTCGAGCAGACCGGGGATCCTCGCCTTCTTTGTGCCACCCTCGTCCGCGAATTCGACCGGCAGAAAACGCGTATCCAGCCAGCGACCCACGAAGCGGGCCAGAACGGCCCAGGGGCCGCCGGCGCGGCCCGTCAATATGGCTTCGATGGCCCGGCGCTGCGCCGGCGAGGCGGCCTCGTCGATGACGATCACCTCGGTCCAGTTCCCGTCGATCATGTGTTGCGGCGAGTCGTAGGCGATGACGGCCTTGACGCCGGCCAGAGAGGTTTCGCCGAACGTGCCCTCATCGATGCGAATAGCCCAATAGCCGACGCAGCGCTCGTGCGTGCAGAGCTGATCGAAATGCATGTGTCCCGGACAGACGAGCTGACAGTTGCAGTTCTCGAATAGCAGCCCGCGCGCCCGCCACGCGATCTTCCGCTCCGCGTCCATCGGCCTCCCGATCCTGGGATCGCAATATACAAGCGCCGCCGGCTGTGGGCGACGTCTTTACGTGCCCGGGCCGCCGGGCGCGATCAGAGAACCGGTCCGAGACGGCGGGCGAAAGCGTCGCCCGCGCGGTGGAAGAAGGACCGGCGCGCCCAGAGAGCCGGCGTCACCTCGACCGACTCCTCGAGGTCCTGTTCGAATCTCTCGGAAAAGGTGCGGCCGGTCTCCTCGTCCAGCATGACGATGTTGCACTCGGCGTTGAAATGAAAGGAGCGGAAGTCCAGGTTGCTCGATCCGGCGATCGAAACGAAATCGTCGGCGACGGCCGTCTTGGCGTGGAGCACGGCCCGCTGATACTCGAAGATCCGGACGCCCCGCTCGAGCAGCGCGGCATAGTAGCCGTGCCCGGCGTGGCGAACCAGCGGCACGTCGCTCCGGCCCGGCAGAAGGAGCCGGACGTCCACGCCGCGCCGGGCCGCCTCTCCGATGCGCTCGACGGCGCGCCAGCGGGGCGCGAAGTAGGCGTTGGTGATCCAGAGGCGCCGGCGCGCGGCCGCCGCGATGGCGGCGAGCGCCGACACCACCTCGCCGGTGCCGCGAAAGGGGCGCGAGTCCAGCACGAGGATCGCGACGCCGCCCGTCTCCGGCTCGAGCGGCTCGAGAACGATCGGACTGCCGCCGGCGGCGTCCCACGCCTCGGTGAACACGATCGCCATGCCCCACGCCGCGGGTCCCTCCACTCTCACGTGCGTGTCGCGCCACGGGCCTCCGTGCCGCGAGAGGCTCGAGCCGTACTCGTCGCCGATGTTCATGCCGCCGGTGAAAGCCGTCCTGCCGTCGACGACGAGGATCTTGCGGTGGTCGCGGAATGGCTGCAGCAGCAGTTGGGGAAAGAGCGGGTGGAAGAGACGGACCTCGATTCCCCGCGCGCGCATCTGCTTCCAGAAATCGCGGCGCGTCGCGATCGAGCCGAACGCGTCGGCGAGAACGCGCACGGTGACCCCCCGGCCGACCGCGCGGCCGAGCGTCTCCATGAGGGAACGGCCCGTCGCGTCGTCTTTGAAGATGTAGGACTCGACGAGGACTTCCTTCCGCGCCGCGTCGATCGAGGCGCACATCGCTTCGAAGGTCTCCGGCCCGCGAAAAAAGGCGCGCACGCGATTGCCTTCGAGGATCGGCGATTCGTCGATCCTCCGCAGCAGGACGGCGAATCCCGGGTCTCGCAGCCCCTCCGGAAGCTCGGCGGCGAGCTTGCCGACCGATCCGACGCGCAGCTCCGGCGGCAGCCTTCGCCCCGCCCTGGGGCGGAGCTTCGGAAGCCATCGCCTCCTTCGCAGCCTCATGAGGCTGCAATGAAATCAGAGTTGCAGGATCGGTTACCTGTCCCAGAACCCGACCGCCCGGTCAATGAGCCCGTCGGGGGAGAGGTCGAACACGTTGATTCCCGTGCCGGCCGCGTCGCCGTTCTCTTTTTTCGCGGTCCAGGGGGCGATCGCCGTGGCGTGCGAGCGGCGGACGTCTCCGGAGCGGACGAGGGTCATGCCGGGCATGAAAACCTGGATGGCATCGAGGTTCGCGAGCAGGTCGTCCAGTCCTTCGGTCGCGCTGTAGGCGTCGCGGAACACGATCCCCGGCGTGGCGCAGGACACCATCAGGTCGCGGCGGGTCTTTCCGTCCGGCTCGCCCCACGCGCGCAGGAAGGCGTCCACCCGCGCGACGACGTCGCCCTGCGCCTCGTCGGCGACGGCCTTCGAGAAGAGCGCGAGCTGGTAGCGCCACCCCTGCACGAAGTGGTCGCGGATCTTCGCGCTCGAGAAGGCGTGGTGGAGCTTCAAGAGAGTCCCCCGCGCCGTCTCCTCGAGATGGATCGTGACGAGCGACGGGACTCCTCCCGTGACGTAGGTGAACACGATCCGGCCGGGCGGCTCGATCGCGACGACCTCGCCCGTAGCCGTGATGCCGTTGGGGTAGCGGATGAAGACCTCGCCTCCGGGCCGCGGGTCGATGCGCGAGCCTTCCCCCCACCAGCGGGCGAATCGATCCGAGTCGGTGAAGTAGGCGAAGACGGTCTTGCGCCGCGCGCAGATCGAGATCTCCCGGTCCAGGGATTCGTTCAGATCGGTCATGGTTTCGTCCTTTCCCGGCGGCGCCGGCGCCGCCCTGTTTTCTCTTCCGATTCGGCGTGACGCTTCAGGTCGGTCAGCGCCTCGCCCCACATCGTTTCCAGCCACTTTCCGAGATGCCCGAGGTCCTTGCGGCGGGCGGCGTAGTAACGGAACCGCCCTTCCTCCCGGCGCGTGAGAAGACCGGCCGACTCGAGCACCTTCAGGTGCTGCGAGATGGCGCCGAAGGTCACATCCGGATGCGCCCGGCGAATGTCGCCCGCGGACCGCTCCCCGTCCCAGACCAGCTTCAAGATCTCCCGGCGGCGGGGCGCCGCGAGCGCTTCGAACATGGCAACCACACGCATACTTTAGTATCCACTAAAATAATACGCAAGCCGACGGAAGGGGTTTCTTGCATGAACCTGGAAGGCGGACTCAGGTTTCGAGGCGGGAACGGATCTCGTCGAGGTGTCTTTCGACCTCGGCCGGCTCGACGGGCTTGACGATGTGGCGGTGGAAGCCGGCTTGCGCCGAGCGGAGCTTGTCATGCGGCTGCCCCCAGCCGGTCATCGCGATCAGGATGGCGTCGCGGGTCTCGGGTCCTCTCCTCAACCGGCGGGCGACCTCATAACCGTCCAGTCCGGGCATGCCGATGTCCAGCAGCACGACTTCGGGACGGAACTCGCCGGCAACCGCGAGCGCGGCCTCGCCGTCGTAGGCAACGCGCACCCGGTCACCGTCCATCTCGAAGATCATGGCCATGCCGTCGGCGGCGTCGGCGTTGTCGTCCACGACGAGGATCCGCAGCGGACGCTTCTCCCCCGGGACCGAGACGCTTTCGGACCGCGGCCCGGGAGCCGGCGCAAGCGCCTCCATGGCAGGGAGGCGCACGACGAACTCGCTTCCCATCTCGAGCCCCGGACTGAAGGCGTCGATGGTCCCGCCGTGAAGCTGCACGAGCTTCTTGACGAGAGTCAATCCGATTCCCACCCCGCCCGCGGCCCGATCCAGCCGGCGTTCCCCCTGGACGAAGAGATCGAAGATGCGCGGCAGCATGACGGGATCGATGCCGATTCCGCTGTCGAGCACGCGAACCACGGCGTCGCCCCCCTCCGATCGGACGGTGACACGGATCCGGCCGCCGAGATCGGTGTACTTGGCGGCATTGGTCAGGAGGTTCGTCAACACCTGTTCGATGCGGGCAGGATCGGCATGGATCCAGAGCGGCTCGGAAGGGGTCTCGACCGTGACCTGGTGACCGCGCTCGCGAAGGAGCGGCTGGGCCGACTCCACGGCGGCTCGGGCGATGGAGGCGACGTCGACCTTGTCGCGACGAAGGCTCATCTTCCCCTCGCTCAACCGGGCCACGTCGAGCAGGTCCTCGAGGAGCCGCGCCATGTGCCTCACCTGGCGCTGCGCGATCTCCAGGGCGCGCGCCGCCGTGTCGGCCGTCACCTCCGGGTGCTCCAGGACGTGGAGCGCGCTGCGGATCGGCGCGAGCGGGTTGCGCAGCTCGTGGGCGAGGATCGCCACGAACTGGTCCTTCTGGCGGCTTGTCTCCTCGAGCGCCTCGATCTTTCGCCGCTCTGTCATGTCGCGCGTGACCTTGGCGAAGCCGACGGGCCGGCCGTCTTTCCCGCGCAGCGCGGTGATGACCACGTTTGCCCAGAAGCGGCTGCCGTCCTTGCGCACCCTCCATCCCTCGTCCTCGACGCGGCCGTGCTCGAGCGCCGTGCGCAACTCCCAGGCGGGTTTGCCCCCGGCCCTCGCGTCGGGGGGATAGAACACGGAGAAGTGTCGGCCGATGATCTCGGAGCTCGTGTAGCCCTTCATGCGCTCCGCCCCGGCATTCCAGCTCGCGACATCCCCCTCGGGAGTAAGCATGAAGATCGCGTAGTCCCGAACGCTCTCGACGAGGAGGCGGAAGTGCTCCTCGCTCTGGCGAAGCTCCTCCTCGGCTCCCCTGCGCTCAGTCACGTCGCGCGGGCCGAAAGCCGTTTCGTCGAGATTCCGCGATTTGGTCATCATCCTCATTCGGGCACTCCGGGGACCGTCAGCCGCAGGGGGAGACTGCAAGACGCGTGCACGCCGTGCGCCCGATGCCCGAGACGCCGAAGACGGCCGGAAGTCCTTCAGTTCCAGTGTTTGAAGTCGGGGGTCCAATACTCCGCGATCGTGTGGCGCAGGCCGCGGCACATGTAGATCGGGCGGTTCTCCTCCGCCATGCCCCAGGGGTGGAAGTGCTCCCCGGCCTTTTCGACCGAGAGGCAGTGATCCTCGACGCCCCGCCGGCCCCACTGCAGCCAGATGAGGTTCTCGGGTTCCACCCTGGGCGGGCCCCAGAAATAGTGGTTCTGGTGGGCGCAGATGGGAGGCGGCAGACCGCGGGCCGGGCCGAAGAGATTCAGGGCGCCGGCCTCGCCGTAGTTGCTCGCGAAGATGCCGGTGCGCGCGCGCTCCTCCGCCGGCAGCGACTCATAGATCCGGGCCACGTCGGCGACCAGCTCCTCCCAGCCGAACTGGTCGCCGAGGCGCTGGTCGAGCGGGCCCTCGTGCCGGACCTCGGTCTTCGGCGGCGCGACGCCGAGACGCTGCTGGTAGGCGAGAAGCTTCTCCGGCGGAAAGAACGGCAGGATCGCCGGCGCCAGGATCGCACCCGCGGCGACGACGTAAGTCGCGACGGCGGCCTTCGGCCAGATCCTGCCCCGGCTCCATGCCCGGCGCTCGAGCCACCCGTCGATCGCAACGGCCCCGGAGGCGAAGAGCATCGGATAGATCGGGGCCAGGTAGTAGTTCTTTGCCTTCGCCGCGATCATGACGGCCAGCAGCACCAGGTAGGTCCAACCCAGGACGCGCAGCCGCGAGCCCCGGCCGGCGAGGAAGGAGACGAGCCCCACGAGCCAGATGGGAAAGAGCAACGGGTGGAGGAGCAGGATCTGCTGGCCGATGAACGCGACGGGGCTCAGGACGACGTTCTTCCCCATCCGCTTCACGTTCTGAAGGTCCTCGATCGTGGGAAAGCCGTGCCGGATCTGCCAGAGGATGTTGGGAAGGAAGAGGAGGAGCGCGATGCCGCCGCCGATCCAGATCCAGGGTTTCGCGAGCTCGCGCCGCTCCCGGGTCAGAAGCAGAGCGATCACGAAGGCGCCGCCGAAGAGCAGCATCGAGTGCTTGTTCTCGATCCCGAGCCCGGCGAGAACGCCGAACCACAACCAGAGCCGTGAGTCGCCCGTGCGCACGATGCGGATGACGAAGAAGACGCACCCCATCCAGAAGAGGGACTCGAAGCCGTTCATCGTGAGGATGCTGTCCATGCCGAGGTAGATGGGCGCCGCGAGCGCGCAGAGGCCCGCGAGCGCCTGGGCGAAGCGCCCTCCGCCCATTTCGCGCGCCAGCGCCATCGTCAATGCCACCCTCGCCGCGCCGGCCAGCGCCGCGATCGTCCGCAGGACCGGAAGGGAGCCGCCCAGGAGAAGCGCGATCTTCGCGTACACCGCGATCGCCGGCGCGCAGTCCACGTAGCCCCAATCGAGGTGCCGGCCGCAATCGAGGAAGTAGAGCTCGTCGCGGAAGTAGCCATACCTGCCCGCGGTCGCGAGGTGGACGGCGAGCTTCGCTCCCGCCAGCAGGGCGACGAGGCGCATGTCGAGCGGCCAGACCGCCCACCGACCCGCTCGGCCTTCTACCTGTCCAGCGCCCCGTTCCATCGCCTAAGCGATACGAGAATGTGTTTGCAGAGTTCTCTTACTGCGGGAAGAACAGCAGGAGCGTCAGGACCGCCCCGACCGCGAGCGACCACCAGACGTTCGTGACGAAATAGCCGTACGCCATGAGCGCGATCCCGAGAAAGAGCTGTCTCGGCTCCCCGTTCTTCTTCCCGTGCCGAAACGCGGCGAACCCCACCAGCCCAAAGATGATCGCAACGAGAATCGTCGCGAAAGAGAAGCTTCCGAGGTCCAGGCCCGTCATCGAGCTCCTTCCGTTTCAGCCCAGGCCGAGAATCTCACTTTGCCTCGAGCCAGCCCCGCCCGGGCACCCAGCGAACGGAGCGTCCCGCTCGGAAATCCACCAGATCGGAAGCCTTCTCTTCGGGCAGACCTGGCCGCCCATTCCTCGAAGCCGGCCTCGGCGAGCTCGCTCGTCTCGGGATGCGGGTTCTGGAGCGAGCGATTCAATTCCTGTCGCTGGCGGCGCTTCAGTTCGCGCCGGACCGCTTCGAGGATGAAGCAGCATGCGGAGATCATACAGAGCCAGGGATCCGCGACTACCTCGGCCGGAGTGTCACGCGATCACTCTCGGTAGCCATGGAGTCCGATCATACAATAGATCCGGATCTGGTGCCGTGCGGCGGAGGCGCGTTGCTAGCCGAGACCCGCGCGCTTCTTGAGGGCGGCCCAGCGGGGGTCACGGCGGAGCGGCTCCCATTCGTGTCCCTGGCCGAGCCAGAGCCAGAGGAACGACCGCGTTTCGAAAACCCGGTTCAGCCACTCGAACGCCCGGTCCATCTCGCCGACGCTCGCGTACGCGGCGGCGATGAACTCCACCGGGTAATAGTGGTCCCGCCGGAACGTCTCGAGCGTCTCGATCACCTTGCGCGCCTCGGCCATGCGGTTGGCCCTCGCGTAGGTGATCGCGAGTCCGTACAGCGGGGTGCCGCCGTAGAGTTTCAGATCCCGCTCGTAGGCGGCGATCGAAGAGTCGATCATCCCGAGCTCGCGGTAGGCGGCGCCGTCGAACGAATCGAGATACACGAAGGTGAGTTTCAGACGCGTCGCGCGCTGATGTTCGGTGAGCACGTCGCGGTAGCGGCCGGCCAGGTACAGGCAGTTCTCTCGATAGAACCAGAGGAACGGCCCGAGCGGGTCGACGGCGATCGCGGCGTCGATTTCGGCAAGCCCGGCTTCGGCGTGACCGGACTGACACTGCACCAACCCGTGCCCCCCTCGATACTCCGGCTGGTTTCCCAGCTCGAAGGCGCGGCGGAGCTGGCCTTCCGCGTCCGCGAGGTTCCAGTCGTAGAACCAGGCCACGTAGCCGAGCGCGGCGTGCGCCTCCGCGGACGAGCTGTCCCGGGCCAACGCCTCCTGCGCCGCTGCTTTGGCCCTGGGGTAGGCCTCCGCGGGGCTCAGGTAACTGTCGGCCAGCATCGTCCACGCCCACGCAGTGCTCGCGTAGGCCTCGGACATCTGCGGATCCTTCGCGAGGGCCTGTTCGTAAAGCGACAGGGCCGCTTCGAGGTCTTCCCTTGCGAGGCTCGAGGTCCGGGCGCGCCCGCGCAGGTAAAGGTCGCGTGCTTCCGGGTTCGCGGACTGCCGCCCGGCGGTCGGCGCGCCGCCGAGGGCCAGGCGCAGCGATCCCGCGACCTCGCGAACGATCGTGTCCTGGACCGCGGCCACTTCGCCGACGTCCCTGTCGTAGTTGCCGCTCCAGAGCGCGGCGCCGTCGGCCGTTTTCACGAGGTCCAGCGCGATGCGCACCTGCCGGCCGGAGCGGCTGACACGGCCCTGGAGAACGGCGTCGACGCCGAGCTTGGCGCGAACGTCCTTCAGGTCGATGGCCTGCCCGCGAAACGACGCGGACGAGCCGCGGCCGGTGACGACCAGCCCGGGAAGCCGCGTCAACTGCGTGTAGATCGCGTCACCGACGCCCTCGGCGAAGAACTCGAACGCCGGGTCGTTGCTCAGGAGGGGCAGCACGGCGATCCGGCGAGGCGCATCGGCCGCGCCCTTCATCCGCTGGAACCCGAGATAGGCGAGCGCGCCCGCGGCGAGAATGACCAGCGCCCAGATCGCCGGCCGCAGCCACGCCGCCCGCGCGCCCCGCGCAGGGCGGGACGGTTTGACCGGGGCTTCGAGGTCCGCCGCACCCGAGGCAGTTGCGGAAGCGCCGAGAGCGAAGGCCAGGTCCCGCGCCGACTGGAAGCGGTCCTCGGGCCGCTTCTCCAGACAATGCTCGACCACCTGCACGAGAGCGAGCGGCACGGCGGCGCGCGCCGACGTGAGGGACGGGGTCTCCTCCCGGAGGATCGCGGTCATCGTTTCGGCGCGCGTCGCTCGATCGAATGCGCGCCGGCCCGCGAGCATCTCGTAGAGGACGGCGCCGAAAGCAAAGATGTCGGCCCGGTGGTCCGCGAGATCGCCCCTCACCTGCTCCGGCGCCATGTAGCCGACGGTCCCCATCACCACTCCGGGCTCCGTGGCCCGGGCCACGGTGGGAGAGCTCGTCAGGCTGGCGTCGTCTGCTGTCACGCTCTGCCTCGCGAGGCCGAAGTCGAGGATCTTGACGTGACCGTCGCGGGTCACGAAGAGGTTCTCCGGCTTGAGATCCCGGTGCACGATTCCCCTGGCGTGCGCCGCGGCAAGACCCTCGGCGATCTGTCGCCCGTACTCGATCGCCTTCTTCGCGGAAAACGGACCAACGGCAAGCAGTTCCCGGATCGTCTGTCCCTCCAGCAGCTCCATGACCGCGTAGTGGCGCCCGCCGGCCTGGCCGAAGTCGTAAATCGCCAGGATGTTCGGATGCGAGAGCGCGGCGACCGCCTTGGCCTCCCGTTCGAAACGGGCCATCGCGTCCGGGTCCGCGGCCAGGCGCGCGGGCAGGACCTTGAGCGCGACGTCCCGGTCCAGCTTCTCGTCGCGCGCTCTCCAGACCTCGCCCATTCCGCCGGCGCCCAGTGGCGCGATGAGACGGTAGAGCCCGAGTTGTGTGCCTGGTTCGAGATGCATTGGAGTCTTGTAAGAAACAGTACGTCCGGGCCGGGGCGCGGTCAAGAGAAGAGGCTCTGCGGTAGCATGCTCCGCCGACAAAACTCTGATGACCGGAGGAGGCTGACCCTGATCGGCCGCACGCTCGCGCACTACCGGATCACCGCCGCCATCGGCGCCGGCGGGATGGGCGAGGTCTACCGCGCCACCGACACGAAGCTCGGGCGCGACGTCGCGATCAAGGTCCTTCCGTCCGTCACGTCATCCGATCCGGACCGGCGCCAGCGCTTCGAGCAGGAGGCCCGCTCGGCTTCCGCCTTGAACCACCCGAACATCCTGACGATCCACGACATCGGCGAAGCCGAGGGCGTCATCTACATCGCCATGGAGCTCGTCGAGGGCAGGACACTGCGCGAGCTCATCGCCTCGGGCGAACCGATGCCGACGAAGAAGCTGCTCGACATCGCCGTTGGAACCGCCGAGGGCCTCGCCAAGGCGCACGCCGCGGGCATCGTCCACCGGGACTTGAAGCCCGAGAACGTGATGGTCTCGAAGGACGGCTACGTCAAGATCCTCGACTTCGGCCTGGCGAAGCTGACCGACCCGGTGACGCAGGAGCTCTCCGTCCTGCCCACGGCGATCGCCGCGCCGACCCAGCCGGGAACGGTGATGGGCACGGCCGGCTACATGTCGCCCGAGCAGGCGAGCGGCCAGCCCGTGGACTTTCGATCCGATCAGTTCACGCTGGGCGCGATCCTCTACGAGATGGCCACCGGCAGGAAGGCCTTCCAGCGAAAGACGGGCGCCGAGACGCTCGTCGCGATCATCCGGGAGGAGCCCGAATCTCTGGGACAGCTCGCGCCGAAGGCCCCCGCCCCCGTGCGCTGGATCGTCGAGCGCCTGCTCGCCAAGGACCCCGAGGAGCGTTACGCCTCGACCAAGGACCTCGCGCGCGACTTGAAGAGCGTCCGCGACCATCTTTCGGAAACCTCGGTCTCCGGCGGATTGGAAGCGGCCGAGCCCGCGAGGAAGCACCGGCGCGGATGGGTCCTGCCGGCGGCCATCGCGCTCGCGGCCGGAGTCGCGGCGGGTTTCCTGCTGCACTCCCTCACGAGCGCCAAACCGGGTTCGGCCCTCAAGCTCGATCCGTTGACCTACGCGCGCGGCGCCCTCGCGTCCGCGCTGTTTGCTCCCGATGGCCAGACGATCGTCTACTCCGCCGCCTGGGAAGGACTCCCCCTCGACATCTTTACGACGCGGCCTGATAGCTCGGAATCGCGCTCGCTGGGCCTGCCGGGCGCGAGCGTTCTCGCGATCTCTTCCAGCGGGGAGATGGCGATTTGTTTGAACCGCCGTTTCCTATTTGGTTTCGAAACGGTCGGCACGCTCGCGCGGGTCCCCCTGGCCGGCGGCGCGCCGCGCGAGATCCTCGAAAACGTGGAAGACGCCGACTGGTCGCCCGACGCAAAGAGCCTCGCCGTGGCGCACCAGTCGGGAAATCGCAACCGGATCGAGTACCCGATTGGAACGGTGCTGTACGACGCGCCGGGTTGGGCCAGCGACCTCCGCGTCTCGCCGGACGGGCGGCTCGTCGCCTTCATCGACCACGCGAGGCGCGGAGACAACATCGGCAGGGTGAAAGTCATCGACACGGCCGGGAAGGTCCGGCTCACCGGCCCGTCCGCGATCCGCGGCCTCGCCTGGTCGCCGCGAGGGGACGAGATCTGGTCGAGCGGAAACGGCATCTGGGCGACTTCGCTTTCGGGGAAGAGCCGGCTGGTCTGGAACTCTCCAGGAATGTTCCTCCAGGACATCGCCCGCGACGGGCGCGTGCTCTGTTCCGTGAACTCCTCCCGCCGCGAGATCGTCGGCTTTTCGGCGGGCGAGAAGGCGGAGCGGAACCTGACGTGGCTCAACTGGTCCTTTCCCAAGGGCA
>CAVUIX010000020.1:0-29073 GCA_963741435.1 uncultured Acidobacteriota bacterium | reverse complement strand
CATGAAGGCCCTGGTTCCGCCGGTCGAGGTTTCCCGGCTGCTTCTCCTCGGATTCGTGGCCGCGGGAGCGATCGTTTCCGCTGCCAATTCCGGCCAGATCTCCGCCTTCGCGGGAGGTTTCGCCGTCGGATCCGGGACCGCATTCGTGTTCTCGAGGTTGAAGCGACCGGCCGAGGCGGGCGAGACGGGCCCGGATGGAAGGCTCATGAGAGTGCTCGTCCTCGAAGACGAAGAGAAGATCGCCCAGTTTCTGAAGAAGGGGCTGACGGAGAAAGGCTACACCGTCGAAGCGGTCGGCGATCCCGACTCCGCTCTCCGGCGGCTGGAGGCCGCCCCGTTCGACCTGCTGATCCTCGATCTCCTCCTCCCCGGATCGCGCGACGGGTGGACGTCTGCCGGGAGGTGCGCGCCCGCGGCCTCCACATCAAAATCCTCATGCTGACGGCTCGCGACACGATCGAGAACAAGATCGAGGGGCTGGACGCCGGGGCCGACGACTATCTCGTCAAGCCCTTCTCCTTCCGCGAGCTCCTCGCGCGCCTGCGGGCCCTGACCCGCCGCACGGAGCTGGCCGAGCCCGGCCCGCTCACGTTCGGCGACCTCTCCTACGACCCCGAGTCTCGCGAGGTCAACCGCGGCGGGGAGGTGATCCGGCTGACCGCGAGGGAGGGAGCTCTCTTCGAGCTCCTGCTTCGCCGCCGCGGGAAAGTCGTGTCGCGCTCGGAGATCCAGGCGCGCATCTGGGAGGACTCCTTCGAGCTCTCGACCAACATCATTGACGTCTACATCAACTCGCTCCGCAAGAAGCTCGATTCCGGCGAGCGGGAGAGGATCATCCAGACGGTCCGCGGCGTGGGCTACCGGGTCCGCGAGCCGGCCGGAAACGAATAGGTTATGGGTTGTTTTCGCGAGGCCGGGGCGAAACTCATCCCGAGCCTCCCGCTCCCGCGCCGGAGCTGTCCCTTCTCAAACAGCGCCTCGCCGAGGCCTCGGTGCATCCGCTGCAGCGCGTCTCGACCGCCGGCCTCTCCGAGGAGGCGCGCGAGATCGCCGACGCGCTGAACACCCGCCTCGACGCCGTCGCCGCGTCGGAGAAGGAGCAGCAGCAGTTCATCGCCGACGTGTCCCACGAGCTGCGCACGCCCCTGACCGTCATGCGCGGCTCGCTCGAAGTGGCGCTCGAGGAGGATCGCACGGCCGAGGACTACCGCGAGGCGATCGGGAACGCGCTCCTGGAGGTGCGGCATTTGACGCGCCTGTCTCAGAACCTCCTCTTCCTCGCCCGCGGCCAGGCCGGGCGCATCACCCTCTCCTTCGCCAACGCGGACCTCGTGAAGTTCATCTCCGACGTGACGCGCGACCTGCTCCCCGCCGTGACCGACAAGGGGCTCGAGCTCTCGGTCGATCTGCCCGAGGGGCCCGCCCGCACCTTCATCGACGCCGACCGCATGCAGCAGGTCATCCACAATCTCATCGAGAACGCGATCCGCTACACGAGTCCGGGCGGGCGAATCCACGTCCGCCTCTCTTCCTCTCCCGGCGAGGTCCGGATCGAGGTCAGCGACACCGGCATCGGCATCCCGGAGCAGCACCTCCCCTTCATCTTCGAGCGTTTCTTCCGCACCGACCGGGCCCGCCACGCCCACCCCGGCGGCTCGGGTTGGGCCTCTCCATCGTCAAGTGGATCGTCGAGGCCCATAAAGGAGGGGTTGCGGTGACCAGCCGGGTCGGCGAGGGCACGACCTTCACGATCACGTTGCCGCTCGTGACGTAGCCAGGACGATCAGTTCGCCACGGCGTCCGGCTCGCTTGAGCCGGGCGAACGGTATCGAAATACAGCGCCACTCCGACAGACGAGAGTGTAGGTTTTCCTCATCCTTGACACCGGCCCGGTCACCGCCATAGCCTGACATCCCCATCCTTCTTCGCGATCGCTTGGAGGCGTGCAATGCGTATACAGTAACGCTTCGATTCCCTTGGCCACCTCTTCCTTCGTCTGCTGGGCGCGGTATGGGTCTTCGCCTTTTCCGGGACTGCCGTCGGCTCCCAAACGCCCACCCCCACCTCCGTGACCATCGCCGGCAGCCTCCAGATCGGAGCTGGGCTGCTCAGACGATTGGCAGCCGGACTGCGCCGACACGCATCTGGCCTTCGACGCGGAGGACGGCGTCTGGCAGGGCACCTTCGACGTTCCGGCGGGGAGCTGGGAGTACAAGGCCGCCCTGAACGGCACCTGGGACGAGAACTACGGCGCGAACGCGCAGCTGAACGGCGCCAACATCGCGCCTCATCGCTTGCCACGCCGCGCAGCGTGAAGTTCTACTACGACCACGCCACGCACTGGATCACGGACAACCACAGCAACGTGATCGCGATGGCGCCGGGCAGCTTCCAGAGCGAGCTCGGGCTGTCCCGGCGACTGGCAGCCGGACTGCCTGCGCTCCTGGCTGGAGGATCCCGACGGCGACGGGATCTACGCGTTCACGGACGAGCGCGATCCCGCCGGGCGACTACGAGGTGAAGGCCGCGATCAACGAGAGCTGGGACGAGAACTACGGCGCGGGCGGCGTCCCAGAACGGCGCCGAACATCCCGTTCACGGTCGCCGCCGGACTGCGCGACCGGTGCTCTTCCGCTACGACTCGGCGACGCACGTCCTGACGATCGTCCCGGCGTCGGCGCGCGCCGCAGCCCACCTCCGTGACGATTCGCCGGCAGCCTCCAGTCGCGAGCTCGGGCTGCCCGAGCGACTGGCAGCCCGACTGCGCCGCCACGCATCTGTCCTTCGACGCCGAGGACGGCGTCTGGCAGGGCACGTTCAACGTCCCGGCGGGCGACTGGGAGTACAAGGCCGCGCTCGAACGACACGCTGGGACGTGAACTACGGGGCGAACGCCACCTGAACGGGCCAACATCGGGCTCTCGCTCGCCGCGCCGCGGCCGGTCAAGTTCTACTACGACCACGCGACGCACTGGGTCACGGACAACCACAACACGGTGATCGCGGTGGCGCCCGGCAGCTTTCAGAGCGAGCTCGGGTGCCCCGGCGACTGGCAGCCCGACTGCCTGCGCTCGTGGCTCGCAGGATCCCGACGGCGACGGGATCTACACGCTTCTCGACCGAGCGATCCCTGCCCGGCGACTACGAGGCCAAGGTCGCGATCAACGAGAGCTGGGACGAGAACTACGGCGCGGGCGGCGTCCCGAACGGCGCCGAACATCCCGTTCACCGTGCCCGCGCCTGCTAGCGAGATCGTTCTTCCGCTACGACTCGGTCGACCCACGTCCTGACCATGCGCCGCAGGGCGGCCCCGCGGCGAACCTCGCGCAAGGCGCAGGCCCACTGGGTGTCGCGGGACACCGTCGCCTGGAACCGGCCGGGGTGCGGCCCGGCTGGACGTTCGATCTCCACTACGCTCCGACCGGCGGGCTCGCCTCGGCGACGGGCGGCGTCAGCGGCGGGCGTCGAGATCCCGCTCACCTACGACCCGGCGGGTTTGAGCGCCGACGCTCAGGGCGCTCTTCCCCCACCTCGCCGGCTACGCGGCCTTCAAGATTGCCGCCGGCCGCGCTCGCGCGAGGTGCCCGAGGCGCTCCAATCGCCAGCTCGCCGTCTCGGCGGCGCGACGCCGACGGTACGCTCGCTCGACGCCACGTCGCTCCAGATCCCGGGCGTGCTCGACGACCTCTACGCGTACGTCGGCGCGCTCGGCGCCACGTTCAGCAGGGCAGCGCCCGACGCTGCGCTCTGGGCGCCGACCGCGCGCTCCGTGAAGCTCCACCTCTTCGCCGACTCGAGCCGCCTCGACGACGGCACCGTGCTCGCGATGACGCGCGACGCGGCCACCGGCGTCTGGAGCGATCGCAGGCGACGCCGGCCTGGAACGGGAAGTTCTACCTCTACGAGGTCGAGGTCTTCGCGCCGCGCGACCGACGAAGGTCGAGACACAACCTCGTCACCGATCCCGTACTCGCGTGAGCCTCTCGCGCAACAGCCAGCGCAGCCAGATCGTCGACCTCGCCGCCCGGCCTGGAAGCCCGCCGGCTGGGGCGCGCTTGTCAAGCCGCGCGCTCGCCTGCGCCCGAGGACATCGTCGCTCTACGAGCTGCACGTCCGCGACTTCAGCGCGACGACGCGACCGTGCCCGCGGCGCTGCGCGGAACCTTCGGGCGTTCACCGTCGCGACTCCGACGGGATGAGGCATCTCGCGCCCTGGCCGCTGCCGGGACTGACGCACGTCCACCTGCTGCCCGTCCTTCGACTTCGCGACGATCGACGAGGACAAGTCGCACCTGGCAGCAGCCGCCGGCGACCTCGCCGGCTTCCCGCCCGACTCCGACCAGCAGCAGGCGGCGGTCGCGGCGTCGCCGAGCGCGGACGGCTTCAACTGGGGCTACGACCCCTGCACTACACGGTGCCCGAGGGCAGCTACGCGACCGAACCCCGACGGGCCGACGCGCGATTCTCGAGTTCCGCCAGATGGTCCAGGCGCTGAACCAGCGCGGCCTGCGGGTGGTGATGGACGTCGTCTACAACCACACGAACGCCGCGGGCCAGAGCGACAAGTCGGTGCTCGACCGGATCGTGCCCGGCTATTACCACCGGCTCGACGCCGACGGCGAGCTCGAGACGCTCGCACGTGCTGCCAGAACACCGCCAGCGAGCACGACATGATGGAGAAGCTGATGGTCGACTCGGTCGCTGACCTGGGCCAAGTACTACAAGGTCGACGGGTTCCGCTTCGACCTCATGGGCCACCACATGAAGCGCGAACATGCTCGCGCGTGCGCGCAGGCCCTCGACGCCCTGACGCCTCGCGCAGGACGGCGTCGACGGCAAGTGGATCTACGTCTACGGCGAGGGCTGGAACTTCGGCGAGGTGGCCAACAACGCGCGCGGCGTGAACGCCACGCCAGCTCAACATGGCCGGCACCGGCATCGGCACGTTCAACGACCGGCTCCGCGACGGGGCGCGCGGCGGCGGGCCCTTCGGCGACCCGCAGGAGCAGGGCTTCGCTGACCGGCCTCTTCTACGATCCCAACGCGCACGGACCAGGGGTCGCCCGGCGGAGCAGCGCGACGCGGCTCCTCGCAGCGACACGGACTGGATCCGCGTCGGGGCTGGCGGGCAACCTGGCCGAACTACCCGTTCGTCGACCGCTTCGGCAATACTCGTGCGCGGCCGGGCACGATCGACTACAACGGCCAGCCGGCCGGCTACACGGCCGATCCGCAGGAGGTCATCAACTACGTCGAGGCGCACGACAACGAGACGCTGTTCGACGCGATCCAGCTGAAGGCGCCTGTCGCGACGCCGATGGCCGACCGCGTGCGCATGCAGGACCTCGGGCTGAGCCTGCTCGCCCTGGCGCAGGGCGTGCCGTTCTTCCACGCCGGGCGTCGAGATCCTGCGCTCGAAGTCGCTCGACCGCAACAGCTACAACTCGGGCGACTGGTTCAACCGCTCGACTGGACCGTCTTACGTCCAACAACTGGGGCGTCGGCCTGCCCCCGGCGCCGGACAACCAGGCGAACTGGCCGATCATGCAGCCCCTGCTGGCCAATCCGGCGCTCGACCCGCGCGCGATCGGACATCCTCGACGCCAACGCGCACTTCCAGGAGATGCTCGCGATCCGGCAAGAGCTCCCGCTCTTCCGGCTGCGCACGGCGGACCAGGTCAGCGAGCGGCTGTCGCTTCGACGAACACGGGCCCGGACCAGATCCCGGGGCTGATCGTGGAGAGTCTGTCCGACGCGGACGGTTCGGTCGACCGGCGCAGCTCGCTCATCGTCAGTCTCTTCAACGCGAACGACGAACCGCAGACCTTCACGCTTTCAGACCTCGCCGGCCGGACCCTCACCCTGCACCCGATCCTCCAGAACTCGAGCGATCCGATCGTGCGAATCGCATCCTTCGCCGTCGGCTCCGGTACGTTCTTCGTGCCGGCGCGCACGGCGGCGGTCTTCGTCGGCCGTCGGCCGCTCGACCAGCAGATCTCGCTCCTGGGCGGCGACGTGGATGCCCTGGTGGCGGCCGGGGTGCTCAACGCCGGAGAGGGCAACGCCCTGAAGGCGAAGCTCGACGCCGCTCGAGCGGGTCTGGCGCGGGGCGCCCGCGAAGCCGCGCAGGGCTCGCTCGGAGCCTTCATCAATCAGGTGCAGGCGCTCGTGAACAGCGGCCGCCTCACATCCGAACAGGGGGCGGCCCTGATCGGGGAGGCTCAGGCAATCCTGGCGCAGATCTGACTCGGGCCAAACGGGGTCCGGGACCAGCCGGGCTTCGGACCATCGAATCCGGCGCGATGGCGTGCATCGCGCCGGCTGCGCCGCCTCGCAGCTGTCACCTTTCGAAGAGCACGGCCATTCCCATTCCGCCGGAGACACAGAGAGTCGCGATGCCAGTCTTCGCGTTCCGCCTCTTCATCTCGTAGAGCAGAGTCGTCGCGATGCGGGCGCCCGTCGCGCCGATGGGATGGCCGAGGGCGATCGCGCCGCCGTTGACGTTGACGCGGGCGGGATCGTGCGCCAGCTCCCGCTCGCAGGCGATCACCTGGGCCGCGAAGGCCTCGTTCAACTCGATCAGATCGATGTCGGCGAGCCGGCTTCCCGTCTTCTTCAGGAGGGTCCGGATCGCCGGGACGGGTCCGATCCCCATGCGCTCAGGCTCGACCCCGGCCGACGTCCATGCGGCGACGCGCGCGAGCGGTTCGACGCCCGCCTTCTTCGCGGTCTCTTCGGTCGCGAGAACGAGAGCCGCGGCCCCGTCGGTGATCCCCGAGGAGTTGCCCGCGTGGACGGTCCCGTTCTCGGGATCGAAGACCGGCGGGAGCTTCGCGAGGACTCGGCCGTCGTCTCGGGCCGCGGGTGCTCGTCCTTCTCGACCGTGACGGGGCCTTTCTTTCCCGGCGACCGCGACGGGCGCGTTCTCGTCGGCGAAGCGTCCCGCCGCGGCCGCCTCCGCCGCCCGCCGCTGGGACTCCGCGGCGTAGGCGTCCTGCTCGGCGCGCAGGATTCGTACTCGCGCACGAGGTTCTCGGCCGTCTCTCCCATGAGCTGGCCGCAGAGGGGGCAGAGGAATCCGTCGCGGTACATGCCGTCCACGACTTCGCCGTTCCCCATCCGCAGGCCGAACCGCGCGCGCGTCAGGAGATATGGCGTCGCGGACATGCACTCCATTCCTCCCGCGAGCACGACGTCCCCTTCGCCGGCCTCGATCGAGAGGCTTCCGAGCGTCAACGCCTTCAAGGAGGAGGCGCACGCCTTGTTCACCGTGTAGGCCGGGACCGCGTCGGGCACGCCCGCCCGGTGCGAGACCTGGCGCCCGGGATTGGGACCCCCGCCCGCCTGGCGCGCGTGTCCGAAGATCGTCTCGTCCACCGCCGCCGCGGGAGCCCCGACCTCTCGAGCGCCGCCTTCGCCGCGACCTCGCCGAGGTCCGCCGCGCGAGAGCGACGCGAACGAGCCCCCGAACTTTCCGATCGGCGTCCGCGCCGCCGACAAAACGAATACCGGTCGCATGGGCGTACGGATTCTAGCCCGCCTTCCCGGCGACCCTGCCCGGATGAGGATCGAGCCCGTTGGCTACAATGCGTTCATGCGCATCGCTCTGACGCTTGGATGGGAGACTTATAAGAACGAGAAGAACGACTACATCCGGGCGCTCCTCGACGCGGGGTTCCGGCGGGAGGAGATCGTGGACCTGCCGCCGGGGAGCAAGCCCGAGGGGATTTCGACGGCGTGGTGCTCGGCCGGAGGGCTGGACGTGGACCCGTCGCGTTACGGCGAGGCCTGAGGCCGATCGAAAGGTCGAGCTGGATAAGGATCGGGACGCGACGGATTTCGCGGTCTTCGAGGCGGCTCGCCGGGATTCGGTTCCCACGCTCGGGATCTGCCGCGGTATCCAGGTGATCAACGTGGCGATGGGCGGGACGCTCCTGCAGGACATCCCGACCGAGCACCCCTCGGAGATCGCCCATTACATCCCGAAGAAAGAACCGAGCGGCGCGACCACCCCGTCGAGGTCAAGCCGGGAACCCGTCTTGCCAGATCGCGCAAGCGGATGAGATCCAGGTCAACAGCCGTCACCACCAGGCCATCGAGAAGCTCGCTCCGGGCCTCGAGGTCTCCGCCACCGCGCCCGACGGCCTGATCGAGGCTTTCGAGTCGGACGGACCGTGGCTGCTGGCGGTCCAATGGCACCCGGAGAACCTGACGAGCGACCCGGCGTCGCGGCGCCTCTTCGCGGAATTCGCGCGCGCCGTCCGCGAGCGGCCGCAAAGGAATCTTGCCGGCTCCGCGCCTGTTGAGGCGGGCCTGGAGGCCGATTCCGGCCGCCCACAACGCTGAAGAACAAAGAGAGGTTCTTAACGATGAGACATGGCATGCGCATCCTGCTTCCGGCCCTCCTGCTTTTCCTCCCGATCGCGGCCGGGGCCCAGACCTCGAAGGTGACGAACGTCCAGAAAGTCGCGGAGGGCGTCTGGATGGCCCAGACGAGCCAGGGCTCCAACGTCGGCTGGTTCCTCGTCGGCGAAGAGGTCGTCGCGGTGGACGCGGGCAGCGACAAGGCGACGGGGGAGGCCGTGCTCGAAAAGATCCAGGAGACCGCGCACAAGCCGGTCCGCTACCTGGTCGTGACGCACGCGCACGGCGACCACGGCGGCGGCGCCGGAGCGTTCGCGGCCGCGGGCGCCGAGGTCGTCTGCCACGAGAGCGCGACGCCGGGTCTCGCGCAGATCGTCGCCCAGTCCTCGCGGACGAAGTCGGGCTTGCTGGCTTTCACGGACCGGCTCGCCCTGCTCGGCGGAGCGCGGCGGGTCGCGATGTACTTCCTCGGGCCCGC
This sequence comes from uncultured Acidobacteriota bacterium, assembly GCA_963741435.1. Lineage (GTDB taxonomy): Bacteria > Acidobacteriota > Thermoanaerobaculia > UBA5066 > Gp7-AA6 > JAWOLE01. The sequence goes on along the minus strand of CAVUIX010000020.1, from coordinate 20,231 downwards.
GCACTCGGCCGGGGATATCGTGGTGTTCCTGCCCGAGGACAAGACGCTCTTCGCCGGAGACGTCGTGCTCGCCACGGGAGCCCCCTACATGCAGTCGCCGGACGTGGACCCGGAGGGGTGGGAGAACATCCTCGAGCGCCTCGCGCAGCTCGACGTGGAGAAGGTCGTTCCGGGACACGGAGCGCTCGGGGCCCGCAAGGCGATCGCCGACACTTACGCCTACGTCAAGAAGATCAACGATGCCGCCCGCATCATCGTGAAGGAGAACGTGAACGAGAACCTGATCGAGGCGCGTCTGAGGCAGCCGGACTCCGGAATCGACGCCGCCATGATCACGCCGGACCTCCTCGGCAACGTCCGGGCGGTCGCCCGCGCGCTTCTGAAGAAGAAGCCCGCCCCGACCCCCGCGTCCAAACCGGCCAAGCCGCCGGCGGGCAAGAAGAGCTGACCGGCAGCCCGCGCCAGTGAGCCCGGACCGGTTCATTCGCCTCGACACCGCGGCGGGCGGCGGCCTTGCGCGGCTCGACATTCATCTGCCGCCGGTCAACGTCTTCTCGGCCGCGGACCTGGACGAGCTCTTCCGGGTCGTGGAACAGGCCCGCGACTCCCGCGTGCTCCTCCTCACGGGGTTGCCGCGAGCCTTCTCGGCGGGGGTCTCCATCGCCGAGCACGTCCCCGAGGCGGGGCCGATGGAGCGGATGCTGGCGGCCATGGGCGGAGCGCTCGCGGCCCTCGTCGAGACGCCGGCCGTCACGGTCGCGTCCGTCTCCGGGGCGTGCCTCGGCGGAGGCGCGGAGATCGCCGCCGCCTGCGACATCGTCATCGCCGCGGAGGACGCGCGCATCGGCTTTCCGGAGATCCGGCTCGGATGCTTTCCGCCGGCGGCGGCCGTGCTCCTGCCCGGGCGGATGGGGGAGACGCGAGCCGCCGAGTGGATCCTGACGGGCCGGACCTGCTCGGGCACCGAGGCCGCCGCCGCCGGATTCGCCACGCGCGCGGTCCCCTCCGCGTCCCTCGAATCCGAGACGCGAAAGCTCGTCGAGGGCCTTCTCTCGCGCGGCGCCGCCGCGCTCGACGCGGCGCGCGACGTCCTGCGCCGCCCCCGCCGGGAAGCCCTCGCCGCCCATCTCCCGCACGCCGAGGATTTGTATAGACGGCTCGAAGGGGATGCGGATCTTGCTCGGGCTGTTCGGGAATTCAAGAGGCATTAGGTGTCAGGTTTGAAGGTATCAGGGAAAATGCAGGTGTCAGGCATCAGGTATCAGGTGTCAGGGACGAAGACCTCGTTTGGAGTCCTGTAGCCTGGAAATGAGGCCACTCAGCATTCGCCCGACCTCCGCCGTTTGGAGGAACACCGGCTTGAGATCGTCGGCATTCAAGAACATGAGACGGGCTGCGATCAGGAGATGAGTTTCCAGTTCCATCAAAGAACCGTTAGCCATCGAAAGATGGTGCAGGTAGTCGCCGAGATGCTTTCTGCCATGGCCCTCTGCAATTTTCGCTGGGATGGATGCCGCGGATCGCTGAATTTGGCTCGAGAGACCGTACATTTCAGAATGTGGTAATCGACGGGAGAGGCGATAGCAGTCGACAGCAAGATCCACCGCCTTTTGCCAGACCCTCAGGTCCCGATAACTTCTGATGGACATTCCACTCCTTGCTCAACCTGATACCGGACACCTGATAACTTCTGATTGTCATTGCCCTTCCTGCCCAACCTGAAACCTGATACCTGGCACCTATCAGGTGTCAGGTTGGGCCCGCGTCAGCCCTCGTCCCTGACACCTGGCACCTGGCACCTGACACCTGCATTTCCCCTGACACCTGTTCCCTGACACCTTAGAATCCCCCCAACTCATGATCGTCTACCTGAACGGCTCCTACCTCCCCCGCGAGGAGGCCCACATCTCCCCCGAAGACCGCGGCTTCCTCTTCGCGGACGCGATCTACGAGGTGGCGCGCTTCTATCGCGGGCGGCAGTACCGGCTGGCCGGGCACATGGAGCGCATGCGCGCCGGGCTCGCAGCCGTCCGGATCGCGGCCGATCCGGGTTTCTATCCCGGGGTCGCGGCGCGGCTGCTCGAGGAGAACGGGCTCGCGCAATCCGATGCCATCGTGTACGCGCAGATTTCGCGCGGAGCGGCGCCGCGGACGCACGCCTTCCCGCCGGCGAGCGTCCCTCCGACCGTCTTCGCGTTCGCGCGAGCGTCCGATCCCGAGCCTCCGGCGGAGGGAGGGCGCACGATCCTCGTCCCCGACGAGCGCTGGGGGCGCTGCGACATCAAGACCGTGATGCTCCTGCCCAACGTGCTCGCGGCCCAGGCGGCGCGCGAAGCCGGAGCCATGGACGCGATCCTGACCCGGGACGGGATCGCCTGGGAGGGCACGAAGGCGAATCTCTTCTGCGTGACCGGCGGCATCCTGCGGACCGCTCCCAACGGCCCGCGAATCCTCCCCGGCGTCACCCGCGCCGCCGCCCTCGAAGCCGCCCACCGCCTCGGCCTCTCCGTCGAAGAGCATCCCATCTCAATCGAAGAGCTCCTCGCCGCCGAAGAAGTCTTCTTCGCCTCGACCACGCTGTGGACCTATCCCATCGTGCAGGTCGACGGAAGAAGGATAGGTGACGGGAAACCGGGGAAAATTGCGAGGAAGCTCAAGGAAGAGTTGTGGCGTGAATTTACCGGGGCTTAGGTGTCAGGTTTGAATTCAGGTGAAATGCAGGTGTCAGGTGCCAGGTATCAGGTGTCAGGTTGAGCCCCGCCTCGGGCTTTCGGTCCCTGACACCTGGCACCTGATACCTGACACCTGCATTTTCCCTGACCCCTGTTCCCTGACACCTTCACTCCCTCGGGTACCTGGCTTCCACCGCCGACGAAATTCCCCCGCGCGACGAGAACACGCCCCTCACCACCATCCTCTTCGGCTTGCAGGCGGCGACGCAGTCTTCCAGGATCCGGTTCACGGCGTTCTCGTAGAAGATGCCGAGGTTCCTGTACGCCACGATGTAGAGCTTCAGCGACTTCAGCTCCAGGCACCGCTCGTCCGGAACATAGCGGATCGTCAGGTGCCCGAAGTCCGGCAGCCCGGTCTTCGGGCAGATCGCGTTGTACTCCGGAATCTCCACGGTGATCTCGTAATCGGGATACTGGTTCGCCCACGTCTCGATCGCGGGAAGGGGAGCCGTCGATCCCCGCCTTCGCGTGCTCGTCCGTGTACTCGGCCATCGCGGAGATCCTATCGTCGCAGGGTGAAGGTGTCAGGTTCGAAGGTGTCAGGTCAAATGCAGGTATCAGGTGTCAGGTGTCAGGTGTCAGGGACGAAGGCCTGACGAGGGCCCAACCTGACACCTGACACCTGACACCTGACACCTGCATTTCCCCTGACACCTGTTCCCTGACACCTGGACCCTGCTTTCCCGTCTGCTACCATCGCCCTCACCTCATGGAATGGCTCAAACACTTCTTCCACCAGATCACCGACGTCGAGACGATGGTCCGCGTCGGCGGGTTGACCGCCATGACGGCGATCGTCTTCGCGGAGACCGGGCTGATGTTCGGCTTCTTTCTGCCGGGCGATTCGCTCCTCGTCACGGCGGGCGTCTTCGCCGCCACCGGCAATCTGAGCATCTGGTGGCTGAACATCCTCCTCATCGCCGCCGCCATCGTCGGGGACACGGTCGGGTACTGGATCGGGCGGCAGGCCGGCCCGGCTCTCTTCAACCGCCCCCGCTCCCGCTTCTTCAACCCCGCGCACTTGAAGCGCGCTCACGATTTCTACGAGAAGCACGGCGGCAAGACGATCATCCTCGCCCGCTTCATGCCGATCGTCCGGACGTTCGCGCCGGTCGTGGCGGGCATGGGAAGGATGGAGTACCACCGCTTCCTGGCTTTCAACGTCGTCGGCGGGTTCGGGTGGGTCGTCTCGATGACCCTGATCGGGTATTACCTGGGGCAGTTCGCCTGGGTGAAGAAGAACATCGAGATCGTGATCGTGATCGTCGTATTCGTGTCGATCCTGCCGGGTATCATCGCCGCCGCGCGGGAGCGGCTGAAAAAAGGAAGGGCCGCGGCTGCCTGAGGGAGAGAAGGCCAGCCGCGGCCCCGGGGGAAACTCAGAAGGTTCTACGCGACGGCGGAAGCGCGGTGCGCTTCGAAGGCCTTTCCTTCCTTGATGTGCGCCATCAGGTTCGCGATCTCGTTCGTGTGCGAGCGGTCGTGGGCCGCCATCATGCGCGGGACGTCCTCGAGCGCGATCGGGCCGACGCCGTCCTGAACGCCGCGGCGTTTCCAGTCGGAGTTCCGGAGCCGGCGCAGTTTCGCGACGTTGCGCGCGCGGGCGGTCGCGAGCGCGGCGAGCCCTTCGGCCAGGTCGCGCTTGATGTACTCGCGCTCGCGCGCGATCCGCTCTCCGTCGAAGTCGGAGAGGAGAGGCTCCTGCTCGCACAGGATGCGTCGGATGCGTGCGCCGTACCCTTCGCGCTCGATGTCGGCCAGGTGCCAGACGTGCTCGATGAGCGAGAAGGCGCCGGGCGCGGGCGCCTGGCGGACCTGCGAGGGCTCGAGCCCTTCGGCCGCCTGCGCCACGAGGGCCGGCGTGGATTCCAGCGTCAGCAGCAACGTTTCCAGTTCGCGACGATTCATACTCATGCTCCTATCCTCACTACGCTTTAGACGTAGAAAGGTTTCCGGAAGTTAGGTGAAAGGTGTCAGGTTTGAGGTATCAGGGAAAAGGCAGGTGTCAGGTATCAGGTGTCAGGTGCCAGGTTGTCACACCACTGTCCCCGAAGAAAGACAGATGCCAGGTGGCAAGTGTGAAGATGGTGTTAGGAGGGACCAGCGCTGACGCGGGCCAAACCTGAAACCTGACACCTGATACCTGACACCTGCATTTCCCCTGACCCCTTTTCCCTGACACCTGCTCCCGGGCTACACTCGCAACCATGGGCATCGAAGCACTTCGATCCTTCTTCGCGCCGCGCCGCGATGACAAGGCCCAACCTGCCCGTCTCGATCCCGTGACCGTCGCGGCCTGCGCGCTGCTGCTCGAGATCGCGCATGCGGACGACGTCTTCGTCCCCGAGGAGCGGGAGCGCATCGCGCGCCACATCCGGGACGAAATGCATGTTTCCGGGGACGAGTTGCAGGAGGTCTTCCGCCTCGCCGAGGAGGAGCGCCGCGAGAGCGTGGACCTCTTCCACTTCACGCAGCTCCTCCGGGAAAACCTCTCGCGAGACCAGCGCCTCCGTCTCGTCGAGGCCATCTGGGGCGTGGTCTATTCCGACGGCTCCCTCGCCGAAGTCGAAGCCCACCTCGCCCGCCGCATCGCCGAGCTCCTCGGCTTCCAACACCCCGAAGTCCAGGCCGCCAAGGAAAAGGTCGCCGCGCGAGCGGAGTGAGACCGGGGACTGGGAGACCTGGGGGAATGGCGGACTGGGAGACTGGGAGACTGGGAGACGGGGGGACTGGGAGACGGGGACGGGGGGACGGGAGACTGGGCTAAGACTTCTCTCCAATCGTCCAGCGAGAAGAGCCGGAGATCATCTGGACGAGTTGGCCAATGATTCGGTCGAAGGCTTCGTCGAGATCCTTGGCCTCGCGCGGCGGCAGATAACCACAGCGAGAAGAGAACTCGAGCCATACACGGGTTTCTTCCGCCTCACTTTCAGCGTCGCTCAACTTGCTGACGAAATGCGCTTCGTACCGTCGTTTTCTCCATGCCTCCGCAATGTTCGCGCACGCTGAGCGTGAAGACCTCCGTATCTGATCGGTCAGCGAATACCGCTCCTCTTTCGGGAATCCCTTGAGACTTCGAAGATCCGCATGGTCGCTGCCATCGCCGCGTTGTAAACCCGCAGCTCCTTGTAACTGCCAATCTTCCCGACGCGCTCCACCCCGTTTCCCTTCTCGTCCCCGCAGTCTCCCAGTCCCCCAGTCCGCCAATCACCGAGACGGTGCTGAATCAGCCCCGGCGTCTGTCAGGAGGTACACCGCAAACGAAGCCAACCAGTGCTCGCCTTCGTAGTTTCCCGACGAAACGCGAGCGAGGCCGGCCTTCGCATGCGCATCCGCAGCCTTTTCGAGGATCTTCCGGCGCGCATCCGACGTGGGCAACGCGCGCGCGACCGCGCGCAGCGTCCACGCCCGCGTCAGGTTCAACCCGTCCAGGTGGACGAGCCGGGGATCGGTCGGGTCGGTGACGACGGCGGGGGAGAGCGGGAAGGGCTTGCCCGCGGCGAGGCCTGGAAGGAAGAGGTGGAGCCACTTCGCGAAATCCGCTTGTGGCATCACACGCCGCATCAAGTCCGCTTCTTCGAGGCACGGCGAGAAGAAATCCTCGCCCGAGGGCTCGTAGGCGAGCGGGCAGGCGCGGTCGCTGCTCGTAGTACTCGCGGGCGCGGCGTGCGACGAGCGCCGTCGAGCTCCGCGTCTCCCGCGGCGCGCGCGTAGTCGAGCGCCTCGCCCAGGGCGAAGGCCGTGTTGGGATGCACGCCCGTGCGGATCGGGCTCGCGAGCTTCGGCAGGAAGTCCTTCAGCCTCGCCACGATCGTCTTCGCGAGCGGCTCGAAGTTCGCGCGCCAGGCTCTCGCGTCCGGATCGTCCCACGTCGCAAGCTCTGTCGCGAGGCGCAGCGTCCACGCCCATCCGTATGTCCGCTCGAAAGACCTGTTGCTCCTGATATCGAGATACCGCGCCTCGGTTGCCATCGCCTCGCCCGTGAAGTGCGCGGCCAGCCGCGAGCGGATCTCGCTTGCGCGAGGCGAGGTCCGGGAACGTCTTGAGCAATCGCACGAGCATCCAGTGCCCGTGCACCGAGGAGTGCCAGTCGTAGCAGCCGAAAAACGCCGGATGGAAATCGCGCGGCACCTTCGCGTCCGCCGCCGAATCGAGGACATGCTCCGGCTTGTTAGGGAACTCGCGGTCAATGCACGCGAGCGCGAGCTTCGCAAACGCTTCCCCCTCTCCCGCCGGGAGAGGAACGGGGTGAGGGCCTCCGCGCGCCACCACAGCTGCAACAAGCAGCAACACTGACAAGAGCGCGGTCTTCATCGCGTCCTCGACACCGGCTTGTCCGGCCGCAGCGGCTCTACCCGCTTGTCCGGCGGAATCCTCTCCAGCAACTCCGGCGTCGAAGCCGCGCAATAAGCGAAAACGGCGACCGCCGCGACGTTCCTGTCGAGCCCCTCCGGATCGATCTTGTCGAACGTGTCGTTGGCCGTGTGGTGGTAGTCGAAGTAGCGCGAGGTGTCCTGCTTCACCATGAACATCGGCACCCCCGCGATCCTGAGCGTCCCGGTGTCGGCTCCGCCGCCGCCCGGGGAGAGCGTGCCGGCGCCCAGCGGCTCCAGGATCGCCGCGACTTCCTTCGCGAACGGCTCGGCCGACGGTCCTGCCGTCCAGGAAAGGCCGGTCGGGCGGTCCGTCCCGCTGTCGGATTCGAGGGTCGCCGTGTGCTTGTCGAGCTCCGCCTGGTGCGCCTTGAGATACGCCTTGCCGCCCGCGAGCCCGTTCTCCTCGTTGGCATAGAGGCAGACGCGGATCGTCCGCGCCGGATGTTTCGGAAGGAGACCGATCAACCGCGCCGCCTCGATCACGATGCCGCATCCGGCGGCGTCGTCGATCGCCCCCGTGCCCAGGTCCCAGGAGTCGCGGTGCGCGCCGAGCAGCACGATCTCGTCCGGCTTGCTGCTGCCCCGAATCTCGCCGATCACGTTCGCCGACTCCGCGTCCGGCCGGTCCCCGCACGTGAGCGTGAAGCGGACGCGGACCGGCTTTCCCTGCCGCAGGAGCCGTTCGAGCATCTCCGCGTCGGGGATCGCGAGCGCCGCCGCCGGGATCTTCGGCACCTCGGCGACGTAGTCCACCGCGCCCGTGTGCGGCAGCCTGTTGCGGTCCGTCCCGATCGACCGGATGAGCACGCCCAACGCGCCGAGCCGCGCCGCGCGCGAAGCTCCTTTCGAGCGCACGTCCACCGCGAATCCGTAGCCCAGCATCTCGGAGCCCCGCTCCATCCTCTTGTTGAAGAAAACGATCTTGTCCTTGACAGTCGGCGCGCCCTTCGCGTCCATCGCTTCGAGCGACGCCATCTCGACGACCTCCGCCTCGAGCCCTCCCTCCGGAGTCGCCGGGCTCCCGCCAAGCGCCGTCAGGATCAGCTTCTGCCTGACAGGCGCCGTCACCTCTCCCGTCTCCACGCCCCGCTGCCAGGCCGGCACCATGACCTTCTCCGCGTGTACGTTCGAGAACCCCAGCGCCTTCAGAGTCGCCAGCCCCCAAGCGACTCCCACCATGTCCTGCGGCGATCCCGAAAGCCGAGGCCCCACCTCGTCGGTCAGGCTCCGCACCCAGTCCACGGCCTTCGTTCCCGCAAACGCCTTCTCCCGCAGCGCCTCCGCGGTCTTGCGCACCTCCGGCGAGAGAACGGCGGCGTCGGTGCCTCGCGCCATGATCGGCGAGGCGAGAGGCACAAGAAGAGCAAGCGGGAACAGTCTCAATCTGATTGTCATGACCGAAGTGCGAATCCTACCCCTATGGACCACGGCACCACGTCGATAACGAGTTCGTCCCGCGAGGCGACTGCATCGTCCTGACTCCCGCTTCTCCGGTGCCGTAGGGCGGCGCCTTGCGCCCGCCCGCCTCCCGTGGTCGTCCGTTTCGATCCGGATCGGGATTCATCGTCAGCCGATGCGTCTCATCCGAGAGTCTGTCCTTCCGTAACGCTCGGCAGATCCAGCGGGGGCGGGCGGGGGCAAGCCCCGCCCCTACAGCACGGGAGCACCTCGTGCGATGCGACGACAGTGACGGTTGCGTGGTGGTCTCGCCGTGCCGACGTAACGAAGGGAGGCGGGCGGCCGCAAGGGCCGCCCCTAGGGCGCGCGAAGCACGACGGGAGCAAAGAAATAGAATTGACGCTCCATGGCAACAACGAAACCCGACCTCGACGTCGTCCAGGAGCTCTTCACGGAATTCGGGGAGAACGCCTCGTACGTGGTGGACCTGCTGTCGCGGTACCGGATCGAACCCGGAGAGCGTGGACGAGGAATGGCGCGCTTTCTTCCGCGAGCGGCTCGGCGAGGCCGCGCCCGCGCCGCTGCCGCCCCGTGTTCCCGAGAGGCCGGCCGCCCCGACGGCGCCCGCCGCCGCGCCTGCTCCCGCGGCCGCGCGCGCGCCTCGCGCGGGAGAAACGCCGGAGCCGCTCCGCGGCGCGGCGCTCCGCGTCGCGGAGAACATGGAGGCGAGCCTCGGCGTCCCCACCGCCACCTCCCAGCGGCAGATCCCCGTCAAGCTCCTGGAAGAGAACCGCCGCCTCATCAACGACCACCGCGCCTCGCGCGACGAGAGCAAGATCTCCTTCACGCATCTCATCGCATGGGCGATTCTCCAGGCGCTCAAGGACTTCCCGCGCCTGAACGACGCCTACGACGACTCCGGCGACACGCCCGTGCGCCTGCGCCGCGACAAGATCAACTTCGGCCTCGCGGTGGACGTCGAGAAGAAGGACGGCTCCCGCTCCCTCGTCGTCCCCAACGTCAAGGACGCCGGCGCGATGAACCTCGCGCAGTTCGTCGCCGCCTCCGACGACGTCGTCTCCCGCGCGCGCGCCGGGAAGCTGGAGGTCTCCGACTTCGAGGGGACGACCCTCTCGCTCACGAACCCCGGCACGCTCGGCACGACCGCCTCCGTCCCGCGCCTCATGCCCGGCCAGGGCCTCATCGTCGCGACCGGCGCCATGGAGTACCCCGGCGAGTTCCGCGCGATGGCGCCGGAGGCGATCTCACAACTGGCAATCGGCAGGGTCGTCACCTTCACCTCGACATACGATCACCGCGTCATTCAGGGCGCGGAGTCGGGCGCGTTCCTCGGCCGCATCGAGGAGCTGCTTCTCGGCGGCCACGACTTCTACGACAAAGCCTTCTCGGATCTTTCGATCTCGCAGCAGCCATTGCACTGGGCCGTGGACAGGAACCCCGCCGTCTCCGGCGACGCCCGCACCGGCGAGATCGAGAAACAGGCCCGCGTGCTGGAGCTGATCAACGCCTACCGCGTGCGCGGCCACCTGATCGCCGACATCGACCCGCTCGGCCTGATGGCCGTGCCGCGCCACCCGGAGCTCGACCTCGACACCTACGGCCTGACGATCTGGGACCTCGACCGGACGTTCTGGTCCGGCGGCCTCGCCGGCGGCGACCACATGCCGCTGCGCCAGATCATCGCCGTGATGCGCCGCGTCTATTGCGGCAGGATCGGCGTCGAGTACCGCCACATCTCCAGCCCCACCGAGAAGTACTGGGTCCGAAAGCAGATGGCCGCGGCCACCCAGGCCGAGCCTCTCCCCGCCGATCTGCGCAAGGCGATCCTCGCCAGGCTCGTCGCCGCCGAGTCCTTCGAGAAGTTCCTCGGCACGCGCTTCCTCGGCCAGCGCCGCTACTCGATCGAAGGCTGCGAGACGGCCATCGCGGTCCTGGACCAGCTCGTCGAAGGCGCGGCCTCACGCGGCGTCGACGAGATCACCATGGGCGTGACGCACCGCGGCCGCCTGAACATCCTCGCCAACGTCGTCGGCAACTCGACCGAGCGCCTCTTCGCCGCCTTCGAAGGAACCGTCCATCCCGATTTCCCCGCCGACGAGGGGGACGTCAAGTACCACCAGGGCGCCCGCGCAAAGCGCTCGACGCAGAGCGGCCGCGAGATCGCCATCACCGTGCCGTCCAACCCCTCGCACCTCGAGGCCGTGGACCCGGTCGTCGAGGGCCGCGCGCGCGCCAAGCAGGACCACACGCGCCTGCCGCGGTCCGAGTCCTGGGGCAAGGTGCTCCCGGTCATCCTGCACGGCGACGCGGCCTTCGCCGGTCAGGGGATCGTCGCGGAGGTCTTCAACCTCTCGCAGCTCATCGGCTTCCGCACCGGCGGCACCATCCACATCGTCATCAACAACCAGATCGGTTTTACCACCGACCCCAAGGCCGGCCGCTCGTCCCTCTACTCGACCGACGTAGCCAAGATCGTTCAGATCCCCATCTTCCACGTCAACGCCGACGACCCCGAGGCGGCGTACCGCGTCCTCCAGATCGCGCTCGACTACCGCAACGAGTTCCACAAGGACGTGGTCATCGACCTGATCGGCTTCCGCCGCCACGGCCACCAGGAGACCGACGAGCCCACATACACGCAGCCCCTCATGTACAAGCGGATCGAGGAGCATCCGGGAGTCCGCGCGCTCTACGCGCGCCGTCTCGTGAAGGAAGGCGTGCTCACGCAGCCGGAGTTCGAGGAGCTGGAATCCCGGCAGATGTCCGCCTATGACGCGGCTCTCGCCTCCGCCAAGACGAAAGGGGAGGAGGCCGGCCCTCCGACAGCCCAGCATCCCGGCGAATCCGGCCGCGTCGAGGAAGTCGCAACCGGCGTCCCCCGCGAGACCCTCGCCCGCATCGGCCGCGTCCTGACCACCGTCCCCCCCGGCTTCAACCTGAACCCCAAGATGGTCCAGCAACTAGCCCGCCGCGCCAAAATGACCGAAGGCGCTCAGCCCCTCGACTGGGCCACCGCCGAAGCCCTCGCCTTCGGTTCACTGTCTGCTGGAAGGCACCCCAATAAGAATGTCCGGCCAGGACAGCGCCCGCGGTACTTTTTCGCAGCGCCACGTAGTCTTCACCGACACCCAGACCGACAAGAAGTGGACCCCCCTCTGCGACCTCGCCGCCAACCCGGCCTTCTTCCAAATCTACGACAGCCCCCTCTCCGAGAACGGCGTCCTGGGCTTCGAATACGGCTACAGCGTCGAATCCCCCGAAGCCCTCGTGATCTGGGAAGCCCAATACGGCGACTTCGCCAACGGCGCCCAGGTAATCCTCGACCAGTTCGTCACCTCGGCCGAAGACAAGTGGCGCGAAACAACCCGCCTGACCCTCTTCCTCCCCCACGGCTACGAAGGCCAGGGCCCCGAACACTCCAGCGCCAGAATCGAGCGCTACCTCCAGCTCTGCGCCGACGAAAACCTCCGAGTCTGCAACGTGACGACTCCGGCGCAATACTTCCACGTCCTCCGCCGCCAACTTCGAGCCAAGTCCGCGAAACCCCTGGTCCTCTTCACCCCCAAGAGCCTCCTCCGCTTTCCTGCGTCTTTCTCATTGCTGGACGAGCTCACGTCGGGCGGCTTCCAGTCCCTGCTCGACGACAGGGAAGTCTCCGACAAACGCACGATCGAGCGCGTGACGCTCTCGGCCGGAAAGGTCTTCTACGACCTGCATCACGCGCGCGCGGAGAGGAAGGATGCGAAAACGGCTCTCCTGCGCTTGGAGCAGTTCTATCCCTTTCCGGCAGACGGACTCCGCGATCTCCTGGCAGTCCATCCATCGCTCCGCGAGGTCGTGTGGGTCCAGGAGGAGCCGCAGAACATGGGCGGCTGGACCTTCGTCCAACCGCGCCTCTCGGCGATCCTCCCGGAGGGCGTCCGGCTCCGCTACGCTGGTCGAGCCCCCTCCGGCTCTCCCGCGACGGGCAACGCCAACGTGCACAAGCTGGAACTGGCGGCCTTGCTAGGCGGCGCCTTCGAAAATAATGCATGAATTCAGGACTGACCCCACCCTCTCCCATGTTTGCAAGACTGACCCCCTCTGACCCCAGGATGTCCTTACAGCGGAGCGGACGCTGCGGGCGTCCACGCGCTCGACGTTCGGCAGATAGGCAAGGAGCTCCGCCGGCCGGTAGTTCTTGGAGCGGAGCTCCAGGTCGACCGGCATCTTCACGCGGTAGGGCTTCCTCTACGCCGCTCGCGCGATGGCGCTCTTCGCCTTCTCGCGACTGAGCTCGCCCGCGATCCCCTCCATGTCGGCGGAGATGTAGACCTTGCCTTTTGGCGAGCGCCGGTCGGGCCCGCGGCAACTGTCGGCAACAGCACAAATATCAAAAGATCAGAGCCTTCCGCCAGATCATCGACTGCCTCCACCTTGGGCGCCGGAGCGCCGCGGAAAAGTCTATAATGCCGCGCTGAGGTCCCCGAAGACGTATGGCGGTTCTCGGCCGAGCCGTCTCTGGAACGACCGAAGCCTCCGCCATGTCGGGGGGTTGCGCCTGATCTTTTCACCGGGTCAGAGCTTCGGTGTTTACAGCATCATCTCTCCGCTCGGTCGCGGAGGCATGGGAGAGGTTTACCGAGCCCGCGACACGCGCCTGGGCCGCGAGGTGGCGCTCAAAATCATCCGCGAGGACTCGGCTGAAGATGCCCATCGCATGAGCCGCTTCGAACAGGAAGCGCGCGCCGCGTCATCGCTTAACCATCCCAACATCGTCGTGATCTACGAAATCGGCGACGCGATCGTGCCCGGGCGGATACGTCCGCTGCGCTATCTCGCGATGGAGTTGCTCGACGGTAAGCCGTTGAGTTCCATTCTCGCCGGCGAGGCCGTGTCTGTCCGCCGCGCCCTCGACTGGGCCTTACAGCTGGCCGAGGGTCTCGCGTGCGCGCACGAGTCGGGGATCGTGCACCGCGACTTGAAGCCTTCCAACATCGTCGTCACCTCCGACGGCCACGTGAAGATCCTCGACTTCGGAGTCGCGAAGTTGCGCGAGCCTTCGGGTCGAGCGACGGAATCTCCGACGGCGGCGGCCGACACGTTGACGTCGCCGGGCGCCGTGGTCGGAACGGTCGGATACATGTCGCCCGAGCAGACCCGAGGCGATCCCGTAGCCGCGGCATCCGACCAGTTCTCGCTGGGATGCATCCTGTACGAGATGCTGACGGGGCAGTGCGCCTTCGCGCGCGCTTCCGCGGCCGAGACGCTTTCGGCGATCCTGCGCGACGAACCGACGCCGATCGAGGAGTTGAACCCCAATGTCCCGGCGCCGATCCGATGGATGGTCGAGCGCTGCCTGGTGAAGTCGCCGACCGACCGTTACGTCTCCACCCGCGACCTGGCCAGAGACCTCCAGATGTTCCGCGAGCACCCTTCCCGTGGGGAGATCCGAGCCCTTCCGGTGGCCGCCCGGCCGCAGCGGCGCCGGCGCCTTCTCAAGGCCGCCGCCGCGGCGGCGCTCGTCGCTCTGGGGGGCGTTGCGGCCTCCTTCCTCGCCCAAGCGTTGCAGTCGCGGCCCGAACCGGATTTCCGACGACTCACCTTTCGGCTGGGAGTCGTGTGGCGGGCCCTGTTCGTCCCGAACTCGGACAACATCCTCTATACGGCATCCTGGCAGGGGATGCCCGCAAAGACCTTTCTGACGATACCGGAGTCGTTCGGGACCGACCGCAGCCTCGAATCCGAGACTCAGCTCCCGATGGCCTATTCCGCGGATGGCTCCCAGGTCCTCGTGCTCCTTGGACGCTCCCGCGCGGCGATCAACGTCCGCGGCACTCTCGCCTGGTGGCCGGCACTCGGCGGCAAGCCGCGACCGATCCTTCAGAACGCCGGCTGGGCCGACTGGTCCGAATCTGCCCGCCTCCTCGCGGTAGTTCGCGATACCGGGGCTGAACGGGTCCTCGATGTCCGCAGAGCGGATGGCACTCTCGAGCGCTCCGTCTTTCGGACTTCGGGGGGCCTTTCGTACGTCCGATTCTCCCCGGGCGGGAAAGACATCGCCTTCATTCATCACCCGTCTCGATACGACGATGCGGGCGAGGTGCGGATCGCCGAAACAGGACGGGAGGTCTCCCGGGCGCTCACCCCGAGATTCCAGCACTGCATCGGACTCGACTGGAACCAACGGTCCGGAGAGATCTGGTTCACTGCCTCAAGCTCGAACGTCGCGAGCGGCCGCCTGTGGAAGGTCAGTCCCGGCGGGCGGTTGCGGTCGATCCAGTCGTTCCCGGATTTCTTAACGCTCCAGGACGTCTCCTCGTCGGGAACACATTGCCTCCTCGTTTCGAGCGCGGGCGGCGTGGCTCTGTTCATCCGCCGATCCGGAGGTTTGCCGAAGGACCTGACCTGGCTGGGTTCCTCGCTGATTACGGACATCTCACCGGACGGGAGCAGCCTGCTCTTCGAGGACAGCGGCGCTGGCGAGACATCTCACGGCACGTGGATGCGTCCCGTGGACGGAGGTGACGCCGTGCGGCTCGGAACGGTAGCCCTCGGCAGGTTTTCGCCGGATGAACGCTCGATCATTGCTTTGACGCACCAACTATCCGGGCCGCAGCAGCTGGTTCTCATTCCGGTCGGGCCCGGGACGACCCGCCAGCTGACGTCCTCCCAGGCGAGCCACTCGACGCCATCCTTCGCCGGGCCGGACACCATTCTTTTCGTCCGCTCCGAGGCGGGCCGAAGCGAAGTGTGGAGGATGGCGACGGATGGGACGAACGCACGGTCCCTCGGTGCGGAAGGATGCGAGATGCCTTCCGCGAGTCCGTCGGGTCTCTCATTCCTCTGCCGGGGCGGCGAGACGAAAGGCGCTCTCTACGTCTTTCCCATGAGCAAGGGGACAGGGCGCAAGCTCTTCGAGCTCCCCCCGGGGAAGACGATCAACTACGCGCGCTGGAACGGCTCGGGAGAGCAGGTTTTCGCGGTGACGCGGGATCTGCGCTTCCTCACGATCGAGGCGTCGTCTGGTCGGGTTCTCGCATCCGAGTCGGTGAATCTGGGCGATGCCGTCGGCTCCGACGCACTCATCGGAGCCGCTTTCAGCGCAGATGCAACGATCCAGGCGTATTCTTTCGATCGTTTCTCATCCGGTCTCTATCTCGCAGACGGTCTGTGAGATTTGGCAACGAGGAGGAGGTATCCATGGCCAAGAAAATCGTCGAGGAGATCACACTCTTCAAGGACGGCACTTACGACTTCAGCAGGGGTCCCGATTGTGACGACGCAACGAGGAAAAGCGGAAAAAAGAAAGACAAGAAGAAGAAACCGGCCAAGAAGAAATCCTCGCCGGGATAACCCTCCCGGCAAAAAAGGGCCCGGGCACGTGTTTCATCCTGCGGAGGAGCCGGGCGAATCCTCACCGAGCCCACAGGCTCCGGTGCCGGTCCCTATGCCGTGACCAGAGGACCCGTCTGCGATCCTGGACCAGGGAGGGGAACGGGAAGGAGAAAAAATCTCAGAGGAAGCCCGAAAGAGCATGAACACCCGGGCGGGCAAGTGGCCTCCCCGGCGAAAGAACAAGAGGCCTCCCCGGCGAAAGAAGTCGATCGGAGGATATGCCCCGCTCCTTCGGAATCCCGATCTGCTGATCTATTGGCTCGACGAGGACCTTTTCGTCAAGGATCTCCAGAAGGGAACGAAGGTGATCGCCAGCGCCGGAGCCATTGCGGTTCTGGACGTCTTCAGCCGGCCTCGGCACCACACGGAGGCAATCGAAGCCCTCGATGGATACGAGGCCGGCTCGGTTCATCGCGCCATCCGAAGGCTGAAGCAGCTCGAGTATCTGCTTCCGGAGAAGGAGGCTCGGCGGCGCACCGCGCGTCTGAAGGTCTGGAAGTCGAACGTCGCCTCCGCGCACTACCACGAGGCGTGCCGGAACGGCGTGTTCCTTCAGCATCCCGAGGAGATTCGAAAGTATTTCCGCAACCACGTCGCGGCCCGGCCCAGGCCTTCCCCTTTCAAACGGTACCGCTCGACCGTTCGCCGCCCGTTGTCGCGGCATCCGCTCGAGGAAGTCTCGCCGGTGTCGTTCGGAGACGTCCTTCGCAGCCGGCGGACCGTCCGCTGTTTTTCGCATTCTCCGGTGCGAATGGAGGATCTGGCCGCGATCGTCGGGGGAACCTGGGGTCGAACGGGTTGGGTCGTCGGAGAGATCCTGGGCCGCGGACTCCTCAAGACGAGCCCTTCCGCCGGAGCTCTTCACCCGATCGAATGCTACGTTCTGGCCTGGAACGTCCGGGGGCTCGCGCGCGGGCTCTATCACTACGACGTCGCGGCCGACGAGCTGAGGCGTCTTCGCGCGGGGAATTTCAGAGCCGAGGCCGTCCGCGCTGCGTCCGGCCAGCGCTGGATCGGGGGCGCGGCGTTTCTCTGCGTCATGACGGCCCTTTTCACCCGCTCGCTCTGGAAGTACCAGCTCGAGACAGCCTATCGGGATATCTGGCTCGATTCGGGCCATCTGGCCCAGACGTTCTCCCTGCTCGCGACGGCGCGCGGGCTCGGTCCCTTCACGACCGCCGCGATTCAGGACAGCTACATCGAAAAGCTGATCGGACTCGATGGCGTAAAAGAGTTTCCGGTCTACCTCTGCGGGGCCGGCGTGCCGCTCGAGCCGCTCCTCCCGTCGCGACGACGCTGAACGAGATGCCGAGAGCTCGCTCGTTCACCGTGAGCCGCATCGGAAATTGGCGACGGTCGCGGCCGTGATTTCGAGCGCTCTGTGGTTGTTAGTGATCCGATTTCCCGTTGGATCGCCCGACGAAGGGTCCGGGTAGAGAATGTCCGGATTCGACCACCGGGGAATCCGACGAGCACAGTTCACTGGAGGATCCTTCTGGCAATCCGGATCCTTGGCCATGATGGTCCGCCACGGTGAACCCTTGGTCGGCGACTTCACCACGAGGCCGTGGTTGAAGCCGAAGGGCTTTCCCTCGGTGTCATCGTCTCCCCGGTTGTGACGCGCGCCCATGACGTGGCCGAGCTCGTGGGCGAAGCTCCATGTCGGTATGCTGGCGCAATCCTGGCCCACGACCGCATAGGCCGAGGATTCGAAGTCGTGCGAGACGGTCTCCATGGTGTTGGACCAGCCGCAGGCTTTGTCACTGCGACGACGAACGAGCAAGACCACGGCGTCGGCGGCGTGGTCATTCCGGAGCCCCAGGACCTCATCTAACTGACGGTCCGAAGTATTCTGAAGCCTCTCCAGATCGATCTCGGGATCCCCGATCTCCTCGTACTCGACCTTCTGCTTGTGAACCAGCCGTATCCGCTGCGTCACCTCGCTCTTCGCGTACGATCGGTTGGTCGATCGAACGGCCGATTCGATCAAAGCCACCATCGCGTTCGTTCCTCCCGCTTCGCGGCGCGCGGCCTCCGTGTAAACGACGAGGACGTCGATGGGAGAGGCTGGATCTTCGCAGACGGTCTCGGTCGGAACGGGGACGGGAGTGTCCAGTTCAATCGGGGGCGCCGGCGAAAGACCTGGTGCAGCAGGAGCCCGGGTTCCTTCGCTTCGAGCCACGCGGTCCGATCGCGCCGCCGCGAGCAGGAAGTCGAGTCTCGCGGATCGAGGCCGGCGGGGTCCCGGACCAGACGGTCCGAGACCTTGTCGCGCGCGCTCTTCTTCCGCGGGAAACTTCGACTGATCGACCTCGTTGAGCACGTGAACGCGATCTCCGAGATACCGGATCTGGTAGAAGGCGAACGCCCCTTTCTGATCTCTCGTCATCACGTCTCCCTCCAGAACCTCCTTTACGTTGGCCAGGATTGCCCAGCTTCCCGGCTGACCCTCGACTTCGCCCTCCCAGACGAAGGCGCCACTCTGGCCGCTTTCCTTTTCGTCGCGAACCAGGACGACCTCGGCGCCGTCGAACAACGGCAGCAGAAGACGCTTGTTCTTCAACTGGCTCAGGTCCACGAGGACCCGGCGCTGTTGGATTACCGTCCGACGCGGTTCGATCCTTTCCGAACCTTTGCGGTGGGTCGGCAGGAGAAGGGGCTTCGAGGCCGGCTCCTGCGTCCCGAGAGGCCCCGACAAGAGCAGCGTGAGAACGAAAAACGGGAGCGATCCCCTCTTCGCGCGCATGAGAGCCCTCCTGTGCAAAAAGCGGCTGGTTGTACGCTACACCCTCCGCGCAAGAGAAGATCACCGGATTCTCAGTTTTCAAGCGCGGCGGCGCGCCGCGAGAGACGAGATTCTATTCAGCACTTGACGGTGACCCCGATCCGTCAGCGTCGGAGACGAGATGGGGTCAGTCTTGTATGTTGGTACAATTAGGTGATGGCGCGTCCGCTGCGACTCGAGTGTCCCGGGGGCCTGTACCACGTCATAGCTCGTGGGAACGAGCGGAAGGCGGTGTTTCGGGACGACTCGGACCGGAACGACTACCTGAGCCGCCTGGCGCATTACGAGGAGAAGTTCGGGTTTCGATTGCTGGCCTACTGCCTGATGGACAACCATGTCCACCTGGCAATCGAGACGGGGAAAGCTCCGCTGTCTCGGATCATGGCGGGACTTCAGTCGTCCTACACGCAGCAGTTCAACCGGCGGCACGGGCGGGTCGGACACCTGTTCCAGGGGCGGCTACAAGGCATTCTTGATCGAGAAGGATCGATACGCACTGGCGCTGCTTCGGTACATCCACGAGAACCCGGTGAAGGCGGGGGTGGTCGCGAAACCGCAGGACTATGGCTGGTCGAGCGATCGGCAGTACCGGCGCGGGAAGGGGCTCAAGTGGCTGGATGTGGATCGACTGCTCGGGATGCTCGGGCGAGGCCGGTCCGCGGCGGTGCGGGGGTATCGGAAACTGATGCGGGAGGAGCTGGAGGAGCCGTACGAGAAGGTCGAGAGCTGGGGTCAGGCCGTGAAGGGAGACGAGGCTTTTGCCGATCGGGCCTTTCAGGAGGCGGGGGAGCCGCGGCTGATTCGGCGGAACCTGACGGTTGAGTCGGTGGCCCGGGAGGTCGCCCGAAGCCAGGGGATCAGCCCGGAGAAGATGATGTCCCTGGGTCAGGGGCGTGCCGGCTCCCAGGCGCGAGTCCTGACCGCGTGGGTCGCGCGCGAAGTCGCCGGCATATCGATCGCGCGAACAGCCAGGCACTTCCGCCGCGACACCTCGACGATGGCAAGGAACGTATCGAGGTTGGAGGAGCGAAAGCTCGCCGACAAGCGCCTGCGCGACCTCTGCCACGATCTCGTAACCCGGCTCAGACCCGGTTAAGTACCATCGTACAAGACTGACCCCCTTTCTCCTCCAGGACGAAAGTTATGCCTCCCCGCTCCCGGTCGGAAGATTCATTGTTCTTCGTGCAACCTGATGCCAACAACTGAACAACGATACACTTCGTCCGTCACGACGAGGGTGATTTCGGGATTGCCTCCGGCTGCAGCCGCCACGATTGCCTCTTCAGAGACGAACTGGTGGGGCGTAAACCCGTCATTGAATACGACGAGAATTTGTAGCCACAAGGGATTGAATCCCTCGCCCTGGATGGCGTTGATCACAGGAATAAAATCCTGTTCGTCGTCCAAATCGTTTGAAGCATAGATCTTGTTGACGCTCGGGTTGTGCCGGATTAACGGGTCGGAGGCAGGCACCTGTAGCACGTTGATGGTGAATAACTCACCATCGTAGAAAGCGGGCATCTGACCTGCAGCGCCATTTGG
>CAVUIX010000019.1:0-96603 GCA_963741435.1 uncultured Acidobacteriota bacterium | reverse complement strand
GACTGGCCGGCGGAGGAGATCCGCACGGCTCCATTCGCCCTCTTGTCCGGAATTCTGCGCTCCTGAGAGGCTGAAGTCTAATTCGTTTGAATCGGCTCGGCGCGAAATTGATTCAATCGGGTCATGACAAAAGTACCCCCCGGGTACAGCAGTTTCGTTGTTGGTGTTGCGAAAGGAGGAATCATGAACCTGATTCGTCGCGAGCCCAATGTCCCTCTTTTCACCCGTTTCGAGACGCCGTTCTACCGGGAGATGGAAGAGATGTCGGACCGTCTCGGGAAACTCTTCGGCACCTGGACACGCCCCTTCGAGATCAAGGAGTCGCTGAAAGTCGCCGACTTCACGCCGGCGGTGGACATCCAGGAGACCGAGAAGGAGTACCTCCTGAAGGTGGAGATTCCCGAGGTCAAGAAGGAAGACGTCTCCGTGATCGTCCAGGAGAACGTGCTCACGATTACCGGGGAGCGCAAGCTCGAGAAGGAAGAGAAGGGGAAGAAATTCCATCGGATCGAGCGCGCGTACGGCACGTTCGTGCGGACGTTCGCCCTTCCGATGGATGCGGATGAGACCAAGATCGCCGCAGATTACAAGGACGGTCTCCTGCAGCTCCACCTGCCCAAGCTCGCCAGGCCGCTGCCGAAGACAATTGAAGTGAAGGTGTCCTGAAGGTCTCATCCCTCGATGCCGCCCCGCGTGCGGGCGGCACGCTTTCCGCGGCCGGCGTTCGCCGGCCGCTTTTTCTGATTCGGGCTCCGGGACTCTAGAGTTCCAGGTTGCAGATTCCAGGGCTCAGTTTTCAGGACCGGGAGCCGTTACCTGGAATCTGGAATGTGGAACCTGGAACCCCGAGAACGCCCTCGACTATTCGGTGATCTCGATGTTCCTGCCGAGCACGTCGCTGCAGAAGCGCGACAGGTCGGCGTTGGAGAACTCGTCCCAGCCGCGGCATGCCCCGCGCCCGGTCTGCGCGTCGCAGGCGAGCGTGACGCGGCAGCGAATCTGCTCGGCGAGCTCCCAGAGGTTGGCGAACTCCTCCATTTGCGCTCGCGAGAGGTGCGTGCTCCTGCCGATGGCATCTCGGAAGCGCCGGTCGAACTCGCGGGCGTTCCAGCGCCGGAACCCGTGGCAGAAGATGCCGCGCTCGGCGGCCACCTGGCACATCGAATGCTCGTCGTCGGTCAGCTTGACGAGCGCGTCGCGGAGCCGCGTGATCGCTTCGACGCGAGTCCAGGTCGGCGCCTGCGAGATCACGGAGCCGGAGTGCCGGTCTTTGTCTCGGTCTCGCGGGGAGCCGGTTTTCGCGGGTCCTTCACGACGCGATCCGGATAGCGGCGAAGGAAGCTCTCGGCGACGTGGCAGTTCCAGCAGATCGGCTTGTGCGTGGCCAGGATCGTCGGAAGCTCCTCCGAAACGATCTCGCTCCAGTCCAGCGTCTTCAAATCGGGAGTGAGGAGTCCCGGCTTGCGGTCCGTCCAGCGGATCTCGCCGAGCGTCCGGCCGCATAGGGCGCACCGGCTATCCTTGTACCAGGCCGCGAGCCTCTCCCGGACCAGGCAGCCGTCGGGAGCCGCCTCGATCTGCGCCACGCACTCCTGGCCGCAGTCCTGGCGTTCCGGCCAGCGGGAGCAGGAGGAGAGCTGGAGGTCCGGGTCATCGAAGGCGCCGCTCAAGGCCGCCCTGGCGGCTTTCACTTCGACGGCGACCGTTTGCTTCGTCTCCGGGCACGTCACGACGCGCGCCCCCCGGTAACGCCGGTAGGACCGGATCATGAAGAAGAGGGCCGGGATGAACGACAGGACGAAGATGATTCCGACGATCAGAAGGAGTGTGGCCATGCTCCGCCTCCGTGCCTGACGGCACTTTAGTCCCTGCGCGAAAGCCGTTTCCATGATTCATATGAATCAGAATCCCCGAGGGCGCCTGCGGCGCGAGGCCCGGTGCATTTCCGTCCCGGAGGACGTATCGCGGCCAGTTGCGGTTTGCCGGTCGTGAGTTGGAGTTCGATGTAATTCGTGAGCGGGACGGCCTACCTTGCCGCGAGCAGGTTTCTCTCGTCCATTCCGCCGCAGCCGTCGCCGGAGAACGCGCGGCCGCAGCCGCCGGCCGTGTCGCAGATGTTCCCCGTGAAGCCCTTCGGGTTGACGAACTTCAACCAGCCGCGGGCGGCCGTCTGGACCTCGGCGGCGGTGGCGTTCTGGCGGACGATCAGGTAATTGGAGAGCCCCCAGACCGTCTTGGCCAGGTTGCAGGGGCAGCAGCAGGTCGCCTGCGAGAACTTGTCGCAGCAGGCGGCGGGCATGGCCGCGAGGGCCTTGTCGCGGAGCTTCTGCTGGGCGGGGTTGAGCGTGATCGACCGGTTGTAGCCGATGAACTCGGCCGCCTGCGAAGGCGCGTCGAAGAAGCGGATCGGCGCGGCGGACCGGCTCGAGGCGGCGTGCTCCAGGGCGAGAGCCGCGCACAGGGGCGCGCCGAGGATGAGAAGCGTAACGCCGAGACGGCGGGAGCGGGAGGGCATTCGATTTCTCCTTTTCGTCTGGCAGAATAGGTTTTGCCGCGCGGCGGCTCCATGATGCAGTTGCATCAGGAGCTCGAATACCGCCGGCCGGAGACTGGAAGGCGCTCATGGCGGACACGTTGGACCTGACGGCCGAGCTCCTCTACGCGCGCTGGAGACGGGCCGTGGACCTGCTCTGGCGGGAGGCGGTGCGGCGCCGCCAGTCCGGGCCGGCCGAGCGGGAGCGGGCGCGGTCCGGGAAGCGCGTCAAGAACCTTCAGAAGATCGTCCGCAAGGCCCTCGCCGATTATCACCGGATCGAGCTGGAGAGGCAGCGCAGCCAGAGTTCAAAGTCCAGGGTCCAGGGTCCAAAGTAGACCCGGCCATGACGGGCGTCATGGCCGGCGGCTTCCCGTCATCAGATTCTCTCCAGGCATGAACAGCTCCGTTTTCGATCCGGAGTTGCCGGTGAAGGAGATCCTGGCCCGGTTTCCGGATGTCGGCTCCGTCCTGGCGGCGTACGGCGTGGATACCTGCTGCGGGGGCGAGCATTCGCTCCGGCAGGCCTGCGCG
The DNA here is from genome assembly GCA_963741435.1 of uncultured Acidobacteriota bacterium. GTDB lineage: Bacteria > Acidobacteriota > Thermoanaerobaculia > UBA5066 > Gp7-AA6 > JAWOLE01. The sequence continues at coordinate 93,536 of CAVUIX010000019.1, read as the reverse complement.
GAGAGGTCGGTTACTTTGGCCGAGGTCGTGGAGGACCTCGAGTCCGCCCACCGCGTCGCGGAGGCGCAGAGCCTCGTTCCGCCCACGATGTCGGTGCGCGAGGCCCGGAGGCGATTCCCGGCCACGATCCCGGTGCTCGCGCGCTACGGGCTCGGGGACTGCGGCGGCGAGGAAGGGCCCGACGAGCCGCTGGCCTGGTTCGCGACGGTCCACCGTTTGCCGCTCGAGGAGTTCCTGCGGGACATCCGCGAAGCCGCGATCACCGACGCCGCCGCGGCTCCGGCGCCGTCCCGGCCTGCGGCCGCGCCCTTCTCTCCGCACTTCATCCTGGGATCTCTGTTCCTGACGCTCACGCTCGGCGCGACGACCGGCATGATCAACCTGCTCCGGATCGCCGCCGGAGCCGACGTTTCGATCTCGCACCGGCAGATCCACGGCCATGCGCAGGTGCTCGGGTTCGCGGCGCTCTTTCTCATGGGGATCGCGTATCACGCGTTGCCGCGGATCCTGGGAATCGGCGCCGTGCGCGCTCGGTCGGCCCGGCCCGCCTTCTGGCTGATGTTCACCGGCGTGATCGCCCGCAACGTCGGGCAGCCGCTCGGCTTCTATCCGATCGGACGCCTGATCTCGCTCGTGTCGGCCGGGCTCGAAGTCGCCTCCGCGTTTCTCTTCGCCCGCTTCGTTTTCAGTTTGCTTGCCCGGGTGCGCGGGGGCAAGTACGATCCGAGCGATCCGATCCTCCGGTTCGTGCGGTGGGGAACGGTGTTCTTCATCGCGGCCATGGCGCTCGTCGCCGCGCAGGGTGTCTGGCTGGCGGGGCACGTCGAGACGGCCGTGCCCGTTTCGCTGACCGAGCCCTTCTATTTCGCGGCGCTCTACGGATTCCTGCTGGCCTGGATCTACGGCTTCGGCAACCGCGTCGTGTCGATGTTCCTCGGCGTCGGGCCCGCCGCTCGCGGGACGCCGGAGGCGACGCTCCTGTTGCAGATCGGCGCTCTTCCCCTCTTCCTCGCCTCGTATCTGCCGTGGCTCGGATTGCGCTCCGCGCTCCTCCTGCGCGACGCGGGGCTCGGTCTCGCGGCCCTCTCCGCCCTGGTGTACCTGGCGGGAAACGGGTTTCTCTGGCGGCGCGCGGTGCTTCCGGCGATGCGCGCCCCCGGCTCTCCGACAGTCGCGATCCGGTGCTCCTTCGGCTGCCTGGCGCTCTGGGCCCTTCTCGAGCTCGCGGCGATCGCGCTCTCGCGCATGACGTCCATCCCCGCGCAGAACCTCTGGTGGGCCGACGCGGCGCGGCATCTCTTCACGATCGGGTTCCTGACGCTTCTGATCGTCGGGATGAGCCTGCGCATTCTTCCGGTGTTCTCCGGAAAGCCGCTCTGGTCTCCTCGCCTCGCCCATGTGACGTACGCGCTGCTTCTCGCCGGCGCCGTCATGCGCCTGCTGCAGTATCCCGCCGCGTTCGAGCCGCTCTTCTACCGGATCGGCTCCTGGATGGGCGTCCCGGTGGTTCTGGCGATCCTGCTCTTCACCTTCAACCTGGTGCGGACGATGAAAGCGAAGGCGCCGACTCCTCCCGCGCGCCCGGGCAAGCCGCGCCCGCGGGAGTTCGTTTCCACCCTGCCGGTCCGCTGACCGTCGCTGGTGTGTTTGCATCTGGAATCGGCGGGGCGAAAGCGTATGCTGGACCGCGGAGTCAAGGAGAAGGGAAGCCTTCCGACAATGAGATCGATGACGACGATCAAAGGTCTCAGCGCTTTTGCGCCTTTGCAGTGGGCTCAACTCTTCTCCGTTCCGGGTTCGCGTTGCGCTCGCCCCGAGCTTCCAGGAGGATCTGGCCACTTCCTCGCTTCGGGCTGCGAGCCATATCGATCGGTGTTCGCCAACCACTGAACGCGAAACCCGGCGCTCCCTCACCGCGAGGCCGGCCGTGACGAGGCGACACGAGGTCGCCGGGCGGCCGGCCCGCTTTATATCCGTCGCTCCGCGCTTGCGCGGGAAATGCGCCTGACGGCGCACCGGCGAGCGGCTCGGCCGGATGCGGCCTCGACCGCTCGCCTTTTCCCGCGCAAGCGCTCCGCTCCCGCGGCGGGAGGCTCCTCCCTCGCCTTCGCTCGGGAGACTCCTCCCGCCGCGACCGGGGCTGAGAACGACCGGAGCTGAGCCCACCCTGTCATCCTGAGCGAAGCGAAGGATCTGCTCTCGTCGCTCAGCGCCCGCGGCGCTCCTGTTCTCCGGTCGACTTCGGATTGATCCGTACGCATCTGGCGAGGGGGCTTGCCACGCTGTGAGATTCCGGCGTACTGCGCCCGAATCGTGAACAAAAGAGGGGAACCCCGCCGCCGGATGATCTTCGTCATAGCACGCCCGCCGCTCGCCGTCCCATGCTTTGCGCTCGACCCCATGGGAATAGCCGTTCGCTTCCCGGATCTCTCCCACTGGAAGGCGCAGGTCAAGTGCCAGATGGGCTGCCCGGTCGCGACCGACGCCGGCCGCTACGTGCAGCTCATCGCGGAGAAGCGGGACGAGGAGGCGTATCTCGTCGCCCGCGCGCCCAATCCCTTCGCCTCCGTCTGCGGACGCGTCTGCGCCGCGCCGTGCGAGGACGCGTGCCGCCGCGGGTCGATCGACGCGCCGATCTCGATCCGCGCCCTGAAGCGCTTCGTCACCGAGAAGTACGGCGTCGAGTCGATCCACCCCGACACGCAGGACCGGCTGCGCCAGGAGCTCATCTCCGAGGGGAACCGCTATGCCGGGCATCTGCCCGTCCATCCCGTCTCCGCGGCGCCCGGCGGCAGGGCGGCGTCGAAGCGAAAGGTCGCCGTGATCGGCGCGGGGCCGGCCGGCCTGTCGGCCGCGCATGACCTGGCGCTGCTCGGGTATTCGACAACCGTCTTCGAAGCGGCCGAGGAGCCGGGCGGCATGATGCGCTTCGGCATCCCCGAGTACCGCCTGCCGCGCACGCTGATCCGATCCGAGATCGACCGGATCGCCGGGCTCGGCGTGGACATCCGCCTCGGCAGCCCGCTCGCGGAGGGCTTCGGCTTGAAGGAGCTGCGCGCGGAGGGATACGAATCCGTCTTTCTCTCGGTGGGCGTCTCGAAGGGGAGAGACCTGCGGGTGCCGGGCGTGGAACTGGACGGCGTCGTCAAGGCCGTGGACTTCCTCTTGAACGTCAACCGCGGCTACCGCATGAACCTGGGCCGGAGGGTCGTCGTCATCGGCGGAGGCTTCGTCGCGTTCGACGCGGCGCGCACGGCGCTGCGCCTGTCGCGCGAAGAGGAGATCGCCGCCCGGGAGCCCGAAGCGGACGCGCGCATGAAGGAGGCCCTGGACTCCGCCCGCGCGGCCCTTCGCGGCGGAGCGAGCGACGTGACGATCGTCTCGCTCGAGACCTTCGACGAGATGCCGGTCCTGAAGACGACGCAGGGACACGAGGAGTTCGAGGAAGCGAAGAAGGAAGGGGTCTCGTTCAAGACGCGCCTCGGCCCGAAGGCCTTCCTCGGAAACGGTCGGCTCTCGGCGATCGAATTGAAGCGCGTTCTCTCGGTCTTCGACGAGAGCGGGCGCTTCGCCCCCGCCTACGACGAGAGCGAGGTCACGACGCTCGAGGCGGACGGATGCATCCTGGCCATCGGGCAGAGCGCGGACCTCGCCTTCCTGAGATCCGAGGATGGCGTCGCGCTGACGCCCGGCGGGACGATCCGCGTGGATCCCGAGACGCTCGCGACCTCCGCGCCCGGCGTCTTCGCCGGGGGCGACGTCGCCTTCGGCCCGCGGAACCTGATCGAGGCGGTCGCCAACGGCAAGCGGGCGGCGCGCTCGATGCATCGCTACCTCTCGGGAGAAGCCGCGGCGGTCTCGGCCCTCCTCGCGATCGAGAAGATCCCGACCCCGCTCTACCGGATGATCGCCGGCTACGAGATCTTCGACCGGGAAGCCCCTCCGACGCTCGACGTCGGGCGCCGCACGGGCATCGCGGAGGTCGAGACCGGCTACGGCGAGGAGGAAGCGCGGCGACAGGCCGCGCGCTGCCTGATCTGCCACGTCCAGACGATCTACGACCCGGAGAAGTGCGTCCTCTGCAGCCGGTGCGTGGACATCTGTCCCGAGTATTGCCTGGCGATCGTCCCGTTCGGAGATCTCGATCTCCCGGAAGGAGAGCGGCGCGAGCTCGCCCTGCGGGCGGAGGGCAACGGGCTTCCGCTCTCGGCGATGGTCAAGGACGACGACCGGTGCATCCGGTGCGGTCTCTGCGCGATCCGCTGCCCGACCGACGCGATGACGATGGAGAAGTTCTGGGTCACGGAGCGGTTCGCCGCGGCCGCGGCCCCGGCTTCCAACTGAGGGGGAGAGCAATGGAAGAGAAACCGAAGGCCAACCGGCGGGAGTTGCTCGTCAAGCTCGGGATCGGAGGCGGCATCGCCGCGCTCGCTGGCCAGGCGGTGGCGTCGCTGCGGTCGCTCGTTCCCAACGTCTCCTACGACGCGCCGACGACGGTCAAGGTCGGGATGCCCAACGACTTCCCGGACGGAATGAAGTTCCTGCCCGTCGAGCGCCTCTTCGTCTTCCGGGACGGCAACGTCTTTCACGCCGTCTCCGCCGTCTGCACGCACCTGGGGTGCACGGTCCGCGCGGAGGCGCTGTCCCAGCCGGAGACCCGGACGGTCGAGGGGAAGCCTCTCGGCTCACGCACCGGTTTCTCTGCCCCTGCCACGGCTCGAAGTACAACGGCGACGGGACCAACGTCTCGGGGCCGGCCCCGAGGCCGCTCGCCTGGTACCACCTCTCGGTCGCTCCCGAGGACGGGCAGCTCATCGTGGATCTGGCCCGGCCCGTGGATCGCAACTTCCGCCTGAGTCTCGTTTGAAGGAGAGAGCATGAGCAAGCTCGCATCGGCGCCGGGCGTTCATCCCAAGCGCTTCTGGAGCCTCCGCCCCGCCTCCGACCGGGAATCGGGAGACGCCGTCGTCTCCAACTTCCTGCTCCACTGGTTTCCCGCCAAGAGCTACAAGCCGTCTCTCTCCTGGAGCTACTCCTTCTGGCTCGGGACGATCTCCGCCGCGCTCCTGCTCCTTCTGACCGTGTCGGGACTGCCGCTGCTCTTCCTCTACATCCCGTCTGTCGAGCGCGCCTACGCGTCGGTCAAGGACATCGAGTACGTCATCACGTTCGGCTTCTGGATCCGCGCCGTGCACCGCATCTCGGCGCATCTCATGGTCGCCGTCGTGTTCCTCCACATGGCCCGCGTGTTCCTGACCGGGGCGTACAAGAACGGCGCGGCCGGAGGCCAGAAGCGGGAATGGAACTGGGTCCTCGGCGTCGCGATGCTGCTCGCGACGCTCTTCCTGTCGTTTACCGGGTATCTGCTTCCCTGGGACCAGCTCGCGTTCTGGGCGGTGACCGTCGGGACCAACATCGCGTCTTCGATCCCCTTGATCGGTCCGAAGATCCGCGAGCTCCTGATCGGCGGCCGCGCGATCGAGCAGCCGACGCTCATCCGCTTCTACGTCCTCCACGTCCTGCTCCTGCCGGGCGGCCTCGCGGGACTCTTCCTCTACCACATGTGGCGCATCCGCAAGGACGGAGGTCTCGCGCGCGCCGACTCCGCCGCCACTCTCCCGCAACCGGCAGAGGTCGCGCCGTCGAAGACCAAGACCTACACGCTCCTCGGCGTGGCGCGCGGGACATCGCCCGTGATTCGCGCCTCGACGCTCGAGGCCCCGGACACGACCGTCAACTCCGTGCCGGACTTGACCCGCAGGGCCGCGATCGTGGTGCTCGGGACGATCGCCCTCGTCAGCATCCTCTCCGTTTTTCTCCGCTCGCCGCTCGAGGAGCCGGCCAACGCGCTCGTGACGCCCAATCCGGCGAAGGCGCCCTGGTACTTCCTCTGGCTCCAGGAGATCGTCACCGACACGACGTTCCGGATCGGATCGCTGACCGTCAACGGCGCGTTCCTCGGCGGAGTGCTCCTGCCGGGCGCGCTCATTCTGCTGCTGACTCTGTGGCCGTGGCTCGACCGCAGCCCCGGCGCGGCGGCCGGCCTCTGGTTCCCGAGGAGCCGCAGAGCGCAGAACGCTGTCTTCCTCGGCCTGGCCCTCGCCGTCATTCTCCTGACCGTCGTCGGGACGTTCCTGCGCGGCCCCTACTGGCACTTCTACTGGCCGTGGCAGCCATGGCCGGAGCTGCCGGGGAGGATCTGAGATGGAAAAGCGCACCGACTCGCCCTATCCGAGGAAAGACCGGCCGATCCTTGCCGTCATCGGCGTCGCCCTGATCGTCTCGACGATCCTCTTCGCCTGGAGCGACCGCAAGCACGACTGGCGCTACTACCAGTTCACCTTCAAGAACCTGGTCGCCGAGAAGTACGGCGCCGAAAAAGCCCGCACGGTGACGTCCGGCGTGCAGCAGATCTGGGTGCCGGACCTGCGCCGCGCCGACCGCTGCGTGACCTGCCACCAGGCGGTTTACTGGAAGGGCTTCGAGACGGCCGAGGAGCCGTACCGCTCGCATCCGGCCGCGCCGCTGAAGAACCATCCCCTCGAGCGCTTCGGATGCACGGCCTGCCACGGCGGGCAGGGCTACGCGGTGGATGCGGCCGAGGCGCACGGCCCCGTCGAGCACTGGGAGGAGCCGCTCCTGGGATCGGCTCTCGGCGAGGCCTACACGATCGCGGAGAACAAGAAGGCCTTGATCCAGATGAATTGCAACACCTGCCACCGTTACGACCGGGAGACGCCCGGCGCCGACTTCGTCAACCTGGCGAAGAAGATCGTCCGGGAGAAGGGGTGCCGCGCCTGCCACGTCGTCAACGGGCGCGGCGGCACGATCGGGCCGGACCTCACGTACGTCGGGGACAAGGCGGCCGAGCAGTACGACTACAGCCACCTCTCCGGCCAGAAGACCACGTTCGCCTGGCACGTCGCGCACTTCAAGGACCCGCGCGCCCTGGTGGCCGAGACGGTCATGCCCAACTTTCACCTGACGACGAAGGAAGCGCAGTCGCTCGCGATGCTGGCGCTCTCCTGGCGCAAGGCTCCGGTCCCCGCCGACTACCGTCCGGGCACGCCCCACACCGACCCGCAGACGCCCGAGGAGATCGCCGACGAGGCCCGGATGAAGAGCGGGCCGGGAGCCTGGTTCGTCAAGACCGGCTGTTTCGTCTGCCATTCGATCCAGGCGCTCGGCGTCAAGAGCCCCGCGCAGATCGGCCCCGACCTCTCGACCGCGGTCGAGGACGTCCAATCCCGTTTCGGCCGCACGGTGGACGACTTCCTGAAGGCGCCCACCGGCACGATGGCCGTCGTCCTCTCGCGCCAGATCATCCTGACTCCCGAGGAGAAAGCGGTCGCCGTGTCGAAGCTCCGCGAGGCGTTCTCCGAATTCCAGAAGCAGAAGCAGCAGCCTGACCGCAAGGAATCCGGCGGGCATTGAAGATCAGTGAAGGACAAGGAGGAGTATCCATGAAGAAGGCACTCATCATCCTGGCGGGCATCGCTGCGGCGATTGCCATCTATTGCGCTCCGACGGCGCCGAAGGGGAGCAAGAAGGCGCCGACCGGCGCCTCGGACCTCGCCGTAGCGGCACAGAAGACGTATGTCGCGCCGGGGGACCTCGACGAGTACTACCTGTTTTCCTCGGGCGGGCACTCGGGGCAGGTCTACGTCTACGGCGTCCCTTCGATGCGCCACCTGTCGACGATCCCCGTCTTCACCCCGTATCCCGGGACAGGCTACGGCTTCGACGACGAGTCCCGGAAGATGCTCGGCAATCTGACCTGGGGCGACGCGCATCATCCCGCGCTGTCGGAGACCAATGGCGACTATGACGGCCGCTGGCTCTTCATCAACGACATGAACGGCCGACTGGCGCGGATCGACCTGCGCGACTTCAAGACGAAGCAGATCTTCGGCCCGGTCGCCAACGTGTCCGGCAATCACGCGTCCTCGTTCATCACGCCCAATACCGAGTACGCGCTGATGGGCACGCGATTCTCGATCCCGATCCCGAAGGGCGCCAGCGCGCCGATCGACAAGTACGCGACGGACTACAAGGGCGTCGTCGCGGCGATGAAGATCGATCCGAAGTCCGGCGAGATCTCCTACGGCTTCGAGATCCTGATGCCGCCCTTCGACTACGATCTCGGCGACGCGGGCAAGAAGGTGTCCGACGGATGGGTCTTCTTCACCTGCTACAACTCGGAGCGCGCCACCGGCAAGCTCGAGGTGACCGCGTCGCAGCGCGACCGGGACTACATCGCCGCGGTGGACTGGCGCGCCGCCCAGAAAGCCGTCGAGGAGGGGAAGGGCGACGTCATCGGCGGGGTCAAGGTGCTCGACCCGAAGAAGGTCCCCGGCATCGTCTACCTCCTGCCGTGCGGCAAGTCGCCTCACGGCGTGGACGTCTCGCCCGACGGGAAGTACATCGTCGGGTCCGGCAAGCTCCAGGGGGTCACGACCGCCTTCAATTTCGAGAAGGTGCAGACCGCCATCCGCAACAAGGACTTCACCGGCGACGAGGACGGGATCCCGGTGCTCAAGTACGAGTCCATCAAGGACGCGGAGGTCCCCGTCGGCCTCGGGCCGCTCCACACCCAGTTCGGGCCGGACGGCTTCGCCTACACGTCGCTGTTCGTGGACTCCGCGATCGCGAAGTGGAAGCTCGGCACCTGGGAAGTCGTGGACAAGGTCCCGATGTCCTACTCGATCGGCCATCTCTGCGCCGCCGAAGGGGACACGGTCTCTCCGAAGGGCAAGTATCTCGTCGGACTGAACAAGCTCTCGCACGGCCGGCATCTCTCCGTCGGTCCCTCGCAGCCGGAGTCCTCGCAGCTCGTGGACATCTCCGAGGAGAAGATGAAGTTGATCTACGACGCGTTCACGGAGCCCGAGCCCCATTACGCGCAGATGATCGAGGCCAAGAAGCTCCACCCGATCGAGGTCTATCCGAAGGACGAGAACAAGAACCCGCTCGCGATCTGGGACGTCAAGGACGCCGGCGTGACCCGCAGCGGCTCCAATGTGACCGCGAAGGTCGTCCTCGTGCGCTCGACGATCACGCCGACCGCCATCGAGGTCAACCTGGGCGACACGGTCAAGATCGCCATGACGAACATCGAGCAGACGACCGACGAGCTCCACGGATTCGGCCTGCTCGACTACAACATCAACATCGTCTGCGACCCCGGCGAGACGAAGGTCGTCACGTTCAAGGCGGACAAGCCCGGGGTCTTCCCGTACTACTGCACCAACTTCTGCTCCGCCCTTCACCAGGAGATGCAGGGATACCTCATCGTCAAGGGGAAGGGCTAGGCTAGGGGTTCCCGGACGGGAGCGGCGGGGAGCTCGCCTCGCCGCTCGCCGGTCCGGCAAGGAGAATCCATGAAGGCTGTCTTCGAGCGAGCCAACCATCTTCTCGCGGCGCCCCTCGGTCTGGGCCCGCGGGGCCTCCTGGTCCTGGCGGCGTTCTTTCTCGTGCCGGTGTACCTGATGCCGCTCTGGAAGCTGACGATGTTCGCGCCGCAATACCCGGACGGGCTGCGCCTCTCCATCTACAGCTACAAGCTCGAAGGGGGCAATCGCGGCCAGGACGTCAAGGAGATCAACGTCCTCAACCACTACATCGGGATGCGGGACCTGGCGGCCGCGGACTTCACCGAGTTCAAGTGGATCCCGTTCGTCGTCGGCGCCCTCGGGCTCCTGTTCCTGCGCTGCGCCGTTCTGGGCAACCTGAGCACGGTCGTGGACCTGCTCGTCCTGTATCTGTATTTCGGGCTCTTCTCTCTCTGGTCCTTCGCGTACAAGCTCTACCGGTACGGGCACGACCTCGCGCCGACGGCGGCCGTGAAGGTCCCTCCCTTCATGCCGCCGCTCTTCGGCCACAAGAAGCTGGCCAACTTCGAGGTGTACTCCTACCCGGGCGTCGGGTCGTACGCGCTGGCGGCGGCGGTCCTCGTTCGTCGCCGGAGCGGCGTTTCTCGACGTGGCGCGAAGCGAGGGCGATCGACAAGGTCGACTCCCTCGTGGCCGGATGATCCTGGCCCTGGTCCTGCTCGCGACGGTCACCGGCGACGAGATGCCGGCCGCCGCGGCCGCGGGAGTGGAGGGCCGGCCCCCGGCGGCGCAGACCTCGACGCTCCAGGCGCGCGTGGACGCCGCGGCGCCCGGTTCGGTTGTCGAAGTCGGACCCGGTTCCTACGCGGGCGATCTGGTCCTCGACAAGCCGCTTCACCTGGTCGGGCGGGGGCGGCCGCGGCTCGCGGGCTCGGGCGCCGGGAGCGTCGTCCGCATCCGCGCGGACGGCGTGGTGATCGAGGGCTTCGACATCGACGGCCGGGGGGGCGGCGATCTCGGCCGCGACTCTTCCGGTGTTCACGTGGCGGCGCGGAGAGTCACGGTCCGGGACTGCCGGATCACGCGCTCCCTCTTCGGCGTCTACCTGCGCGAGGCCAGCGGCGCGGTGGTCGAGCGCTGCCGGATCGAGGGAATCCCGGGAAAGGACCCGGGCGAGAAGGGGAGCGGGATCCATGTCTGGAACACGGAGGGTTTCACTCTCTCCGGCAACGAGATCGCGCGGGTGCGCGACGGGTTCTACATCCAGTCTTCGCCGCGCGGCGTCATCCGCGGCAATGTCGCCCGCGACCTGCGGTTCGGCCTGCACTACATGTTCTCCGACGACAATCTCTTCGAGGACAATCTCTTCGAGAACGGCGCCGCGGGAACCGCGCTCATGTACTCGAGGAGGATCGTCTTCCGGCGCAACCGGTTCCTCCACAACCGGGGCTTCGCATCGGTGGGGCTTCTGTTCAAGGCCTGCGACGACGTGCTCGCCGAGTCGAACCTGATCGCCGACAATGCCCGGGGAATCTTTCTCGAAGGCTCCTACGACAACGTCTTTCGCGGCAACGTCATCGCGGAGTCGGATGCGGCGATCGTGCTCTACGACTCCTGCGCCGGCAACCGGTTCGAGGGAAACTCCTTCGTCGCGAACCAGACGCCGCTGACGCTCGTGGGGCGGCGTACCGACACGCGGTTTGACGGGAACTACTGGTCCGACAACGGCCAGCCGGACCTGGACGGCGACGGCCGCGCGGACCGGCCGTACCGTCTCTCTTCCGTCTTCGATCACTTCCGAGGGAACCTGACCGCCGCCGACCTTTTCACGCAGGGGTTCGCCGCGGCCGCCCTCGGGGCGGCCGAGCGGGCGTTTCCGGTGCTCGACCCGATCCCCGTCGAAGATCACTCGCCGCTGGCGCGGCCGCCGCTGCTTCCTCTGGTGCCGCGGCCGGGACAGCGGCCGGCGCGGCCGGACGCCGCCGGGATCGCGGCCTCGGCTCTGGGGCTCGCCGGAGGGCTCGCGGCTCTCCTGGTCGGACGCCGGTGATTCGCTTCGAGGGTTTCACCAAGCGCTACGGGGTCCACACGGCGGTGGAGGCGCTGACATTCAGGGTCGAGCCGGGCGAGGCGGTCGCGCTGCTGGGCCCCAACGGCTCCGGCAAGACGACGACGTTGAAGGGCGCGGCCGGTCTCGTGCGTCCGACCTCGGGATCAGTCTTCGTCGGAGATCCCGAACGGGACGCGTCCGGGCCCGCCGGCCGGAGAGCGATCTCCTACCTGCCGCAGCGGGTCTCGTTCCCCGAGGCCCTGACCGGCCTCGAGGTCGTCGAGTTCTACCGGCGGCTGCGCGGAGTGGCCGCCGAGCGAAGCGGCGAGGTGCTGCGCCTGGCCTCCTTGAACGGCGCTTCGGCCCGAGCCGTCTCGACCTACTCGGGGGGCATGATCCAGAGGCTGGGCCTCGCGGTGGCGGCGCTGCCGGACGCCCCGGTCATGCTCCTGGACGAGCCGACCGCCGCGCTCGATCCCGACGGGCTCTGCGCCTTCTACGGCCTCGTCGAGCGGCGCCGCCGCGAAGGGCGCACGCTCCTCTTCTCCTCCCACCAGCTTGGCGACGTCGAGCGACTGGCCGACCGGTTCCTGCTCCTGATCGGAGGACGCCTCGCGGCCTCCCTGTCGCGCGCGCAGCTGTCGCAGCGCCTCGCTTCCCGCGGCGTGATGCGTCTCGCGCTCGCCGCGCGGGTCCCGGGCCTGCTCTCCGCCGTCCGCGCCGTGGCGCCGCAGGCGGCCTGGCTCGCGGAAGAGCTCATCGTGCCCGGACCGGCCGCCGACCGGCCGCGCGTGCTCGACGTCGTCCGCGCCGCCGGGGGCCAGGTCATGAATCTCGTGGCCGAGGAGGCCCGTCTCGATTCGCTGTACCGGGAGCTGGTGGGATCGGAGGGCGGTGGCCGGGACGGGGAGACCGGGAGACCGGGAGATTGGGAGAAGAGGACGTGAGAGGGATGCTGGCGTTGGTGGCGGCCGCGGCGGCGATTGGCTGCGGCGGAGGAGTTCCCGGGCCGGCGGCGCTGGACTCGAGGACCGAGACCTGCCGGTCCTGCCGGATGCCCGTCTCCGACGCGAGCCTGGCGGCGCAGCTCGTCGCTGCCGGCGAGGAGCCGAAATTCTTCGATGACATCGTCTGCCTGAGGGACTTTCTGGCCAGCTCGCCGGCGCGGCCGGGAAGCGTCGCCTATGTCGCCGACCACCTCACGAAGCAGTGGGTGCGCGCCTCGGCGGCCGTGTACACGCGCTCGAATCTGGAAACCCCGATGGGATCGCACTGGATCGCGCATGCCGGCGCGGTTTCGCGCGACTCGGACCCGGCAGCCGCGGGCGGGACGCCGGTGACGCCGCGCGAGATCTTCGGTCCGGCCGGTCCGCCGGACGGGCTCTCGAGGAGAGGAGAGCCATGACCGGGACGGACGCTCGCGAATCGCCCCTCCTTCTCTGCGCCCGGCAGGAACTGACCCTGGCGGTGCGCTCGCGATGGACGCAGATCTTCGCGGCCGTGTTTGCCGCGCTCTCCCTCGCCGTCGCCTCCTCCGGCTACATCCTTTCCGGCGGAAGCGGCGTTCAGGACTTCGCCCGCACCGCGGCCTCGCTCGTCGGACTCGTTCTGCTTCTCGTGCCACTGACGTCGCTGGTGATCGGCGTCCTGGCCCTGTCGCCGGAGCGGGGAGCCGCGGAACTGCTCTTCTCCCAGCCCGTCTCCCGGAGCACGATCCTCTTCGGCCGGCTCCTGGGCCTCTTCGCCGCCCTCGCCGCGGCCCAGGCCGTCGGCCTCGGCGGCGCGGGGATCGTGATCTTCTGGCGTTCCGGGCAACTCGGCGCCGGAGCCTACGGCATCCTCTTCGCGGCGTCGCTGGCCCTGACGGCGATCTTCCTCTGCCTGGCGGCGGCTCTCGCCTGCGGAGGCGTCGGCAGGAGAACCCGGACACTGGCTCTCGCGCTCATCCTCTGGTTCGCTGCTGTCGTTCTCTTCGACGTGGCGGCCCTGGGCGCCGCCATGCTCCTCCCCTCGGGAAGCGCCTCGAGATTGTTGATCGCGGCGACTCTCGTGAATCCTGTCGACGCGGTCAGGACGGGGACGCTTCTGGCGATCGAGGGGACGACCGCCTTCGGCGCGGCGTCGCTCGCCCTGCTGCGGGCGACCCGGGGTCCCGCTGGGGTCGCAGGGCTGGTAGCGGTCTCCGTCCTCCTCTGGATCGTCCTTCCCGCCGTGGTCGCCTCGCGCCGCCTGGGGAAGGCGGATCTCTAGACGTCGCTCCGCGCTTGCGGTGGTCTATTGAAGGGGTCGTGTCGAGGGAATTTCTACCCCTGTCATCCTGAGCGAAGCGAAGGATCTGCTCTCTTCGCTTAGTGTTAGCGCGCGTCGGGGCCCTGGACGTCGCGTTATTTGGAAGAGCGGGGAGTGTCGTCTTCGGATGACAGGCGATCACGCAGCTCTTCGGAAATGACGTCCGGTCGCAGGGAGAGGACTCTGCCTTCCTCCGGGAACCCTACGCCGCCGAAGCCCTGTCCCCAATGGATCGTGCCGGTATGCTCGTGGCGAAGCGGCGACCCGAAGCCGCGGTAGCCGTGGCGGCGGCGCTTGACCCTGTTTGTGTTCATGGTGTCACCCTGGGAAGGCATGGGTCCTCCTCCTCTTGTCCACACTTCATTCAAACGACCGGGAGGGGCAGAAGGTTTCGCGATCCGCTGCCTATAATCGGCCGGTGGTGGAAAGGCCCCCGATCCCGTTCGACGCCATTCCGATCCTGGCGACCCTCAAGCCCGAGGACCGCGCCGCGCTGTCGCCCCTGTGCGAGCTGCAGGCCTACGAGAAGGGGGCGAAGATCTTCGAAGAAGGGGAGCCGGCCGAAAAGATCTACTTTCTCTTCGTCGGCCGGGTCAAGATCGTCAAGTCCACTCCCGACCGGGACCTGATCCTGGAGATCCTCGGGCCCGGCGAGCCGGTGGGAACCGTGGCCGCCTTCGAGAGGCGTCCCTTCCCGGCGACAGCCGTCGCGATCGAGCCGTGCGGCGTGGTCTCGATCCCGGAACGCGAGTTCTTCGCCTTGATCGAGCGCCGGCCGGAGATCACGCGCCAGCTCCTCGCGGGACTGACGCTGCGCCTCATGATCCTGAACAAGAGGCTCGCGGACATGACGGGCTCGGTCGAATACAGGATGGCCCGCCTCTTCGCGACGCTCGCGGAGCGGACGGGCCGGAAACAGGGGAAAGACGTCTTCATCCCGCTCACCCTCTCCCGCCAGGAAATCGCCGACCTGGCCGGGACCACCATCGAGACGGCCATTCGCGTCATGAGCCGCTGGCAGAAAGACAACATCATCGAGACCGACAAGAAGGGCTTCTTCATCCGGAACTTCGCCGCCCTCCGGGAGTTCGCTCCGGCGGAGTAGGGTTTGCTTTCACCGCGCTGAAGTAGCGGTCTCGGCCCAGCTTCAAGGACATTGGCGAAAGGTCGGTCCCCGGGTCCTGTCGCCGTCGGCTTTCGACCGCAGGCGTTCGCTGCGCGAACGGCGGTCGAGAGTCAAAACGAGGGCTTGGAGTGAGGCTCAATGCCCGCGCGCGAGGTCTCCGTCCGGCGCCACCCGTCGGCCCTCGCATCTCGGCCTAAGGCGGACTGCGAGCCCCGGCGGCGGCGATGAGCGAAGGAGCACGCCAAAGATAAACCTTCGCCTCGCTCTCTCTGCGACTGAACCAGCGACGGCCCGGGATTGTCTGTTGCGGTCGGGCCGTCGCGTGCCGACGAGGGAGGCGGCACGACGCCGGGGCGGCGAATCCGCCTCACCTCCAAACCAAGTACCCATCCGGATCTCCCGACCCCCTGCGAATGATGAAAACGGCTCTCGCGGGTCGGGCTCCTGCGCGTTCTCATCAGGGAGGATTCGGGCAGCCTCACGGCTCCCTGAATCCCGCGGCCGACGCGCCGCGCGGGCACGCGACGTGCCGCAGAAAGGAGACGAATCATGGGATCCGTCCTGCTTCAGGCCGAGCGCCTCTATCCCACGAAGAATGATGTCCCGGAGCCCGTCCGTCCGCAGCTCATCGTGCTCCTGAACCAGCTTCTGGCCGACGCCGTGGATCTCCAGACCCAGGCGAAGGCCGCGCATTGGAATGTCAAGGGGCCAAACTTCATCGCGCTCCACAAGCTCTTCGACGAGGTCCACGCTTCGGTCGCCGAGTACGTGGACCTGCTCGCCGAGCGCGCGGTGCAGCTGGGAGGCGTCGCCGAGGGAACCGCGCGGACCGTGGCGCGGCGGTCGGATCTGGAGGAGTATCCGGCCGGCATCGCCGACGGCCGCCAGCACGTGGAAGCGCTTTCGTCGGCTCTGGCCAGCTTCGGAGCTGGTGTGCGCCGTGCGATCGACGAAGCGGCCGGGCTCAACGATCAGGGCACGGCCGATCTCTTCACGGAGGTCTCCCGCGGCATCGACAAGTGGCTCTGGTTCGTGGAGGCGCATTCCCAGTCGGGAATCTCCTGACGTCCTCGAGCTCCGCTTCGGCTTCGCCGGCTTGAACGCTCCCGCCGCGCCCTGTTCCGCGCGGCCCGGGCAAGTGTCTCAGACCGTGTATCCATGGATGACCGGGCCGGCCAGAGGAGCGTTTTCCTGCCCCGGGCCGTCCAGGACGGCTGCGTATTGCCGTCGAATGATGAAAACGAATCTCCACAAGTGACGGCTTGCGGAGTCTTATGAATGTGCTTGGCAGGCTACTGAATTTATGGAGAGGGCGTCGTGTCCAGCCTTATGCAAATTGTGACGCAAGGGATCTCTCCCGGGGATAACGGCCCGGGAGCACGGCACGACGGGCCCTCCCCGGTCCAGCCTGCTTTCTTGAAAGGAGCCGTTCGATGAACACCCTGTGGATCGTCGTCATTGCAGCCACGGTCATCTACCTGGCCTACAACGTCTATGCGCGGCGGATCGACCGGAATGTCATCAAGGCCGACGCGAAGAGGGCGACGCCGGCCAAGATGTACATGGACGGCGTGGACTTCATGCCCACGAGCAAGAACGTCCTCTACGGCTATCACTTCAAGTCGATCGCCGCGGCGGGGCCGATCGTCGGGGTCATCACGGCCGCCAACATCTGGGGGTGGCTGCCGGCGCTCCTCTGGCTCGTGATCGGCGTCAGCTTCATCGGCTGGGCGAGCGATTACTCGGCCATCATGGTCGCGGTCCGCAACGACGGCAACAGCCTGAGCGCCATCTCGCACAAGCTGATCGCCCCACGGACGCGGAGCATCCTCTTCGTGTTCATCTTCTTCTACCTGATGCTGCTCGCCGGAGCCTTCGTCGGCATCCTGGCGGCGATCCTGTCGGCCCGCCCCGACGTTCCCTTCGGCATCATCGTGCTGGCGCTCATGGGCCTGCTGGCCGGGCAGATGATGTACCGCTGGAAAATGGACCTGATCCTCGTCACGGTCATCGTCGTGGCGATGACGCTCGGGGCCATGGCTCTGGGTCCCTGGGGCCAGCGCAAGGACGACAAGGGAAAGCTCGTGCAGGGTCCCGTCGGAGCGGCCGTCGTATCGGTCAACAACGCCGTCGACACCCTCGCGGGCAAGGAAGCGCTCCTGAGCGTCACGGACCCGACATTCGCCGATCCGCGCATTCCTCCTCCGGGAAAGGACGGCAAGCGTCCGACAACGGCCGCCTACGACGCCGCGACCGGACTCGTCCGCACGCTGCCGAACTACCTCCTCTGGATGCTGTTCCTGTTCGCGTTCTCCTACATGGGGGCGAACATGCCCATCTGGCGCTTCGCCCAGCCGGTCAACTACATCGGGTTCTGGGTGATGCTCATCACGATCGTCCTCTCCGCCGTCGGCGCGGTCGTGGCGCCGCTGACCGGCGTGAAGGATGCCGCGGGCAACGTCATCGGTGCCTTCGCGCTGGCCGCGGTCAAGATCAAGGACTTCGGCTTCGCCGTGGACGCCGGCAAGGCCTGGCAGCCGCTCTGGCCGATGCTCTTCGTGACGATCGCGTGCGGCGCGATCTCGGGCTGGCACGCGCTCGTCGGATCGGTCGGGACGGCCCGCCAGCTCGAATACGAGACCGACGGGCTCCCGGTCGGCGGCGGGTCCATGTTCGGTGAATACACGCTGGCGCTCCTCTCCCTGATGGCCGTTTCCATCGCCGGAGTCGGCGGCGGCGGGGGCCGTTTCGCGGCCGGCGTCGGGAAGCTGATCTTCGCGGGCACGTTCGGATTCATTCCGGAGGTCCTCGGGACCGCTCTCGGGTTCGGCGCCTTCGTCATGATCGTGCTCACGGTGACGCAGCTCGTCTTCCGCGTCATGCGCGTCACGCTGGCGGAGTGGCTGGGCGACAGGGTCCCGCTCGTGCGCAACATGCACGTGGCGAGCATCATCTCGATGGCGCTCACCCTGGCGCTCGTCCTGACCGGGACGTGGGTCTATCTGTGGCAGATGTTCGGCGCCTCGAATCAATTGATGGCCGCGCTCTCCCTGCTCGTGGTCACGGTGTGGCTCCGGTCCGAGAAGCGCAACCCGACCTACGCCCTCGTGCCGATGGTCTTCATGTACGTCACGACGCTCTTCGCGACCGCCGTCACGGCGCGCAATCTCTACGTGACCATCGCCTCCAATCCGAAGATGAGCGGGCTGCCGGTCGCCGGCGCCTGGGCGATGATCATCGTGGCCGCGCTCCTGATCGTCGCCGCGCTCGTCATCGGGTGGGACGGGCTCAAGGCGTACCGGAAGTACAGCAAGATGCCCGTAGTGCCGAAGACCGCTTCGGCGGCTGCCTAGGAGGACTGCACGTGCTGGCCGACCGCGCGGAGCGTCTTGAAGAGCTCCGAGGCGGAGAGGGAGTCGGCCGTGAGATCCATATGCAGCTGCAGGTGAGGCTCGACGCTCCGGACGGACAGGCGCCGCACCGTGATCCCGGTGCCGCGGAGGAGTCCGAGGAGCGTGTCCCCCAGGGCCGTGGCGTTGCCGGACCGGGAGAACGCAGTCAGATGATCCTGGTCCGCCGGCTCGCGCGCCGTCCATGGCTCCGACGCCATGCGCCGAAGCGCGTCACGCCCCGACCAGCTCGTTCTGTCCAGGACCTCGATCTCCTGGTTCGGCGCGTGAAGCAGACGCGCCCGGAAAATGAGCGTGTCGCGGCGACCCCGTGCGCGGGTGAGAGCCCAGATCCAGGGCACATCCCGGGGCTCCAGGAAGATCACCAGGGTCACCTGCTCGAAGGGGGCCTTCGCCTTCTGGATGATCATCTCGACCGAGTTCGTGCCGAGCCATTTGACCGTCGTGCGCTCGCCCACTCGCGGCAGCCCGTCCTGCATCCAGCGCATGGTGGCCTTCCCCTTGCGGACGTTCCACGCGCTTCCGGCCGCGAACCAGACCATGACGACCGCGACCAGGACAGTCAATGCTCCGATCAGAACAAACCTCCTCGGCCGGGAATCGCGGCGATCTCCTCGATCCCCGGGGAAGATAGCAGAGCCACCGGAGGAACTATCGTGGGAAAGCGCGGCGGACCGGCGAAGGCACTTCGGGAGTTCCTGTACGGCATGTTCGGCTACGAGACTGCGCAGCAGGCCCTGGAGATCCGCGCTTCCATGGAGGCCCTGTTCATGCTGGTCACCTTCGGCGACATGATCGGCGTGCCGATCATGCCCCCTTACTACAGCCTCCGCCTGCTTCCGTACGCGGCAGGCATGATCAAGAACTGGAAACGCCGAACATTGCGCGAGCGCCAGTTCGGCGACGACCACGATCACCATCTGCACGGAGTCTGAGAGCGCCAGCGGATCCAAGTTCCGGAAGGAGTAGCAATGCCAAAGAAGAGCGAAGAGGTCAGGCCGGGAGGCGTCAAGGGGCTGTGGCGGGGGTTCCGGGAAACCATCTACGGCATGTCCGCGCACGACATGAGCCGCGCGGCGCTGAGGACCCGTGCCTCCATGGAGCACCTGTTCATCCTCATCACGATGGGGGACCTGCTTGGCGTCCCCATTCTTCCGCCGTACTACAGCCTCAGGCTGCTGCCTTACGTCGTGCCGTCGATCGCGACCTGGAAGCGCCGGATGCTGAGGGAAAAAGATGTCTCCGATGCCATGTTCTAGGAGGGCGCTCCCGTCCGGAGGCGCCCGAAGATCAGGAGTAACAGAATGGGAATGAAACAGGTTTTCGAACAGAACCCGAACCGCCGCTACATCATGTTCGGCGGCAAGGGCGGACTCGGCAAGACGACGTTCTCGGCGGCCACGGCCTACTGGCTCGCCTCGCAAGGCAAGAAGGTCCTGGTCTTCTCGGTTGACCCCCAGGCGTCTTTGACCGACATCTTCCAGCGCGACATCTTCGGCAAGGGGCCGGTGAAGATCATGGAGAACCTGTGGGCGCAGGAGATCGACGCCGACAGCCATATCAAGGCCTACCAGCAGGAGATCCGGCAGAAGATCCTCGACCGTTACGGCCTGGAGGCGGTGCCCGAGGAGATCGAGAACTACATCCAGGCGGCCAGCGCCGAGCCGGCGATGGAGGAGAGCGCGATCTTCGACGCCGTGGTCGACGTCGTCATCAAGGGGGACTACGACTACTACATCTACGACCTCGTCCCGCTCGGCCACGCGCTCTACTACCTCTCGATGGCCAAGGTCTACGACGAGTGGATCAACAAGGTGACCAAACTGCGGGAGGACATGCGCGAGTACGAGGAGATGGTCAGCCGCCTGAAGAGGGAGAAGGACACGGAGCAGGACGAGATCCTGAAGGAGCTCCTCTACATCAAGGAGCGGATCAACGCGTCCTCGTCCATCCTGACCGACAAGGACAAGACCGCCTTCTTCTTCGTCGTCACCCCGGAGGACATGATCATCGTCGACACGGAGAAGGCCGCGAAGCTCTTCGCGCAGTTCGACGTGCCGATCGGCGGGTATGTCGTCAATCGGGTCATCCCTCACGAGCTCGTCGATCAGAAGATCCCCGACTACCTGCGCAACCGGATCCAGATGCAGGACAAATACCTGGGCAGCATTCGTACGGCGTTCGGGGATGGGGTCCTGGCGTACGTTCCGGAGCTCGAGCGGGACGTGACGGGGCTCGCGATGATCGAGAAGCTCGCGGGAATCATGTATGGCAACGGCAAGCTCGCCTGAGCGCCGCTCGGAGGAAAACGTCATGCCCAACGTCCAGGAATCCATGCGGGACTACTTGAAGGACCATGCCGGCCTGAAGTACGTCTTCTTCGGCGGCAAGGGGGGCGTGGGGAAGACGGTCTTCGCCGCCGCCACCGCGATCTGGCACGCGCGGCAGGGGCGCCGGACGATGCTGGCGTCCACGAACCCGGTCCACAGCCTGTCGAGCCTGCTCGGCCAGAACGTCCTCGGCAAGCACACGCCCGTCGATGGCGTGCCCAACCTCTGGGCCTACGAGATCGAGACGAAGGACACCATCGAGCGGAGCAAGGTCGAGATCCGCGAGAAGATCCAGTGGTTCCTGAAGTTCGCCGACATCTCGACCAAGGCCGAAGAATTCGTGGAATCGGCCACGATGAACCCGGCCTTCGAAGAGTCGGCCATGTTCGAGAACATGATCGACCTGATGTTCAAGGACGAATACGACGTTTACATCTTCGACACGGCGCCCACCGCCAACGCGCGGCGCCTGCTCGGGATGTCCAAGGTCTATTCGCTCTGGGTCAACAAGATGTTGAAGAGCCGCGAGGAGGCCAAGACCCTGCGGGAGATGCTCTCCTTCTCGAAGAAGAAGGAGGAGGATCCGCTCATGGCGTACCTCCTCAAGTTCCGCGACCGGATGGAGCACGGCCGCGTGCTCCTGACGGATCCGGCCAAGACATCGTTCTTCTTCGTGACGCTCCCCGAGGCGCTGCCGATCGCGGTCATCACGCGGTTCATCCAGTGGTTCCACGATTTCGGGATCCCGGTGGGCGGCGTGCTCGTCAACATGCTGATCGACAAGGCGTCCGTCGGCCCCGAGGCCGCCGACTTCGTGAAGAACCGGGTGGCGATGCAGGACGAGCACATGCGGACGGTCTGGCAGAAGTTCGACGGGAGCGTGCGCGCGATCGTGCCCCTCTTCGAGACGGAAATCCGCGGGCTCCCGATGCTCACGCGCCTCTCCGAGGCGATGTTCGCTCCCGCGGGCGTGCCGGACTCCAGCTCCGGCGGCGTTCTCGTTTCGTCACCGTAGGTCGCGAGTAAACCGCGGGCTCCGGGGCTCTCCGCGCGGCGTGGCATGATCCGGCCGCGGTGAGGAACGAATTCTGGGAGTCGCCGGAGAACGTCGAACGCTTCGCCGCGCGCGAGCCGGACGTGCGCCTGGCGGGGATCGTCGCGAACTGGCCCGACCCGCGCGCCGTGCGCGTCCTCGACCTTGGCTGCGCCGGCGGGCGCAACGCCGTCTTCCTCGCCCGGCTCGGCTTCGACGTGCTCGCCCTGGACGCCTCGGAGGCGATGGTCGCCGAGACGCGCCGTCGCATGGCGCCGATCGTAGGAGAAGCCGAAGCGGAGCGCCGCGTGCGCGTAGGACGCATGGACGACCTCGGCTGGGCTCCGGCCGCGAGCTTCGATCTCGTCGTCGCCCTTGGCCTCTACCACTGCGCGCAGAGCCGGGCCGAGTGGGATCGCGCGCTCTCGGAAACCGCCCGCGTCCTGGCGCCGGGCGGGAAGCTCCTCGTCTCCGTGTTCACGCCCGAAACGGATCTCACCGGCCGCGGGATCACGCCCGTGGCCGGCGAGCCGCACGTCTACGAGGGCTTCGAGAGCGGCCGCTCCGTTCTCGTGGACGCCG
The DNA here is from genome assembly GCA_963741435.1 of uncultured Acidobacteriota bacterium. Taxonomy (GTDB): domain Bacteria; phylum Acidobacteriota; class Thermoanaerobaculia; order UBA5066; family Gp7-AA6; genus JAWOLE01. The sequence continues at coordinate 71,384 of CAVUIX010000019.1, read as the reverse complement.
CAGACGCTCGACGCGGAGCTCGCCCGCCACGGTCTTTCCTGCGTCGTCCCGACCGCCCTCGCCCGCCGGAAAGTCGAGGTCGGCCGCCGCGTCTCCGCCAACGGCCTCTACGAGAAGCCTTAGGTTCCCTTCCGTTTCCGCGGGTGCCCGGCGTTCAGATGAAGATGATCTGCGCGCCGGCGCTCTTGTCGAAGAAGTCCATCGCCGAGATGACGTCCTCGACCTGGGGCACGAGGTCTTCCCGCGTGAGGTGGAACATGTCCATGGCCATCCTGCAGCCGTAGAGGTGCGCGCCGGAATCCGAGAGGTCGGAGAGCAGCTCGCGGATCGTCGGGATCTCGAGCTTCGCGATCTCCTTCTTCATCATCCGGCTGGCGAAGGACTCCATTCCGGGCAGCCCCCCGAGCATCGTCGGCATCGGCATCGAGGGATTGCCGACGGTCGAGACATGGAGGCTGTCCACCTTGCTCTTCGTGATGATGTCCAGTCCCCAGAACGTGAAGAAGAGGGTCGCCTCGATTCCGCTCATCCGGGCGGCGTTGGCCAGGATCAGGCCCGGGTAGGCCATGTCCAGGCTCCCCTTCGAGCAGATGATCGAGACGCGCCGGATCGGCTCGGGCGCCGGTTCCTCGAGAAGCGGCGGCGCCGGGGAAGCGGAGGGAGTCGTGAATTGGGTGCTCATGGCTTTCTCCTCTCTGTCAGACGCAACTTTTCGGTTTGGGCAGACCGGCGATCCGGGCGGCGAGCTTGCCCGGCCCCCGGGGGAAGAGCTGGTAGAGGGCCTTCATGTCCACGCCGGAGTTCTTCGCGATGCGGCGAAGCCCGGGTGACTGCCCCTCCCGCGCGGCGTCCTCCCGGCAGAACGTGATGACGCTCCAGTGCTCCTCCGACAGCGGCCAGACGCCGACCTCGCGGGCGATCGCCTCGCCCACCTGCGGCGTCCACTGGGAGCTGTCGGTCATGAACCCTTCCTCGTTGGTCTGGATCGAGACTCCGGCATAGTCGCGCGTCGGCATGAAGTCTCCTCTCAGGGGCGATGGGCGCCGGCGCCGGCGGGCGGCTCGGGCGCGATGCGGCGCTTGCCCGACATGGACATCCGGCGGGAAATTGGAATGGGACGGCCGGGCAGGAGCAGGTTCCAGTATGCCCACTGGAAGAGCATCTTTCCCCAGTGGTTGCGCCGCGCTTCCTTCAGGAGGGGCATCGGTCCGACGAGCGGGAGCGGAAAGACGCCCGGCAGCGGGTCGGTCTCGTAGTTGAAGTCGATCAGGAGGGCCTTGCCCTTGCCGCTCTCGATGAAACAGTTCACGTGGCCGTCGAACTCGGGCCGCGGGCTCCTCCCGGCGATCATCGCGAGGAGGTTCCCCTGCAGCACCTCGGCCTGGAAGTGAGCCGCGGAGCCGGCCTTGGAGGAGGGCAGATCCGCGGCGTCGCCCAGGGCAAAGATGTGGTCGTCCTTCTTCGTCGCGAGCGTGCGCGGATCCGTCGGGACGAAGGCCATGTCGTTGCCGAGGCCCGACGCCTCGATGTATGGGGCTCCCTTGTGGACCGGCACCATGACGAGCAGGTCATACGGGATCTCCCGATCGTCGTACGAGCGGAGCGCCTTGCCTTCGGCGTCCACTTGCGCCGCCGCGAATTCCGTCTCGACCGTGATTCCCTTCTCGGTCAGGAGCGACGCCAGCAACCGCGAGCAGGTGGGCCTGGTGAAGGCGCTGTCGAGCGGCGTGGCATAGACGAGCTCGACGCGATCGCGGATGCCGCGACGGGTGAAGTAGTCGTCGGCCAGGAAGAGGAACTCGAGCGGCGCGACCGGGCACTTGATCGGCATCTCGACGACGTCGACGACGAGGCGGCCTCCGCCGAATCGGGCGAGCGCGCCTTCCAGGGCGCGGGCTCCCTCGAGCGTGTAGAAATCGTGGACCGTGTTGCGCCAGCCGGGCCCGAGCAGGCCGGGCGTTTCTTCCGGGCGCGTCTGGGCGCCGCTGGCGACGACGAGCAGGTCGTAGGGGATCACCTCGCCGGCCTCGAGCACGACCCTGCGGGCGTCCGGATCGACCCGAGCGACCGGCTCGCGCACCCACGCGACACCGGGCCGAAGAGTGCCGCCTCGAGGGCGCTCGATCGCGCTGGATCCTCCGAACGGGATGTAGAGGAGCCCGGGCTGGTAGCGATGGCTCGAAGAAGGGTCCACGACCGTGACCGACCAGTCGGAAGGCAGCTTCCTGGCCATCCGGTTGGCGACGGTCGTTCCCGCGGTTCCGGCTCCCAGGACGACCAGGTTCTTCATCTCCGCTCCTTCCGGCTGCGGCCGGAGCGGGCAGATCCGATGAGAGGGGGCCAGGCCTTCATTTCAAGGCGAAACGGCGCCGGCGGCGGTCCGGGGCGCCGGAGGGCGTCGCTCAAGTCTCGCGTCTCCTAAGCCGCGCGGGGGCGCCGCTTCCAGGCGACATAGGGGCGCGCGAGCTGGCGGAGAGCCGCGAGCTTCCACTGGTAGAGGCGCGTGGAGAGGCTCGGCGGCAGCAGGTCCGCCGTTTCTTCGGGCTGCACGACGAGCGAGACTTCGATCGGAAGCACACCCACGGGCAGGCCGGCGTCGCGGCAGGCCTGGTAGAGGTGGGCGAAGACGTCCTTCATCGCCTCGGGGTCCGGAGGAGGCTCGTTCTCGAGCTCGCTCCCGATCGTCGGCCGGAAGATGCAGACGGTCGGGAAGGCGCCGGCCTCCACGATCCGGTCGATGCCGCGCATGGTCGCCGCGATCGGCTCGAGGCCGGCGATGATCTCGCCCGAGACGCGCCCGCGGCCGAGCTTCCTGGACGTGTACTCCATCGCCTCGAAGAATCCGGACTGCCCGAGCGTTTCCGCTTTTCCCGGACAGAGGCGCGCGAAGTAGGCCGGGTCTTCGAACTCGTAGCAGAAGGAGAAGTGGTCCGTCCCCGCCTCGATCAGGGCGTCGTACTCGTGGAACATCCGGCTCGGAACCGGCATGGCCTGCACGCCGATGAATCCGCCGACTCTCTCTCTCACGGCCTTCACGAACGGCTCGCTCTGGCGCAGGCCGTGGATCGGCTCCAGCCGGTCCACCTCCTCGAAGTGGTAGCCGGTATTCAGATGCGTGAAAACGGAGCCCGATTCGTCGCGGGCCGCCCGGGCCACCTCGACGACGTCCTCGACCGACTTGCGCGCCTGTTCGGCGAGCCCGACGTTCTTCCCGGTCGTGCAGAACTGGCAGGCGCGCGAGGGCTTGGACGCCCAGTAGAGGCACGCGTTGGAGACGTAGATGCCCAGGTAATTTCCCTGGAGAACTCCGACCCGGCTCATCTGGACGCCCGCGGAGGTCTGCCGCGAATACCACGCCGGCTCCTCCGGGATCCGGACGGGATAGGCGTCCGCGGTGCGTTCGTCCAGGATGTGGTACCTCTCGCGGTCCTTGACGAGGCGGAGGGGGGAGGAGGACACGAAGCTCTCGACGACCGGGACGTTGACCCAGATGGGCTTCCTGGGCGCGGGCAGGACGATCTCCAGCCCCGACCCGAGACCGGCGCGGGTGCGCGAGACGCGGCGCCCGTCCTCGTCGAGGTTGCAGGACTCGTCGATGCGCATCCCGCGGCAGAAGAGCTCGATTTCCAGCTCGACAGGTGAGAGCATTCCTTCTCCTCGACCGACACGCTAGGCGCTTTTCTCGCAGCCGTACATGATGCAAATCATCCAGAAGGCCCCTTTGACGCCAATGAGCAAGATGATCCGTTTGCATCATTGCCGGATGGCCCTCCTGCCGCCAGAATCGCCGCATGATTCAAACGAGAGAAGAAAGCTCCATGGCCCGGCCCGCGCCCTTCGTCAAAGCCGCGTTCCTGTCGCGGGGAGAGGTTTCCCGTCTCTTCGGCGTCTCCGCTTCGACGGTGACCCGGTGGGCGCGGCAAGGCCTCTTGAAGACCCTCCGCACACCCGGCGGACACTACCGTTTTCCCGCCGAGGAGACCCGCCGCGCCGCCGGCTGCGGAGTCGTAAACGAGCAGGAACAGCGTCCGGCCGATTAAAAGCCCGCCGCAAGGCAATCCCAGAAGGAGTCCCATGACGAAGGATCAACTCCCGCCTGTCCTGACGATGGAGCACGAGGCGATGCGTGAGGAGCTCGGCCGGGCGACCCAGGAGGGGGGCAAGACTGGAGAGGCCGCCTGGCAGGTCACGCGGGTGCTCTTCCCGCACGTCTATCGCGAAGAGCAGTTCGCGATCCCGCCGCTGCTGCTTCTCCCGCGGCTCGCCAGCGGAGAGTTCACTCCCGACATGGAAGACATCCTGGCGCAGACCGAGGTCATGAAGTCGGAGCTTCCGCGGATGCTGGAGGAGCACAAGGCGATCGTCGCGGCCCTCCAGAAGCTCCTCAAGTCCGCGACCGCGGAGCGGCTCGTGGGATACGCCCGCCTCGCGCAGAAGCTGATCCTCCACGCGCAGACGGAGGAAGAGCTGCTCTACCCGGCCTCCATCCTGGTCGGCGAATACGTGAAGCTCAGGCTCGCCAGGGCTTGACCGGTTCGGATCGGACGACTCATGGCGCGGACTGAAACGGCCTCCGCGGTCGCGGCGCCGATCCGGGCGCTCCTGGAGATCGTCGGCGCCGACGAGCGTGTCCCCGTGCTCGGCGGGACGACGCGGCGCTACGTCAATCTCGACAGCGCGGCCTCGACGCCCGCGCTCGCCTGCGTGCGCGACACGGTCGACGAGTTCCTGAAGTGGTACAGCAACGTCCACCGGGGGGTGGGTTACAAGTCGCGCCTCTCTTCCTGGGCGTTCGACGGCGCCCGCGCCCGCGTGGCCCGTTTCGTCGGCGCCGATCCGACCGATACCGTCGTCCTCTTCTGCCGCAACACGACGGAAGCGATCAACAGGCTCGCCCACCGTTATCCCTTCGGCAAGGGCGACGTCGTGCTGACGACCCTGATGGAGCACCATTCCAACGAGCTGCCCTGGCGCCGCGTGGCCGAGGTCGTCCACGTCGGAGTGACGGGAGACGGCCGGGTGGACGAGGAGGACCTGGCGGGCAAGCTCTCCGCCTATCGCGGCCGCGTGCGCCTTCTCGCCGTGACCGGGGCGTCGAACGTCACCGGCTACATCAATCCGATTCACGACTGGGCCCGCATGGCCCACGCGGCCGGCGCGGAGATCGTCGTGGACGCCGCGCAACTGGCTCCGCACCGGCCCATCGCCATGGGGCGCAAGGGAGACCCGGAGCACCTGGACTACGTCGCCTTCTCCGCGCACAAGATGTACGCGCCCTTCGGCGCGGGCGTCCTCATCGCAAGCCGCGCGGCCTTCGAGACGGGCGACCCGGACATCGTCGGCGGCGGCGCTGTGGACATCGTGAGCCTCGAGAGCGCTTACTGGACCGACCTGCCGGACCGGGAGGAAGCGGGGACGCCCGACATCGTCGGCGTCGTCGCGCTCGCCCGCGCCATCCGCGCGATCGAGGAGATCGGCTGGGAGAAGATCCTCCGGCACGAGACGGAGCTGACCGCGGCCGCGCTCGAGCGGTTGTCCTCGATTCCCGGCGTCGTCCTCTACGGCGACACCGATCCGGCGCGCGCCGCCTCCCGGCTGGACGTCTTGCCCTTCAACGTCCGCGGCGTGCCGCACGCTCTGGCCGCCGCCGTGCTCTCCTGCGAATGGGGCATCGGCGTGCGCAACGGCTGCTTCTGCGCGCACCCCTACGTCAAGGCGATCCTGGGCGTCTCGGAGGAGGAGGGCCGGGCGGTCGAGAAGAGCATCCTCGCCCGCGACCGGTCGGCGATTCCGGGCGCCGTCCGCGCGAGCTTCGGCCTCTTCAACACGCTGGAGGACATCGACGCCCTCGGCGAGGCCCTCGACGCGATCGCGCGCCACGACTTCGACCCCGGCTACGTCCTCGACCCCGAACGCGGCGAATACACCCACCCGGCCTTCGCGCCCGATTTCGCGAGCCGTTTCTCCTTGTGACACGGGGCGGTCCCCGGTGACAACAGCCCGCTGGTACATTTGCATCATGCGCACTCTCCCCGGGTTCCCAAACACTGTCGGCGGATCTCGCAGAGATGCGAGCGCCGGGAAGGAGACTAGTTTCTGATGCCAACGAAAGACCTGACGATCGCGATGGTGGGCTCCGGGGGAGACGGCGTGGTGACGATGGGAGATCTCATCGCGCAGGCCGCCGCCCGGGAAGGCCTCCACGCGATCAAGACCGAGGCCTACGGGCCGCAGATCCGCGGGGGAGAGGCGTCCTGCACCGTCCGCCTCGCCTCGAAGGACATCTTCGCGCAGGGGGACACGGTGGACGTGCTCGTCGTCTTCCGCCGCGCCGACTTCGCTCGATTCCGCGGCGAGCTCTTCGTCGCGGAGGATGCCGTCATCCTGACCGAAGCCGACGATGCGACCCCGGAAGGGGAGGTGGATCTCGCCGGCCATGGGGGCGCCCGCCTGGTCCAGGTCCCGTTCGGAGAGCTGGCACGTGACTCGGCCGGCACCCCCGCCTCGAAGAACGTCGTGGCCCTGGGGATCCTCTCGGGTCTCTTCGGACTCCCGGAGGAGGGCCTGCGCCTGGCCGTCGCCCACAAGTTCGGGCGCAAGAAGGAGTCGGTCCGGGAAGCGAACACGAAGGCCTTCGAGGCCGGCGTCACGTTCGCGCGCTCGCTGACGGAGGACTTCGACGCGAAGCGGCTCGAGTACGTCCCCGGCGAGCCCCTGCTCCTGATGTCGGGCAACGAGGCTTCGGCGGTGGGAGCGATGCACGCCGGGTGCCGCTTCTTCGCCGGATACCCGATCACGCCTTCCTCCGAGATCCTGCACTTCTTGAACGAGTACCTCCCCCGCGCGGGCGGCTCCGTCATCCAGACGGAGGACGAGCTCGCCGCGATCGGGGCCGTGATCGGCGCGTCCTTCGCGGGCGTGAAGTCCATGACCGCGACGTCGGGGCCGGGTCTTTCGCTCATGACCGAGATGCTGGGGCTCTCCGCGATGGCCGAGGTCCCGACGGTGATCGTGGACGTGCAGCGCGGCGGGCCTTCGACCGGAAATCCCACCAAGGGGGAGCAGGCGGACCTCTTCCAGTGCCTCTACGGCACGCACGGCGACGCGCCCCGCGTCGTCCTGGCGTGCGGCGACGTCGAGGATTGCTTCCACGCCACGGTCGATGCGTTCAACATCTCGGAGGAGTTTCAGCTCCCGGTGATCGTCCTCTCCGACCAGGCCGTCGGCCAGCGCAAGGAGACTCTTCCGGCTTCCAGGCTCCAGCACGACGTGCGCGACCGCGCCAAACCCTCGGAAGCGGAGATGGTCAATTACCAGCGGTACGCGGACTCGCCGACCGGGGTCTCCCCGATGAGCGTGCCGGGAATGAAGAGCGGGATGTACCAGACCAACGGCCTCGAGCACGACGCCTCGGGCGGGCCGTCATCGGCCTACCTCACGCACGAGAAGATGAACGCGAAGCGCTACCGCAAGATGTGGCCGATCCGGGACCGCTACCACACCTTCCGGCGATACGGTCCGGAAGAAGCGGAAGTCGGCATCGTCTGCTGGGGCGCCTCCGACGGGCCGGTCCGGGAAGCCGTCCTCGCGGCCAACGCGCGGGGCGAGAAGGTCTCCGCCTTCGTGCCGCAGATCCTCTACCCCTTTCCCAAGCGGGCATTCCAGCAGTTCCTGGCGAGCTCCAAGGACCTTCTCGTCATCGAGCTCTCCTACACGGCGCAGTTCTACAAGTACCTGCGGACGTTTCTGAGTCTCCCCGAGGGCCGGACGCACGTCTTCAAGCGGTCCGGCGGCAAGAACCTCGGCGTGGCCGAGGTGACGCGGGAAATCCGGAAAGTCCAGACCATTTCATCCGCGAGGAAGGAGGAGGTGGCATGAGCACTTCAGTCGCAGAGGTTCCGACCTTCCAGCCGGCCGACTACAAGTCGGATCTGAAGCCCGTCTGGTGCGCGGGGTGCGGCGATTTCGGAGCGCTCGCCGCCCTCCACCGCGCGATGGCGAAGCTGCAGCTCGAGCCCTGGAACACGGTCGTCCTGTCGGGGATCGGCTGCTCCTCGCGGCTGCCCGGCTACGTCGAGACCTTCGGCTTCAACGGCGTCCACGGACGCGCGCTGACTCTGGCGATGGGAGTCAAGGCCGCGCGGCCGGAACTGAACGTCATCGCCGTCGGCGGCGACGGAGACGGGATCGCGATCGGCGGAAACCACTTCCTTCACGCCGCACGGCGCAATCTCGACATCGCGTACTTCCTGATGGACAACGAGATCTACGGCCTGACCAAGGGCCAGGCGGCGCCCACGACTCCCACCGGCGACAAGACCAAGTCCACGTACTGGGGCAACCCGGAGCCCTCGGTGGATCCCTGCGAACTGGCGATCTCCTTCGGCGCGACCTGGGTCGCGCGCGGGTTCTCGGGAGATCCGAAGACGCTCACCGAGCTGATGACGCTCGCGATGCAGCACAAGGGGTTCGCGTTCCTGAACGTCATGTCCCCCTGCGTGACCTGGCGAGGAGACGACCAGTTCAAGATCCTCAAGGCGAAGTTGAAATTCCTCCCGCCCGATCACGACCGCGGGAGCCGCGCGGCGGCCCTGGCCTACACGCGCGAGACGGACACCCTGACCACGGGCGTGCTCTACGAGGTGCGGGAGCCGTCGCTCGTCGAGCGGCTGGAAGGAGTGCGAACCAGGGCGTTGAAGGCAGGTCCGGTCACGAGCACCGCCGAGGTCCTGCGCGCCTTCGCGCCCGCGTTCTAGCCGTGGAGCCCGGGCGGGCTCCTCAAGAATGAAGTCCGAGCCCGTGTCGGAAGTGGAAGAGCGGATGGCCGCGCTCGAGCGGAGGCTCGAGGAGTTCTCGCTCGACCTCCGCAGGCTCGAGAAGAGGGTGGCCTCTCTCCCGTCCGCGGTCCCCGAGGCCGAGACCGAGCCCGAATCCGTTTCCGCCTCCGTTGCCGCGGAGCCTCTTCTCCCGACGCTCTCCGAACAGCTTCCCCGGCAGGGAGCCGTGCTCAACGTCCTGACCGAGCTCGGCCGAAGCTGCCTGGTCCTCGGCGGAGCGTTCCTCGTGCGCGCGCTGACCGACTCCGGGACGCTGCCGCGCCCGGTGGGGGCCGGCCTCGGTCTGGCCTACGGGATCCTGTGGGTCCTGCTCGCCGACCGGTCGGCGGCCCGCGGGCGTTCGACCTCAGCGTCTTTCCTCGGAATCACGTCGGTCGTCATCGCCTACCCGCTGGTCGTGGAGACGAGCACGCGCATGGCCGTCTTCAGTCCGCCCGGCGCGGCCGCGATTCTCGTCGTCCTGACCGTCCTTTGCCTGGGTGTGGCCTGGAACCGCAGACTCGAGTTGTTCGCATGGGCCGCGCTCGCCGCGGCCGTGGCCGCTTCCTCCGTCCTCGCGCTCGTGTCCGGGGCGGTGGAGCCGTTCGCGGCGGCGCTCCTGGTGATCGGCGTCGCGTCACTCTGGCTCGCTTATTCCCCGCGGCCGTGGCGCGGCCTGCGGTGGCCGGCGGCGGCGGCGGCCGACCTGTTCGTCCTCTGGGCCGCCCTGCGCCTGGCGCCGTCGGGGCCGCCGTTGCCCGGGTCCGCTCCTTCGCTCTCCTTCTTCCTCATGCTCGCCTTCGCGCTGCCCTTCCTCTACCTCGGGAGCTTCGCGGTGCGCACGCTCGCGCGCCGGCGCGACGTCGTGCTGTTCGACGCCGTGCAGGGAATCGCCGCGCTCGCGGTGGGCTTTGGCGGCGCCGCGCTCGTCGTCCGCTACCTGCAGAGCGCGCAGCCGATTCTGGGAGCTTCCGCCGTCGTGATCGCCGCGGGCTGCTACGGCGTCGCATTCGTCTTCGTCGAGCGGCAGCAGGGGCGCGGGCGCAATTTCCTCTTCTACGCGACGCTGGCGCTTCTGCTGACGCTCTCCGGAAGCGCGCTGATGGCCGGAAGCGCGATTCTCGGCTTCCTGTGGTGCGCGCTCGCGCTCGCCTCCGCGATCCTGGCCACGCGTTTCAATCGCGTGACCCTGGCTGTCCACAGCGCGGTCTACGCCGCGGCGGCTGCCTGGCAGACGGGCTCGGCCGGGGCCACGCTCGACGCCTTCATGTCGCCTCCCGCGCAGAAATGGGCGCCGCTGACACCCGCCGGCCTGGGCACGGTCGCGGCCGCCGCGGCCTGCTACGTCCTGCTCGCGCGGGAAAAAGGGGAAGCCAGCCTCGCGGGGGAGCGCTTCCCTCGTCTTCTGCTGGCGGTCATCGTGGCCTTCGGCGCCGGCGCCTTTGCCGTCGGGCAGTTGAGAAATCTCGTCGGAGGAGGGGCGGCAAGCCCGGATCCCGGCGCGGTCGCCGCGGCCCGCACGGCGGTTCTCGCCGCCGCCGCTTTTCTGCTCGCGGCGATCCGCCGGCGCACGGCTCTTCCCGAGCTGGGCTGGCTCACGTACGGCGTCCTCTCGATCGGTGCCGTGAAGCTGCTCGTCGAGGACCTGCCGGGCGGGCGTCCCGCCACGCTCTTCGTCGCCTTCGCGTTCTACGGCACGGCGCTGCTGACGGCTCCGCGCCTGTTGCGCGGCGCTGCGCCGCTGCCCGCGCGGGAAGCAGGAGATAGTCCCAACCCATGACCGGATCTCGCCTCGGAGCCCGTCGCGACCGCGAACGCCGCACGGTCGCGGCCATGATCGCGATCTTCTGCCGCGAGCGGCATGCTTCCGGCGCATCGCCGTGCGGGGAGTGCTCGGAGCTGGAGGCCTACACGCGCCTGCGGCTGGAGAAGTGCCCCTACGGAGAGGAGAAGCCGACCTGCGTCGACTGCCCGATCCACTGCTACCAGCCGCTGCGGCGCGAGCAGATCCGCGGCGTCATGGCGTTCTCGGGGCCGAGAATGCTCCTCTCCCATCCCGTGCTCGCCATCCGGCACATGATCGACGGCCGGCGCAAGGCGCCGCAACGGCCGGCCCGCGTCCCGGCCCGATGAAGCGCTAGCGGGGTGACGGGCCGCCGGCCGCGCTCGCGTCAGGTGGGGCGGGCGTCTGGACGAGCGGAGAAAGACAACCCTGCCCGCAGGCTCTGCGCTCCGGCCAGCGCGCGCAGTTCTGAACGGCCAGCCGCACACGGCCGAAGATCGCGCCGCGCGCCGCGCGCCCGGCGTCCACCTGGACCGTCGTGGCCACTCCCGTTTCCGGGCACACGAGGGACTTGGGCTCCCGATGGTCCCCCAGCGTCGTCAGCACCACCGGGAGGACGACGGTCACGATGCCGATGGCAAGGACTCCCAGAATCACCAATACCGGATACTCCACGTGGACCTCCCTTCTGATGCTCTAACCGGACTCTTTGAGACTTCGTTCGAGGACAAGCCGTTTGGCCGGGCCGAAGCCGTTCTTTCCGAGAAAGCCGACCAGCTCCCGATCGTTCCAGGCAACCTCCGTGCGGACCTGCTCGATGCCGAGAGCCTCGAGATTCTTGACGAGCTGGTCCAACATCGCCGTCGCGATGCCGCGGCCGCGAAAGTCGCCGTCGACGAGGATCGTGTCGAGGACGGCGACCGGCTCGGGCAGGCCGAACTCCCCGTAATGGAGCGTTCCGAGGACGGCCCCGACGAGCGTCCCGTCCACGTCCGCTCCCAGCGAGATCTTCAGGTCCGATTCGTCGAGCGCGCGCTTCAGCTTCCCTTCGTACCAGGTCCTCCGGTTGCGGCCGGTCGCCCGCTCGTCCATCCGGACCAGGCGCGCGACGTCCTGCCAGGCGAGCGTCCGAATGGTCAGGGGCTCGGGGGACCGCAGGTCCCCCGATTCCTAGCCCGTTGTCGTTGCCGTCGTTGTCGTTGCCGTCCATGCGGCACCCCCCAATGCGAGTCGGGCATGACGAAAGGCTCCCCACAGGGCCGCGCCGATGGCGCCGGCGTAGGCCGAGAGGGGATGCGACACGATCTCCGGCGCGCTGTCCGACTGCCGCGCCGTGCTCCGGAACGCCTCCTCCAGCGCGGCGCGGAGTCCCTCGTCGGCCGCGAGTCCGCCGCTGACGAAGATCACGCCGCCGGCGCCGATGGACTGGAGGAGGCGCGCGAACCGTCCGGCCATGCTGACGTGGATCCCTCGGAGGATGTCGGCCGTCGCGACGCCCCGGGACACCATGTTGATGACGTCCGTCTCGGCGAGGACCGCGCAGATCGAGCTGACCGGCTCCGGATGGGCCGACCCGAGCGAGATCGGTCCGATCTCCGCCTGGGACACTCCGAGGTAACGCGCGATGTTCTCGAGGAACTGCCCGGAGCCGGAGGCGCACTGGCTCGTCATCTTGTAGCCGGTGACCCGCCCGCGCGCGTCCATCGCGACGGCCCTCGCGTGGAGCGCGCCGATGTCGAGCACCGCCCGGGCCCGGGGCTCCAGATGCAAGGCGCCCCGCGCGTGAGCCGTCATGCCGTAGAAGTGCCCCGTCGCCAGCGGCAATTCCTCCGCCTCCCCGGTCGTCGCCACGTAGTCGATCGAGGCGACGCCGGCCGCGGAGCAGGCCTCGGCGAAGATCTCCTCGACGACGGAGGCGACGCCGCGCCGGCGGATCCGGCCCGAGGCGTGCGACAGGATCGTCTCGTTTGTCCCCTCGACGCGCATCACGACCGCCTTGACCGCGGCGGTGCCGACGTCGATGCCGGCGGTGATCCTCATGCCGCCGCTCTCATCGCGAAGAGCGCCGCGCCGAGCGCCCCCGTGTAGATCGAATCGGGCGAGATGTTGATCCGGCGCCGGCCGTAGTTCTCCGCGACCAGCTGCTCGAGAGCCTGGACGGCCGCCGCGTTGCGGGCCACGCCGCCGGTGAAGGTGAACTCCTCCTCGATGCCGCCGGATCGGGCGAGCAGGCTCATCGCGCGCAGGATGACGGCGCGGTGGAGTCCCGCCAGGATGTCCTCCCTCTTCTCTCCGAGCGAAATCCGCTCCCGCAGCTCCGCCCCGGCGAAGACCGTGCAGGTCGAGGTGATCCGGACCGGCCGTCGGCTGGCCAGGGCGAGCGGCGCAAGCTCGTGCAGCCCCATGTTCATCTCGTCGGCGATGTAGCCGAGGTAACGGCCGCAGCCGGCCGCGCAGCGGTCGTTCATCTGGAAGCTCGTGACGATTCCCGCCGCATCCACCTGGATCGCCTTGGTGTCCTGGCCGCCGATGTCGAGCACGGTGCGCGTGCCGGGAAAGAGCGCGTGGGCGCCGAGGCCGTGGCAGAGGATCTCCGAACGGATCTGTTCCTTCGGGAACGGGAGCCGCGCGCGCCCGTAACCCGTGCCGACGCTGCCGGCGACGTCGAGCGGCGCCGCGATCGCGCTTTCGACCCCCGCCCGGACTTCGCGGGGATTGCCGACGCGCTCGAGGGCCTTGCCGATGTGCTCGCGAAACCCGAGCTCGAGCGGCTCGTTCTCCACCTTCACGATGCACTTGTCGTAGAGGCCGGCGAGGAGGTCGAAAGACACCGCGGGCGGATCGGCAAGCTCCTGGGCGATCCGCGCGAAGGCCGATCCTGCCGCGTCCCGGAAGAAATCGGAGCGCTCGGAAGGGGAGGTTTCGTCAAAGCGCTCTTCCTCTTCGCGGACGAGTCGCGCAAACAGCGTCTCGAGGGTCTGGCCGAGGAGCCGGCGGCGATCGGGGGAGACGGTCTTCTCTGCCTCCTCCTCCATCCGCCGGCGCAGGCTCTCGAGCTGGACGAGCGTCTGCTCGAGGCGGAAGGCCCGGAGCAGTCTCGCGAGGACCGCCTTGCCGGCGGCGCGCTCGACCTCCTGCTCGAGCAGCGCGAAGCGCGCCGAGACGAACGCCTCCGTGCGCGCGAGCTCCGCCGCCAGATCGTAGTTCGAGCGGGAGTTCGTGATCCCGCGGCCGAGCGTCCTTCCCTGCTCGTCCAGGACGACGGCCTTGGTCGTCGTCGAGCCGAGGTCGATGCCGACGAAACAGCTCATGCCGTCGCCTGCCCCGAGCTCGAGCGCCGCGCGTCGAGCATCTGGAAGTAACTCTCCAGCCGGTTCTTCAGGTTGGCGGGGGAGAAGTACCGCGGGTCCACGAGGTCCGACTCGAGGAACCCTCCGGGAATTCCCGTCCGCTTCTCGACCTCGCGCAGGATCGTGAGCTGGCCGGCGGAGAAGGAGTTGCAGGACTTGACCGAGTGGATGAGGAATCCGTCGGCGCGGTACTCGCGCGCGTAGCGGGCCAGCATCGCGACGCGCTCGGGAAGGGAGAGGTTCGTGTAGCAGCCGCTGCAGTAATCCGCCATCGTCCCGATCGGATCCGCAGCATCGTGCCGGAACCCGAAATCGTAGGTCCCTCCGACTTTCGTATAGGTCGAGGCGACGGCGACGGCCCCCTCGTCGGAGAACATGCGCCAGAAGTCGCGGAAATGCGTCCAGTTGGGCGGGCCCTCGATGACCAGCCGGTATTTCTGGCGATCGAGCCGCCCCGAGGGGGTCTCCGGTCCCAGCCGCCGGCTCGCGCGCTCCTCCACCTCCTCGCGCAGCGCCCGGTAGTAGGCGGCTCCTTCCGGCGTCCCGCGGAACGCCGAGAAGATCGGCCCGACGTAGTAGACGGCGCCGAAGTAAGCGTCGATGGGCGAAGGATCGAGACGCGCCGACTCCAGGACCGCCACGAGGTCCTCCTCGGACGCCGCGCTCCTCTCCAGGTTCTCCGAGAGCCGCTCCTCGTCGTAGCGCTGGCCGGTGATCTTCTCGAGGGCGGGGATGAGCTCCTTGCGGATCTGCCGGGCCACGTAGGCTCTCCCCTCGGGAGTCTGCCGGCCGTCGGCCTGGTAGGGAACGTGAAGAAAGACCGTCGGGCAGCCGTACTCCTCGCGGAGGAGCTCGAACCATTTCATGAAGGTGTAGCAGCCGGTGTAGGAGAGGAGGAGGAGGTCGGGCCTGGGCAGCCGCGTCCCGGTCGGTCCCACGTTGCCGCTCTTGACCATTCCGAGATCGCATTTGACGTAGGAACAGACGTCCTCGGAGTGCCCGGCGCGCTCGGCCGCGGCGATGTAGGCCCCGCTCTTTCCGCGCATCGCCGACTGCAGCGCGTTGATCTCGGGCAGGACCGGCAGCGCGTCGAAAGAGCGGATCAGCTCCGTCAGGTTCCCGGGGACGAACGTGTAGACGACCGGCTCGCCCGTGTCCGGAGCGCTCTCGAGACGGCGGTAGTGTGCGGCGAGCATCTCCTTCTGCAGCTCCATCGAGCGGTCCTTCCCGGGTTCGGTCATGGCTCGCCCCCCCACAGCTTGATCGAGTCGGCGAAGGTGCCGGTCTGCTCGCGGAACTGCTGGAACTGGCCGGTGTTCTCGGCGTACTTGAACGCCATGCAGGGAAGGCCCGCGGCCTCCGCCCCGGCGCGCAGCATCGGGCGGTCGAGCAGGGCCGGATCGCAGAAGCTCGCCGAGGCGAAGAGGACGCCGTCGGCCCGGGCGGCGGCCGCGCGCTCGGCCATGAGCCGGCGCTTTCCGTCCGGATCGGGCTCGTACATCGTGGAGGTCCTGGCGCGGCCGCTGACGAAGGAGTGCGCCAGATTGCGCAGGAGATCGCCCTCGGTCGGGACGTCGGCAGTGAGGAGGCGGTTGCCGAGCACGAAATCGTCGTCCACGATGAAGCAGCCCGACCGCTCGATCGTCTTGATCAGGCCGAGCGGCGGCGGTTCGCAGAAGGCCCCGACGACGAGGACGCGCGATCGGTCGCGGACGCGCCCGGGCTCTTCCTCGATGGCCGCCAGGTACTCGCGCATCTTCTCGATGAACTGCTCGACGGGGGCGACCTCGCCCGCGCGCATCAGGACGTACAACTCCTCGGTCGGCACGCTCCACGGGGTCTCGCGCCGCGCCCGGTAGAGCTGCTCGGATGAGAGAGCGCGCCGCGTTGTCCGTCGCGATCGCCTCGCGCAGGGACGCCTCCGTGGCCGGCGATCCCGAGACCTCCGAGAGGTCGGCGAGGAGCGTCGCCAGCTCCTCCCTCCAGAAATCCGCGCCGATCTCGGGATCCGCGACTTGCGGAAGATCGAGATACCGCACGTAGGTCTGCGGCGAGAGAAGCTGCCAGACGCCCGAGAGATTGCGGATGACGTCGCAGGTGGAGGGGAAGAGGACCGCCGAGAGCATGGACAGGCGCCCGGACTGCGCCAGCTCGATGACCGAACGGGGAAGGTGACAGATGTAGGACTGGTAGAAGGCATCCCCCTTGATGATCTCGAGCCTCTCGCCCCCGCCGTGGATGCCGACCGGCAGCATGCCGGCCGCCCGGATCACCTCGCGCGGCGCGTAGACGGGGAGGTACCCGGCTGCCGTTCTTCCCGGCCGGGCCTCGAGCCACGCGCGGACGGCCGTGAAGTCGAGGTCTTCGTAGATCTCGAACGCCCAGTCAAGGACTTTAGCCCGCATAATTCACGAACGACTCCGGCCGTCCCGCGGATCCCTTCAGTGCTCCGCCGGATACTTCGTCAGACCTCCTCCGCGATGCCATCGGCATCGCCGTCGTCGGTCTTCCTCGTCCCGACGAAAAATCTCTCGCGGGAACAATCTGTCGTTCGGCCTCATTGCTCTTTCGCTGATCCGTGGGCGCATCCTTTATCCGGATGCGAGTGTCCCGGCCGGGTGTCCGTGAATTATCCGGGCTCTTCGCTTCACTGATTGTTCCAGACCGGCGTCCGGTGCTCCAGAAACGCCGAGAGTCCCTCGACCGGATCGCTATGCGACATCAGGTCCGTCAGGTAGTACTTCTCGAGCGACCAGATGTCGTTCTTCAGCGAGTCGGCGAGCAGGCGCCGCGAGGCCCTCCAGGCCGCGCGCAGGGCGACGGCGGACTTGGATGCCAGACGCGCGGTGAACCATTGCCCGAGAG
This sequence comes from uncultured Acidobacteriota bacterium, assembly GCA_963741435.1. Classification (GTDB taxonomy): domain Bacteria; phylum Acidobacteriota; class Thermoanaerobaculia; order UBA5066; family Gp7-AA6; genus JAWOLE01. The sequence continues at coordinate 54,570 of CAVUIX010000019.1, read as the reverse complement.
CCGCCTCGGCGTCGTCCACGCAAAGGTCCGCGATCCCGCTGCGCGCCGCCTCTTCGCCGCAGAGGGATTCGCCCGAGAGGATCATCTGCGTGGACCGCGCTCCGCTCACCCTCCAGGGGAGAGCCAGGGCCGCCATCGGCGGAAAAACGCCGAGCTTCGTCTCCGGCACGCCGAAGCGGGCCGAGGGCTCGCAGACCACGTAGCCGCACCAGAGGGCGAGCTCGAAGCCTCCGCCCAGGCACTGTCCGCGCACCACCGCCGCCGTCGGGATGGAGAGCCTCTCCAGGTCCAGGAAGAGCCGGTGGAACTGGCGCAGAAGGACCGCCACCCTGTCGGGCAGGTGCTCCTCGACCGAGGCGCCGAAGCTGAAGTTTCCGCCGGCGCCCTCGAAGACGAGGAGCTTCGCGGAGCCCGGCGCCTCGGCGATCTGCGCGATCCGCTCGCGGATTGCCGTGAGCATCTCGCAGTCCAGGATGTTGGCCTTCGGGCGGTCGAGCACGATCCTTTCGAGCTGTCCCGAATGCTCGGTGGTACATCGGATTGGGGACGTCATGAGACCTCCTCTGCCCCGGAGGGCGTCAACACCTGCCGCCGGCCGGCTCGGTGGTCTGCGACTTCTTGGAGCACCGCCTGGATCTCGACGAGCGGACGCAGCTCTGTCTGCGAGAGGACGTCGATCTTCCCGGCCAGCACCTTTTCGAGGATCTCGGGATACAGCTCCGGCGCGCATCCCCAGTTTCCGAGGGCGCGGGCGTCGAAGGCCATGAGATTCGCGAGGCGGATCTCGACGCTCTCGAGCGTGAAGCCCACGACGACGAGCGTCGCGCCGGGCACGAGCAGGCCGAAGGCCGTCTTCTCGCCTGCCGCCGTCCCGGAGCACTCGAGGATCGTCCAGCCCGTCTCCGGCGCGCCGGCCTGCCGCGCGAACTCCGCGACCCGCGCCTTCAGCTCGCGGCCCGCAAGTGTGCGCGGATCGAGTGCGAGCCCGACGCCCAGGGCGCCCGCCGCTTCGAGCCGCCGCGGATCCGGATCGATACCGGCGACGGCGGCGCCGCGCTCGGCGGCGATCTGCGCGGCGTAGCCTCCCACGCCTCCGAGTCCGACGACGATCGCCAGGTCACCGCGCTTCACGCCCGAGCGCTCGACCGCCTGGTAAGCCGTCGAGACGGCGTCCGCGACGACCGCCAGGTGGCGCAGCGTCAGGCCCGGCACCGATCCGACGGGAGAATCGGCGTCTTCGCCGGCGCCGGGAACGCGGCACAGGTCTCGCGCCGGCAGGATCACGTGCGTCGCGAATCCTCCGTCGCAATCGTTTCCAGGCATCACCTGGGTGCGGCAGATCGTGGGACGGCCCGCCAGGCAGAGAGCGCAGGCGCGGCAGGGGAGCACTGCCGGCACGACGACTCCGTCCCCGATCCGGGCCGCGGCATTGCGGCCGGCATCCTCGATGTGGCCGCTGATCTCGTGGCCGAGAATCAGGGGCGGAGCGTGCCTGGTCCGCACGCCGCCGTAGAGGAACCCGACGTCCGTGTGGCAGACGCCGCACCCCGCGACTCTCAGGAGAACTTCGTCCGGCTCGAGCCGGCGCAGGGGCCGCACGACTCGCCGGACCGGCTGCCCGGCCGCCTCCATCTCGTACCCGATGATCGTGGACACTTGAGCTACGCCCCCATTCCCTGGCCGCCGGCTTTCGGCCGCGGGCGTTCGCTTCGCGAACGGCGGCCGAGAGAGTTCAAACGAGGGCTTCGATTTCGGCTTCCCATGCTCCTAGGCACCCATTCCTCTTCGGCCGCCGTCGTTCACCGGCCGAAGGCAGCCTAATTCCCTGGCCGCCATCGACGCCAGGGTCTGGCCGGTGATGTGGGCGGCGCCGGGGCCCGCGAAGAATGCGACGGCGGATGCCACGTCCTCGGGCCGCCCCGCGCGGCCGAGCGGAGTCTCGGCGAGCGCGCGCCGCCGGATGCGTGCCGGAAGGCCCGCGGTCATCGGGGTCGTGGTGAAGCCCGGCTCGACGACGTTGACGGTGACGCCGCTGCCGGCGAGTTCCCGCGCCGCGGACCGCGCGAGGCCGACGAGTCCGGCCTTGGCGGCCGCGTAGTTGGATTGCCCGAACTTCCCGCGGCGGCCGTTGATCGAAGAGATGAGCACCACGCGCCCGCCCCGCTGCCGCCGGAGGGCCGGCGCCGCCGCCCGCAGAACGTGCGCCGCGCCGGAGAGGTCCACGTCGATGACCCGCGACCACGCCTCGTCCGTCATCTTCCAGAGGACGGCGTCGCGGCAGATGCCCGCGGCCAGGACCAGGACGTCGAGCCGTCCCGCCCGGCGCGTCAGATCCGCGACCACATCGCGCACCGCTGCCGCATCGGAGACGTCGATCGCGTAGAGGTTCTCCGAGCCGAATCCCCGCGCGAGGCGGGACAGCCGGCGCGCGTCGGCGTCGGCGATGGCGACCCGCGCTCCCCGGCGGGCCAGTTCGCGAGCGCAGGCCAGACCGATGCCGCTGGCGCCGCCGGTCACGAGCGCGACCTGCCCCGAGAGCTCGCCGCGCCGGCTCATGAGGAGGGAGCCTCCGTTACCGCGGCGACCTTCGCGCCGCACAGCCCGCAGTGCGTGAAGGAGGCGGGCAGGCCTGCGGCCCCGCAGGCGGGGCAGACCAGGACGTGAGCCCCCCAGGGCGTCTCCGGCGATCCGCCGGGCTCGACCGCGCGGCGGCGGACGGCCCCGAAGTCCACGGCGCGTTTGCCTGCGAACGCGTTCATCCCTTCGAGCGGTTCGTAGTCGGTGTAATGAAGCGCAAGCCAGTCCTGGGCGTGGCGCACGGTCATCGCCCAGGAGAAGTCCTTCCAGAAGTTCGTCTGCTGCTTCGTGTAGCGCAGGCATTCCGGGAACGTCGCGAGCAGCTCGCGGGCGAGGCGATCCACCTCCTCGTCCAGCCGGGAGAGATCGAGGCCGTATCCGTCGAGCCCCTTCTGGGCCTTCTGGATCTCCTCGGGCGACGCCTGCTCGATGAAGTCTCCCCCGCGGCGCACGGAGGAAGCGACGCGGTTGACCAGTCCCCAATCCAGGGCCATCCGCGCCGGGATCTGGCGGTTGGTGAAAAGCATGTCCCGCGCCCGTTTGTCCCCCACGACGAGGGGAAGCCACTGCGTGGCGCCTCCGCAGGCCACCGAGCCGACCCGCACGCCGACCTGGCCGACGTACGCATGATCGGCCATCACGGCCAGATCGCAGGCGAGGACGGTTTCGTTTCCCCCGCCGACGGCGATTCCGTTGATGCGAGCGATGACGGGCTTCCCCGTCGAGAGGATCGAGTCGATGTACGCTCGGAAGAGCGTCATGTATTTCCAATAGTCGCGAGGGGTGGCGACGTAGGTCTCCGCGTATTCCTTGACGTCGCCTCCGGTGCAGAAGGCCCGGTCGCCGGCGCCCGTCAGGACGATCACGCCGACCGCGTCGTCGAAGGTGGCGTCCCGAAACGCGCGGGCCAGCTCCTCGAGGCACGCCGTCGAGTAGGCGTTGTAGCGGCCCGGACGATTGATCGTGATCCGGGCGACGCCGCCCTCCTTCCCGTAGAGGATCTCCTTGAAGGAGAAGGCGGAAGCAGGCTGTGACGGGAAGGCGCGCACGGCTCACATGTTCAGCCGGGCGCGGAGGGCCGGCAATGGTGCAAACACATCAGCGAGGCGGCGTTGACCGGGCGCGTCGCCGGTGCCACAATTGGTTCGTTTGAATCAGGTGCGTCATTTGCGCGGGTGCACAGAATTGCTCATGGAGACGCCACAGAAGCAAGCACTTCCCCAGGTGGACCGCTTGACCCGCCCCCAGGCGATCGACGAGATCCGGCGGATCGTGAACGCGCTGCCACAGGACGACCAGTGCGCTTGCGCGATCGCCGGCCGCTACGGCATCTTCTGCAAGGGCTTCGCGCGCTATTCCGACGATGAGCTGAAGAAGCGGTTTGCCTGGATCGCCCGCCCGCGCCCGGGCGTGTCGCGCGCGGAGCTCGAAAGGCTCGCGAGCGCGTACCACCGGGGACGCCAGGAGGTCACGGGCGCCGAGATCTGCTGCGACGTCGAGACGCGCGAGCACTGCGGCTGCGACGGCTGGAACACCTTCGACAACGCCGCCCTGGAAGACTTCTACCAGAGCCTGACCGGACGCCCCTGCCGCATCGGTTAACCACTCCTCCGGATCAGCGACTCCTAAACCCCGTTCGCGGCGCAATAGTCTCGATCAGAAGAGCGCGCTCGCGGTCGCGGCGCGAGAGCTCCCAGAGGGGCTGCGCGAGCGTAGCGTTTGCGTGGGATCATGCGAGCGATCGAGGCCGCATCCGGCCGAGTCGCTCGCCGGTGTGCCGCAGGGCGCAGATCCCGCGCAAGCGCGGAGCGACGTTAGACCAATCCGTGGCGGTAGGCCAGGACGACGGCGGCAACCTTGGTGTGCACGTCGAGCTTGTGGAGGATGCTCTGGACGTGGTTGCGGACCGTCACGGTCGCGATGAAGAGCTTCTTCGCGATCGCCCCCGTCCCCATTCCTTCGGCGAGGCACCTCAGGATCTCCTTTTCGCGCCCGGTCAGGACGACCGTTTCGCCGCCGGAGAGCGTGACCGGGGAGAGGGGCTCGGATTCCGCCTGCGGCTCTGTTGACTCGGCTGACTGGGCCCGGGGAGGCTCGGGAGGAGGCGTCGCGCCGTTGGATTCTCGAAGCACGTGGACCAGCGTGTTCAAGGCGGGATGGTAGGAGGGAATCGCGAACATCGACGTGGATATCTTCTTCTTCTTGCCGTCGCCGGTCTTCGCGGTCAGGTTGAAGTTGCGCACCGGGTCGTCCTTCTTCTCTCGGGCCTGGTAGGCCACCGCGCAATTTCGGTGGCAGTAGATGTTCCCGTTGACATCGCGGCCGCACAGGATGTCGTAGCAGCACTTGCCGACGGCGCTTCGGGCCGGGCGGGCGAGAAGCCTCTCGCAGGCCTTGTTCCAGAGAATGATGCGCTGGGCCGAATCCACCGCGAACACGGCCTCGCCGCTCCTCGCGATCCGCTCCAGAGTATCGTCAAAGCCTCTCATCGGTCGTCCCTCCAAGAAGTCTTCCGCGGCTAATCTTGGTCGGGGCGGGAAGTGAGGCGGATGATGTGTTTGCATTATTTGATGTGAACGCATCAGACCCGGGGATTGAAGATGGATGATTGCCAGATTGACGATTGAGGGCCGGGATGCCCCCGTGCGTCAATCGTCAATCAGACAATCGGCAAATCTTCGATCAGATGAGGTTGTGGCGGTAGGCGAAGACGACGGCCGCGAGCTTGGTGTGAACGTCGAGCTTGTGGAGGAGGTTCTGGATGTGGTTTCGAACGGTGACGGGGGAGATGAAGAGGGTCTTGCCGATCGCGCTGGTGGACAGGCCCTGGGCCAGGCAGCGGAGGATCTCCTTCTCCCGCGATGTCAGGTCCACCGGTTGGCCCTCCTTGGTCGTCATCGGCCACAGGGGCTCCGCTACCGGGGCGGCATCCGTCTCCAGCCGGCGCTCGAGTGTCGAGGGCTTCTTGTTCTCCGGCCGCACGACGTGGACGACAGTCGAGAGGGCCGGGTGGTAGGAAGGGATCGCGAAGAGGGAAACTTCGAACCACTTCCGCCCTGACTTGCCAACCTCAATGGAGAGCGGGAAGCGCTGCACCGGCTCCTTGGGTTTCTCGCGCGCCTGGTAGGCGACCGGACAGTTGCGGTAGCAGTAGACATTCCCGTTCGCGTCCCGGCCGCCCATGGCGTCGTAGCAGCGCTTTCCGAGCACGCTGCGCGCGGGCTTGCCCAGCAGCTCCTCGCACTTCTTGTTCCAGAGAATGATCTTGTCGGCCGAATCGATGGCGAAGACGGCTTCGCCGCTGCGGGCGATCTTGTCGAGGGTCTCGGAGGTGTGAGGCATAGGGACGGCGGATAAGGTACCACCGACGCACCCCCGCCGACCAGCCTGGAAGGGCCTTTCGGGCCTGTCGGGCGGCTGTCGCGGGCCGCTTCAGCTCGCCTTGCGACGCCGCGGAGGCCGCACGACGGTCACGGGCCGTCGTGCCACGTAGATCAGGCGCAGGGCGACTCCGCCGACGACCCATTCGTTCAGGGTGTCCCGGCCCTCGCTCCCGACCACGACGAGGTCCGCCTTGAGACGGTCCGCTTCGCGGGAGATCGCCTCCGGGACCGGGGTTCGCTTGTCGGCCGACACGAAGCGGAACCGGGCCTGCAGCCCGCAACGCTCGAGGTCCCGCGCGGCGTCGTCCAGGATCTTCTGGGCCGATTGCTTCTCGAGAGCCTTCTCGAAGGCCGATCCCAGGTCCGCCACCGGCTCGTCGAGCGCGGGGCTGGACCCGCCGTTGCGGGGTTTCCCTATCGTCAGGATTACGAGATCGCTGCCGGCGTCGCGCGAGGCGAGCCGGGCGGCGAACTTGACTGCGGCGGCGCCTCCGCGCGAACCGTCCGTGGCGACGAGAATTCTCATAGACGCTCCCTTGCGCCCCCGGCCTGCCGATGGGCTACGTACTGGATGTTCCAACTCGAATTGAATGTGTAGCAGTCCCGGGGCGCGGGAACGTGATGTGTTCGCATCAAAAAATAAGGAAGTCCGGTCCGGGACATCGCGGCGGAGCTCTCCTCCGCCCGAACTGATTCAAAGGCATCATTTGCGTTCCGCCGAGCGAGACTTACCGTGTCCCCCGATGAACACAATCAAGAACACAGTCATGATCGACGGCAACGAGGCGGCGGCATCGGTCGCTCACCGCGCGAGCGAGGTCATCGCGATCTATCCGATCACGCCCTCCTCGAACATGGGCGAGCTTGCCGACGAGTGGTCCGCCGAGGGCCGGAAGAACCTCTGGGGCATGGTCCCCACCGTCGTCGAGATGCAATCGGAAGGGGGCGCCGCGGGCGCGGTGCACGGCGCGCTGCAGGCCGGCGCGCTCGCCACGACCTTCACGGCGTCGCAGGGCCTCCTGCTGATGATCCCCAACATGTACAAGATCGCGGGGGAGCTGACCCCGTATTGCATGCACGTGGCCGCGCGCACGCTCGCGACGCACGCGCTGTCGATCTTCGGCGACCATTCCGACGTGATGGCCTGCCGGCAGACCGGCTTCGCCATGCTCGCCTCCGGGTCCGTCCAGGAGGCGCAGGACCTCGCCGCCATCGCGCATGCGGCGACCCTGCGCTCCCGCATCCCGTTCCTCCACTTCTTCGACGGGTTTCGCACCTCCCACGAGGTCGCGAAGATCGTGGAGCTCCCCGACGAACACCTGCGAGCCCTCCTGGATGAAGAGGCGATCGCCGCGCACCGCCGGCGCGCCTTGACGCCCGACCGGCCCGTGTTGCGGGGAACCGCGCAGAATCCCGATGTCTTCTTCCAGGCGCGGGAGGCCTGCAACCGTTTCTACTTCATCTGCCCGGACATCGTGCGCGAGACGATGGAGCGCTTCGCGGAGCTGACCGGCCGGTCCTACGGTCTCTTCGACTACGTCGGCCATCCCGAGGCCGAGCGCGTGCTCGTGATGATGGGCTCGGGGGCCGAGGTCGCGCACGAGACCGTGAACTGGATGGTGGCGCGCGGCGAGAAGGTCGGGCTGGTGAAGGTCCGTCTCTACCGCCCCTTCGACGTGGCGAGCCTCGCCGAGGCCCTGCCCGCGAGTGTGCGCGCGATCGCCGTCCTCGACCGGACGAAGGAGCCGGGCTCGGTGGGAGAGCCTCTCTACCAGGACGTCGTCACGGCGCTGGCGGAAGCCCGCAACGACGGCCGGATCGCCCGGGAGCCCCGGATCGTCGGCGGCCGGTACGGCCTCTCTTCCAAGGAGTTCAATCCGGCGATGGTCAAGGCGGTCTTCGAGAACCTCGCCGCCGCGGCGCCGCGCAACCACTTCACCGTCGGAATCGTGGACGACGTGACCCACACGTCGCTTCCCGTGGCCGCGGACTTCGACATCGAGCCGGACGCCATGGTCCGCGCGGTCTTCTTCGGCCTGGGATCGGACGGGACGGTCGGAGCCAACAAGAACACGATCAAGATCATCGGCGAAACGACGGCCAACGACGCGCAGGGCTACTTCGTCTACGACTCGAAGAAGTCGGGCGCCGTCACCATCTCGCACCTGCGCTTCGGCCCCGGGCCCATCCGCTCCTCCTACCTCGTCGGCAAGGCGAGCTTCGTCGCCTGCCACCAGTTCGAGTTCGTCAACCGCTACGACATGCTGGAGCACGCCGGCGAGGGCGCCGACTTCCTCATCAACTCCCCCTACGGCCCCGGCGAAGTCTGGGACAGGCTGCCCCGCGAGGTCCAGGAGCAGATCGTCGGCAAGCGAGTCAAGCTCCACGTCATCGACGCCTACCGCCTCGCGCGCGAGATCGGCCTGAAGGGGCGCATCAACACGATCATGCAGACCTGCTTCTTCAAGATCACCGGCGTGCTGCCGGTCGAGAGCGCGATCGCGAAGATCAAGGAGACGATCCAGGACACCTACGGCAAGAAGGGCGGAGACGTCCTGAAGCGCAACTTCGAGGCGGTGGACAGGGCGCTGGCGGCTCTCTCCGGGGTCACGGTCCCCGCGCAGGTCACGGCGGAGCGCCGTCGGCCCGCCGTCGTCTCGCCGGCGGCCCCCGGCTTCGTCCAGGGCGTCACGGCCGTCATGATCGCCAACAAGGGAGATCTCCTGCCGGTCAGCGCGTTTCCGGTGGACGGCACCTGGCCGGTGGGCACGAGCCAGTGGGAGAAGCGCAACATCGCCGCCGAGATCCCGGTGTGGGATCCGGCGATCTGCATTCAATGCAACAAGTGCGCGCTCGTCTGCCCGCACGCGGCGATCCGCGTCAAGGTCTACGAGCCGTCGCTTCTGGACAAGGCGCCCGCGACGTTCAAGTCCTGGGACTTCCGGGCGGCCGACTATCCCGGCGCGAAGTACACCGTCCAGGTCGCGCCCGAGGATTGCACCGGCTGTACGCTCTGCGTGATGTTCTGTCCGGCCAAGGACAAGTCCAACCCGAAGCACAAGTCGATCGACATGCATCCCCAGGAGCCGCTGCGCGAGGCGGAGCGGGAAAACTACGCGTTCTTCCTCGATCTGCCCGAGCCCGACCGGACGCGCCCGCGCGCCCTGGACGTCAAGACCACGCAGTTCTTCCAGCCTCTCTTCGAGTACTCGGGAGCCTGCGCGGGATGCGGCGAGACCCCTTACCTGAAGCTCCTGACGCAGCTCTTCGGCGACCGGATCCTGATGGCCAACGCCACCGGCTGCAGCTCGATCTACGGCGCGAATCTCCCGACCACGCCCTATGCGTCCAACCGCGACGGGCGCGGCCCGGCCTGGTCGAACTCCCTCTTCGAGGACAACGCGGAATTCGGCATGGGCATGCGGCTGGGTCTCGACAGCCACCGCGAGACGGCGCGCGAGATCCTCACCCGCCTGGCGCCGGGACTCCCCGGCGATCTCGTCGAGGGTCTCTTGAACGGCAACCAGGCGGGGGAAGCCGGCATCGCCGCTCAACGGGAGAGGGTGGCGGACTTGAAGTTCCTGCTCGCGGGCCGGACCGATCCCGAGGCGGTGAGGCTGAGCCTCTTCGCCGATTACCTCGTCAAGAAAGGCGTCTGGATCGTCGGCGGCGACGGCTGGGCCTACGACATCGGCTACGGCGGCCTGGACCACGTGCTCGCCTCCGGCCGCGACGTCAACGTCCTCGTGCTCGACACCGAGGTGTACTCCAATACGGGAGGGCAGCAGTCCAAGGCCACTCCGCTCGGCGCGTCCGCGAAGTTCGCCGCGGCGGGCAAGGGGACGCCGAAGAAAGACCTCGGACTGATCGCGATGAGCTACGGGAACATCTACGTCGCGTCCATCGCCTTCGGCGCCAAGGACGCCCAGACGGTCAAGGCGTTCCTCGAAGCCGAGTCGTATCCGGGCCCCTCGCTCATCATCGCCTACAGTCACTGCATCGCCCACGGCTACGACATGGCGTTCGGCTGCGAGCAACAGAAGCTCGCCGTGGACAGCGGGATGTGGCCCCTCTACCGGTTCGACCCGAGGCGCATCGAAGCCGGCCAGCCTCCTCTCCAGCTCGATTGCGCGGCGCCCAAGATCCGCGTGGAGCAGTACATGAAGAACGAGAATCGCTTCCGCATTCTCGAGAGGCTCGGAACGGACCGGGCCCGCGGGCTGGCGGCCGCCGCGCAGCGCGACGCCGAGCGGCGGTTCCAGCACTACCAGCAACTCGCCGGGCTCACCGTCGGCAAGCCGCCGGCGGCGGAACCGGCGAAGGCCTGATCATGGATCTCTCGACGAAGTACCTCGGATTCGATCTGCCGCATCCCCTGATGCCCGGCGCGTCGCCGCTGGTGGACGACATGGACATGGTGCGCCGGCTCGAGGATTCGGGCGCGTCCGCGATCGTGATGCACTCTCTCTTCGAGGAACAGATCGCCGCCGAGCGGCAGGAAGCCCATTTCCTCGAGACTCACGAGGAATCCTTCGCCGAGGCGGTTTCCTACACGCCCGACGCGGGGATCTTCGCTCTCGGTCCCGACGAGTACCTGGAGCAGATCCAGGAAATCCGCCGCGCGGTCTCGGTCCCAGTCATCGCGTCCTTGAACGGCACGACGCCGGAGTCCTGGATCGAGTACGCGCGGCTGATCGAGCAGGCCGGCGCGCACGCGCTCGAGATCAACGTCTACTACCTCGCGACCGACCCTTTGGAGAACGGAGAGGACGTCGAGACCCGCACGCTCCAGACGGCCGGAGCCGTCAAGGGCGCCGTCTCGATTCCCGTCGCGGTCAAGCTCTCGCCGTTCTTCTCCTCCTTCTCGAATCTGGCCGGCAAGCTCGAAGGGGCCGGCGCCGACGGGCTCGTGATCTTCAATCGCTTCTACCAGCCCGACATCGACATCGAGGCGCTGGACGTCATCCCGACGGTCCGGCTCTCCGACTCCGGGGACCTGCTCCTGCGGCTGCGCTGGCTCGCGATCCTCTCCGGCCGCGTCCGCTGTTCCCTCGCCGTCACCGGCGGCGTGCACACCGCGGCCGACGCGATCAAGGCGGTGATGGCCGGCGCTCACGCGATCCAGATGGTCTCGGCACTTCTCCGCCGGGGACCGGAGCATCTGCGCCGGGTCCGCGAGGAGATGTCCCAGTGGCTGGAGGAGCACGGGTACGAGTCGCTCCGCCAGATGCAGGGGAGCATGAGCCTGGCCAAGAGCGGCAACCCGGGCGCGCTCGAGCGCGCCAACTACATGCGCGTCCTCCAGAGCTGGCGCGCGTAACCGTCGCTCCGCGCCAGCGCGAGACCTGCGCCCTTCGGGCGCACCGGCGAGCGACTCGGCCGGATGCGGCCTCGATCGCTCGCCTGATCTCGCGCTGGCGCTCCGCTCCCGCGGCGCGAGGCTCCTCCCCTCTGGGAGACTCCTCGCGCCGCGAGCGCCGGCGGCAGCCGGCTGATCCCATTGGATGTGTCGCTGAGGATCTGTCGAGGGAACGCCTACTCCTGTCATCCTGAGCGAAGCGAAGGATCTGCTCTCGTCGCTCCGCGTTTCCGGGTTTCCGCTGGCAGCGAATTTGGGTTTCCGCTCGCAGCGAATTATTGGTCCATTTTGATCAAGCAACGGGGCGCGCCATCCGGTACCTTGATTACGGTGTAACGGAGGCCCCATGCTCAATGTCGAGGACTTCACCTTGCTGCGACGCGGATTCGAGGTTCCCCTCGAGGGCCGCATCGAAACCTGTCCGCTCTGCGGGCGCAACGGCATCGAGGAACGTCCCGAGTGCGGGGTTCCCTACTTCCTGCACGTTCAGGCCTCCGATGTTCTCGGAGACGGTATGCGCGTCGAGCCTCTGGATTCCTGCGCGCTGCCCGTGAACTAGCCCCCGACAACTATCAAACCTGTTTCCGCTGGAACCGCGCGCTGTGCGGAGGGCCGGATTGTTTATGCTCCGCGCCGTGGCCTCTCTGCGCAAGGTGCTGCTCGTTGCGCTGGCCGCGGCCGGGCTCTCCTCAGCCGCGGGTTGCGTCACGGACCGCCCGCCGGCCGAGCGCGGGTCCTTCCGCAGTCCGGACCTGGTCGAGATCGTCCGGCTCGACCCGGCGATACGCCTGGACATCCGCTACGCGACCGCCGACAACATCGTCCATCGCCCGGTCTACCGGCAGGCGCGCGCGTTCCTCCAGCGGCCGGCCGCCGAGGCCCTCGTCCGGGCCAACCGCGCCCTCTCGGAGAAGGGCTACGGCCTGCTCGTCTTCGACGGCTACCGTCCCTGGTCGGTGACGAAGATCTTCTGGGACAGCGTCCGGCCGGAAGAGCGCGCCTTCGTCGCGGATCCGAAGAAAGGCTCGAAGCACAACCGCGGCTGCGCGGTGGACCTCTCGCTCTACGCCCTGGCGACGGGAAAGGAAGTGGAGATGCCGAGCGCCTACGACGAAACCTCCGAGCGGGCCTCTCCCGACTACGCGGGAGGGACGGCACAGCAGCGCGCGCTGCGTGATCTCCTGCGCGCGGCGATGGAGAAGGAAGGCTTCACCGTCGAGCCCAACGAATGGTGGCACTTCAACTACAGGGACTGGCGGGACTACCCGATCCTCGACATCCCCTTCGAGTCGATCCCCGCTCCGCCGTCGGTCAAGTAGCGGCGGAGCAGGATCGTCCTCGGCGGTTGACGTCCGAGAGTCCTCCTATTTGGTGATGCTCTTACGATTGGTGAGTTTGTATCAGGAGGCGGGAGTCTGTTCAGGATTGTCCGGCCAGATCGCGCAGGAATGACGGGTTGCGCAGTTCCAGCCGGCCGCGAGCCATCACGATTGCCCCCATTCGCTCGAAGTCCTTCAGCAATCGGCTGACAACTTCCCGAGCCGTTCCCAGCTCGGTGGCGAGCTCCTCATGGGTCACCGCGAACGCTCGGGCGGGGGAGAACCGTTGAAGGAGGAGACCCGCCACGCGGCGATCCATCTTGGAGAAGGCGATTTCTTCGACGAGGGTCATGACTTCGACCAGCCGCTGGGCCATTGCTTCGAAGACGAAGTTCCGAACGACGCCGTGATTCTCGAACAGGTTCCGAAACGTGGAGCCGTCGAAGAGAACCGCCTCGGTAGAGACTTCGACAACCGCCGACGCCATCGCCGGCCGGCCGAGGAGGAGGCACAGCATGTTCACGAGGCAAGGCTCCCCATCCTGCACGTGGTAGAGGGTCATCTGCCGCCCGGATTCGGAGTCCTTGAAGACGCGGATGTCGCCCCTCCCGACGCCCGGGAAGTATCCGCACGTCTCGCCTTCGCGATAGAAGGTCGAGCCGGGCGTCAGCTCCGCGTAGGTTCCGGCCCCGGCGATCTTCGCGCGAACAGACGGGCTTGCTTCCCGGTAGAAGCTGAGCTTGTTCAGAATACTGATCTTGTCCACGTTGACCCTGCGTCCATCCTGACGGAAGGAGATCGGGGAAGCCGGATCTTTAGGTGGGCTTCAGGTGGCCGAGGGCATGCGGCCGCCGGATCACTCCGCGCGGAGCGCTTCGACGGGGTCGAGGCGCGCGGCGCGGCGCGCGGGGAGGACTCCACCGGCCAGTCCGACCGCCAGGCTGACGGCGAGCGCCGCCGCCACGAAACCCGGAGCGGTGTGGAGCGATACGGCCGGGACCGCCCACCGGATCACGGCGCCGATTCCCATTCCGGCGGCGACGCCGAGGACGCCTCCGGCCAGAGAGAGAAGCGCCGCCTCGAGGAGGAAGAGGCGCGCGATCTGAGCGGGCGTGGCGCCGATCGCCTTGACGAGGCCGATCTCGGAGGTCCGCTCCCCGACCGAGATCCACGTCATCGTCAGGATCCCGATCGCGCCGACGAGGAGCGAGATGGCCCCGATTCCTCCGACGGCGAGCGTCACGACCGACATGACGCGGTCCAGGACGTCGAGCATCTCCGTCTGCGTCGTCACCGTGAAGTCCTCCTGTCCGCCGTGGCGCCGCATGAGGGCCTCGCGCGCGCCCGCCTTGACGCGGGCGGGCGCCATCTCACGAGAGAACGACACGTCGATCTCCAGCAGCTCCTCGGTGTTGAAGAGACTCTGAGCGCTCGCGACGGGAATGTAGGCCGTGTCGTCCATGTCGAAGCCGAGCAGCTGGCCCTTGGAGGCCATGACGCCGATCACGAGAAAGCGCCGACCTCCGATGCGCACGCGCTCTCCCAGCGCGTTGGCCTCTCCGAAGAGCTCGCGCTTCAACGTCGGCCCCAGCACGGCGAGCGGGGCCGCGCGGCGAGGGTCCCCAGGGGGAAGAAACCGGCCCTGCCGGACCTCGAACTTCCAGACCGCGGGCACTTCGGCCGTCACGCCGTAAATGACGACGCTCCTTCCACGCTCGCCGGCCTCGACGCGCGCCGAGCCGAACGCGACCGGAACGACCTGCTCGACCCCGGCAACACGCCGCAGGGCCTCGGAGTCCTCGATCGTCAGCCTGCGGGTCGTTGCGGCGACCGCTCCCGGGATCCCGGAGGTCGTCGTCTTGCCGCGGTGGATCGCCATGACGTTCGTGCCGAACAGCGAGAAGTCCGCGGCGATCGCGCGCCGCGTCCCCTCGCCGAGCGATGTCAGGAGGATCACGGAAGCGATCCCGATGACGATGCCGAGCGTCGTCAGGCCGGAGCGCAACGGGTGGGCCGCCACCGAATCCCACGCGAGTCTCCAGAATTCCCGGCCCGGCACCGCATCACCTCCGCGCCAGGGCCGCGATCGGGTCGAGCCTCGATGCCCGCCGCGCGGGGAGCGCGCCGAAGAGGAGTCCCACGGCGAGCGAGACGCCGATCGCGGCGGCGACGGCCCAGCCCGGCGCCCGGGCGGGAAAGCTCGGGTAGATCGCGCGGAGGAGGCGGGTCAGGCCGAAGGCCGCGCCGAGCCCCGCCACGCCGCCGGCGGTCGAGAGGATCGCCGCCTCCACCAGGAACGCCGCCACGACCTGGCGGCCGGTCACGCCGACGGCCTTGAGCAGCCCGATCTCGCGCGTCCGCTCCGCCACGGAGACGAGCATGACGTTCATGATTCCGACTCCCGCGACCGTCAGCGAGATCCCGGCGATTCCGGCGAGGGCGGCGGTCAGGAGGGCCAGGATGCGGGAGAACGTCGCCAGGACCGAGTCCTGCGTCCAGACGGTCACGTCCTCGACCCCCTGGTGGCGCTGCTTCATGAGGTCGATGACCGACTCCCGGGCGGCGGAGATCTCCTCGTGCGAGGAGACCTCGACGAGCACGCGGAAGAGACTCGTCTTGTTGAACATCTTCATCGCGCGGGAGACCGGCACATGGACCATTTCATCCAGATCCACCCCCATCGACATCCCCCGCGCGGCCATGACGCCGATCACCCGGAACCGCTCGTCTCCCAGCCGCAGGATCTCGCCGAGCGGACTCGCGGCGCCGAAGAGCTCCTGCCGGATCTTCGCTCCGATGACACAGACGGGCTGGCCGCGAGCCGCCTCGCCGGCTGGCAGGTAGCGGCCGGCGCCGAGCTTGATCTTGCGCACCTCCTGCATGTCGGAGGTCGCGCCCCAGACGCCCGCGTCGCGGCGCCGGCCGCCGTATTGCGCCGTTGCGCCGCCGAAGATGACCGGCGCGACGCGCCGCGCCTGGCGCACGCGCCGCACAATTGCCTCCGCGTCATCGAGCGTCAGGTCGTGGGGCGCTCCGGTGAGGAACGGGGACATGCCCGTCGTCTCGGTCTTGCCGGGAAAGACGATCAACAGATTCGAACCGAGCGAAACGAACTCGCCCGTCACGTAGCGCCGCGCTCCCTCGCCGAGACTCGTCAGCAGGACGACCGAGGCGACGCCGATCGCGACCCCGAGAAGCGAAAGGCCCGTGCGGAGCCGGTGCCCCCGCAGGGCCCCGGCGGAAAAGGCGACGAGGTCCCTGACCGTCATCGCGCGAGCGCGGCGGCCGCCGCCTCCGTCCGGCCGACGCCGCCCTCCTCCGACACGATTCTCCCGTCCACGAGGCGAAGCCGGTGCCGCGCCCGCCGGCCGATGTCCGGATCGTGCGTGACGACGAC
Source organism: uncultured Acidobacteriota bacterium (assembly GCA_963741435.1). Classification (GTDB taxonomy): domain Bacteria; phylum Acidobacteriota; class Thermoanaerobaculia; order UBA5066; family Gp7-AA6; genus JAWOLE01. The sequence continues at coordinate 38,535 of CAVUIX010000019.1, read as the reverse complement.
GAGGGTGAGCCCCTCGGCGTTTCTCTGCTCGAGCAGATGGACGATCTCGGCGCCGGCGGCCGTATCGAGGTTCCCCGTCGGCTCGTCGGCGAGGAGGATTCTCGGCCCCATGACGATCGCCCGCGCGATGGCCACGCGCTGGCGCTCTCCCCCCGAGAGCTGCTCGGAACGGTGGCGGGCCCGCGCGGAGAGACCGACGGCCTCGAGCGCCCGCGCGACACGGAGTTTCCTCTCGCCGCGCTCCACCCCGGCGAAGATCATCGGCAGCTCGACGTTGCCGGCCGCCGTCAGCCGCGGCACCAGGTGGTAGAACTGGAACACGAAGCCGATCTGGTACCGCCGGACCAGCGAGAGCTCTTCTTCGGGCAGCGCCGCGACTTCGCGGCCGTCGAGCACGTAGGATCCGGCGCTCGGGCGGTCGAGGCACCCGATGATGTTCAGCAGCGTGGATTTGCCGGATCCCGACGGCCCCATGAGCGACAGGTAATCGCCGTCGGGAATGACCAGGTCGATCCCGGAGAGGGCGTGGACCGGCTGGCCGCCGACGTCGAAATCGCGGCCGATGCCCGACAGCTCGATCACTTCGCCGTTTCGCCGGCGATGGAGACGCGGGCGCCCTCCTTGACCTCCGCGCGGTCGAGGGAGACCGCGACCGCCTCGCCGGCGGCGAGCCCGTCGGTGATCTCCGCGAACTGCCAGTTCTTGAGGTTCGTCTTGACCGCCCGGGCGGCGAGCCTGCCGTCTTGCACGACGAGCACGCGGTTGCCTTCGAGGAGGGCGTAGCTCGGGATCCGGAGGACCCGGTCGCGGGCGTTCAAGATGACTTCGACGTCCGCGGAGGTCCCCGGCAGGAGCGTCCGGGCGAAGCCGCCGTCATCCAGCTCCGCTTCGATTTCGAAGGTCCTGTTCTGCTCCTGAACGTCGAGCACGTAGGGCGCCACGCGCGTGACCTTCCCGGAGAAGGAGCGGCCCGAATACGCGTCGAGCGTGACGCGCACGGGCTGCCCGAGCCGCACCCGGGCGACGTCCACCTCGTCCATCGGAGCGCTGATGTACGTCGCTCCGTCGTCGTAGAGAACGATCACGGGCGGGATGGGGAGGCCCGGAGGCGACGGCGTGATCCACTCGCCGAGCTCCGTCGTAAGGTCGGCGACGATGCCGTCGAACGGCGCGCGGAGCACCGTCTTCTCCAGGTTGGCCCTCGCGACCGCGAGGCCCGCCTCCGCCTGGCGGATCCGGGATCCCGCGGTCTGGCAGGACGCGACAGCCACGTCCCGCCGGCTCTGGAGCTGGTCGAGCAGTTCGGCGGAGACGATGTTCTCGGAGGCGAGCCGGCGGTTCCGCGCGAGATCCCGCTCCGCCAGCTCCGCCTGCCGGCAGGCCTCCGTGCGCGCCGAACGCGCGGTCTCGACGGCGCTCTCCTCGACCTGGACCTGGGCCCGAAAGTCCGCATCGGCGATGCGCATGAGGACATCGCCCGTCTTGACGCGCGCCCCTTTCCTCGCCGGCAGCTGCGCCACCCGCCCGCCGACCTCGGGGGAGAGCGTCGCGCGCCGCCGGGACTTCACGGTGCCCGCCTTGCTGTTGGTGACGCTCTCCTCGACGCGTCCGGCTGCGACGCGGAAGACGGTCACGGGAACGGCGGCCGGGGCAAGCACGGTCAACCGCAGGATGAGGAGAGCGGCGAGGATCGCGACGAGGACAACGGCCCTCCGCAGCCACCGGGCCCCAACATGTGCCCGCAGCCTTACAGCGAGCGGAAACGTGGTTTCCACGAGGTCTCCTCGGCCAGGAGGGGCCCGACCAGAACACCGGAGCGAGTTCGCCGAATCCGCATGGCGCCTCCCATCAGCAACGCGACGCCAGCCGGGACGGCGTGCCGGAACTCAACCGGCGACGGCGGCTTTCCGCCGCGGCCCGCGGCCCTTCATGATCCACCGCTTTCCCTTCGAGACCGGGCGCTCGGAGCCGTGGCCGATCGATTCGAGGAGGTCGGTCGTCGTGACAATCCCGACGAGCTTTCCGCCGTCCAGGACCGGAAGGCAGCCGATGGTCCTTCCCCGAAGCAGGTTGGCAGCCTTCCGGACCGTCATGTGAGGGGTGCCCGTCACCGCCGGCGCGGTCATCACGTCGGCCACCTTGCAGATCGACCGGTCGGCGGCGAGCGAATCGAGGTCACGGATGGAGACAACGCCCACGGCTTCGCCGGCGAGCCTTATGACGAGGTGGCGAATCCGTTTGGTTCGCATGAGGCGGAGCGCGTTATCAACCGATTCTCCGGCCGGCACGGTCTCGACCCGGTCCGTCATCACTTCTCCGATTCGCATGGAACCTCCTTCCGCCGAGGCTCGCCTGGCGAGACATCAGGCGGCGCGAACGGTCATCACGGGGCAGGGGGCCGTCGAGATCACGCGGGACGCCACGCTCCCCAGGAAGAACCGAGCGACTCCCTTGCGGCCGTGCGTTCCCATCACGACGAGATCGGCGTCGTTCAATTTCGCGGCTTCGACGATCGCCTCGTAGGGTTGGCCCGCGAGAACGAGCGCCTCGGCCTTGACGCCCTCTTTCGCCACGTTTTCGACGAGCACACGGAGCTTGCCCTCCACCTCCGCCCGGATGTTCCGGTCCCATTCCTCATAGACGCCGCCGGCCACCGATTGCGCCTGGGAGATGCTGGGCGGGCGGTAGACGTGGGTAATGAGCAGATCCGCCCCGTTTTCCTTCGCCAGAAGGGCCGCTTCCAGTACAGCGGGCTCCGATGCCGGAGTCAGGTCCGTGGCCACGATGATCCGCTTGAAGGGATTCATGACCTCCTCCATTTCTGTCTTCATTTCCAGACACAAGCGTGGCTCCGGCGGCCGGACGTCACAAGATGCGTTTGAATCGCCGGTGCCCTTTGCCGCCGGACCCCGGTTGATGCGTTTGCATCAGGAAGCCGGGCCGCCGGGGACGCTAGGCTCGACGCATGAGATCGAGTCTCAATCGCGCCGACGGGACACCGGATCCCGCAGGCGCTGCTCCCTCCGGCGTCGTTCTCGTCGGAAATCCCAACGTCGGGAAGAGCGCGCTCTTCGGGGCGCTGACGGGAACCTACGTGACCGTTTCGAACTATCCCGGCACGACCGTCGAGGTCTCGACGGGGCACGCGGTCCTGTGGGGCCGGCGCGTGGCGATCGTGGACACACCGGGCGCCGCGTCCTTCGTGCCGTCCTCCGAGGACGAGCGCGTGACGCGGGACATCCTGCTCGATGGCGCTGCGCAGAACGTCGTCGTCGTCGGCGACGCCAAGAACCTCGAGCGCACCCTCCTTCTCGCCGTCCAGGTGGCGGAGATGGAGATCCCGTTCGTGCTCTGCCTGAACATGATGGACGAGGCGCGGGCGCGTGGGCTGGCCGTGGACGAGGAGGAGCTCGCGGAGCGGCTCGGCGTGCCGGTCGTCTCGACAGTGGCCGTGCGCCGGGAAGGGATCGCGCGCCTGATCGCGGCCCTGGAGCGTCCTCGCCCGGGGCAGGTCCGGATCGCCTACCCGGAGCCGATCGAGAGAGCGGTGGAGTCCGTGGTTCCGCTCCTGCCGCAGGCGCGCCTGTCCGCCCGGTCGCTCGCCCTCATGGCTCTCTCGGGTGACGTCACTCTCTCCGGGTGGCTATCGCAGCGGATGACCCCCGGGTCTCTCGACCGTCTGGAGCAGGTCCGACAGGGCCTGCGCCGCCAGTTCCCCGAGCCGGTGGCCTACGTCGTGAATCGCGCGCGCCTGGCACAAGCGTCCCGCCTGGGTCGTTCCGCCGCGCCGCGGCCGGCGCCGGACGAGCGGCCTCGCCGCCGCTTCGGCCGGTTCCTCGACACCGCCACCACACACCGGATCTGGGGACTCCCGGTTCTCGCGGCGGTCCTGTATCTCTCCTATCTCTTCGTCGGCGTCTTCGGCGCGAAGACGCTCGTGGACCTGCTGGAGAACGGCCTCTTCGGGAAGATTCTTTCGCCGGCCGCCACCGCCGCGGCCAACCGCTGGATCCCGTGGGCGATCGTCCGGGATCTCCTGGTGGGCCCCTACGGCATCATCACGATGGCCCTGGCCTACTCGCTGGCGCTCGTGTTGCCGATCGTCGGCACGTTCTTTCTCGCCTTCGGCGCGCTGGAGGATTCGGGCTACCTTCCGCGCCTGGCCGTGATGGTCAACCGCCTCTTCAAGAAGATGGGGTTGAACGGCAAGGCGGTCCTGCCGATGGTGCTGGGGCTCGGGTGCGACACGATGGCGACGATGACGACGCGCATCCTGGAGACGCCCAAGGAGCGGCTGATCGTGATCCTGCTGCTCGCCCTGGGCGTCCCGTGCTCGGCGCAGCTGACGGTCGTCATGGCGATGCTCTCCGGCCTTTCCGTCTGGGCGGTCCTGATCTGGGCCGGCGTCGTCCTCGGGGTCATCGTGCTCGTCGGAAGCCTCGCGGCGAAAGTCCTGCCGGGCCGCGGCAGCGACTTCGTCCTGGAGCTGCCGCCGCTGCGCGTGCCGCAGATTACGAACATCGCCGTCAAGACGCTCGCCCGCATCGAGTGGTACCTGAAGGAAGCCGTGCCGCTCTTCGTCCTCGGCACTCTCATCCTCTTCGCCGCGGACCGGCTCCGGCTCCTGGGCTTCGTCGAGCGGGCGGCCGAGCCGGTGCTGACCGGATTGCTGGGGCTGCCGCGGGAGACCGCCGGGGCCTTCGTCGTGGGGTTCCTGCGCCGCGATTTCGGCGCGGCCGGGCTCTTCGAGCTCGCCCGCCACGGAAAACTCTCCCCGGAGCAGATCGTCGTCTCCATGGTGACGATCACGCTCTTCATCCCCTGCATCGCGAACTTCTTCATGATCGTCAAGGAGCGCGGCTGGAAGACCGGGCTCGCGATCGCCGCGTTCATCACGCCGTTCGCGCTGGGCGCCGGGGCCGCCGTGCACTGGGCCCTGACCGCGTTCTCGGTGCCGCTGCGATGAGCGTGTCCGCTTCGGCGCCGATGGAGGCGCCTCTGCCGGCGCTCCCCGCCGCTCTCGACGCGGGGACGGTCTTCGCCTGCGCTCTCTGCGGGTCCCGCTTCACCCACGGAGGCCGGGTCTGCGGCGCCTGTCCGGTTTCCAACGGGTGCGGCCTGGTCAAGTGCCCCGACTGCGGTTTTCAGTTCCCCCGTTCGTCGCTGATCGCGGACGGGATTTCCAGACTCTGGAGCCGATGGAGAAGAACCCGTGAGCCATGACCGGGACCTGGCGGACCAGGACGTCGAGGAGGTCGCCGAGGAGCTCTGGACTCTCGGTGAACAGGGGCGCGACCGCCTCGTGGACCTGCGCGAGACGACGCAGGTCGCCCTGCTCGACGCCGCGCTCGAGAAGCTCGCCGGCCGCAACCTCGCGCGGATCAGCGGGGACCGCGTCGTGCTCACGCCGGAAGGGCGGGAGCTGGCGGAGTTGCAGGTGCGCCGGCACCGGCTGGGGGAGAGCCTCTTCACGACGGTCCTGGAGGTCAGGAACGAGAAGGAGGTCAACCGGACCGCGTGCGTGCTCGAGCACGTGCTCGGGGACGGCCTGACAGACTCGATCTGCGCCTTCCTCGGACATCCGAAATTCTGCCCGCATGGGAAGCCGATCCCTCCGGGGAGGTGCTGCGAGTCCCTGACACGGACAGTCGAGCCGCTCGTGCAGCCTCTCGACCGGCTGGGAGTCGGGCAGAGCGGCCGGATCGTCTACATCGTGCCGCGCGAGTCCGAGCGGCTGGTCAGGCTCTCGAACCTCGGCATCGTTCCGGGCGCCACGGTGAGCCTGCGGCAGAAGAGCCCCGCCGCCGTCCTCTCGATCGGCGAGACGACCCTGGCCATCGATCCCGCGATCGCCGGCGAAATCTACGTCCGCAAAGTCGACTAGTTCGGGCCCCGTCGCGGCGCGAGGAGTCTCCTGAGGTAATCGAAGGAGGAGCCTCGCGCCGCGGGAGCGTAGCGCTTGGGCGGGATCAGGCATGCGGTCGAGGCCGCACCCGGCCGAGCCGCTTGCCGGTGCGCCCGAAGGGCGCAGATCCCGCGCAAGCGCGGAGCGACGGTTACTTGACCAGGAGAACGGGGCAGCGGGAGAGGATCCCGACCTTGTAACTGACGGTTCCCCAGTTCTCTCCGCTGCGTCGGAGGGGGAGCTTGTGCGAGCTCATGACGATCAGGTCGATGCGATTGCCCTGCGCGAACCTCAGGATCTCGCCGACGGGCTTGCCGTAGAGGATCTCGGCGCGCACGTCGAGGCCCTTTTCGGCGAAGGGAGCGAGGAGTCCCTTCAACTTCTCCCGGGCCGACGACTCGAGCTTCCGGTAAAACGACTCGAACGTCCTGGATTTGTCGTCGTCGATGCGCTCGATGACGTGCAGCAGCGTCGTCCGGGCATGGGTCGTGGCGGCGACCTTCGCCGCGGCCCGGACGGCGCGGAGGCTGCGGGGCGTGAAATCAACCGGAACGAGAACTCGCCGGAACACCGGCCTACTTTGCCGTATGGCTTTGGATGTAGGCGAGCGCGAACTCCTTGGTGCTTTCACTCTTCAGGCCGGCGACCTTGGCTTCCCTCTCGGCATCCTCGAGGTCCCACTTGTCCACGAGCACGCGCCGGATCATCCAGAACGCGGCGACCCGGTTGGCTGTGCCGCAGTGGATGAAGACGGGAGGACGGGCCTCTTTCATCAATTTGAGGAACGCGTCCACCTGCTCCGCCTTCGGAGCCTCTCTCGGGACCGGGATGTTGATGTAGTCGAGCCCGTTTTCCTTCGCCGCCGCTTCTTCCGCGGCCGCGTCGTATTCGGAGCGTTCGCGGAGGTTCACGATCGTGCGGAATCCCGCGTGCTTCAGGGAGGCGATCTGCGCGACCGTCGGCTGCCCGCCCGTGGCCGTCTTTTCACTGATCCAGTTGAACTTCTCGATGTCGGTGACCGCGGGCCGCGCGGCGAGCACGAAACTCGAGACGAGCATGGCCAGGAAGATTCCGATTGCCTTGGCTTTCATGGCTAACCCCTTTCCAGAAAATCGCGAACGAAATCGGCTTCGGTGAGAATCCCGACGAGGTGGAGTCCCTCGACGACGGGAAGGCATCCGACCTTGTTCTCCAGCAGGATTTCCGCGGCCTCCTTGAGCGTCGAGTCCGGCTCGATCGAGTCCGGCTCGCTCGCCATGATGTCGCGGATCCTCCGCCGGCGCAGGATGTCGCGCTCGACGGAGAGAGGGAGCTCTTCGACGGCCCCCAGAGCGCTCCGCGAGAGGTCGCGATCGGTGACGAGGCCCACGAGCTCCCCGTCGCTGTCCACGATCGGGACGTGGCGGACGTGCCGGGAATCCATCAAGTCGTAGAGGGCGGCGAGGTCGTCCTTGGGCTTGAGCGTGAAGACCTTCTCGGTCATCAGGTCGCGCACGAGCCGCTCGCGCGTGACCCGGATACTCGTCTTTTCCGCCGGCGCGGAAGGGCGCGCCGCGCCTTTGGGCGTTGGAGCGGGTCTTGAGCCCCGGCCGCTCCGGGAACCGGCGCTCGCCTTTGCCGCCGACACTCCGGTTTGCAACATAGCCGTCCTCCTTCTCACGCCCCGATGTTGTACGAGACGCGGCCGTAAGAAATGACTCAATCGCATCAGATGGAAAGGCACCCCCTCCGGAAGTCCAAGGCAGTCCGCCGGCGGCGTCCTGGAATTGGGTTGTCCGGATCTGGCGGAACCGCTCGGCCCGGTGGCAGCATGCCCTTTGGAGGAGGTGAGGATGATGCTCGCAACAGCGGTCAAGAGTGACCGGCAGATCCAGCAGGAGGTTCTACGCGAGCTGCGCTGGGATTCCCGCGTGGACGAGACCCAAGTCGGCGTGGAGGTGGACAAGGGAGTCGTCACGTTGACCGGGACCGTTTACAGCTACGCGAAGAGACTCGCCGCCCGGGAAGCGGCCCATCGCGTCGTCGGCGTCCTCGACGTGGCCGACGACATCCAGGTCAAGGCGCCCGGGGGCAGCGACAGGTCCGATACGGAGATCGCCCAGGCCGTCCGGACGACCCTCGAGTGGGACGCCTTCGTCCCGGATCAGAAGATCCGGTCCACGGTCGCGGACGGCTTCTTGACGCTCGAAGGCGAGGTCGCGACACTGCGGGAAAAAGACGACGCCGAAAACGCGGTCCGAAATCTCGCGGGAGTCAAAGGGGTGCGCAACCGCCTCTTTGTCGCGGCCGTCAAGGCCGACCCGGTGAAGCTCCGCCAATCGATCGAAGAAGCGCTCGAGCGCCGGGCCGAGCGGGAGGCCGAGCGCATCCGCGTCCGGGTCGAGGACGGCACCGTCGTTCTGGAGGGGAGGGTGCGGACCTGGCCGGAGAAACAGGCGATCCTGGGCGTGGTCAGCCACGCCGCCGGCGTGAGGGACGTGAGGGACAAGCTCACCGTCAATCCCTGGGACTGACACGGCACGCGAGACTCGCGCGGGGGCGGGTGAAGCGGCCTCAGGCCGGTCGCCGGAGCAGACTCAACAGAAAGAAGACAGCGGCGACGCTGATGATCATGGGTCCCGTCGGCCGATGGAGGAGGACCGCGGCGTAGCTTCCGAGCGCCGTGGACAGCACGGCAGCGAGCACGGCGTATGAGAGCATGCCGGACAGGCTGCCGGCCAGCCGTTTCGCCGTCGCCGCCGGGATGATGATCATCGAGCCCATCAGCAGCACGCCGAGGTAGCGCAGCCCGAGCGCCACCGTGAGAGCAAACATCTCGAGGTAGAGCAGGTTCAGCCGCGCGACATTGACGCCCGCGGTCCGCGCGACCTCCGGCGAGACCAGGACCAGGATGAGGCTGCTCCTCTTCTTCAGCACGAAGACGACGACGCCCGCCGCGGCCAGGAGCCCGAAGACGATCTCGCCGATCGTGAGTTTGCCGGGGCCGCCGAACAGGGCCTCGATGAGCTCCTCTCCCGAGCTCATCAGGCTCCCCACCGCAAGAGCGCCCGAGAAGACCACGCCGATGATGGTCTCTGTGGCGATCCGTGTCCTGCTTTCGAGCGCCCAAATGAGGAGTGTGCCGAAGAAAAGCATCGCGCCCGCGCCGGCGAGAGGATGAATCCGAAGCGCGAGCGCCACTCCGATCCCCGGGAGGGCGACGTGCGATATGGCATCGGCGGCGAGGGCCATGCGTCGCATGACCGCGAAGCAGCCGATGAGACCCGCCGCGATCGCCGTGGCGATCGAGAGCGTTAGCGCTCCGGTTTCAAGGCCCATGGACGTGGAACTCGACGGGAGTGCCGTAAAGCTCCTGAAGCAGTTCGGGGGTCAGGATCTGTCTGGGCGCTCCGAACCAGGAGCGCTCGCGGGTCAAGCAGAGAACGTTGGTCGCGTACCGGTAGACCACGCTCAGGTCGTGCGAGATCAGAAGCACCGTCAGCCCCTGCTCCTCCTGGATGCGCCGCACGAGCTCGTTCAGCTTCTCCTGGCCTGGCTCGTCGACGCCGGCCGTGGGCTCATCGAGCAGCAAGACACTGGGGCGGCCGACGAGAGCCATCGCGACGAGAAGGCGCTGGAACTGTCCGCCCGAAAGCGCGCCGATCGGCTTGCCGGCGACCTCGCGCAGGCCGACGCGCAGGAGAGCCTCCATCACGTCCTCCCGGGATTTCGTCACGATTCCCTTGGCGAGCAGCAAGTCGTCCCCCGTGATCGGCAGGTCGCGCTCGATGTCGAGCTTTTGGGGCACGTAGCCGATCCGTGCCCCCGGCGCCCACCGGATCCGCCCTCGATAGGAGATCGAGCCGACAAGCGCCTTGAACAGGACCGTCTTCCCGCATCCGTTTGGCCCGATGATGGCGAGAGACGTCCCCTCGGCGACGCTGAAGGTCAAGCCCTGGAAGACGTTCGTTTCTCCGAAACTGATCGAGAGGTTGTCGACCTCGAGAGCATTCGGCATCCGTCCGGGGATAGTATCCGTGATTGTCGGCCGCGGAGGCGCGACCCGATTTTTTCAGGCAGTGGTGCGGAGAGGACAATGTCCCCGCACCCTCGTTTTGACGACGGGCCGCGCCGTCTCGCAGCCTCCCAGGAGGAAAAATGCGACTTCAGGATGTCATGACCCGCCGGGTCGAGACGGTTTCAGCGGTTGAATCGGTAGAGGCCGCGCTTTCCCGGATGCGTCAGAAACGAATTCGTCACCTCGTGGTGACGCGCGGAAAGGAGGTCGTCGGCGTGGTTTCCACTCGGGATCTCAAATCGCTCGGTTCGCCCCGGCGTGCTCAAGCCGTCGAGGAGGTCATGGTCTCTCCGGCCATTACGGCGGCTCCCGGAATGACGCTACGAAAGGCGGCGAACCTTCTGCGCGGTCGGACCATAGGCTGCCTTCCGGTGATGCAGGATCACGAACTCGTCGGGATCGTTACGACGACGGATCTGCTCGAACTGGTCGGCCGCGGCGTCGAGCGTCCGACGACGAAGGGCAAACGATGGGTGATGAAGGGACGCGGGCCTCGGCGCAAGAGCGTCGTGGGCCATAAGGGCTTCGCCGCGCACTGATGAGGCCAGGCTCGAGTCTGAGCCGGGTGGAATGCCCGCAGCGCGGGCGCCAGTCAGGGCGGCCGTCTCCTCGAGATCAAGGGCGAGATCTGTGCCCCGGTCGCCCGGCTATTTCGTTCGTAGAGTTGGCCACAGCCAGAGCGTTCGAGCGACAGCCGGGCGACACGCTCGCACGATCTGATGCGTTCGCATCATCTGACGCGGCCTCGCTCGCAAGAGACTTGGGCCATGTCAGAGTTATCGACGTTGATTTGGAGAGTCTCGCTGGCGGAAGAGCCCGAGGGCCCCTGGGCCGTCGTGCTCGCGGGGGGGCAGGCGGTCCGACTGCGACAGGCGCATGATCCCGAGGGTGGATTCGCGCCGAGGGGCGCGGCCCCTCGGGACGGTCGCGCGATGGCCCGCGGGGACGCCCGAGACGAGGTTCTGAGGTGCCACCGGGACAGGCAATGGCACTAGCAGGCTGCTGAAAAAGGGTGTGGGTGGCGTTGCGAGCGCCGCGGGGTCGGATGCAGGAGGCGCGACGAAGGCGATGCCCGGGCGCATCGGGGAGGAGCGGCGACGCCGCAGACGGCCCCGCGCCGCCGCAACCGCTTGCGGTGGCTGGCCTTTTGCTCGCAATGCCATTCAAGCGAGAAACATCTTTGACGAAGAGAGTCACCAGTCGTCGCGAGTTGCAAAAGGCCAGACACGATACCCGCATCCATTTTTCAGCAGCCTGCTAGCCGCCCGGCGGAGTAGACGCCCCTCACCGGGCCGTGTATCCGCCGTCGATCACCAATTCCGATCCGGTCACGAATTTCGATTCGTCCGACGCGAGGTAGAGGATGCCGTAGGCGACCTCTTCCGGTTCGCCGACGCGTCCCAGAGGGTGCAGCGCGTCGAGGGCCCGTCTCAGTTTCGCCACGTCACCCTGACTTCTCAGGAATTTCTCCACCATGGGCGTCCAGATGAAACCCGGGTGCACCGAGTTCACCCGGATTCCCTGCTTCGCATAGAGGAGCGCGTCGGTCTTGCTCATCAGCCGGACGGCGCCCTTGGAGGCGTGGTAGGGGGGAGCATCGGGCGCGCCGACGAGCCCGTAGATCGAGGACAGGTTGACGATGCTTCCTCCTCCCGCCTGCAGCATCCAGGGGATTGTGTGTTTCGTGCAGAAGAACACACCCTTGACGTTGACTGCCTGCACGCGGTCCCATTCTTCCTCGGTCAACTCGTGGGTCGGCTTGTTCGCCCCGGAGATCCCGGCGTTGTTGACCAGCACGTCGATCCGTCCGAACGCCTCGCCGATCTCCCGAAAGACCCGTTCGATGTCGGACTCCCTGGCAACATCCGCCCGCCAGTACCTGGCCGCGCCGCCTGTCTTGCCGATCCTGTCCGCAAGCTCTCTCCCCTCCGCGTCCAGGAGATCCACGACGGCAACCTTCGCGCCCTCTCGCGCCAGGAGCTCACAGGTGGCGCGGCCGATCCCGAGCGCGCCCCCCGTGACGATGGCCACCTTTCCTTCCATTCGTTTCATCGGACTCTCCTTCTACTTCGGCGGGAAGCCTTCGAACATCCTGGCCACGGCCTCCTGAAGCTGGCGCTCTCTGGCCTCGCTGTCGGGGCCGATCGTGTCGGTGGCCCGCCCCCGCCACACGAGGCACGCTCGCTCGGCGTCCACCAGGTCAACGATCAACGTGCCGACCGGGATGTCCGTCACGATCGTCGTCGCGACGCCGCCGCCCCAGCGGCAGCCGTACCCCCACACGGTCGTCTCGAGCCGCTGTTGCTTCTCGACGACGACGTGCGTGACGACGTTCAGATCGGGCCTCCGGCCGCCGGCGGGCGTGAGTCCCTTCGTCTGAAGCGCCGCGGCGATGACCTCCTCGATCCGCTTCTGCGCGAGCTCGCTTCGCGCGGGAGTCCCCTTCTGGAACCCGAAACTCCTGTAGTGGGAGAAGTCGAGCGAGCGGTCGTAGTCCACGCTCGTCGTGAGGGTCGTGCAGGCGAGGGCCGCGATCGCAACGCCGATGACAGCCGCACGGATCCGCATGCTTTCTTCCTTCGTTGATCGGGCCGATCCAACGTGCCTCTCCGCTACGAGTCCCCGCTGATGCGATCGGACCACGAACGTATCAGGGGATAATAAACTCGGACCATGCGGGTGCAACCTCTTTGCGGGAATCCGATCGAAGCGCTTCGAGTGAGCGCGTGAAGAGTTTCCAGCGAATTCTGGTGGCGACCGATTTCTCGTCCGCTTCGATGCCGGCCTTCGAGCAGGCTGTCTGGCTGTCGAAGAACTCGGGCGCCCAGTTGCTGATTGCCAACGCCTTCCCGGAATATGGCCCGCCGGAAATCGGCTACGCCCCCGCGAGCGGCTACGAGCAATGGAAGCACGACGTTCAGGCGGCAGCCGAAAGGAAGCTCCAGCCGCTCGTCGATCAGGCCCGCGGGGAGGGCCTCGATGTACGCCCTCTCGTCCTGGCGGGCTCGCCCGCCGAAGCCATCCTGGAAGCGGCCACGCGAGAGGGCGCCGACCTGATCGTCCTCGGCACGCACGGCCGCCGGGGAGCCGAGCGCTTCTTCCTCGGCAGTGTCGCTTCACGGGTCGTTGCGGCCTCGGAGTGCCCGGTGATAACCGTCAGAGCGCCGCAGGACGGCCCCCCGGCCGGGAAGACGCCGCCGTAACGGAGCCGCGGGGGCCTCTCCTCCCTTGGGTTGCATGATTCGAACAAACCATTTCCGGCCGGTGTCCAGGCGGAGGCTCCTGGGGCACCTGGATCATTCGCGCCCCGTCCAGATCGGGTAAAAGTGAGTGGAACGGCCATCGGTTCGATCGAAGGAGGGTTCGCTCATGCCGAATCTGCCGCACCTGGCCGCCGAACTGCTCTGCCGGCGCACGGATCCGAGCCGCTTCCCCTTTGAAACAACAGCGGAACTGGAGGACCTTCCGGAGGTCGTGGGTCAGGACCGCGCGGTCGAAGCCCTCCGGTTCGGGATCGGCATCCGCCGCGCCGGGTACAACCTCTTCGCCCTGGGCCCGCCGGCGACCGGCAAGCACACGATCGTCCGCGAGCTCGTGGAACGCCGGGCGGCGTCCGAGCCGGCGCCGTCCGATTGGTGCTATGTCAACAACTTCAAGGCGGCCCAGGAACCCATCGCCCTGGAACTCCCTGCCGGCATGGGCGCGAAGCTTCGGGGGGACATCGACCATCTGATCGAGGAGTTGCGCGTCGTCGTGCCGGCGCTCTTCGAGACCGACGACTACCGAGCACGCAAGCAGGCGATCGAAGACGATCTCAAGCAGCGCCAGTCGAAGGCCTTCAGCGAGCTCGGGGAACGCGCCCGGGCGCGAGGCATGGCGCTCGTACATACACCGGGCGGCTTCGTTCTGGCGCCGCTCGAAGGAGACAGGGTCCTGCCTCCCGACGAATTCGAGAAGCTGCCGGAGGAGAGGCGCCGGCAGATCGAAACCGACAGCGTCGAGCTGCGCGAGCAGTTGCGTCGAGTCTTCGGTGAGATCCCGGACTGGGAGCGGGAGAGCCGGGAGAGATTGAAGAAGTTGGACAACGAGGTCACGATCGCCGCCATCGGGAAGATGATCGACGGGTTGCGGCGGACATACGGCGCCCTGCCCGCGGTTCTCCAGCACCTCGATGCCCTGCAGCAGGACGTCATCGACCGGGTGGACGACTTTCGAGGCACTTCCGAGCTTTCCTCGATCGCCCAGGCGATGCTGCCCCTGGCGGGCATCTCCGGCGGCCGGGCGTCCTTCCGGCGTTACGGCGTCAATGTGCTGGTCGACCACAGCGAGGCCGATGGGGCGCCGGTCGTGTACGAGGACCATCCCTCCTACCCCAACGTCCTCGGGATGGTGGAGAACATCTCTCAGCTCGGGACGCTCGTGACGGACTTCAACCTGATCAAATCGGGCGCCCTCCACCGCGCGAACGGCGGATACCTGATGCTCGACGCGCGCGAGTTGCTGCTCCAGCCGTACGCGTGGGAGGGGGTCAAGCAGGCTCTGCGGTCCGGGGAGATCCGCGTCGAATCCGTCGGACAGATGCTCGGCCTCGCGAGCACCGTGAGCCTCGATCCGCAACCGATCCCGCTCAAGGTCAAGGTCATCCTGCTCGGGGACCGGGTTCTCTACTACCTGCTCTGCCACCTCGATCCGCAGTTTTCCGAGCTCTTCAAGGTGGCCGCGGACTTCGAGGAGGAGATGGACCGTTCCCCGGAGAACGACCTCCTCTACGCGCGTCTCCTGGCGACGCTTGCGCGCAAGGAGAATCTGCTCCCGCTCGACCGTGGCGCCGTGGCCCGGGTCCTCGACCAGAGCGCTCGCCTTCTGGGGGACGCGCAGAAGCTCTCGACGCGGATGGGTCTCGTCGCGGACCTGCTCCGCGAAGCGGACCACTGGGCTCGCGAGAGCCATTCGAGGGTCGTTGCCGCGGCCGATGTTCAGAAGGCCATCGACGCGCAGATCCGGCGGGCGAACCGGGTGGAGCAGAGGCTGCAGGAAGAAATGGGGCGCGGGACGATCCTGGTGGACGCGACGGGGGAGCGGGTTGGACAGGTCAACGGCCTCTCCGTGATCGAGCTGGGACGTCACACCTTCGGGCGCCCCTCCCGCATCACGGCGCGAGTGCGGCTGGGAACGGGCGAGGTCCTCGACATCGAGCGGGAGGCCGAGTTGGGCGGTCCGATCCATTCGAAGGGAGTCCTGATCCTTCGAGGGTTCCTCGGGGCCCGCTACGCCGTGGACTGCCCGCTCGCGCTCTCCGCGAGTCTCGTGTTCGAGCAGTCGTACGGGCCGGTTGAAGGGGACAGCGCCTCGCTCGCCGAGCTGTGCGCGCTGCTCTCGGCGCTGGCGCAAGTTCCGATCCGGCAGTCCCTCGCCGTCACGGGCTCGGTCAATCAGCAGGGGCAGGTGCAGGCCGTCGGCGGCGTCAACGAGAAGATCGAGGGATTCTTCGATCTCTGCCGCGCCCGCGGCCTGACGGGGGAGCAGGGCGTCCTCATTCCGGCGGCGAACGTCCAGCATCTGATGCTGCGCGCCGACGTCGTCGAAGCCGCGGCCGCCGGGCGTTTTCATGTGTTCCCGGTGGACAGCGTCGATCGCGCCCTTGAGCTGATGACAGGCCTGCCGGCCGGAGAGCGGGACGCCTCCGGCCGGTACCCTCCCGCCAGCTTCAGCGGCCGCGTCGAAGCCCGCCTGATCGCCCTCGCCGACAGGCTGAGAGAATTCGGACGGGCACCTCAGGAGACAACCGCCAGATGATCTCGCGGGCCGATTCTCAGGCGGCGAAGTCCTTCAGGCGAATCGGGAGCCGGCGCGATCCCCACTGTCCGGGGCGCTCCTCGAAGCGGCCCGGGCAGGGCTCCCCGCAGGAGCCGCAGCGGCCGCTCTTGAGGGTCCACGCGGTCAGCTCGTATCCGTCGCGGCCGATGAGCTCCGCGGCGCAGGCATGGCAGAAGGTGCTGCCGCCCTCGAGGTCGTCGACGTTGCCCGTGTAGGCGTAACGGACGCCGGCTTCGAGCGCGATCCGGCGGGCATGAGAAAGCGTCGCCGGCGGCGTCGGCGGGACGTCCCGCATCTTCCAGTCGGGGTGAAAGGCCGTGAAGTGGAGCGGGACATCGGGCCCGAGGTTCTCGACGATCCACCGCGTCATCCCGGCGATCTCTTCGTCTGAATCGTTGTGGCCGGGGATCACGAGGTTGGTGATCTCGAGCCAGACGTTAGTCTGTTTCTTGAGGTAGACGAGGGTGTCGAGAACTGGCTGGAGATGCGCGCCGGTGATCTCCCGGTAGAACTTCTCCGTAAAGGCCTTCAGGTCCACGTTGGCCGCGTCGATGTGGCGGTAAAAACTCTCCCGCGGCCGTTCGCAGATGTACCCGGCGGTGACCGCCACCGTGGCGATGCCCAGCTCATGGCAGGCCGCCGCGACGTCGCTCGCGTACTCGAGGAAGATCGTCGGATCGTTGTAGGTGAAGGCGACGCTGCGGCAGCCGAGTCTCTTCGCCGCCCGCGCGATCAGCTCCGGCGACGCCTCGTCGGCGAGCGTCGCGATCTCCCGCGACTTGCTGATGTCCCAGTTCTGGCAGAACAGGCACGAGAGATTGCACCCCTCCGTGCCGAAGGAGAGGACCGCGGTCCCGGGGAGAAAGTGGTTGAGCGGCTTCTTCTCGATCGGATCGACGCAGAACCCGCTCGATCTCCCGTAGGTCGTCAGGACGATCCGGTCGTTCAGCCGGGCGCGGACGAAGCAGAGGCCGCGCTGGCCTTCGCGCAGCACGCAGAAGCGCGGACACACATCACACTGGACCCGGCCGTCTTCCAGCCGGTGCCAGTACTCGGTCGCAACGACGGGGCCCCAGGCTTCTTTCGGCATGGGCATAAACACCTCCCGCGCCGTCGGCTCCATTCTGTTCGCTCCTGCGGGGTTTCGCATGGTCCGTTTTGATCAACGTGGGAACCGGCGCTGCCGATTGATGCGGCTGAATCTGGCGAACGGTCGCAGGCCCGAAGCACGATTCCGCCAGAGGAGGTGGGTGATGAACGTCCAGGCGCTGATGAAGTCCAATGTCAAGTCCGCGGGCACGGACGCCTCGTTGGCCGAAGTCGTCGCGATCATGGAGGCGAACGATTGCGGCGCGGTTCCCGTCGTCGATCGAGAGAACAAAGTCGTCGGCATGATCACCGACCGGGACATCTGTCTCGCTCTGGGGCCACGCCGGCTTCCCGCGGCCGGGATTGCCGTCACGGATGTGATGTCGAGGAAAGTGTACGCCTGCGGGCCCGGCGAAGACATCCTGGAGGCTCTCGAAACGATGGGGAGCAAGAAGGTGCGGCGCCTGCCTGTCATCGACGGCGAGGGGCAGCTCGTCGGGATCCTCTCGATGGACGATATCGTTCTCCACGCGGAGAGCGGGAAAGCCGAAAAGGTCGAGGAGAAAGCCGAGCTCGGTTACGGGCGGACCGTGGATACCCTCAAGGGGATCTACGAGCGTCCCGGCGCCGAGAAGGAGCTCATCGCCCACCCGTAGGGTCGACCGTTTTCCCCTCCTGCGCCGCCCGGGACCTTCAGACCGCGGTCTTGCGGTCCTGCCGCGGCAGGACTTGCCGCCGGCGGGAGGCGTCGCCGCGCGCGCGGGGATGGGCCTTCACCTGGCCGCGACGCTGCCTCTCGTAATCCTGGAGCTTTCTCCGCGCGGCCTCGAAGCCCTTTCGGATGGCGACGTGCACGTCCTCTTCGCTCGGCTGCAACTCGACGGCGATTTCCTCACCGGGCACCGTGAGGCGGAGGCGGACGCCGTACAGGTCTCCCTTGCGGTGGTGCCCGTGCGGAGATTCGACCCACACCTGGCAGTTCTGTATGTCCTCGGAGTATCGCGACAGCCGGTCGGCCCATCGCCGGATCCGGGCTTCGACCGCCGGCGACGGCTCCATGTCGAGCAGGTGGATCTGCAGCATTGAGAGAGCCTCCTTCGGGCCGGCGGGTTCCCAGCGCGAACGCGTCCGGCGCTCCCCGAATGCTGAACGGGAACCGTCTCGGCGTCATGAGCCAAACGCACCGGGCCGGCAAATGATCCGGGCGAATCATGCAATGAAACAGGGTGCTGCACCATGATGTAGGGGTGTCGTGAAAGGAGGTCCGACATGCCCGTAACGGTGAATAAGACCGATCAGGAGATTCAGCAGGACGTCTTCCTCGAGCTCCGGTGGGACTCGCGGGTTGACCAGACGGAGGTCGGCGTGGAGGTGGATCAGGGGATCGTCACGTTGAGCGGCACGGTAAACAGCTACGCGAAGAAGCTCGCCGCCCGGGAAGCCGCGCACCGCGTCGTCGGTGTGCTCGACGTGGCCGACGACATCCAGGTCAAGACGCCCGGGGGCGGCGACAGGACGGACACGGAGATCGCCCAGGCCGTCCGCACGGCGCTCGAATGGGACGCCTTCGTCCCCGACCGGAAGATCCGGTCCACGGTGACCGAGGGCTTCGTCACGCTCGAGGGAGAAGTCGCGACGCTCCGCGAAAAAGAGGACGCCCAGGCGGCCATCCGCAAGTTGACGGGCGTCCGGGGCGTGCGCAACCGCCTCCTCGTCGAGGCCGTCAAGGTGGATCCCGCGAAGCTCCGGAAGTCGATCGAGGAGGCGCTCGAGCGGCGCGCCGAGCGGGAGGCCGAGCGGATCCGCGTCCGGGTCGAGGACGGCACGGTCGTCCTGGAGGGAAGGGTGCGGACCTGGCCCGAGAAGCAGGCGATCCTGGGGTGCGTCAGCCACGCGCCCGGCGTTCGAGAGGTGACCGATAAGCTCGCGGTCAATCCCTGGGATTGACGTCAGGCCGCGACGGCGGATCGGGGGCGCCGTCCTTCGAGCGGCAGGACCGAACGAACCTCGTCGGCGGATAGGGGCATGAGCAGGGGAGGGGAGGCCGCGATGGAAGAAGAAGTCCAATCCCGGTCAGGGTTCCGCGACCGGATCGACGCTGGAAGAGTCCTGGCGGAGCGGCTCGGCGCGTACCGGGGCAAAGACGTCCTGGTTCTCGGCATCCCTCGAGGGGGCGTGCCGGTCGCGGCCGAGGTTGCCCGCAGGCTGGAGGCAGAACTGGACGTGCTCGTGGCCCGCAAGCTCGGAGCGCCGGGGCAGCCGGAGCTTGCGATCGGCGCCGTGACGGCCAATGGCGGGGAGTTCGTCGACGAAGAGATGGTCGGCTATCTCGGGGTTTCCCGCGCCTACCTCCAGGGTGTGAGGCAACAACAGATGGCCGAGGCCCGCCGGCGCGAAGCGCGGTTCCGCGGGGATCGGCCGGCGGAACGAATCCGGGACCGCGTGGTGATCCTCGTGGACGACGGCCTCGCCACCGGAGCCACCATGCGAGCATCGGCGCGCTCGGTCCGCAAGCACGGGCCGGCGTTCCTCATCGTGGCGGTGCCGGTCGGCTCGCGCGAAGCGTGCGCCGCCTTGCGGGCATGAAGCCGACGAAGTGGTCTGTCCCCTGATCCCCGCGTTCTTCGGAGCGGTCGGTTACTTCTACGAGAATTTCGAGCCGACAGAGGATTCCGAGGTCGAGACAATTCTCCGGGAGTTCGCGCAGCGCCCTGCGGCGACCGGGAGAGGCTAGCCATGGGCCGGCCTCGGGAGCGCAAGGCCTCGAGCCGGACGGGCCCGGTGATCTTCTCGGGCTCGGGCGGGCTCTCCCTGGCCGGCGCTGTCGCCGGCCAGCTCGAGCTGCAGCTCGGAAAGCGCGACCTCGAGCGTTTCCCCGACGGCGAATGCCACGTGCGGGTCCTCGAGAGCGTTCGCGGGCACGACGTTTACTTCGTCGTTTCGACCGGCCCGCCGGTGGAGGCGAACCTCGTCGAGCTTCTCCTGCTCACCGACGCCTGCCGCCGCGCGGGCGCCGCGCGCCTGACGGCCGTGATTCCCTACTTCGGTTATGCCCGACAGGATCGGCGGGCGAGCGGCCGGGAATCGGTCGGAGCCCGGCTGATCGCCGACCTGCTCGAGGCCGGCGGCCTCGATCGGGTCGTCGCCATCGATCTTCACAGTCCGGCGCTCGAAGGTTTCTTCTCCTTGCCGATCGAGCACCTGACGGCCGTTCCGCTGCTCGCCGAAGCTCTGGGCCATTCGGGCGTCGGCGCCAACGGGGTCGTCGTCGCTCCGGATCTCGGCGCGGCCAGGCTCGCCGACCGTTACGCGAAGCTCCTCGAGCTTCCCGTGGCAATCGTCCATAAGACCCGTATCAGCGGCCGGGAGGTCGCCGTGCACGGGGTCAGCGGCGATGTCGAGGGACGCCAGCCCTTGATCGTCGACGACATGATCTCCACCGGCGGAACCATCGAGGCCGCGGCGAGGAGTCTCGCCGCCGCGGGCTCGCTGCCTGTCGCCGCCGTCGCGGCCACGCACGGCCTCTTCGTGGCGGGCGCCGAGGAACGCCTGGCCGCGGTCAACCCGCGGCGTGTGATCGTGACCGATACCGTGACCGCGCCGCCGGGGCTTCACCTGCCGCTCGAGGTCGTGAGCGTCGCGCCGATCCTGGCGAGAGCCGTTCGACACCTGCACGAGGACCGATCGCTCGCCGAACTCGTCGCCGGCGGCTGAGACGAAAGGGGGCAACCATGATCAACGTCGAGACCGAAAAGCGCGAGGAGCGCCTCGTGCGCGTCGCCACGGGGAGAGTCACCCTCGAAGGGAACCTGGTCGTGCCCGAAGGCGCGGCCGGTGTCGTCTTGTTTGCCCATGGAAGCGGGAGCAGCCGCCGGAGCCCTCGCAACCGCTCCGTCGCCCGTGACCTTCAGGAGCGGGGACTCGCGACCCTGCTCATCGATCTCCTGACCGCCGATGAGGAGGCCATCGACCGGGAGACGGCCCATTTGCGTTTCGACATCGGCCTGCTCGCGGAGCGTCTTGCCGGCGCCACCGACTGGCTCCTCGCGCAGCCGGAAACGCGCAACCTTCGCATCGGGTACTTCGGCGCCTCGACCGGGGCGGCCGCGGCGCTCGTTGCCGCCGCGCTCCGCCCCCGATCCATCGGAGCCGTCGTGTCGCGCGGCGGCCGCCCGGACCTTGCCGGCGATGCGCTCCCGCGCGTCGAAGCGCCGACGCTCCTGATCGTCGGGGGAGAGGACCTCGAGGTCCTCGAGTTGAATCGCGAGGCCTGCGACCGGCTCTCCTGCGAGAAGAAGCTCGAGATCGTGCCGCGCGCTTCGCACCTCTTCGAGGAGCCGGGAACCCTGGAGGCCGTGGCGCGCCTGGCAGGCGACTGGTTCGTCAGACACCTCGGCCCGGCGGGGCGGGAGAAGGATCCCTCGTGAGAGCGCGCCGCTCGCGCGGCCTTCTCGGGGCCCTTCTCGTTCTCGCCGTCGTGTCGCAGCCGCTCATCGGCTTCGCCGCCCAGCCGGCGCGCGGCTCGGGCGCCGTCCCCGCCGACGGACGACGGCTGGCCGCGGCAGTTCTCGAGCGGAGGCGCCACGCTGACTATTTATCAGCCGCAGCTCGATTCGTGGGACGGCCGGCGCCTCCAGTCGCACGCGGCGGTCTCGGTCCGGCCGCAGGGCGCGGCGGACTCGACTTTCGGCGTGATCTGGATCTCGGCGCGCACGGGTGTGGACAAGGAGAGCCGCCTGGTGGACCTGGAGAATGTCGAGTTCCCGAAGGCGATCTTTCCGTCGGCGCCGGCGAGCGAGACGCCTACCTCGACATGTTTCGCCGGGAGCTGCCGAAGAGGTCGAAAGCGGTCGCGCTCGATCGGCTCGAGGCGAGCCTCGCGATCCTCGAGGAGCGGCGCAAGGTCTGGGCCCTCCCCCTGCGAAACGATCCGCCCCGGATCCTCTTCTCCAAAGTGCCCGCAATCCTCGTCTGCGTGGACGGGGCTCCCGTCTATCGCGCGATGCCGGGCACTTCGCTCGAGCGCGTCTTGAATACGCGGCCGCTCCTCGTCAAGGACGCGGCGGGCATCCACTACCTTCACCTCTTCGACGGCTGGATGCGCGCCGAGGCGATCGACGGGACGTGGAGCGTCGCCGCAGACCCGCCCGCCGAGCTGACGAGAGCCGTGGACTTGCTCGCGCCGATCCGAACAGCCCGTTGACCTGCTCGAAGGCGAGGTCCCCGAAGCCGCCGCTGGCGCATCCGCCGGGCCGAGCGCCACGGCGAAGCCGTCGCTCGCGAAGGGTCCGGTCCCCGCCGTCTTCGTCGTCATGTCGCCCGCGGAGCTCGTCGTCACCGAAGGCGAGCCGCAGTGGACTCCCGTGGACGAAGCGGGCCTTCTCTATGTGAAGAACACGACCGGAAATGTTTTCAAGGACCTGGCCGACCAGAAGACCTACATCCTGATCTCGGGCCGCTGGTTCAGCGCGTCATCCGAAAAGGGCCCGTGGGAGTACGTCCCGGGCGGGAAGCTGCCGGCCAGTTTCGGGAGAATTCCGGACGACAGCCCGAAGGAGAACGTGAAGGCCTCGGTGCCCGCAACGCCGCAGGCGGCCGAGGCGCTCATCGCCAACGAAATCCCTCAGACCGCGAAGGTGGACAGAAAGGCCACGGCGATGACCCCGCCCGAGTACGACGGCGAGCCGAAGCTCGCGCCGATCGAGGGAACCCCTCTCCAATACGTCGTCAATGCCTCGCTGCCGGTCCTCCTCGTGGATGGCACGACCTGGTACGCGGTCGAGAACGGCGTCTGGTTCTTCGCGAGCTCGCCGGACGGCCCGTGGGCCGTCGCCGACAAGGTGCCGCCGGTCATCTATTCGATCCCGCCGAGCTCCCCGCTCCACTACGTGACGTACGTGCGCGTCTACGACGCCACGGAGGACTCCGTCTGGGTCGGATACACCCCCGGCTACACCGGCACCGTGATCGACGACGATGGCCTGGTCGTGTATGGAACGGGGTACGCCTACCCGCCCTGGATCGGAAGCGTCTGGTACGGTCCGCCGGTCACCTGGGGACTCGGATTCGGCCTCGCCTGGACTCCGTGGTGGGGCTGGAGCTTCGGCGTCGGCTTCGGTTGGGGCTGGGGCTGGTCGGGCCCCGGATGGGTCTGGGGATGTCTCCCCCCACCGTGGTGGGGTCCGATCGGGTGGGGCTGGCGGGGCGGCGGCTGGCGCTGGCCCGGCGACGCGCGGCCGACGCGCGTCGTGCCGTGGCGGGCCGGGGGTTGGCCTGCGGTGAGCGGCAGCCTCTACAGGCGCTGGGGCTCGACGGTGCGGGTGTCCCCGCGCCCGGCTCCCACGAACGCTCCGACCGAGCGCCGTCCCATCGGGATCTACGGCAGGGCGTACAACTCGCGCACGGGCGCGCTCTCGGCTGGGCAGCGCGCCGAGGTGCGCAACGCTTATCCCACGCCGCGCGCGGTCGCTCCGCGCACCCAGCCGGTCCGGCCGAGAAACGACGTCTACGGCGACCCGGAAGGGCGGGTCTACCGGCGCGACGAGAAGGGCAACTGGAGGCAGATGGCGCCGCCGGCCACGCGCCCTCCCGAGCCCGCGAGGGTCCGTCCGCTCGAGCGGGAGCACGGCGCCCGGGAAACCGGTGAAAGGCGATCGAGCGGCGTCCGCGCTCCTGCAGCCCGCCCGAGCGCTCCGCCCTCCCGCTCCGCGGACCGTTCCGCCGCGAAGCCCGAGCGGACGCCACTGAGGGCATCCGGATCGCGCGGTCAGGCCCCGCGCGGCCAGTCAGGCGCTTTGAGCGGCCGCCTCGGCGCGCCCGGATCGAGCGATCAACTGGACGAGCGCCTGCCGGTCCACGACCTCTTTCTCGATGAGCAGCCGCGCCAGCGCGTCCAGGACCGGGCGCTGACGGGTCAGAGTGTCGCGGACCCGCGCGTGGGCGGACTCCAGCAGTTTCCGGATCTCGGCGTCGATCGCGCGGGCCGTGGCCTCGCTGTACTCCTTGCGCGCCGCGGAAGGGATGTCGAGGAAGAGCGCCCGCCGCGGTTCCTCGAACGCCGCGAGGCCCAGACTCTCGCTCATCCCGTATCGGGTCACCATGTCGCGCGCGAGGTCGGTGGCGCGCTGGAGGTCGTCCTCGGAGCCCGTCGAAACTTCGCCAAACGCAATCTCCTCGGCGACGCGCCCGCCCAGGAGAACATCGATGC
Organism: uncultured Acidobacteriota bacterium; assembly: GCA_963741435.1. Lineage (GTDB taxonomy): Bacteria > Acidobacteriota > Thermoanaerobaculia > UBA5066 > Gp7-AA6 > JAWOLE01. The sequence continues at coordinate 14,460 of CAVUIX010000019.1, read as the reverse complement.
GGTCGAGGAGCTCCGTCCGGGTCAGAATGTAGCGGTCCTCCGTCGGGAGCTGCTTGGTGTATCCGAGGGCGGCCACGCCCCGGGGAATGATCGAGATCTTTCCGACCCGGTCGGCGGACGCTCGAGATTCAGCCAGGAGCGCGTGCCCCGCCTCGTGGTGCGCGACGCGCTCCTTCTCCTTGAGGTTCATGACGCGGGATTTCCGCTCGAGGCCCGCGAGGACGCGGTCGATCGCCTCGTCGAAGTCTTCGATTTCGACGGCCTCCTTCCCCAGGCGGGCGGCGCGGAGGGCCGCCTCGTTGACCAGGTTCTGGAGGTCCGCCCCGACGAATCCGGGGGTGCGCGCGGCGACGGTGGAGAGGTCCACGTCGGCTCCGAGCTTCACGTTCCTCGCGTGGACCTTCAGGATCTGCTCGCGCCCTTTGATATCCGGGCGGTCGAGGACGACCTTGCGGTCGAAGCGCCCGGAGCGAAGCAGCGCGGGGTCCAGGATCTCGGGCCGGTTCGTGGCCGCCATGATGATGACGCCCTTGCGCGTGTCGAACCCGTCCATCTCCGCGAGGAGCTGGTTCAGAGTCTGCTCGCGTTCCTCATGCGCGCTCACGACCGAGCCCACCGCGCGCGTGCGCCCCAGCGCGTCGAGCTCGTCGATGAAGACGATGCTTGGCGCATGCTCCTGGGCCTGAAGAAAGAGGTCCCGCACTCGCGCCGCTCCGACGCCGACGAACATCTCGACGAAATCGGAACCGCTCAGGCTGAAGAACGGGACCTTCGCTTCCCCCGCCACTGCCTTGGCGAGCAGGGTCTTGCCGGTGCCGGGAGCCCCGACGAGGAGCACGCCCTTCGGGATTTTTCCTCCCAGGCGACGATACCGATCCGGGTTCTTCAGGAAGTCCACGATCTCGACCAGCTCGGCCCTGGCCTCGTCGATGCCGGCGACATCGTCGAAACTGACGCCCGTGCTGCGCTCCATATAGACCTTCGCCCGGCTCCTGCCGATCGACATGAGGCCGGACCGGGGCGCCATGCGCCGCAGCAGGAGAGACCAGAGGAGAAGGAAGAGCGCGAGCGGGACGAGCCAGCGCGTGAGCACGGAGAGCCAGTTGCCGTCCGCGCGGCCGGAAAAACGGATCCCGGCGGATTCGAGCTCTCCGACGAGCCCGGGATCCTCCACCCGTGCGGTGGTGAAGCGGTAGGGCCCGGGTCCGCTCTTTTTCAGCTCCTCGATCCTGTCTTTCGAAAGGACGTGCTCGAGCCCGCCGGAGGAGAATGTGCCCGAGATGCTGTCCCGGTCGAGGAGGAGGTCGTTGACCTTTCTCAGTCCCAGGAGCGCCTTGAACTCGTTGTAGGAGAGGGTTTCCGCCCGGGGTGCGGAGACGAGGAGCTGGCCGAGCAGCAGCGCCAGGGCGGCCGCCGCGAGGTACCAGAGGGAGAACGTTCGCTTCGCAGGCTCCATCTCGTCCCGCTCCTAATGGGGAAGCGGGATCGCCTCGACTTCGGCGGCCTTGATTCCCCCCTGCAGGCCGGGCACGCCGTCGGCTTCTTCGTGGACTTCGAGTCGGTTCTCGACACCGGTCACGCCGGGCACGCGGGAGACTCGCGCCATCAGGTCTTCGACTTCGCGGGCGAGGATCGGGCCGGCGAGGATGACCCGGCCGCCCTCGACAGAAACCTCGACCGATCCGGGATGGGAGAGGATGTGGCCGACCTTCGAGCGCACGCGCTCGGCGAGAACCTGGTCGCTGACCCAGGATCGTGTCAGGAGCGACCGCGTCCTGGCCGAGAGAGCCTCCGCGCGTTGAGCAACGCCGCGGGAGGCATAGCAGAGCCCGTCCGCCGTCCTGTGATAAACGTGGACGGCCCTGTCGCGCAGCAGCGCCCGGCGCCGTTTTCCTTTGTCCGGATCGAAGAGATACATCAGAGCTGCACCGAGTCCGACGCCGCTTGCGAGTGTCCATTTCCTGTCCATGGATTCCTCCTCCGCCAGTCCCGGAGCGTCCGCCCGGGCGAGGCCTGTCGGTCTTGTCCAGTCTTTCTCTCCGGCCGGGCAGCGCGCAAGATCCGTTCGTATCAACGTGCCGCCCGGCGCCTGCTCGGCTGATCAGTCTGATCCAGCTGGATCATCCGCGAACCTCACCGAGGCGCGTAGTCTTCCAGCCGTGCCCCACTTCCTCTCTTGCACTCGCGTACGTCACACCACCGTCGGCGCCTTCGCCAACCGGACCACTGTTCGCGCTCGCCCGGCCGCGGCGCCGAGGGCGTCACGGTCGCGGCGTTCCCCGAGCAGGTCGTCGGCCGGCTACCCGCCCGAGGACCTCGTCCAGTGGCGCGCGTTCGTCGCGACGCCAGCGGCGCGAGCTCGAGCCGCTTCGCGCGCGAGCCACGCGCGCGCTCGCCGACGGTGTTCGCGCTCGGCGCTCGACCGTCGGCGTCGGCGGCGACGCTCTTCAACTGCTGCCGCGCTCGTCCACCGCGGGCGCAGGTCCTCGGGTCTCGTGCCCGAAGGAGAAGCTCCCCACCTACAACGTCTTCTACGAGTGCGCGCACCTTCTCCGCGCGGGAGTCCCCGGGCTCTCGACCGCGACGCCGAGTACGGCGTGCCGCTCGGCGACCTCGTCTTCGAGTTCGACTTCGGCACGCCTCGCCGCTGAGGTCTGCGAGGACATCTGGTCGCCCGACGGGCCGATGCGCCGCCGCTGCTACGCGGGCGCCGAGCTCGTCCTGAACCTCTCGGCGTCGCCGTTCCGCGCCGGCGTGACCGGGACGCGCCGCGAGATGATCGCGACCCGCGCGGCCGACAACCAGTGCACCGTCGCCTACGCGAACCTCGTCGGCGCGCAACGACGGCCTCGTCTTCGACGGCGGCGGCTACGTGAACCAGAACGGCCGGCCGATGCTCGAGGCGCCGCGCTTCCTCGAGGGCTTCGCCGACGGCGGTGGTCGATCTCGATCGCACCACGCGCTGCCGCCGCGAGACCAGCACCTGGCGCAGCGATCAGGAGGCGTTCCGCCAGCGCGAGCGCGCCGGTCCCGACGCTCCGCGTCGACGGCGCCGACGGCCGACCGAGCGCGCCTCGCGTATCCCGCGCCGCCGCCGGCACGACGTTCTTCCTCCCGGCCGCCGCGCGCCGACGCGCTCGCCGCGCGACGAGCTGCTCGAAGATTTCTTCGAGCGCTCGCGCTCGGCGTCGGCGACTACTTCCAGAAGACCGGCGCCTTCCAGCTCGATCGGCGTCGCGCTCTCGGGCGGGCGCGACTCGCTGCTCACGCTCCTCGTGCGCGCTGGCGCGCGCTCGAGCATCGATCCACGCCGGCGCTCCCGGCGCGGCGCTCTCGCCGCGCAGGATGGCGAGCTGCGGTCCACGCGTTCTTCATGCCGACGCGCTTCTCGAGCGACGCGACCCGCGGCGCCGCCGCGCAAGATCGCCGAGGAGCTCGGCGCCCCGTTCATCGTGCTCCCGATCGACGAGGCCTTCGCATCGCGAGGCTCGAGGCGGCCGAGACGATGCTCGGCGAGGCGGCCCGCGCCGACCGAGCGATCACCGAGCAGAACGTCCAGGCGCGCATGCGCGGCGCCCGGATGTGGAACTGGTCGAACTCCAGCGGCGCGCTGTTCCTCCAGACCAGCAACATGAGCGAGAAGGCGGTCGGCTACACGACCATCGGCGGCGATCTCGAGGGCTGCGTTCAGCGTCATCGCCAACCTGCCGAAGACCGTCGTCATCGCCCTGCTCGACCGCCTCGCGCGAGCGCTTCGGGTTCGAGGGCATCCGGCTGACGCTCGGCACGACCGCGGGGCCGGAGCTCGCCGACAATCAGTCGGGCGAGAGCGAGCTCATGCCGTTCCAGGTCCTCGACGCGTGCTTCTCCCTCTACGCCGGCGAGAAGATCGCGCCCGACGAGGTGGCGCGCGGCGCTGCCGAGCCTGTTCCCCGAGCGATCGCCGGCAGCAGCTCGCGGCGTGGGCCGACAAGTTCGCGCGGCTCTTCACGCACTCGATCTACAAGTGGGTGCAGTCGCCGCTCGCCATCCACGTCGGCTCTCTCGATCTCGATCGCGAGCGCGCGCTCCAGCCGTGCCCGTCGTGGAGCGCGACGAATGGAGCCGGTGACCGCGCCGCCTCCGGCGCCCCTGCGGCCGCTGCGTCTGGCGCTGGCCGGAGACGTCATGCTCGGCCGCAACGTCGCCGAGGCGATCGCCGCGCGGGGATTCGGCTCTCCGTGGGGCGACGTGATGCCGCTGATCCGGGAGGCAGACCTCTTTCTGATCAACCTCGAGTGCGCGCTGACGCGCTCCGCCGAGCGCTGGCGCGACGGCCGGTTCAAGGCGTTCTACTTTCGCGCCGGGCCCGAAGTGGTCGAGACCCTCCGGCTCGCCCGAGTGGACTTTGCCTGCCTGGCCAACAACCACGCGGCCGATTTCGGAATGGAGGGGCTCCTCGAGACAGTCCGTGTGCTCGAGGAGGCCAGCATCGCGCACGCCGGAGCGGGCGAGGACGAGAAGGCCGCGCGCGTCCCGGCAGTGCTCGCGGCGGGAGGATTCCGCGTTGGCGTGACGGCCTTCGCCGACCATCCGGAAGAGTGGGCCGCGGGGCCAAGGATGCCGGGCATCAACTACATCCCGATCTCGACCGAGGCCGTTGTCCTCGACCGCGTCCGAAAGGCGATCGCGGCCGCGCGAAACACCGCGGACTTCGTCGTCTTCACGATCCACTGGGGTCCCAACATGCGCAACCGGGCGAGCTCCGACTTTCGGGACTTCGCCCGCGCGGTCCTCTCCGCCGGCGCGGATCTCTTCTGGGGGCACAGCGCGCACGTGGTCCAGGGAATCGAGTTCTGGGGCGGCAAGGCGATCCTCTACGACACGGGGGACTTCGTGGACGATTACGCGGTGGACGGCGAGCTCCGCAACGATCTCTCGGCTCTTTTCCGGGTCACGGTCCAGCCGCCGCTGGTCGTCGGGGTCGAGGCGATCCCCGTCGTGATCGACGACATGCGCGTGAGCCTCGCGAGGGGTACGCAGCGGGAGTGGTTCCGCCGCAATCTCGCTTCGCTCTGCGCGGAGAGGGGCACGCGGGTCGTCGAGCAGGCGGAAGGTCCGGCGTTGTCGATCCTCCCGGCCGAGGAGCCCGCGAGCGTTTTCTAGGGATCGCAGTCCCGCGATCAGCCTGCTAGAGAAGGTGATTGCGATAAGCGAGGGCGGCGGCCGCGACTCTGCTGTGAACGCTCAGCCTCTGCAGGATCGCCGCGATGTGGTTGCGGACCGTCACCGGCGAGATGAAGAGCCTTGCGGCGATGTCCGCCGTCGTCATGCCCCGCCCGAGGAGCCCCAGGATCTCCCTCTCTCGCCTGGTGAGAGACGCGACATGCTCTTCTTGCGCCGCAATCGGCCGGAGCGGCTCGGGGACCGACCCTTCTTCGTTCCAGGAGCCGTTGTCCACGGCCGGGCGCAGGACGTGAACGAGCGTCGAGAGCGACGGGTGGTAGGAAGGAATCGAGAATGTTTTCACGTCGAACCGCTTCCAACCGTCCCCGGTGCGGACCGACAGCGGGAACTCGCGCACGGGGTCGGACTTGTCGCGGGCCTGGAAAGCGATGCGGCAGTTGTGGAGGCAGTGGACATTCCCGAAGGCATCGCGGCCGGCCACGACGTCGTGACAATGTTTCCCGAGCACCGACCGCGCGGACAGGCCCAGAAGCTCTTCGCACTTCTTGTTCCAGAAGATGATGCGCTCGCTCGCGTCCCTCGCGAAGACCGCCTCACCTCGCCCGGAAAGCCGGTTGATGAACTCCGAAGCCTGGGACTCCACCATCCCGAAGGCTATCGCGCCGATGCCGCTCCGCCTGATGCGATCACATCAAGTGTGACCGGCGAGCTCCTCGGAGCGAAAAAAGGGAAGGAGGCGCTGTGGGCGCCTCCTGCCGTGCGGCGGCGATTCGGCCCGCGGACCGGTCCGCCGGAACGGTTCAGAGTGAACATACTCCATCCCTGGATGCGCGTCGTGATCGAAGCGCATCAATCGCGGGGCGGCGTCCTTGAGAGAAGATCCGCATCCACCTTCTTCAGGAGGCCGCTCTCATGAGAATCCTCGTCGGCATCGACTTCTCCAGGCCTTCGGATGCCGCTCTCGAAGAGATTGCCCGCCGCCCATGGCCGAAGGGCACGGAGTTTCTCCTGGCCACGGTCGTGGAGCCGCTCGACTTCGCTGCAAGCCAGGCCCTCGTTCCGGAGTTCGCCGAGACGAAGACGGAGGCCGCCCGGGTCGGGATCGAGCGGATGGCGTCCGAGCTCGCCGAGCGAGGCTGGCCGGTTTCGAGCAAGGTCATCCCCGGGCATCCGCGCAGCACCTTGAACGCCGTCGCAGCCGGTTGGAGGGCGGACCTGGTCGTCGTCGGCTCCCGCGGGTTCGGGCCGTTGGGGCGCCTCCTGCTCGGCAGCGTCGCCGCGGCGGTCGTGCGCCGCGCCGGCTGCTCCGTCGAGATCGTGCGCCAGACGCCCTGGGGGAGGCGGAGACCGGGCATGAGGCTGCTGCTCGCGACCGACGGCTCGCCCTTCTCTCTGGAGGCGGCGCGCTCGATGGCGCGCCGCCCATGGCCCGCCGGCAGCCGGATCCGAGTGGTTTCCGTTTCTCAACCTGTCCGGCCCCTCGCCAACCCCTGGTCGATCCCTTCGAGAGAGGCGGCGCGCCTTGACAAGGCCGGCCGCGAAGCGGCTCGGGAAGCCGTCGAGACGGCGCGCGGACTGCTCGAACGAACGAAGCTCGCGCTCTCCAGCACCGTGCTGACCGGCGACCCCAGGAGCCGGCTGATCGAGCATTGCCGGGACTGGCAAGCGGATCTCATCGTCGTCGGGAGCCACGGCCGGCACGGGCTGGATCGGCTGCTGCTCGGCAGCGTTTCGGAGGCCGTCGCCGTCCAGGCCCCCTGTTCCGTCGAGGTCATCCGCGAAGCGCCGCCGGAGAAGGGCGCGTAGAGTCCTCCCGGCCGCCCTGCAACCAGCTCCCCCTGCGTCGTGACGCAGGCGCGGAACCGGGGCTCTCAACTCCGAAGGAGGTTGTTCGACCGGAGCCTCGCGACTCGGAGCTCGTTGTGAACCTGCTTGACCCCGGCGCTGCGGCTCGCGATCTCGTCCACGAGTCGACGAGTGTCAAGATCCCGGACCGTTCCCTGGAGCGTCACCTCGCCGTCCTTGACGGCCACGGTCAGCCGCGCCGGGTCTATGTCGGGTCGCCGTGTGAGCTCATCGCAGATATCCTCGCGGATGCGGTCGTCAGAGCGGGAATAGCCCTTCGGAGCCAGACCGGCATAGGGGCCTCGTTGCCACACTTCCGCGGTAAAGAGACCCGCTTGCGGCAACGTTGTTCCGCCGAACGATCCGGGGAAACCCACTCCCCCGAATCCACGCCCCCAGTGCACCGTCCCGCCGTATCCCTTCGTCCCCCTGTCGAAGCCTGAACCGTAGCCCCGGTACCCGTAAGTGCGATGGTGGGTCTTCCGCGCTGCGTTTCGACGCGTCCCGACGCGCTTTTCTGAGCGATTTTCTTCGGTCATGAGGAGTCTCCTTTCCGGCGAGATCGGGGATCGAGTCGATCGAGGGGAAGGCGGGGGCGCCGGAACCGGCTCGCGCCTTTTGGCGCCGACTGCGATCTCGCGCCCCCTCATCGACGGTCCGCTCGGCGTTTGCAAGCGCCGGGCAGCCAATGGACGGAAGCTAATGCCCGCAGCGTGCCCTGCCAGATGTGAACAGATCATTCTCATCGTCTAGCGGGGCGGCGGGAACCTGACGGTCCGGCCTCTTCCGCGAAGTTTGACTCGCGCGCCGCGACCCTTGTGACCCAGCGGCGGGTCTTGGGGAAGGGCCGTTCGACGTCGCCGCCGATCAGCTCGAGCAGGTCCGTGATGGTGACGATTCCGGCAATTCTCCCTTCCGCCACGACAGGGAGGCAGCCGATCGTTCGACCCCGCAGGAGATTCGCGGCCTGTCGGAGAGTCGTGTCGGGAGCACAGGTCAAGGCGGGAGTGCTCATGAAATCTGCGACGGTCTGGAGCCGGCGCTCAGAGTCCGGAGCGATATCGCGGTCTGACACAAGGCCGACGATCTTCTGCCCGTCCTGGACTACGAGATGACGGATTCGCCCCCGGCGCATTCGCTCGATGGCCGCTCCGGCGGATTCTCGTGGACCGATCGTTTCGACGCGCGTCCGCATGATCTCTCCTACTCGCATGACAATCATCCTCCCGTGCCTCGGGTCGGCTCGCGAAATCCCAAGCCGCTCTCTCCGAGAGATTCAAGAAAACCGAAGGCGCGAAGCTTGCTCGCATCCTTCACGGCCCGCAACCTCGCGCCCCCGAGCTGGCAATCGATCCGGCATTCCGTGCGAAAGGCGCCGGCGAAACCAGCCAGATGACGTTATCGCTTTCCGCCTGCCTTCGCCTGATCCAACAGCCCATTCTCAAACGCTCACGCGGAAGTGGTCTGGCGCCTAACCCGAAGCGATTCTGGTGCTTTCGACTCTTTGCAGGCGATGTCCCGAGGGGTAGGGTCTAGCCTGGAGGAGGTCGATATGTCAGACGTTCTGAAAGTCATCGAGGTTCTGGCCCAGTCCGAGAAGAGCTGGGAAGATGCCGCAGCGGAGGCCGTCAAGCAGGCGGCAAAGACGTTGAAGAATATCCGGTCGATCTACATCGAGCACTTCGAGGCGACGGTGGAAGGGAACAAGATCGCCCGCTATCGAGTCAACGCGAAGATCTCGTTTAAGCTGGAGTAGCCGGGCGTCCAGCCCCGGTTCGTTTTTCTTCCGCACCATCGAGCCGGTCCTCTCCGGCCCGGCGGGGCGAACATGTCGAGTCCGAGGTATTCGGGGAGCGTGAGGCCTGGCTTCTGACCCTCGCATGTCAGACCGAGCGCCTCGCGCTCGCCCGGCGCGGCATGACTGGCCGGCCCGCGCGAGGTCTCCGATGACGGAATCCTCCTGCGTCGAATTCCTCCAGTGGGCGCTGCCGCGGCTCGCGCTCGCGTGGCCGGGCTTTCGGCGCGTGCGCCGACAGGTCTGCCGGCGCATCGGGCGGCGGGCGCAGGATCTGAAGCTGCCCGATCTCTTCGCGTACCGCGCATACCTTGAGGCGCACCGCGAGGAATGGGCGCTCCTCGATTCCTTCTGCCGGATCCCGATCTCTCGCCTCCTTCGTGACCGGATCGTCTTCGATCGGCTCGGCACGCAGGTCCTGCCCGAGCTCGCCGCCGCCGCAACGGCTCGCGGCGAGCGGACGTTGCGCTTCTGGAGCGCGGGGTGCGCCTCCGGAGAGGAGCCCTACAGCCTGAAGATCCTGTGGACACTCGAGCTCGCGAGCCGGTTTCCGAATCTCTCCCTTGCTGTGATCGCCACGGACATCGATGAAGGGCTTCTCGAGCGGGCACGCGCGGCTCGCTACAGGGCCTCGAGCCTCCGGGAGCTTCCAGGAGCGTGGGTGGAGAAGGCCTTTGCGCGATCGGATGGCCTCTTCGAGCTTCGGCCCGAGTTCCGAGCAGGCGTCGAGTTTCTCCAGTCAGGACGTCCGCGAAGAGACGCCGCAAGGGCCCTTCGACTTGATTCTCTGCCGGAACCTCGTCTTCACGTACTTCAGCGAGTCCTTGCGGCGAAGGACGCTCGAACGGATTCGGCGCGAGCTCGGCCCGGGCGGCGCGCTGGTCATCGGCCTGCGCGAAAGGTTGCCGCGAAGGCGCGGCGGGCCTCGCCGGCTGGGACTCGCGGCTCAAGATCTACAGAAAGACCGGCGGGCGGAGAAAATGAGCTTTCGCTCAAGCGGCCGCCGCCTGGTTGAATCGGAGGCAAGAGATGGAATTGACGATCGGCGCTCTGAGGAAGCCCTCGGTGGAGGATCTCGAAGTCGAGGTCGTGGAGCGCAAGGGCCTCGGCCATCCCGACACGATCTGTGACGGCCTGGCCGAGCAGCTCTCGGTATCGCTCTCTCGCTTCTACCTCGAGCGCTTCGGGGTGATCCTCCACCACAACGTCGACAAGGTCCTGCTCCGCGCGGGGTCCGCGAGCCCGGCCTTCGGCGGCGGTGAGGTCCTCGAGCCGATGGAGATCTTCCTGGCCGGGCGCGCAACGAGCGAGTTCCACGGAACCGAGATCCCGGTCCGGGAACTTGCAATCGAGGGCTCGCGCTCCTGGTTTCGCAGGACCTTCCACGCGCTCGACCCCGGGCGGCACGTCAAGCTGCAATGTCTGACTCGGCCCGGATCCGCGGATCTGGTCGAGCTTTTTCTGAGGGGCCGGCGCCAGGGCGTCTGGCTGGCCAACGACACCTCGATCGGTGCCGGCTTCGCGCCGATGAGCGATCTCGAGAAGGTGGTGGCGGCGGTGGAGGCCCGGTTGAACGCGAGCGACGTCAAGGCCGCCTGTCCCGAGGTGGGCGAGGACATCAAGGTCATGGGAATCCGTCTCGGCGGGCGTATCCGGCTGACGGTTTCCTGCGCTTTCCTGGGGCGGTTCCTGGCGGACACGGAGGACTACCTCGAAAAGAAGGAGCGCGCGCGCGGCATCGCGCTCGACGCGGCGAGAGCCGCCACCGGACGGGACGTTTCCGTCGAGGTCAATACCGCCGACGACCCGGCGCAGGGGAGCCTCTACCTGACCGTGACCGGCACTTCGGCCGAGGCCGGCGACGATGGCGAAGCCGGGCGGGGCAACCGCGCCAACGGCCTCATCACGCCCTACCGCCCGATGACACTCGAGGCGGCTGCGGGCAAGAATCCCGTATCCCACGTCGGGAAGCTCTACCAGATCGCAAGCCGCCGGATCGCCGAGTCCATGGTCACCAACGTTCCCGGCGTCGCCGCCGCGGAGTGCTGCCTCGTCAGCCAGATCGGCCGGCCCGTCGCGGACCCGTGGATCGCCGACATCCGGGTGCGCCTCCGGGACGGGCGCCCGGCCGGGGATCTCGCTCCCGAGCTCGAGGCGGTCTTGCGAGATCGAACTCGCTCGCCTCGAGACTCTCTGGCGCGAAATCCTGGACGGTCAGGTCGGCGTGTATTGAAGATCGTGTTGGTTCCGCCGTCTCCTTCGACGCTACGGTCTGGTCACTTTCCTCTTCGCGAACGCGGAGGATGGACGACCGCCACGGGCCGGGAGGCGGTATGCGTCAGCCGGTTGGCGACGCTCCCGAGCATCCAGCGGCGCAGGCCGCCGTAGCCGGCGCTGCCGACGACGATCAGATCCGCGTCGATCCGATCCGCTTCACGCAGGATCGCCTTGGCGACCGGCGCCAGATCCGTCGGGGACGATGTAACGGACCTGTGGCCGCAGGCCCCTCTTTCGAAATTCCCGGGCCGCGGCCGCGAGGATCATCTCGGCGCGGCGCTTCTCCTCTTTCACCATTTCCGGCAGAGCGGTATTGGGAAACGGAACCCCCGACGTCCCGAAGATCGAATCTCTCAGCGTGGTCCCGATCAGAATCGCGTGGACTCGCGCGGATCGCATCCCCGCGGCCAGCCGCGCCGCGAACCGGACCGCCGCGTGGCCGCCGCGGGATCCGTCCGTCGCCACGAGAATCTTCGGCATGGTCCCCTCCCTGAGACGGCGATGCTCAGTTCGGCTCGCGGTCGGGCCAGGAAACGGCGAATTCGGCGCCGCACCCCGGGCAGAGCCCGCCGGCCGAAAGCGACTCGCTTTCCACGAGACTCTCGTACTCATCCTGATCGACCTCGTAGCCGGCGAAGCTTCCCTGCCTGAGGGCGCAGGCCTTGGAGCAGTACAGAGCGCCGTCGCTTCCCAGGAAGCCGATCACGTCCACCTGGTCGTCCATGTTTCGCCCCCTTGACTTCGCGGCGATCTCTGGCCTTCGAAAAAGCGGAAGGCGCGCGGCCGACTGTGTCCTTTCAGACTCAACCGAAGCCTCGCGCCTCCTGGTTCGTCCCTCCCGCCGTTTGCTAAACCAGTCGTCGGAACGAACGTTGAAAGATTAGACCCGGGCGCCTGGTTCCCGCATGACGCGAACACACCATTTTTCTCAAGAGGCGTCCGCCCGATCCTCCGTCCGGGGCTGCGCGGATTCGGCAGGACTCCCAGGGAAGCGGCCGCCGGCGGGAGCTGAGCGGCGAGTCCTTCAGGATCTCGGCCGGTCTGCCCGCGTGCCCGTCGTCTACAATCATGCCGGTTACGACTCTCACTACCTAACGGACCCGAAGACGAAGGGTTGGTTCCGGAACCGGGCGGCGGGGACCTGCGGTTCCGACGACATCACGTCGTGCGTGGCCGGCCTGCCGGACTTCAAGACCGAGTTGCCGGAGGTTGCCGACTTCCTGATGAAGGCGCAGATCGGATGGGCGAGACGTTCGGGCATCGACGGATTCCAAGCTGGATACCGTCAAGCCCCATCGGAGGCGGACCCGGGAGGAGCTGCCGAAGGGATTCTTCCTCCTGGGCGAGGTCCCGGGGGCGACGCGAACGTGCTCGATCCCTGGTTCGAGAGGGATGAGGTCGACGCCGGATTCGATTTCTCATTTTCCGGAAGCGCCGTGGAGTGGCTCGTCGGCCGCGGGCGAACCGTCGCCTTCGATCAGTACCTTCAGTCGCACGAGAAAGTGCGCCCGGGGCATCTCGTCTCGCATTTCCTCTCCTCGCACGACGTGACGGGCGCGCTCAAGCAGCTCAATGGGAATGTCGGACTCTTCCGCCTCGCCGCGCTCCTGTAGCTGACGACCTCCGGGATACCATGATCTACTACGGCGAGGAGATGGCGCGGCCCGGCGGCGACTGGCCCGATAACCGCAGCGACATGCCATGGGGCGGCCGCAACATCCTCCCCGGGGCCGGTGTGCCCCGCGACGAGGCGCTCCGCGCCGACTACAAGAAGTTGATCGGCATCTGGCGCGCGCACAGGGCTCTCTCGCGAGGAACCCATACCGCGGTTGCCACGGACGGGGATCTCTACGCATTCCTTCGACGCGACGAGGCCTCGAAGGACGCCGTCGTCGTGGCCGTCAATCGCGGCACGGCGCCGGCCACGCTCAAGCTGGCCGTCCGGGAGGAGTGGGGCGCCGGCGATCCCGAGGACGCGTGGAAGGGCGGCACGGTCGGCAGGAGTGGCGACACGATCGAGGCGACGGTCGCGCCGCCGTCGGCTCGCATCCTGACGCGCCCCCGAAGCAAGGTCGGCGCCCCCGGGACAGGGCATCGGAGAAGTTGATGGCAGACGTCCGGTTCGAGCACGTGGCAAAGCGGTTCGACAAGGTCTCGGTCATCGAGGACCTGAACCTCGACGTCCGGGATCACGAGTTCATGGTCCTCGTCGGGCCCTCCGGCTGCGGCAAGTCCACCGCCCTGCGGATGATCGCCGGGCTCGAGGAGATCTCCGACGGCGTGATCGAGATCGGCGGCCGGGTCGTCAACGAGCTGCCCCCCAAGAGCCGCGACATCGCCATGGTCTTCCAGAACTACGCCCTCTACCCGCACATGACCGTCCGCGAGAACCTGGAGTTCGGCCTGAAGATCCGCAAGCTCCCGCGGGCCGAGATCGACAAGCTCGTCTTCGAGGCGGCGGAGATCCTGGAGATCTCGCCACCTGCTCGACCGCAAGCCCAAGCAGCTTTCCGGCGGCCAGCGCCAGCGCGTGGCCCTCGGCCGCGCGATCGTCCGCAAGCCCGCGGTTTACCTCTTCGACGAGCCCCTCTCGAACCTCGATGCGAAGCTGCGCGTCCAGATGCGCGCGGAGATCAAGAAGCTGCAGCGGCGCCTGGAGACGACCACCGTCTACGTCACCCACGACCAGACCGAGGCGATGACCATGGGGAGCCGGATCGCCGTGATGAAGGACGGAAGGATCCAGCAGGTCGGCACGCCGCTCGAGATCTACGACCGCCCCGACAACCTCTTCGTCGCCAACTTCATCGGCACGCCGCCGATGAACTTCATCGAAGCGACGATCCGCGACGGGGGAGCGACGCTGGCGGCGTCGAAGTTCTCGCTGCCGGTGCCCGCGTCGCTCAAGCCGGTGACCGCCGCCTACGACGGCCGGAAGGTCATGGTGGGGATCCGGCCGGAGCACATCCTCGATCCGCGATTCCGACGCGCGGCGAGAAGGCGAAGCTTCCGGCCGAAGTCGAGGTCATCGAGCCTCTCGGCGACGAGGTCATCGTGCACGCGCGCGTCGGGGACGACCTGCTCGTCTACAAGGTCGAGCCCCAGCTCACGCCGGAAGTCGGACAGAAGCTGGAGATCGCCGTCGAGCTCGACCGCCTGCATCTCTTCGACACTGAAACGGAAAAACGCCTGGGAACCTGATCGAGAAACGGAGGTTGACGATGAAACCGTTCCGAGTCGCAGCCGTCACTCTCGGCCTCGCGCTCGCCAGCGCGCTCGCCGCCGGGGCCGCGGAGATCGTCGTGTGGCACGCGTACCGCGCCGAGGAAAAGGAGGCCTTCCGGCTTTCCTCGCTGCGCGGCGGGAGGCAGGCCCTT
>CAVUIX010000018.1:0-31216 GCA_963741435.1 uncultured Acidobacteriota bacterium | reverse complement strand
CGAAGGTCGGGTCGATTTTGAGCCAGCCTGGCGTTACGTAGAACGGGATCTTGAGAAGCGGTTCGAGCGAATTGAGAGCCTCCTCCGGCTTGTCCACCAGGAGGTAGACGCGAACCAGTTGAAGCTGAATGTAGGCGCCGCGGTCGGCGTCCTTTGCGACTGGCAAAATCTTGACGGCATTCAGAGCTTCGGCAAGAGCCCTTTCCCGCTGGCCCGAATAGGCGTACGCGACGCCGAGCAACGCATGTCGAGGACTATCTTTCGGCGAGTCCCTCAGTTGTGCTTCGGCAGCGTCACAGGCCTTTCTCGCGAATTCGCCAGCCTTTTCCTTTTCGCCTCTCAACCAGAAGATCTCCGCCTGGACGATCGCCCAAGCCGAAAGATCTCCGTCGAATGCCTCCGGTGTCGTCTTGAGGACCCGATCCTGATCCGGCTGTGAAAGAGCCCAGTAGAGATCCGCGTAACTGGCGAGGACAACCGCCAGGTCTGTGCGGTCCACGTCTCTAGAGGATTGCTCAAGGACAGCTCGCGCGGCCGAGAGATCTCCCTGGGCCAGGAAGACCATTGCTTTCTCCTCGATCAGGCCCAGGTTTCTCGGTGCGAGACCCAGGCCGTGTTCATATTCGGCTAGAGCCTCCCGGTAGCGCCGCAAATAGAGGAGGTTCCTGGCAAGCCGCTGAGAAACTCTGACCGAGCGCGGATCGATCCGCCGGGCCTGCTTGAGGCGAGTCGAAGCGTCTTCCCATCGGCCGTCGGAGACGTCTAGATCTGCAAGGGCCACGAGCACTTCCGCGTCATTCGGCGCCACGCGGAAGGCCTTCTCGAAGTTCTCACGAGCCTTTGTGTAGTCCTTCGCGACGTATCGCTGGTAATACCCGCTTGCGAGCAGACTCTCAGACCTGGCGGCCGCAAGTGCCAGGGCCTTGTCCGCGGCTCTCTTCGAGGCTTCCGCCTCGGCAGGCGAAGGAACCGTGTTCTCGTAGATTGCAGAATGCGCTCGCGACAGCCAGGCCCAAGCCTGCGCAAACCTAGGATCGAGCTCGACCGCGTGCTCGTAGTAGGCAATCGCCTTTCTCACCTAGACGTGTCCCCGAAGGGGGGAAAAATCTCTCTTCCTCGGATGTAGGCTTCCCAGGCTTCGAGGTTCCGGGTGGGCTTCGCCGTGAGGGCTGTTTGCTGCGGAGGTGACAGCACCACGTTCATCGCCCGCGCGACCCTGCTCGCGATGTCTGCCTGAACTTCGAAGATATCCGTCAAGCTGGCATCGAACTCCTGCTGCCATCGCGTGACCGGCGGACCGTTTGCCCGAATCTCGACGAGCTCGGGACTGATGTGCACGCGGCTGGACTGATCGGTTCGATTCTTCCAGCGCACGGTGCCCATCAGGAGGTAGCGAACCGAGAGCTCACCAGCGACTTGTTCCAGCTTCTTGCTCGTCTTCTTGTAACCAATCGAGCTCCCTCGCGCAATGACTTCCGCCCCTGGAAGCGACGCGAGCTTTCCTCGCACTTCGTCGCTGATCCCGTCCGCGAAGTACCCGTCCTCTGCCGCGCCGAGGTTCTCGAACGGCAGGACGGCCACGCGCTTTACGCCCCCGACCTCCGTCGCGGTCTTGTTGAAACGCCGCAGGAGGAAGACGCCGGCAACAATGAGGACGACGATGGCCGCAACGGCGATGAGGATTTTCGATTTCCCGCCGGCCGGCGCGGCAACCTGCGCACCGCTGCTCATCGCCTGACCCGAGGCCTCCGAGAGCGCGAAGGCGATGTCCTTGGCAGACTGGAACCGCTGCTCCGGGCTCTTTTCGAGACAGTGCCGGACGATGTGGTCGAGAGCCGGCGAGATGCTCCTCCCCGACCCCGAAAGCTCCGGTGGCTCCCGCATCAGAATCGCCGCCATCGTGTCAGCCGCCGTGTCCCACCGGAATGCCCTGTTGCCAGACAGCAGCTCGTAGAGGATCGTCCCGAACGAGAAGATGTCCGAGCGGTGATCGATGGGAAGCCCCCGCACCTGCTCGGGCGACATATAGCCCACAGTCCCCATCACCGTGCCCGGCTCCGTGTGACCGGAGACCGTCGAGGCGCTGGTCTCCTCGCCTGGAGCGATCTTCTCGATCCGTTTCGCGAGGCCGAAGTCGAGGATCTTGAGGTGGTCGTCCTTGGTGACGAAGAGGTTCTCAGGCTTCAGGTCTCGGTGGACGATGCCCTTCTCGTGGGCTGCGGAGAGGCCCTTGGCAACCTGCAGCGCGTAGTCCACGGCTTGCTTCTGGGGAATGGGACCCGCGTCGAGTTTCCCGCGCAGCGTTTCGCCTTCTAGAAGCTCCATGACGGCGTACGCGATGCCCTCGTGCGTTCCGAAATCGAAGATCGAGAGGACGTTCGGATGGGAGAGCGCCGCGACCGCCTTCGCCTCGCGCTCGAACCGCGCCAGCGTGTCGGGATCTGCGGCGACGGACTGGGGAAGGACCTTGACCGCCACATCCCGGTCCAGCTTCTTGTCCCGCGCCCGGTACACCTCCCCCATCCCGCCCGCGCCGAAAGGCGACAGGATCTCGTAAGGGCCAAGCCGAGACCCGGCTGTCAGGGACACGTTGGACGAATTCTAGTTCTTGTTAGTCCGGGCCTCGGGCCCTGTGCGCTAGAAGGGGCCATCGGGTCGCCGCCCCAAGCCGACCTGGCCTCGAAACCGACCTCGCGCTCACAGGCCAGCGCCACCACGTCAACCCCTCGCCCTGTCGATCGGCAGCGTCACGCTGAACTGCGTGTGCCCGGGGCGGGAATCGACTTCGATCTCTCCGCCGTGCCGGAGCACGAGCCGCCGCGCGATGTCGAGGCCGAGGCCGGTGCCCTGGCCCACCGGCTTCGTCGTGAAGAAGGGATCGAAGATGCGCTCGCGAATCTCCGGCGGCAATCCCGCTCCATCGTCGACGACCCGCACGACGACGGAATGGCCCTGACGGCCGGCCGCGACGGTGACGCGACTCTTCGCCGCGTCCAGCGCGTTGTCGACCAGGTTCGCCCACACCTGGTTGAGCTCGCCGCCGAACGCCTGGATGCGCGGAAGATCGGCCTCCACCTCGAGGCTCACGCCCACGGACTTATCGCGCGCCTTTGCGTTGAGCACCGCCAGCGTATCGGCCAGCCCCTGGCCGAGATCCACCGGCTTGGGCATGGTCGCCTGGTCCATATAGGTGAAGCCCTTGACCGCCGCAACGAGGTTGTGGATCTTGGACGCGGCCGCCTCGATCTCCGATGCCAGTTGGTACGTCGAGCAGCCGGCCACGAGCCACTGGAGGGCCGCGTGGAGCGCCTCGCCATCGAGCGCTTCCGCGAGCCGGTCGAGCGCGTCGAGCGTGACCGCTGACTCCGCCAGCGCCTCCGCGGCGATGACATCGGTGCGGTGACGCGTGAGCCAGTCGGCGATGGCGTCTTCCCGGTCCGCCCGCTCGACGGGCGAGCGCCCGAAAGTGGCGCCGGCCGCGGCAAGGCAAAGCTCCTGCGCCCGGTCGACCGCGGCCTGCTGGGTCTCGGACAATCGTGCCGCGCCGAGCGCGCGCGAAGCCCTTTCGACTTCGGACAACCGAAGCGTGAGCCCTTTGGCGCTGCGCGCGACTGCCGAAGCGGGGTTATTCAGCTCGTGCGCAAGCCCCGCCGCCAGTTTGCCGAGGGAGGACATCTTTTCTTCGAGAAGGTCGCTCGACGTGAAATGGCGGGCGCGGTCGATCATGACGTGCACGAAAATCGAGGTGAGCTCGTAGCAGTCGCGAATCAGAGCCGGTATTTCCTCGCGGGGGATCATCAGGAGCTCGGTCGGCACCTCGGCCTTGACGTCGCCCGGCGGCCCGACCAGACGCGAGTACGGCAGCAGCCCCGTCACATCGCCCGCGCCCCACTCCATGACCTTGTGCGGCCCGGCGCCCCGGTCGATGTGAATCGACAGGTGGCCGGAAAGGACGATGTACAGACCGAGCACCGGCCCGGTCTTCGGCGTGAGCACGACCCCCGTCTCCAATTGGACCAGGCGGCCGCGGGCTACGAGCCAGGCGAGCTGCTCGGGCGGCGCGCCGGCGAGTAGCCGGTGCGCCGACAAACGATCTTGAAGCGAGTCTTCCAATTCAGTCGGCCCTGATGGCACCTTCCATGTCCACGCCCCCGCGATAAACGCGGCGAGCATTCTACGCGAGGGCGATCGGGCCCACAGAGCTTCTCGTGCACGGCCGTAAGCCCGCCCGCTCGCAGGCATACGGCAGCGGAACGAGCGTCAGCCGGAAGACCCGTGGGGCCCCCCTATCTCCTGATCGACTGTGATGTGAATGTGATAACCCGCCCTGCCGGACGCTGCAGGAGCATGCCGAGGAAAGGCCCGAATTTACTGGATTTTCCGGCAGAACCCTGCACCGAAGGGACCGGAGAATGGTGCGAAAGGAGGGAATCGAACCCACGATTCCAAGGAATCAAGAAGTCCGGAAACCCTTGTCAGTACGGCGCTTTCTCGCTCTCGTCAAGCCTCTCGGGCCTACGGTGTGACGGAAGTGTGACGGACGGGAAAAGCAACCCGCCTGTCGCGCACACGCCGCGAACAGCTGGCGTTGGATGAAATTCTGCCCTTCGTCTCGGCTGGATCTGTGTGCGCCGGGTTCGAATCCCGGCGTCCCGACCAAAGAAATCCTAAGAAGACCAAGGCGCTCAAAACCTAACACTCGCTGTTTCCGAACGTTTCGAGAGGTTTCGCCGGAGCGGTTAATTTCCCCACTTTTGGATTTCTGAGGGTTTTCTTGGGTCCACATTCGGATACATTTTCGCACTCCTGGCCCGGAGCTACCCGGTTGGCGGTTCCCCGGCTCGACTACGGGAGCCGGCGAACGCCTGGCGCCACGGGCCCACGGCGGCCGGACTATGATTTCACCTTCCTCCGCTCGGTCCCACACCGACCACCGCGCTGCCGAGAACGATCGCGTTGAGCAGTGCGATTAAAATGGCTCCGGCCACGATACCCGCGTGCGTTTTATTGTTCTTCTTTAACCCTTCGAGGGAAATGAGAAACGAGACGCACGCCCAGAGCAGGGCACCAACATACGGCACCCACATCGACGAGAACTTCGGATTCAGAGCCTTCAGTGCACTCCACGCTACCGAAAGCGCACCGGCCATCGCGGAAAAGTTCGCGAGCGACTGAATCGTCAGAAAATCGCTGACACCGGGCTTGTGATCTGCAGGGGAAGCATCCAGGGGGAAATCGCTGCTTGTGGCAGTCTTCAGCACGTTGGCCATCGTGGTCTCCTTAGATGGAGGCGGCGGAGTCCTCTCGGCGCCGCATCTCGGTCACCTTTGACAGCGGAGCTGGAAGGTTCCTGGTTCGGCGCTGGAATTCGCTCCTGTGCCGCGCGAGGAGACGGTTTACGTCGCAGTGAAACTGCCGGTACCCGGCGCCCGGGTTGGACACAAACCGGGCAAACGAAGCAGGTGGGGCGAGCCTTGCAGGCGGCGCAGGGGCCTTTCGGTCCCCGGCGCAGCTCCGGCCCGGCGAGAAACGAGAGACGTCTGGCGCGTTTCTCTCGCCGGGCCAGGGCAGCGGGAAGATCCGGGTCAGTCAAGTGAAGTCCCCCAAGCTTCTCCACGGCCCGGCGAATCGCTCTCGGCGGCGACGCGAGCGTGGACGGCGCGAAGATGGAGCATGGGGCGAGAGTCCCGTCCACGTCGACGAAGAGGAAGCCCCGGCCGCCGCACCCGCACGCAGGGGCGCCGTCGGCGGTCGATTGCCCGGCGCCGCCCCGGAAGGCGTGGAAGGGGACCCCGGCGGAACGCCGGAATTCCTCGATGGAGAGCCTGACGACCTCGTCGAGCTGGCGGTCCAGCTCGCGCCGCGATCGCGCGCTCCAGCCCGCGTCGTCGGGGATAACGGGATAGATGTGGACGTCCCGTACGCCGCGGGACACGAAATATTGAAAGGAAGCGGAGAGGAACGGTACGTTGCGCGAGGTCAGCGTCATTTTCACCGCGACACGCTCGCGAAAATACCTCGGATGGTCTCGCCTGAGCCGCACGAGAAGTCGGTCGAGCAGATCAAAACTTCCCGGGCTCCGGTCGTTCTGCGCGGAGGCGACACCGTCAAAGGACAACGTGATCGAAACATTCCGGCTGACGAGGAGATCGGTCGTCTCCTCGTCGAGCCGGGTGCCGTTGGTTACGATGTGGATCTCCGGGCTCATCCGGCGCGGGGCCCATCTCTGAACACGTTCCAGCGCCCGACGCACGAGCGGAGCCGCCAGAAGAGGCTCTCCGCCGTAGAAGCTCAGCGATGGGCGGTCCAGACCTGACGAGACGAGTTGACGAATCGCCGCGTCCAGAATCTCCGGCGCCATCGTGCGGGCTCCCCTCCGCTCCTGGTAACAGTAAGAGCAGTGGAAGTTGCAGCCCGTCGTGAGCATCAGCTCCACGCTCCGGATACCGAAGTCGAAGAGCCCCGGAGGACGAGCGGGCACTCGGGCCGACATGGCGGTTGGACGCCGGTGATCTACCGTTGCGGCGGGACTCTACTTGCCCCTTTTCCCGATCGCATTGAAAACTCCCATCAGAACACCGAGTTCACCGCAGTCATCTATCACCGTATTACATTGCATCAGCCTAGAGAGCGGATTCGTTCCTACTGAATGGTCATAAGGCTCGGGCACGGTGAGCGTGACCTTTCCCTTTTGTTTATTAGCATAATCAATACCATCGTGCACCTTCCCGTCGACAATCCCGAGAATTTTCTTGAGGTCCGCCGCATCCAGGATGATTTGAGCCATCGCAGTCTCCTTTCCTTCAGCTGGTGCCGATAGACCGGGCCGTCCCGCTACTGCCTGTTGCGGGACGCCGAAGTGATCCACAGGTTTCCCTTCAGCTCGGTGATGTCGGCGGCGAGGAACCGGCCGTCGCGGCTCAAGCTGATGTAGCCGGCCGCGTCTCTGTCGCCGAGAACCACATGGGGCTTCAAGATCTCCGCGGTCCCGGAGGCAATCTCGACGCGACGCGGATGCAGGGCCGGGGTCCGGAACAGGCCGCTTACGACGAGCGCGGCTCCGCCCGGCTCCCATGCGAGATGATGCGCTTCGGCGCCGGCCGTGACCCGGCGGGGCCTGGCCCCGGCCTGCGCTTCGACAACCCAGACCTCTTCGCTGCGAACGAATGCGATGCGTCCTCCGTCCGGGGACCATACCGGCAGTGTATCTGTCACGTCCCCTTCCGTGAGACGCCACGGTTCGCCCTGCGCCTGGCCAGCTCGAATTGGAAGGATCCAGATCTGTTCGTGTCCCGAGCGATTCGAGATGAAAGCGAGCCGGGTGCCGTCCGGTGAATAGGCGGCTTGTATGTTGTCCTCACGCCCCGCGATGAGGATCCTCGGCGCCTCACCGTTCAAGGGCGCGGCCCAGAGGTCGCGGTGTCCTTTGAAAGACCGGAAGAAGGCAATCCATTGTCCGTCCGGAGAAAAGGCGGGAGTGGCAATGGGTCCGGTCGTGAAGCTCGTGAGGCGGCGAGGAGGCCTCTTCCCGGGGCACCCCTCCTCGAGCAGATCCAGCCAGAGGTCATCGGTTCCGAGGCGGTTCGAGCTGTAGACGACGGCGGTCCCGTCAGGGGACATCGCGGGCGTCTCGTCGTCCCGGCTGCTGGCGATGCGGCAGAGATTTCCCGTCTTCCGATCCACCACGACCACGTCGCGGTCCTTCGAGGCCGTCGAAAAGACGAGCCGGCGCCCGTCGCGGAAAGCGAGGGATGCTTGGCCGCTCCCGTCCCGGGCAGGATGCGCTCGGGGATGCCTCCGTCCAGAGAAACTCGCCAGATCGACTGGGGTATGACTCGAGTCGAGGTGAACAGGACGGATCTGCCGTTGGGCGTGAAGACCGGCTCTCTATCGGTTTTCCCTTCCCTGGTCAGCCTTCGCGCCTTCCCGCCGCCGGTAGGAACGAGCCAGAGGTCGGAGAAGCCCGAATAGCATAGAAGTGTTCCGTCCGGGGACCAGGCGGGGTCCATGTGGTCCCATTCGCCGCCGTCGTCTCCCGTCACGCGCTCGGCACGGGACGAGTCCGCAAGCGGCGCCACCCAGACGCGTGCGAGTCCGGTCGGGCCGCGCCGTACGAACGCGATGCGCATACCGTCGGCGGAGACGGCTGGCATGTCCGCGTCCTCGATCAGCAGGCTGGCACTTCCACCGAGACGGGAGACCTTCCAGACGGAAGACGACCCATTCCGCGTGGACACGAAAGCAATCGCGCGCCCATCCGGAACCAGGCGGGCTTCCTGTTTTCGCCAGGGTCATCCGTCACGCGAAGGGGCTCGCCGCCGTCGGGATCAGCGACCCAGATGTCCGCCTTCCCTGACGCGTTCGAGCTGTAGGCGACGAGCGTGCCGTCGGGCGAAAAGGTCGGCTCCGCCTCCCATCCCGGTGCGCTCGTGATCGGACGCGGCGGTCCCCAGTCCATTTCTCCGGGACCGCTCGTCGCGGAGGTCCACGGCCACTTGAGGAGAGCCACGAGGATCGTGAGCGCCGCTGCCGCGCCGACGGCTGTCACGAGCCACGGCCGAAGCCTCGAGCGCCGGCCGTTCCGTGGCGTTACGGCGGGTTGCTTGTCCGAAAAGACGCTCCGGAGGGCGATCGCCAGATCGTGCGCGGTGTCGAACCGGTCCTCGGGCCGTTTCTCGAGGCACCGGAAGACGATTCCGGCGAGCGACTCAGGGATGCCGGATCTCGCAAAATCGAAGGGCTTCGGCTCTCCGCGCAAAATCGCCGAGAGGGTGTCTGCCGGCGTCGTCGCGACGAAGGGACGCACTCCTGAGAGCATTTCGAAAAGGACACACCCGAGCGCGAAGATGTCGGTTCGGCCGTCGACCGGCAATCCGCGAAGCTGCTCGGGAGCCATGTACGAAAGCGTCCCCACGACCTCTCCGTCGGTAGAGAGGGCGCCTCCAGGAGGCGATGTCTCGGTGACGGCGTTCTCAAGCACCGGCTCGGTGGATTTGGCGAGGCCGAAGTCGAGGATCTTCACGCGCCCATCAGAAGTGATGAAGATGTTCGAGGGCTTCAGGTCCCGATGGACGATCTTCGCCGTGTGGGCGGAAGCGAGGCCGTCGGCGATCGAGGCGGCCAGCTGGGCGGCGTTGCGCCAGGCAAGAGGCCCGCCCGACATTCGGTCTAGCAGGCTCTCGCCTTCCAACAGCTCGGTGACCGTGTACAGGCGCCCGTCGCTCTGACCGAAGTCGTGTATGGCAAGGATGTTGGGGTGGGACAGCGCGGCAAGGGCACGGGCCTCCATCTCGAACCTCGCGACTCGACCCGGGTTCTGCGAAACCGCGTCAGGAAGGATCTTGACGGCAACCAGGCGCCCAAGCCTCGTGTCGCGCGCCCGATAGACCTCACCCATTCCTCCCGCGCCGAGCAGGTCGAGAATTTTGTAGGGGCCGAGATTAGTACCAGCAACGAGACCCGGAGTCTGACCGTGCGAAGAAGGGTGATTCGTTCGTGCTGTGACGTCCCGGGCCAGCTCTTGAGTCCCGCCAACCGCGCGATGGTCACCAGGATCAGGTGAACGGCAAGCCTGGGGCGGGATCCTCTCCCGAGGACCGTTCCCCAAGGGCGCGTCGCCGCGCATAGTCCTCCCTGCCTTTACTCCGATTCCTAGTAGTCCTTCATCTGTCCCTTGTCAATGATTCCGATGCATTAGACACGTTCCCGGATTGATTGGCCAGACTACCACTTGACCGTACTATCTATCTGGCGGCAACGAGCTTCCGAAAGGGAGAGGAGATTGGCCAATGCTCAAGTATGAGAGAGCACGTTCCTTCCTGAAAGTCCTGGCAGGACTTCTGGTTTCGTCGCTTCCCTGCGCGGGAGCAAGCTCCGGCGCCAAGACCTCCAACTCAACGGCGGCGGCGCCTGCGACTCCTTTCGCCGCGGTCACGGTCTGCGACACGGACCTCACGCTTGACTCCCCGGACAAGCCTCCCAAGCATGTGTCGCTGGATACGATCCTGGATCACTACGAGAGAGGCGAGTGGGGCGCACTCCAATGGGAGCTGGCTTTCGTGGCGGCAAAGGCCAGACACAAATGCACAGCCGAACGCATTCCGCCGACGGCGAGGGTCTCATTCGCAATCGTGGACGATCATGTTCCGCAACCCACGGTCGTGCGGATCCTCCAGGGACATTCGCCCGCGCCTTCGCTGGCGAGCCAGCGGCTTCTCGATTCGGGAGCGCTCTTCACGATTTATCTTTACGGAAGCGGCTCGAACCCCGTGTTCACGGCCTACAGTGCGTCGGCCGTCCCTTCTCCCGTCGAGGCCGGCTTTGCGCAGGTTGTGTCTACCGGCGTGGGTGGGCTGAAGAGCGTGCCTCCGGCTGCCGGTGGGGCTCCCCAAAAGCTGGCCGAGCTGGAGACCGGTGTCCCCGTATGGCCGACCGTCCGCTGCGTGGTGGCAAAAGCGACCATACCAAAGGATCTGAAATGGGCACAGTTGACTCTAACCGACACCGTCGATGTGCAGCCTTTGCTGACCGCGGCGTCGGTGGCGGCCCGTGTAAACGATAAACTCGGCCCTCCGACTCCTTCGGACGCGGATCCTATCAGGGTTCTGGCCGCAAGCCTAAGCCGTGCCTTTGCGCAAGGGGGACCGTGCTGTAGCTTTGCACTCGACATACCAGCGGCAAAAGAGACGGCGCTGCCTGATTGTCAGTCCATTCTGAGGGGTATATTGTATGACAGTCTTCAGAAGCTCCGAGACGCAGGTCTTGACCCCGTTGCGCTGAACAAGGCTCGTGACGCTGCAATGGCGATCTACTCCATGTATTCCGGGATCTTGACTTCAACGCGGGCCGTCAGTGTGCAGACTGTGTACTCGTATGGCCCGTTGACACACTGGGCGTTTGGGCTGGGAGCCGGCGTTGTGTTAACTCACGACCTGAACGACCAGGTAAAGATATCCTCGGATGTCCTAGTGGGAGACCCGGGATCCGGAACACTGACCTCCGTCAATGTTTACTACAGCCCGTTCGGCTACGATGAGTCCACGCTCAAGGCGGCTGCGCAAGAACTGCCGCGGGCGGTTGGAGGCCTGGTGCTGACTCCGAATCCTGGCGCGTTTCTTGGCCTGGGAGTGGCGCTTCCATTTCTGCGTAGCGTAACGGTAGACGGCGGGTATGCCGTCATGCTCGGCCCTGTGGCGCCTCATGGGGCCAAGATTGGCGATACGGCGACGAGTACCAAGAGAGGAGTCCTCGGCGGCTGGATCCTGGAGTTGGGCTACAGCTTCTGACACCGATGAGGCACCACTCCGGACTCTGGCCCGAAGGCCGAGGTCCACGCCGAACGCCCGGGTGAGTCGCTCCAGCGTCCGGAGAGTGACGTTGACGCTTCCCCTCCTCGAGCTTCTGGTAGTGCCTCGGGTTCAACCCCGCCGCCTCGGCCGCCTTCTCCTGGGTCCACTTCCTCCGGGTGCGCTCGCGCCGTAACCCGTTGGTAAATGGCATGGGGTCAGGTCTCTGAATTCGTGAGTTTCAGGAGCGATCGCTAAGTTCGGTGAAGGCTCTTTTGGAAGCGCCCGTCGTCTCTGGCGAAACGCTCCGCCGCGGTCGCCAGCTGAGACGCTGCCGGTCCGATCTCAGGCCTCTTGCCAACCCTCCCACCGAGCGGAGGCAGAGGCTCCTCCGCTGGCGTGACATCCAGTGTGACACGAATGGCTGCAAAAGCGGGCCCACCCGAGCAAATCCCAGTCGCGCCGCGAGCCGAAAGAGACGAGCCCGCTTGCACGGAGTGGCTGGCGGTATCCGGGAAATGGCTGTGGGGGGTGGAATCGAACCACCAACCTCCCAGGACGACCGGATCCGAAAACCCTGTCAGAACGGCGTTTTCTCGCTCCCATCGAGTCTCTCGGAATATCGGTGTGAGGGATGTGTGACGCGCGGGTGCCGAGCGCATGGTCCAACTGGGACGGAGAGGACGGAAAGGTCCCGGGCGCGGGCTAACGTTTGACCGGCCCGAGATACTTGTCGAGCCAGTCGAGGCTGGGGCGGATCAGGTCCTTGCCGAACACAGCGTGGCCAGACTCGTAGATGACGTGACGCTTGTCCGCCTCCGGCGTCCCAAGAAGGTGGAAGAGCGGAAGCTGCGACGACTCCACCGGAAAGTAATTGTCGTGGCGCCCGTTCACCATCAAGATCGGCAGCTTCACCCGGGTCACAAAGTTGATCGGGTCGGCCTCCGGGAGAGCCTGCTGGAACAAGAAGCCCCCTGCGAGCAAGATCGCCGCCTTGAAACGCTCCTCGACCGCCAGAAGGATCGGTGCTCTCTCGCTCCCCCAACTGGACCCGAAGTAGGCTATCTTCGTGCGGTCGATGTCCTTTCGCGTCTCCAGGTAGTCGATGGACCGGCCGAGGTCCTTTGACCACGCGATCATGTGGTCGCGATAGAAGACGGTCGGCTCGGGACAATAGGACTTGAGTCCGTCCCGCCTCTCGAAAGTGCCCTTGTAGACCGGGACCATCAGAGCCCGGCCGCTCTTGGGAACGAAGTCCCAGACATTTGACTGGAAATCAGTGAATTTGTCCTGGAAGATGGCGCTCGAGCCGGGAAAGAAGACGACGGCCTGGAACGGAGGGGGCGTGTTCTTCGGCAGATAGAGGTGGGCGATGACCCGCTCGCCGCCGTAGGCAGCGTTGAAGCTGACCTTCTCTCGCGTCCAGTCCTCGGTCCTCTCCGTCTCCTCTACCCGCGCGTTCAATTCCCCCTTGTCGTAGGCATAGGGCCCCTTGAAAACCCTGAAGATCTCGTCGGAAACCGGCCTCTCCGTCCGGAAGTCGCGGAAGGCGGCCACGATTCTCGTGGCCGCAGCCGCGGGCGGCGGCGATGGGAGCTTCACGCACCGGAAGCCGTAATTCGGCCTGCGGTCCCAGGGAGACTGCGCGTCCTCGTCCAAGAACATATATGTCGGCTCGCCGAAGCCTCCGCCGAGGATGAAACGTTTGCCGTCCCGGCCCTCGTTGTGGCACCACTCCTTGACGTTTCCAGCCATGTCCGTTGTGCCGAAGCCGCTCAGGGTGCCGGCGCCTCCGACCGGGACCGTTCCCGAGCCCGAGAAGTTGCTCCCGGGAACGATCAGCATGCCGGCGTACGTTTGCGCGGCCCGATTCCAGTGGTAGATCGTGGGGAGGCTCTTGCCCGCGAACTCGGCGTAAGCCGCTGCCTCGTACCAGCTGACGCCGGCAACCGGGTGTTTCTCCAGCCCCTTCGGAAAGCTGCCCACTTCCCACGTCGCGGGGGCGGGGCGTCCCGTCGTGTCGCGGAAGAGAGCGACCGCCTCCTTCCATTGCTGCGTCAGCCCATCCTTGATGAAGGGCTGCTTCCAGAACTCGCGCTTTTGGTACCCCCCGGCGTCGACGAACTTCCTGTACTCCTCATTGGTGACCTCGTGTCGGTCGATGAGGTAGTCGTCGAGCGGGACTTCGGGGAGATGATCGAGACCCGGAATCGCAAGTACGGTTTCTCCCCCCGGTACGCCGACCATCCCGGGCAGGAGGTCCTTCTCCGGGTTGAGCCGGAAGGTCCGCTCGATTGAGAACTGCCGGCCCGGCGAGCCCGGCAAAATCCAGTAGGCTGTGGCGAACCCTGGCTTTTCAACCCGCCAGACATAGTAGTTCTGTGGCACGCGGATCTTCTGGAGCGGCGTCTTCCCGAGATTCTCCCAGGCAATCGCATCGCCGCGGTATGGCCGGAACGAGACGTCGGCCCCCGAGGGAACGCTCTCGAATGAGACCTCCCACGTGGCCTTTGTCCAAAGCTCCTCCAGCGTTGCATCCTTCGGGAGGACTGTGCGAGCCTCTCGTACGAGCACGGCCGCCTTCGTGAACTCCTCCGCGGCCACGAGGCGCGTGATCTCCGGCATGGCCGTACCGAGGGCCCACCGCACCCGCGACGAGCGATGCCAGAACCAACCAACGACAACGGTAGCCAACACGGCCATGGCCACGACGGCGATCCATGTTTTGCGCGATCGCACCTGGGTTAACGTCTGCTCCGGGGGAACTTCGCGCGCCTTCGGCGCCGCGGCCGATGTCTCAGACGTCCGCGAGGTCGGGCCCGAGCCCAAGTCCTCAAGATGGTGCTCGACGTCCAAGAGCTCCCGCGCGAGATCCCTCGTGGACACGTATCGGTCGTTCGGATTCTTCGCGAGGCATCTCTCGACGATCCACCGCAAAGGCGATGGAGCCCGTGGGTTTACCGCGGCGATCGGCTCCGGCTCCTCGTTGAGAATCGCCGCGAGCGTGTCGACGGCCGTCTTCCCCTGGAAGGCTCGCCTTCCCGTACCCATCTCATAAAGAATCGAGCCGAACGAGAACTGATCCGATCGGAAGTCCACCGCGGCCCCGGAGGCTTGCTCCGGAGACATGTAACCGACCGTGCCCAGGATGATTCCGGGCCTCGTGCCTGTCATCGTCGGCATCTTCGAGTCCTGATCGCCGCCGGACGCGGGACCGGTCAATTTCGCGAGGCCGAAGTCCAGTATTTTGACGAAGCCATCCCGGGTCACCATCACGTTTTCCGGCTTCAAGTCTCGATGCACGATCCCGGCTTCATGAGCCTTGGCGAGGCCGTGAGCGATTTGCGTCGCAATCGCAAGAAGACTCTTGATCGAGAGCGAGCCCGCGGCGAGGAGCTGGCGAAGGGTTTCCCCCTCGACGTGCTCCATCGCGATCCAGGACACTCCCTCGGAGACTCCGATGTCGTATACCGTAACGATGTTGGGATGGTTTAGCGCGGAGGCCGATTGCGCTTCCTTCTCGAAACGCCGCAAGCGCTCCGGGTCGGAGGCGACCGCTGCCAGCAGCACCTTGATCGCGACCTCGCGCCGGAGCCGCGTGTCGCGAGCGCGGTACACCTCGCCCATCCCGCCCGATCCCAGCGGCGAAAGCACCTCGTAGGGCCCAAGGCGCGTCCCGGTGGCGAGCGTCATCTCGATCCGCCTGACCCCTGCGAATAGGCTCCGAGAAGCTCGTCTGCAACTGCCGGGAGGGGGCACTCCCTCTCGTTATCGCGGAGGCCGGTGATCGCGCAAAGGGTATTCTTCCAGTCGTACCTCAAGGCTTACAGGTCAAGGGAGACCGCACCTGATGCGTTTGACCCACGGACGGCACAAGCAGCCCGTGGCTCCACGTGCGCTCGGGTCCACAACGGGGTCAATCGTGGTGCGTGTATTACTGCGATCGGAGATCCTGCCCGAGCTGGGCGACTTCCCGCCGAAGCTCCTCGCTCGTCTCCGGCGCTTGCTCCGGTCACTTCGAGGAGACGGAGCCAGACCGCGAGGGCAGATCCTTCGCTTCGCTCAGGATGACAGGAGGTAAGGCTTGCCCGACCTTTCATCAGCGATACATCCTATAGACCACCGCGGTGCCGCCGGTGTTCGCGGCGCGAGGAGTCTCCCGAGTAACCGCAGGGAGGAGCCTCGCGCCGCGGGAGCGGAGCGCGGAGTGACCGACGAGGCGGGCGGTCGAGGCCGCATCCGGCCGAGCCGCCCGCCGGCGGCGCAGCCGCGTCGGTCACGGAGCGCGGAGCGACGATGGCTGTGGGGGGTGGAATCGAACCACCAACCTTCCGGTTAACAGCCGGACGTTGTACCAATTCAACTACCCCACAACGCTTCGGAGAGTATGCCAGAGAGGGAGAGAATGAGCGCCGCATGACGGAGGACAGGACACTCGAGTTGTCCGTCTCGGAGCTGCGCGACCTGATCGAGGCGGCGACGGAACGGATCCTCGCTTACATCGAGTCGCTGCCGCGGCAGCCTTCGGGAGACTCGGCCGGGGCAGCGGACCTGGCGCGGTCGCTGCGGGAGCCGCTGCCGGAGACGGGCCGGCCGGCCGGCGAGCTGCTCGACCTGCTTTTCGAGAAAGTCATTCCGAAGGGGTTCAACACCGCGGGGCCCGGCTACCTCGCCTACATCCCCGGCGGAGGCGTGCCGCACGCGGCGGTCGCCGACCTGATCGCGGGAGCGACGAACCGCTACGTCGGCGTCTTCGCCGCCGCGCCGGGCCTGGCGCAGATCGAGACGAACGTCGTCTCCTGGTTCTGCCGGATCGCGGGCTATCCCGAGACGGCGCGCGGCATCCTGACGACGGGAGGCTCGCTCGCGAACTTCTCGGCGGTCGTCACCGCGCGGCGCGAGCGATTGCCCGAGAACTTTCTCTCCGGCACGATCTACGCCTCGGACCAGGTCCACCATTCCATCCAGAAGGCCGCGATGCTCGCCGGCTTTCCGGAGGGGAACGTCCGGGAGATCCCGTCGGACGAGCTCTTCCGGATCCGCGTGGAAGAGCTGGCGCGCGCGATCGCGGCCGACCGGTCGGCCGGCTTCCAGCCGTTCCTCGTCGTCGGCAACGCCGGCAGCGTCAACACCGGCGCGGTGGACGACCTCGCGGCGCTCGCGGACATCGCGGCGCGGGAAAGACTCTGGTTCCACGTGGACGGCGCCTACGGCGGATTCTTTCTCCTGACCGAGCGCGGCCGCGCGCGCATGGCGGGCGCCGAACGCTCCGACTCGATCACGCTCGACCCGCACAAGAGCCTCTTCCTTCCCTACGGGGTCGGCTCGCTTCTCGTGCGCGACGGCGACGCCTTGAAGCGCGCGCACGCCCTGTCGGCCGCTTACCTCCCCTCCATGCAGGAGGACCCCGACCTCGTGGACTTCAACCAGATCTCGCCGGAGCTCTCGCGGAGCTGGCGGGGCCTGCGCGTCTGGCTCCCGATCAAGATGCACGGCATCGGACCCTTCCGCGCCAACCTCGACGAGAAGCTCGATCTGGCCGCGTGGGCCGCGGAGGAGCTGCGAAAGATCCCGGGCATCGAGATCCTGGCCGAGCCCCAGCTCTCGATCGTGGCCTTCCGCTGGAGAGGCGAGGGCCTCGACGACGAAGCCCTGAACCGGATCAACCGGGATCTCCTGGAGCGCATCAACGCGAAGAAGCGGGTCTACCTGACGGGGACGATGCTGGGCGCCCGCTTTGCCATCCGGATCTGCGTTCTCTCCTTCCGCACCCACGCCGAGCGCATGCGCGAAGGGATGGACGACATCCGGTCGGCCGTCGCGGCAATTCCTCCGAGAAGATCCCGCGCCGGCATCACTTCGGGTCGGAGCGGCCGAACGCACCCATATTTATGGCTAATATGCCTTCCCATATGAAAACAACCGTCGAGATCCCAGACGAACTGCCTCATCGCGGCCAAGAAGGTGGCCGCCGAGTCCCGGAAGACGCTGCGCGAGCTGTTCGAGCGAAGCCTGCGACGAGAACTTGCGCAACCGCCGGAAGGCCGCCGGTCCCGACACCGGCCCATCCGGTGGGTGACGGCGAAGGGAGGGCTGCCTCCCGGGTGGACATCCGGGACCGCGCCCGCATGCATACATGGCTCCGGGGGGAGCGTTGATCGCCATCGACACGAACCTCCTGATCTACGCTCACCGGGCCTCCCTGCCCGAGCACCGGGCCGCTCGTCGCGCGATCGAGGAGGCCAGCCGCGACCCTCGCGGCTGGGGATCGCGCTCCCGAGCGTCGCCAGTTCTGGGCGATCGTCACCCACCCTCAAAGCGCCGGCGGCCCCTCGACGGGCCCGGCAGGCCCGCGGGTTCCCGGACTCGCTCATCAGCGAGGCTGGCGCTCAACTCTGGACGGCACGCGAAGGCTTCTGGGACCGGCTCCTGCGGCTGGCCGGGCAGCTTCGCATCCAGGGACCGCGGATCTTCGATCTCCAGATCGGCTTGACGGCCATTCGACAACGGAGCGGTCGAAATCTGGACTCACGACCGACGCTTCGTCGGATTTGCCGGTCTCCTCGTCCACGACCCTCTCTCATCGGCTCCAATCTCTGTGTATCCTTGGCACAACCAAGGGCAATGACTTGAGATGACCATCGCAGCGGGAAGCCGCCTCGGCCCCTACGAGATCGTGTCGCCGGTCGGCGCCGGCGGGATGGGCGAGGTCTACCGGGCTCGGGACACGCGGCTCGAGCGCACCGTCGCGGTCAAGGTCCTGCCGGAGCACCTCTCCTCTTCCGCGGAGGTGCGGCAGCGGTTCGAGCGGGAGGCGAAGACGATCTCGCAGCTCTCCCATCCGCACATCTGCGCGCTCTACGACGTCGGCAACCAGGACGGCGTCGAGTACCTCGTCATGGAATTCCTGGAGGGAGAGACGCTGTCGGACCGGCTGGTCAAGGGACCGCTCCCGGCCGAGCAGACGCTGCGCTACGGAATCGAGATCGCCGACGCCCTTGACAAGGCGCACCGGCAGGGGATCGTGCACCGGGACCTGAAGCCCGGCAACGTGATGCTGACGAAGTCCGGCGTCAAGCTCCTCGACTTCGGGCTCGCGAAGGCGGTGGCGCCGGCCGGTCCCGCTTCCGTCCTGACGTCCTTTCCGACGATGGCCGGAGGAGCGAACCTGACGCAGGAAGGAACGATCCTCGGGACTTTTCAATACATGGCCCCCGAGCAGCTCGAGGGAAAAGAGGCGGATGTCCGATCCGACATGTTCGCGCTCGGCGCCGTCCTCTACGAGATGGCGACCGGGCAGAAGGCCTTTTCCGGGAAGAGCCAGGCCTCGCTGATCGCCTCGATCCTGGAACGGGAGCCGGCTCCCATCTCCACGATCCAGCCGATGGCGCCCCCGGCGCTCGACCGGGTCGTCAAGACCTGCCTCGCGAAAGATCCGGAGGAGCGCTGGCAGACGGCGCACGACGTCGCGCTGCAGCTCCGTTGGATCGCGGAGGGTGGCTCGCAAGCGGGCGTGCCCGCGCCCGTCGCCGCGCGGCGCCGAAGCCGCGAGCGCCTCTGGATGTCGGCAGCCGCTCTCTTTGCCGCCGCGGCCGCCGTGCTCGCTTTCTTTTTCCTGCGTGGGCCGCGCGAGCCCGTCCGCGTGCTCCGGTCCTCCGTCGCTCCTCCCGAGGGCGGGACCTTCTGGCTCGATCCTTCGACACCCGGCCCGCCGGTCCTCTCACCCGACGGGCGCCGCATCGCCTTCAGCGCGCGCACGGCTGACGGCAAGATCCGGCTCCACGTGCGCTCTCTGGACGCTTTCGAGGCCCGGGCCTTCCCCGGGACGGAAGACGCCCAGTACCCGTTCTGGTCGCCGGACTCCCGCTCGATCGGATTCTTCACAGGAGGGAAGTTGAAGGCGATCGAATCCGACGGCGGCCCGCCCGTCACGCTGTGCTCCACCGATTCCGATCCGAAAGGGGGAGCCTGGAATCGCAACGGCGTGATCGTCTTCGCGCGCGGCTCGGCGACGACCCTCTGGCGGATTCCCGCGGGAGGCGGCGACCCCGTCGAGCTGACCCATTTCGACCCGAAGCGGGGAGACAACTCGCATCGCCATCCGCGGTTCCTTCCCGACGGAAAGCATTTCCTCTACCTTGCCCGCTCGATCAACGCCGCCACGGAAGGGCACGCCGTGGTCGTCGCGTCGCTCGACGGAGGCCCGGAGAAGATCCTGCTGCGGTCTCCCGCGGCGGCAGAATACGGGTCAGGTCACCTGCTCTTTCTGCGCGAACGGACGCTGATGGCCCGTCCATTCGATGCGGATCGCCTCGCCTTCACCGGAGACGCCGTGCCGCTTGCCGAGAACATCCTGCTGCTTTCCCTGACCGCGGCGACCGGCATCTTCTCCGCGTCCCAGAACGGAGTCCTCGTCTATCAGACGGTGCAGGGGCAGCCGACGTCGAAGCTCCAGTGGGTCTCGCGGGACGGAACGGCGCAGGGAACGCTCGGCGAAGCAGCCGACTATCTCGAGATGGCGATCTCCCCGGACAGCAAGAGGGTCGTGGCGACACTCCGGGATCCCGCCTCGGGCACGCGCGATCTCTGGGTCTTAGATGTCTCGCGAAACCTCGGCACCCGCTTCACCTTCGACCCCGCCAACGAGACTTCGCCGGTCTGGTCCCCGGACGGGAACTGGCTCGCCTACTCCTCCAACCGGAAGGGACACGACGACATCTATCGCAAAGCGCTCTCAGGCTCGGCGGATGAAGAGTTGCTCGTCGAGTCGAAGACCGACAAGAACGCCTACGCCTGGTCGCCCGACGGGCGATACCTCGCTTACACCGATACCGGGAAGGACACGAAGTTCGATATCTTCGTGTTGCCGCTCGAGGGCGAACGCAAGCCGCAGGTCTTCCTCCAGACACCCTTCCTCGAGTACCCCGCCGCCTTCTCGCCGGACGGCCGGTGGCTCGCCTACGGCTCGGAGGAATCGGGCAACTTTCACATCTACGTGACGTCTTTTCCCCGTCCCGGGCGCAAGTGGCAGGTCTCCACGGAGAGTGGGGCTTACGCGTACTGGAGCGCCGACGGAAAAGAAATCGTCTATCACGGGTACTCCGGCCAGGTCTGGGCCGTCGAGATCGCGGCGAAGGGAGACTCCGTCGAGATGGGTGCGCCCAAGCCGCTCTTCAAGCTCGCGGGACCTCCCCGGCCGAGCGGAGCCGAGTTCTTCCCCACGGCGGATCACCAGCGGTTTCTCATCCTGGACCATGGCCAGAAGGCCAACGCGCTCTTGAACCTCGTCGTCAACTGGACCGCCGCAGCAAAGCGGTAGCGGCTCGCCTTCAGCGGATAGCGTTGAAATGGTCGTAGACCATCCGGGAGAGGGCGGCTCCCGTGACGAGGGCCTGGTTGTCCACGGTGGGGCTCTTGTCCCTGACCTGGCGGGCGCAGATGGCGATGACGTAGCGCGCCTTCGGGCTCTTCACGTAGGCCGCGTCGGTCCGGACGTCGCCCCTGAAGCCCTTCGCGTCGGGGAGCTTCTCCTCGTCCCAGCCGGTCTTGTTCGCGACGGTTATCTTGTCCCGATCGAACGGGAGCGACCGCGGGATCATGGCCCGGTCCTGCTGCTTCTCGAGGATCCCGAGCATCTCGTCGCAGGCGGCGCGGCTGACGACTTCTCCCCGGGCGATCAATTCCATCAGGCGCGCGATCTCCTTCGGCGTCGTCATGCCGAGGCCGAACTCCTTCTCCTCCTCCGGGAAGACGTCGGCGTGGCCGTCGCGGAAGGTCGGCCGGAAGATCTTCGTGTTCGGCAACCCGTAGGCCACCATCCGCCGGTCCACGTTTGCCGCGCCGACTCGGCGCACGAGGAGGTTCGTCGCGGTGTTGTCGGAGAAGGCGATCATCAGCGCGAGCAGGTCCGAGACCGTCAGGGAAATCCCGGGGTGGAGCTGGTTCAAGACCACCGGTTCGTCCCCCGCTTTATCGGCTTCGGCGAGCGTCACGGCCGTTTCGGCACCGAACTTGCCTTCCGCGATCTGGTGGTACGTCTCGACCATGACCGCGACCTTGATCAGGCTTGCCGTCGGAAACCGCATGTCGCCGTTGACCGCGAAGACCTCGCCCGAGTCCAGGTTCTTGACGGCGATGCCGAGCGTTCCGGGAAATGCCCGGACCATGGTCTCCAGGCGCTTCTGGATCGGGGGCGGCCCGGCACCCGGCGCGCCGGCCGCGAGGCCCAGGAATCCGGCGAATGCAGCGGCAGTTTTGAAGACCAGCGGGAGTCGCATGCGGGAATGCTAATGGATAGAATCCTCCCGGCCGGTTTTGAGGCAGAATTGAGTCAGACAGCATGATCGCTCGCGCCCGGACGGTGAACGCCATCCTGGAACAGGGCCGGCTCTCCCAGCCGGTCCAGAAATCCGAGCTGCGCCGCGGCGACCGCGTGGTCGTCGCGACGGAAAACTCGGTCTATTGCATCAGCGTGCTGGGCGACTCCACCTACAGCGTGTGGGGCGGATGGTTCGACCGCCAGGGCGTTTCTCCGGTGCGGCTCTCGATCTCCGGCTGCACCTGGGGCGGCAGCGTCATCAAGCACGATATCGTCGCCGCCTGCGGGCTGCGCCTGGAGTTCGGCAACCGCGTCGTGACGAGCCGCATCCGCGCGATCCGCGTCATCCGCGGAAAGAACGTGGACGATCAGCGTCTGCGCCCCGCCGGCAGCCTCGAGCTGCTCGTGGCCTGCTACGGCCAGGACTACGACTCGTCCCTTCGAGGCTAGGATCCCGCTGGAAGCCTCGGAGAGGCTCGCGGCAAGGGGTCCGTTCGCAATGCATAAGAAGGTGTCCTAGAATCTGCATCCGGAGGCAGATATGAGGACCACCCTCGACCTCGACGAAAAGGCGTTGAAAGCGGCGATGGAGGCCGGTCCCGGCAGGACCAAGACGGCGGTCATCAACGAGGCGCTGCGCGACTACGCTCGCCGGCGAAGGCTCTCGGCCCTCTTGCGGTTCGAGGGAAAACTGCGCTGGGAAGGGGATCTCGACGCCCTGCGCCGACGCGGGCGCCGCCGCTCTTGAGGATCCTCGTCGACACGTCCGTATGGGCAGACTTCCTGAACGGCTTTCAATCGTCCCGAGGAGCGGGCCCTCGGAAAGCTGATCGCCGGCGAAGATGAAGTCTGCACCTGCGGCGTCATTGTTTCGGAGGTGTTTCAGGGACTTCGTCAGGAGAAAGGCCGCGCGGATCTCGCGGTCCTCTTTCGAGAGCTGGTGTTCCTCGAGCCAGCGGGGATCGATTCCTACTTTCGGGCAGCAGACGTGTATCGCGCGCTCCGCCGGAAAGGAATCACGGTGCGCTCCACGATCGACTGTCTCATCGCTGTTCTCGCGATGAGAACGCCTGTGACGTTCTCGCGCGCGACCGGGATCTCGACTCATCCTGTCGAGCGGGCTCGTGAAGACGCGAGCGTTCGGACATCCATGATCGCGGCCGGGAGCCGGCTTGGCCCCTATGAGATCCTCTCCCCGCTGGGCGCGGGAGGGATGGGAGAGGTGTAGCGCGCGCGGGACTCCCGGCTCGGGCGCGAGGTGGCGATCAAAGTGCTGCCGGCGTCCTTCTCCACTGACGCGGACCGGCTGCGGCGGTTCGAGCAGGAGGCGAAGGCCGCGGGGCTCCTCAACCATCCCAACATCACGGCGGTCTACGACATCGGGACTCATGAAGGAGCGCCCTACGTCGTCAGCGAGCTGCTGGAAGGAGAGACGCTGCGCGCGGTGCTCGCGGGCGGAAGGCTCCCGCCGCGCAAGGCTATCGACTACGCGCTGCAGATGGCTCACGGGCTTGCCGCGGCTCACGAGAAGGGGATCGTCCACCGGGACCTGAAGCCGGAGAACCTGTTCGTCACCAGGGACGGCCGGTTGAAGATCCTGGACTTCGGCCTCGCCAAGCTCACGCACACCGGGGAGGGACCGGAGGAGAAGACGAACCTGCCGACGCGCGGCCGCGGACCGAGCCGGGCGTGGTCCTCGGAACGATCGGCTACATGGCGCCGGAGCAGGTCCGCGGACGGCAGGCCGATGCCCGAAGCGACATCTTCTCCTTCGGCGCGATCCTCTACGAGATGCTCTCGGGCAAGCGCGCCTTCCACGGAGACTCCGCCGCGGACACGATGTCGGCGATCCTGCGGGAAGACCCGCCGGACCTCTCTCTGACGAACCAGAATCTCCCGGACGGCCTCGAGCGGATCGTCCGCCACTGCATGGAGAAGAACCCCGAGCAGCGATTCCACTCGGCCCACGATCTCGCGTTCGATCTCGAGTCGCTGTCGGGGCTCTCGGCGCCGGCTGTCCGGCCGGTCGATGCGAGACCGGCCTCGTCGCGGCGCGGCGCTGCTCGGCGTGGCGGCCGCGGCGATCCTCGTCGCGGCCGTCGCGGCGTCCTATCTCGCCGGCCGGCGGCTCGAGATGAGCGTCGGCGCCGAGGCGGGACCCTCCTTCTCGCAGCTGACGTTCCGGCAACAGCCGATCTTCAACGCGCGTTTCGCGCCCGACGGGAAGACGGTCGTCTTCAGCGCGGCGACACAGGGAAGCACGCCTGAGATCTTCTCGCTGCGCCCCGATTTTCCGGGAGCCAACGCCCGCGGGCTCTCCGGCGTCCATCTGCTTTCCGTCTCCTCGAAGGGCGAGCTGGCGGTCCTGACCCGCGCCCGCTACATCGGGCACAACCTGTTCACCGGGACGCTGGCGCGGATGCCGCTCGAGGGAGCGGCCCCGCGCGAGATCCTGGAGGGTGTCCGCGAGGCAGACTGGTCGCCCGACGGAGCGGACCTGGCCGTCATCCGCGACGTCAACGGGAAGGACCGGCTGGAGTTCCCCGTCGGCAAGGTCCTCTGCGAGGCCGAGCGGATACTTGAGCGACCTGCGGTTTTCGCCGAAGGGGGACCGGATCGCCTTCTTCGAGCATCCCATCAAATACGACGACCGGGGGCTCGTCGCCGTCGTGGACCTCTCGGGCAAGAAGACCGTCCTCTCCGAAGGCTACTGGGGACAGGAGGGCGTCGCCTGGACGCCGGACGGACGAGGAGGTGCTCTTCTCCGCGCGGCACCGCCTACAACAATTTCAGCGTCTATGCGGTCACGCTCTCCGGGCAAGCGGCGGACCGCGATCGAGAGCGCCGGCGGCCTGACGATCCACGACATCCGTCCCGACGGCCGATGGCTCGCCACCCGGGACGATCTCTTCCGGAAGATGTTTGCCCTGGCGCCCGGGGAGAAGACCGAGCGGGAGCTCTCCTGGCTCGATCTCTCCTATCCGATCGCGCTCTCCGCCGACGGAAAGACGCTCCTCTTCTCGGAGGACAGCGGGTCCGTCGGCGACAACTACGCGGTGTGCCTGCGCGGCACGGACGGGTCCGCGGTCGTCCGCCTGGGCGAGGGGGCGCCGCAGGACCTCTCGCCGGACGGAAAGTGGGCGCTCGGCGTCCTGCCGGCATCGCCCCAGCGGCTCGTGCTCTACCCGACGGGCGCGGGAGAGAAGCGCCTGCTCGAATCCGGCGGCCTCGTCAGCTACGAGACGGCGCGGTTCTTCCCGGACGGCCGGCGGCTTCTCGTCTGCGGCGCCGAGACGGGGCGAGCCGTGCGCTGCTATGTCCAGGAGATCGCCGGCGGCAAGCCGCGTCCGGTGACGCCGGAGGGGACGAGCCTGGGCTTCGTCTCACCCGACGGAGGCTCGATCCTCGTCCGGGGAAGCACCGGGCCCCTCGAGATCTACCCGTCGAGCGGCGGCGCAGCCGAAGGCCGTTCCCGGGACGACCAGCGAGGACGTCGCCCTCCGGTGGGGCGCCGACGGCCGCTCGATCATCCTCTTCCGCGGCACTCAGATTCCCGTGCGCGCCGAGCGGCTCGACATCGCGACGGGCCGGAGGGAGCCGCTGCGCACGTTCGGCGGGCCCGAGACGGCCGGGGCGCTGCGGATCGGGACCTTCGCGTCTGACGGACGACTACGACAGCTACGCCTACTCCTTCGGATACCAGCTCTCGCACCTCTTCCTCGTCCAAGGCGCGAAATAGCGCGGCTCGCCGCGGTCACCGGGAGCCGGCCGGGACGCGGAAACGGGTGCGGCCGGCGGTCGGACCAAACCACTCGTGGTTGTTCACGTCGTAGCGGACGCCGATCGCCGTGTAGGGGATGCGGAAGCTGTCGAAGAAGTAGTAGAAAACCTCGCCCCAGAGCGGCTCGCTCGGGACACCGAGGCTGCGAAAGATCTCCGAGAAGTTCACGCCGATCTCCAGGCCGACCAGACGCTGGCGGAGCTCCGGCGCGACGAGTCTGTAGCCGTTGGTTCCGTAGGTCGCCGACAGGAGGAGGAACCGCGCGGGCCCCGGGTTGAGCCTGAGCCTGCGCGCGAGCCCCGCGATCTTGAGGTCGGCGGTGTAGATCTCGCCGGAGTAGTCCCTTCCGACGTTCGTGTGGTCGGATGCAGCAGGACGGGGCCGGGTCCTGAGAAAACGTTCCGAACCGGAAGCCGATGGTATCGTTCCAGCCGCTCCGCGAAAGCCCCATGGCCGTGGCCGCGCCGAGGGCGTCCGCCAGGAAGTCCTCCCAGGAGAAGCCGAAGTAGGTGGTCCCGTCCCCGATTTCAGTCGCGAGCCCCGCCGCCACCGACGTGGCGAACCCGATCCAGCCGGACTGCCCGGAGGCGTAGCCGATCCTCCGGTACGTGTTCGCGAGCGCCACCTGCGCGAGGTTGTAGTCCACGAAGTGAGCGAGCTTGTCCACGCCCCCGGCGTAGGTGTGTCCGCCCGAAGAAGCCCTCGTTGGCGAAGTGAAATCCGCCATATTCATAGGCTTTCCTCCTTCACGGAGTTGCCGGTCGAGTAACCGACGGCCGTTCCCATTACGAGCGCCGTCAGCACGGGCTTCCAGGCCGGTCCGACGCCGATGGTCTTGACGCGGGGGACCGGCGAATTGACCGGCGACGCGACGGAAAGCTGGGCCTGATCGGAGAACGGCAGTCCCAGCCGAAGGCCCTCGGCCGACGCCGCCTCCGTGACCAGGACGGTGCCCTTCATGAGTGTGAGACCCGACCCCGATTCCTCCATTTCGGGGGTCAGGAGCGGGTCAGGCGGCAGGGTCGAGGGAAAGAGCTGGAACATGCCCGTGTCGGCCGCCAGGCGCCCTCCCGCCATGAGCAGGATCGCCAGCGCGAGAGCCGTGGTTCATGTCGTTCTTGACGTCTCATCCTTACTGGAATGACAGCAACCACTCCTGACGAACCCGGCAGTGATGCAATTTCATCAGTGAGACCCGCGCGCCGGTCCACCGCGTCGCCGTCGACGCCTTGTCGGATCCACCCGGATGGCTTTTCCATGCAAAAGCCTTGCCCCACTCGCACTGAGTCCGTCCTCCGGGCGATGTAATCTTCCTCCAGTCACTCCGATACCGGAATCCCTGTGCATCGAGGAAAAGGCTGTCCTGCGGAGTGTGCGGAGGCTTGACGATGAGATCGAGGATCAACAGGACGACCTTCAGCAAGAGTCTCGCGCGCGGCAGCGGGCGCGTCGCGCTCGCTCTGGCATCCGGCCCGGGCCGCGGCGCAGCCCGGAAAGCCCGCGGCGGCGGCCGCCGGCGGAGGCCGGGCCTGCCGATCCCTACGCCGGCTTGAAATACCGGTTCATCGGCCCGCCCGGCAACCGCGTCTCGGCGGTCGTCGGAGTGCCCGGGCGATCCGAACACCTGCTATGCCGGCGCGGCCTCCGGAGGCGTCTGGAAATCCACCGACGGCGGCATTCACTGGAAGCCGGTCTTCGACGAGCAGCCGGCGCAGTCGATCGGCTCGATCGCGATCGCCCCTTCGGATCCGAACGTCGTGTGGGTCGGGACGGGCGAGCCGTTCATCCGGTCGAACGTGTCGCTCGGCAACGGCATCTACAAGTCCACCGACGCCGGAAAGAGCTGGAAGCACATGGGGCTGGAGAAGACGGGACGGATCGCCCGCGTCGCGATCGACCCGCGCAACCCGGACGTCGTCTTCGCGGCGGCGATCGGGACCGGCTACGGCCCGCAGCAGGAGCGGGGCGTTTATCGAACGATGGACGGCGG
This sequence comes from uncultured Acidobacteriota bacterium, assembly GCA_963741435.1. Taxonomy (GTDB): domain Bacteria; phylum Acidobacteriota; class Thermoanaerobaculia; order UBA5066; family Gp7-AA6; genus JAWOLE01. The sequence continues at coordinate 3,842 of CAVUIX010000018.1, read as the reverse complement.
CAAGTCCTGGGAGCGCGTGCTCTTCGTGGACGCGAACACAGGTGTGTCAGACCTGGCGATGGATCCGAACAATCCGCGCACCCTCTTCGCCGGCGCGTGGCAGATCGACATCAAGACGTGGGGGCGCAAGAGCGGCGGGCCCGGGAGCGGGGTCTTCGTTTCGCGCGACGGCGGGACGACGTGGAAGCGGATCACGGGGCACGGCCTGCCGGAACCGCCGCTCGGCAAGATCGCCGTCGCCGTCGCTCAGAGCGACTCGCAGCGCGTCTACGCGCTCATCGAGACGGGGCAGCGCGGATCGCTCTGGCGCTCCGACGACGGCGGGGAAAAGTGGAAGCTCGTCAACCACAGCCGGCTCCTGAACGAACGTCCCCACTACTACACGCGGATGCTCGTCATGCCCGACAACGCCAACGAGGTCTACTTCCCGTCCAACATGATGGGAGCGACCTACGACGGCGGCGAGACCGCGGAGCAGATCCGCTGGGGCGGCGACAACCACGACATGTGGGCGGACCCGAAGGACCCGCGCCGCATGATGATCGGCAACGACCTCGGCGTCTTGATCTCCACGACGCGCGGCCGGCAGTGGTCGTCGATACGACTGCCGATCGGCCAGATGTACCACGTCACGACCGACAACCGGATCCCCTACTTCGTGTACGGCCAGATGCAGGACGACGGCTCCATGCGCGGCCCGAGCGTCGTCACCGGAGGAGGCGGGATCTCTTCGGCGCAATGGACCTCGACGGCCGGCTGCGAGACGGGGTGGGCGACTCCCGATCCGGTGGATCCCGACATCGTGTGGGGAGGCTGCTATGCCGGCGTCGTCGAGCGCTTCGACGCCAAGACCGGCATGGCGCGCACCGTCAGCCCGTGGCCGGAGCGGACGATGGGAGCCAACGCCGGGGAGATCAAGCTCCGCATGAACTGGACGTTCCCGATCGCGATCTCGCCGCACGACCACAACACCGTGTACGTGGGAAGCCAGTACGTTTACTCGACCTCCGACGGCGGCCAGACGTGGAGGGCGATCAGTCCGGACCTGACGACGAACGACAAGAGCATGATGGGCGACTCCGGCGGGCTGACCGTGGACAACCTCTCCGTCGAATACGCCGGCGTCGTCTACTCGATCGCCGAGTCGCCGCTCGAGAAGGGCGTGATCTGGGCAGGCACGAACGACGGCCAGGTCCAGATCACGCAGGGACGTCGGCGCCCACTGGTCCAACGTCACGCCCGGAATTCCCGGCCTGCCCCCCAAAGGCACGGTGGACAGCGTCGAGCCTTCCCGCTTCGACGCGGGGACGTGCTACATCGCCGTGGACCTGCACCAGGTGGACAACCGAGATCCCTTCCTCTTCAAGACGGCGGACTACGGGAAGACCTGGAAGGCGATCGCCTCCAACATTCCGAAGAGCCCGCTCTCGTACGCGCATGTCGTGCGCGAGGATCCCTTCCGCAAGGGGCTTCTCTACGCCGGGACGGAGAACGCGCTCTACATCTCCTTCGACGACGGCGGCCGCTGGGAGCCGCTACAGTCCAAGCTCCCCCACGCGCCGGTTTACTGGATGACGATCCAGGAGCATTTCCACGACCTCGTCGTCGGGACCTACGGGCGCGGCTTCTACATCCTGGACGACGTGACTCCCCTCGAGCAGTTGAACGACGCCGTTCGCGCCTCCGCCTCGCATCTCTTCGATCCGCGGCCGGCCTACCGGTTTCGCTCCACCTCGCGCCCTAACCTCGTGCCCTCCGGCGCGGCGCAAGGCCAGAACCCGCCTTACGGCGCCGCGATCAATTACTGGCTGAAGGATCCGCTGAAGGTTCCCGAGAAGGAGAGCGACGCCGAGGCCGAGAACGCCGCGGCGAAGAAGAATCCGGTCGAGATCACGATCTGGGATTCCGCCGGGAAGAAGGTCCGGACCATCAAGGGAACGAACAAGGCGGGGATCAACCGCGTCGCCTGGGACCTCGCCTACGAACAGACGGTGGACGTCCGCATCCGGACGACGCCCTCCGGCAATCCGCACATCTGGGAGGAGAAGCGTTTCGTCGGGAAGGACCACCGCGGCGTCTTCTATTACGGCATCACCGTTCCCAAGAAGGGCCCGCTCGTCGCCCCGGGCACTTACACGGTCAAGCTCACGGTCGAAGGGAAGGAGATCGGAACGCGGCCGCTCACCGTTCTCAAGGATCCCCGCTCTGGCCGAAGCGACGCCGATGTCGCGGCCTCGGCGAAGTTCTCGCACGGGATCTACAACGACATCAGCGCGGCCGCCCGGATGATCAACGAGATCGAGTGGACGCGCAAACAGCTCGAGGACTTTCGCAGGATGCTCAAGGCGGGCAAGGCCGACAAGCCCGTCTTCGATCAGGCCGACGAGCTCGAGAAGAAGGCCCGCGCCGTCGAGGACAAGCTCCTGCAGCCCACGCTCGCGGAAGGAGACCAGAAGTCTTTCCGCGGCCCGCTCGAGCTTTATTTGAAGCTCATCTGGCTGCAGGCCGAGTCCGGAGTCAGCGGCAGCGACGTCTCCGGCAACTCCGACTATCCCCCCACGCAGCCGGAGCTCGACGTTTACGCGCTCCTCTCCGGGCAGCTCGCCGCCGCGCGAAAGGAGTTCGACGACTTCTACGGCAAGGCCGTCCCCGCCTTCAACGACGCGATGAAGGCGAAGGGCTACGTCCAGATCATGACCGTGAAGGAGCCCGAGGAGCCGGGCCGGGAGGAGCCGGACGAACCGGACGACGACTAGCTCCTTCGGGCGAAGACTGGATCGCTTTGTCATCCTGAGCGCAGCGAAGGATCTGCTCCGGCGGATCAGCTGTTCGACTGGAGCAGATTCTTCGTCGCTCCGCTCCTCAGAATGACAGGGCGAGTCAGCCGAGCCTGTTGCCGCACTCGGGGCAGAATTTCGGGGTCCCCTCGATCTTCGTCCCGCACTTGCCGCAGTTGACGGCAGGCGAGAGATTGGCGCCGCAGGAGGGGCAGAACTTGCCGCCCTGGGTGTGCGCCCCGCAGGAGGGGCAGGCCGCCGCCTGCTTGCGGGAGATGTCGCGGTCCTTCAGCCAGTCCACCGACCTCGCCTTCTCGAAGGCCTGATTCCGGGCCGCATCGGCCTGAGCCGAGGCGATCTCCTCGTCGAGGTTGGGCGCGCACTGCTCGCAGAGGTTCTGCTCGTGATTCCAGCAGACCTCCCCGCACACCCACTTGCCGCACCGGGTGCACTGCTTGAACTTCGGCTTCATCTCCGTGACGGCCGCCTCGAGCGCCTTGTCGTGCGCGGGGCCGCCGATGGCGCGCTGGACTTCGTAGGAGCTGGACCCGATCTTCCCGAAGACGCCGCCGAAGAGGCTGCCCGCCATCTGCGCCGCCGACGAGGCGATCCCGATGGCGGACGCCCGGAAGGAGGACATGTACCCGTTGCCGCACTTGTCGCAGAAGAACTTGAACTGATACCCCTTGTCCGTCGAAAGATCGGAATGGTTCTGAACGAATTCGATAGCCATGGGGCGGCGATTCTTGCCGATTCTAGCATCGCGATCGGAGCGGATCAGCCACACGAGCGCCTGAAGCGGCGCCGTCGCGGCTGTATCCTCTAGGCCGAAATGTCCCTATCAGCGGGCACCCGTCTCGGCCCCTACGAGATCCTCGCGCCGCTCGGCGCCGGAGGTATGGGAGAAGTGTACCGGGCGCGGGATCCGAAGCTCGGCCGGGAGGTCGCGATCAAGGTTCTGCCGGAACAACTGGCATCCAACCCGGAGGCTCTTTCCCGCTTCGAACGCGAGGCGAGAGTCGTCGCCGCCCTGTCGCACCCCAACATCCTGGCGATCCACGATTT
>CAVUIX010000017.1:0-84958 GCA_963741435.1 uncultured Acidobacteriota bacterium | reverse complement strand
GCGGCCGGCGCCGGGCGGCGCAGCGAGAAGACGGCGATGAGGGCCATGCCGGCCGCGACGAACCACGGGACCAGACGCAAGACTTGCGTGCTCGCGGTTCTCGAGGGCGCCGGAGAGGACTGGCGCTCCGCGGGCCGGCTCGAGCGCGTCGTCGATCTCGAGCCTCGCGTCTCCGGCATCGTGGAGGCGCTTCTTCGGGTCTCGCTCCAGGCAGCGGCGCAGGAGGCGCGCGAGCTGGCAGGCGTGTCGGCCGGCAGTGCGGCGAAGTCGACCTCCTGGCGCAGCACTGCGGCGAGGACGTCGGACGCGGTCTCTCCTTCGAAGACGCGTCTGCCGGTCAGCATCTCGTAGAGAACGCAGCCGAAGGCCCAGATGTCCGCGCGCCTGTCCACGGGCCTGCCGCGCGCCTGCTCCGGGCTCATGTAGGCGGCCGTCCCGAGGATGACTCCCGCCGCGGTCGCGCGCGCGGTCAGCGTCGGCGAGTGCGTCACCTGCGGTGAGCTGCCCGAGGCCGGATCGGCTTCGAAGGCCTTTGCCAGACCGAAATCGAGAATCTTTACCCGGCCGTCGGGCGTGACCATGACGTTGGCAGGCTTCAAGTCCCGATGGACGATCCCCCTCTCGTGCGCGGCCTCCAGCGCCTCGGCGATCTGACGCGCGATCGGGAGCGCCTCGTCGAGAGGAATCGCCCCGCGCGCGATCCGCGCATCCAGCCCTTCGCCTTCCACCAGCTCCATGACGAGGATGTGGCGTCCGGCAACCGCCTCGAAGGAGTGGACCGCCGCGATGCCAGGATGATTCAACGCCGCGAGCGCCTTCGCCTCCCGCTCGAACCGCGCGACGCGGTCCCGGTCCTCGAAGAACTCCTCCGGCAGCACCTTCATCGCGACGTCGCGATCGAGCTTCGTGTCGCGCGCCCGGTACACCTCTCCCATCCCGCCCGCGCCGAGCGGCGCGAGGATCTCGTAGGGCCCGAGGCGACTGCCCGCCGCGATTGTCAACGGGCGCTTCTCAATATCGCGGTCCGGACCGCGGCGTCTGCTCGAGCGGGAGCGTCATGAGAGATGAGGAGGATTCCATGTCTGCCGAAGGCTGGCAACCCGTCGAGCGGGCAGCAGCAGAGACGCCGATTTTCGGGCCGGCATTCCCGCAAATGCATAGAGAAGAAGCTACTTATTGCTCAACCCGGCTCCGCAACATCGGCTCTCGTCAATCGGCGGGATCTGCCCCGAGAGGCAGTCAAATTGACTCTTGAAAGGCCTACTGCTCTCGTGAGATAAGATATGCGATTGCGCCGCCGGGGCTTGCCCGGCGGCGGGAAGTGACCGGAAATCAGAAGGATAAGAAAGTAAGGAGGGGAAAGAAATGTCAGCCAGGATTCGCACTCTTCTCGGGATGGGTCTGCTCGCCGCCGCCGTCGGCGTCGCCTCGGCGCAGGTGAGCCAGAAGACAACGGAAACCAAGGGAGCGCCGATGAAGACCTCGAAGACGCGTGTCGTCGAAGGCGAGGTCGTTTCGGTCAACGGCAACGTCGTGGACTTCAAGTCGGCCGCCGGAGGGCGGGAAGTCACGGTTCCCGCCGGGTTCATGTTCCAGATGGACGGCAAGGACATCGGCGTCGCGGACCTGAAGCCCGGCATGAAGGTCAAGGCCACGGTCACGGAGACGATGACCGTGACGCCCGTGACCGTCACCGACGTGAGGCAGGCCGAGGTTCTCGACACGACCGGGGGCAACCTGATCGTCCGCGGGCCGAAGGGCATCAGGAAGTGGTCGTCCAAGGATATCCAGGAACATAACATCAAGATCTATCGCGAGGGCAAGGAAGCCCAGATCGGCGATTTCCGCAAAGGCGACAGGGTCACCGCCGTCATCATTTCGCAGAAGCCGCCCGAGACGGTGTCGGAGCGCTCCGTGAGGGCCTCCGCCACCGGAGCTCCCGAGCCCTGCCCCTGCCCCTGCGCCGGCTGCGGCTGCGCCCGCGCCTGCCCCGGCTCCGGCGGCTGAGCCGGCTCCCGCTCCCGCTCCGGCCCACAAAAAGCTTCCCAAGACCGCGAGCCAGGTTCCGATGGTCGGTCTGCTCGGCGTGTTGTCGCTCGCTTCCGGCCTCGCCCTGACCATCCGGCGGCGCCGCTCCCGCTAGTCACGTCTTCTTCCGCAACCGCGTCCGTCCGCTCGGACGGACGCGGCCCGCGGATCTTCCATCCCGAAGGAGTAGATTAGTCGCCGATGCGGCGCATGGGCCTCCTCGAGCGTCTGCTCCTCGTCCTCGGCTTCTTCCTGATAGCCGCCTGGGCGGGCATCCGCGTCCACGGGGGCTTGTCCGAGCGCGCCGAGTTGCGAAAGTTCGAGACGGCCCGCCGGGCGGTACGTTCGGGGCCTTTCGAGACTGTTCCGGCGAAACTGAACGCGCTCCCGGCGCGCCTTCCCGCCGACACGACCCTCTGGTCGGAAAAACGCATCCAGGCCTACGAGGAAAGCCTGGAGAAATCGATCAAGCCTCCCCTCGCGGTGCTCAGGATCTCCTCCATCCACCTCGAGGTTCCCGTCCTGGACGGCACCGACGACTTCACGTTGAACCGCGCGGTCGGCCGTATCGATGGGACGGCCGTCCCTGGCGGGTCCGGCAACCTGGGCATCGCCGGCCATCGGGACGGCTTCTTCCGGGGCTTGAAGGACGTCCATCTCGGAGACCCGATCGAGCTCGAGACGCTCGGAGGGTCGCAGGTCTTCCGGGTCGCCGACATCCGGATCGTGAGCCCCGAGGACGTCTCGGTGCTCGACCCGACACCCGCGCCCGTGCTGACGCTCGTGACCTGTTACCCGTTCTACTTCGTCGGAGACGCCCCGCAGAGGTACATCGTCCGAGCCCTTCCGGACGGCGCCGCCGGGCGCTGACCGTCCCGGCGCCCGCCGGCGGCTACTTCGCTCCCTTCACCTCTTCGCGCCCCTTGCGCCGCTGCTCCTCGGTCTCCGTAATGAGCTTGTAGGCGATGTAGTACTTGTAGATGTTCGAAACGTAGGTCACGGTCTCCCGGCCGATCTTTTCGGAAGCCACGACCTCGACGTTGTTGAACCACTTGTTCGGGTCGAGACCCCTCTTCGCCGCCTCCTTGCGCAGGCCCTGGATCCGGCCCGGGCCGGCGTTGTAGGCGGCAAACGCGAAGAGGCCCTTGTTGACGCGGTCCATCGGCTCCTTTTCGAAGTACTGATCGATCATGAACCGCATGTACTTCACGCCGGCGTGGATGTTCGGCTCGAGCTGAGAGATGTCCCCGACTTTCAGGTCCTGGCCTGTGGTCGGCATCACCTGCATCACGCCGACCGCGCCGACCTGGCTCTTCGCGTTCTGGTTCAACTGCGATTCCTGGTAGCCCTGCGCCGCCATCAGCAGATAGTCCATGTCGTATTTGTCCGAGTAGGTCTTGAAGAACTGGACCGTCTGCTGGAGCTTCTTCCTCTCTTCGTCGGCGGCCGCGTTCTTCACGAACTTCGTGTTCTTCAGGTACTTCTGGAGCAGCATGTTGCGGGTCGGCCGACCCCTCCGGGTACTTCGCGATAAACGCGTCGAGCTCGGCCTTGAGCAACGGGCTGTTCTTCCGCATCGCCCAGGCGATCTCGGCGCCCGAGCGGAGCGCTACTTCCGGGTGGAGCTTGATGGCGGGCAGAACGCTCGCCCAGAAGCGCGCCAGGAAATCGTCCACGACGACGTACTGGACGAGACCGGCATTGGTCATCTCGAGCAGGTCCTCGTCCTCGAGGGTCTCCGGGGCAAACCGGAACTGCACGGCCGGCTTGCCGCGCTTCGCAAGATCGGCGTTCAACTTCTCGAGACTCTCGTGGTAGATCGATCCCTTCCGGACGAAGACCTCTTTGCCGGAGAGGTCGTCCACGGAGGTAATCGGCGCCGAGGCCGGCCCCGAGACCACGATTTCGGACACGTTCTTCAGGGTGGGATTCGAGAAGTCCGCCATCTCCCGGCGCTCGGGCGTTATGGTCAGATTCGCAGCGGCGATGTCCCCGCGCCCATCGAGAAGCGCCGCCGCAAGATCCGAGCGGCCGACCGGGATGAAGGCGACGAAGATCTTCAGGTTCCCGGTCTTGTACTTCTTGTTGATCTCGTCCTCGAACATCTTGAACGCGTCGTACGTGATTCCGCGGGGCGCGCCCTTGTCGATGAAGTAGTTCGTCTTGTTGTACACGACCAGGACCCGGATCAGCCGGCGTTTCCTCATCGCATCGAAGTCGCCGCCCTTGGAGACGATGCCCCCCTGGGTCGGCAGGGCATGTTTCTCTTTGGTGGTCTTCTCCTGGCCCGCCGCGGGCGCCGCCGCGCCGAGGACCAGCGCCAGGAGTCCTGTCACGATCGCCCGAATCCGCTTGCCAGAGATCAAGACCATGAGTGCCTCCCAGTCATTTCTTATGTGTCCCACGGCGCTTGTTCTGCTTCCATTTCAGTTGACGCCGCCGGGCCGGCGTCATTTCATGCCCCCCACGAGGTACAGGTCCGACAACGTCCGGGTATAGCTGTAGGCATAGGCCTCGCCGCTCGGCGTTGGGACGACACCAATCTCGGGAACGCCCGCCGCGTCGGCCGGCATCAAGGTGCGCCAGAGCTCCTTCCTGCCGCTCGAGATTTCGAGCCGGAAGACCCTTGCGGGCATCTCCCCTCCGCGATGGACGAACAGGAAACGGCCGTCGAGGCTCTTCTGGTCCACGCTGTCTTGCAGATCGAGATCCGGGACCGCCGTCGGCTCCCCTCCCGAAAGCGGATAGAGGTAGCGTTTCCGGTCGGGCCCGACGACCAGGGTCCACTTGCCGTCCGGCGACACGATCCCGCCGCCCGTGTAACCTTCCGGCGTCACAGCCCGCGGTTTGCCACCGTCGAAGTTCCGAAGATAGACCCGCGTCCCGTGTCCCGGTTCGCTCGCCGTGAGGATGATCTGCTTGCCGTCCGGCATGAAGGTCGCGCCGTACACTGAAAGCCCTTCCTTCGAGAAAGGCTTCGGCTCGCCCGCCCCGGTGGGGTAGGCCACGAGCTGCGGATCCGAGGCGGAGTGGACGATCGCGAGCGCCCACTCGCCGTCCGCGGAGAGGTCCTGGGCGCTTCCCTCACCCAGTCGTACGGCGGGGGAGCCGTCCGTGCCGCGGACGTAGACCGAGTAGCCCGCTCCCCCTCCTTCTCCCGTTTCGGAGAACAGGATCCGCTTGCCGTCGACGGACAGGGCGGCGGGCAGCGACCAATCGAGCCAGGTGAGATCGCGCTCCTTCGACTCGCCGGCCGGCAGGGCGACGATCTCGTTCCTCATGGTGTCCCGGGTCACGAGCAGCCGGCCGTCGCGCGAGATGTCCTGAAGTGTCAGCGAGCCCGGCACGCGAACGCGCTCTCGAACCTTTCCGCCTCGGGTCGTCGAATGGATCGAGCGGTTTCCGCCGACCCGGGTCGCCGTGAACCAGATCTCGCCGTCCGGCGACCAGGCGAGGCCCTGGGCCGAGGCAAACGGCTCCGAGAGCTTCTTCACGCGGCCGGATCGGTCCACGGAGGCGATCGACCCGCCGTCGTCGCCGGGCGTGGGGTGGTCGATGAAGGCGATCAGGTCGCCGTCCGGGGAGATTCGCGGATGGCCGACCCAACCGCTCGTCTCGTAGAGCACCTTTCCGGCGGGGTACTCGAGCCTCATCTTTCCCGGGATCACCCGCACGATCGCCAGGCTCTTGCCGTCGGGCGACCAGTCCGCCCACTCGATTTCCTTCAGGATGTCGCGCGGCGCGGCGCCTCCCGCGACCGAGAGCTGCGCGAGCGTTCCGGTCCGCCGAAAGCCGCCGCTCTCGCTATGCCGGTTGAGCGAAACGGCCATCTCTCCCGCCTTCGAGATCGAGAGGACCTCCGCGCCCGCAAGTCCGAATGGCCGCGACTCGGGGCTCTCGGGCCGGCCGACGAAGACTTCCGCGGGCTTTCCGTCCCAGGCCGCCGAATAGATGACCGTCTGCCCATCCGGAGCGAACCGCGCCGAAAGGATCTGGCCGCGGCGGAACGTGAGCTGGTGGAACGAAGGGGGCGGACGGTTGCCGGCCCGGGTAACGGCAACGTAGGCCGCCAGGCCGCAGACCAGAGCGGTCGCCAGGACCGCGCCGAAGAGCAGCCGCCACGAAGGGCGGCGCCTCGCGTCCCTTACGGTGGTACCCGGAACCGCCGCGGCGGCTCCGGAGAGCCCCGAGAGCGCCTCGAGGTCGAAGGCGAGGTCGCGCGCGGAGTAGAAGCGCTCTTCCGGGTTCTTCTCCAGGCAGTGCCGCACGATCCGCTCCAGGCCCGGCTGGACGTTCCTGTTCGTCGCCGAGAGATCCGGCGGCTCCTCGCGCAAGATCGCCGACATCGTCTCCGCCGCCGAATCCCGGTGAAACGCCCGGACGCCCGACAGCATCTCGTACAGGATCGCCCCGAACGAGAACAGGTCCGACCGCTGGTCGGTGGGCTTGCCCTTGACCTGCTCGGGCGACATGTACCCGAGCGTTCCCATCACGACGCCCGGCTCCGTGCCGGCCGCGGTCGGCAGGTTCGTCTGGCCGCCCGGCGCCTCGTTCTGCGTCAGCTTCGCGAGGCCGAAGTCGAGGATCTTGACTCGCCCGTCGTTGGTCAGGAATAGGTTCTCGGGCTTCAGGTCCCTGTGGATGATCCCCTTCTCGTGCGCTGCCGCCAGGCCTCTGGCGATCTGCACCGCGTACTCGATCACCTTGCGCACCGCAATCGCCCCGCCCGAAAGCCGCATGCGCAAGGTCTCGCCTTCGAGCAGCTCCGTCACGATGTACGGCGCCCCCTCGTGGGAGCCCAGGTCGTACACAGCTGTGATGTTGGGATGGTTCAACGCGCCGGCCGCCTGGGCTTCCTGCTCGAAACGCCGCAGGCGATCCGGATCGGCCGACAGGGATACGGGCAGGACCTTGATCGCGACGTCGCGTTTCAGCCGCTCATCGCGCGCCCGGTAAACCTCTCCCATCCCGCCCGCGCCGATCGGCGAGACAATTTCATAGGGACCGAGCCTCGACCCCGCCGCTAGCGTCATGTCTCTTTCCCCGTTGACACCCTTGAACTCTTCGGATTCTACGTTGGCGAGCGGTCGTTAGATGGGACCGAGCAGCTCCTGGCCTCTGTTCTCTTCGAGGACGCGCATCGCCTCGCGGCGCCCGGCCTCGGCCTGCTCGATGAGCGCGTCGAGCCGGCCCGCCCGGCGCAGGTCGGAGAGCCACGGATTCGTCTTCAGCGCCGCCGGCACGCGGTAGCCATTCTCGACGGCCTGGGTGAGAGAAGACAGAGCCCGGCCGTCACCGGTGTAGGCCTGGCAGGCGGCGAGCATGAAGAGCGCCTCGGGGTCCTTGTGCGAGACCAGCGCAGCATTCAGGATTCCCATCGCGTTGCGCCGATCATCGAGGAGGGCGCCGAGGCCTCGCAGCATGGTGTCCAGGATCGGCGATAGCCGGCGCGCGCCGACCCTGCGAAGGATCTCTCTCGCCTCGTCGGTCCTGTCCCGCATGAGCAGGGCCATCACGCGCAGCTCGAAGTCGGTGCCGTCCTCCGTTTCGGCGAGCAGCGCCTCGATGTCGCCCTTCGCCCACAAGGTGAATCTCACGCTCGTCGGCATGTGCGGGTCGAGGCGGCGCACTTCGCGATGCGCGGCCTCCGAGGCCTCCAGCAGTCCGCTGTACCGGCAGGCGTGGACGAGACCCGAGAACGCCTCGGGGTCGTTGCGATTGCGCTTCGCCAGGCCCAGGAGGCGCGCCATCGCCTCGGGAGCGCGCCCCTGTTCGGCCTCCTGGTAGGCCAGGATCTTGTGAGCGATGGGCAGGTTCGGGTCGAGCTCGAGCGCCCGCCGGAGAGCCGCTTCTCCCCGGGCCAGGTTCTCGGGCGTCTCCTCGAGGTGATATTTCCCGATCAGGCGATAGCTGCGGCCGAGCTTGGCCCAAGCCGGGGCGAATTCCGGGTCCGCGGCGAGGCACTCTCGGTAGAGATCGCGGGCGACGTGGGCCTGCGCCCAGTCCCGCAGGACCTCGTTGGCCCGCAGGTAGAACTCGTAGGCCCTCGCGCTCGCGGGGACGTTGCGGAGCCGGCCTCCCTCGCGGCTGCCGAGCAACGGCGAGAGCGACTCGACGATCCGCTCGGCGAGCTCGTCCTGCAGGCGAAACACGTCGCCGACGGACGCCTGCAGCGCGTACGAGGAGACGAGCGTTCCTCCCGGCACCTCGAGCATTTGCGTCGTGGCCCGAAGCTGGTTGCCCGCGGCGAGCAGCGTGCCGACCAGGACCAGGTCCACGTCGGCCTCGACGGCGAGCGCTTTCAGATCCGGCGATTCCGAGGCGAAGCGCGCAACGGCGGCGCACGGCCGGATCACGACGGACGGCAGGCCGGAGAGCGAGGCCGAGACTCCGTCGGCCAGCGCGAACGAGAGGAAGTCCAGGTCGGGATTCGGGCGCAGCATCCGGAAAGGCAGCACCGCGAGGCGGGTCATCGGGCGCGCGACGCTCCGCACACCCGACAGGTCCTTCGACGTGGCCGCTTCGATTTCTTCGAGCATCTCGCGGGCGCTCGCGTAGCGGTCGCCCGGGCGCTTGGCGAGCGCGCGCCTCAGCGCGCGGTCCAGGGCGACGATCGCCGCGCCCCCGGCGAGCGCGGGCGGCTCCTCGTGCAGCGTCGCAACCAGGATTTCGGCCACGGTCGCGCCGATGAAGGCGGGCCGGCCGGCGACGGCTTCGTACAGCAGGACGCCGGCCGAGAAGAGATCGGTGCCGACGACAGCGGACTGTCCCACGACCTGCTCCGGCGCCATGTAGCGCGGGGTCCCGACGATCATGCCCGGGCGCGTCAGGTCGGAACCTGCCCCGAGCTCCTGCGTGAGCTCTCCCGGGACCGGGCGCGCGAGACCGAAGTCGAGAAGCTTGACGCCGTGTTTCGTGAGGAACACGTTGGAGGGTTTCAGGTCGCGGTGCAGCGTTCCCCTGTCATGGAGCGCCTGGAGCGCGGCGAGAATCCCCCTGGCGAGGCTGCCGGTCTCCGCCGCGGAAAGGGGCCCGCGCTTCAAGCGTTCCGCGAGTGATTCCCCGTCGAGAAGCTCCATCGCGATGAACATCTGGCCGCTGTCCTCGCCGATCTCGTAGACCTGGCAGATGTTTGGGTGGTTGACGCCGGCAGCCGCCCGAGCCTCCCGCCGGAACCGCTCGCGTGAGGAGTCGTCCACGGCCGTGATCGTCTTGACGGCGATGCGCCGGCCGAGGCTCTCGTCCTCCGCCGCGTAGACCATCCCCATGCCGCCCTGGCCCAACAGGTGCAGCAGCCGATAACGGCCCAGGCGCTGCGGCAGCGCAAGCTCGCCGGACACCGGCGGCCCGCCCTCCGGGCGCTCGAATTTGCCCGGAGCGGATTTCTCCGTCGGCAGCGTGCGGTCCTCGATCTCGTCCTGGTCCATGGCGCCTGTGTCCGGGGAGTTTACGCTGGCGGCTGGAAGTCAATTCACCCGATCACGCGATCGCAGATTACTTCAGTCCTTCCGCCACGTAGAGGGCGGCGAGCGACCGCCCGTAGCCGAAGAGGACGGTCTGCCCGTCCTCGGAGATGGCGGCCGGGGAAAGCGACGTGATACCGGCCGGGTCACCCGGCACGAACGCCTTCCAGAGCTCGCGGCGTCCCGTCGATAGGTCGAGACGAAAGACCTGCGCGGGGAATCCCCTTGTCGTGGTGCGAAGGAAAAGAGACCGGCCGTCCGAGGAGAACCGCAGCGGCCTGTCCTCCGGCTTCAAGCCTGGAATCGGTCGCGATGGACCGCCGTCGAGAGGGGCGAGAGCGACGCCCTCCGGCGACTCAGTCACGAGCGACGCGCCGTCGGGTGAAAGAACGCTGCCCACGACCCCCTCCGGGGTGATGGGCTTCGCCGCTCCTCCCGCGAGGTCCTGGATATAGGCGCGCATGCGATGCCCCGGCTCCTGACCGTCGAAGACGATGCGCTTGCCGTCCGGGAGGAAGGCCCCGAACTCCCCGCTCGCATGCTCGATCTGATCCTTCGGGAAAGTCTTCGGCTCTCCGGCCCCGGTCGGGAGGAGCACGATCTGCGAAGGTGTCGAGCGTATGAGGCAGGTGAGCACCCACTTTCCGTCCGGGGAAATGGCCAGCGCAGTTCCCTCGCCCAGCCTCACGGGAGCGGAGCCGTCCGTCTTGCGCAGGTAGACCGAGTAGCCGGGTCCTCCGGCTTCTCCCTGCTCGCTGAAGGCCACCGTCTTCCCGTCGGCGGAGAGGATTGGGAGGTACGACCACTCCAGGCCCGAGAGGTCCCGCTCCTTCGTCTGTCCGGGAAGGAGACCCAGGAATCCGAGGCGCGCGTTGCTCTCGACGAAGAGCAGGCGGCCGTCGCGGGAGATGTCCTGCAACAGCATGCCGGAGGGGGTGATCGCGACCGGACGCTGGCGTCCCGACAGCGTGACGGCGTAGAGAGCCCGCGAGTTGCCGGCTCGTGCCGCGGTGAACCAGACCTCCTCTCCGGAAGGAGACCAGGCAACTCCCTGAGCGCTCTCCCACCCTGTCGAAAGAACCTTCTTCTTTCCCGAGGAATCGATGACCGCGACATTGCCGCGATCGTCCCCGAAGAGCGGATGGTCGAGGAACGCGACCATGTCTCCTCCGGGGGAAACGCGCGGGTAGCTGATCCAGCCGGCCGTCTCGTAGAGAACCTTCCCCGCCGGGAACTCCAGCCGGTAATGCCACTCCGGAGCGCGCACGACGGCGATCGTTTTGCCGTCCGGGGCCCAGGCCGCGTGGCCCACGTCTTCGAGCAGGTCGCGCGACGCGCTTCCGGACATCGGCGCCTGCGAGAGCGTGCCGGTTCTCGCGTATCCGACGGAGCGGTGGAGGATGTTCACGATCAGCATCTCGCCGTTCCCGGAGATGGAGTCGACGCGTCCCGGGGGGAGCGTCAGCCGAAGCGACTCGGGGCTCTCCGCCCTCACGGAGTAGAGCTGGGGATCCTGGGCGCCATCCCAGGACGCCGAATAGACGATCGTCTGCCCGTCCGAAGCGAAACGGGCGGAGTAGATGGGCCCCCGTCCGAACGTCAGCCTCTTGAACGACGGGATTGTCGCCGGACCCCTCTTCCAGATCACCCGGCCCGCGAGGAGCCCCGCCGCCAGAGCGACGGCAACCGCCGCCAGGGCCGCGAGCGACCGGGACCGGCCGCGAACCTTCGCAGTGGAAGGCTCGAGTCGCGGCACCGAGAGCCCGGAGAGAGCTTCGAGAGCGAAGGCGACGTCGTGCGCGGAATGGAACCGCTGCTCGGGATTCTTCTCGATCGCGTGCCGGACGATCCGCTCGAGGCCGGGCGAGACGCTCTGGTTCGTGACGGAGAGGTCCGGCGGTTCCTCCCGGAGGATCGCCGACATCGTCTCGGCGGCCGAGTCGCCGTGGAACGCTCTCCGGCCCGAGAGCATCTCGTAGAGGATGGCGCCGAAGGAGAAGATGTCCGACCGGGCGTCGGCGGGCTTGCCCTTGACCTGCTCCGGCGACATGTAACCGAGCGTCCCGAGCACGACTCCCGGCTCCGTGCCGCCGGTCGCCGTCGGCAGTCCTGTCGCCTCGGGCCCCGCCTCGGTGTGCGTGAGCTTGGCCAGGCCGAAATCGAGGATCTTGACGCGCCCATCGTTTGTCACGAACAGGTTCTCGGGCTTCAGATCCCGATGGACGATCCCCTTTTCGTGCGCCGCGGCCAGTCCGTGCGTGATCTGGAGCGCGTAGTCGATCGCCTTCCTCGGAGGCAGCTTCGCTCCGGCGAGCGCCGCGCGCAGCGTCTCGCCTTCGAGCAGCTCCTGGACGACATAGGGCGCGCCGTCGTGGGACCCGATGTCGTAGACGGCCGTGATGTTGGGATGGTTCAGGACCCCGGCGGCCCGGGCCTCCTGCTCGAACCGGCGCAGCCGGTCGGCGTCCGGCGAAAACGACGCGGGCAGCACCTTGATGGCCACGTCGCGTCCGAGCCGCGGATCCTTCGCCCGATACACCTCTCCCATCCCGCCCGCGCCGATCGGCGCGAGGATCTCGTAGGGACCGAGTCTCGAACCTGCCGAGAGCGTCACGATCCAAATTTCAATCCGATCGTCATCGGAGTCCCTCGACGACGTAGAGGTCGGACGAGCGCCGCTGGTAGGTGTAGACGTAGGAGCTCGCGTCCGGCGTCATCAGGATCGGACCGATGAATTCGATGCCGGCCGGATCCGACGGGACGATCTCCTTCCACAGCTCCCGTTGTCCCGACTCGACGCCCAGCCGGTAAACCTTCACCGACCGGGCTCCGGAATCGAAGCGATAGACGTAGATCGATCGCCCGTCGGCGGACCACTGGATCGGGTTTTCCCCGTCGAGCTGTCCGGGGAGCACCGACGGCTCGCCCTTCTCGAGCGGATACACCCGGATCTTTTGATCGAGCCTCGTGGCGACGAGCTTCCCATCCGGCGAGACGACGAAGGAGGATCCCGCTCCCGGGGGAGTGATCGGGCGCGGAGGCGAACCGCCGAGATCGCAGAGGAGAAGACGCGGGGGCTGGTTCTCCTCGCTGGCGCGCAGGAGGAACCTCTTGCCGTCCTCCAGCCATCGCGCGGAGTTGAAGCGCTTGAGGCTCCCGGTCGCGAGGACCTTCTGCTCGCCCGCCCCGGTCGGAAGCAGCACGAGCTGAGAGGGCTGTCCTTGCGCCGGCGTGACATCTGCCAGGGCCCATTTTCCGTCCGGCGAGAGGGCGAGACCTGTCCCGTCGCCCAGCCGCACCGGCGGCGCGTCCGGCTGGCCCCGCAGGAAGACGGAACCGGTTGAAGTGCCTCCTTCGCGGGTCTCCGAGAAGAGGAGGGACTTTCCGTCCCGTGAAAGATCCTCGACGATCGACCAGTCGAGCCAGGAGACGTCCTGCTCCCGGGCCTCCCCGGCGCGAAGCCAGTTCACGCCGGCACGCCAGGAGTTGTTGCCCACGAGAGCCCTGCCGTCCCGGGCCAGGTCGTGGAGCCAGGTCCAGCCCGGCATCGTCAGCACCGGCCGGACCTTTCCCGCGAGGTCCACCGCGTAGAGATTCGGGGGGCCTTCCCGTGTCGCCTCGGTGAACCAGATCTCACGGCCGTCACGGGACCAGGCGAGACCTCTCCCTCCATACCAACCTTCCGTGAGGAGCCGCTTCTTTCCCGAGAGTTCCACGACGCCGATCGCGGTTCCTCGCGGCTGCCCTTCGATGAAGGCGATCCGGTCGCCCCCCGGCGAGACCCGGAGGCCCAACAGCCCGGTCGAGCGATCGAGAACCTTGCCGACGGGCATCTCCAGTGTGCGCTCTCCGCGATCGTTGCGGCGGATGATCGCGAGGTTCTTTCCATCCGGAGTCCAGTCCGCGTCCAGGACGCTGGAGACGATCTCTCGGGGCGATCCGCCCGCGAGCGAAGCGCGGGCCAGCATGTCCGGAATCCCGGGAGACCGGTGCAGAAGGAGCGCCATCTCTCCGGAGCTCGAGATGGAGAGGACGTCCGCGCTCGGAATCGACAGGGGAGTCGACTCCGTGGACCCGACCCGCGTCGTGAACGTGGCAATCGGTGCCCCGTCCCAGGCGGCGCTGTACACGATCGTCTGGCCGTCGGGGGCGAACCGCGCCGATGCGATGAAGCCTCGACGGAACGTGTGGCGATGAAACCTCGGCGTGAGCGCGCTCTTGTCGGGTCTCTTCGCCAGGATGAGCGTGGCCGCGGCCGCGCCGAGCGCGATCAGGGCCGCGGCGGCGAGCGCCGCCCGGGCGCGGGGGAGCGTGCGGCGCGGGGTCGCCGCGGCGGGAACGGCGGACACCCCGGAACCTCCGGAGAGCGCCTCCAGCGCGAACGCCGCGTCGTGCGCGGAGTGGAACCGCTGCTCCGGGTTCTTCTCGAGGCAGTGGCGGACGACCCGCTCGAGGCCCGGAGAGACGTTGCGGTTCGTGGCCGAGAGATCCGGCGGTTCTTCGCGGAGGATCGCCGACATCGTGTCCGCCGCCGAGTCTCCGTGGAAGGCCCGCTGGCCCGAGAGCATCTCGTAGAGAATCGTTCCGAAGGAGAAGATGTCGCTCCGCGCGTCGGCCGGCCTTCCCCGCACCTGTTCCGGCGCCATGTAGCCAAGCGTTCCGAGCACGACCCCCGGCTCCGTGGCGGCGGCCGCGGTCGGCACGCTCGTCAGCTGTCCGGATCCCTCCTCGGCGTGGGTCAGCTTGGCCAGCCCGAAATCCAGGATCTTCACCCGTCCATCTCTCGTGATGAAGAGGTTCTCGGGCTTGAGATCCCGGTGAACGATTCCCTTGTCATGGGCCGCGGCCAGTCCATGCGCCATCTGAAGCGCGTAATCGATCGCCTTGCGCTGCGGCAGCTTCCCGCCCGAGAGCGCCATGCGCAGCGTTTCGCCTTCGAGCAGCTCCTGGACGACGTAGGGAGCGTCTTCGTGAGTCCCGATGTCGTAGACGGCGGTGATGTTGGGATGATTCAGGACCCCGGCGGCCCTGGCTTCCTGCTCGAACCGGCGCAGGCGGTCCGCGTCCTGCGAGAACGAGGCGGGCAGCACTTTGACGGCGACATCGCGGCCGAGCCGCGGATCCTTCGCCCGCCACACCTCTCCCATGCCGCCGGCGCCGATCTGGCCGAGGATCTCGTAGGGGCCGAGCTTCGAGCCGGCGGCGAGCGTCATCGCGCTCCCTCCACGAGAAACAGGTGGGAGAGTGAACTTCGAGTAGACGTAGGCGTAGCTCTTCTCGTCTTCCGCGAGAAACGCGGAGCTGACCGCAGTCACACCGCTCAGGTCCGCCGGTCCGACTGTCCGCACGAGTTCACGCTTGCCGGCCGGGAGGGCGAGCCGTTCGATTCGCAGGGGAACGTCGCTCCCGCGGTAGACGAGGAACGAGCCTCCGTCCCGGCTCCAGCGGATCGCCACGTCGTCGGGATGTCGTGCCCGGCACGGGCCGCCCCTCGCCCCCGTCCGTCGGGTAGAGCGCGAGACCGCCGCCGCTCGCCTGGACGAGGATCTGGCGCGTATCCGGGGAGAGGATTCCCTGCGTCGTGCCTTCCGGAGTGACGGCCCGCGGCTTGCCTCCGGCGATCTCCTGAACGTAGCACCGCGACGCATGCCCCGGCTCGTGGCCGCAGACGAGCGCCGACTTACCGTCGGGGAAGAACACGGCCGACTCGTAGCTTTCGATTCCGCCGCGGTCGAGCCGGCGCGCTTCCCCGGCGCCGGTGGGGTAGAGCACGAGCTGCTGCGGCGACGTGGGCACGATCGCGAGCGCCCATTTCCCGTCGGGCGACAGGTCTGTGGGCATCCCCTCGCCCAACCGGACGACGGGCGAACCGTCGGTCCGGCGCAGGCAAACGGCATAGTTGACGCCGAGGTTGCCGCTGTACTCGACGAAGAGGACTGTCTTTCCGTCTCTCGAAAGCATCGGACGGTCGGAGAGGTCGAGCCACGACAGGTCTCGTTCGGCGGTCTGTCCGGGCAGAAGGACCGGCATTCCCCGCACCAGGTCATCCCGGGTGGCGAGCCACCGACCGTCCGGGCGCACATCGTGGATGATCAGACCTCCGGCGCTTTCCATCGCGGTCCGCCGGCGGCCCGCGAGTGTCACGGCGAAAACCTTGAATGCGCTGTAGTTATTGCCGGCCGAGAACAGGATTTCCTGTCCGTCGGAGGACCAGGCGATGCCTTCCTCACCCCAGAACCCATCGGCAAGGAGGGTCCTCTTTCCCTGGAGATCCACGACGGCGACCCCGCCCCGGTCGTCCCACTTGACCGGGTGCTCGAAGAAGGCGATTTTTTCGCCGCGCGGCGAGAACCGCAGGTCGCTCAGATAGCCGCCCGTCTCGCAAAGGACCTTCCCGATGGGGAACTCCAGGCGATCTTTTCCGCCGACCTCGCGGATCACCGCCAGGCTTGCGCCGTCGGGGGACCAGTCCGCCTCGCGCACGTTCTCGAGAACGTCCCGCGGCGCGCCGCCCTCGAGCGGCATTCGCGCCAGCGTGCCCTGGTAAAACCTGTGAGCGATGTAGCGCGCGCCCGTCAGCACCGCGAGCTCGCCGCGCGAGGAGACGGAGAGAAGATGCACGCCCCGCAGGCCCAGGGGCCGGGCCTCAGGAAACTCCGGGCGGACGGCGAAGAGCTCCGGCGTATTCCCCTGCAGGGCCGCGCTGTACACGATCGTCTTGCCGTCGGGAGCGAATCGGGTGTTGAAGATCGTCTGCTGTCTGAACGTCAACTGCTGAAAAGAGGCTCCGCCCGGCCTGGAAGCGTTCGTCGCCCGGCGCCCGGCAACATAGGCCGCGGCGGCCGTTCCCGCGAGGAGCACGGCAACCGCCGCCGGAAGGAGCCGGCGCTTCCTGCCCGCGGAAGAAGCCGGCGCAGGCTGCAAGCCGGACGCCGAGAGACCCGAGAGGGCCTCGAGCGCGAACGCGACGTCGTGCGCCGAATGGAAACGCTGCTCGGGACTCTTCTCGATCGCATGCCGGACGATCCGGTCGAGGCCGGGCGAGACGCTCTGGTTCGTGACGGAAAGGTCCGGCGGTTCTTCCCGGAGGATCGCCGACATCGTCTCGCGCAGCCGAGTCGCGCGTGGAACGCTCTCTGGCCCGAGAGCATCTCGTAGAGGATCGCGCCGAAGGAAAAGATGTCCGATCGGGCGTCGGCGGGCTTGCCTTTCACCTGCTCGGGCGACATGTAGCCGAGCGTCCCGAGCACGACGCCCGGCTCCGTGGCGCCGGTCGCCGTCGGCAGGCTCGTCGCGTCGGGCCTTGCCTCGTTCAGCGTGAGCTTGGCCAGGCCGAAGTCGAGGATCTTGACGCGGCCGTCCTTCGTGACGAAGAGGTTCTCGGGCTTCAGGTCCCGATGCACGATCCCCTTCTCGTGCGCCGCGGCCAGACCGTGCGCGATCTGGAGCGCGTAGTCGATCGCCTTTCGCTGCGGCAGCTTGCCGCCCGAGAGCGCCGTGCGCAGCGTTTCGCCTTCGAGCAGCTCCTGGACGACGTAGGGCGAGCCTTCGTGGGTCCCGATGTCGTAGACGGCGGTGATGTTGGGATGGTTCAGGACTCCTGCCGCCCGGGCCTCCTGCTCGAACCGGCGCAGGCGGTCCGCGTCCTGCGAGAACGACGCGGGCAGGACCTTGATGGCGACGTCGCGGCCGAGCCGCGGATCCTTCGCCCGGTACACCTCGCCCATCCCGCCGGCGCCGATCTGGCCGAGGATCTCGTAGGGACCGAGCTTCGAGCCCGCCGCGAGCGTCACTTCAGGCCATGCTACCGAAGACCGTCATCGCGCGAGGTCGGCGTCCCAGTTCAGGACGACGGTCGTCGGGTTCAGGGCCTCGCGGCCGAGGGGGGCGACGAGGAGGAAGCGCTCTCCATCCGCCGACGGCACGTACTTGTTGCGGGCGATGCCCGGCTGGACCGTGGCCGCGAAGAGAGGCTGGGGGATCCCGGCCTTGAAGCTCTCCCCGGCCTGGATGTCCACCGCCATGAGCTTCTGATCGGCCGAGCGGTAGTAGAGCTGCTTTCCGTCGGCGCGCCACGCGGGATCCGTTCCGCCGGAGCTCGAGACCTGCCACTTGCCCGTCGCGACGGGGAAGGACTGGACGTAGATCTCGGGGCGGCCCGACTCGTTGGACTGGTACGCCACGAAGCGAGCGTCCGGCGAGAAGGCGGGATAGAGCTCCAGGAACGGCCCCCCCGCGATGAGAATCGGCTTGCGGTCTCCGAAGGTCGGCAGCGCCCAGCAATCCCACCCGGTCTCCTTGCCCTGCCTCCCGTAGGCGATGTAGCGGCCGTCGCTCGACCAGTCGGTGGCCATCTTGCTCACATCGTCCTTGAGCAGGACCTTCTCCTCGCCCTGGCCGCTCGCCGGCTTCTCGTAGAGGTTGTAGTTGCCGTCCCGATCCGAACGGAAGACGATCGTGCCGCCATCCGGGGACCAGACCGGGTAGATGTTGCCGCCGGCGCCGAACGTGAACCGGGAATTGACGCCGCGCGCGAGGTCTCGGATCCAGATGTCGGCCTTGCCGCTGCGAGGATCGTTGAGACCGAAGGCGAGGCGGTCGCCGGCCCGCGAGAGCCTCGGGCTTCCGTACTCGCCGCGTTCGCCGATCGTCTCGAGCTCCTTGCCCGAACGGTCCACCCAGAGCATCCGGGCTCCCGAATCCCCGGTCCGGTAGGCGAGCGTTCCGTCCCGGGAAACCGAGAAGGTCGCCAGGCCCACGCTGTCGGTGCCGACGTGCTCGGCGAGGGGAACCGCCTCGCCCCTGGTCTTCACGGCCTTCGCGTCGAACGGCTGCGCGACCAGGGTCCTGTCCCGAACGAAGAGCAGGTAGCCGGGCGGCGCGTAGGTCACGAGAGTCTGAGCCGGCGCGACCGGTCTCGAGTCGGCGGAGTCGAGGGAGCCCACGCGATAGGCGCTGTCCTCGGGCTTCTGCCCGTAGACCATGTAGAGAAAGCGCCGGCCGTCGGGAAGGAACTCGGGCCAGCCGACCTGGGTCTCCTTGCGCGAGGCCTCCGGCTTCGCGGCGACGGTTGGCGTGCCTCCGGCCGCCGAGACCTTGAAAATGGGATCGGCGCCGGTGCCGTCGTAGAGGATCATGCCCGCGGAGCTCCAGCTTCCGTCGGCTCCCGTCGGAGCGTCGCAGATCTTCTGCGCCGGCCCGCCGGTCACCTCGATCTTCTTCAGCTTCCCCTCGGCCATGAAGCCGAGGAACCGGCTGTCCGGGGCCCAGAACGGCCGGCCGGTTCCTTCCGTGCCGGTCAGGGGCTGGGCGGTGAGAGCGTTCAGCGCCCGGATCCAGATCCGCGTCTTGCCCTCGGTGTCCGTCGCGTTGAACGCGAGATAGCGCCCGTCGGGAGAGATGCGCGGGGCGTCGATGCCGATGATCCCTTCCGGGGTCCCGATCTCGAAGCGGGCCATCCGCGGCTTCGCCGGCGCCCGTCGGACGTAGCCGAACGCGAGCGCCGCCGCGGCGACGAGGGCCGCCGCCGCCACTGCCCATGCCAGCCTCTCGCGGCTCTTCCTCCGCGCCGCGACGGGCATCGGCACGCCGGCCTGCGAGCCGCCCTCGGCGATCCACTGGAGCTGCAGCTTGACGTCGTGCGCCGTCTGGAACCGGTCCTCCGGGTCCTTGGCGAGGCACGTCTTGATGACACGGTTCAAGGCGGGCGGCATCATCGGCGCGACCTCGGTGACCGAAGTCGGGTCGTCGCGGAGGATCGCGCCGGCGAGGCTCGCCTGGCTCTTGCCCGTGAACGCCTTCTTTCCGGTCGCCATCTCGTAGAGCAGGGCGCCGAACGCGAAGATGTCCGAGCGGGAGTCGGCCTCGCCGCCTTCGAGCTGCTCCGGGCGCCATGTACTGGAAGGTCCCGAGCACCGTGCCGCGCTCCGTCAGCGGCTGGCTCGCCTGGGCTTGCGTCGCCAGGACCGAGGCTCCCGAAATCACGTTGTCGCGCGCCGCCGCCTGGAACTTCGCCAGGCCGAAGTCGAGGAGCTTGACTCCCGACTTCGTCAGCATCACGTTGCCGGGCTTCAAGTCCCGGTGCACGATTCCCAGCCGGTGCGCCTTGTCCAGCGCGTCGGCGATCTCGATGCCGTAGCGCAGGAGCTGCTCGGCCGGGAGCGCGCCCTTGTCCAGCCGCGCGGCCAGGGTCTCTCCCTCGAGGTATTCCATGACGAGGTAGTCACGGTCCCCCTCGCGGCCGACGTCGTAGAGCGCGCAGATGTGGGGGTGTGAGATCTGCGAGATCGTCTTGGCCTCGCGCTCGAAGCGCTGGCGCAGATCTTCGTTCGAAGTCAGGTGCTCGGGCAGCACCTTGACGGCGACGGTCCTCTCCAGGCGCGTGTCGCGCGCCCGGTACACCTCGCCCATTCCGCCCGCGCCGATCGCCGACAGGATTTCGTAAGGACCGAGCCTCGAGCCTGTCGCCAGTGTCACGTTGCCTCCTCTTCGGTCTGCTTCATCCCTGTTTGCGTACGTCCTGTCGCTTCGACGGAAAGCGATGACGCGGAAGCTGTCCGGGTTTCCCGCTGATTCTATTCCGCTCTCCCACTATCTGCGGATCAGCGCGAGAGCCCGGCGTTCCAGTTCACGACGACGGTGGTCGGGACCATGGACTCCTTCCCGAGGGGAGAGAGCAGCAGGAAACGCCGGCCGTCGGCCGAGGCCAGGTAATGGTTGCGGACGTTGGTAATCGGCTGAACCGTCGCCCGGAAGAGCGGTCGAGGAACACCGGCCTCGAACGTCTCTCCCGCCTTGATGTCCACCGCCATCAGCTTCTGGTCGCTCGCGCCGTAATAGAGCTCCTTGCCGTCGGCTCGCCACGCCGGCTCGACGCCTCCGGCAGTGGACACCTGCCACTTGCCTCCCGGGCCGGGGAAGTTCTGAACGTAGATCTCGGAGCGGCCCGACTCGTTCGACTGGTAGGCGAGCCAGCGACCGTCGGGAGAAAAGGCGGGGCGTGTCTCGCTGAACGGCGTCTGCAGGAAAAGAATCGGCTTGCGATCGCCGAAAGTCGGCAGGACCCAGATGTCCCAGTTCGTCTTCGCTCCCCGGCTCTGAAAAGCGATGTACCGCCCGTCCCGGGACCAGTCGTGCGCGAACTTCATCTCGTCGCTCTGGAACAGGGGTTGCTCCTGGCCTCCTCCGCCCGCCGCCTTCGTGTACAGGTCGAACCGGCCGCCGCGGTCCGAGCTGAAGACGATCGTCTTCCCGTCGGGAGACCAGAGGGGCGAGAGGTCCGTGGCGGGATCGAAGGTGAAGCGGGAGCTCGCGCCGCGCGCGAGGTCGCGGATCCAGATGTCGGCCTTTCCAGCTCGAGGATCGTTCAGGACGTACGCGAGCCGGTCGCCCGCCGGGCGAGAGCATCGTGTCGCCGTAGTCGCCCGGGTCCCCGACGGCCGAAAGCTCCTTCCCGTCCCGATCGAACCAGAGGAGCCGGCTGCCGCTGTCGCCCGTCCGGTAGGCGAGGACGCCGTTGCGCGACGCGGAGAACCTCGCCAGCCCGGTCGCGATGGTTCCGACGTGCTCGGCCAGAGGCACGGGCTCGCCGGTCGTCTTCATCGCCTTCGCGTCGAAGGGCTGCGCGACCAGCGTGCTCTCCCGCACGAAGAGGAGATGTCCGGGAGGCGCGTAGGTCACCAGGGACTGAGCGGGGGCGAGCGCCCGGGATTCCTTCGAGTCGAGAGAGCCGATCCGGTACATGTGATCTTCGGCCTTCAGGCCCTGGGCCATGTAGAGAAAATGGCGCCCGTCGGGCAGGAACTCCGGCCAGGCGACCAGCGTCTCCTTGCGAGACGCGTCCGCCTTGACGGCGACCACCGGCGTTCCTCCCTCCGCGGAAACCCGCATGATGGGGTCCGCGGCGCGGCCGTCGAAGAGGATCACGCCCGCCGGGCTCCAGCTGCCGTCCGCGCCGGTCGGGTAATCGCAGATCTTCTGAGGGGGGCCGCCGGAGACCTCGATTTTCTTGAGCTTCCCTTCCGCGAAGAATCCGAGGAAGCGGCTGTCGGGCGACCAGAAGGGGCGAGCGGCTCCTTCGGTCCCGGCCAGAGGCTGCGCGGTCAGAGCGCTCAACGGCCGCACCCAGATGCGGGAGCGTCCGGCTGAATCGCTGGCGTTGAACGCGAGGAGCTTCCCGTCGGGCGAGATCTTGGGGGAGTCGATCAGGGAGACTCCTTCCGGAGTCGGGATCTCGAAGCGGATCGGAGTGGCCTTCGCCGGAGCGCGGCGAAGGTAGCCGGCGCCGAGGAGAGCCGCGGCGGCGATCGCGACGCCCGCGACGCCCCAGGCGAGGCGCTCGCGGCTCTTGCGGCGCGCGGCGACCGGCGCGGGCAGGCCGGCCTGCGAGCCCCCCTCGGCGATCCACTGGAGCTGCAGCTTCGCGTCGTGCGCCGTCTGGAACCGGTCCTCCGGGTCCTTGGCGAGGCACGTCTTGATGACGCGGTTCAAGGCCGGCGGCGTCATGGGCGCGACCTCGTTGACCGAAGCCGGATCGTCCCGGAGGATCGAGCCGATCAAGCTCGCCTGGCTCTTGCCGGAGAAAGCCTTCCGGCCCGTCGCCATCTCGTAGAGCACCGCGCCGAAGGCGAAGATGTCCGACCGGGAGTCGGCCTCGCCGCCTTCGAGCTGCTCCGGCGCCATGTACTGGAAGGTCCCGAGCACGGTTCCCCGCTCCGTCAGAGGCTGACTCGCCTGGGCCTGCGTCGCCAGGCGCGAGACTTCGGAAATCGCTTTCTCTCTCGCGCCCGCCTGGAACTTCGCCAGGCCGAAGTCGAGGAGCTTGACGCCTGTCTTCGTCAGCATGACGTTGCCGGGCTTCAAGTCCCGATGCACGATGCCCTGCCGGTGGGCCTTGTCCAGCGCGTCGGCGATCTCGATGCCGTAGCGGAGGAGCTGCTCGGAAGGGAGCGCGCCCTTGTCCAGCCGCGCGGCCAGGGTCTCTCCCTCGAGGTACTCCATGACGAGGAAGTCCCTGTCTCCCTCGCGGCCGACGTCGTAGAGCGCGCAGATGTGAGGATGGGAGAGCTGCGAGATCGTCTTCGCCTCACGCTCGAAGCGCTGGCGCAGATCTTCGTTGGAAGTCAGGTGCTCGGGCAGGACCTTGACGGCGACGGTCCTCTCCAGCCGCGTGTCGCGCGCCCGGTACACCTCGCCCATTCCCCCGGCGCCGATCGCCGCCTGGATCTCGTAAGGACCAAGCCTGGAACCCGCCGCCAGTGTCACGTTGCCTCCCGTCTCGCCTGCGTCATCCCTGTAGCACGCATCCTGTCGCTCGGCGGCGCCGCGCCGATTCTTCCCCTACCCGGTCAGCCGGGTTCCCCGGAAACGATTACCGAAGCCCGCGGATTTCGGGGCAATTCTACGCCCTTCCCATGCGCTGGCGAGGGCCGTGTCGTTTCCGCCGAGGAGTTACTTCCTGGCCAGCTCCGCGGTCCAGTTCGTGAGGAGGGTGATGGGCGAGATCTCGTCGGGGATCCCGCTGTTGACGAGGAATCGCTGGCCGTCCTTCGACACGTCGTACCGGAAGCCGACACCCATGAGCCTCGCCTGGAAGAGAGGCTGGAATTCCCCCACCTCGAAGCTCTCCCCGTCGGTCTTCACCTGTGCCGCGATGAGGCGGTTGTCCGGGGCGAAGAAGAACAGTTCCTTGCCGTCGTTGCGCCACCGAGGTTCCGTCCCGCCGTTCTGCGAGACCTGCCAGGTGCGGCCCGGACCCGGGAACGGAGTGACGTAGATCTCCTCCCGCCCCGACTCGTCGGACACGTAGGCGATGTAGCGCCCGTTGGGTGAGAACTGGCCCATGGTCTCGAGGGCGGGAGTCGTGACGATGGGCCGGAGTTTTCGGTCCCCCTCGAGCGGCAGGACGAAGAGATCGTCCCGGTCCTCCTTGCGCTTCTGGACGAGGAGGAACCGGCCGTCGGGAGAAAAGCCCGTGGGGACCTCCCACTCGCTCACGTCCGCCAGGAGCTTCTCTTCCGCTCCCGATCCGCCGGTGGACTTCAGGAAGACGTCATAGCCGCCGCCGTCCGGATTCCTCATGTTGTGGGCGATGTGACGGCCGTCCGGCGACCAGGCCGAGAAATACTTGTCCCCGGGCCCCGAGGTGAACCGGCTTCGGGTGCCGCTCGACAGATCGACGAGCCAGACGTCGGCGGCGCCCGTGCGCACGTCGACGAGCGCGGTCGTGGCGCGCTTCCCGTCGGGCGAGATGTTCGGGGCGCCGCCGTCGAAGAACTGCGCCGGCTCGCCCACGGTCCCGAGAACGGCGCCGGTGCGGTCGAACCAGCGAAGCGCGGAAAGCGTATGGCCCTTTCCGGTCTGATAGACGAGCACGCCGTTGCCCGAGGCCGAGAAGACGCCGCGGCTGAACCTCTCGTCCGTCAGGACGCCCGGCGCGATCGTCACCGGCTCGCCGCGCACGGCGAGACGATCGGGATCGAACGCCTGCGCAACGAGCGCCTGCTCCCGCACGTAGAGCAGGTGCCCCGAAGCGTAGATCGCGTTGGAGGAGACGCTGACCAGGGACTTCGATTCCTTCGAGCCGAGCGAGCCGACGACGATGGCCGACTCCATTCCCGCGACCGGCGCCGATGGGGCTGCGCCTCGCCAGGTAGAGGAAGTGCCGCCCATCGGGCAGGAAGTGGGCGTAGCGGTGCGTGATGTCCTTCGGGCCGAGCACGGTCTCCTGCGCCGCCGTTCCACCGTCCGCCGAGACGCGGTAGATCGGGCCGCGCGCAGACGGCGTGAAGAGAATGACGCCGTCGCGATTCCAGGATCCTCCGCGCCCCTCCGTGACCGGCGCCAGCTTGAAGACCGGGCCTCCGTTGGCGTCGATCTTCCGAAGAAAGCGTTTGGCGAAGAAGCCGATGAAGCGCCCGTCCGGCGACCAGAACGGCCGCTCCGCGCCTTCGGTTCCGGCCAGCGGGCGCGCCGGCCCGGATTCGTTCAGCGCGCGCACCCAGAGCAGGTTCGGTTCCTCCCCCTTGTGGGCGGTGAAGACCAGGCGCGAGCCGTCCGGTGAAATCTCGACCGGTCCGGCGAAGATCTCCGTGTTCACCAGCTCCGTCCCCTCCGGCGGGAGGATCGACGCATGGATCGCCGGGGCGGCGGGCTCGCCCCGCTTCAGAAGGAGCGCCGCCAGCCCGGCCGCCACCAGCGCGAGGGCGCCCGCGACGAGCCAGCCGGCTCGCGCGCCGCGCCCGCGCGGGGCCACGCGCGCCTCGACGGCGGGGCTCGAGCCCTCGGCAATCCAGCGGAGCTGTCTTCCGACGTCGCCGGCGCTCTGCCAGCGGTCGTCGGGATCCTTCGCGAGGCAGGTCTTGACGATCCGGTCGAGGACGGCCGGCGAAGAGGGCTCCACCGTCGAGACCGGCGGCGGCTCGGTGTGCAGGATCGCTCCGATCAGGGACGCCTGGCTCGCGCCGGAGAACGCCCTCCTCCCCGTTGCCATTTCGTAGAGCACGGCGCCGAAGGCGAAGATGTCTGTCCGCGTATCCGCCTCCTTGCCCTCGAGCTGTTCGGGCGCCATGTACTGCAGCGTCCCCAGGATCGTCCCTTCCTGCGTCAGCGGCGTCTTCGCCGTCGCCGTCGCCAGCACAGAGAGCGGCGAGGCGTCCAATTCCGACTCCGCCCGGCGCAGCTTCGCCAGGCCGAAGTCGAGGAGCTTCACGCCCGACTTCGTGAGCATCACGTTGCCGGGCTTCAGGTCCCTGTGCACGATGCCCTGCCGGTGCGCCTTGGCCAGCGCGTCGGCGATCTCGATGCCGTACCGCAGCGTCTGCTCGAGCGGGAGCGGCCCCTTCACGAGGCGGTCCGCGAGCGTCTCGCCTTCGAGGAACTCCATGACGAGGTACTCGACGCCGTCCTGATTGCCGACGTCGTAGAGCGCGCAGATGTGGGGGTGGGAGAGCTGCGAGATTGTCTTCGCCTCCCGCTCGAAGCGCTGTCTCACTTCGGGAGAAGAAGAGAGATGCGACGGCAGGACCTTGACCGCCACCGTCCGCTCGAGCCGCGTATCCCGCGCGCGGTAGACCTCTCCCATTCCTCCCGCCCCCAGCGGAGAGAGAATTTCATAGGGTCCGAGACGTGTGCCGATAGCGATCGTCATCTCAACCCACTGATCACGAGGTCCTGCCTCAACTCAACCCGGCGCGCCGGCGCATCTGGCCGACCAGCTCTTCGAGACGGGCTTCGATCCGGTGGAAGCGCGGGTCGCTTCGCAACGAATCGAGGAGCGGACTCCGCGTGCCGAGGGGCCAGCCGCGCCAGCCGGCTTCGACCGCCTTGTCGAGCCAGCGGAAGGCCTCGTCCTTCTCCCCTCGCAAGGCGTGCACACAGGCCGTGTCGTACGGCACGCTCCAGTCCTCGATTGCCTTCGTCGGCGGCCCGGCGGTCCGTCGCGAGGCTCTCTTCGAGGAGCGCCTCGGCTTCGCCGCGCCGCCCGGCTCGAAGGAGAAGATACGCGAGATATGTCTCGGCCCCCGCTCCGGCATTCCGGACTCCTTGTCGTACCCCTCGGAAGGACGGGAGAACCTGCTCGAAGAGCTGCTGAGCGCGCGGCAAGTTGCCGGTCACAAGCTCCGTGATGGCTGCGGCGTTAAGCCCCTGGGGAAAGTTCGAAACAAGGGTTGCGGCGGTGCGGGTTTGCTGCAGGGCTTCCTCGTCGCGGCGCTGGTGAAGGTAGAAGTAGATCAGGAACGTGTGCCCCTGGCCGAGATCCGGCTGGAGCTCCAGACTTCGTTTCAGCCATCGCTCGGCCTTCTTCGCATCGCCCAGAGCCTCGTAGACGCTGCCGATGGTGGCGGCCCCGACGGCGCCGGTGGGGTCGAGCTCAAATCCTCGGAGGCTCCAGGGGAGGGCCTCGTCCAGCCTTCCCAAGAGCCTAAGTACAGCGCCGACGTTGCCAACGGCCGCCGCGTAATTCGGGTTGATCTCGGCGGCTCTCCTGGTCGCGTCCAGCGATTCCCGGTATTTCCCCTTTGCCTGGTAAGCGAGCCCGAGCGCTTTATACCCCTCGGCAAGCTCCGAATTGAGAGCGATCGCCTTTCGGCTTACTTCCAGGCTCGTGTCCAGCCAGGATTGCGGGAACCCGAAGCGCAGAGCCCGTTGCGCGTAGGCGTCTCCCAGCCCCGCGTACCCGAGCGCGAACGTGGGGTCCAGCTCCAGCGCCTTCTGGAAGAGCTCGATGGCGGCCTCGTTGTCGGCCTTGCGGTAGCGGTTGTAGAGCTCCCGGCCCTTCAAATACAGATCGTACGCGGCGAGGTCTTGCGTCGGGCTTTGCTCGATCCGCTTCTTCTCCGCCGGGGAGAGAGTGGCTTTGAGGGCGGCGGCAATCCGCTGGGCGACTTCGCTCTGGATCGCGAAGACGTCCTTGAGCTCGCGGTCGTAGGTCTCGGCCCAGAGGTGCTCGTCGCTTCTGGCGTCGATGAGCTGGCCCACGATCCGGACCCGATTGCCGGCCCGCCGCACGCTCCCCTCGAGGACCGTGGCGACGCCGAGCTCCGAGGCGATCGTCTGGATCGGTTTCTGTGTTCCCTTGTACCGCATGACGGAGGAGTGCGAGATCACCTTGATATCGCGGATCTTCGCGAGCTGGGTCAGGATGTCCTCGGTCATCCCGTCGGCGAAGAAGGCGTTCTCGGGATCGGGGCTCAGGTTCTGGAACGGGAGCACGGCGACAGACTTGCGGTCGGGCGCGGAACCGCTCGGCGAGCCGCTCTTCCCGCCCCGTGCCCGCCAGAGGAGCACGGCCACGACGACGAGGAGCGCCGCCGCGACAACCCCCGCCAATCCGAGTGCCGTGCGTCGGCGCCACGCGGGTTTCCGCCCGACGGCCTGCGCCCCCGAGGCGGGCGGCGAGACATCCGAGAGCGCCTCCAGGTCGAAGGCGAGATCGTGCGCCGAGTGGAATCTCTGCTCCGGATCCTTCTCCAGGCAATGCCGGACCACGCGCTCGAGGCCGGGGGAGACCTCGCGATTGGTTTGCGAGAGCTCCGGCGGTTCCTTCATCAGAATCGCGCCCATGGTGTCGGCGACCGAGGCGCCGTGAAAGGCGCGGTTGCCCGAAAGCATCTCGTAGAGGATCGCCCCGAAGGAAAAGATGTCCGAGCGCGGATCGGCGGGCCGGGCTCGCGCCTGCTCCGGCGACATGTAGCCCACGGTTCCGAGGACCACTCCGGGCTCGGTCCCGGCCGTCGGCAGATTCGTGATCTGAGAGCTTTCTTCCTTCTCCACGAGCTTGGCGAGGCCGAAATCGAGGATCTTCACCCGCCCATCCTTCGTCACGAAGATGTTCTCGGGCTTCAGGTCCCGGTGCACGATCCCCTTCTCGTGCGCGGCAGCCAGGCCGTGCGCGATCTGCAGCGCGTAACTGATCGCCTTGCGCGGCGCAAGGGCTCCGCCGGCGAGCCGGGCACGCAGAGTTTCGCCTTCGAGCAGCTCCGAGACGACATACGGGGATCCGTCGTGAGTCCCGATGTCATGGATGGCCAGGATGTTGGGGTGATTCAAGAACCCCCGCGGCGCGGGCCTCCTGCTCGAACCGCCGCAGCCTGTCCGGATCTCGCGAGAAGGCAGCGGGAAGAACCTTGATCGCCACCTCGCGCCCCAGCCGCGGGTCCCTCGCGCGGTACACCTCTCCCATGCCCCCCGCGCCGAGCGGCGCGAGAATCTCGTAAGGCCCGAGCTTCGCGCCGGCCGAAAGCGTCATCGGGAGGTTTCCATCAAGCGCCGGACTTCTCCCATTCCTTCGGCTCCCAGGGGAGAGAGAACTTCATAGGGCCCCAGACGGGAACCGGCGGCGAGGCTCAAGCTCCGGCCCTCCAGATCTGAAGTCAGCCTTTGACTCGTGAGGATTCTACCCGCCGCTCCGACTCGTCATGTGTGCGCGCGGGACCTCCGGGCTGCGTTAGAGTTCGCGTTGGATGAAGCGTCTGGCCGACTTGACGGTCGAGGACCTGACGTCCGCCCCGGTCTGGCGGTACGAGGGGGGAGACGGTGTGGACGCGGTCGTCGTCGCGCGACGCACGCGATGGCCTGTCGCAGATGGACGACGAGATTTTTCTCGCCGCGACCGAGTTTCGTCCTTCCCGATTCGAGCCAGCATCTCGGGCTCTGTTTCCCGGTGGACAACGCGGGCCTCGACTATCTGCAGCCGGCCATCGTGACGCCGAGGGGGCACGTCCAGTTCTGGTTCGACGGCGCGGTCGCGGCGGAAGTCCTCTCGGCCCAGTGGGCGGCGCTCGGGAAGCGAGCGGAGGAGGTCTTTCCGGTGCGATTCCGCTGCCGCGTTCCCGTGGACGGGCGCGAGGTGACCGGCGTGATTCCGGGCATCGAGACCTCCGCGGACATCTTCCCCGCGCGTCCGGCCGGTTCCCTCGCGCAACCTCTCCCGGAATCCGACGAGGTTCCATACCGGTCCGGGCGCCCGGATGGATCCGTCCTGAGCGCGCGTCCGAGCCGGGTGCGGCGACGCTTTGCCAACCGCGCTGGAGTCTTCGTGACGAGAACGGCTCCCCGGCGCCGCGTCGAGATGATGGTCGAGTTCGACCAGGGAGAGTCGCGCGGCACCGGAATAACCGGCGATGTCTCCCGCAGCGGCATGTTCGTCCGCTCGGCCCGCACGCCCAACGGTGGACCCGTGGTCAGCCTGACCGTGCACCTTCCGGGCGGGCGGGAGATTCTTCTGATGGGAAAGGTCGTGCGAAGCGCCGCCGCCTCGGACGTCTCGCAGGCGCCCGGGTTCGCGCTGGCCCTGACCGACAAGCCGGCCGAGTACGACGAGTTCTTTTCGAGGCTTCTCGACTTTCCCGAGTAGCCCGCGGTCTTTCGCGGGCGCGTCTGGTAGATTGAAGGCGTCATGGATCGAGGAGAAAACGCCACCGGACCGTAGGGGTTCGGGTGGGGCCGGTTCAGGTTGGCGGGGGAGCCCCGGTCGTCGTCCAGTCGATGGCCAACACCGACACGGCCGATGTCCTCGGGACCGCCCGGCAGTGCATCGAGCTCGCCCAGGCCGGCTCGGAGATGGTGCGGGTCACGGTGAACGTCCCGGAGGCGGCGCAGGCCGTGCCCGAGATCAAGAAGAGGATGCTCGACGCCGGCGTCGAGGCCCCTCTCATCGGAGACTTCCACTACAACGGCCACGTCCTCCTGTCGAAGTTCTCCGCCTGCGCCTCGGCGCTCGACAAGTACCGGATCAATCCCGGCAACGTCGGCAAGGGCGCGCGGCGCGACGAGCAGTTCGCGACGATCTGCTCCATCGCGCGCGAGAACGGAAAGCCCGTGCGCATCGGCGTCAACGGCGGGTCTCTCAACCAGGAGCTCGTCATGGCGAAGATGCAGGAGAACACGGACCGGGACCTCGGCCGCTCCTCCGAGGAGATCATCAACGAGTGCATGGTCCTCTCGGCCCTTCAGTCCACGGAGCTCGCGCTCCAGTCGGGACTGCGCCGGGACCAGATCATCATCTCCTGCAAGGTCTCGCGGCCCCTCGACCTCATCGCCGTCTACCGGGACCTCGCTGCGAAGACCGAGCAGCCGCTCCACCTCGGGCTGACCGAGGCGGGCATGGGGATGAAGGGCCTCGTCTGGTCCTCGTCCGCGATGGGAGTCCTGCTCGCCGAGGGGATCGGCGACACGATCCGCGTTTCGCTGACGCCGCGCCCCGGCGGCGACCGCCGCGAGGAGGTCTACGCCGCGTGCGAGCTGCTCCAGTCGCTCGGCATCCGCTCCTTCGCGCCGTCGGTCACCGCCTGTCCCGGCTGCGGCCGCACGACCTCGACGACGTTCCAGGAACTAGCGGAACGCATCCAGGGCTACATCCGCGACAAGATGCCGGAATGGAAGACGCAGTACGAAGGCGTCGAGAACATGACGCTCGCCGTCATGGGCTGCGTCGTCAACGGCCCCGGCGAGTCGAAGGCCGCCTCGATCGGAATCTCCCTCCCCGGCACCGGCGAAGAGCCCCACTGTCCCGTCTACATCGACGGCCAGCACTTCACGACGCTGAAGGGCACCTACGACGAGCTGGCCGTCGCCTTCCGCGCCCTCGTGGACGACTACATCGCCACGAAGTACCCCCGCCGCCAGCCCGCTCCCGCCATCCCCGTGTGACGCCGGGCGTCCGTCGCGGGGAGAGGTCAGTGGCCCTTGGATCCCGCGGACCGGCTCTGAACGGAGAGGATGTTGCCGGCCGGATCCTTCCACCACGCGACCCGGAAGTCGCCCGCGCGGTGGATGTCGCCGTCGCGAGTCAGGCCGGGCATGTCGTCGTAGTGCTCGAATTTCACCCCGCGTGACTTCAGTTCCTTGACGGTCCCTTCGACGTCGTCCACCTCCCACAAGGCCGCCGTCCCCTTGTTCGTCCCCGCGAACTCCGAGCGATAGACGTTGAGGGTCGCCTTGCCGCTCCGATAGGTCACGGCGGTCCCGGGCTCTTCGTGAAGTCTCTTCAACCCGAGGACTTCCTCGTAAAACTTCTCCGCCTTCTTCAGATCCTTGACGGGAAGCATCGGCTGTACGTTCGCATCACCCAGCATTTCCAACTCCTTTCGCAATGGGCGCGAGGTCCCTGCCCATGAAAACGCAGCAAGACTGGGGCCAGAATCGGTACTCCCGTCGGAGTCGATTACTCGAGGCCGGTGACGACGTAGAGATCGTCGAGGATGCGGCGATACGAATAGACGTAGGAAGCGCCGTCGGCGCTGATGAGAAAGGGCGCGACCTCGAGAACGCCCGCGGGATCAGGAGGATGAAACTCCTTCCAGGGCGTGCGCTGGCCGGTCCGGACGTCCACGAGATCCACGACGCCCGGATGCGCGAGGTTGTTGTACGCGTAGACAGAGCGCCCATCGGCGGACCATCGCACGACACTGTCATCCGGGCCCAGTCCCGGAATGGGACGAGGCTCGCCGGGCTCGAGCGGGTAGATCGCGATGCGGCGATCCGGACCGGTCGCGAAGATCGTCTTGCCGTCGGGGGAGAAGGGGTCCTGCTGGAGAATCGTGACGCCTTCCGGAGTGATGGCGCGAGGCTTTCCGCCGTCCAGATCCACGACGAAGACGCGGATGCCATGGCCGGGCTCGCTCCCGGCGAAGAGAACACGGCGCCCGTCCGGGAAGAACTTGCCCCACTGACAGCGGATGCCGGAGAGGGAGATCTTGCGGGACTGGCCGGGTCCCGTCGGCAGGAGGAGAAGCGTATCGCTGCCTCTGTCGGATGCCGCGAGCGCCCATTGCCCGTCCGGGGAGACCTGGAAGGACTTCCCCTCGCCCAGGAGGACCGCGGGGGAACCGTCGAGCTTGCGGAGGTAGACCGCGACAGGGTTGAGATTCTGCTCATCGAAGAGGACCCGCCCGTCGCGTGAGAGGTCCGTGGGAAAGGACCAGTTGAGCCAGGTCAGGTTTCGCTCGGCCCTATCCGCGGCCGCGCCAATGATCTCGCGCCGGTTGGAATTGCGGCTCATGAGGACGCGCCCCCGGCTGGAGATGTCGTAGAGCTTGTCCTGGGCTCCGAGGAAGTTCCAGGGGATCCGCGTCCGGCCCGAGAGGGAGGTCGCCTGCAGAGGCGCTGCGGACCAGACTTCGTCTCCGCGGGGCGACCAGGCGAGGCCCGTGCCGGCCACGGGTCCCGTGAGCCTGATTTTCCCCTTCTCGTCCACGACCCGAACGGTTCCCGTGTTGTCCCCGAGCTGCGGGTGGTCGAGAAACGCGACCATCCTGCCGTCCGGAGAAACGCGGACGTTGCTCACCCATGCGACCGCCTCGTAGAGCACGCGGCCGATCGGGTATTCCAGCCGGCAGCGGCTGCCCACGTATCGCGCCACCGCGAGCTCTTTTCCGTCGGGCGACCAGTCGGCGTCCTGCACGTTCTCGAGGATCTCGCGCGGCGCGCCGCCTCCCAGCGGGACCCGGGCGAGCGTCCCGACCGTCTGGAAGCCGATGGTGAAGTGCCGGTTGAGCGAGACCGCCAGCTCTCCCGTCGAGGAGATCGAGAGAATGTCCGCCGGTGGGAATCCCATCGAACGCGACTCGTGTCCTTCGGTGCGTGTCGAGAGGATCTCCATTGGGCGGCCATCCCAGGCCGCTCCGTACACGACCGTCTGGCCGTCGGGCGCGAACCGCGCCGAGGAGATCGTCCCTCGCTGGAAGGTCAGGCGCCGGGACTGGAGCTTCGAGTCCGGCCGGCCCGTGAGAAGGACCCGCGCGGCGAGAGCGAGCGCAGCCCCGAGGACGAGCGCGGCGGCGGCTGGGAGCAGCCATCCGCGGCGCGGGAGCCGCGCCGGCTCCGCGGCCGCGAGGCCTCCCGACGCGGAGGTCTCCGAGAGGTGGTCCCGGACGCTCGCGAGGTCACGTGCCAGGTCTTTCGTGGATGCGTAGCGTTCCTCGGGGTCCTTGGCGAGGCAGCGCTCGATGATCCAGCGGACGGGGCCGGGCGCCTTCGGGTTGGCCTGTCCGATCGGTTCGGGCTCCTCGCGCATGATCGCGACGAGCGTCTCGGCGCGCGTCTTGCGCTGGAAGGCGCGCCGGCCCGTCGCCATCTCGTAGAGGATCACGCCGAGAGAGAACTGGTCGGAGCGGAAGTCGAGCGGCTGCCCGCTCGCCTGCTCCGGGGACATGTAGCCGGCCGTGCCCATGACCGTGCCCGGCTCGGTCGGCGGCGCGACGGCGGTCGGCAGCGCGGAGAGCTGCTCGGAGGCGGGCTCCGCCAGTTTGGCCAGGCCGAAGTCGAGGATCTTGACGAAGCCATCCTTCGTGATCATCACGTTCTCGGGCTTCAAGTCCCGGTGCACGATGCCCGCGGCATGGGCCTTGGCCAGGCCGTCGGCGGCCTGCGCGCCGATCTCGAGGAGCTTCCGGATCGGGATCGGCTGTTCCGCGAGGAGATCCCGGAGCGTGCGCCCTTCCACGAGCTCCATCGCGATGTAGATCACGCCGTCGGCGTCGCCGATGTCGTAGATCGTGACGATGCCGGGATGGTTCAGCGCCGAGGCCGATCGCGCCTCCTGCTCGAACCGCTGGCGCCGCCCCGGGTCGGCCGAGACCCCGGCGGGGAGCACCTTGACCGCGATCTCGCGCCCGAGCTTCGTGTCCCGCGCCCGGTACACCTCTCCCATCCCGCCCGCGCCGAGAGGCGCGAGGATCTCGTAGGGACCAAGGCGGCTGCCCGCTGATAGGGACATTTCGGCCTAGAGAATACAACCGCGACGGCGCCGCTTCCGGCGCTCGTGTCGCTGATCCGCTCCGATCGCGATGCTAGAATCGCCGCCCCATGGCTATCGAATTCGTTCAGAACCACTCCGATCTCTCGACGGACAAGGGGTATCAGTTCAAGTTCTTCTGCGACAAGTGCGGCAACGGGTACATGTCCTCCTTCCGGGCGTCCGCCATCGGGATCGCCTCGTCGGCGGCGCAGATGGCGGGCAGCCTCTTCGGCGGCGTCTTCGGGAAGATCGGGTCCGAGCTCCTACGAAGTCCAGCGCGCCATCGGCGGCCCAGCGCACGACAAGGCGCTCGAGGCGGCCGTCACGGAGATGAAGCCGAAGTTCAAGCAGTGCACCCGGTGCGGCAAGTGGGTGTGCGGGGAGGTCTGCTGGAATCACGAGCAGAACCTCTGCGAGCAGTGCGCGCCCAACCTCGACGAGGAGATCGCCTCGGCTCAGGCCGACGCGGCCCGGAATCAGGCCTTCGAGAAGGCCAGGTCGGTGGACTGGCTGAAGGACCGCGACATCTCCCGCAAGCAGGCGGCGGCGTGTCCCTCCTGCGGGGCGCACACGCAGGGCGGCAAGTTCTGCCCCTCCTGCGGCGCCAATCTCTCGCCTGCCGTCAACTGCTCCAAGTGCGGGACGAAGATCGAGGGGACCCCGAAGTTCTGTCCCGAGTGCGGTAACAGGCTCGGCTGACTCGCCCTGTCATTCTGAGGAGCGGAGCGACGAAGAATCTGCTCCAGTCGAACGGCTGATCCAACAGGGCAGATCCTTCGCTGCGCTCAGGATGACAATAGGCCCAGTCTTCGCCCGAAGAGCCTAGCCCGAATAATTCATGAACGACTCCGACCGTCCCGCGGATCTTTTTCCGCCATGCGGCGTCAGCCCTCCTCTGCGATGCGCCCCGGCATCGCCGTCGTCGGGCTTCCTTGCCTGGCGAAAAAATCTCTCGCGGGAACAAGGTGTACTCAGTCTCGGATTGCCTCGTCCCTCGATGAAGGCCTTCGGCACAGTCAATTGCACGTGTTTCGGCCGGGTGTCCATGAATTATCCGGGCTAGTCCTCGTCCGGTTCTTCCGGCTCCTCCCGGCCCGGCTCCTCGGGCTCCTTCACGGTCATGATCTGGACGTAGCCCTTCGCCTTCATCGCGTCGTTGAAGGCGGGGACGGCCTTGCCGTAGAAGTCGTCGAACTCCCTTCGCGCGGCGGCGAGCTGCCCGGAGAGGAGCGCGTAAACGTCGAGCTCCGGCTGCGTGGGGGGATAGTCGGAGTTGCCGGAGACGTCGCTGCCGCTGACTCCGGACTCGGCCTGCAGCCAGATGAGCTTCAAATAAAGCTCGAGCGGGCCGCGGAAAGACTTCTGGTCTCCTTCCGCGAGCGTGGGCTGCAGGAGCTTGTCCTCGACGGCGCGGGCCTTCTTCTCGAGCTCGTCGGCCTGATCGAAGACGGGCTTGTCGGCCTTGCCCGCCTTGAGCATCCTGCGAAAGTCCTCGAGCTGTTTGCGCGTCCACTCGATCTCGTTGATCATCCGGGCGGCCGCGCTGATGTCGTTGTAGATCCCGTGCGAGAACTTCGCCGAGGCCGCGACATCGGCGTCGCTTCGGCCAGAGCGGGGATCCTTGAGAACGGTGAGCGGCCGCGTTCCGATCTCCTTCCCTTCGACCGTGAGCTTGACCGTGTAAGTGCCCGGGGCGACGAGAGGGCCCTTCTTGGGAACGGTGATGCCGTAATAGAAGACGCCGCGGTGGTCCTTCCCGACGAAACGCTTCTCCTCCCAGATGTGCGGATTGCCGGAGGGCGTCGTCCGGATGCGGACGTCCACCGTCTGTTCGTAGGCGAGGTCCCAGGCGACGCGGTTGATCCCCGCCTTGTTCGCTCCCTTGATGGTCCGGACCTTCTTCCCGGCGGAATCCCAGATCGTGATCTCGATCGGATTCTTCCTCGGCGCCGCGTTCTCGGTCTCGCCGTCGTTCTCCTTCTCGGGAACCTTCAGCGGATCCTTCAGCCAGTAGTTGATCGCGGCGCCGTAGGGCGGGTTCTGTCCCTGCGCCGCTCCTGCGGGGACGAGGTTGGGCCGGGAGGTGGAGCGAAACCGGTAGGCCGGCCGCGGATCGAAGAGATGCGAGGCGGAGCCGCGGACGGCGTCGTTCAGCTGTTCGAGCGGAGTCACGTCGTCCAGGATGTAGAAGCCGCGCCCGTAGGTCCCGACGACGAGGTCGTGGAAATGCTCCTGGATCGTCATCCAGTAGACCGGCGCGTGGGGGAGCTTGCCCTGGAGCGGCTCCCAGCGCCCGCCGTCGTCGAAGGAGACATAGAGCGCGTTCTCGGTCCCGGCGTAGAGAAGCCCCTTGCGGAACGGGTCCTCGCGCACGACGTGGGTGTAGGAGAGCGGGACTTTCGGAATGTTGGACGCGATCGCCTTCCAGGTCCTGCCGTAGTCCGCCGTCTTGAAGAGGAAGGGATCGCGGTTGTCCACCTGGTGCAGGTCCACGGCGATGTAACAGGTCCCCGCGTCGAAGCGGGAGGGCTCGACGCTGTCCACCGTGCCCTTGGGGGGCAGGCCGGGAATTCCGGGCGTGACGTTGGACCAGTGGGCGCCTCCGTCGCGCGTGACCTGGACCTGGCCGTCGTTGGTGCCTGCCCAGATCACGCCCTTCTCGAGCGGCGACTCGGCGATCGAATAGATGACGCCCGCGTATTCGACGGAGAGGTTGTCCACGGTCAGTCCGCCGGAATCCCCCATCATGCTCTTGTCGTTCGTAGTCAGGTCCGGGCTGATGGCCCTCCACGTCTGGCCGCCGTCGGACGTCGAATAGACGTACTGGCTTCCGACATAAACCGTGTTGTGGTCGTGCGGCGAGATCGCGATCGGGAACGTCCAGTTCATGCGGAGCTTGATCTCCCCGGCGTTGGCTCCCATCGTCCGCTCCGGCCACGGGCTGACGGTGCGCGCCATGCCGGTCTTGGCGTCGAAGCGCTCGACGACGCCGGCATAGCAGCCTCCCCACACGATGTCGGGATCCACCGGATCGGGAGTCGCCCACCCCGTCTCGCAGCCGGCCGTCGAGGTCCATTGCGCCGAAGAGATCCCGCCTCCTCCGGTGACGACGCTCGGGCCGCGCATGGAGCCGTCGTCCTGCATCTGGCCGTACACGAAGTAGGGGATCCGGTTGTCGGTCGTGACGTGGTACATCTGGCCGATCGGCAGTCGTATCGACGACCACTGCCGGCCGCGCGTCGTGGAGATCAAGACGCCGAGGTCGTTGCCGATCATCATGCGGCGCGGGTCCTTCGGGTCCGCCCACATGTCGTGGTTGTCGCCGCCCCAGCGGATTTGCTCCGCGGTCTCGCCGCCGTCGTAGGTCGCTCCCATCATGTTGGACGGGAAGTAGACCTCGTTGGCGTTGTCGGGCATGACGAGCATCCGCGTGTAGTAGTGGGGACGTTCGTTCAGGAGCCGGCTGTGGTTGACGAGCTTCCACTTTTCCCCGCCGTCGTCGGAGCGCCAGAGCGACCCGCGCTGCCCCGTCTCGATGAGCGCGTAGACGCGCTGCGAGTCGCTGCCCGCGACGGCGACGGCGATCTTGCCGAGCGGCGGTTCCGGCAGGCCGTGCCCCGTGATCCGCTTCCACGTCGTCCCGCCGTCGTGCGACACGAAGACCCCGCTTCCGGGCCCGCCGCTCTTGCGCCCCCACGTCTTGATGTCGATCTGCCACGCGCCGGCGAAGAGGGTGCGCGGATTGTTCGGATCCATCGCCAGGTCTGACACGCCCGTGTTCGCGTCCACGAAGAGCACGCGCTCCCAGGACTTGCCGCCGTCCATCGTTCGATAAACGCCCCGCTCCTGCTGCGGGCCGTAGCCGGTCCCGATCGCCGCCGCGAAGACGACGTCCGGGTTGCGCGGGTCGATCGCGACGCGGGCGATCCGTCCCGTCTTCTCCAGCCCCATGTGCTTCCAGCTCTTCCCGGCGTCGGTGGACTTGTAGATTCCGTTGCCGAGCGACACGTTCGACCGGATGAACGGCTCACCCGTCCCGACCCACACGACGTTCGGATCCGAAGGGGCGATCGCGATGGAGCCGATCGACTGCGCCGGCTGCTCGTCGAAGACCGGCTTCCAGTGAATGCCGCCGTCGGTGGATTTCCAGACGCCTCCGGAGGCCGCGCCGGCATAGCAGGTGTTCGGATCCCCGGGCACTCCGACGACCGCCGAGACGCGGTTGCCGGGCGGGCCGATGAACCGGTATTTCAAGCCGGCGTAGGGGTCGGCGGGCCTGGCCTCCGCCGCGGCCGGCGCGGCGGGCTTTCCGGTTTGCGCCGCGCCCGGGCCGGACGCAAGAGCGAGCGCGAGCGCGGCCGCCGCCGCCGCGCCGAGACTCCTGCTGAAGGTCGTCCTGTGGATCCTCGATCTCATCCTCGAGCCTCCCTCCACAGCTCCCGGTCAGTTTCCACAATGAAGAGATTCTTGAATCGGAGCTCTGGAGGAAGATTACATCGTCCGGAGGCACCTGCTCAGCGGAGTTGGGGGAAGGCTCTTGCATGGAAACAGCCATCCGGGTGGCTCCGACAAGGCGTCA
Organism: uncultured Acidobacteriota bacterium; assembly: GCA_963741435.1. Lineage (GTDB taxonomy): Bacteria > Acidobacteriota > Thermoanaerobaculia > UBA5066 > Gp7-AA6 > JAWOLE01. Next base: position 46,650 of record CAVUIX010000017.1, on the reverse strand, counting down.
CGGCGACGCGGTGGCCGGCGCGCGGGTTGCTTACTGATGAAACTGCATCACTGCCGGTTCGTTAGAAGTGTTGCTTTCATTCTGGTGAAGGATGAACGCTCAAGAACGGAAGAACCACGCGCTCTCGCGCTGGCGCCCTGCTGATGGCGGGAGGGCGCCTGGCTGCCGACACGAGCACGTTCCAGCTCTTTCCCTCGACCCTGCCCCGAAACCCGCTCCTGACTCCCGAAACGGAGGAATCGGCGTCGGGTCTCATACTCATGAAGGGCACCGTCCTGATCACGGAGGCGGCGTCGGCCGAAGGCCCTCGGCCGGGCCTGCCGTTCTCCGATCAGGCCCAGCTTTCCGTCGCGTCGCCGGTCAATCCGGCCGATCCCCCGCGTCAAGACCATCGGCGTCGGACCGGCCTGGAAGCCCGTCCTGACGGCGCTCGTAATGGGAACGGCCGTCGGTTACTCGACCGGCAACTCCGTGAAGGAGGAAAGCTATGAATATAACGGCTTTCACTTCGCCAACGAGGGCTTCTTCGGGGGACACACCTACGCCGGGGGCGCGGACAAGCTCGCTCACTTCGTGGACTACAACCTCGCGACGGTGGCGCTCGCGAACACGTACCGGAGGATCGGCTACGCCTCCGTGCAGTCCGGCTGGATCGGGTTTCGCCACGTCGGTGGCGGCAGGACTCGCGACCGAAATCGGGGACGGGACCACCCTCTTCGGTTTCTCCTGGGAGGACTTCCTGGCGGACGCCCTCGGCGCGGCCACGGCCGTGGGACTTTCGCGGAGCGGCTGGAACGATACGATCGGCTTCCGGTTCGGAACGTTTTCCCAGGACCCGGCCCCGTCCTGCTGCTCCCGACCACACGAACGTCGGAAGGGATTACTCCGGCGAGATCTACACCGCCGACCTCAAGATCGCGGGGCTCGCGCGCAGGCTCAGGCTCGACCCGGGGCCCGCGCGGTTCCTCCTCCTGTCGGCCACCTACGGAACCAACGGCTACAGACTCGTCGCGCCGGAGCTCCGCCAGCGTCTGGTCGGCGTGGAGATCGGTGTGAACTTCTCGGAGATCTTTCGCAGCCTCGGTGTCCCGAGCGAGCCGCTCTGGGGCGAGGTTTTCTACTACTTCTTCGACAGCTTCCGCATCCCCTACACTGCGATCGGCGTCCGCTACGACGTGAACAACCACGAGTGGTTTGGTCCGACCGCCGGCCGCACCCGTTTCCGCGTTCCGGCCGGCTCCCGGTGACCGCGGCGAGGCGCTATTTCGCGCCTTCCACGAGGAAGAGGTGCGAGAGCTGGTAGCCGAAGGCATAGGCGTAGCTCTTCCCGTCGCCGTTGACGGCGAATGTCCCGATCCGCAGAGCCCCGGCCGTCTCGGCCCCGCCGAACGTGCGCAGCGGCTCCCTCCGGCCTGTCGCGAGGTCGAGCCGCTCGCCGTGCACCGGTATCTGGCTGCCGCGGAACAGGATGATCGAGCGGCCGTCGGCGCCCCACCGGAGGGCGACGTCCTCGGATGTCGTCCCGGGCACGGTGCGCGGCTCGCCCCCTGCCAGGGGATACAGCTCGAGAGTTCCCGTTGATCCCGCGGACGAGGACTGAGACCGCGTCAGGTGAGATGAATCCCTGGCTCGTCCCCTCCGGCGTCACCGGACGCGGCTTGCCGCCCGCGATCTCCTGGACATAGCAGCGCACGGCTCGTCCGGTCTCGGCGCCGCACACGAGAAGACGCCGGCCGTCCGGGAAGAACTGCGCCGTGTCATAGCTGACGAGGCCTCCCGACTCGAGCCGGCGTTTTTCTCCCGCGCCGGTCGGGTAGAGCATGAGTTGCGCGGGGGATGACGGCACGACGGCGAGGGCCCATTTCCCGTCCGGGGAGAGATCCGAGGCGGCCCCCTCTCCCAGTCGGACGACGGCGGATCCGTCGGTGCCGCGAAGGCACACCGCGTAGTTGACGCCGACGGATCCGCTCTCCTCGCTGAAGAGGAGCGTCTTTCCATCGGGGGAGAGGGCGATGGGCTCGGAGAGATCGAGCCACGAGAGCTCCCGCTCGGTCGTTTCGCCGGGCGCGAGAGCGAACATCTTCCGGAAGAAGTCGTCCCGGGTGGCGAGCCAGCGGCCGTCGGGGCGGATGTCGTGAATCGTCAGGCCGCCGGCGCTCTCGAGCGCGGTTCGCCGCCGCCCGGAGAGCGTGACGGCATAGACCTTGAAATTGTTGTAGGCGGTGCCGGCGGAGAAGAGCACTTCCTCTCCGTTCGGCGACCAGGCGAGGCCCTCCTCTCCCCAGTAGCCCTCGGAAAGGACGGTCTTCTTGCCCGAGAGGTCCACGACGGCGACGAGCCCCCGGTCGTCATATTTGATGGGATGCTCGAAGAAAGCGATCCGGTCGCCCTTGGGCGAAAAACGCAGGTCGCTCAAGTACCCGCTCGCTTCCGCCAGGACCTTCCCTGCGGGAAACTCCAGCCGGTCCCTCCCGTTGACGTCCCGGATGACGGCCAGGTCCGCTCCGTCGGGCGTCCAGTCGGCCTCGCGGACACCTTCCAGGATCTCGCGCGGGGCGGCCCCCTCGAGCGGCATCCGCGCGAGCGTTCCGCCGAAGAGGTTGTGCCCGATGTAGCGGGCGCGAGTCAGGACCGCCAGCTCGCCCCTCGAAGAGATGGAAAGAAGCTGGACGCCGGAGAGCCCGCGAGCGTTGGCCCCCGGATAATCGGGACGCAGCGAGAAGATCTCGGGCGTGTTCCCCTGGATCGCCGCGCTGAAGACGACCGTCTTTCCGTCCGGAGCGAAACGAGCCTTGAAGATCGGCTGCTGCCGAAACGTCAGCTGCGAGAAGGAGGGTCCTGCCGGCGCCGACCTCCTCTCGATCCGCCGCCCGGCGATGTAGGACGCCGCGACAGCCGCCGCAAGGACCGCCACGGCCGCCACGCCGAGCAGGCCGCGCCGCGACGGGCCGGATTTCACCGTGACGGGCCGCGCACCGGGCGCCGAGAGCCCCGACAGTGACTCGAGATCGAACGCGAGATCGTGGGCCGAGTGGAATCGCTGCTCGGGGTTCTTCTCCATGCAGTGGCGGACGATCCGCTCGAGACCGTCCGGTAAATTCTGGTTCGTCAGCGAGAGGTCCGGAGGGTCTTCCCGCAGGATCGCCGACATCGTGTCCGCGGCGGAGTCTCCGTGGAACGCTCGCTTGCCCGAGAGCATCTCGTAGAGGATCGCGCCGAAGGAAAAGATGTCGCTTCTAGCATCGGCCTGCCGTCCGCGGACCTGCTCCGGCGCCATGTAGCCGATCGTTCCGAGGACCACGCCCGGCTCGGTCGCGGCCGCCGCTGTCGGGAGGTTCGTCTTCTCTTCCGGTCCCTCCCCGGTGTGCGTGAGCTTGGCGAGGCCGAAGTCCAGGATCTTCAACCGGCCGTCCCTGGTGACGAACAGGTTCTCCGGCTTCAGGTCCCGGTGGACGATCCCCTTCTCGTGAGCCGCGGCAAGCCCGTGAGCCATCTGCAGCGCGTAGTCGATAGCCTTGCGGGGCGACAGCTTTCCGCCCGCGAGCACCGCGCGCAGCGTTTCTCCTTCCAGCAGCTCGCTGACGACGTAGGGCGCTCCTTCATGAGACCCGATGTCGTAGACCGCCGTGATGTTGGGATGGTTGAGGAGCCCCGCCGCCTTCGCCTCCTGCTCGAACCGCCGCAGCCGATCCGCGTCATTGGAGAAGGACGCCGGCAGCACTTTGATCGCGACTTCACGCGCGAGCCGCGAGTCGCGCGCGCGGTAGACCTCACCCATCCCCCCCGCGCCGATCGGGGAGAGAACCTCATAGGGGCCGAGCCGGCTCCCTGCGTCAATCACGAATCACCAATCACAAATGACAGATGACTCGTCTCGCGCCGGGAAGCGCGAGAAGCGGTGCCCTCATCCGAGGATGGAGAGGTCGTAGTCCTGGCCGTAGCAGGCCACGAGGAGCTCGCGGCTGCTGGCGGGGCGCAGACGCGGGTCGTCCACGTTCGTTCCGCGGATGACGCGGACCGCGCGGATGCGGCTCGTCACGACGCGGTTGCCGAACTCCAGGCGCAGCCCGCAGGCGGCGACGATATCGTGCTTGATGACGCTGCCGCCCCAGGTGCAGCCGGAGATCGAGAGCCGCACCGGAGAAACGCCCTGGCGGTCGAACCATCCCCCCCACACGCTGTAGGTGGAGTCGCCCAGCACGCTGATGCAATAGACCGAGTTTTCCGTCGCGACGACCACGCGGTCGCCGCGGCGCAGCTCGGATTTCTGGACCGGCTGGGAGAGCCGGCCCTGTTCCAGGATGGCGTTCACCGTCCGGGCGCGAGCGATCATGCTGTCTGGCTCAATTCTCCCTCAAAACCGGCCGAGAGGATTCTATCCATTAGCATTCTCGCATGCGACTCCCGCTGGTCTTCAAAACTGCCGCTGCATTCGCCGGATTCCTGGGCCTCGCGGCCGGCGCGCCGGGTGCCGGGCCGCCCCCGATCCAGAAGCGCCTGGAGACCATGGTCCGGGCATTTCCCGGAACGCTCGGCATCGCCGTCAAGAACCTGGACTCGGGCGAGGCCTTCGCGGTCAACGGCGACATGCGGTTTCCGACGGCGAGCCTGATCAAGGTCGCCGTCATGGTCGAGACGTACCACCAGATCGCGGAAGGCAAGTTCGGTGCCGAAACGGCCGTAACGCTCGCCGAATCCGACAAAGCGGGGGACGAACCGGTGGTCTTGAACATGCTCCACCCCGGGATCTCCCTGACGGTGTCGGACCTGCTCGCGCTGATGATCGCCTTCTCCGACAACACCGCGACGAACCTCCTCGTGCGCCGCGTCGGCGCGGCGAACGTGGACCGGCGGATGGTGGCCTACGGCTTGCCGAACACGAAGATCTTCCGGCCGACCTTCCGCGACGGCCACGCCGACGTCTTCCCTGAGGAAGAGAAGGAGTTTGGCCTCGGCATGACGACGCCGAAAGAGATCGCGCGCCTGATGGAATTGATCGCCCGGGGAGAAGTCGTCAACCGGGCCGCGTGCGACGAGATGCTCGGGATCCTCGAGAAGCAGCAGGACCGGGCGATGATCCCGCGTTCTCTTCCATTCGATCGAGACAAGATAACCGTCGCGAACAAGACCGGCTGGGACGAGGAGAAGCTCCCCGATGCGAAGGGGCTCAGGGGCGACGTCCGGACCGACGCGGCCTACGTCCGGAGCCCGAAGGCGCGTTACGTCATCGCCATCTGCGCCCGCCAGGTCAAGGATAAGAGCCCCACCGTGGACAACCAGGCCCTCGTCACGGGAGCCGCGCTCTCCCGGATGGTCTACGACCACTTTAACGCGGTCCGCTGACGTTCAGCGCTTCGCGGCGGCGGTCCAGTTGACGACGAGGTTCAAGAGCGCGTTGGCCTTCTGGCCATGGTCCAGGATGAGAATCTCAAGTCATGTCCTTGTTGTGCCAAGGATACACAGAGATTGGAGCCTATGAGACGGGGTCGTGGCGAGAGTCACATGCGGTTGACCAGGGGGTTGCGCAGGGCGAGGCTTGGAAACCGGCTGAAGTCTCTGTCGGCGGTCCACAGCTCGCGCACACCGTGAAGCCGGCAGAGCGCGGCCACGCGCGCGTCATGGACGCGGCCGCCCGTAACCTGGCCGGCCTCAAGGGCTCCTCTCAGTTCCGGCCAGTAAGCGCCCGACTCGGACAGGAGAACGAGGCCGGGGGCCTCGACCCATGCGTCGATCTGCTTGAGCGCGGCGGAAAGCGGCGTGGGCGGATCGTAGATGCGCGGATGAGTCACGATCGAGAGGAATTCGTGGGCGCAAGGCCAGGGAATGGCCCACGCGCTTTTCCCCTTCGCGAGACTCTCGACGCACGCGTAAGCAGTGCCGTGCCAATCCGAGTCCTCACGATGGGCGTAGACGAGGATATTGGTATCGACCGCGATCACTTCTTGACATCCTCGTAGGCGAGTTCGCGGATCTGCTCCCAGCTCGCGCCCGCCAGCTCGGGCCGCAGGCCGCGGCCCCGAAAGGACGCGCGTTTCAACCGAAACGTCGTGGCTCGCTTGCGCTCGCGGACTTCCTTGCGAAGCCCCGACTCGATCAAGGCCCGTACGGTGGTCCTGTCGCGCGACGCCACCTTCCGTGCCTCGTCCAGGAGACCATCTGAGATCTCGACCGTTGTCTTCATATGGGTAACAATATCACGAGAGCCATCTACCCATCTCAGATAAACGCAACCACGGGTGGAAACCTCCTTTCAGGGAGACGGCCGATCCCGGATTGCCGCGACGGCCGACCGAATGTCGTCCATCCCTTCGCGCATCCGCTCGGCGTGGGTGCGGAAGGAGAGAACGCAGATGCGGATGGCGAAGCGGGTGCCCAGCATCGTCCCGGTCAGGTAGACGCGCTTCTTCGCGTTGATGCGCTCCAGGAGATCCCGGTTGATCCGGTTCGAGGCTTCGTCGTCGTCGCCTCCGCCTCTCCAGCGGAAGGCCACGATCGAGAGCTGCGGCTCGGCGAGGATCTCGATGCCCGGGATCTTCCGCAGCTCCTCCGCCGCCCACGCGGCCAGATCGAGCTTCTCGTCGAGGTTCGCGCGGAAGGGACCGATGCCGTGCATCTTGATCGGGAGCCAGACGCGCAGGCCCCGCCAGCTCCGCGAGAGCTCCGGCGAGATCTGGTTGAAATCCACGAGGTCGGGGTCCTCCTGCATGGAGGGGAGGTAAGCGGCCGACAGCGCATGTGCGCGCTTCAAGGCGTCGCCGTCGCGCACGAGGAGCGAGCCGACCCCGTAAGGAAGGAAGAGGCTCTTGTGTGGGTCGAGCGTGATCGAGTCGGAGCGTTCGGCTCCCGCCATGCGAGCGCGGCCGCGTTCCGTCAGGAGAAAGAATCCGCCGTAGGCGCCGTCCACGTGGAACCAGAGCTTCTCCCGCGCCGCGATGTCCGCGAGCGCCACGAGGTCGTCCACCGAGCCGGTGTTGACGCTGCCGGCGTTGCCGACGACGAGGAATGGCTGAAATCCGGCCAACCGGTCGGCCGCAATCGCGCGCGCGAGCTCTTCCAGACGGATCCGGAAGAGCTCGTCCGACGGGATCTCCCGGACGTTTCCCTCCGGGAAGCCGGCGAGCATCGCGGCCTTCTGGATGGAATGGTGGACCTGGTCCGAGGCGTAGATCGTGCCGGAGAGAAAGTTTTCGGGCAATCGCTCGCGCCGCGCGGTGACGACCGCCGAGAAGTTGGCGAGCGAGCCTCCCGTCGTCAGGATGCCGCGCGCCGTTTCGGGATAGCCCGCGATCCGGCAGAACCAGGAGACGACATTTGTCTCGATCTGCGCCAGGCCGGGCGCGGCGGCGAAGACGCCCACGTAGCGGTTCGTCGCTCCCGCGATCAGGTCGGCGACCGCCGCGTGCGGCACGCCTCCGCCGGGGATGTAGGCGAGGTAGCCGGGCCCCGCGGTGTTGAACCCCTTCGGAATGACTTTCTCGAAAAGCAGGTCGAGCAGCTCGCCGGCCGCCCGGCCCGTCTCCGGCAGCGGCTCCCGCAGCGACCGCGCCAGATCCGCTGCCCCGGCCGAATCCCCCGAGGGCTGCCGCGGCAGCGATTCGATGTAAGCGAGGATCCGTTCCGTCGCCGCCTCGATCAAGCGCCGCAATTCCGATACTGACAACTCGAGTGTCCTGTCCTCCGTCATGCGGCGCTCATTCTCTCCCTCTCTGGCATACTCTCCGAAGCGTTGTGGGGTAGTTGAATTGGTACAACGTCCGGCTGTTAACCGGAAGGTTGGTGGTTCGATTCCACCCCCCACAGCCATCTTCCAGGATCAGATGGGCAACTCCGTGCGGGCGGCTTTCGTCAACGAAACGGGACGCGGTGGAGTGTTCGACGGCGCATCGACATGCCAAGTCACTAGAAATTGATGGATCCGGAGACCTGAACCGAGTATCCCTGGAACGTCGATTTGTTCGAGAACTCCTTAAGGAACTTGGCGCCGAGGCTCACCTTGCGTCCCGGCAACCCGACGTTGGCGGTGAGGCCGAACGCGTTGATCTGGTAACGAGCATCCGCCTCGGCGACCGTCACGTTGAGACCCGTCTTTGCCGTCGTCTGCCACTGCTCGTACCCGGCCACCCCGATCTGGAGGCGTAGGTCCGACAGCAGCGATACCGTGTGCGTGGCTGAATAGTCGAGGCTCAGCGTCTGGCCGGGGTGAATCCCGGTGCCCTCCTGCGACCCGTGAAACTCGTAGATCTCGAAGGCGGAGATCGCGGTCGCCCGGTTCTCCGCCAGGTAGACGGTCTCCCCCGCCGAGAGAATGTGGGTCCAGTAACCGGATCCGACGTTGTCGCTCGCCCCGGCCTGGAACCTTCCCGTCGGAGCCAGGAAGCCGTAGGCGAACCGAAGATCGGCGCGTTTCGTCGCCCAGCCGAGGATCAGGGGCTGGTAGAAGGAGTCCGCCAGCCCCCCGCCTCCGCTGAGGGACCCGGCCACGTCCGAGGCCAGGGAGTTGTTTGCGATCGGAATCGTCGCCGCCAGCGAGTATTTCGCGCCGCCCAGCTGCGGGAGCACTCCGCTCACCCAGGCGAAAGTGTTCATGTCCATCAGGACAGAGTTCGATCCCGTCGCGAGGGTCTCGCCGTTGGGCCCCTTCGACTCATCGCGCGAGTAGAAAATGAAAACGTTCGCGTAGGTAAACCCCGGCGCTGGAACGACTCCCGAGTTCGTGGCGCTCATGCCGAGCGGATAGACGCCCCGGTTCTGCGCGAGCGCTCGCGCCGGAGTCAGCGAGAGGAGGACGGCGGCGGCCAGCACTCCAGCCGCCCGGATCGGAAGACGCCGGACCCTCACGGTAGAGCCTAGCCGCGCCGGGACAGACTCCGGGACAGAGGCATGAGTATCAGCAGTCCCACGATCGCCACGACCACGACCATGAGTACCACTTTCGGATCGCTGAAATTCTGCCCTCCCACGACGAGCGCCGCCGCGATGTTGCGCTGAGCGGTGCCCAGGGCCAGGACCCGGCGGGTGTCGAGGGCAGGCCCGCCGAGGACGTGGCCGATCGCGAAGCCGAAGACGATGAAAACGATCCCGGCGAGGATGCCGCGCGTGCCAAACACGTCGAGCAGCTTGTCGAAGTTGGTCACGACGAGAAGCGCGATCAGCAGAATGAGGCTCAGGTTGGAGGTCTTGTCGAGAAAGGGCCTGGTGCGCGCCGCGACGGCATCGAACCGGGCGTTGACGGCGAGCCCGACGCCGAGGGGCAGCAGCATGAGCAGGACGAGCGAGCGCGCGATCTTCACGGCATCGACCGAGACGCCTTCGAGCAGCCGCGGCAGGACGAGGGGCATATAACCGATCGTCAGGACCATCAACAGCACCATGAGGCCGACCGCGAAAGCCAGATTGCCTTTGGCGAGGCCAGCCAGCTTGGGCAGGAAAGGAGCGCCGGCCGCCGTTCCCAGGATCAGCAACCCGGCCGCCAGGGCTTCGTGGAGACGAAGCAGCCTCGCGATCCCGAAAGCCCCCGCGGGCATCAGGACGAAATTCGCCAGCAGGGCCAGGGCAACGAGCCGAACGTTTCGCAGCGGGGCCACGATCTGCGCCACCGTCAGGGACAGGCCCATCGCGAGCATGCTCGACACCACGAACACGAGCATCGCGATCGGGACGAGTTTGCTCAGGAATTCCATCACTTCATCACGGCGAGATTGCGCCAGAAGTTCGCCAGGCTCTCAGTCCCGCCGAAGAGGGTAGTGAAGTGGGTGGAGTCCACGAGCAGGATGTCGCCGGCTCTCCGATCTTTCGGCGGCATCCATAGGAGCAGGTTGAACTCCTTGTTCCCGGCGTTCGTGAAGGGATGCGGACGATCCGGGTCGATCAACTGCCGCGCCAGAACCTTCACCGCGCCGGTGTCCTGCCCGGTCAGCTCGTAATGGGGGAGGTGGGGGTGGAAATTGAAGGTCGTGACCTTGTCGAGCAAGCCTTTCTCGTCCAGGTCGCGGAACCCCGTGAGCGGCGCGATCTCCTTCGTGCCCGGGACGACCGCCGGCCGCAGTCCCCACTGGTTGAGCACGGGGACGTCGAGGCCTTTCATCAGCGAGCGCGTGTACTTCCCGAAGCGTTGCTGGCGGGGTACGAGCCTGTCGCCATGATGGCGGTACTCCATCTGTCGCTGTTTGAAGTCCTCGGTGAAGCCGACGTCGTGGTGCGGCGCGAGCAGCAAACAGGTCCCTTCGCGCCGCAGCCACTCGCGGATGGCCTCGATCTCCTCAGGCTCGGCCACCTGGTCGGAATTGAGATGGTCGAGGCCGAAGACCATGAGGGTGTCGGTGTCGGCGAGGATCCGCTCGTCGATGGGGAGGCGGTAGCCCGCCTGGTCGATCCGCTGGAAGACGGCGACCGGGTAGCCCGTTGCCTCCCCGGCGATCTGCTGGAAGCTGAGCGTCGAGCGGTGAAACAACTCCAGCGTCCCCGCGATCCCCTGGAGAAACTGCGCCGCGCTGTACTCGGGAGTTTCGTAGGCGGGCCAGAGGACGTTGCGGACCTCGGTGATCGTGGAGAAACGGTTCTCCATCGCGGCCGGATCGCGGCCGGCCTCCCAGGGATAGCTCCAGGTCCAGTAGATGCTCAGCCGCCGTTTGCCCGGCTTGTGCGCTCGGGCGACGTGAGGCCTGGTTATAAGTTCGCGCCGGCTGCTTCATGGCCACTCCTCTTCTCCTGTCGGAACGGTCTCATCCGAGTGACGTGAGATATCGAAGCGCCTTCAGGCCGGGAAGAAAGAAGTAGGCGCCTCCTCTCACGGTCGTGAAGGCCGGAAGACCGGTGATGGTCTTCCGGATCGGGCGCTTCGGGATTTTGAATTCGAGCGTTCCATCCTGGTTGCCGATGATGGGATCCCGCTCGTTGACGAGCTCGTGGAAGGCCTTGTCGTTGGCCCACACGTTCTGCGCGAACTCGAACTGGCGGACGAGGCTCGCGCAGATCACGAAGGCCGCAATGCCGCGCTCTCTGCCGTCTTCGGGCGCGCCCTCGGGCAGGGGCGGGCCGTAGGTCGCGCCGCGCCGAATCATGCGGCGGCGGTTCATGTTCGCGGCGGTGTCTCGAGGGTTCATCCGCCGCATATGGGCGCCGAGCGGCACCGCGTAGCCGAGCGGATCCTGCCGCTTGTAGTTGAAGTCATTGTTCCGCTGCGGGTCGGCGCCCAGCGCCGGGTCGTCTTTGTCCGGCGCCAGGACCAGCGGCGCGCCGCTGCGCCAGCGGCCCATCAGCTTCGCGGCGACGAGCTCCTGCTCCTCGGGCGTCCGGCCGTGCGCCTTCAGAAAGTCGCGGAACGCGCCCACGTGTTCCTCCAACCTCCGATACGCCATGAAGCTGCCGTTTCGCGAAAGAAGCTCGGGCTGCGGTTGAAGCAGAGGCGGACCGTTTTCGTCCGGATAGCCGAGGATGAATTCGCCCGGCTTCAGTGGCGCACCGGAACCGGGCGTGGGCTCTTCGCCCGAGCCTTCGATGACCGGCTGAGACAACCGGTCGCGGTAACCAAAGTGGTCGTGCGCATAATCGAACGGGGGGGTCGCCTCCAGATCGAGCGTCGACAGCACAGTCACGCCGTCGCATCGGGCGATGAGCTTCTCGTGCTCGGCCCGGCTGCGCTCGCGGTCGGCCGCATCGCGCGCGAAAAGGATCACGATGGCATGCAGGTCAGGGCTGGCCAGGCCTCCGACCCAGTTGTCGGGATGGTTCGCGCCGTCATCGCCGAGGATCTGCGCCCGCGCCACCATGCCTTGCCGGAACTCATCGGGGAACGTCGCCAGGGACGCCTCGTCCACGCCGAGCGCGCGCAGGCCGTTGCAGGTGAAAGCCACCGTCACCCAGCGACGATCCGTGCCGACCGAGGCCTGCATGGCCGCGGCCGATTGCACCTTGTCCAGAATCGCGGCGAGCCATGAGCGCCCGCCCGCCGGGTCCCGGAAGGACAGGAACTCGTACCGACCCGTGAGCGCCGGCGCGCGCGTCAGCAGAATGTGCTGGATGTCGTCGAAGGCGAGCACCGCTCGCTCACTGCATCTGGTCGAGCATGGTCGAGAACGACGCCTTCAACTGCAGCGCCTTCTTGATCTCGTCGGCGCTGACGAATGGATACTCGCCGTATTCCAGGAAGCTCGGGCACTGGTGATCGCGGACAAACTTGATGAAGGCCGACGGGTTCGTCTTCCAGTCCTTGGGGAAGCCTTCGAGATTTTCAAAAACGGTGTTGATGCCGAGCTTCGTGAAGAGCGCCACCGCATCCTCGGTGTACTTGTCGAAGTCGGTGTCGAAGATGCCCTGGTACATGAAATAAGTTTCGCCTTTGATCGGGAACAGCACCCAGCGCAGGTAGTGCAGCTTGAGCACGGCGAGGCAGTCCGGCTGACCAGCTACCGCCTTTTCGATGTTCTGCGCGTATTCGTGGAAGACCGATTCCCTTCCCGGGATGATCTTCGCGATGATCGTGAAGCCATAGCACGCGGGCGTTTTGGGAAAGACCGGCCCGTATCGCCCGTCTTCTTTCTTGAAGAAGCCTTCCTTCGGGATTGCCATCGCGGCTGGCCTGGTCCAATCATTCTGGTTGGGGATGTTTGCCATGTTCCTCCTTAAATGGGTACGGTCGTGAAGGTTGAATTCTTGTCCGTCAAGCGGCCTGCCGTCAACGGAATCGTTGAGTTCCCATCTTTGTTCCTGAAGCCTCTCGTGGTGGTGTTCGGGCGTCGCGACTCGAGGGTCTGGTTCAGGGAACGGTGATGCTCAATCCCCGCTGCGCGTCTTCCGTGACGCGCCTGGCGATCACCGGCCACCTTTCGTCCGCCCGGCTCTCGCGAGGCAGATCGCCCGGAGCGATGTCGGTTCGGGAGACGGCCTCGACGTAGATGATCATCAGCTCGGTCCGATGCGTACTGTCGGGAAGGTAGACCATGCGAACCCGCGCCGCCGCGGCCGGCGGCCGGAGACCCTTGCCGTTCAGGAACATTCCCACGCGCGCCGAATCCGACTCCGTTCGCGAACCGAAATCGAGCACCGTCTTCGAGTAGTCCGCAAAGACCTTGGTGTCGGCCGAGAACTCGAACGGGCCGATCCTGACGGGGGAGCGGTCAGGGTAGTTGTAGGTTTCGCCTTTTCCCGGGAGAAAGTGCTCGAACTGGACCCAGTAGAAGCTCCGGACCGACCCTTGCGCGTCGGCGTCCACGAAGAAGTGCTGCTCCGCGTCGGCGACACCGTAGAGGATGAAGCGCTGTCCCCCCACGTACTTGAAGTTCGGCGCGAACTCCAGCCGCGCGGCCGGGTCGCGAGCCGAAGAGAGGATCTGCCCGGAAACCGCGCGCTCGGGCTTTGCCCCGTCGACAGGCGAGAGTGCAACCATCAAAACGATCAGAGCGCCCCTCATCACTTCTCGGATACGCCAGCCGCTCTGACTGGTTTCGCGCCGGCCGCCGCCAGCTTCTCGTCCGTCACACTCCCGTCACACCGGTGGCCGGGGAGACTCGGCGAGACCGAGAAAACACCGTACTGACAAGGGTTTCCGGACGTCTCGATTCTTTGGGATCGGGGGTTCGATTCCACCCCCCACAGCCATCTCCCCGGATACCGCGAGCCACTCCGTGCAAGCGGGTTCGTCTCTTCAGGCTGGCGGAACGCCCGGGTTTTGCTTGGATGTGCCCCGGTTTGTCGCCGGACGTGTCACACCGGACGTCACACCAGGCAGCCGGTCGGTACGGCACGCCATGACCGGCAGAACGTCAGCGTGTCTTGCGACTGGATTCCTGGAGGAAATGGAGGAGGCTCTCGCGTCCGGGATAGCCTTGTAGTCTTGCAATCAGGCGGCCGTCGGGTGTGGCCACTACCAGCGTGGGGAAGCCGTTGACGGAATAACGGCCCTCGAGCTCGTCGGTCGCGGGCGGGTTCTTCCCATCCTCTCGCTTGCGGTCCACGACGCGCGAGAGCAGATAGGTGCTGTTGACGAGGGACGCGATCCGGGGGTCGCTCAACCCCTCCGTGTCGAGCCGATGGCAGGGCGGGCACCAGGCGGCGGTGAAGTCGTACAGGATGGGCTTGCCTCCGACCTTCTCCTGCGCGTACTCGTCGAGCTTCAGGCGGGCGACTCCTGAGCGCGCCTCGCTCCCCTTCTTTTCCTTCTCGCTGGGCACCAACTCCTCTTCAGCGACGTGCGCCACGTCCGCATCGGTCAGCTTGATGCGCGCTTTGGGCCCGTCCCGACCGGCGCGCGTGGCCTGTGCCGGACTCTCCAGTGGCGCCTGGACTGCGGCCCCCCCTTTCGCGGGAGCCCGCGTTGTGTTCCTGGCGGCTGCGGTCGCCTTCCAGTCGACGTCGGCGGCGTGAACGGAAAGCAACAGGCCATCGGATCGGGTCAGCAGCACAGCGTTGCCCTGACGCACCGGGGGCTTCTGGAGCTCGACCCAGGCGCCTCCCTGGAGCACCACGACTTCGCCGGCGGACAGGCCGAAGGCAGACACCATCAGATAGAAAACCGACGCGATCACTCGGCCGACAATCCTCATTGAATGGCTCACGGGCAGACGGACGCCGCAGTGTCCTGGATCGGCTGGAAGGCCATGCCCTGCTGGTTCGTGTAGGTATTGACCGCGCCCGTCTGCGTGTCGGTCACCTTCATGACGACGTTGACGAGCAGCAGAGCGACTCGTCTTGCGTTGATGACGGCTCATGGCGATCTCCTTTCGTGATGCCTTCCGGGCCATCACAACTATCGCGCCTTCTGAAGAGAGAGTCTTTGGAAACTGTTAGGGTTTCCCTGGTTTTCTCCTGGGTGGCTGTGGGCCGATGCCAAGCTTCAGGGAGGGGCGGCGGGGCTGCCCCAATCAGAGACAGGGTATGACCGGGTGAGGTAGAGGTTTGATTCGTTGCTCGAGGTTCAGCCGCGGTTGGTTAAGGGCGTTTCCCTCCGGGTTCGAGTCTCCGTAGGCCCCGCCAATCCACGTCAACCCTCGCAGCTGATCGGATGGGCTGCGAGCCTTTCTCCGCCGTGTTTTCCGCCACCTTGGGATCTCGCCCGCGGTTCTCATCGATGAACGTCCGTGGACGTGGGTTCACGGCCACAACACGGACAGCGACACGTCCAGCCAGCCTGCGCGTTGAACGAACGGATCGGGGATTCGATTCGCTCCCCACGGCCACTCCCCTGGATCATTCCGCCGGTGTTCCTCGAGCAACCCGGCGTGATTCGACGACAGACCGAAGTAACTGGGCAGAGCAACCCGCGGCCTATAATTTCGGCAAGGTGTCCCTGACAGCCGGTTCCCGCCTCGGCCCCTACGAGATCCTCTCGCCTCTTGGCGCGGGCGGGATGGGAGAGGTGTACCGGGCCAAGGATCCGAGGCTCGGCCGCGATGTGGCGATCAAGGTCTTGCCGGCTTCCCTCTCCAGGGACCCGGACCGGCTGAAGCGTTTCGAGCAGGAAGCCCGCGCGGCGGGGGTCCTCAACCACCCCAACGTCACGGTGGTCTACGACATTGGCCAGCATGACGGCGCCCCCTACGTCGTCCAGGAGCTTCTCGAAGGAGTAACGTTGCGCACGGAGCTTTCGGGTGGGCGCTTCTCCCCACGCAAGGCGATCGACTACGCGATCCAGATCGCCCAGGGCCTGGCCGCAGCTCACGAGAAAGGGATCGTCCACCGCGACTTGAAACCCGAGAACCTGTTCGTGACCCGAGAGGGCCGCGTCAAGATCCTCGACTTCGGCCTGGCGAAGTTGATCCAAGTCGGGGGTTCCGAGAGAGCGTCCAGCCTTCCGACAGCGACCGAGCCGGGTGTCGTCATGGGAACCGTCGGCTACATGTCGCCCGAGCAGGTCAAGGCCGAACCTCCCGATGCGAGAAGCGACATCTTCGCTCTCGGCGTAATCCTGCACGAAATGCTCTCGGGTCAGCGCCCGTTCCGGGGCGAGTCAGCCGGCGAGACGATGGCTGCGATCCTGAAGGAAGATCCGCCGGACCTCTCCGCCACCAACCGGAACATCAGCCCTGGCCTCGAGCGGCTCGTGCGTCACTGCCTCGAGAAGAATCCCGAGCGAAGGTTCCAGTCCGCAAGGGACCTCGCGTACGACCTGGAGGCGTTGACCGGCGTGTCGGGAGCCAGGGTGGCCGCAGGGACTCTTGCGGGGCCTTCGCGGACCTGGCGCAAGCCGCTCCTGGCAGCCGCGCTGCTCGCGATCGGGCTTCTTGCCGGCTGGGGCCTCCACGCGATCCGGCAGAAGCCATCTGCTCCTACTTACAAGCGCCTGACCTTCCGTCGCGGCACGGTTTTCGGGGCGCGGTTTGCCCCCGATGGACAGACCGTCGTCTATACCGGTGCGTGGGAGGGACAGCCATCCCGGATCTTCGCGACGCGCGCCGGCAGCATCGAGTCGCGCGGCCTGCAACTGCCGGACGCCAGGGTTCTGGCTGTCTCTGCCACAGGGGAGCTCGCGATCTGTATTGGTCGCGAGACGATTTGGACACCCACCGGAACGCTCGCCCGCGTTCCGCTCGAGGGGGGCGCGCCGCGCGAGCTGCTCGAGAACGTTTCGCTGGCGGACTGGTCTCCCGACGGGCGCGATCTCGCGGTCGTGCACAAGGTCGGCGGAAAAGACCGCCTCGAATTTCCCATTGGCAAGGTTCTCTACGAGACCGCGCAGGGGATCTGGTCCGTGCGCTTTTCCCCTCGGGGCGACCGGCTCGCCATCAGCCAGGGAGACATGGTCATCGTCACCGTCGACCTGTCCGGTAAGGCGACGACTCTTTCGAAGGGGTGGGGCGACATGGGGAACGTGGCCTGGCGACCCGACGGCAGCGAGGTCTGGTTCTCGGGTGCAAGGTCGGGCGAGAAGTTCGCGCTCTACGCCGTCACGCCTTCGGGTCGTGAGCGGACAGTGCGCCGGGAGGCCGTCGGCCTTTTCCTCTTCGACATCTCGAGAGACGGCCGCGTGTTGCTCAACGACTACCTCTGGCATTCGAGTCTCGTTGCGCTGTCCGCCGGCGAGAGCTCCGAGCGCGAGCTTTCCTGGATGGACCAGCCCTATGTAACCGCCATTTCAAGTGACGGAAGAGCCGTCGTCTTCGACGAGTGGGGGGAGGGCGGGGGCGGCAGCGGCGCGATTTATCTAAGGGAGACCGACGGGTCACCAGCGGTACGCCTCGGCGAAGGCTACGGGATGGGGCTTTCTCCCGACGGGCGGTGGGTCCTGTCACAGCTATTTCAGCCGTCCGAGACTCTCGTGTTGCTGCCGACGGGGCCCGGGCAGCCGAGATCTCTCGCGCACAAGGGAATCATGTCGACAGGCTGGGCAGCCCGGGGCGGGTTCCTTCCCGACGGCAAGGGAGTTCTGTTCTTTGGGCGGGCTGGAAGCGGAGCGCTCCGCCTCTACGTCCAGAATATCGAGGGCGGTGAGCCGCGGGCGATTTCTCCTGAAGGAATACCCCTCGGGCCCCTGTCGATCTCTCCCGACGGGCGCTTCGTCGCCGCGCAGGGACCGGACTCGAAAATCGCGATCTACCCTGTCGATCGAGGCGCACCGCGCCTGCTCGCCGGCTCCGAGGCCGGCGAGAGTCCAGTCTTGTGGAGCGCCGACGGCGGAACGCTCTACGTCTACAGACCCAGCGAGGCGCCAGCCCGGGTTTTCAAGATAGACCTCGGGACCGGTGGGAGGGAGCTTTGGAAGACGATCGCGCCCGCCGATCGCTCCGGGCTGATCTCAATCGGCAATATCGCGATGACCCCCGATACGCGCAGCTACGCGTACAGTTACGAGCGCATCCTTGCGAGCCTGCAAGTGGCGGAAGGGCTGCGCTGAGCCTCCCACCCGGGAGTTCGCCTCCGGCACCGTAAGGGATCTTGCCGCTGATATTGTGCGGCACTCGGGTAGCGTGGTAGTCAGCGCATACGTAGGTTCGCTTTCACTGTCCATCGGTTGGCTGGCGGACGAGCAAAGGCGAGCAAAGAGCCAGTCCCCTTCCCTTCTGCCACGCCTCTCGCCACGTAGGTAACCGGAGCGCCCCCCGCCGGAGCGTGGGCAGAGCAATCAGCGACCTATAATTTTCGGCCAAGGTGTCCCTGACAGCCGGTACCCGGCTCGGCCCGTACGAGATCCTGTCGCCACTCGGCGCGGGCGGGATGGGAGAGGTGTACCGGGCGCGGGATACGCGGCTGGAGCGGACGGTGGCGGTGAAGGTGCTGCCGGAACGCCTGGCGGAGGATGCCGAGGCGCATTCCCGCTTCGTGCGCGAGGCGAAGGCGGTCGCGGCGCTGTCCCATCCGAACATCCTCGCAATCTTCGACTTCGGAGCGCACGAGGGCGTCACGTACGCCGTCACGGAGTTCCTGGAAGGCGAGACGCTGCGCGCCAAGCTCGATGCGGGGCCGATCCCGCAGAAGCAGGCTGTGGAATACGCGCTGCAGGTCGCCAGGGGCCTCTCCGCGGCGCACGAGAAAGGAATCGTCCATCGGGACCTGAAGCCGGAGAACTTGTTCGTCTCGAAGGACGGCCACCTCAAGATCCTCGACTTCGGTCTGGCCAAGCGGACC
Source organism: uncultured Acidobacteriota bacterium (assembly GCA_963741435.1). Classification (GTDB taxonomy): domain Bacteria; phylum Acidobacteriota; class Thermoanaerobaculia; order UBA5066; family Gp7-AA6; genus JAWOLE01. The sequence continues at coordinate 28,092 of CAVUIX010000017.1, read as the reverse complement.
GAGCGCGTCCGGGACGAGGACCTGACGAGCGCCCCGACCCAAGAGCAGCACACCGAGCCCGGCTCGGTGATGGGGACGGTGGGCTACATGTCGCCCGAGCAGGTGCGGGGACTTCTCGTCGATCACCGCTCGGACATCTTCTCGTTCGGGGTGGTTCTCTACGAGCTGTTGACAGAGCGCAAGGCGTTTGAGCGAGGCACAGCCGCCGACACGATGGCGGCCATCCTGAAAGAGGCACCGCTGGAGCTCTCAAGCTTGAGAAAGAGCATCCCTCCGGCTCTCGAGCACATCGTCGAGCATTGCCTCGAGAAGAGCCCGGAGCAGCGGTTCCACTCGATGCACGACGTCGTCTTCGCCCTGCAGGAGGCGAGGCCGCAGTCGACCGGGAGCGGGCCGCAATCGCCTCCTGCCACGGCGCGAGGCTCAAGGCTCGTCGGTGGCATTGGCCGGAGGATCGGATTGGGGGCGGCTGCCGCCATTGCGGTCATTGCGATCCTCGCGGTTTTGTTTAGCCGGCAAAGGCGGCTCGGGCCGCCCACCCCGCCGGGTTCTTCGCATGGGCAGCCTCCGCGCATTGTGGTCCTCCCATTCGAGAATCTCGGCTCTTCCGAGGATGCCTACTTCGCCGGTGGGATCACCGAGGAAATCACGAGCCGGCTCGCCAATGTCCGCCGCCTCGGCGTCATTTCCCGGACGACCGCGACCGAATACCCCCGGAAGGGAAAGACCGTCAAGCAGGTCGGGGCGGACCTCGGGGTGGACTGGGTCCTCGAGGGGACGATCCGCTGCGACCGCAGCGGCGGCGGCCCCGGCCGGGTCCGGATCACTCCGCAGCTAATTCGCGTCGCGGACGACACGCATGTGTGGTCCGAGCGGTACGACCGGACGCTGACGGACATCTTCAGCCTCCAGTCGGACGTCGCCACGAAGACCGTCGAGGCGATCGGGGTCAGCCTCCTCCCTGCCGAGAAGTCCAGCCTTGAGACGATCCCGACCAGGGACCTCGTCGCATACGACCACTATCTCAAGGGTCTGGCCGCGGAGGCGCGGTCCTTCGGGAGGAGCGACACGGAGGAGACCATCGGGCAGTTTCAAGCCGCTGTGGACAGAGATCCCGCTTTTGTTCCTGCGTTGGCGCGTCTCTCGAGAGCGCACCTCCTGATGTACTGGTACCTCTGGGACAGAACCGAAGAGCGCCTCGGGAAGGCAAGAGCAGCCGCGGAGGCTGCCGCTCGTCTTGGCCCCGACGTGCCGGAAACGCATGACGCGTTGGGGTTCCTGTACTACTGGGGGTCCCGCGACTACACCCGCGCGACCGAGGAGTTCCAGGCGGCGCGCCGCATCCGGCCGAATGACACGGTGGCAACCTTGGGGCTTGCGAGTATCGTCCGACGCCAGGACCGGTGGGAGGAGTCGGCCGCGCTGCTCTCGGAGGCCGTCAAGCTCGATCCGAGGAACACACGCCTGCTAGTCAATCTCGGGCAATCGCTCATGCTCTCCCGCCGGTATTCAGACGCCGACGGCTTTTTTGCGGCGGCGATCTCCTTGGCGCCCAACGACGGGTTGCCCCGCGCCTGGAGGGTCTGGCTACAGGTGCAGTGGCGTGGCGATGTCGTCAAGGCGAAGACCCTCCTCGCCGAGTCGGATCGTGTGTCCGGCCTGACGGACGATATGGCCTGGCTGGGGCTGGACGCTTACCGGCTCTCGCTGGCGGAGCGCGACTTCGCCGGCGCTCTCCAGAGGCTGGACGCCGATGCGCGAAAGGCGTACTCCTCACAGTACTACTTCCTTCCGGTCGACCTTCTACGGAGCGGGGTCCATCGCCTCGCCGGGCGCCCCGGCGACTCTCGGGGGATGGCCGAGAAGGCGAAAATGTTCCTCGAGGAAGAGCTCAAGAAGCAGCCCGACGACGCACGCCTGGAGAGCGCGCTCGGAATCGCTCTGGCGCTTCTCGGTCGAAACGATGAAGCGCTCCGGGCCGCACGAGAGGGCGTCGAGCTGATGCCGACCTCGAAGGACGCCTGGATCGGCCTCTGGCGAATCGAGGATCTCGCCTTGGTCTGCACGATCACCGGACGGACGGACGAGGCGATCGAGCAGCTCGGCGTCCTTCTGTCGAGGAGCGGCGAGACGACGCCGCACGTCCTCCGCCTCGACCCGCGCTGGGATCCGCTGCGGAAGAACCCGAAGTTCGACGTGCTTCTCGCCAAGTACGAGGTCCGCCGATGATGGGCGCGCGCCGCGGTTGTTCGCCGGCCGTCCTGCCTCAGGGCGTCCAACAGGGTTCTTGGAGGACAGTGCTGTGACGCTCCCTGCAGGACTCCGCCTCGGCCCCTACGAGATCCTCTCGCCGCTCGGCGCGGGCGGGATGGGGGAGGTGTGGCGGGCGCGGGACGCCAAGTTCGGGCGCGAGGTTAACTGGTAAAACCGGATTGCCGGTCGCCCCACGAGGAGCCAGGGCCAACGGATACTTCAGCGCGCTACCGCTTCGGCACCTTGAAGCGTGCAATCGTCCACCGCGTGACGTCTTCCTCTGGCTCGTCACCCACGGCGGTCGTCAGCGGCAGCGAGAGGTTGGTCACGTACATGTGCCCGTCCAGAATCACCATGCTCGCCGGAAACAGCAGCCCCCGCGGCGTGCCGTCGCGACGGATGCCCTCGAACTCGCCGACGCGGGCGATGGGCCGTCCTTTGTCGTTCAAAGCGACGATCTGGTCGGCCTGGTTTGCCGCGACCCAGAGGAGGCCCGTGGACGTATCGAAGAGCAGGCCGTCCGCTCCATGAACGCTCTCCGCGAACACGGAGACGGCCTTCGTGGCGATATCCATTCTGAGCACGCGGTTGTCCCCCGTGTTGGCGATGAACAGCGTGGTTTCAGCCGCGTTCAACGCCAGGCCGTTCGCGCCGAATGGCGGGAAGCCCGCGGTCGCGAGCAGTGGATCGTTTGAGACCAGGGTCACGGCGCAGGGCGTCGGGCAGGTCTTTGCGTTGTCGATGCGAAAGATCGCCCCCTGGAATGAGTCGGAGACGTACAGGTTGCCGAGATGGTCGAAAACCATCCCGTTGGGAGCTGGATGGGTCGCTCCGAACGTGATCGTGTCAGAACTCCCGTCCGGGTTGCCGACGGTCCGTGGGGCTGGCGGACCGATTGCTGGCAGCGTGGCGACGTCTTCCACCGTCGTCGTGCTGTCGAACTCCGCCGCGATGCGCTGAACCTTGGACGTCCCGAAATTGAGGATGAAGACTTTGTTGTTAGTAGCGTCGAAATCGAGGCCGAGGAGCGGCGTTCCGCCAAAGTCGCGCTGGGCGACGATACGCCCATTTCTCGTGAACCGCAGAAGTTTGTTCGCATTCGGCCCGAAGTCGAACGTTCCCGCGTAGATCTCGCCGGTGGCCGGATTGACGGCGATGCCCTCGGGGAAGCGCACGCCGTCCGGCAGTACGGCAAATTGCTCAACGCCGACGAACTCGAGCGGTCCACCCCCGTCGGCCTGGCAGACAATCGCGCCCGTCACCAACGCACCCGCCACGACACCCGCAATTAGTGATTGCCTCATGGTATCCCTCCAAAAATAGATGATCTCCGCAAGTTTCTGTGAGCCTCGGCGGGACTGTCAACCGCGGCGTGGGTCCTGGACTTATGACAGCGGCACAGCGGGCCCGACGAACGAGACTCGCATATCGAAGCCACAGGCCCGGCCTCTTGAACCCTCAGCCCGAGACGAAGGTCTTGCGCTGGCTGCGCGGGACGAAAACGGACAAGGACACGGCCAGCCAAACTCAAGTTATTCAGCAGCCGTTGGTTAGCGTCGTTTTCCATCGGGTTCGAGTCCCGTCGGCCCCGCCAATCCACGTCAACCCTCGCAGCCCTCGGATGGGCTGCGAGCCTCTCTCCACCGTGTTTTCCGCCACCTTGGGATCTCGCCCGCGGTTCTCATCGATGAACGTCCGTGGACGTGGGTTCACGGCCAGAACACGGACAACGACACGTCCAGCCGGGGTGGTCTCGTCGGCCGGAACGGGCCTCGATTCCTCGCCCAACAGCCAGCTTCCCGCTCTTTCAAGCAGAAAGCCCACGAGAGCGAGAGAACGCCGTTATGACAGGAGTTTTGGTCTCGCCTAAGGTCATCGGCACGCTGAGGATCTGAGGCGTCCTCCGGAAGTGAGGCCAGGGCAACGAGCGCCCTATAATTCCGGCCAACGTGTCTCTGACAGCTGGCTCTCGGCTCGGTCCCTACGAGATCCTCGCGCCCATAGGCGCGGGAGGGATGGGAGAGGTTTACCGGGCGCGGGATCCCCGGCTCTCGCGCGAGGTTGCGATCAAAGTCCTGCCGGCGTCCTTCTCGGGGACTCGGACCGGCTGCGCCGATTCGAGCAGGAGGCGCGCTCGGCTTCGGCCCTGAATCACCCCAACATCATCACTATTCACGACATCGGCTCTTCCGACTCGACCTTCTACATCGCCATGGAATTCGTGGACGGCACGAGCTTGCGAGAGCTGACGGCCGGCGGACCGCTGCCGACCAAGAGATTGTTCGACGTTGGTGTGCAGATCGCCGAGGGCCTCGCAAAGGCGCATGCGGCGGGGATCGTCCACCGGGACTTGAAGCCCGAAAACGTCATGGTCTCCAAGGACGGCTTCGTCAAGATTCTCGATTTCGGTCTGGCCAAGCTCTTCGTCGCGCCGCAAGAGCAGTCCTCCGGCCTGCTGACGGCCATCCAGCAGGAGACACAGCCCGGAACTGTGATGGGGACCGTCGGCTATATGTCGCCCGAGCAGGCGAGCGGGAAGTCGGTCGATTTCCGTTCCGACCAGTTTGCTCTGGGCTCGATCCTCTACGAGATGGCCACGGGCAAGCGCGCGTTCCAGCGCGACACAGGAGCCGAGACGCTGACGGCGATCATCAAGGACGAGCCGGAACCCGTCGAGCGCGTCAATCCCAGGGCCCCGGCGCCGTTTCGCTGGATCGTCGAACGCTGCCTCGCGAAGGACCCCGACGAGCGCTACGCCTCGACGCGAGACCTCGCGCGGGACTTGAAGAGCGTACGGGAGCACATCTCGGAAGTCTCCGTCTCGGGCGTGACCGCCCCGGTCGAGGCTCCGCGCAGCCGCGCGCCGAGATTGGTCGCCTTCGGAGCCGCGCTGCTTGCAGCGGGCCTTATCGCGGGTGTTTCGCTCGACCGGCGCCTCAGCAAGGTCGTGCCGCCCTCCTTTCGGCAGCTCACCTTCCGACGCGGCGAAATCCACTCGGCTCGCTTCGCGCCGGACGGTCAGACGGTTATCTACACAGCCGCCTGGGACGGCAAGCCCATGGAGATCTTCTTCCGGCGGCTCGAGAGCCCGGAGTCCCGTCCCTCGGGTCTTTCCGCCGCCGAGCTTCTGACCGTTTCGGCCTCCGGGGAGATGGCCGTCTCCCTCAACCGGCGCCCCGTTCTCGCGTTCGTCCGTACCGGACGCCTCGCCTCGACGAGCATCGCCGGGGGCGCGGCGCCTCGGGAGATCCTCGAAGACGTGCAGTGGGCTGACTGGGCGCCCGGCGGCAAGGAGTTCGCCATCGTCCGCGACGCCGCGGGCCGCAACCGGCTTGAGTTTCCGGTCGGCAAGGCGCTTTACGAGACGACCGGCTGGATCAGTCATCCTCGGATCTCACGAAGGGGAGATCTCGTCGCCTTCTGCGATCATCCGGCTTTCAACGACGATTCGGGATCAGTGGCCGTCGTGGACCGGGCGGCCAAGAAAAGGACGATCTCGGGCTCATTCTCGACACTTCAGGGGCTTGCCTGGTCACCGAACGGCGGGGAGGTCTGGTTCACGGCCGCGGAGGTCGGGGGCAACCGATCCCTCCATGCCGTAACTCTCTCGGGGCGCCACCGGGTGCTTGCGAACGTGACCGGATCCTTGACGCTTCGCGATGTCGGGAGCGATGGACGTCTGCTGATCACGCATGACACGGGCCGCCAGGGGATCATCGGCCTTGCTCCGGGCGAGACGAAGGAGAGGGAACTCTCGTGGCTCGATTACTCCTCGCCGCGGGACCTCTCGAGCGACGGCAAGACGCTTCTCTTCGACGAGTCCGGGGAAGGAGGAGGTGAGGGCTACTCGGTCTACATCCGCAAGACCGACGGCTCTCCCGCGACCCGGCTCGGGGAGGGCGCGGCGGCGCGGCTCTCGCCGGATGGAAAGTGGGCGCTTTCCGTCAGGCGACTCGGAACGACGAATCCCCAGATCGTCGTCTATCCCACCGGTGTCGGCGAGCCGAGGCCCTTGCCGAGTGAGAACCTGAAGGTGGGGCCGACGCTGGATTGGCTTCCGGACGGGAAAACGGTCGTGTTCACAGCAAACGAGCCCGGACACGGAACACGAATCTACCTGCGACCATTCGACGGAGGCAAGGCACGGCCACTGACGCCGGAGGGATACCGTGGATTACCCCGCGGTGTCTCGCCCGACGGCAGAACGGTCGCGGCGATCGGTCCGGACCAGCGCTTCTATCTGTATCCGATCGCCGGGGGCGAACCGACTCCTGTTCCAGCGGTGGCGGCGGAGGATCGCGTCGAGGGCTGGAGCGCCGACGGAAAGTCTATCTTCGTCCACCGGCGTGGCGAGCTTCCGGCACGGATCTATCGGTTGGATGTCGCCACAGGGAAGAAGACACTCTGGAAGGAGACGATGCCGCTCGAGACGGCAGGCCTCGGAGACGTCGGGGGCGTGATCGTCACACCGGACGGCCGGTCCTACGTCTTCGGCACGGGTTGGATTCTCTCGGACCTCTACCTTATCGAAGGACTGAAATGACGCTCTCGATCCTCTCGCCCTTGGTGCGTGCAGGATGGGAGGGGTCAGAGGATTTGTGATGTGTGATTTGTGGATTGAGATGAGATGGCGTTGTCGGCGGGCAGCAAACCGGCCTGATTTCGATGTCAGACGGAAGTGCCTGGTAGCGCGGTGAGCGGCCTATAATTTTCGGCCAAGGTGCTCCTGACAGCCGGTTCCCGGCTCGGTCCCTACGAGATCCTGTCGCCCATCGGCGCGGGAGGGATGGGAGAGGTGTACCGCGCGCGGGACGGAAAGCTGGACCGTCATGTCGCCATCAAGGTGCTGCCCGAGTTCGTCGCGGCCGATCCGGACAGGCTGACGAGGTTCGAGCGCGAGGCGAAGGCGGTCGCGGCGCTCTCCCATCCGAACATCCTGTCGATCTTCGACTTCGGCAATCAGGACGGCGTCGCCTACGCCGTCATGGAACTTCTGGAAGGTGAGACGCTGCGCGGCAAGCTCGATTCGGGCCCCTTCTCGCAGAAGCAGACTGTGGACTACGCCCTCCAAATCGCCCGAGGCCTCTCTGCCGCGCACGAGAAGGGGATCGTCCACCGGGACTTGAAGCCCGAGAACCTATTCGTCGCCAAGCGCGGCCATCTCAAGATCCTGGACTTCGGGCTGGCGAAGAGGGCGGAGCCAGTCGCCGCGGAGGTGCAGACGAGCGCGTCAACGGAGTCGGTTCTCACGGAACCCGGGACGATCATGGGGACGATGGGCTACATGTCGCCAGAGCAGGTTCGGGGCCTGGCCGTCGATCACCGCTCGGATCTCTTCTCGTTCGGGGCGATCCTGTACGAGATGCTCTCGGGCCGGAGGGCGTTCAAGCGGGACACGGCGAGCGACACGATGGCGGCGATCCTGAAGGAGGAGCCGCCGGAGCTGACGCAGTTGGGGCTGGACATCTCGCCTGCCCTGGATCACATCGTCAAACACTGCTTGGAAAAAGAACGGGACAACCGGTTCCAGGCGGCCAAGGACGTCGTGTTCGCTCTTTCGGAGGTGTCCGTGGCGCCCGTAACGAGAGACTTACAGGCAGTCTCTGCAACTCGCTCCTCGAAGCGGAACCTCGTCATTTCCGTCGTGGCCGGGGTGGCGGTTTTTCTCGCCGTGGCAGCGATCCTGTTCCTCCGCGGTCGCTCCCTGGCCCCATCCACGCCAGTCAGCGCCTCGATCGCCGTGCTCCCCTTCACAAACCTGAGCGGCGACAAGGAGCAGGAGTACTTCTCCGATGGCCTCTCGGAGGAGCTGATGGGTCTCCTCGCCAAGGTCAAGAAGTTGCGTGTGGCTGGGCGGACCTCCTCTTTCGCGTTCAAGGGAAAGGCCGAAGATCTCGCCACGATCGGCCGGAGGCTCCATGTGGCGACGGTCCTAGAGGGAAGCGTACGCCGGTCAGGCGACCGACTCCGAGTCTCGACTCAGCTCGTCAATGTTGGTGAGGGCTATCAGATCTGGGCGGAGACGTACGACCGCAAGATGACCGACGTCCTCGCGGTGCAGGACGAGATCGCCGGGGCAGTGGTGGCGGCGCTAAGGGTCAAGCTGCTGCCGGGGGAGCGCCCGGCGGCCACCGAGCACCGAACGTCGAACCCGGAGGCCTACAACCAATACCTCCTGGGCCGTCAGTTCTACAACCGCGGCGACCCGGAGAACTATCGCCGGGCGGTCGGGGCTTACCAGAAGGCGATCGCGCTGGATCAGAGCTACGCCGCAGCTTTCGCGGGGCTCGCGGTTGCGGAGAATCTTGTGGCGGACTTCTCTGAGACCGCCGCGGAAGTGGCTGAGGGCAGACAGAAGGCTCTTTCTGCTGTGAACAGGGCGCTCTCGCTCGACCCGGAGCTGGCAGAGGGCTACGCGGCGCGGGGTTACCTGCGTTTCACGATCAACTGGGACTGGACTGGGGCACAGGCGGACTTCGAGAGAGCCCTCTCCCTCAATCCCGGGGATAGCTACGCGCAGAGGAGGTACGGCAGCCTTCTCGCTTCGCTGGGCCGGCTGCAGGAGGCGACTGCGGCGACGAGGAAGGCGACAGAGATCGACCCGCTGTCGGCTCCGGCGTGGAACAACCTCGGCTACCTCCTCGACGCCAGCGGACGGCTCCCCGACGCGCGGAAGGCTATCACCCGGGCGCTCGAGATCAATTCGGAGTATGGCTATGCCCATTTCAACCTCGGTGTCACTTCGCTTCTCGAGGGCAACCCGGAGGCCGCGCTCCCACAGTTCGGGCGCGCCTTCGAAAGCTTCCGCCAGACGGGAGTGGCGATGGCGGAACACGATCTTGGCCACGCCAACGAGTCGCAGCATGAGTTGGACGAGCTGATCGCCAAGTACGCGCACGACGCGGCCTACCAGATCGCCGAGGTCTACGCTTGGCGCGGGGAGCGGGATAAGGCCTTCGAATGGCTCACCCGCGCCTACACACAGCGCGACGCGGGCCTCGCCTTTCTCGGGTTCGATCCGCTTGTCGCCAAGCTGCGCGGCGACTCGCGCTATGCGGCGATGCTGAAGAGGCTGAACCTACTTGGAGGGAAATGAGGGAGTGTGTACCGATTGCGTGTCTTGGATCTCGGACTCCGGTTTGAGGTGACCGGGGCGCCCAGCTCCCGTCTGGGGCCCCAACCAGATCCTCGCGCCGCTCAGCGCTGGAGGAATGGGCGAGGTGTACCGGGCCCGGGGCACTCGGGTGAATCGAACGGTCGGCATCTCCCGAGGTCCGTCAGCGGTTCGAGTGGGAGCCGAAGACGATCTCGCAGCTCTCCGATCCCGTCTGCCACACTTTTTGCCACACTGGTACCTGCCGAGAGCCCAGGACAGGGAGAAAGCACCGTACTGACGCTGGTTTCCTGATTTCACGATTCTTGGGAATTGGGGGTTCGATTCCACCCCCCACAGCCATCTCCCCGGATACGGCGAACCACTCCCTGCAAGCGGGTTCGTCTCTTTAAGCTCTCGGAACGCCCGGGTTTTGTTCCGGTGTGCCCTTCTTTGCAGCCATTCGTGTCACACTGGACGTCACACTGGACGTCACACTTGCAGGCGGAGTTTCTGATTTCGCTCGGTGGCCGAAGCCCAGGCAGGGGCAAAGTTCTCAGGTGGATGTCGCGGGTTCGACCCCCGTTTCCCGCTCCAATTTTCCGATCACATTTGAGAGGCCAGGACTCGAGCGCGCATTAGAATCGAGCGGCGGGGACCATGCCTCTTTCGCCGGGTGCTCGCCTCGGGCCTTACGAGCTCCTGTCGCCGCTTGGCGCGGGTGGGATGGGAGAGGTATGGAAGGCGCGGGATACGCGGCTGGAGCGGACCGTGGCGGTCAAGGTACTGCCGGAGGAGTTCGCGCACGAGCCGGAGCGACTCCGACGCTTTGCGGGAGAGGCCCGCTCCGCCTCGGCGCTCTCCGATCCGCACATCGTGACGGTCTTCGACGTGGGAGAGGCAAACGGCATCCATTTCTTCGCGTCTGAGCTCATCGAGGGATCGGACCTTCGGCACCTGCTGGAGAGCGGGGCGTTGCCTGTCAAGAAGGCTTTGGATCTGGCCGAGCAGATCACCTCGGGTCTGGCGGCGGCGCACGAGAAGGGGATCGTCCACCGGGACCTGAAGCCGGAAAACATTCTGATCACGAAGTCAGGGCTCGCCAAGATCGCCGATTTTGGCCTCGCGAAACTCGTCGAATCGAGCGCCGCGAAGATCTCGCAGTTTCCGACCTCCGACGGACATCAGACCTCCGCCGGGGTCATCATGGGAACTGTTGCCTACATGTCGCCGGAGCAGGCACGTGGCGCCGCTCTCGATTTTCGCTCCGACCAGTTCGCATTCGGCTCGATCCTTTACGAGATGCTCGCAGGCAGGCGCCCTTTCCGTGGCGACTCTTCCACCGAGGCCCTCGCAGCCATCCTCCGCGACGAGCCCGAGCCGCTGGAGAAGGCCGCCCCGAACGCCCCGGCCCCTATCTGGTGGATCGCCGAGCGGTGCCTCGCCAAGGAGCCGGCGGAGCGATATGAGTCGACGCGCGACCTAGCAAGGGATCTCGCGACCCTGCGAGATCGGGTCGCCAGTGCGAGCCTGGCCGGGCTTGCGGCCGGGACGCTGCCGAGGCGATTTGGTCGGAGCGGCAGGATCGCCTGGGCGGCGGCCGCGCTCGCAACGCTTGCGGCACTCATTCTTGCGGCCGTTCATTTCCGGCAGCGGCCGCCGCGACGGTCGCCGGCCCGTTTTCTCGTGGCTCCTCCGGAAAAGGCGACACTCTCCTCGGGCCTCGCGGAGTGGCACAATCTCGCCGTATCTCCCGACGGAAGTCGCATCGCGTTCGTGGCCTCTCTCGAAGGAAAGAGCCGAATCTGGGTCCGTCCTCTCGACGCCCTGTCGGCCGAGTCGTTGGCTGGGACCGAAGGGGGAGACTCCCCCTTCTGGTCGCCCGACGGCGCCTCCGTTGGTTTTTTCGCCGACGGGAAGCTGAAGACGATCGCCGCCGGCGGTGGTCCGGCTCAGACGATTTGCCTGGCCGCTGGCCGGAATGGCGGCGCGTGGGGCCGGACAGGGACGATCCTCTTCACCCAGGTCTTCTCACCAAAAGATGGCCTCTATTCCGTGCCAGCTTCCGGCGGCGAGCCCCGACAAATCACCGGGGACTCGGGAGATTTCTCCGGAGGCCGCTGGCCGCGGTTTCTTCCGGACGGCCGGCGATACCTCTTTCTGTCGTGGAGCGCGAAAGAAAAGGCGAAGGTCCTTGTGTCGGGTGAGCTCGGCTCCTCCGAGATCCGCCGCGTCGCTCCGATCCGCTCTAGGGTCGAGCTCTCGGCGGACGGCGATCTCTTCTACGTGCGCGACGGTGTTCTGGTGATGCAAGCCTTCGACTTCTCGACGCTCCATCTCACCGGCGATCCGGTCCCGGTCGCCGAAAAGATCCCGTACTTCTCACCGTCTGGCTGGGCCGCCTTCTCCGTTTCGGAGAACGGCGTCGTCGCCTACCAGGCCGGCGCAGCCGAGTCCCCGCTTCGATGGCTGGATCGGAAAGGGCAGACGGTCGCAACACTCGGACCGCCGGGCGATTATTCCAGTGTCCGCCTCTCGCCGGACGGGCGGAAGGCCGTGGTCGAGAAGATCGACCCCGCCACGGGTCTATCGGATCTCTGGATTGCCGACATCTCTCGCGACGTGTTGACCCGCTTCACGGCGGACCCGGGGTCCGAGTCTTCCCCCGTCTGGTCGCCGGACGGCACCGAGATCGCCTTCGTCTCGCATGGCATCGCTCCCCCGACGCTTCGCCACAAGCGTCTCGACGATTCGTCCGGCGGCGAAATCCTCGCGAAGGAGGGGTTTCCATTTCCGACGGCTTGGTCCAGAGATGGAAGATTCATTGCCTACTTCACTATGGGTCCGAAGTACGCCATGTGGCTCCTCCCTCTATCGGGAGGCCGGAAACCGTCCCCGTTCCGGCAGACGCAGTTCAACGAAGGCGGCCTGGTTTTTTCGCCCGACGGTCGCTGGGTCGCCTTCATCTCGGACGAGTCGGCCCTTCCGCAACTGTACGTGGCGTCTTCCTCGGGCTCCGGACCCAAGTGGCAGGTTTCTTCGGGCCCCGTCGACACAAAGTTGCCCCGCTGGAGAGGCGATGGCCAGGAGCTCTTCTACGTAGCTGCAGATCGCCAGTTGACCTCCGTTCCGGTGAAGACGAATGCCGGTACATTCGAGCCCGGATCTCCGGTTCCGCTCTTTCGAATCCAGTCGGAGGGCTTGAGCGGCTACGACGTGTCGGCGGACGGGCAGCGCGTTCTCACGAGCTCGGGTAAGAGCCTTGGCTCCCAGCCGATCACGGTCATGCTGAACTGGACGGCCCATGGAAAGAAGTAGATGGTGCTTGCCGCCGGCTACCGCCGTTACTTTTCCGAGCTTCTGGTCATCGACGGACTAAAGTGACTAATGACGCAGGCACGATGAGGATCTCCGTCTTCGGCAAGACCGACAAAGGGAAACGCCGACCCGACAACGAGGACGACCTGGCGGTGGTGGATCTGACTGAGGGGCGGGCGCTGCCGGACCAATCCGCGGAGCACCTGCAAGTCGGAGAGAAGGGCGTGCTGCTCGCCGTCTGCGACGGGGTCGGAGGCCGGCGGGCGGGCGAGATCGCGAGCGGTCTCGCCCTGGAAGTTCTCTCCGAGGAAATGGAATTGCTGGCCCCAACCTGCCCGAAGAGAGATGTCTTCCGCGCCGCCGTCGAGAAGGTCAACACCCGCGTATGGCAGCAGGCGCGGGTGGACTCTGCTCTGGAGGGCATGGCGACCACTCTGACCGCCGCGGTCGTCTGTCGCCAGCGCGCGATTCTCGCCCACGTCGGCGATTCCCGCGCCTATGTCCTGCGCGGGGAGCGACTCCGGCAGATCACGCGGGACCAGTCCTTCGTCGAATCGCTGATTGAGGCAGGAGCGATCCGCGAGGAGGAGGCGGCGCAGTCCCCCTTCCGCAACGTCATCCTGCAGGCCATCGGGCGCAAGAAGAGCGTCGAAGTCGCGCTCGACGCCGTAGACGTTTCGCCGGGAGATTTCTTGCTCCTGTGCACCGACGGGCTCTCCGACAAGGTCCGGCCCGAGGAGATGGCCGAGCGGCTCGCCACGCTCGGGCTACGCGAGGCCGTGGAAAGCCTGATCGTGCTCGCTAACGAGGGCGGGGGAGAGGACAACATCACCGCTCTCGCCGGCAAGATCGAGACGTGAATCAAGCTCTTCGGCGGTTATCCCAACCGCAAACCGGGCAGGGGGGCGGGGGCAATGGGAGAAGATCGCGAGGCAGGACCCGGCTAGCGGAGTCCAGGCGAGATGAAACGGCTCTCGGGAGGCCGGACTGGTGATCTCACGTCCCGTCGCGGGCGTACAATCAAGTTGACAACACTACGGGCCGGTGGAGCGAAGCTATCCGCCCCCGGGAAGACTCGGCCCGCTCCTTCCTCCGACCCGGGGGAGTAGAGCGCATGGGCCTGTCCGCGGGAACGTGTCTTGGCCCATACGAGATTCTTTCCCCTCTCGGCGCCGGGGGTATGGGCGAGGTCTACCGCGCACGCGACAGACGCCTAGGCCGGGACGTGGCTCTCAAGGTTCTCGCCGAGGAGATGTCCGGGAACCCCGAACGGCTCCGGCGGCTGGAGCAGGAGGCGCGTGCCGCCTCGTCCCTGAATCACCCGAATGTGGTCGTTGTCTACGACATCGGCGAGGCGGATGTCTCAGGCCGGGCAACGCCTGTCCTCTACGTGGCAATGGAGCTTCTGAAGGGTGAGTCTCTCTCGTCGCTGATTGCTGAGGGCCCGATCAGTCTGCGCCGCTTCCTCGACGTCGCTGTTCAGTTGGCGGAGGGACTGACTGTGGCGCACGAAGCAGGACTTGTTCACCGTGACCTCAAGCCGTCGAACATCATGGTGGGCCCCCATGGGCACGTCAAGATCCTCGACTTTGGCCTGGCGAAGATCCTCGCGCCCGACGGTGCCGACACGTCGGGCCCCACGGCCATCCTGGACACGGAGCCTGGCGTCGTGATGGGAACGGCCGGCTACATGTCGCCAGAGCAGGTGCGGGGAGAGCGGGCGACGGCAGCCTCCGACCAGTTCTCCCTGGGCTGCGTTCTCTACGAGATGTTGACGGGGCGGCCTCCGTTCCAGCGCTCCTCGAAGGGTGAGACGCTGTCGGCGATCCTCCGGGATGATCCTCCCCGCATCGAGGAAACAAGCCCGACGGTTCCGGCGCCCGTCCGCTGGATCGTTGAGCGTTGCCTCGCCAAGACCTCGCGCGAGCGTTACCCCCTGACGCGAGACCTGGCTGAAGCGCTCGCCACCCTCCGCGAGCACGCGAGCGAATTGTCGTCAGGGGTTTTTGGAGCCGCGCGCCTTCGCCGCCCCGGCCGGGTCCTGAGGCTTGGGGTCGCCGTCGCTCTGATCGCTGCCGGCGTGGCCGCCGGCGGACTCCTCGGAGCTCGTCTCCTTGGCCGCCAGGCGGGAGAGTTGGAGCCACCTGTCTTCCACCGTCTCACGTGGCGATACGGTACCGTTTTGTCGGCCCGCTTCGCCCCCGATGGGCAGACAGTCGTCTACAGCGCCTCGTGGGAAGGGGAGCCGCCCGCGATCTACCTCAAACGTCCGGAAGGCCCGGATGCGGTGCCCGTTGACCTTCCGAGAGCCAGACTTCTCGCGATTTCGCCCTCCGGCGAGATGGCGATTCAGCTCAACGAACGCTACGCGCATTACGAGCTCACCCGCGGCACGCTTGCGCGCGTGGCTCTCACGGGCGGGACACCGCGCGAAATTGCCGAGAACATCAATCAAGCGGACTGGGGGCCGGACGGAAGCCTGGTCGTGGCTCGGGACGAGAACGGAAAAGGCCGGCTGGAGTATCCCGTTGGAAAGACGCTCTACGAGACGGCGGGGCACGTGAGCTTCCCGCGCTTCTCGCCCCGGAAGGACCTCATCGCTTTTGTCGATCACCCGCTGAAGGTGGACGACCGTGGCTCGATTGCGGTCGTCGATCTCCACGGCAAGAAGAGGACTGTGTCGAAGGAGTTCGAGAGTGTGCAAGGGCTGGCCTGGTCTCCGAGCGGCGACGAAGTGTGGTTCACGGCGGCCGCCGCCGGAATCAGCCGTTCGCTCTGGGGCGTGGAGCTCTCGGGCAGGCAGCGGCCGATCGCGCGCGTGCCGGGCGATCTTCGGCTCCAGGACGTCACGCGCTCCGGTCGAGCGCTCCTGACGCGAGGCGACCCCCGGTACTGGACCAGGTGGCTCGCGCCGGGAAGGACTCGGGAGCGCGACCTGTCCTGGTTCGGATGGTCCTCTCCCGCAGATCTTTCGTCGGACGGAAAGACAATCGTGTTCCTCGAATGTGGCGAGCCGGCCGGAGCAAACTACGCCGTATGCCTGCGCAGAGCGGACGGCCCTCCCGTGCGGCTCGGGGAAGGGAATGCCGGCGCCCTTTCGCCTGACGGAAAGTGGGTTATCTCGCGGCTCCCGAAGGCCGGAGCCCCGATCGTTCTTCTGCCCACGGGAACGGGGGAGCCGAGGGAGATCAGCAGCGGCGGGCTGAGCGTCAGCCTGGGCAGCCTGTCGTGTTCGGCCTGGTTGCCTGACGGCAAGCGGCTCGTCCTCGTAGGGCGAGAAGGAAAACAGGGATTGGACCGCCTTTTCGTCCAGAGCCTGGACGCGGGGCAGCCCCGCCCGATATCGCCTGAAGGAGTTGCCGGCGCTTTTGCCGTCTCCCCGGACGGCAGCCTCGTTGCCGCGAAAGGGCTCGACGGGAAGATTGACTCTCTATCCAGTAGATGGCGGCGAGACTCGGCCGGTTCCGGGAGCTGCCGAGGGGGACCTCCCCTTGCAGTGGAGCGCGGATGGCCGTTCGCTTTACGTTCGGCCCCACGATGGAGCTCTATTCTCCGGCTCGTGTCTTTCGCCTCGACCTGAAGACTGGCAAGCGGATGCTCTGGAAGGAGCTTTACCCGGAAGATTCTGCTGGCGTCGTTGGGACGGATGTCGTTCGCCTGACTCCCGACGGCAAGTGGTATGCCTACAGCTACCTCCGAGTGCTGTCGGACCTGTACCTGGTCGAAGGGCTGAGGTGATCCGATGACGCCCTCAGCGGGAGCCCGGGCCGCTCGGCGCTGGCGGGATGGGAGAGGTTTCCGGGCACCGGAAACGCGGCTCGCGGTCAAGATCCTGCCAGCGCATCTCTCGGCCTCCTTCGAGGCTCACCAGCGCGTTGAAACGATAAACCAGGGGTAAACTCCTCGTGCCCGGGTCCGGGCGCTTGGCCGTGACTCGTGAACTCTCCTCCCCGCAGATGTACGGGTACAACGCTGAACCCTTGCCTTGCCCACCTCCGCTTCTGGCGACAATCCCAACAACCAATAGAAAGGAGAAGACGATGCCCAGACTTCGCATTGCCGCAGTGTGCGCCGCCGTAACACTTTCGCTCACGCCGACGACCCTGGTCGCGATCCAGCTCAGTCCGGTCGTGACGACCGGCCTCGCGAGCCCGCTCTTCGTCGGGAACGCGGGAGATTTCTCGAACCGGCTCTTCATCGTGGAGCAGGGGGGCGTGGTGAAGGTGCTCCAGCCGGGCTCCTCGACACCCACCATCTTCCTCGACATTCACACGAGGGTCGTGGCAGGCGGTGAGCAGGGGCTCCTCGGCCTGGCGTTCCACCCGCAGTACGCCGGAAACGGGCGCTTCTTCGTCTACTACACCCGAACCGGGGACGGCACGGTCGTGGTCGCCGAGTACCACGTCTCCTCCAACCCGAACGTGGCCGACCCGACGGAGACCGTCATCCTGACGATCCCGCATCCCATGAATACGAACCACAACGGCGGCATGATGGCGTTCGGCCCCGACGGCTACCTCTACATCGGGGTGGGCGACGGCGGCGCGGGGAACGACCCGCCGAACAACGCGCAGAACATCGACGTGCTTCTCGGGAAGATCCTCCGCATCGACATCAACGCCCCGGCCGGTGTTCCGTACCAGTCGCCGCCGACGCAATCCGTTCTTCGGGGCCACACCGGGGCGTGACGAGATCTTCGCGTACGGCATGCGGAACCCCTGGCGCTTCAGCTTCGACCGGAACACGCACGTGCAGTGGGTCGGAGACGTGGGACAGGGGGCGCGCGAGGAGGTTGACACGCCCATCGTAGAACGGCGGCAACTACGGCTGGCGCGTCTTCGAGGGGATGCTCTGCACGAACATCGACCCGGCGCTTGCAGCAGCCCCCAGAACTACATCTTCCCGATCTTCGACTACGACCACACGCTCGGGCGGTGCTCCATCACCGGCGGGTACGTCTACCGGGGCTCACAGGGCGCGCTCCCCACCGGCACATACGTCTACGGCGACTACTGCAGCGGAGAGATCTTCGGGTGGAACGGCAGCAGCCAGAGCGTCCTCCTGGACACCGCCATGAACATCTCCTCCTTCGGCGAAGACGAGGCGGGCGAGCTCTACGTGGTGGGGCTCGGCGGCACGGTGCACAAGATCGTGGCCAGCGCGGCCTGCACGTACTCGATCAACCCGACGAGCGCCAGCTTCGGCGCCGCGGGCGGCGCGGGAATCGTCTCTGTCACGGCGGGCACCGGCTGCGCCTGGACCGCCACGAGCAACGCCTCGTGGATCACGATCACCGGTGGATCCAGCGGCAGCGGAAACGGAACCGTGAACTACTCCGTGGCGGCGTACACCGGAAAGCCGAAGAAGCGCAACGGGACGATGACGATTGCCGGGCAGACGTTCCAGGTGAAGCAGACGAGATAAGGGAAGGGCAAAGGGACAGGGAATACGGGGCGGCCTCATGGGCGGCCTAAGCTCATTTAAATAACAAACGAAACGAATCATTACATTTCAACTTCTAGATTCCTCTGGTGCGTCCCTGTCCTGGGTCTGGAGGTGTTCGCGATCGGTCAGTGCAACGGACATCCCAAGTTGTCGAAGGCGTCGAGCCGGCCGGCTTCGTCAAGAATCGTCGTCCTATCGCAGGTCGCGATCGCCGCGTTGACCTCGGCGGTGATCTGCGCCGCGGTCAGCGGATACCCGATACCACTGCCCGCATTGAGCAGCGCCGCCACCCCCATCTGAAGCAGCTTCCCCTCGGCATCGCAGATGGTGGACCCGGACGGCAGACGGAGAGCCTGGAGGAGCGTCACATCGCTGAAGTCGCAGCCACACTGATTCGTATCGAACACGGTCGTAACATCCTGATTCGGGCTGTAGCCCGTCCAGGCGCCGGTGTGGTTCTTCCAGTAGCCGGGACCGCAACCCTGGTTGCCCACCGCCGGCGCGTGCTGGTCGGCGTGTTCGTCGGTGTGTTCGTCGGTGTGTTCGTCGGCGTATTCGTCGGCGTGGGCGGCGGCAGTCGAGAATCAGAACCGCGTTGTTGACGCCTCCCGACACCGGAATCGGTTCGCCCCCGCCGTTCGTGTTGATGCCGGTGGCGGCGACGAGATCGGCGAAGAAAGTAGGAGGACCGGTCGGACTGCAGTCAGGCGCAGTCTCTTCTACGACGCCACTGCATGTGTCCCCCGCGGTGAATAAAGGCTGGAGTATGGTCACAGGCGTGCCGGCGGGGAATTCGCAGGGGACAGGCGCCGGGGTGCCGCCCGGAAGGGAACCGTGTTCGTAACGGCGAGGTTGATGATGGTATTGTCAGGGTCCTGGTTCTGGACCGAAAAAACGCATTGGAACGAGACGCCTGGCGGCTCGGTGGCGGGACAGGTCTTGGTCACCCCCAATTCGTTAAATTGGTCAATTCCCGCAGAGCTTCTGTTGGCCAGAGTGATGGTCGTCCGCGTGTTGCTCCTGGGCTGAGCGGAGGCACCCGCCGCGCAGGGCGTCACGTTACTCATCACCCCGAAAGACCTCGTAAGATTGGAGCCTCTGTCGCTGCCCGCGCCACCGGCCACGAAGGCTTCCAGCTTCGCCGGCTTGCCGACGGAACCAACCCGGCCGGCCTCGTTCCCGTGATTCTCCGGCCTGTCGGCGAGCGTCCTGGCGCCCTGGCTCGGCTGGCCGTCGTCCACCGGCTTGACCCCAAGAGCGTTGTAGTCGGTGGCGAACCTGGTGTAAACCGCGGCGCCCCACCCCCACTGCGCGGTCACGCCAGGCATATCGGTCGAGAAACGCCGCGGACCAGGTGACCGAGCTGATTCCGCCGGGCAGGCCCCCGGCGGGGACCGGAAAGGCGAGGCCGGAGAGGAACGCTTTGTCGGGGAGCCCGCCGGGGACGACCGTGACCCAGCGATTGTTTGCGGTGTCGAAGCTCGTCGAAGCCTGCGCCGCCGCCGGGTCGAAGATGATCGCGGCAGCCGGAACGGCCAGGCTGTAACTCGCGCCGTTGGCGGCGAAGGTAATCCTCGAGTCAGTCAAGTAGATCGTGGCCGCATCGGCACCCGGCCCATTCACGCGAACGGCGCTGTTGAACCAGATGAAGTTTCCCTCGGCAATCGAAGTCGAGTTGAAACGCGTTTCAATCGAACTCGAAGCGGTGCACGCTTTCTCCGTGGTGGTGCTCGCCGCCGCGGCGCCGGAAGGCTCCGTCCTGCTCTGATCCACCGCCGGAGAGGAGGGAGCAGCGGCCATGACGGCGGTCAGCATCTTCAGAACTCCTGGTAGCTGAAGCCCGATGCCCTGTAACAGAAGCGCGCCGCAGAAAACCCCGAGCACCGCATAAATAAGATTCCTGGTTGATCGCCTCATGATCCACACTCCTCGATGTTCGGGAAAACAGCAAATCCACCCTCACTGATTCGTGGGAGAGCACACAGAGGTTTTCCAGTGGCCGAGTCGATGCGGAACAACGCGTTGAGCACACGGCCTCCATGCCCTTTCGAACTTCCTGAGGCTCTTCTCGATCATGAATCGCTTCTCATCAGGCTTTAGGCTAGGAAAAACTCGGGCTGGGTTTTAGCCTCTCTAACATATTGCAAAGAAGCGCCTTCAGTCGGCGAGGGATCAAGCGCGGGATCAGATCTCCGGATTTGTGAGCTCTGCGGGCGATCGTTGAATTCGGCGAAGTCTCTGCTGGGAGCCGCGGTTCTCTCTCGCGATCAGTCCAGCCGCGGCCGCCAGCCGAGAAGCCGCGCGCGGCCTCGGGAATGGGGCCGGTCGGGGCCCGGACGCGGCCGCCGGCGGCGCGACGCCGACACGGGCGCTGAGAACTCGCTCGAAGGAGCTCCGACGGGCTACTCCCGCAAGTCGCCGTTGCCCTCGACCACCCACTTGTAGGTCGTCATCTCCTCGAGGCCCATCGGGCCGCGGGCGTGGAGCTTGTCGGTCGAGATGCCGACCTCGGCCCCGAGGCCGAAGACGCCGCCGTCGGCCAGGCGCGTCGAGGCGTTCCAAAGGACCGTCGCGGAGTCGACCTCGGCCAGGAAGCGGCGCGCGGCGGCGCGGTCGCGCGTCACGATCGCGTCCGTGTGGTGCGAGCCATGCCGCTCGATGTGCGCGATCGCCTCGTCGAGGGAGTCCACGATCCGCACGGCGAGAATCCGGTCGAGGTACTCCTCGTTCCAGTCGTCGTTCGTCGCCGCCTTCATCGGGAGGAGCGCCCGGGCGCGCGAGTCGCCGCGAAGCTCCACGTTAAGCGCCGCGAGGCGCGGGACGAAGGCCGGGGCGACGTCGGCATGCACGATCACCTTCTCCGCCGCGTTGCACGTCGCGGGCCGCTGGCACTTGGCGTTCTCGAGGACCCGGAAGGCCATGTCGAGGTCCGCGCGGCGGTCCACGTAGACATGGCAGTTCCCCCGGAAGTGCTTGAGGACCGGGATCTTCGTCTGCGCGGCGACCGCGCGGATGAGGCCCTCGCCGCCGCGCGGGATGACGAGGTCGATCGAGTCGTCCATCGCGAGGAGCGCGGAGACTTCGTCGTGCCCGCCGGTGACGAGCTGGATCGCGCCGTCGGGGATCGCGCCCTTCATCGCCTCGAAGAGCGCCGCGTTCGTGTGGCGCGCCTCGGAGCCGCCCTTCAGGATCGCGGCGTTTCCGCTCTTCAAGCAGAGCGCGGCCGCTTCCGCCGTCACGCCCGGCCGCGCCTCGTAAATGAAGAGGACGACGCCGATCGGCACGCGCACGCGGAAGAGCCGGAAGCGCCCCTTCGGCCGGCGCTTCTCGACGCGTCCGACCGGATCCGGGAGCCCGGCGACGTCGCGCAGACCCCGGGCGACGGCGTCCACGTCGATCCGCAGGCGGTCCTTCTTCGCGTCCGGCAGGTCCGCGGCGAGGTCCTTTACGTTCGCCGACTCGATCTGCGCGCGATGCGCGAGGATCGCTTTCGCCATCTCGCGTAGCGCGCGGTTCTTCTTCGCGGTCGACATCGTGCGAAGCGCGCGAGCCGCCGCCCGCGCGCGCAAGCCGACGTCCCTCACAGGATCACCAGGTTGTCGCGGTGAATCACCTCGTCGAACTCCTTCGTGCCGAGGGCGTCCGCGATCTCGGAGGTCTTCTTGCCGAGGATCCGCCGCACGCTCGAGGAAGGGTAGTTCGAGAGACCCTTCGCGAACGGCCCGCCCGGGCCGACGACGAGGACGATGTCGCCCGCGTCGAAGTCCCCCTCGCACGCGGTGATGCCGACGGCGAGGAGGCTCCGGCCGTCGCCCTTCAACGCGCGCTCGCCCCCCTCGTCCACGACGAGACGCCCGGCTTCGGCGACGCCCGCGACCCAGCGGCTGCGCGATGCGAGCTCCCCGCGCGCGACGAAGTGCGTCCCGATCGGCTCTCCCGCGAGGATCGCGCCCAACGAGTCCCTCTTTCCGTTCGCGAGGACGAGGTGCCCGCCCGCGCGCGTGACCGTTCGGGCCGCCTGGAGCTTCGTCGTCATGCCGCCCGACCCGCCGCCGGGCCCGGCCGCCGCCTGCATCCGCGGCGTGACTTCCTCGACCTCGGGGACGACTCTTCCGTCCAGGAGGAACCCATCGACGTCCGTCAGGAGCACCGTGACCTCGGCGTCGACGAGCCCGGCGACGAGCGCCGCGAGCGTGTCGTTGTCGCCGAAGCGGATCTCGTCCACCGAGACCGTGTCGTTCTCGTTGACGACCGGAAGGACCGCCTTGCCCTCGAGCGCCGCGAGCAGGTTGCGGATGTTCAGGTAGCGACGGCGGTCGCGGAAATCCTCGTGCGTGAGCAGGAGCTGCGCGACGGCGTAGCCTTCCTGCCCGAGGAGCCGGTCGTAGGTGTCCATGAGGAGCGTCTGCCCGACGGCGGCGCAGGCCTGCAGCTCCGGAATCGTCGTCGGCCGCTTCGCGTACTTCAGCCGCACGCGCCCGACGCCGATCGCGCCCGACGAGACGAGTACCGGGCGGACCCCGGCGCGGTGAAGCGCGACGAGGTCGCGCAGGTGGCGCTCGACGACGGGCAGATCGAGGAGCCCGCTCGCGTCCAGGAGGCTCGACGTGCCGATCTTGACGACGACCCGCCGGGCGCCCTGCAGCTTGCTTCGCATGAAAGGGCTTCCTGGCTACCCGCAGAACCCGCAGGCGCAGCCGCCCGAGGCGCAGCCGGCGGAGGCCGTCGCGAGGAGGAGGACCACCAATGATCGAGGTCCGAGGGCGAGCATGCCCGCATTCTCGCGCAAATCGACTCCTCCGATCTCCTCGCGGGCAGCGGGGTCAGGCTCCGCCTCGGGCGGCCTTTGCAGCAATGTGGAGGAAGCCCCTTGCATCGGGCCTCGGACTCGAGGGCGGCGAGTGTCTTGCGGGCGGAGGAGAATTGACCGGAGCGGAGGTCGTTTTCGGCGAGGGCAAGGCGGGCTTCGAGGGTGGCGCCGTATATTCCTGAGCGGCGGGCTTCGTCGAGGGCGGCGCGGAAGGACTTTGCCGCTTCGGTGAAGCGGCCGGCGGCGGCGTGGACTCGGCCGGCGGCCAGCGCCACGTTGAAACGGACGCTGTGGAGTTCGCTCCTGGCTGACAGAGGGGCGGCGCGATCGATCTCGCGCCGCGCCTCCTCGCGTTGGCCTTGCGCGGCGAGCGCCTGGGCGAGCATGGCGAGGGCTTCGGCGCGCGAGTCTCCGATGTCTCCCTTGTCGAGGGCCTCGACCGCGCGCCGCGCGATCTCGGCGGCCTGCGCCGGCTGACCCTCCTCGTAGGCGAGCGCCGAGAGCGAGATGCGCGTCTCGCCGGCTCGAACGGTCTGCCCGAGCTGCTCGCGGACGGCGATGGACTCCTCGAAGAGCTTCCGGGCGCCCGCGAGGTCGCCCTGGGCCTCCAGAAGATCGCCCAGGTCGCGGAGCGTGTAGGCCATCGAGCTGCGGTTGCCGATCTCCTTCTTGATTGCGAGAGCCTCGTCGTACGCGCGCCGCGCGGCGCCGAGATCGCCCTGCGCGACGAAAACGTTGGCGGTGTTGTTCAGCTCGACGGCGACGGCGCTCTTCTCGCCGAGCTGGCGGAGGATCGGAAGGGCCTCCTCGTGCATGCGCAACGATCCGGCCATGTCTCCCCGGTACTGCAGCAGGTTCGCGATATTGCCGAGCGATCCCGCCACGTGCCGCTGATTGCCGAGCCGCCGCTGGAGCTCGAGGACCTGCTCGTAAATGCGCATCGCGCCCGCGACATCGCCCTGATCGGCGGCGATGTTGGCCTGGTCGTTGAGCGCCAGCGCCACGCCCGCCTCGTCTCCGCTCTTGCGGTAGACGGCCAGGGACTGCTCGGCGAGCGTCCTCGCCCGGCTGAGATCTCCCTGCCGGTACGCGGTGATGCCGACCTTCTCCAGCGCCCACGCGGCGCGGCTCAGGTTGCCCGCCGCCGCGAACGCCTGGCGGGCCTCCTCGTACAGGGCGACCGCCCTCTTCGGATCCCCGAGCGAGAATGCGGCGTCGCCCTCCAGGAGTCTCGCCTCCGCGGCGAGGAGCCGCGCGCCCGCGGCGCCGGCCTTCCGGTAGGCGCTCTCGGCGGCCGCCTGCTCGCTCTTGTAGTCCGAGAGGGACCCGGCCGCCTGTGCCCGCGCGAGATCGATGCGCGGATCCTCGGAGGCCGGGGTCGAAAGCGTGCGGAGCGACTCGGCAGTGGCGAGGGATTCCTTCCGGCTCCCGGCGGAAAGCTGCGAGGCCGCCAGGCGCAGCCCGTACTCGAGGTTGTCCGGGAAGAATCCCCACAGCGTGCGATAGATCTCCACGGCCTTCTCCCACTCTCGGACAGTCTCGCGGTATCGGCCCTCGACCGCGAGGCGATCCGCGCGCGACATGTTGCCGGACAGGTCGAACGCCCTGCGCGCCTGCTCGCGCGCCTTGCCGTCGTAGCCCAGCGCGGACCAGGCTCCGGCCAGGGCGGCGTGGCCCAGCGGGTAGTCGGGGTCGGCCGCCACGCCCTTCTCGAGCAGGTCGCGCGCTCCGATGGCGTCGAAAACGCGCAGCCGCGCGAGACCCTCCGCATAGAGCCGCGCGGCTTCGGGATTGGACGGGAGCGATGCCCGCGCTCCGCCGGCCTCCGCCGCCGACAGCTCGCCGGCTCCCAGCTTTTCCCGGAGCCTGGCCCCCGTGCGCGAGACCAGATCGAGAACGCTCGCTTCGGTCCCGGTCTCGGCGAGGGAAGCGAGCGTCTCGCCGGAGGCGGTGTCCTGGACGCGGAGGTCGAGCCGGAGCTGTCCCCCGGCCGCGTTGGCGAGGCTCACGTAGGAGCCGAGCACGACGTAGTCGGTCCCGAGGTTGCCTCGGATCCGGGCGAGCGTGTCGCCGGCGAGGCTCTCCGCGTCCGCAATCGCCAGCTCCAGCTTGGCTCGGGCGACATTCTCGCCGGAGATTGCCCGGAGCTTCTCCCCGGCGGAGAGTTCCGTCGTCAACATCTCGGAGAGGGCCGCGGAGAGCCAGTTCGCCTCCGGCCTCGCCGTCAGATTCTTGAAGCCGAGAACGGCGACGGAGCGGCGCGAGCGCGGCGCCGGAGCTGCCGGCGCGCCGGAGCCCGCCGGCGCCGGGCCGGCTCCCGAGCGCCGGTGGGTCAGCTTGTATCCGGCGGCCGCAGCGAGGAGCAGAGCCATCGAGGCTGCCGCGAGGACCCACCGGCGCCGCCGCTGCCGTCCGGCCTGCGCCCGGCCCTGACTCGGCGCGACGACCTCCCCGGCGAGCGCCTTGACGATGTCGGACGCGGAAGCGAACCGGTCCGCCGGGTCGCGCTCGAGGCAGCGCAGGATCGCCGCGTTCCACTTCGGATCGAGATCGGGCGCGTGCGTGATCGGAGGCCGCGGCGCCTCCTTGAGCCGGCTGACGGCGATCGAAAGGGGAGTGTGGCCCGTGAACGGAAGCTTCCCCGTGACCATCTCGTACATCACGATGCCGAGGGCGAAGAGGTCGGTGGCCGGAGTGACCTCGCCTCCCTCGATCTGCTCGGGCGCCATGTAGGCTGGCGTGCCCGCCACGAAACCACTTCCTGTCAGCGACGCCGCCCCCTCGGCCTCCCGGGCCCTCGCGTGGGCGAGGCCGAAGTCCGTCACGACCGCGCGGGTCCCTCCCGGCTCGGCCGGATCCTCGACGAGCAGGACGTTGCCCGCCTTGAAGTCGCGATGGATCACGCCCGCCCGGTGCGCGGCCGTGAGCCCCGCGGCGATCTGCGCGACGATCGGCAGCGCGTCGGCGGGCGCAAACCGATGGACGCGATCGAGCCTCTCGGCGAGCGTCTCGCCCGGGAGCAGCTCCATCGTCAGGAAGGCGATCTCGACGTCGGGCCTCGCGGGATCCGGCGAAGCGATGCGCTGCCGGAAAATGTCGAAGATGCGGCAGACGTTGGCGTGCGTGACTCGCCGCGAGAGCTGGACCTCGCGGCGGAACCGCTCCATGGCCCGCTCATCGTCGGCGACCGCATGGCTGATCGTCTTCAAGGCGACGCGGTCTCGCAGCTCGAGGTCTTCGGCCTCGTAGACCTCGCCCATGCCGCCCTGGGCGATGAAACGGACGATCCGGAATCGCTCGGCGAGGAGCGAGCCCGGCGCGAAGGCGGGAGGGGCGGTAGGACGTCCGCCCACACGCGGCGAGGGCGTCGGGGGTGTGAAGACACCCAGCGCCTGGGTCTCGGCCTCGTCGGGGTTGTCCGGAGGCGTCACTGCCGGAAATCCTATCGAAGAGCGGCCCGCAGCGCATTTGCCGAGGAAGCCTCGCCACGATGACGCTCGACTGAACTATTCTCTGCGTCATGAAGACCAATGCCATCCATCCGA
Source organism: uncultured Acidobacteriota bacterium (assembly GCA_963741435.1). GTDB lineage: Bacteria > Acidobacteriota > Thermoanaerobaculia > UBA5066 > Gp7-AA6 > JAWOLE01. The sequence goes on along the minus strand of CAVUIX010000017.1, from coordinate 1,628 downwards.
TCATCTACGTTCGCGGCTACGCGATGTCGCAAGGCGAAATCGAGGACACCGTTGCCGATCCGTACATGGGCTTCAACCTCGGCTCGTGCAAGGTGCGCCAGATGTGGGACGGCAAGGTCAGGAAGTACTTCTTCGAATCGCCGCTGGTGCGATTGCTGAAACAGTTCGGGTACAAGGACGTCTACGAAGACGGATCCGACCGCGTCGTCGGTGGTCCGGAAACGGATCCGCAGCGCACCACGGTGCCCTACAAGAGCATCGTCATCTATCGCTACTACGAACCCTCATCCGACGATCTGGGCACCGGAGAAAAGCCGGATATGAAGCGGTTTGCATCCGGCCTGGGGAAGTTGATTCTCGATCTGCGCGCGCGCATCTATCCACAGGGAGCGGCGACTGTCATCACCGACGACGACCGCAAACTGGGGAAGCTCCCGTACGACAAGTTCCGCGTGTATCTGGTGGCGCATTCGATGGGCGGCCTGGTGGTGCGCGCGTTCCTGCAGAATCCGGCGTTGGGCGGCGAAGAGCCGCGCAGACTCGTCGATAAGGTGTTCACGTATGCCACGCCGCACAACGGCATCGAGATCAGCCTGCTCGGCAATGTCCCCCGCTGGGTCACGCTTTACGGCATGAACACGTTCAATCGCGATGAGGCCGCGGAGTTGCTCGGATTGACACCCGAGCAGCGCGACAACGGCGCCGTGGACATCGTCACCAACTTCGATGCGAGCCGCATTTTCAATCTCGTGGGGACGGACCCCGGCGACTACAAGGTGGCGGCCGGCCTCTCGAGCGCGGCCGTCGGCGAGGCGAGCGACGGGCTCGTGCGCATCGCCAATGCGACGACGCGGGCGCGGAGCAAAGCGGGATTCGTCGCCTCCCCCAACGCGTTCGTGCATCGGAGCCATTCAGGCTATTTCGGCATCGTCAACAGCGAAGAGGGATATCAGAACCTGATTCGGTTCCTGTTCGGCGACGTGCGCGCCGACGGCCGGCTCGAGGTGGACGAGCTCACGCTGCCGCCGGCCGTGCAGGCAGAAAAGGACGCCGGCAAGGCCGTTCATGCGTCGTATCTTTTCGAGGTCACCATCAGCGTTCGCGGCAAGCCATGGCAGCTGCACCGGCGGATCGCCAGCGAAAACAGCGCGATCCTCCGCAAGTTCGACGATCTTTTTCCCAAACGAGACGCGGTCACGAAGGCATGGCAGCCGGACCGCGCCGTGAGCCCGATGCTCTTCAGCGTCTTTCTCGACAGGGGCCAGAGCCAGACCGGAAACACGCTCGCGTTCGCGGCCGACATCTGCGTCCGAGCGACCGAGTACGAGGTGGACGGGCTGCTGTTCTTCAAGAACCACTTTGAAGGCGGATACCTGTTCCGCGACATGGTGACACTCGAAGCCACGCCGCCGCAAACGCCGGAGGGCGAGTGGCGGATCGAGTATCAATTCGCGAACCAGCGCGATCTGCGGCCAAGATCGGCGAAGGTCATGGAAGACGCGGACGTTCTCACCTTTGAGATTCCCATTGAGCAGCCGACCCCGCCCGGCATCAAGGCCCGGTTACACGTGGAGACGCGATTCTGGAACGACTGGCAAGCCTAGCGCGATTGACGGCGTTTCCTACTT
>CAVUIX010000016.1:0-156227 GCA_963741435.1 uncultured Acidobacteriota bacterium | reverse complement strand
TTCCACGGTCGCGCTTCGATGCGTAATGTGGCCTTGATGCCGGGGCGCTGCGGCTCCCTGACGACGGGGATGTCGAACGCGATTCCGGTGCCATCAGGCAGAAGACGCGTCGTGATCGACTCCGGCGTGGCGTTGGGCGTCTTGCTCTGGTAACCGTACTTGATCGTCCAGCCGCCGAGCGCCCTGGGATCCGGGGCAGCCTCCACGAGAATCAACTCGCGGTAGATGTACCCGCCTTCGAAGTGGCGCTTGAGCCAGAGGACCCCGTCGACTTCGTAGTCCGGAACGAGCACGGCCAGGTCGAAGGCAAAGGCGACAGGGCCCATCTCGAGCGGGGAGTCCTTCTTCACGCTCTTGTAAGGGTCGAGGAAGACCGAGAAGAGATGGGGACTCCGGCTCCTGTCGGGCTTGCGCTTGTCCTCGCCTTCCTGCTTCGGAAACAACTCGTCGTACGTGCGGTGAATCGCGGAATTCTCCCGGACGGTCCGGCGGTGCACCTGCCACTGGTAGCCCCGCACGCTCGCGACGATCTCGAACTGGTAGGAGGCGCGGACAGCGAGATTCTGGGCCCTCTTCTCTTCGACCTCGTCCGGAAGCGTGACGTCGTCGATGTCGAGGATTCCATCCGCCCGCAGCGAGCCGAAGAGGAAGCGCGTCAGGTTCTGATAGCCCTCCTCGGAATTCACGATGCCGTACTGCCCCGAGTGGCTCCGGTGAGCGAACGCGCGGGGCGAGCCGATGTCCCTGCCCTGGGCGCCGGGGCCGTGCGTCGTCGCATTCTCGATACGCACGAGACCGTCGCTGTCCTGTCCCGCCGCCCACGCCGAAATGCCGTGCGCGACGAGGTAATCGGCGGGGTTGCTGCCGACGAGATTGAAGACGCGGTCGGGAGGGAAACCGGTGACGATGGACACGTCGAGATCGTCGGCCGAAGCCGTGGCATCCGGCGGCAGCGCGAAATACTCCGCCATTCTCTTTCGATTGAAATTGTTCACGTCGCCGAACGACGCCCAGCCGGGCACATTGCGGATGATGCGCAGGTCGATGCCGTTGTGCGGAGTCGCGTAAGTAAAGAGCTTGTCGACCGCTCTGCGGGCTTCCTTGCTGGCGAGCTGGGGATTCTGGAGGAACGCGCGGCAGACGAGCCCTCCCATGGAATGGGCAATCAGGTAGACGCGGAAATCCTCCGGGGCGACCTGGTTGTCGAGGGAGTCGCCCGTGATGGGATCGTTCCCCTTCCGGCAGACGAGTGTCCGCAATCTCAGGACCAGATTGCCCAGGCCCTGCGCGAAGTGCTTGATGGGAGGGGTCTCGCCGGTGCCGAAGCTCTCCGACGCCTCGTCGTAGTAGCGAAAGATGACGATGGATTGATAGGGAAGCGCGATGTCCGGACGCAGCGGCTTCGTCGGATCCTGGGGGTCCGGTGCCGTGAGATCTTCGCCGTTGACGTAGACGTCGTCGTAGCGCCGGTTGCTTCTCTCGACGCCCGCTTCCGTCTTCATCAACACGATTTCGTCCTTGAGCCGGACGAGAGGCGACTCGAAGAAGAACTTTCGCATCGTCCCGTCCCAGACCTGGCGCGTCTTCGTCGAGCCCAGGTTGAACCCCATGTAGGGGTCGGCGACAGTCTCTTCGATCTCGGCCTGCGAGACGGCAAAACCGCGAACGTAGATGATGGGATGGAAGGGATGATGTTTGTTTGTCATCGAACGACCTCCCGCCGACCGGGGGAGTCAGCGTGTCGGATCACCGGGCCGGGACCGGACGCCGGCATTATCTCGGCCAGAGCCAGCCGAAGGTTCCCGCGGTCAGGAGCGCGTAGATCAAGCCGTCAATGTTGGTTTTCAGAGTCGTGGTCCAGGCGCGGTGGTACCAGATGGTGTTCTGCCAGAGCGCCAGGGAGTAGCCGATGAACGCGGTGCAGCCCGCGAAACGGAAGACCGGGAGGTAGGGCGTGCCGGGCTGCAGCGCCCGTCCCGCGATGTAGGCGGCGAAGATGCCGACCACGACGCAGTAGAGGAACCACTGGACGAGGTTCTTCGCCATCGACGGGGGGCCGCTCGGGAAGACGGTCATGAGGCCGGCCGGTCCCTTGCTCCACTTCTCGCGAAAGGCGGGGTCCTTCATGGCCTTCGCGCTGTCGGGCTTTGGGAAGCAATAGTCCGCCGGCGGGACGCCGAGCTTCCGGAGAGCGTCCATCACCCCGTCTTCGTTCGGGAGCTTGCTGAAGTCGTTCCGGTGGTAAGGGAGCAGCATGTGGATGATCGAGCTGGCGACGAACACGATGACCGCGGAGAGAAGGATCGGGAGCCACAGCGACATCACGGGAACCATCGCAACCTCCTTCGACTTTCGGCCGCAGGCTTTCATTCGCCAACGGCGGCCGAGAGTCTAAACCGGAGCCGGGCCCGGAGGAGTCTCTCACGACGCCGCGTGGCACCTCTTTTCAGCAGCCGTGAGGGTCAGGAAGGCCCGGTCGCAGCCTTCCGGAACTCGTCGAGGGCGGCCTGCATGCTCGCGCGGACCGAGAAGACGAGCGGCGGCACGTCCTTGATCGTCAGGCCTTCGGTGGGGACGGGCTCGAGGACCCTGACCCTCAGGGTTCCCGGGCGGGCGACATGGCGCTTCATGTCGATGATGGCCGTCAAAGGCTCGGCGACGATCGGAATGATCGGGACCTGCGCGGCCACGGCGAGGCGGAAGGCGCCGGTCTTGAAGGGGAGAAGCTCGGCGCCCGTGTTGCGGTGCCCCTCGGGCATGAACCAGACGGCGATCTTCTCCGACCGCATGGCCTCGGCCGCCTTCTCGAGGGAACCGCGGGCCTGGCGGGCGTCGCCACGGTCGATGACGAGGTTGCCCGAGAGCCGGTAGAACCATCCGAAGATCGGAATCCTGCCGATCTCGCGCTTGCCGGCGGAGACGGTGCGCCGCGGGAAGACGGCTCCGAAGGTGACGACGTCCAGGATGCTCTGGTGGTTTGCGACGATGACGCACGGACGAAACATTTCGAGCCGGTCCCGGTTCTCGGCCTCGACGCGCCATCCCATCATGCGCGTCAGCCCGCGGCAGAAGACTCTTCCGTACACGTAGAGCGTCTGCCGGTTGCGGGGCCAGATGAGGAGCCAGACGATCCCGGCGGCGGAACAGAGGAGAAACCAGAGGCCGCCCAGAAAGAACCCGAGGAAGAAGTGGAGTTTCTCCAGCAGCGATCGCAGGAGATTCACGCGGTTCCCTGCCAGTTGTCCTTCGCGTCCTCCGGGGGAACCCAGGCCGGCAGCGGCATCAGCAGGAAAACCGCGAGAGCGTGGACGTAGGGCTCGTACATCGCGCGCATCGCCGCGAGCTTCGCCAGGGACTTCTCGTCGCCGCGGAGGCGGAAGCCCGATGCGGTCACGAAAGCTTCGAGGCGTTCTCTCTCTTCGCCGGGAAGGCGATCGGAGGGAGGAAACGCCGGCGTCAGGTGAAAGACGGCGCACAGGTCCTTCACGGCGTGACTCGCCATCGCGAACGTCAGCCGCGCCGTCCGCGTGGGTCCGTTTTCGATCCGCGCGACGGCCAGCGCGCAGGCATCGAGGATCGTCGTCAGGGCCGCCACCCACGACTGGTTGTCGTGCTGCGAACGGAAATAGGAGAGGACCGGAAACGAGACATGGCTCTCGAGCAGCTCCGCCGACCAGCGCTCCCAGTCCCGCAGCAGGTCGTGAAGGTCTTCTTCGTCGCTGCTGTGCCGGCGCAGCAACTGCGCGGCCGTCGGCGGCGAGCCGGCGCGGGCGTCGAGCATCGAGATGTTCACCTCGCGGCGGGAGAAGGCCTGCGAGATCATCGGGACGTAGCCGATCACGAGCGCCAGGAAGGCGAATCCCATCCCCGACTCGAGAACCGTGAGCGCGCGGGCGACGGCCGTCTTCGGCGTCACGTCCCCCAGGCCGAGCGTGAAGAAGTTCGTCCCGCTCATGTAGAGGTCCTCGCGGAAGCCCGTGAGGCCGCTCGGCCCCGTCAGCTGCGAGCCCAGGCCCCAGTGCAGAAGGCCGAAGGAGACGATCAGGCCGAGCGCCCAGGCGGCGAGCAGGAGGATGAGAGAGAGGGGGCCGAAGATCATCAGGACGTTCTCCCGGCGGTTCCCCTCCGGAACTCCTTTCGCAACGGCTCTCCAGGGAGTCCAGAGGGTCCGGTAGAAGAGACGCGTCAGCCGGAACCTGCGCGAGACGCGCCGCGACAGGATGATCGTCTCGAACGCATCCCAGAGGATGACGAGAATCAGCGCGGCGCCGGCCGCGACGGCCCAAGGGTGCATGACCGGGGAAGTCTAATGTCTAAGCCCCTGTCATTCTGAGGCGCGAAGCGCCGAAGAATCTGCTCCGACTCGTGGGAGAGCAGATCCTTCTGCTTCGCTCAGGATGACGACGGGACCACTCTGGCTATTTCTTCGGCGGGTGCGACGGGCGTAGATCCAGGCGCGAGGGAATGGCTCGGTCGGGGTATTTCACGAGGTCGCTGACGGCGCGGGCCACGTCCTCGGATGAGAGCATCCAGGAGTACTCGTGCGAGCCGTGGGAGTGGGAAAACTCCGTCGCCACGGAGCCGGGCAGGATCACGGCGATGCGGACTCCTTCGTGGCGCAGATCGAGCATCGCCGCGTCGGAGAGGCCGAGCAGGCCGAACTTCGAAGCGTTGTAGGCGGCGCCTCCGGCGAAGGCGTTGATCCCGGCGAGCGAGGCGATGTTGATGATGAAGCCTCCGCCCCCCTTCTTCATCAGCGGCGCGGCGAAGTGGATCGCGTAGTAGGGGCCGAAGAGATTCGTTTCCACGATCTCGCGGAAGCGCGCGGGAGGAATCTTCTCGACGCTGTCGAACCCGCCGATGCCCGCGTTGTTGACGAGGACGTCGAGCCGGCCGAAGTCCTTTCCGATCCATTCGACGAGCGCCTCCTGTTCCTCCTCCTTGCGAGCGTCCGCGGCGAGCCCGGCGATGGGAATGCCGTCCTTGCGGAACCTCTCGACGGCCTTCCCGACGGATTCCTTCGTGCGGCCCGAGATCGCGACGGCGAAACCGTCCGCGGCGAGCCTGCGCGCGATCGCTTCGCCGATCCCCCGCGTGCCCCCGGTCACGAGCGCCACGCGTCCCTTGCCTGCCATGCGTTCGGTCCTCCCCCCGGGAGGGCGGCTCCGCCCGCCCCGGGACAGGCATCATAACTTCAAGGAGCAGAAGGTGCTGCGCGCTGCATCGGGGCGGCTGGACCGGAGACGCCGCGATCCGGCAAGACTTTTGAATAGGAGAGGGTGAGATGAGAAGGTTCCTCTTCCGCCTCGCCTTGGTCGCCGTGACCGCCGCCGCCGGAAGCGGTTGCACGGTCATCAGCGACCTCATCGGTTCGGAAAAGCGCGATGTCTACAAGTTCGACCATGAATTCTCGGTCAAGGATCCGGCCTTCCGCCGCTCGCTCGACACGTTCGGCACCGCCATGGTCTCCGGGAACACGGCAGAGCTGTTGAAGAACGGCGACCAGATCTTCCCCGCGATGACGGAGGAGATCCGGCGGGCGAAGAAGTCCGTCAACCTGGAGACCTACATTTTTCAGCCGGATGAAGCGGGCCGGCTGTTCGCCGACGCGATGATCGACGCGGCGAATCGGGGCGTTGAGGTTCGCCTCTTGATCGACGCCTGGGGGAGCGAGGTCGGCGACCTGCGCGATCAGATCGAAAAGGCGGGCATTCATTGGCGCGAGTACCGCCCCATCCGCGCGTTCTCGATCTACAAGGTGGGAAAGAGGACTCACCGGAAGATCCTGGTCGTGGACGGCAAGGTGGCCTTCACGGGCGGGCTCGGAATCTCGAAGGAGTGGCTCGGCAACGCGCGCAACTCCAAGGAATGGCGCGATACGCAGGTACGGGTAACGGGCCCTGTCGTGGACCAGATGCAGGCGATCTTCGCCGAGGACTGGACCTACACGACCGGGGAGATCCTGGCCGGGGAAAAGTTCTATCCGAAGCGGGACGGACCGGGCGGCCCGATCCAGGCCCAGGCGATCAAGGCCTCCCGCGGGGACTCGTCCTCGCTCGCCAAGATGTTCTACTACGTGGCCATCCAGTCGGCCGTCAAGAGTATCTACATCCAGAACGCCTACTTCATTCCCGACAAGCAGGTTCGGGACGCACTCATCGCCGCCGTGGCCCGCGGCGTTGACGTCAAGGTCATGGTGCCCGGCCGGCACATCGATCTGCCGATGGTGCGGCTCGCGTCCTGGCTGCACTATGGCGACATGTTGAAGGGAGGCGTGAAGATCTACGAGTACAGGGACACGATGCTCCACAACAAGACGATGGTGGTGGACGGCATCTTCTCGACCATCGGCTCGATCAACTTCGACACCCGCTCGAAGAACGCCAACGCCGAGGAGAGTCTCGCCTTCTACGACGCCGCCTTCGCGCGGAAGGTGGAGCAAATGTTCGCCGACGACCTGAGACGCTGCGACGAGATTACCTATGAGGAATTCGACAACCGGGGGTTGCCCAAGCGCGCGAGCGAGGTACTCTCCTACATCTGGGAGCCGTATTATTGATAGGAGTGTCCAGGGTCCAGGGTCCAAGGTCTGACGTTCCCAGGTCTCTGTCTTTCCTTTGCGCCGCGCTCTTCCTCGCGGCGTCTTCCGCGGCTGGGGCGAGCCGGCCGGAGGCGGAACAGACCAGGATCGACTGGCTCCTGGCAGAGATCGGTAATTCGAAGGGGACTTTCATACGCAACGGCAAGGAGTACGACGCCGCCAGGGCCGCCTCGTACCTTAAGACCAAGCTCCGCTTCGCGGGCAGCCGGGTGCAGACGGTCCGCCAGTTCATCGTCGGCGTCGCGTCCCGCTCCTCGGAGTCCGGAAAGCCGTACGAGATCCGCCTTCCCGACGGGAAGCAGCAGCCGATGGAGGTCTGGCTCCTCGAACGCCTCGCCGTCTACGAGAAAGGCGCGGCCGCGCAGAAACCGCCGCCCGGTCCCACTCCTTCTCCCTCTCCCTCCGGCAGGCCGGGGTAAGGGCGACAACGGCTCCGAGAATTCCCTAGGAGGCCCCCGCGGCGATCGCCGGCGCGGCCTCGATGGTCTCGCGCGAAGGGCTCAGTCCCCAGTAGAGCGCGCCGGAGACGAAGAAGCCGACGAACCAGGCGTAGGAATAGAGGGGCTTCAAGGGCGGCACGACGAGGCCCCCCCACGCGAGCGCGCAGCCGGCGAGCGTCGCGAACACCGCCCTCCAGTTCCAGCCGCCGGCGTAGCGGTACACGCCGTGCGTCAGGTAGAGGTCCTCGAGCCTCAGGCGCTTCTTCCGCACCAGCCAGTAATCGGCGATGAGCACGCCCGCGATGGAGCCCAGGCCTCCCGAGTAGCCGAGCAGCCAGGTGAAGATGTAGCCGGAAGCGTCGGAGAGCAGCCTCCACGGCTGCATCAGGATGCCGAGGATGCCCGTGATCAGGCCGCCGGTCTTGAATCGGATCCATCGCGGAAAGGCGTTGGAAAAGTCGTTCGCCGGAGAGACGACGTTGGCGGCGATGTTGACGGCGAGAGTCGCGACGACCGCGGTGAACATGGAGATCGCGACGACGATCAGGAGCCTTGAATCTTCCCGACGAGCTGGACCGGGTCCCAGATCGCCTGGCCGTAGATCAGGACCGTGGCGCTCGTGATCATGACGCCCATCGCCGCGAAGACCGACATCGTCGTCGGCAGGGCCACGACCTGGCCGACGATCTGCTCGCGCTGGCTGCGTCCGAAGCGAGTGAAGTCGGGCATGTTCAGGGAGAGCGTCGCCCAGTACCCGATCATGGCGGTCAGCGACGGGATGAAGACGGGAAGGAACTCCGCGAGCGTCGAGAACTTCCCGCGCTGCGCCAGAAGCGGCCCGAACCCGTGCGCCTGGCGCACGGCCCAGACGAGAAGAACCGCCGCCATGACGAGAACGAAGGGTGCGGCCCAGTTCTCGACCTTGCGCAGCAGGTCCATGCCGCGGTAGATGATGAAGACGTTCAACCCCCAGAAGAGGAGAAAGGAGAGCCACTCGGTGTTGGTGTGTCCGCCGGGCCCCTGGCCGAGCAGGCCATGGAAGGATGGGATCAGGCTCGCGAAGAATGTGTAGAGAGCCTCGCCGCCGATCCACGACTGGATCCCGAACCACCCGCATGCGACGATCGCGCGCATGAGCGCCGGCAGGTTCGAGCCGAGCGTGCCGTAGGAGGCGCGCGCGAAGACCGGAAAGGGGATCCCGTACTTCGTTCCCGGGTGCGAATTCAGGAGGATCGGCGCGAGGACGATCGTGTTGCCGAGGAGGATCGTGATCAGGGCCTGCCACCAGTTCATTCCCGCCGACATGAGCCCCGAGGCGAGCATGTAGGTCGGGATGCAATGAGCCATGCTGATCCAAAGAGCGGCGTAGTTGTAGGTCGTCCAGTTGCGGCGGGCGATCGGGACCGGCGCGAGGTCCTTGTTGTAGAGCGGGCTCGCCTCGATCCGCGTCGGATCGATGAGCTCGACGCGCCCGTCCCCGTGCTGCTTCGTGTTGGGGAACGCCGCCGTTCGCATGCCGCCTCCTGCCTCCCGTTGTCGAGTGACCCCATACTATCGCCCTCGACGGCGCCTTCGCGCCGTAGGGGCGGCCCTTGCGGCCGCCCGCCTCCGCCGGCTACGTCGCCGCGTGCGCGACGGATATCGCCTTCGATCGCCACTGTGAACACGATCGTCAAACGCGATGTCATCAAGAATGTCCGCGGCTGTCTCGACGATGCGGCACCTCCGGTAGGGCGGGCGAGCGCAAGGCCCGCCCCTACGGCAACGGGAGCACGACCGGGGCCGTCAGGCGGTTTCCGACCAGAACTGTTCGAGCAGGTTCTGGCAGACGCGGCGCCGGTACTCGGCCGTCGAACGGATGTCGTCAATCGGCCGGATCTCGCCGGAGAGGATCTCTCGCGCCTCCTCGACCGAACCGCCGCCGGAGAGGACGGCTTCCGTCCGAGGAAGGCGGATGACGGTCGGAGCCACGCTGCCGAGCGCGATGCGCGGACGGGGGGCGCGGATCGCCGCCATGACGACCTTGGAAATCGCCTGCGCCGCGCGCGTGCCGACCTTCCGGAACCACTGGCGGCCGGGGACGGGCGGGACCTCGACGGCGACGATCAGCTCGTCCGGCCGCGCCACGCTCTTTCGGTACCCCGTATAGAAGGAATTGAACGGGACCCGCCGCGTCCCTCCCGCGCTCCTCAAGACGAGAATCGCTTCGGCGGCTGCCAGGACGGGCAGCGTGTCGCCTGCGGGCGAAGCATTGGCGATGTTGCCTCCGAGCGTCCCGCGATTCTGGATCTGCGCGCCCCCGACCTCCCGCGACGCCGCGGCGAGGATCGGCAGCCGCTTGCGAACGAGCGCAGATCGGATCATCCGGGTGTAGGTCGCGAGCGCGCCGATCGAAAGCGCGCCGTGCCGCATCTCGATCCTGCGCAGTTCGTCGAGCGCCCAGAGGTTCAGGAATCGTTTCTGCGGCAGCGTCCCGAAGTTCAAGTTCACATAGACGTCGGTGCAACCAGCCAAAGGCACGAGCGGACCCTCGTCGCGCAGCATGCCCAGGGCTTCTCGAACAGACTTGGTTCGAGAAGCGCCAGTGAAGAGATAGCGGTCCGCATTAGTCGAATGGCTCTTCCGAGTCTTCCGCTTCGCCTTTCGAATGGCGCGGTAGATCCCTTCGTAGCCGGTGCAGCGGCAGAGATTGCCCGCGAGGCCGAGCCGGATCTCCTCGAGCGTCGCGTTCTTCGGCAGCGCGGCCGCCGCGAGGATCATCCCGGGCGTGCAGATTCCGCACTGCGCGCCGCCTTCGGTGACGAAGGCGTCCTGCAAGGGATGCTTTCCCTTCAGTCCCTCGATCGTCTTGACGCGCGCGCCGCGGACCTGGGCGAACGGGATGAGACAGGAGTTGACCGGCTCGCCGTCGAGCAAGATCGTGCACGCGCCGCACTCTCCCTCGCCGCATCCCTCCTTCGTCCCGGTCAGTCCGCACTCCTCCCGCAAGCACGTCGAGCAGCCGCTTCATCGGATGGGCCTCGACATCGACCCTCTTACCGTTGAGCGTGAACTTCATACGCGCTTTCTTACCTTGGACTTTGGACCTTGGACCTTGGACATCGACCGCGCCGCCATGAGCCGTTCCGGCGTGGCGGGGATCTCGCGTACGTCCATCCCCATTTGCCGGATCGCGTTGACGATCGCGGGCGCGGGCCCGTTGATCGGCATCTCACCGACGCCCTTGGCGCCGAACGGGCCGTGTTTGTACGGGTTCTCGAGGATCACGGTCTCGATCTCCGGCGTGTCGAGCGTCGTCGGAACCGTGTAGTTGGTCAGCTGCGCGTTGGCCATGCGCCCGTCCTGCATGACGACTTCCTCCAGCAGAGCGTGGCCGACGCTCTGGGCCGTGCCCCCCTCGATCTGGCCGGCGGCCAGGACCGGATGAATCGCCTTGCCGAACTCCTGGACCGCGGTGACGCGAACGGGCCGGACGGCGAAGGTGACAGGATCTCTCTCGACTTCGACGACGTCGCAGCCCCAGCCGTAGGCGCCGTAGGCGTCGCCGCGGTAGGTGTCGTCGCTCCATTGCATCTCTGCGGGCTTCTGGTACTCCTTCGTGATCAGGAGCGGGCCGTGTTTCTCGAGGTAGGCGCGCGGCGACATCCTCCCGAGGCGCCGCTTCATTTCGCGGGCGCAGTTCTCGAGGATCTTTCCGACGACCATGCAGGTGCGGGAGGCGACGGTCGGACCGCTGTCGGGGACCTGCGCGGTGTCCGCCTCGGAGACCTCCACGCGGTCGTACGGAATCCCGAGCGCGTCCGCGACGATCTGGGCGTGCATCGTGCGCGTCCCCTGGCCGATCTCAGTCGAAGCGACGCGGATACGCGCGCCCCGCTCCGTCAGCTCGAGCGAGGCTTTCGAGGCGAGCCTGACTTCCCCGCCGCCGGTGAACCCCGAGCCGTGGAAGAAGAGCGCGAGACCGATTCCGCGGTTCGACCCGGCGAGCGCCCGGCGCCGCCGCGCGAAGTCCGTCCGGCGGGCCGCCTCGCGCAGCACGCGCAGGGCGCTGCAGTCGCGCCCGAGCTTCTGGCCGGTCGCCGTCGTGTCCCCCGGCCGGAAGGCGTTGATCTCCCGCAGCCGGACGGGGTCCGCGCCGAGCGCCTCGGCGATCCGTTCCATGTGGACTTCGGCGGCGAACTGGGTCTGCGGCGCGCCGAACCCGCGGAAGGCGCCGTTGGGCGGCGTATTCGTCATCGTCACGCGGCCGCGGATGCGCACGTCGGGACAGCGGTAGGGTCCCGTGGCGTGAAGGACGCCGCGCGAGAGGACGACGGGGGAGAGCGTGACGTAGGCGCCGCCGTCCAAGAGCACGTCGATGTCCATGGCAGTCAATCGGCCGTCTTTCGTCACGCCCGTGCGGTGGCGGATGACGCCCGGATGCCTCTTGGTGGTCGCGAGCATGTCCTCGACGCGGTCGTAGACCATTTTCACCGGACGTCCGGACTTCATGGCGAGGAGCGAGGCATGCCCCGCGATGATCGAGGGGTACTCCTCCTTGCCGCCGAATCCGCCTCCCGTCTCGGTCTGGACGACGCGGACTTTCTCCGGCGGCAACCCGAGGAGCACGCGAAGGGCCTTGTGGACGTAGTACGGGCACTGGAGCGACCCGTAGACCGTCACGCCGCCGTTCTCCGGAACCGCGATGACGCCGTTGGTCTCGATGTAGATGTGTTCCTGGAGCCCCGTGCGGTATTCCCCTTCCACGATGAGGTCCGCCTCGCCGAAGCCGCTGGCGAGATCCCCCTTCTCGATCAGGATCTCCTTGAAGGTCCTGGGCGACGCCGCGGGGTCGTAGACCGGCTTGGCGGCCCGGTATGCGATTGCGACCTTCGGGGCGGCGAGCTTCTCCTTCTCCTCGTGCGCGAGGAGCAGGATGGGCTCCGCCGCGTGGCGCACCTCGCGCTCGGCCAGGCACGGCTGGTCGTCCTCGATCAGCGCGACGACGTTCCTGCCGGGGATGTCGCGGAAATCCACGACTGTGAAATCGCGGCCGAGGTCATGCCGGACCGAGACGATCTCGCCGCGGGCGATCGTCGAGCGGACCGTCGTCCCGTGGAGCATCCCCGGAAACGAGAGATCGTCCACGTACCGCGCCGCGCCGGTGACCTTCGCGACGCCTTCCTTGCGAGGGACTCTTCTTCCGACCGAAGGCATTCGCGCCGGAGACGGCCGCCTACCGCGCGCCCGCGGCTTCGAGCGATTCGCGCAGGATCTCGAGCGCTTCCTCGACATCCGCCTTCGTGACCGTCAGGGGCGGCGAGATGCGGAAGGAGTTGGCGTCGAGTCCCCCTTTGCCGATCAGGAGGAAGCGTTTCTTGGCCTCCTCGAAGACGCGGTTGGTCATGGCCTTCTCGGGGGTCCGGTCGCCGGCGGTCTCGTCGACGACGAATTCGATCGCCTGCATCAGGCCCATGCCGCGCACGTCGCCGACGTTCTTCGGAAAGCGGCGCTTCAACTCCTCGAGTCCCTGGCGCAGGAGCCGCCCCATCCGCTCCGCGTTGCCCGGCAGGTCTTCTTCCTCGATGATCTGGATGGTCGCGTTCGCGGCGGCGCAGGAGACGGGGTTTCCGCCGAAGGTCGAGATCGTGAGCGCCTTGAGTGACGCCGCGATCTCGGGCGTCGCGATCGTGACGCCGAGCGGCAGCCCGTTGGCGACCCCCTTGGCCATCGTCATGATGTCGGGCTCGACTCCCCATTGCTCGATTCCCCACATCTTCCCGCCCGTGCGCCCGAAGCCCGTCTGCACCTCGTCGCAGATGAAGACGCCGCCGTACTTCTTGATGATTCCCACCGCGATCTCGAAGTACTCGGGAGGCGGCGTGATGAAGCCGCCCACGCCCTGGATCGGCTCGGCCAGGAAGCCCGCGACGCGGCCCGTCGTCGTCGTGCGGATCAGCTCCTCGATGTCCTTGGCGCAGGCGATGCCGCAGGAGGGGTAGGTCAGGTGGAGCGGGCAGCGGTAGCAGTAGGGGGACACGGCGTGCTTGATGCCGGCGACCTGCGTGGGAAGGGCGCGCCAGCTCGAATGGGCGGTCAGCGACTGCGCGAGCATCGAGCGGCCCGAATAGCCGTGCCGCAGAGCGACGATCTCCGTCGAGCCGGTCGCGAGCATCGCCATCATCACGGCGGTCTCGTCGGCTTCCGTCCCGGAGGCCGTGAAGCAGGACTGCTTGAGTTTGCCCGGCGTCAGCCGCGCGAGCCGCTCCGCGAGCTCGACGACCCCGAGGGTCGGATAGAGCGACGAGACGTGCGAGAAGCGGTCCACCTGCGCCTTGATGGCGGCGTTGACCTTGTCGTTGGCGTGGCCGACGGAGACCGTCAGGATGCCGCCGAAGAAGTCGAGGTATTCGTTGCCGTCGGCATCCCGGATGCGGAGGCCTTTGCCTTCCGTGAAGACGATCGGCTCGGCGTAGTACTGGATCGTCGCGGGAAAGAGGTACTCCTTGTGCTTCTCCCGGACGGACTTCGTGATGGGAGATGTCGGCGCCAGGGTCTTGGTCGTGCTCATCTGGAGTCTCCAGTTTGTCTTGTCATCCCTTCGCTTTTCTTCCTGTCATCCTGAGCGAAGCGAAGGATCTGCTCTCGGTCGAATGGAGCCGGGGCAGATTCTTCGTCGCTTCGCTCCTCAGAATGACAGGGAATCATGTCCTTGGTTTTCTTTTCAGGAACTGTCCCGCTCCCGCTTTGCCGGTGAACTTGCCGTTCTCGACGATCACTTTGCCGCGGGAGAGGACCGTCTCCACCTGCGCCCGTGATCTCCCGGCCCTCGTAGGGGTTGTAGTCCACCCTCATGTGATGGGTCTTCGCCGACAGCGTGTGTTTCTTCTCCGGGTCGAAGACGACGATGTCGGCGTCGGAGCCGGGGGCGATCGTGCCTTTCTTCGGGAAGAGGCCGAAGATCTTCGCGGGAGACGTGGACGTCAGCTCGACGAAACGGTTGAGCGTGATGCGGCCGCTCCGGACGCCGCCGTCGTGCAGCAGGTGCATCCGCGTCTCGATGCCGGGAGCGCCGTTGGGGATCTTCGAGAAATCGTTCTTCCCCAGCTCCTTCTGCTCCTTCATGCAGAAGGGGCAGTGGTCGGTCGAGACCGCCTGCAGGTCGTTGCCCGCGAGCCCGCGCCAGAGCTTCTCCTCGTTCCCCTTCTCCCGCAGGGGCGGGCTCATGACGTACTTCGCCCCGTCGAAGCCGGGCTCCTCGTAGTTGGCGTAGGAGAGGAAGAGGTACTGAGGGCAGGTCTCGGCGTAGGCGGGCAGGCCCCGGTCGCGCGCCTCCGCGACCTTCTCCAGAGCCTCGGCCGCGGAGAGGTGCACGATGTAGATCGGGACCGAGGCCATCTCCGCCAGGCAGATCGCCCGGTGCGTCGCCTCGGCCTCGGCGCGCGGGGGGCGCGTCAGGGCGTGGTACTTCGGGGCCGTGTGCCCCTGCGCGAGCGCGCGGCGCACGAGCACGTCGATGACGTCCCCGTTCTCGGCGTGCATGCAGATCGTCCCGCCGTTCTCGCCGGTCTTCAGCAGCGCCCGGAAGATCGACCCGTCGTCGAGCATCAGGACGCCGCGGTAGGCCATGAAGAGCTTGAAGGACGTGACCCCCTCGCGGACCATCGCGTCCATCTCCGGCTCGAGCCTCTCGGGCAGGTCCGTGATGATCAGGTGGAAGCCGTAGTCGATCGCGGCCTTCCCTTCGGCCTTCTTCATCCAGGCTTCCCACCCCTGGCGCAGCGTCTGTCCCTTGTACTGGATCGCGAAGTCCACGATCGAGGTCGTGCCGCCGTGCGCGGCGGCGATCGTGCCCGACTCGAAGTCGTCGGCCGACGTCGTGCCGCCGAAGGGCATGTCCAGGTGCGTGTGCACGTCGATGCCGCCCGGCAGGACGTACTTGCCGGAGGCCTCGATCGTGCGGTCCGCTTCCAACCTGAGGGAGGTCCCGACCGCCGAGATCCTCTCGTCCTCGACGAGCACGTCGCCGCGATAGATGTCGCTCGCGGTGACGACGGTCCCGTTCTTGATGAGTGTCTTCAAGGCCGTGTCGCTAGTATCGTAAGTTCGCGGATAATGCCCAACCTGTCATCCTGAGCGAAGCGAAGGATCTGCTCTCGTGACTTTCGATATTCTCGGAGCAGATCCCTCGTCGCTGCGCTCCTCGGGATGACAGGGCGGGAGTGGTCACCCGAGGCATTGTCTCGCTATTTCTGGGACAGGACACTAGATGGCCGCCATCGGCTCGTAGGTCTCGGGGCGCCGGTCGCGGAAGAACTGCCACACGCGCCGGACCTCCTCGATCAGGTCGAGGTCCATCTCGGCCGTGACGAGCTCGTCCTTCTCCTCCGAGCCGATCGCGAGGAAGTTGCCGCGCGGGTCCACGAAGTAGGAGGAGCCGTAGAACTTGCCGATGTTCCACGGGGCCTCCGTGCCGACACGGTTGCTGCAGGCCATGAAGTAGCCGTTGGCGACGGCGTGCGCCGGCTGCTCGAGCTTCCAGAGGTACTGCGACAGGCCCGCCACCGTCGCCGACGGATTGAAGACGATCTCGGCGCCGTTCAATCCCAGAAGCCGCGCGCCCTCCGGAAAGTGCCGGTCGTAGCAGATGTAGACGCCGACCTTCGCGAAACGCGTCTGGAAGACGGGATAGCCGAGGTTTCCGGGCTTGAAGTAGTACTTCTCCCAGAATCCCGAGGTGTGCGGGATGTGGTTCTTGCGGTACTTGCCCAGATACGTCCCGTCCGCGTCGTAGACCGCGGCGGTGTTGTAGTAGACGCCCGCCTGCTCGCGCTCATAGACCGGGACGACCATCGCCATCCGATACTTCCTGGCGTATTGCGCCATCCTCTCGGTCGTGGGTCCCGGCACCGGCCTCCGCCATGTCGTACCAGTGCGCGTCCTGCGAGGGACAGAAGTAGGGGCCGTCGAAGACTTCCTGGAGTCCCAGGATCTGGACGCCGCGTTTCCCCGCCTCCTCGATGAACGGAATGTGCGCCTCGATCGCGGCCTCCTTGATCTTCTCGATCGGAGCGGACGCATCGGTTATGGGCGCGTGACACTGGATCAAACCGCCGATCAATTTCCGTGGCATCGTTCCTCCGTCGCCACTGTCATTCTGAGGGCCGAAGGCCCGAAGAATCTGCTCCGGTGATTCAACCCGCAGAGCACGGGGGCAGATCCTTCGCTTCGCTCAGGATGACAGGCTTCAGAACCATCGCGAGATGACGACCTTCTTGTCGGTGTAGAACTCGTACGTGTCGCGGCCGTGCACCTTCAAGTCGCCGAAGAAGCTGTCCTTGGCGCCGCCGAAGGGGAAGTAGGCCATGGGGGCTGCGACGCCGATGTTCACGCCGACCATGGATGCGGAGGCCAGCCGCGCGAACTCGCGGGCCGCCTTGCCGCTCGAGGTGAAGATGGACGTGGCGTTGGCGTTGGGGTGAGCGTGCATCACGGCAATGGCTTCTTCGAGCGTCTTGACCGGAGTGATCGACGCGACGGGTCCGAAGATCTCGTCGCGGCCGATCGCCATGGAAGGGGAGACATCGTCGAAGACCGTCGGCCCCAGGAAGAAGCCCTTCTCCCGCTCGGGGACCCTCAGGTTGCGCCCGTCGAGGACGAGCTTCGCTCCTTCGGCGACGCCCTTCTCGATGTAGGAGACGACCTTGTCGCGGTGCTGCGCCCGGATGACCGGCCCCATTGCAACGCCCGGCTCCGTTCCGTCTCCCACGCGGAGCGCGCCGGCCGAGGCGACGATGCGCTCACGCGCCTGCTTGTGCGCCTCCCCCACGGGAACGAGCACGCTGCCCGCCAGGCACCTCTCGCCGGCGCAACCGTAGAAGGACTCCGTGATCGCGCCGATCGAGCGGTCGAGGTCCGCGTCCGGCATCACGACGATGAAGTTCTTGGCCCCTCCGAGCGCCTGCACGCGCTTGCCGGCGTGCGTGGCGCGCTGATACACGGCCCGGGCGACCGGCGTGGATCCGACGAAGGAGACGGCGCGGATGTCGGGGTGGTCGCAGATCGCCTCGACGACCGCCCGGCTCCCGTTGACGAGGCTGACGACCCCGGGCGGCAGGTCACATTTCTCGAGCAGCTGGAACATGCGCGTCATCGAGAGAGGCACCTGCTCGGAGGGTTTGACGATGATGCAGTTGCCCGTCCCGACCGCGAACGGCAGGAACCAGAGCGGGACCATGGCGGGGAAGTTGAAGGGCGCGATCGCCGCGCAGACGCCCACCGGCTGCCGGATGACGCTGCAGTCGATCCCCGAGGCGATGTTCTCCAGGCCGTAGCCCATCATCAGCGACGGCGATCCACAGGCGACTTCGACGCACTCGATGCCGCGGCGCACGCTGCCCCGCGATTCGTCCAGGGTCTTGCCGTGCTCGGTCGTCACGATGCGCGCCAGCTCCTCGAAGTGCTCCTCGAGCAGGGCCTTGAACTTGAAGAGCGTCCGCGCCCGCGTCACGGCCGGCGTATCACGCCAGGCGGGGAAGGCCTTCTTCGCGGCGGCGACGGCGGCGTCCAGGTCCTCCCCCGTCGAGAGGGGCGTTCTCGCGATCACCTCGCCGCGGGCCGGGTTGTAAACGTCGAGAAAGTCGCGGGTGCGCGACTCGACCCAGCGTCCGCCGACGTAGTTGCGGAGTGTTTCGACTCCGGCGCCGGCGGGTTGCGTCTTCTCGTGGGCCACGGCGGATTCGGTCATGGGGCCTCCTGCCTTCAAACGGAAGGAGAATACTAGCCCGAATCGTCGGCGCGGCCGCCCACCCCTTCGGCAAGCTCTCCCGATGCGCGCCCTACCGTTGGCCGTCCGTCCAATGATCCGCCCGGACGCCCGGGGCGTAGAATTCCCCTTTTCGCACCAGGCCTCGGAACGGAGGACGTCATGAGCGTGGATCTGTCGGTCGTCTTTACGGGAATCAGGTTCGAAAACCCGTTCTTGCTCTCCTCGGCGCCGCCAACGGAGTCGGAATCCAACATCCTCCGCGCCTTCGAGGCCGGCTGGGGCGGCGTCGTGACCAAGACGATCGGGCTCCATCCGGTCGTCAACGTTCGGGGAGCCAAGACGAAGTTCCTTCGCGCCGACGTGGACAGCCCGCGCCTCTCGATGAAGAAGCGCCCCGGCACGGCGCTCCACTCGTCCTGGAACTGGGAGCTGATCTCCGACAGGCCGCTCGAGTGGTGGGCGCCCCGCATCGGCCGGATCAAGAAGGCGTTCCCCGACAGGGTGCTCGTCGCCTCCATCATGGCGGGCTCGGGCAACGACACGGAGCTCTCGCACTGGCAGACGCTCGCCAGGGCCTGCCAGGACGAGGGAGCCGACGCGTTCGAGTTGAACCTGTCCTGCCCCCACATGGACCGCCAGGACATGGGATCGAACATCGGCAAGGACCAGCAGCTCATCTCCGTCGTCACGCAGGTCGTCAAGGAAGTGGCGAAGGTCCCGGTCTGGGCGAAGCTCACCCCCTCCACGACCGACATCGTCGTCGAAGCCCGGGCGGCCTTCCTGGGCGGCGCCGACGCGATCTCCTCATCCAACACGTTCACTTCGCTTCCCCTGATCGATCCGGAGACGCTGGAATTCGAGATGAACGTGGACGGCTTCGTTTCGACGGGAGGCCTCGGGGGCCCGGCGATCCTCCCCCTCTCCCTGGCCAAGATGGCTCAGATGACGAAGGCATTTCCCGAGAAGAGCTTCTCGGGCATCGGCGGGATCTCCACCTTCGACCACGCTCTCTCCTACTTCCTCCTCGGCTGCGGCACGGTCCAGGTCTGCACCGCCGCGATGCTGGACAGGGCCATCGGCCCCAACGTGATCCGGGGCCTGATCCAGGACATGCGGGCTTTCCTGGAGAAGCACGCCGAGCGGGGCTGGAAGTCCCTGGAGGATTTTCGGGGAATCCGGCGGGATCGCGTCGTGGCCCAGTCCCAGATCGCCAGGCCCACCGAATCGGACTATTACGGAGGGCACGAGGTTCCCGAGGGGTACGCAGCCCCCGCGGACGCTCAGCTTCCTGTCGAGGCCAAGTGAGGAGATTTTAGATTTTGGATTTTCGATTTTGGATTACGAAGCGGAGCTCAATCCAAAATCCAAAATATAAAATCCAAAATTGAAAGTTGTTCGAGTACAACGCTCTTCTCCGCGTCGCGATTGACGAAGCCAGGCAGGGCCTTGCCGAGGGGGGCATTCCGATCGGCGCCGCGCTCTTCGACGAGCGCGGCAGACTGCTCGGCAGCGGCCGCAATCGCAGGGTGCAGGAGGGCGATCCTTCGGCGCACGGCGAGACCGACGCGTTCCGCAGGGCGGGACGCCAGAAGAGCTACCGCGACAAGATCATGGTCACGACGCTGGCCCCCTGCTGGTACTGCAGCGGCCTCGTGCGGCAATTCCGGATCGGGACGGTCGTCGCGGGCGAGTCGGTGAACTTCGGGGGCGGGCTCGACTGGCTCAAGAGTTGCGGCGTGCGCGTCGTGGTTCTGGAGTCCTCCGAGTGCGTGCGTCTGCTCTCCGACTACATCGCGGCGCATCCCGACATCTGGAACGAAGACATCGGCGAGCTCTGACGAGGGACCTCCGAAAATGGCAATCCCGTCCGACGGCGTCCCGCGCTCGCAACGTCCGCCGGCGCTCAGTTTCCGGCAAAAGGTCGCGCTCGGTTTCGCGGTGGCCGCCCTTCTGATCATCGCGACCGGGGTCATCTCCGTCTACGCGATCCGCGAAAGCGTGGCGAGCGACCGCCTGTTCGTGGACCAGGCCCGCCACGTCATCGAGTTCGGCAGGCTGCGGTCGACGATCGAACAGAAGATGGCCGCCGCGCGGGGATTCCTGATCAGCGGCGATGAGAAATATCTTCCCGAGATCGAACGGTGGCACCGCGATCTGCGGGAGCAGATCAAGAAACTCCGGCGGGCCGACTTGAGTCCGAAGGAAAGGCGCCTCCTGGCCGACATTCAGACCGCCGAGGAGGAGCATCAGCAGGCCACCGAACAGGCCGTCGCGCTGAAGATCAGCGGGGAGAGCGCCGGATACTTCGCGCAGACGGTCGAGCCCGCCCGCCAGGCGCTCGAGCGGCGGGTCTCCGCATACCTGTCCCATGAAAGACAGATCCTCGAGCAGGTCGATTTCTCGTCGTTCCAGAAGAACTCCGTCGCTTCGGTTCTGATCTTCGTGAGCGGCCTCATGGCGGTCGGTTTGACGGTGGCTCTCGCGCTGATCCTGACGCGCCGGCTCTCCCGCCTCTACGAGACGGAACGCCACGAGAGACAGCTGGCGGAATCGACGCGGCAAAGGTACCGGGAGCTGATCGAAGACATTCCGAGCGGCATCGTCTGGGAGGCGGATGCCGCGACGATGCGCATGACCTTCGTCAGCCGCCGAGCGCAGGAGATGCTGGGCTACCCTCGAGAAGAGTCTGCCGCCGCGGCCGACTTCTGGACCCAACTGATTCCCGCCGAGGACCGGGAGCGTGTCCTCTCGATCGCGGCCCGGGCGCTCCGGGACCGGACCGAACAGCAGTTCTCGCACCGCTTTCTCGCGGCCGACGGGCGAACGGTCTGGTTCGAGACTCGTGTCCGCCTGCGGGAAGAGGAGGGAAAACCCGCCGTCCTGCGCGGCCTGTCCGTGGACATCACGCGCCTGAAGGAAGCGGACGACGCCCTTCGCCTGCGGGCGCGCCAGCAGGCCGCGGTCGTCATGTTCGGGCAGGAGGCCCTGGTCGAGACGGACCTGGATCGCCTCTTCGAGAGCGCGTGCATGGCCGTGGCGGAGACGCTCGACTGCGATCTTGCCGCGATCCTGGAGCCGGTCTCCGGCGGCGGGTTCCTTCTCAAGGCCGGTGTCGGCTGGAACGAAGGTCTCGTCGGCAAGGCGACCGTCGCCGCGGGCACGAACACCCAGGCGGGGTACGCGATGATTGCCGGCGATCCCGTCGTTGTCGGGGACCTTGCCCTGGAACGGCGCTTCCACGGAGAATCGATCCTCCGGGAGCATGGCGTCTTCAGCGGCGCGAGCGTCGTCATCCCCGGGACTCCCACTCCCGCGGGGGTGCTCTCCGTGCACACACGAGCCCCTCGGAGTTTTTCCGGCGAGGACATCTTCTTCCTCCAATCCGTCGCCAACGTCCTGTCGGCCGCGACGGGCCGCAAGCTCGCCGACCGGGCGGTCGAAAAATCGGAACGGCGCAAGACGGGCATCCTGGAAGGGGCGCTGGACGCCATCATCACCATGGACTACGAAGGCCGCGTGCTGGAGTTCAATCCGGCCGCCGAAAGGATGTTCGGGCTCGACGCGGCGCAGGTGGTGGGCCGGGAGATGGCGGAGCTGATCGTTCCCGAGAGGCTCCGCGACCGTCACCGCGAGGGGCTGGCCCGCTACCTCGTCACGGGGCAACCGAAGATCCTGAACCGGCGGCTCGAGATGCCTGCCCGGCGCTCGGACGGCTCCGAGTTTCCGGTTGAGATCACGATCTCGCGGATCTCCGGCGAGGGTCCGCCGCTCTTCACCGGGTTCGTGCGAGACATCACCGACCGCAAACGATCCGAGGAGGAGAGGGCGGATCTTCTCGCCCGCGAGCGGACGGCACGCTCGGCCGCCGAGGCGGCGGAGGGCCGCGCCGCCTTCCTGGCCGAGGCCAGCGCGACGCTCGCCTCCTCGCTCGACTACACCACGACGCTCTCGAGCGTGGCCCGGCTGCTCGTTCCGCGGATCGCGGACGGGTGCGCGGTGGACATGCTCGACAGAGCGGGGCGCTTGCGCCGTCTCGTGACGAGCCATCCCGACCCATCCCGGGCCGCGGCCTCCGAGCAGGTCGCCAGCCGCTACCCGCCGGTCCTCGGGGCGCCGCACGGCGTGGGGCGTGTGGTGGCGACCGGAGAGGCGGAGATTCTGAGCGACGTCACGGAAGAGATGCTCCGCGCGACGGCGAGGGACGAAGAGCACTTCCGGCTGCTCCAGGATCTCCGCATCGTGTCCCTGATGTGCGTTCCGCTCTGGGCGCGGGGCAAGACTCTGGGAGCGATCTCCCTGGCCTCGTCGGAGTCGGGGCGCCGCTTCGGCCCGGAGGACCTCGCCTTCGCGCAGGACCTGGCCGGGCGCGCGAGCGTGGCAATCGAGAACGCGCGGCTCTATCGCGAATCCCGCGAAGCGGTTCGCGCGCGCGACGAGTTTCTCTCGATCGCCTCCCACGAGCTGAAGACGCCGCTGACGACGCTCCAGCTCCAGATCCAGGGCCTCGCGCGCAAGGTCCGGAACACGAAAGGGGAACCGGCCCTGGAGGCTCTCAGCCCGAGAGTCACCACCGCCGAGCGCCAGGTGGAGAGATTGACCGCGCTCATCAACAGCCTTCTCGACATCTCCCGCATCACGGCCGGCCGCCTGGACCTGGACCTGGAGCCGGTGGACCTCGCGGCGGTCGTGCGGGACGCCGCGGCGCGCTTCCGGGAGGATCTCGCGCGCGCCGGGTGCGCTCTCGAGATCCGGACGGACGGCCCGTGCGTGGGGGAGTGGGACAGGGTCCGCCTCGAACAGGTCGTCACGAATCTTCTGTCCAACGCGGCCAAGTACGGCTCCAGCCGGCCCATCGAGATCACGGTTTCGGGGGACGAGACCACGGCCCACCTCACGATCCGGGATCAAGGCATCGGCATTCCTGCGGAGCACCAGGCCCGGATCTTCGAGCGATTCGAGAGGGCCGTGTCCGACCGCCACTATGGCGGCCTCGGCCTCGGGCTCTGGATCGTGCGCCAGATCGTGGAAGCCCTGGGCGGCAGCATTCGGGTGCAAAGCTCGACGGGAGAGGGCTCGACTTTCACCGTCCTGCTCCCGAAGGCCCGGCGAAAGCGCCGGACGGCCGAAGCCTGACATGAGTCGGGACCAGGCTCGGGCGGCGGCCTCCACCAGGCGCATCCTGATCGTGGAGGACGACAGGGACCTGCGCGAAGCCTTGAGCGAGATCCTCCGCGACGAGGGATACGTCGTCGCCGGCGCGGCCCACGGCAGGGAGGCTCTTCAACTCCTGCGCGGGGACTTCCACCGGCCCGCGCTCATCCTGCTCGATCTGACGATGCCCGTGATGAACGGGTGGCAGTTCCGCGAGCATCAGCGCCGGGATCCCGGCCTCTCCGGCATCCCTGTCATCGTGCTCTCCGCCGGAGATCACCTGGCCGAGCAGATGGAATCTCTGGAGATCCAGGAGTACGTCCGCAAACCGATCGATCTCGTCCACCTTCTCGCGACGATCGAGCGCCATTTGTCGCCGACGGCGCCGGCTTCAGAAGGAGTGATCAGCGATCAGTGACCAGGTCGGGGTGTTCCGAAAAACTGAAAGCCGGGAACAGACAACCTACCGGAGGATCCAGACCCGGACGATCTTCCCGTCACGGATCTCCGAGATGACGATCGCGGAGGCGGAACGGCCGTCCCCACCGGTCTCCATTTCCCGCTCGACGACGAAGTTGCCCTCGGTCATTCTTTGCGCGACGGCGAGCCTCGTCCGGGGGGCGGACGAGAACCGTCGCGCGTAGGTTTGACGGATCTGCTCGATCCCGGAATCACGCAATCTGTCGGGCGGGTCGAAGACCCGGGCGTCCTGCGCGTAGAGGGCCGCGATCCCCTCGAGGTCGTGCCGGTTGTACGCCTCGATCCGGCTCTGAGCGACGCTCTCAGGCGCGCGGGCGGCCGCGAGAGCGGGCCGCGGACTCTCGGGCGTAGCTGACGCCGGAGCCGGCGGCGCGGTGGGAATTGGAGTCGGTGGAGCGGCCGGCGTTGGAGAGGGGGCTGCGGGCGCCGCGGTCATTGTCGGAACCGCCGCCGGGGTCGGGGTCGCAGTCGGAGAAGGAGTTCGCGAGGCGGACAGGTCGATGACCACGGGCTCCCAGGCCGCTCCTCCGCTCGAGCAGGAGAGGCAGGCGAGCGCGACGACACCGGGAGCCAAAAGCCTGACGATCTTCATTCTCGGCCTTTCTCGGTTTCCGCCATCTTAGCAATTCGGGATCCGCCGTAACCCGGCGCGCGCCGAAACGTCACCACGGGCATGGTCGCCTGGAGACTGCTCCCGCGCTGCGCCGCGGCGGCTCTCGTTCTCTTCGCCGGCGCGGACGCTCGGCAGCCCCGGGTCCTCGCCGTGCTGGAGGAATTCGATCGCCTGAGCCCCCGGGATTTGTGGCCGGGGTTCGAGCCGGACGAGAATCCCCGCTCGAGATCTTCGAACGGCCGGCCGCACCTGGCTCGTCCGGCACTCCCGCCCCGCCTCGCCGCACGACAATCACCGGCCTCTCCCGCGAGCCCCGAGTCGAGGCCTTTGGAGGCGCCGTGAAGATCTCCGAGAAGGGCCTGACCCTCACCCTCCGCGGCGCCCGCGTCTCAAGGTCGGGTCAAACCGTGACGATCACCCTACCGCCCCGGTCGCGGCGCGAGAAGTCTCCGGAAGCTGACCAGCGGCCCACGCCGCGGGAGCGTAGGGCGGAGCGGGCGGCGAGGCGGAGCGGTCGAGGCCGCATCCGGCCGAGCCGCACGCCGGTGGCGAAGCCACGCCGCACGCTCTGCCCGAAGCGACGGTTACAACATGCTTTCGATAATGGCGTTCAGCGTTGGGCTCGGCCGCATCGCTTTGGCCACTTTTGCCGGGTCTGGCTGATAGTAACCGCCCAGGTCTACGGGTCGACCCTGGGCACCGAGCAGCTCGGCGTTGATCCTGGCCTCGTTGGCCGAGAGATTCTGGGCCATTCCGGTGAACCGGGTTTTGAGCTCCGGGTCCTTGGATTGCGCCGCCAGGGCCTCGGCCCAGTACAGGGCCAGGTAGAAGTGACTGCCGCGGTTGTCGATCTCGCCCACCCTGCGGGCCGGCGACTTGTTGTTGTCCAGGAACTTGCCGATGGCCTGGTCCAGCGTCTCGGCCAGCAAGGCGGCCCGCGGATTCTGGAATGAGCTGCCGATGTGCTCGAACGCCGCGGCCAGAGCCGAGAATTCGCCGAGCGAGTCCCAGCGGAGATAACCTTCTTTGACGAATTGCTGCACGTGCTTGGGGGCCGAGCCGCCAGCGCCGGTCTCAAAGAGACCGCCGCCCGCCAACAGCGGCACGATCGACAACATCTTGGCCGAGGTGCCGATTTCGAGGATGGGGAACAGATCCGTGAGATAGTCACGCAAGACGTTTCCCGTGACCGAGATGGTATCCAGGCCCTTGCGAATCCGCTCGAGCGAGTACTTCATGGCGTCGATCGGCGGCAAGATTCGGATCTCGAGCCCCCTGATGTCGTGATCCCCGAGGTAGGTCTCGACTTTGGCAATCACTTCCGCATCGTGGCCCCGGTTCTTGTCCAACCAGAAGACGGCGGGCGCGCCGGTGGCCCTGGCTCGTCGTACGGCCAGCTTGACCCAATCGCGGACCGCGATGTCCTTGGCTTGACAGCAGCGGAAGATGTCGCCTGGCTCCACTCGTTGCGCGAGAAGCGTCTCGCCTGAGGATTCGACGACCACTCGAATCGTGCCCGTGTCCCCGGCAATGAATGTCTTGTCGTGCGAGCCGTATTCTTCCGCTTTTTGCGCCATGAGCCCGACGTTGGGCACGCTGCCCATGGTCGCCGGATTCAAGGCGCCGTTCTTCTGGCAGTCCTCGATGATGGTCTGGTAGATGGTGGCGTAGCAGCGGTCGGGAATCATGGCCTTGGTATCGTGCAGCTTGCCGTCCGGCCCCCACATCTTGCCGCCTTCGCGCACGACGACCGGCATGGACGCGTCGACGATGATGTCGTTCGGTACGTGCAGGTTGGTGATGCCCTTGTCGGAGTCGACCATGGCCAGGGCCGGCCGGGTGGCATAGACGGCCTTGATGTCATTTTCGATCTCTGCCTGTTTCTCCGCCGGGAGGCTCTTGATCCTGGCGTAGACGTCGCCGAGCCCGTTGTTGAGGTTGATCCCCAGCTGTTTGAAGGCGTCGGCGTGTTTGGTGAGCACCGGCTCGAAGAACACGGCCACGGCGTGGCCGAACATGACTGGATCCGAGACCTTCATCATGGTGGCCTTGAGGTGCAGCGACAGGAGCAGGCCTTTGGCTTTAGCGTCCGCGATCTGCGAGGCAAAGAATGTCCGCAGCGCTTTCACGTTCATCACCGAGGCGTCGAGGATTTCGCCTTCGATGAGCCCGAGCTTCTGCTTGAGCACCGTGGCCGCTCCATCCGGACTCACAAACTCGATGCGGACTTCAGTGGCCTCTTTGACGGTGGTGGATACCTCACTGCCGTAGAAGTCGCCGGAGGTCATGTGGGCCACGTGCGACCTGGAGTCCGGAGCCCAGGCTGCCAGCTTGTGCGGATGTTTCCTGCAGAACGCCTTGACCGAGAGCGGCGAACGGCGGTCCGAGTTGCCTTCGCGCAGCACCGGGTTGACGGCACTGCCCAAAACCCTGGTGAAGCGCTCCTGGAGCTTCTTGTCGGCGCCGCTCGCCGGGTTTTCGGGGTATTCCGGAACGTTGTAGCCGTGCGCCCGGAGCTCTTTGACCGCCTCCTTGATCTGCGGAACCGAGGCCGAGATGTTGGGCAACTTGATGATGATGGCCTCGGGGTTCTGTGTCAGCTCGCCCAGGAGGGCCAGATCATCCGAGATCTTCTGCGCGTCGGCGAGGTTGTCGGGGAAGTTGGCGATGATGCGGCCCGCGAGCGAGATGTCGCGCGATTCGACCTGGATACCCGTGCCCTTGAGGAAGGCGCGAACGATCGGCAGGAACGAATGGCTGGCCAGCGCCGGGGCCTCGTCGGTCAGAGTCCATTGAATGGTCGAGGTTTCAGTTTTCATGGCTTCTCCGTCGGGATGTCCGCAGCCGCCGGCTCGCAAAAACCCCTGGGCTCAAACAGAATCTTCCCGACATTGCGATCGCGCCTCAGGTTCTCAACCTCTCGAACAGCCGTGATTATGGCCCGTCGGCGAGCCGGGCGGCGGCTTCTGCCGCGCCCGGAAAGGTCTCCCGCGGAGCGTATTCGCCCTAGATGCGATTGCATCAGCGGGGAGCCGGGGGGCAGCCGCCTTACCCGGGATTTTCCGGGGCCGGGGAGGGGCCGGAGAGGGCGCCCCCGGCGCACCGCGTATAATCGCGGAGCGAACACCATGAATTCCATCCGATGCCGGGAGACGACCCCGCAGTCGTTCGCCGCGGGGGAAGACCGCGACGCCGTCGCCCTTCGGATCGACCCCTCGCGCCGCGTGACGCTGCGATTCGCGCTTCTCATCGACGACTCCCAGGACCTGGAGGCCTTGCGCTACGCCCGGCGCGCGATGATCCGGGAGGAGCGCACCCGCGGCCTGGAATGGGACGAGCCCTCGATGGAGCAGCCCGTGTTCACGGCGACCGAGATTCGCTGGTTCGTCCTGGTTTCCCAGGTTGCCTGGTGCCGGGAAAAGGTCGGGGAGTTGATTTCGCGCGCCAACCGCGCGCGCGAGGCGTTGAGAGACCTGAGCAAGTAATCGGTCGAATCGAGGAACGCAGAGCCTAGCAGGCTGCTGAAAAATGGATGCGGGCGTCGTGTCTGGCCTTTTGCAACCCGCGATGCCAGAAACCCACTTCGTGGAAGAACTCTCTCGGTTGAAAGGCTTCGCGAGCAAAAGGCCAGCCACACAGATCCGAAGCGGGGGACCTTGTGGTCCCCCGAACCCCCGGCGGACGAGCGGCGGCGCGGGGCCGTCTGCGGCGTCGCCGCTCCTCCCCGAAGCGCCCCGGCATCGCCTTCGTCGCGGCTCCTTGCATCCGGTCCCGCGGCGCTCGCAACGCCGCCCGCACCCTTTTTCAGCAACCTGCTAACCTTCCCCCATGCGGGCCCGGACCCTGGTCATTCTTCTTCTCCTCGCGGGCGCGGGCTACTGGGCCTACAAGAACAACCTGACGGTCTCCGGATTCGTGGATGATCTGACGAGTCCGCTGATGAGGTCCAACGCCGCCGTCAAGGAATCCGAGCACAAGCGGATCGTGGCCGAGGCCGTCCCGGCGCCGGAGGGGGAAGAGGTTCCCTCGATGACGACGGTGAAAAAGGGAATGAAGGCGGCCGAGGTGAAAGAGCTGCTCGGAACGCCGGATCGAGTCGAGACGTTCCGGGAAGAAGGACGCGATCGCCTGCGATGGACCTACGTGCGCGCCAAGCGCGTCATCGTCTTCGAAGACGGGCGTGTCGTGTCCATCGCGATCCTGTAAGCGGCGGCCGCCGCTCCATAGAGGGGAAGTCGCGGCTCCAGCACCACACGGACCGGAATGCCCGCCAGAAGGTCCTCCATCGGCGGCTTCGAGGAGAACGAGGCGAGAAAAACCGGGTCCCGAAGGGCGGGGAGGATCTTCGGCGCGATCCCGCCCGCGAGGAAGAGCCCGCCGGTCGCCCGGTACTGGAGAGCAGAATTCCCGGCCTCCGAGCCGTAGATCGAGACGAAGAGGCGCAGGGCTTCGCGGCAGAGGCGGTCGCGCCGCGCGAGAGCGAACCGGCTGATCACGGAGGCGCGGTCCTGCGTTTGGAGAGCCCGGGCGACGCGGGCGCTCTCGGGAGCGTGGCCCTGCGACTTGACGAAGTCGTAGAGGTGCGTGAGTCCCTCGCCCGAGAGCAGCCGGTCCCGAGAGACCCGGCCGAACCGCTTTCGAAGAAATCGCACCAGGCGGTCCTCGACGGCGTCCCGAGGGCCGAAATCAGCGTGTCCGCCCTCAGAGGCCAGAGGCTGGTACAAGCCCGCGAAGGCCGCGAGGCCCGCCTGCCCGAGTCCCGTCCCGGCGCCGATCAAGCCGATCGGTCCGCCCGGCTCGGGATTTCCGGCGCGGAGAGTCGCCAACTGCCGGGGCTTCAGATAGGGGATCCCCAGGGCCGCGGCCACGAAATCGTTGACCACGCGGACCCGCGCGATTCCGGTTTCTGCCGCGAGCCGCCGTTCATCGACGACCCAGGGGAGCTTAGTGACTCGAGAGCGGCCCGCGCGCACCGGTCCGGCGACGCCGAATCCCGCGGCCCGTGGAGGTCTCCCGTGTCCTCGCAGAAAAGCCACGACGATCTCTTCGAGGCTCGCGAACTTTCCGCTCGGGTACCTTCGGGACCGCCGGATCTTGAGCCGCCGCCCCGAGATCTCGATGATCGCCATCGCGGTCTTGGTTCCCCCGATGTCTCCCGCCAGCACCCGCATGTGCGGGGAAGTTAACATCAGTGAAACGAAGAATCGGGTGATCCGCGATCGGGTGATCGGGTGAAGTTGGGCCCGGACAGTCACACGATGGCCCGATCACCCGATCGCTCCCGCTGCTTCTTCGAGACAAAAAAATCCCCGGGTCGGGGTGGGTCCGCCCGGGGGGCGAAAGGAGGAGATTGAGGTTTTGGTTTCCTCGAGCCTTACCTAGTGCAAGTCGCCAGCCAATCCTATTAATATCAATAAGTCCTTTGGAATAAATACTTAGAATCTTGTGTCAACGATGCGTCTGACACTTATTGTTACCATTTGGCGGCGATTGTTTCAGGAGTTGTTCGGAATGTCAGATTGCGGTCCGCCTCGAGAGTGACCCGGCGGCCGGCAGACGCATAGCTCGCTTCGGAGGGGGGTGAGCCATTCCGTGAGCGTTGCTTCGGGGACGGCTGCGCCACTGGGCGTAGGTGTACTGGCGGGACCGGGCGATGTCCCCGATGAACATTCTTCCGCCGGCGCCGCTCCGCGTCACGGCGTTGCCAGTCGACCGAAGATGACGTCGAGACGCATGGCGGAACACGGGACGTTCTGAGAGTCGGACCTGGCCGACGCGTCCGAAGGAGGCCTTCAGCTGCGGGTGTTCGCTTCGGCGTCGGAGGCCGGCGGGGCCGATCGCGGTCGTGGATCCCGTGGGACTCTTGAACCCTCGGACGGTCGGTCGCAACGGGTCTGGCGAGGGGGTGTCCTGAAGAACCGGCGGCGCGCGGCGGCGCTCCTCGGCCTCGGCCTGGCGCTCGGGTCCGCCGGCTGCTCCTACATCTTTTCCGAGAAACGGACGGTCTACGAGTACGAGCCTTCCTACGGCGTGGACAGCCCGGACTTCCGGCGTTCGCTCGAGGTTCTCGGGACGGAGTTGTCCGCGCACAATCGCGCCACGCTCTTGCGCAACGGGGACGAAACGTTCGGCGCTCTGCTCACGGCGATCCGCGGCGCGCGGGAGTCCATCAATCTCGAGCTGTATATCTTCGAGCGCGGTCAGATCGGCGGGGTATTCGCGCGCGCGTTGGCGGAGCGGGCCAGGGGCGGCGTGGAGGTGCGGGTGCTCGTGGACGGGTTCGGCTCGGAGCTGGGAAATCTCGAGGACGAGATGACCGCGGCGGGCGTGCGGCTCGAGGTCTACAAACCGCTGCGAATCTATTCTCTGGACCGGGTGGGGAACCGGACCCACAGGCGGATCATGACGGTGGACGGCCGGATCGGATTCTGCGGCGGTTTCGCGATCGACGACCGTTGGATGGGCGACGCGCGCAACCCCTCGGAATGGCGCGACACGAACATCCGGGTCGAAGGGCCGGTCGTCGCGCAGCTCCAGCACGTGTTTCTGGAGGACTGGGTTTTCACCACCGGGGAGGTGATCCACGGCGGCAAGCAGTTCCCGCCGATCGACCCGGAGGGCGAGACCCTCGCGCAGGCGGTTTCGAGCTCCCGAACCGACCAGAGCTCGATGGCGAAGCTCCAGTACTACATGGGGATCCAGGCCGCCCGAAAGACGATCTGGATCGAGAACGCGTACTTCGTGCCCGACAGCCAGATCCGGCAGGGACTGGTCAAGGCGGCGCAGCGCGGCGTGGATGTGCGCGTGGTCGTGCCGGGCAAGTACATCGACAGTCCCAACGTCCGGCTGGCTTCGCGGTTTCACTACGGAGAGCTCCTCGACGGAGGCGTGCAGATCTACGAGTACCTGCCCACGATGATGCACAACAAGGTCATGGTCGTGGACGGCATCTGGACCTCCATCGGCTCCATCAACTTCGTCAACCGCTCCATGAAGAAGAACGCGGAGGCCAACATCTCCGTGTACGACCGCGCGTTTGCGGCCGAGGTCGAGAAGATGATCGAAGAGGACCTGGCGCACTGCGAGCGGTTCACGAAGGAGAAGTGGAAGAAACGGGGACTTCTGGCCCGGTTCGGAGAGACCTTCTTCTGGCTCTTCTCGGAGAACTACTGATGACGATTGACGATTGCCGGATTGACGATTGACGATTGAAGGGGGCACGCCCGGCTCAATCTCTCAATCTTCAATCATTCGTTTCCTGTCAGCGCAGGACTGGAACCGAGTAGCGGCGGCGTCCGGTTGTGGGAGAGAGGCCGGCGCGGGCGGCTCGCCCGAGCTCGATCTCGAGTTTGGCCGCGCGTTCTTCCGATTCCTGGGGTCTGCACACATAGGTCACGACATCCCCGGCGGCCCGGAAGCCGCCAGATCTCTCCAGAAGTCTGGCCTCGGCAGAGGACAGCTGGCGCGTGAGGTGAGCGATGCACCTGACCAGGCGTCCCGGGATTTCCCAGGACTCTTCGATCCGGACGGCCGCGACTCGCGCTATCACTCTCATTGACCCCCCGGGTATCTCACGGAGCAAGACGCGGGCCACCGCAACACGGGGTTAATGTTGGACGGACATTGCCTGTCCTGGCGGCCTGCTAGGATTCAGGGCCAATGCTGGAAGATGTTCTGCCGCTTGATCGTCCGCTCGTCGTCTTCGACACCGAGACCACGGGCACCAATCCCCGATCGGACCGCATCGTCGAGATCGCCTGCGTCAAGATCCACCCCGACGGGCGCCGCGAAACGTGGCACAAGCGCGTCAATCCGGGAGTTCCGATCCCCCCCGCCTCGACCGCCATCCACGGGATCCGCGACGCCGACGTGGCCGGCCAGCCGCGCTTTGCGGATCTCGCCGGGGAGCTCGCGGAGTTCCTGGCAGGGTGCGATCTCGCCGGCTACAACATCACGGGCTTTGACCTGCCGGCGCTGAGGACCGAGTTCCTGAGGGCGGGCGTTTCCTTCGAGATCAGCGAACGCCGTATCGTGGACGCCCAGCGGATCTTCTTCGCTCGCGAGCCGCGGCACCTGACGGCCGCGGCGCGTTTCTATTGCCAGTCCGACCACAACGGGGCGCACGGCGCGCTCGCGGACGCGGAAATGACGCTCCAGGTTCTCGTCGGCGAGCTCAAGCGCTACGAGGATCTGCCGCGGTCCGTCTCGGAGCTTCATACGCTCTTCTGCGCGGGGCTCGACCAGGACATCGATCCGGAAGGGCGCTTCCGGCTCGTCAACGGCGAGGCGACGGTCAATTTCGGAAAGAACCGTGGCCGCACGCTGAAAGACATGAGCCGCGAAGAGCCCGGCTTTCTTCGCTGGATTCTGAAGGGGGACTTCTCACCGCCCGTCAAGGAGATCGCGCGGAAGTTCCTCCCCCCGAATAGACGAATTCCAGATTCCAGATTCCAGGAGGCCCGAAATCCGTTCCACTTGGAACCTGGACCTGGAATCTGGAATCTGGAATTACTTCGATACGCGCTTGAAGCGCAGTGTTTCACCTGATTTCACTTCGCGCACTCTGATCGAACCCGGCTCGACTTCTACCGTCCACTTCCCGAGCACGCCCCTCAGCGCCATGGCGCAGGAGGCGCCGGGGGTCTCTCCGGCGAAGCCGTCGCCGCGCGGATTCAAGACCAGGCCGCAGGCGGCGTTGGCTTCGTTCTCCGTGAAACGCGTGGCGTCGGGCGAAAGGGCGGAAACGGTGGCGTCGAAGTGAGGGATGTAGCCGATATAGACGTTTGGTCCCTGCGCCTCCAGGCGAAGCAGACCCTGCCGGCGGACGTTCTCTCCCTGGTACTTGCCGGTGCACTCGAGGAACATGTCATAGAGATGCTGGGAGTCGGTCGTGACCGGGCGCAGATCCAGCCGCAGGTCGTTTCCCGGCGTGGAGCCTTTGAAAGTCCCGGAGAGGATCGATGCCATCTCGAAGATGGCGTCGCCGCCGGCCGCCGGAAGCGCCGAGGCGAAGACGATCGCAATAGCCGCTCTTCTGAGAATCGAACGCTTCATGAAATCCCTCCGATCCGAAGGGCTGCGAAATCCGTTCCATGACATCACCGGCTTTCCGAAAGTGCAACTCTCTGGCCCATGGCCATTTAGTGAGAGCCGGATCGCGCCGGGCCCGGCTTCGCGTCCTTGCCCGAGGACACTCTCACCTTCCACCGGAGACGTTTCGAAGGCCGGCCAGAGTGCGCTTGACAGCCTGCTCGAAGGCCTCTCCCAACGCTTCCTTCTCGTTGTTCGACCCGCGGTAGTTCGGGCGCGAAACGCTCGCGTCGGCCTGGAACTCCGTCAGCGTGCGGCCCGAAGCGTCGCGAGCCGAAACGGTCCATTCCGCGGCGGCGTCGTAGATGGATCCGTCGAAGTCGGCGGCGAAGCTGTGGATTTCGATCGTGATCGTCGGGGCATCCCGCCGGGCGGGGCTCGCCCACTGGCAGCCGGGGAAGGATTGAGTGAGTGATCCCCGCAAGAGGCCCACCACGCGTTCGGAGTCGGCACGCTCGGCGCGCTGGTCCTGGATCTCGAGATTCCAGATGAGGCTTTCCCCGGGACACGGCACCTCGGCGTCGTGCGCCGTGACCGGCTTCAATCCCGCAGTCGGGCTGCAGGAGAGAGCAAGACCAAGGAACAGGAGGGGCCAGGGCCTGCGCATCCGGGGGGAGTGTCTCACGGCCGGCGGCTTCCTCCCGCGCTCCGATTCCGGATTCCCGGTTTCCGGCCGGAGTAGAGACGCGTGATCTCCGCCGCCTGCGCCTTCACGTTTTCCACGAGCTCCGGAGGCGCAAGCACGACGGCGTTCTTTCCGTACGCGAGCACGAACCGGCTGGCCTCCGTGATGGAGCGGGCGGGAAGCTCCAGGACGACCTGCCCGCCGGCAGCGGCCTCGATTTTCTGGTCCGGATGCCAGCGC
The DNA here is from genome assembly GCA_963741435.1 of uncultured Acidobacteriota bacterium. Lineage (GTDB taxonomy): Bacteria > Acidobacteriota > Thermoanaerobaculia > UBA5066 > Gp7-AA6 > JAWOLE01. The sequence continues at coordinate 122,240 of CAVUIX010000016.1, read as the reverse complement.
TGCTCGCGAATCTCGTCGGCGACCTCGCGCGAGAAGCGAACCCGGAGACGGAAGGGCCGGCCTCCGCCCACGAACAGTCCGAACGTGTCGCGGAAGAACGCGTTGGCGTCGAAGGTCTTCGGGATCGCGTAGCGCTGGTCGGTCAGGGTCGCGCTCCCGATCCGCGCGAGGTAGAAGCTCTTGACGACGCCCGCGGCCTGGTCCTCGGCGAGCATCATCCAATCGCGGCCGGAGAGGACGAACGCATAGGGTCGGACGACGCGCGGCTCCTCGGAGGCGGCGCCGGGCCGGTGATACGCGATCGAGAGAGCGACGCCGCGCTGCATCGCATCGGAAACGGCCTGCCACGTCTCTTCCCTGACGGGCCGGAACGGAGAGCGCAGGGCGAGCTTCTCCATCACGATCTCGGGGCGCAGCCGCACGGCCGGGGGCATCAACCGGGCCAGCCGCTCGTAACAGGCCTTCAGGTCCCGCGCGAGCGGAGTCCCCCCGAAGAGGGCGAACACCTGCGCCGCCACGCCGATCGAAAACAGGTCCTTGCCGTCCACGGGCAGGAAGGGGAGGACGTAGTCGGAGCGGGAGTAGCGGTAGCCGTTTTCTTCCCGGTCGAATTCGATCGGGGCTCCGAGCTCGTCGCGCAGATAGTCGATGTCCCGCTGGACGGTCTTGGAAGACACCGACAGGCGGGCCGCGAGCGAGGAGGTATTGGGCCGGCGCCCCTCCTTGATCTCGTGGTGGATCGTCTGGAGGCGTCGCCAGAGCGGCCGATCCTTGAACGCTCCCGCGCGGCCCATGGAGGGATTCTATGGCCGCTTGTGCTCTTGAGGAGAAGAGCGCCTGTTTGTCATTCTGAGGAGCGAAGCGACGAAGAATCTGCTCTCCGGCGCCGGTAGCGAAAGACGGCGGCGAGTCTGTGGCTCCGGAGATCCTGCGCGCCTCACGGCGCTCAGAGCCTGCCCTGAGCAGGAGGACACCGTTTAAGAGAGTAGAGCAGATCCTTCGCTGCGCTCAGGATGACAGAGAACAAGCGAAGGGATGACCGGCCGCGTGCGGCGGCCGGTCACTTGACCAGAGGCAAGAGCTCCTTGGCCGTGGCGGCTTCCTTGCCGTTCGGATCGAGGTCCAGGTACTTCTGGAGGTGCTCCCGAGCCGCTGCCTTCTTGTTCAGGTTGAAGGAGACCATGCCGAGAAGGAAGTGCCCCATCGCGAGATCCGGTTTCGCCTCGACGGCCTTGGACAGCTCGGCCTCCGCTTCCTTCATCTTCCCCTTGTTGTAGGCCTCCACTCCCTTGTTGTAGAGGATCTCCGGCGAGTCCGGGTTCGCCTCTTCGTATCTCTTCCGCCACTGCGCTGCCGCTGTCTTGTCTCCGCCTTTCTCGGCGGCGGCGGCCATCCTCCCGTACAGGTCGGTCGCGGACGGATCCAGGTCGAGAGCCTTCTGGCCGTACTCCAGCGTCCTGGCCCAGTCCTTGTTGTCGTAGGCGATTTCCGCCAGCACCTTCCATGCTTGCGAGAGATCCGGGTTCTTCGCGACCGCCTCCTTCAACTTCGCCTCCGCGCCGGGTTTGTCCCCCGAGTTGAAAAGATCCACGGCGGCGTTGTAGGCGACGGTGGCCTGCTCCGAGGCGGAAGGGGCGCCTCCCGCGGGCGCCCCGGCCGGCGCCGCCTTGCCGGCCGGCGCCTCCGAAGGCTTGAGCATGGTCTGCGGAGGCATGGACGTGATCTCGACGGTCGAGAACTTCTGCTTGGCGAGAGCCACGCCCACGAGGCCCTCTTTCTCGAACTTCAGGTCGTAGAACATCGTCGCGTCGTTCACGATGAATCCGTAACTCCCGTCCTTCCGCGTCGTGACCGAGAGCTTGTAGGCTTTGAGCGACGGCGTCGTGACCGTGATGTTCACCCCTTCGATGGGATTGCCCGCCGAGTCCAGGACCTTTCCCGCGACCCGCCCCTGGGTGCCCGCCCGCGCGGCCAGGGCCGGAAGCAGGATCGTCAGCGCGGCAAGGATCCGGAGAGTGTTCTTCATGGGCGTCCTCCAGCGGCAGGGTGAAGCAACGATCACTCCTGCCGAATTCCCGGGAATAATAGATGAGGCGCCGGGTGGAACGGGAGAGGCGTTCGTATCACCTACCGCCTATCTGCGTTCTTGTCTCGCGGCGCGGCAAGACGTCGAGGATCTCCGCCGCCAGCGCGTATTTGCCCATCGGCATCAGGTGGAGGCCGCGGGCGATCCCGGCGATCGCCGCCGCGAGCTCCCTCGCGATCTCCAGGCCCTCCGCCCTCTCGTGCTCGGCTCCGCGCTCGTTGGCCCGGCGCATCCGTTCGATGATGGATTCCGGCACGACGATGCCGGGAACTTCGTTGGCGAAGAAGAGCGTCTGCTTGAGCGACCGCAGCGGAATGAGGCCGATCAGCATGGGGATCGCCCGCGCTTCCGGGTGCCCGAAGAAGGCCTCCAGAGCGCGGACGTCGTACACGGGCTGGGTCTGCGCGAAGGAGGCTCCCGCTTCGACCTTGGCGCGAATCTTCGAGAACTCCACCTCCAGGTCGGAGGCGGCCGGATTGGCCGCGCACCCGATCGCGAAGGCGGTGGGAGCGCCGATCGCGTTGCCCGCGAGGTCCGCGCCGGAGTTCAAGCCCTTGGCGATGCGAAGCAGGCCCAGCACGTCCACCTCGGAGACCTGCTTGGCCTGAGGATAGTCGCCGATCTTCAGCGGGTCTCCTCCGAGACAGAGGATCGCCTTGAGGCTCAACCCGGCGGCCCCGAGAAGGTCGGACTGGAGCCCGAGGACATTGCGGTCGCGCGTGGTGATCTGGACCACGGCTTCCTGGCCGGTCTCCCGCTGCACGACGGCGGCGACGGCGATCGACGACATGCGCAGGCGCGCCATCGGGTTGTCGGTGACGTTGACCGCGTCCACCCCGCAGGTCTTCGCCGCGCGGGCTCCCTCGATGGCCGCAGAGACATCCACTCCCCTGGGGGGCTCGATCTCGAGGGTGACGACGAATTCCTCGGGATCCGCGAGCTTGCGCTTGAAACGCGAGGTCTCGATCGCCGTCTCGGCGACCCGGTGCGCGGGGCCCTCCAGAGCGACGGAGACCCTGGCGCCGGCCGCCGCGCGGCTGGCTCCCGAGATCGCGTTCGCCATGGCGCGAATGTGCTCGGGGGTCGTTCCGCAGCATCCTCCGATGATGGCCGCCCCCGCCTCCGCGAACGCCCGCGCGTAGTCGCGCAGGTAGTCGGGCGAGGACAGATAGACGTTGCGGCCGTGGACCAGAGTGGGATAGCCGGCGTTGGGCATGACCGACAGCGGGACCGCTATGGAGTTGGGCAGCCTCGCGAACACGTCGTGAGTCTCCTGGGGACCCAGAGTGCAGTTCATGCCGACGGCGTCGGCCCCGGCCAGGGCGAGCGTCGCGAGCGCGTGCGGCGCGCTCTCGCCGAACGCCGTCCGGCCGTCGGAGAGGAACGTCATTTCCGCGACGATCGGGATCTCTCCCGAGAGTCCCCGCGCCGCCCGCACCGCCTCGGCGGCTTCGAGCAGGCTCCCGAACGTCTCGAGTATCAGGAGGTCCACGCCCGCCTCCAGCAGCGCGCGGATCTGCTCCTCGAAAATCTCCCGGACCTGAACGAGCGTCAGGCTGCCATAGGGCTTGACGAGAGCCCCGAGCGGACCGACCGATCCCGCGACGAACACGATCTCGCCGGCCACGGCTTCCCGGGCGATACGGACTCCCTCCCGGTTGATCTTCTCCAGGGAATCGCCCCATTCATGGGCCGTCAGCTTCACGCGGTTGGCGTCCCAGGTGTTGGTCGTCAGGATGCGGGCCCCCACGTCGCGGTAGTCGTCGTGCGCCTCCCGGACCGACTCGGGGTCCGTCAGGTTCAGCGGCGACTTGGCCTGATCGGGCGAGGCCCCGCGGGAGACGAGGAGAGTCCCCATCGCCCCGTCGGCGAGAAGGATTTCCTCCGCGAGGGCCTTGCGAAAGTCCTTCAGCATCGAAGCCGGGATGATACACGGGGAGGCGGCTCGGTGCTCGGTGGCCGGTGTTCGGTTCTCGGCCAAGCCCAACCGGGCACCGACTCCGGCGTTCCGGCCATCGTCCCGATGTTAGACTCAGCTTCGTCCTCGCGGGTCCCTACCCTCACTGTTCTCCGCGGCCCTCCAGTTCAAGAGGAGGATTGCCGTGACTTCCGCAGTTTTTCTTTTCCTTTCGATTCTCGCCTCGTCGGCGGATCTGCCCTGGCAGGACCTCGCGCTGTCCATCGAGAAGGACCATTCGACCTCGAGTGATACGGTCACCCTCTGTCGCGTTCGGGTCGTCAACCACGGCGTGCATACCTGGCCGGGCCGCAACGTGAGATTCGAGGCGATGGCCCTGGACGCCGGCGTCGTCATGGCCCGCGAGCGGGGCCGTTTCGGCCTCTCGATCTCTCCTCACGGCACGCTCGAAACCCTCATCGCGTTCCACGGGCTCTACAACCGCTTCGAGGTCCGCCTCCTCTCCCGGGACACCGACGGCTCCAGATCGAAAAAGGGGGGCGGAAAGAAGGCGAAGAGCTCCAGGAAGAAGCGCAAGACCGGCTAGAATGCCCGGGACGTGAAGGTCCTGGTCGTCGGCAGCGGTGGGCGGGAGCATGCCCTGTGCTGGGCGTTGAGGCGGAGTCCCTTCGTAGACGAGCTCTTCTGCGCGCCGGGCAACCCCGGCATCGCCGAGGTGGCCGACTGCGTTCCGGTCTCGGCCGGGGACATCGTCGAGATGGCCGATCTCGCCGAGAAGTTGAAGATGGACCTGACCGTCGTCGGGCCGGAGATTCCCCTGGCGCTCGGCATCACCGACGAGTTCGGAAAGCGCGATCTTCCGATCTTCGGGCCCTCGCGTCTGGCGGCGCAGATCGAGGCCTCGAAGGTCTTCGCGAAGGAGTTCCTGCGGCGCCATGGCCTCCCCACGGCAGAGGCGTTCGTCTGCACTTCGGGGGAGGAGGCCCGGTCGGCCGTCAAGCGCCTGGGCTATCCGGCGGTTCTGAAGGCCGACGGGCTGGCGGGTGGCAAAGGCGTCCTGATCTGCGAGTCGCGCGATGAGCTGGATCGCGCGCTCGCGCTTTTCTTCGACGCGCGGGTGTTTGGTTCGGCCGGAGACCGGGTCCTGGTCGAGGAATTCCTGACGGGCAGCGAGGTGACGTTCCTGGCCGTGTGCGACGGGCAGACGGCCGTTCCTCTGCCGACATCGCGCGACTACAAGAAGGTCTATGACGGCGACCGCGGCCCCAACACGGGCGGTATGGGCGCCCATTCACCGGCGGGGAATCTCGACGCGGCCGCTTCGTCGGAGGTGTTCAAGGACATCATCCGCCCCGCGGTTGCCGGCCTCGCGTCCGAAGGCCGGCCGTTCCGCGGCGTTCTGTACGCGGGCCTGATCATCACGGAGTCCGGCCCGAAGGTCCTCGAGTTCAACGCGCGCCTGGGCGATCCGGAGGCTGAGGTCGTCCTGCCTCGCCTCCAATCCGACCTCGCCGCGCTGCTGGTAGCCGCAGGGCGGGGTGAGCTCGAACGGCATCCGCCGCTCGACGTGAAGCCGGAAGCCTGTGTGGGCGTCGTGCTTTCCTCGGGCGGCTATCCGGGACACTACGAGACGGGCAAGCCGATCTCGGGATGGGCCGAAGCAGCGCACATCCCGTCCGTCGAGTTGTTCCACGCGGGGACCGGCCGGGAGGGGAACCGGCTCGTGACCGCGGGCGGTCGCGTCTTCGTCGTCACGGCGACCGCGCCGACCATGGCCGAAGCGGCCGCGCGCGCCTACGAGGGCGCCGACGCGATCCAGTTCGAGGGCAAGCACCTGCGGCGGGACATCGGGATCGAGGTGACCCGCGCGCCGCACGCGCGCGGGTCATCCTGAGGGCCGTGAGGCCCGAAGGATCTCCGGTGAGAGGCTACCGGTCTTGGGCCCTCGGTATCTTCGCGACCGGGGCAGATCCTTCGCTTCGCTCAGGATGACAAGGCGCGCGCCATCGCGCGCCTTGTCAGTTTCCGCAGCCGTTGGCGTCCCCGCAGAGCAGTGTGAAGAGCGCCGCGTCCTGCGTGTTCTGCCCATCGATGAGCGTGACGTAGCCCTCCATGGTGGGCGAGGTGGCGGTCGGGTTGCGGGCGTCGACGAAGATGATCACATTCGTCACCGTCGTAGGGATCCCGGCAGCCGCCCAGAGGTTGCTGCTGGCGCACCTCGCCGGGTTTCAGGTCGGCGAAGGTGATGGGGCTACCCACCTTCGCCCCCGTGGCCGTGTCGTAGCAGGTGATGTCCACCGTCATGTTCTGGTTCGTGCCGTTGATGTCGGTGTTCCGGACGGCGATGTTGGTGCGTACCTTGCCGGCGGCGGTCGGAGCCAGCTCCGTGTTGTGCCCGTAACCGACGAGGGTCGTGTCGGAGGAGTCGAAGAACTACCGAAGCGTTGAAGGCGAAGCCGACTGTGCCCTGGTTCGGGTCGGCCTCCACGATGCGGTTGTAGGTCCGCGCGACGACGTTGGCTTCCCAGCCGTTGCTCGAGGGGAGGTTGGCGAACGTCACGAGCAGAGTGCCTAGCGCCCCCTGATTGGCTCCCGGCTGGAGAAGGCCCTGCGTGTTCAAGTAATCAATGAAGTCATCCTGAACGAAACTCCCGAGGGCGGGCAGCGTGATCGTCTGGACGGTCGTCCGGTAAAAACCTCCGGCAGGGCTGCAGGCGGTGGAGATGCAGGTATAGGAGAACTGGTAGCTGGCCGTCACGCCGTTGCTGTTCGTGTTGTTGGTGAAAGCCACGAACGTCTTGAAGAATGCTGTGCCTTGCCCGCGAAAGATTTCGGGAAGCTCCTGCGAGTAGGTCGTGCCGGAAACTCCCTGACGGATGATTCCGGCGCGCTCGGCGGTCTCGGCCGAACCGGCCAGAACCGCGGGCGCCGTGGACAAGAGGACGCCGACTGCGAGAAGTGTTGAGCGCAGACGATTCATGAGCTTTTTCTCCTTAAAAGAGGGGCTCCTCGGCGATAGAAGTGAAGACCACACGCCCGGCACTCTAGCAAATCCCGATCCGGGTGTCTCGGCCGCCGTTTTCCGGGAAAGAGACCTCCGAGCGTCCAATTCCGGAGATTCGGTGTCCTTCGGGGGCAACAACCCGGCCGGCGCCGTGACGGCTCTGCGCCGGCGCCAGGACGTTACGGCTTGAGGAGCCTCAGGATCTCCGCCTCGTACTCGCCGTATGTGTGCTTGCCGGAGAGCACTCTCGCCTTCTTCCCGTCGCGGGCGTAGAGGACGGTGAAGGGGAGCTCGCCGCCCCAGGACTTGTCCACGGCGTCGATGAACTGCTCGTCATCTCCGCCGCTCTTCTTGCGGTAGTTGGGAAATCCGGGCTTCTGCTCGGCCAGGAACTTCTTCACGGCCGCCGTCTCGCGGGCGAGGTCGGTCGAGACGCCGAGGACGCGAAGTCCCCGTCCGCCGTAGGCCTTATCCAGCCGGGCGAGATCCGGGAACTCTTCGCGGCACGGAACGCACCACGTCGCCCAGAAATTGACGAGCACGACGCGCCCCTTCTCACGCGCGATCCGATCGGCAAGACCCTTCGCGTCTATCTCACCCGCCAGGGGATCGGGCGATCGGGCGATCGGGTGATCGGGCGAAGGGAAGCCGCCGATCGACCTCGCGGCGCTCAAGAGGATGAGGGCGGCCAGCGCCGCCCCTTTCTGTCGAGAACCCCGTTCGCCTCTCCTAATCACAACTCACAGATCACGAATCACAAGTCTCTTCAGACCCTCTTGATCGTGCAACCGAAGGCCTTGGTTTCTGCTTTCGCGATCGCGCGCCCGCCGAGCATCGCGTCGAGAGCGTTCTTCAGGTCCGGAGAGGTGACCTTGGACGCGTCTTCGTAGTTCTCATCGATCCGCCCGTGATAGCGCAGCTTTCCCTCGGGGTCCACGACGAAGATCTCCGGTGTGTGCTTGGCGTCGTACAGGTCGGCCACCTTGTTGTCCGGATCCTTCATGATCGGAAACGCCAGACCGTGCTGTTTCGCGTGGGCGATCACCTCATCGGCCGGTTCGGTCTTGTTGCTGTTGATTCCGGCGAAGAGGATTCCCTGCTTCGCATAGGCGGCCGCGAGGTCCCGCATCCGGTCGTTGTAGGCGTTCGAGTAGGGGCACTTCGTTGCGATGAACATGATGACGACCGCCTTGTGGCTCTTCGCCGCTTCCGCCAGGGAGAAGGTCTTGCCATCCACCGTCGTGAGCGTGAACACGGGCGCCGGGTTTCCCACCTGGGGCGTTGCGGCCAGGAGGGCGCCGGACAGAGTCAAAGCCCCGGCCAGGAGCAGTGACGTTCGAGCAGGGCGCATGGGAAATTCTCCTTTCACCGCGTCGCAAGAACGCGGAGCCTTCAAATATTCCAGATCGCGGCCGGAGGTCCTGGCCGTTATCCGGGCTGAAAACGGAAAGCGGAAAGCCGCCTAGACTAGAAACGTCGGACGCTCGACCACCTGGTCGAATTTCCAGACGTACTGCTTCCACCCGCCGAAGAAATCGATCGTGATCTCGTAGTGGGCTTCGATCGTGATCGACTCCTTGGCCCTCCTGATCGTCAGGTTCTCCTGGGTGACGGGCAGATTGAGCTCTTTCGCCTTGGCCAGGATCTCCTTCTGGAGCTGCTGGACGTTCCGGATCGAAGCGAAGGAGGCTTCCTCCTGCATGAAATCGTAGAAAGTCGAGGTCGCGATCTTGACCGGGATGACCTTGTAGAGGCCGTAGCCGATGAGGCCGAGGATAGCAAGCCAGACAATGCACCCGAGTTTGCCCGAGCCTCGTGACTTCTTCATTTCTCGCATTCTTTCGTTTCCGATCTGCGCAGATTCTAACCCGACCGGGGCGGCAACGGAGTCGAGGGTCAAGAGTCGAGAGTCGAGAGGGCTCCCGCGGCCTTGAACTACGACTTTGGTCTCACGACTCTCCTGTCAGCGGACCGGAACCAGCGTCCGGGACCAGCGCGTGCTCGCGAAGAAATCGGCGATCCATCCGGCGGCGCCCGGACGCCGCCGGACGCCGCCCGCCGGGTAGGACCAGTAAACGACGAGGGGCCGTCCCTTCAGATGGGAGGCGGGCACGGTTCCCCAGAAGCGGCTGTCGTAGGAGTTGTCGCGGTTGTCTCCGAGGGCAAAATAGGACTGCGCCGGCACCGTGAAAGGGGGGATCTGGTCGCGCCGCCGCATTCCCTCCGGAGCCCGCCGCTCGTCGGGCCAAACCTGCGGGTCCGAATGGAGCGCGCGCGGCTCGATCTCGGGCCGCCCGTTGACGAAGACGGTCTTGTCGCGGATTTCCACCGTGTCGGCGGGAAGCGCCACGGCCCGCTTGACGAAGTCCCGCCGCGGATCCTCCGGGAACTTGAAGACGATGACGTCGCCGCGGCGCACCGGGCGACAGGGAAGCAGCCGGTCGAGCGCCGGCAACGCCTGTGGGGCGAAGATGAACTTGTTCACGATGAGGTGGTCTCCGACGAGGACGGTCTCTTCCATCGAGGGGCTCGGAACGACGAAGGCCTGCAGCAGGAACGTGCGGACGAACAGGGCGAGCACGACCGCCACGAGAACGGCCTCGGCGAATTCGAGCGGATGCGACCGGCGCGATTCGGCGGCCGAAGGGCGGGGGAGGCCGCCGATCTCCGCCGCCGTCAGCGGACGAGCCGGAACATCCGGTCCCATCGCGTGCGAGAGAAGAAATGAACCGCCACGCCGGCGAGCTGCCGGATCTTGGCAACCGGCCCGTGCCAGATGTGAGAGTTGGGCTCGGCCTCGTAGGACCAGTAGAGCAGGAAGGGCCTCCCGAAGATGTTGCCGCGGGGGATCGGCCCCCAGAATCGGCTGTCCAGAGAGTTGTCGCGGTTGTCTCCCATTCCGAAGTAGGAGCCGGGCGGCACCCGGAAGGGTCCGAACTGGTCGCGATCCACCGCCATCTCGGGCACGTGCGGGTCGTTCGAGCGGTAGACCTCGCGATCGATGTGCTGAACCCAGGGGCCGTCGGCCGGCTTTCCGTTAATGAGAAGCGCCTTGTCCTGGACCTTGACGACGTCGGCCGGCCCGGCGACTGCTCTCTTGACGAGGACGTTTCCCGGATTGATGTCGTCCCCCGGCTTCTTGAACACGATGATGTCGCCGCGCCGGACATCGCGGTAAGGGAGGAACCGGGCGAGCGCCGGGACTCTCGGACCGAAGACGAACTTGTTGACGAGCAGGTGATCGCCGACGAGGATCGTCTTCTCCATCGAGCCGGTCGGGACCTGGTACGTCTGGACGACGAAGGTCCGGACGAAGAAGACGAAGATGCCCGCGACGAGCAGCGACTCGTACCATTCCCTCGTCGCGGAATGCCGGCCGGAGCTGCCCACGGGGGCGGACTGTTGCGAAGCTGCGGTTTCCGTCATTCGACTTTCAGAACGGCGAGGAAGGCCTCCTGCGGGATGTCCACCCGCCCGACCCTCTTCATCCGTTTCTTCCCCTCCTTCTGTTTCTCGAGCAACTTTCTTTTTCGGGTAATGTCTCCGCCGTAGCACTTGGCGATCACGTTCTTGCGGATCGCCGAGACCTGCTCCCGGGCGATGATCTTCGCGCCGATGGCCGCCTGGATCACCACCTCAAACATCTGCCGGGGGATGATTTCTTTCATCTTTGCGGCGAGGAGCCTTCCTTTCACCGCCGCCTCCTCCCGGTGGACGATCAAGGAGAGGGCGTCCACCGGCTCGCCGTTGACCAGGATGTCGAGCTTGATCAGGTCTCCTTCCCGGTAGCCCGCGAGCTCGTAGTCGAAGGAGGCGTACCCGCGGGAGATGGACTTCAGCTTGTCGTAGAAGTCCAGGACCACCTCGTTCAAGGGGAAGTCGTAAGTGAGGACGACGCGGTTGCTCGAGACGTACTCGAGCGACTTCTGTTCGCCCCGCCGGTCCTCGCACAACTTCAAGAGCCCGCCGAGCGAGTCGTCGCGCGTGATGATCGTCGCCGTGATGTAGGGCTCCTCGACCCGCTCGATGTGGTTGGGCTGCGGCAGGTGGTTGGGGTTGACGATCTCGAGGACCTCGCCGGACGTGGTCGTGACCTTGTAGTTGACGCCGGGCGCCGTCGTGATCAGGGAAAGGTCGAATTCCCGCTCCAGCCGCTCCTGCACGATCTCCATGTGGAGAAGGCCGAGAAAGCCGCAGCGGAAGCCGAAACCCAGGGCCGTCGAGTTCTCGGGGATGAACGTGAAGGACGCGTCGTTCAACCGCAGCTTCTCCATGGCGTCGCGCAGGTTGGCGTAGTCGTCCGCGTCGGTCGGGAAGAGGCCGGCGAAGACCATCGGCTTGACCTCGGTGAAGCCCGGCAGCGGCTCGGCCGCCGGGCGGCCGACCTCCGTGATCGTGTCGCCGATGCGCGTCGAGTGAAGGTCCTTGATGTTCGCCCAGAGAAAACCGACCTCTCCGACCGAGAGCGCGGCAACCGCCTCCCGCTGCGGCCGGAAGATCCCGACCTCCTCGACCTCGGCCTCGAGACCCGTGGCCATCGCCCGGATCTTCATCCGCGCCGAGAGTCTGCCGTCGACGATGCGGGCGAGCGAGGTGACGCCGCGGTACGGGTCGTACCAGGAATCGAAGAGGAGCGCCTTCAACGGCGCCCGAGGGTCGCCCGAGGGGGGCGGGATGTCCGTCACGATCCGCTCGAGCAGGTCGTCGATGCCGGTCCCCTGCTTGGCGGAGGTCAGGACGGCGTTGCCGGCCGGGATGCCGACAACCTGCTCGATCTGCTCGCGCGCGCGTTCGGGCTCGGCCGACGGCAGGTCGATCTTGTTGATGACCGGCACGATCGCGAGGTTGTTGTGAATGGCGAGATAGGCGTTGGCGAGCGTCTGGGCCTCGACTCCCTGCGTCGCGTCCACGACCAGCACGGCGCCCTCGCAGGCCGCAAGCGAACGGGACACCTCGTAGGAGAAGTCCACGTGGCCGGGGGTGTCGATCAGGTTCAAGGTGTAGTCGTTCCCGTTCTTCGCGCGGTACTTGAGAGTAACCGCCCGCGCCTTGATCGTGATGCCCCGCTCCTGCTCGAGCTCCATGTCGTCGAGCATCTGTTCGTGCATCTCGCGGGCGGTGAAGGCGCCGCACCGCTCGAGGATGCGGTCCGAGAGCGTCGTCTTCCCGTGGTCAATGTGAGCGACGATCGAAAAGTTGCGGATGAACTGCGGGTCGGGCATGGGTGAACGAAGGATGATACAGGTGTCAGGGGACAGGTTTCAGGTGAAACGCAGGTGTCAGGTATCAGGTGTCAGGTTTCAGGTAGGACGCGTTCGCTTTCGTCTCTGGCACCTGACACCTGGCACCTGACACCTTTCCCTGACACCTCGAACCTGACACCTTCTCACGTGCCCAGCGGCCAGCGCGACCGCGCGACGACCGAGTCGAGCGACGGAGCGCCTTCGTCGGCGGAACCGCAGCAGCCCGGCCCACGCGATCATCGCCGCGTTGTCGGTTGTCAAGGACTTCTCGGGAAGGAGCACGGGGACGCCGTTCTCTTCTCCCCAGCGGGAGAACGTGGCCCGCAGCTGGGAGTTGGCCGCCACGCCGCCGGACAGCGCCAGTCGGCGGATTCCCTCGCGCTGGTGCACGGTCTCGACGCGCTGGAGGAGGGCCGTGACGATCGCGTGCTGGAAGGAAGCGAAGAGGTCGGCCAGATCGGCCGGCAGGTTGTCCGCGTCGAGCGGCGATCCGTCCACGCCGCGCCTCTCGAACTCGCGCAGCATCGCGGTCTTCAAGCCGGAAAAGGAAAAATCCTCCGAGCCGCCCGCCACCCGTCCGACGGGCAGGGCGTAGCGGCTGGCGTTTCCGCGCGCGGCGATCCTGTCCACGACGGGCCCCCCCGGATAGGGGAGGCCCGCCCGCCGGGCGACCTTGTCGAAGGCTTCGCCCGGCGCGTCGTCCCGCGTGCGGGCGATGGGAACGATGCGTTCCTCCTCCACGCGGACGAATTCCGCGTGGCCTCCGGAGACGACGAGCCCGTGGAACGGAGCCTCGACCGGCCGGGCCGGCTCGCCGCCCGCGCGCAGGTGCGCCGAGAAGAGATGGCCCTCCAGGTGATTGACGCCGACCAAGGGCAGGCTCCGCGCGAACGCGAGAGCCTTGCCCGCGGAGAGCCCGACGAGCAACGCCCCGATCAGCCCCGGTCCGGCGGTCGGTGCGATGAGACCGAGATCGGAAAGATCGACCCGCGCCTGCCGGAGCGCTTCTTCGAAGACTGAAGGCAGGTTTTCCAGGTGGGCCCTCGCCGCGACCTCCGGGACGACGCCGCCGTAGGCCGCATGCGCCTGCATCTGCGTCGCGATGACGTTGGCCAGGATCCGGCCCTCTCCGTCCACGACGGCGACCGATGTCTCGTCGCAGGACGTCTCAATCCCAGAGAACGTTCATCTCGAAGCGGATGCGACGGCCGCCGCGAGGCTTTCGAGATAGGGCGGCCGGCAGATTCCGCGATCCGTCACGATGGCCGTGATGTATCGGGCCGGCGTGACGTCGAACGCGGTGTAGCGGGCGGAGACGCCGGCCGGTCCGATGGCGTGGCCGGCAAAGTTCAGGACTTCGCCGGAGCTTCGCTCCTCGATCGGGATGCGCGAGCCGTCGGGGCAGGCGAGGTCGATCGTCGTCAGGGGAGCCGCGACGTAGAAGGGGACGCCGTTCTCCTTCGCCAGGACCGCGAGGGAGTAGGTTCCGATCTTGTTGGCGGTGTCGCCGTTGGCGGCGATGCGGTCGGCGCCGACGAGGACGGCGCGAACCTGGCCGCGGGAGAGAAAGTGGCCGCCCATGCTGTCGGTGATGACCTCCACCGGGATCCCGTCGCGCGCCAGTTCCCAGGCGGTCAGGCGCGCCCCCTGGAGGAACGGCCGGGTCTCGCACGCCAGGACGCGGACCGCCTTGCCCGCTTCGACGGCGCCGCGCACGACGCCGAGCGCCGTTCCGTAGCCGGCCGTCGCGAGCGCGCCCGCGTTGCAATGAGTCATGACGAGACTGTCCGCCTCGAGCAACTCCGCGCCGTGGGCGCCGATCGACCGGCAGGCCTCGATGTCCTCGGCGGCGATCGCGTCCGCCTCGGCGATGAGAGCGGTCTCGATCCGGTCGGGAGCAAGCGCCGCGACCTGTTCGAAACGGCGGGCCATGCGATCCAGCGCCGCGAAGAGATTGACGGCGGTCGGCCGCGTCGCCGCGAGAAGGCGCCTCGCCGTCTGGAACCGCTCGGCGGGCGAGGTGGTCGCGCCGCTCCTCATCGAAAACGCGGCGCCGTATGCCGCGGCGACTCCGATGGCCGGAGCCCCGCGCACGGCCAGGTCGCGGATGGCAAGCGCGACCTCGGCCGGATGGTTCAGCGTCAGCCAGACTTCCCTGGCCGGAAGGAGTCTCTGGTCAAGGAGGGCAAGCGTCTGTCCCTCGCGGTAGAGCGGGCGGAAAAGGGCCAGAGGAGTCACTGGAGCAGATCCTTCGCTTCGCTCAGGATGACAGCGGAATGACGGAAAAGAGGGTCACTGGGATTCCTGGACGACGAGGCCGACTCCGCCGCTTCGCGGGTCGGCCACCGCGGTCAGGGTTCCGTCCGCGCGCCGCGCGATCGCGTGGACGCGCCCGATCGGATTGTCCCTGGGCCCGCGCTCGACGACCGCGTGTCCGAGCTTCTCCAGGGCAGCGATCCAGGCGGGATCGAAACGGTCCCTCTCGAGCTGGACCTTGTCGGGATAGTCCTGCTGGTGGAAGCGGGGCGCGGCGACCGCGTCGGCGAGCGTCTCACCGCGCAGGATAAACCCGAGGAGCACCTGGAAGTTCGTCGTCGGGATCGTGGAGCCGCCCGGCGTGCCCCAGACGAACATGTTGCGCCCGCCGGCCACCGCGATCGAAGGGCACATCGCGGAGAGCATGCGCTTGCCCGGAGCGACCTCGTTCACCTCTCCCTGGATGAGACCGTAGAGATTGGGATGTCCCGGCCGGGTGGCGAAGTCATCCATCTCGTTGTTCCAGAGGAATCCGAGGCCCGGCGCGATCCGGCCGTTGCCGAAGGAGTCGTTCAACGTGGTCGTCACCGAGACCGCTCCTCCCGCGCCGTCCATCACGGAGAAATGCGTCGTCGAGGGCTTCTCCTTTTCCGGCCCTCGAAGCGAGCCGCTCGGCGTCGAGCGCAGCGGATCGATCGACGCGGCCAGCCAGCGGAGCCTTGCCGGGTCGGTCAGGAGGTCCTGCCGGACGTGGGGAAAGACCGGATCGCCCAGATAGCGGTTGCGGTCGCGGAAGGCGCGCTTCTCGATCTCGGCGAGCAGGTGCGCCGAGGCGGCGTCGCGGGTCTTGAATTTCTCGAGGCCCACGAAGCCCGCGACCATGGCCATCTCGGCCAGAACGGGGCCCGACGAGGGTGTGGGAGTCGTGAAGACCTCCACGTCGCGGAACTTGAAACGGACGGGATTGCGGATCTTGGCCTCGTACCGGGCGAGGTCGCCCCGGGAGATGAGGCCGCCGTCCCGCTCCTGTCCGGCTTCGATCTGGCGTGCCACGCGCCCCCGGTAGAAGCCATCTTCGCCGCGATCGCGGATGGCTTCGAGAGTCCGCGCGAGGTCCGGCTGCTTGAGGACCGATCCCACGGGCGGAGCCGCGCCGTTGGGCAGGAAGATGCGCGCCGTCTCGGGATCCTTTGCGAGCCGACCGCGGTTCTCCGGGATCGAGATCGAGCGGAAGAGGGCCTCCGTGACCGCGAAGCCGTCGCGGGCGAGCCGCACGGCGGGGTTGACGAGGGTCTTCCAGGGGAGGTGCCCGGACCGGCGGTGCGCCAGCGACAGGCCGGCCACCGAGCCCGGGACTCCCGAGGCCAGGGGACCCTCGGTCGAAGAGGGCACGAAACCGTTGGCGTCGGGCCGGGTGTAGAGGTCGCGGCGGGCGGCCCGCGGGGAGACCTCGCGGAAATCCACGACGAGGATCCGCCCGCGGGAATCCCGCGAGATCCAGAAGCCGCCTCCGCCGATGTTGCCCGCTTCCGGCCAGGTCACCGCGAGCGCGAAGGCGATCGCGACCGCCGCGTCGGTGGAATTGCCCCCCTTCTTCAGGATCTCGATGCCGACTCGCGCGGCCGTCTCCTCGGCCGCCGCAACCGCTCCTCCTCGTCCGGTCCCGACCTGGTGCTCCGCGCCGAAGACGCTCCCGGCGACGAGTAACAGGAGAACAGATCCCGCGAGAGCCCGTCTCATCCGGCCAATTCTATGTTCAGGCCCCCCTTGTCATCCTGAGGAGCCCCTCCGTTTTTCATGTCATTCCGAGCGCAGCGAGGAATCTGCCCTCGTCAGCCGAACCGACGCGGCATCAGCGGTCGGGACAGGCTCCGCGACGAAGGATCTGCTCCGGTCGGGTGAGACCGGGTCGATCCCTCGCTGTGCTCGGGATGACCGTGGAGCCGTGCTCGGGATGACAATGGAGAGTTAAGATTCCCCCGCGGCATGAAATCCATCCGAGATCTCGAACTGCGAGGCAAGCGGCTCTTCCTTCGAGTGGACTTCAACGTCCCGCTCGCCTCCGGCCGCGTCACGGACCGGACGAGGATCGAGGAGACGGTTCCCACGGTCCGGCTCGCGGCGGACGCGGGGGCGCGGGTGATCTGCGCGTCCCACCTGGGAAAACCGAAAGGGAAGATGAAGCCCGAGCTGTCACTGGCGCCCGTGGCGGTCGCGTTCGCGGAAGCTCTCGGGCGTCCGGTCCGGTTCGTCGAGGAGTGCGTCGGACGGGAAGCGCAGGCGGCGGCGGAGAGCCTGGAGCCGGGAGAGGTCCTGCTGCTCGAGAACCTGCGCTTCCACGCGGGCGAAGAATCCAACGATCCTGAATTCGCGAAGGGTCTGGCCGCTCTCGCGCAAGTCTACGTGGACGACGCGTTCGGCGCCGCGCATCGCGCCCACGCCTCCGTCGTCGGCGTGCCGGGACTTCTCCCGGAGAAAGGCGCGGGACTCCTGCTCGAGAAGGAAGTCCGCGAGCTGTCGCGGCTGCTCGATCCGCAGCGGCCGTTCGCGGTGATCCTGGGGGGCGCGAAGATTTCCGGCAAGATCGACGCGTTGCGCGCCCTGGCGCGGCGGGCCGACGTCCTGCTCCTGGGCGGCGGGATGGCGAACCATTTCGTGCGCGCCATCGGCCTGCCCGTCGGCCGGTCGCTCCTGGAGGAAGACAAGGTCGCCGTCGCGCGGGAGGTCCTCGACCTGTGCAAGAAGGAGGGGAAGACAATCGCGCTCCCCTCCGACTTCGTGGTTGCCGCGTCGGTGGACGACGCGAAGGGCGCCCGCACTGTCGGCATCTCGAAGATTCCGGAAGACGCGATGGCCCTCGACGTCGGGCAGAAGACTCTCGAACAGTTCGAGCGCCTGCTCGAGCCGGCCCGGACGATCTTCTGGAACGGCCCGATGGGAGTCTTCGAGCATCCCCCGTTCGACCACGGGACGAAGGCGCTCGCGATGCTCCTCGCCGAGTCCGACGCCGTGACGGTCGTGGGTGGCGGAGAGAGCGTCGCCGCGGTCAACGAGGCCGGGCTCGCCGATAAATTCACGCACGTCTCGACCGGCGGCGGCGCTTCCCTGGAGTTCCTCACCGAGGGAACCCTTCCGGGAATCAGGGCCCTGGAAGGCTGAGGTGTCAGGGAACACCTGACACCTTTCCCCATGAACCTTTTCGTCGCGAACTGGAAGATGAACAAGACACGCGGAGAGGCGGCCGCGTTCTCCCGAGAGCTCGGCGAGATCCTCGGCGAGCGGGATCCGGGCGTCGAGATGGTCGTCGCGCCCCCGTTCACGGCGCTCGATTCCGCCGGAGATCCGCGGGGACGCTGGTCGCTCGCGGGGCAGAACGTCGCGGCCGAGACGCAGGGAGCGTACACGGGAGAGGTCTCGGCGCGGATGCTCGCCGATGCCGGCTGCCGGTACATCCTGGTCGGCCACTCGGAGCGGCGGCGCCTCTTCGGCGAAGAGAGCGGCGTTCTCGCGCGCAAGCTCGCCCGGGTCCGCGAGGCGGGGCTGACGCCGATCTATTGCCTGGGCGAGACGGAGGAGGAGCGCGAGGAGGGCCTGACCGCGTCGGTCCTCGTCGCGCAGGTCGGAACACTGGAGCAGGACCCGAGCGACGCGCCGCTCGTGGTGGCCTACGAGCCGGTGTGGGCGATCGGAACGGGCAAGGCGGCCACGACGCAGGATGCCGGGTCGGCCCGCGTCCATCTCGCCGAGCTTCTGTCGGAGCGACGGGACGTGCGCATCCTGTACGGCGGATCCGTCACCGCCGAGAACGCCCGGGAGCTTCTGGACGCCTGCCGCGTGGACGGGTTCCTCATCGGCGGAGCGAGCCTGAAGCCCGAGACGTTCGCCGCCATCGCCGGGATTGAAGCCCGGCAGACGGTGATGGGTAGACGGTAGACGGTAGACGAAAGCCCGATTTGTGCCGGGTCTTTGGCGGCCCCACGCAAATCACTCATCCGTCTTCCGTCTCACGTCTTCCCTCTCCCGGCCTTGACGGCTTCCCTCCCGACACGTACACTGCTTCGCCTTTTCTAAGGGGGCCCGGTGCAAATCGCTTACGCAGCTCTGATCGTGCTTTATGTCTTCATCTGCTTCTTCCTCATCCTGGTGGTCCTGGTCCAGCAGGGGAAGGGCGCGGACATCGCCGGAGCCTTCGGCGGCGGAGGCACGCAGACCGCTTTCGGTGCGCGGGGCGCGACGACTCTGCTTCACAAGCTGACAACGGGAGCCTTCATCGGCTTCATCGTGCTGTCGCTCCTCTTGACCCTCTTTCAGGCCCGTCAAAGGCCCTCGGTCGTCAAGGGCGTGCCGCAGAAGATCAATGCTCAGGGAGTCTTCCCCAAGCCCGGCCCGGACGGCCAGCCGCCCGCCGCGGGCCAGCAGCCCCCCGGCAAGCCAGCGGCTCCGGCCGCCCAGGCTCCCGCGCCCGCCGCGCCGCAGCCCGCTCCAGCGGCGCCCGCGCAGAAGAAGTAACGCCCGTGCCGTCGTGGTGGAATTGGTAGACACGTACGTTTGAGGGGCGTATGGGGCAACCCATGCCGGTTCGAGTCCGGCCGACGGCACCATCTCTGATTCGCGGCACTCCTCCTTCATGCGACCGTTCCGGTCAACCTCACGCGCGGCGACGACTTGTCGCCTGGGAGAGCAGGGGAGACTGGGTGACTGGGTGAACCTCCTCTGAGCCGTCTCCTGCTCCCAGTCCCCCAGTCTCCCCGTCTCCCAGTCCTCCTTGGTCCGTTTTGTAAACTCATCCGCCGCTCGGGGCGTCCGATTGCATAACAGGGAGGTTCGCATGATCCGCCGATTCCGCGGAGGCACCGCCGTTCTCGTTCTTTTTCTGGCTGCCGCTGCCGCGCGCGGGGCCTACTCGCCTTCGACGACGAGCGGCTGGTTCCTGGTGGCGGGCCGTGTCCCGGGTTTCGGCGGCGCCCAGTTCCGCACGGACATCTGGTTGTTCAATCCGGACAGCGTGAGCACCGCCGTGGTCACGCTCACCTTCCACGGGCAGGTCGCGAGCGGCGGCGGAGCGCCGGCGCCGATCTCCTCCTTGCCGATCACGCTCGCGGCCCGGGAGACGAAGTACCTCGCGGACGCGCTGCTCACGACCGTCCCGGCCGACGGCCAGGTCGGGGCTCTGGAGTGGTCCTCGAACATCCCGGTGATGGGAGGGCTTCGCAGCTACACGGCGCCGGTCGGGGCAGGCGGGACCTTCGGCGCGTTCCAGCCGGGGATCCCGGCGGCGGAGTCGATGACGCCCAAGCAGAGCGCGTCGGATTCCGCCAACGTGCTGCAGATGTTCGGCACGAACTCCGGGGACCCGGACTATCGGACGCAGCTGGACGTGACCAACACGTCGCCTGTTTCCGTGCCGATCGAGGTGCGCGTGATCGATCCCGTCACGGCGACGATCTATGGAGGCACGCAGAACTTCACGATCGCTCCGAAGTCGCTCCTGCGCGTCGGTCGGATCATCGAGACCGTCGGCGCTCCGCTCGTCAACGGACTGCGCATCACCGTCTCCATCAAGGAGGGGACGTCCGTGCCGTCGGGGGGCGTGCTCGCGGTCGCCTCGACGCTCGACAACCGGAGCCAGGATCAGTATGCCTTCATCGGACAGCGCCAGAGTGGCGTCATCGTTCCCGCCGAGATGCTGCCCGCGGAGGAGATCCCCTAGCTATCAGCTATCAGCTGTCAGCCGAGACCGGCGGATTAGCGTGCCTGGCTGAGAGCTGAGAGCTGAGAGCTGAGAGCTACTCACGGTACGGGATCCTCTCCTCCCTTCGCGAAGGGATTGCAGCGCAGGATCCGGGCGGCCGCGAGCGCGCCGCCCCTGGGCAGGCCGTAGCGCAGGATCGATTCGCGGCCGTAGGCCGAACAGCTCGGACGGAAACGGCATCGGACGAGCCCCGTGCGCTCGAATACGGGCGAGACTGTTCCCCGGTATGCGTCGATGAGCCCGACCGCCAGCCGCGCGCCGAACTGTTCCGGAGGGGGTTTGATCGAGTCGCCGATGGAGAGCCCCAGGAGGGCCGCCGCGACCACCGGGACCCAGTTTCGAACTCGCTTCCGTTGCTCGAGGCGGACGGGAGGCGCGGCGGCTTCAGAAGCGGTCGGCATACCGAGAGATCACCGGCACGATCAGCCGCTCGCCGTTCAGCGCCTTGACGACCGCCAGGATCGCGATGATCGTGTAGAGGATGAGGACCAGGAACATGACGATCGGATAGACGCAGGAGAGAGGCGGGACGAGGACGCCGATGATCGTCGCGACGATCAGGATCGCCGCGACCGCGCCGAAGAGGAGCAGGCCGTTGGCCGCGTGCCAGCGGACCTCCCGGTCGCGCTTGCCCGCGATCAAGGGAATGAACCCGAGAAAAGCGAGATAGGAAAGAACGAGCATCAAGGTCGGTTGCGCGCGGTTTTCCGACATCAGCGGCCTACGCGGCGGAGGATAGCAGAGGGACGGAAGGCGAGAGGCGGGAGCCGGTTGCTATTTCGTCTTGAGGCGGATGGAGCCGTTGACGGTCTCGCAGTGAAGAGACTCCGAACCGCCATTGTAGGAACCCCGGGCTTCTTTGGGACCGTGCTTGCCTTCGACGGACAGGTCGAAGTCCCCCTCGATCCGTCCGTTCACGGTCTGCAGGTCGTACCGGATCGAAGAGGCCCGGTCGAAGGCGACTTCGACGGAGCCGTTGACCGTCTCAAGCTCCGACTTCTTCAGCGGCCCGCGGAACGCGATCCGCAACCCTCCATTGACCGTGGTCGCGCGCACGGGCCCTCCGACCCCGGTCAGCTCGATCGAGCCGTTGACGACATCGCACGAGATGGTGTTGTCGAACCCGGTCGCCTGAACCTGGCCGTTGCACGTTTCCAGGCGCGCCGCGGTCGCGGCCGGAAAGTGGAGCTCGTAATCCACGCGCGCGTTGTGCCACCCGAAGTCGAGAAAGCCGAAGAGCTTGTGCCGGCGAGGATTGACGGTTTCGAGCCGGATCTCGTCGCCGATCTTGCGGACCCGGATCTCCGTCAGACGAAGCGTCTCTTCCGCCTCTCCTCCACTCGCGGTCTTGACCGCCCGGATCTTCAGGTAGGGCTTGTCCCAGGCCGTGGCCTCGATCCGGCCGTTGACGTTCTGGACCGAAATTCTCGAAACCCCTTCCATCGAAAAGGCTTTTTCGAATACCTCTTCCTGGCCGGCCGCGAGGACACCGGCCGAAAGGAGAAGGAAGGCTGCCAGGGCGGATTTGCGCATGACGTCTCGCAATTGTCTAACGGATTGGGGCGAAAAAAGTTCTCCAGACCAGGCCGGTTTCAAGGGTCGCGTTTCAGCCTCCAAAGAGGATCATGATTCAATACCAGTTTTCGGGGTGTCGCGTGGAAAGCCCTGATCGCAAATCACCAATCACCGATCACCAATCTCCCCTTCTGGCCGATTGCCATCTGCACTTCGAGGGGTGTCTTCCTCGCGACTTTCTCCAGCGGTTAGCCCGCCGCGCCACCCACCCATTTGCCGACCTCGAGGCGTTCGAAGCCAGACGCCGGAGCGTCCGCGACGACGCGGGCTTCCTCTCTCTCTTCGCCGAAGTCTGCAGTCTCTTCCGCCGGCCGGAAGACTACGGCGATGCGGCGCGAGCGATCGGCGAATCGCTCGCCCGGGACGGCGTCGCCTATGCCGAGATCTACGTGTCGCCGGCGATCCTCTCGCGGATGGCGCTGGACGGGGCGAGATGCCTGGAGGCGATCGACGAGGCGTTCCGCGCGCGGCCGGGCGGATGCGATTGCCGGATCCTCCTCGATGTGGTGCGCCAATGGGGCCCCGAATCCGCCGAGCGCGTGCTGGACCTGCACGAGAGAAATCCCATGCCCTCCGTCGTGGGCTTCGGCATGGGCGGAGACGAGAAAGCCGTGCCGGTGTCGGCGTTCGCGGGCGTCTACATGCGCGCGCGGGCGCTGGGGCTCAAGACTTCCGTCCACGCGGGAGAATGGGCGGGTCCCGAATCCCTGGAGGAGGCGCTCGACGTTCTTCGTCCGGACCGGGTGGACCACGGCATCGCGGCGGCGGCCGACGCGCGGCTCGCCGAGCGGCTGGCCGACGAACGCACGACCCTCTGCGTGGCGCCGACCGGAAACGTGGCGACGGGAGCGGCGAAGAGCTTCGAGGAGCATCCTCTGCCGCGCTTGATCGAGGCCGGCGTGCGCGTGGCGCTCTGCGCCGACGACCCGCTTCTCTTCGACACGACGACGGCCAACGAATTCCGCGTGGCGCGCGAGCGGTTCGGCCTCGGAGACCTGCCGCTTCGCCGCCTCGCGGAGAACGCCTGGCGCGCCGCGTTCTGCTCGCGGGCGCAGCGAGACGCCGGCATCCACGGCCTAGCCGCCTGGGTCCCGTAGTTTCTCTGTCATCCCTTCGCGGGCCTCTCCTGTCATCCTGAGCGCAGCGAAGGATCTGCTCAGGTCTTTCTCCGACGTGGGGTAGATCCCTCGTCGCTTCGCTCCTCGGGATGACAGGGCGTGCCCAGGATCTCGTAGGAGAGACGAGCTTCTTCCAGGGCGGCACGGAGGGCGGGGAGGCGAGACCGGACGACTTCGAGCCGCACGGTCGGACTCGCCTCGAAACTCTCGCCCGCGAGGGTGACTTGCGGAGGCCGAACGAGCCTTCTGACGGCGCCCATTCTGTCGTAGGGACACATCACGACGACCAGGGACGTCTCCCGGATGATCCTCGTGCCGGCGGCCGCGAGCGCTCTCTCGGCGGCTTCACGATAGGCCCGGGAGAGGCCGCCCGTTCCGAGCTTCGTTCCGCCGAAATAGCGCACGACCGCGACGAGAACGTCGGAGATCCCGGCCGATTCGATCGCCGCGGCGATAGGTTTGCCGGCCGTTCCCGACGGCTCGCCGGCGTCCGAGGAGCGCCGCGCGGCCGTGTCGCCGGAGCCGATGTTCCACGCGAAGGCGATGTGCGTGGCGTCGTGCCACTGCTTCCGGAGACGAGCGACAAGATCCGCGGCCTCGTTGGGATCGGATACAGGATACGCGAACGCGAGAAACCTCGAGGCCCGCTCGCGGACTTCGGCGCTGCCCTCTCGCGCCGGCACGGCGCGCTCATCGGCCGAGGGTTTCTTCATAGAGCTTGCGGTAGCGCGCCACGGCGGTCTCCGTCGGGAACTCCTCGACGGCCCGGCGGCGCGCTTCGCTCGAGAAGAGAGCGAACTTCTCGGGATCGCGCAGGAGCGAGAGAGCCGCTTCCGCCATTCCTTCCACGTCTCCGACCGGTTTGAGATAGCCGCTCTTTCCATCTTCCACGACTTCCGGAAGCCCGCCGGCCGACGTGCCGATGACGGGCAGCCCGCAGGACATCGCCTCCAGCGCCGCGAGGCCGAAGGACTCGGCGTTGGAGGGGAGCAGGAAGAGCTTGCCGATCGGCAGGATCGTCTCGATGGAAGGCACGTTGCCCAGAAAGGTCGTGCGGTCTTCGAACCCCCCCTCGGTCGCGAGTCGCTCGGCGAGCGACCGGTCGGGGCCGTCCCCGATGAGCAGGAGGCGCGCGGGGACCTGCCGGCGCACGCGGTCGAAGACGGCGAGAACGTCGGCGATGCGCTTGACGGGCCGGAAGTTGGAGATGTGGACGAGAACGTGCTCGTCCTCCCGGCAGAGTGACCGCGCGTACGGGGAGGCCTCGCCCGGGCGGAAGAGCTCGCTGTCCACGAAGTTGGGAATGACATGGACCGGCCGGTGCACTCCGAACTCGCGCACGGTCACGTCCCTCAGGTAGCGCGAGACGGCGGTGACCGCGTCGCTCTTCTCGATGCCGTAGCGCGTGATCGGAAGGTAGGAGCGGTCCTGCCCGACGATCGTGATGTCGGTGCCGTGAAGGGTCGTGACGACCTTCAACCGCGCCCCGTTACCGGCGCTCATCTCGCGCGCCAGGATCGCCGAGATCGCGTGCGGCAGCGCGTAGTGGACGTGGAAGAGGTCGAGCCTCGCGTGCGTGGCCACCTCGGCCATCTTCGTCGCGAGCGCGAGCGTGTACGGCGGCGAGACGAAGAGCGGGTAGGTGGGCGCGACGACCTCGTGGAAAAAGACGCGGGGCCGCGGCAGCCCCAATCTCGAGGGGAGAGCATAGGAAATGAAATGAACCTCGTCGCCCCGCTTCGCCAGAGCGATGCCCAGCTCCGTCGCCACGACGCCGCTTCCCCCGAAGGTCGGGTAGCAGGTGATGCCGATCTTCACGCGCCGCTCCGCGTCGCGTGAAGTCCAAGGTCCAAGGTCCAAGGTCCAAGGGAGACGACGGCGCTACTTTGGACTTTGGACTTTGGACTTTGGACCGCGCCGGGCCGGAGTTGAGACTCTGTCGTCATGCTCTCAACGGCCCGGCGCTCAAAAGCCCGGCTCGAAGCCTTCGAAGGCGCCGACCGGGTCGTCGATTCGCGGCGGGCGCTTCGACACGAAGCCTTCGGCGAACTCGACGCCGATCATGAAACCGAAATATCGGGCGCGGGCCTCGATCGCCGCGAGGAAACTCTTCTGCGACAGAATCGTCTGCGGCTCCCGCGATTCCGGATCGTGGAACTGGCTCGTGAAGCTGAGGATCGCTGCGGTGCGCGTCTCCATCGCGGCGGTGACGTCCACGACGAAGGTGGGGGGATGGACATACGCCGTGGAGAAATAGATTGTCTGCTGAGGGCGGTGCGCCGGGTGGGCCGTCTCGATCCGCCGCAGTCCCGCATAAAAGGCGGCATCCGTCACGAGCTCGCCCGCCCGCCGATGGTCGGGGTGGCGGTCGTCGGGATAGGACGTCAGGAGGAGGCGCGGTTTCTCGCGCCGGATGACCTCGATCAACGCGAGCTCGTTCTCGCGGGTCTTGCCCAGGCCGCCGTCGCCGAAATCGAGAATCTCGCGGAACTCCGCCCCGAGGATCTCCGCGCCGCGCATCGCTTCGCGCTCGCGCGTCGAGGCGTCCCCGCGCGTCCCCATCTCACCGCGCGTCAAGTCCACGATCCCGAACCGGCGGCCCCGCGCCTTGAGCGTCACGAGCGTGCCGGCGCAGGTGAGCTCGATGTCGTCGGAATGCGCCGCGATCGCGAGAACGTCAACCGGCATGAACGCTCTCCGTTTCCGGCGGACGGTCGGCGCCCACGTTGACGATCGTCGCGCCCTGCGTCGAGCCCTGCGCGGCTTCGCGAATTGCCGCCAGGGCTTCCCGTCCGTAGGCGAGCATCGGCACGAGCGGGGGATACAGCCTCTCGGCGGGAGTCCCCTCCGGCAGGAGCATCGTCTCGAGCCGCTGCCTCCTCTTCATCGCGGTCTCGTCCTTTCTCTCTGCCGCCTTCCGGATTCGCTCGACGAGCTGCTCGACTTGATACGCGATCTTCCGCCCCGCGGTTTCGAGCGCGCCGACGAGCGTTGGATCGGTCTCGCGCAGGCGCGGCTCGAGGGAGTCCAGCTCCTTCTGAAGGTTCCCCGTGATTCGCGAGAGGGTCTCCACCTCGGGAGTCGCCGGCGTCGGAGCGGGACCCGGCGCCTGCAGGAGCCGCGCCGCCTCGATGCCGAGCGCTTCCGCCGCCCTTCGCTCCGGCGGGCCGACGAGGACCAGATGCGAGCGCGGCAGGAGGATGGGAGACGCGAGGTCGAAGACGGGAAAGAGCGCAAGCGCCTGCGCGTGGTAGGCGATTTCCGCGGCGCCGAGCACGCTGGCCGCGACCGGCATCAGGAAAGACTTGAAGACCGGGCGGGTCAGGACGTCCGTCGAGGGCCAGGCCAGGCCCTTCTCGACGGCGTCGACCGACGCGGCGAGGTCCTCGATGCGGCGCCTCTCGTCCCCGATGACCGAGAAAAAGGGAAACACGTCCGGCCGGAACGCGACGGGGACGGGCTTGCCGGCGCTCACCAGGCGCGTGGTCGCGCCGCGAAGCGCCTCGCGGATCTCCTTCTCCTTCCGCGCGGCGCGCAGGAAGAACTCGGCGGCCGCCCGGCGCAGCGGCTCCGAGCTGGGATCGACGACGAGGAGCGGCTCGGCGCCCACCAGGTCGAAGAGGGCCCCGATGAAGGCCTCGCCGTAGGAGACTCCGGGCGCGTAACGGCGGGCGAACGCTTCCAGAATCTCCTCTGTCTCCGGTCCCCGGGCGTCGGCGCGAAAGGACTCGAGGACCTCGCTCACCTTCTCCGGGAGCGGGATGCCTCCCACCGGCCGGCGGTTGGCGCGATCCGCTCCCTCGAGAACGATGACTTCCGGCCCCTCCTTTCCGGGCCGCGCCGTGCGCGCGATCTCCTCGAGATCGTGATCGTCCGTCAGCGCCCAGAAGACCGGCACCGCGGCGACGCCGACCTCGCGAAGCTGCCGCGCAACGCGGATCGCGTCGAACGCCTTGGTGATCGTGAAGAGCGGTCCGGTGAAGAGGCCGACCTGGTGCCCCGCCAGGACGGCGACGGCGCGCCCGGCCGCCAGGTCCCGCGCCATCGTCTCCGCCTCCGGGAGGCGGGTGCGAAAGGCTTCCGCGGGAATCCGTGACGGCGTTCCGAGGAGGCGTCTGCCGCGCGCGGCGGCGGCATCGATCGTCGGAGGGTCGGGAAAGAAAGCGGGAAGGCCCCGGAGGAAGTCGTGGAAGAGCGGAGCGAGGCCGGGGTAGCGGTCGAACGGGATCGTCCCGGTCAACATGGCTTTCTCGCCAGGACGATCAGCCGGGGCGAGTCGCTGCCTGCCGGCCCTCCCTCGAAGTCTCCCCATGCCGCTTCCACGGCGAGGCCCGCGCCGCCAAACATCGCCGTCAACTCCTCGACCGTGTAGGCCCGAACGCTCTCGCGGAAGGCCGCCGTCGAGGCGCCATGGCGGACCTCGATCTCCTTCTCGACGCGCCGGGTCTCCGGGTTCCAGCGCCGCCGGATGTGGTACTCCCGCTCGCCGGTCGAGCGGTTCTCCTCCTCGATGAGGCGCGCGATCACGTAGTCGCGGCCAAACGTGTCGCACAGGAAACGGCCGCCCGGCGCGAGCACGCGCTCGATCTCCGCGACGACCGCCACGTTGTCCGTCTCGCGGAGAAAGTATCCGAAGCTCGTGAAGAAATTCACAACCGAGCGGAAGGCGCGGCTGGCGAAGGGGAGCGATCGCATGTCGCCGCGCACGAGACGCAGGTCCGGCCCACGCGCGCGGGCCAGCTCCAGCGACGGCGCGGAGTAATCCAGGCCGACGGGGGAGAAGCCCTTCTCCGCGAAACGCAGGGAATGCCGGCCGGCCCCGCAGCAGAGATCGAGGATCGGCATCGGGTCGGGGTCGAGATGCGCCAGAGCGAACGCCACCTCCCGCCGGGCGGAAGCGACATCGTGGTGCGGATAGAGCTCCAGATACTCCTCGCCGAACCACGACATCCACCAGGTCATGCGGCCGGGATTATGGCAGGGTGGACGGGAGGCGGAAGGCGGCAGGCCGGAGACGAAGACCTTCGCGTTAGAGTTCCCGCCGTGGAACCGCAACCGTTCGCCTTCGAAAGCGGTGAGGGCCTTCCGATCCGGGGAGATCTTCATTCTCCCGGCCGGCCCGGCGCGCCCGTCATCGTCTGCATCCACGGTTTCAAGGGATTCAAGGACTGGGGATTCTGGCCGCACGTCGCGGGCCGGCTGCGCGAGGCCGGTTACGGCGTCCTGCGGTTCAATTTCTCGCATTCCGGTATCGGCGCGGATCTGGAGACGCTCTCGGAGGTCGGATTCTTCGAGTCGGGCACCTACACTCGCGAGGTGGAGGACCTGCGGGAAATCCTCTCGCGTCTGGCGCAGCGCCGCCTGCCGGGCTCCGAAGACATGAACACTGCGCGCGTCGGTCTCCTCGCACACAGCCGCGGCAGCGTTTCGGCGCTCGCCGCCGCGGCCTCGGGAGACCCGGTCCGCTCGGTCGTGCTCTGGAATCCCGTCTCCTCCGTGCTGTGGTGGGACGAGGAAACGCGCCGGCGCTGGAGAGAGGCGGGTTTCTGGGAGACGGTCAACTCGCGCACGGGCCAGGTCTTCCGGATGAAGCCCGCGCTCCTGGACGACGCCGAGCAGAACCGGGACCGCCTCCATCCCGTTGTCAACGCCGGCCGGCTCCGCGTCCCGGTCCTCGCCGTCGTCGCCGCGCAGGACGAGACCGTGCCGCCCGCCGCGGGCCGCCGAATCGCGTCCGCCGCCGGCGAGCTGGGCTCGGTCGGCGAGATCGCGGCGACGGGGCATACGTTCGGCGCGGCGCACCCCTTTCCCGGCACGACGCCCGCTCTCGAAGAAGCGCTCCGAGTCACGCGCGAGCATTTCGACCGCACGATCGGGGCGGCCGCTCCGTGAGAGCGCGAAGCCGGGCCGGGGCTCTCCTTCTCTTGGCCGCGGCTCTCTCCGCCTCCGCCTGCGGCGGGATCAAGACCGTCTCGAAGGACGGCTACCGCGCTCTTCTCGTTTTCTCCTCCGGCGAGCGTTACCAGATCGCCGTCCGCCGGAGAGAAGAGGCGCGTCGAAGGGTCAGTTCGACGGCTCGACGCTGGTCAAGATCCTGAGGCCGGACCTCGGCAAGGTCTGGCAATACCGTCCCTCGACGCGCCGGATCCTGGAAGCGCCCTGGTCGCAGGACGAGGAGCTCGTGCCCGGCTACCCGCTCGAGCCGCGCTTCGATCCCGCGGCCTACGCGCAGCGATTCAACGCGGAATTCAAGCAGATCGGCGACGGCGTGCACGGAATTCACCCGTGCGACCGCTACCAGATGAGTCTTCCCTCGGGCGACCGCGTGACGGTGTGGGCCGCCAGGGACTTCGAGCGCCTCCCCGTCCGCGTCGAGCACGAGAAGAAAGACTCGTCAAACCTCTTCCAGCCTGTCTCCGACACGCAGCTCCTGGACGTGCGTATCGGAGCCGACGAGAAGCTCTTCGAGAAGCCCAAAGGCTACAAGCCCGTCAAGTCCTACTCGGAGCTGTCAAAGTAGCTGTCAGCTTTCCAGCTTTCAGCTCTCGGCTCAGGGCTGGCGCAAACGGGGATCCGGCTGATAGCTGACGGCTGAAAGCCGAGAGCTATCCAGCGGGGCGAAGTCTCGGAACAGGAAGTGGTCGTAGAAGTAGTGGCAGAGGAGGAAGGAGAGGACGACCACGTAGTAGGCGCGATCCTGGGGCATGCCGAGGCCCTGCCACAGAAGGAGGTACACGCCTCCGGAGACGACCGTGGCGCCGACCATGGCCGCGTAGAACGCCCGGGTATGGGAGACCCCCGACAGGCCGCGCACGAAGCCGCTCCCGATCTCGCCGCGGTCGGCCTGCCGCGACAGGATGAACCAGGTCAGGGCCAGGTACTGGAGCGAATGCCAGGTGTTGAAGCCCTGGAAGGCGACGTCCAGATTCTCGAAGAGAGGAATGATGAAGGCGAGGGCGACGGTCGCCGCCATGAAGAGCAGGCGCGGCCAGGTCGCCTCCCCGCGACGGATCTCGCCCGCCGTGCGGATGACGTAGTAGAGGAAGAGAACCGCGAAGCCTGCCGTGAAAGCCTGCGCGACCCAGAGGTGCTTCAGGAAGTCGGGGAAAAGGAGCGTGCTCGATCCCATCGTGAACCGGTCGGTCACGAACTTGTACATCGCCACCGTGTAGAGCGCGCCGAGGATCACGGCCCCGTCGAGCAGGCGATCGAGGGTCGAGATCCGGGAGCCGGCCTTGCGGCGGTACGACTCGGAGATGAACTGCGCCTGGTGGGTGACGTGCACCGAAGCCCAGAAGAAGAAGAGCGTCAGCAGGAGAATAAACGCGTAGAAGGAGCCGATCACGACGAGCGCCGGAATGACGACGAGCGGCGCGTAGGCGAGCCATCCGTACCGCCCGCGGAACCGCGGCTCGAGCGCGGTGCGAAGGTACGTCGAGTACATGTGCGGGCCGCCGACGAGGAGCGTGACGGAGAGGCCGACGATCAGGCTCGCCGTTCCCGTCGAAGCGCCCAGGCGCTGCAGCAGGCCGTAGGAGAGATACGGAAGGAAGACCAGGACACCGGAAGCGGTCAGGAAGAGCAGGTCGAAGTTCCGGCTTCGGATCCATGGTCCGCCGGCGGACGAAGCGGCGTCGCGAAACCGTCGTGTTGATCGATGACATTGCAACCTCTCTCGGGTCGGTGCCCGTGCGCATCCTATCCGTCTCCGGGTCCCGCGTCACCTTCACCGGGATACTCCCGGGACGGTAGAATTGCAAGTTCGATGCTCGAGCTCGGTCCCGGTCCCGATCCATCCCCCGCTCATTCTCGCCCCGATGGCGGGAATCACGGACCACGCCTACCGCCTGATGCTCCGGCGGATCGGCGGCGTGGGACTCGTGACGATGGAATTCATCTCCTCGGAGGCGGTCAGCCGCGGGAACACGCGGCAGTTGCGCAAGATGTTCTTTTCCGAGGAGGAGCGCCCGATCTCGATCCAGATCTACGGCTCGGACCCGGAGCGCATGGCGGCCGCGGCGGACATCGTCGAAGAGCTCGCTCCCGACGTCTGCGACATCAACATGGGCTGCCCGGCCAACAAGGTCCTGAAGGGGTGCGCGGGCGCGGCGCTGATGGGGGACCCGGATCTGGCGCGGGCGATCGTCCGGAAGGTCCGGAGCCGCCTGTCGATCCCGCTGACGGTGAAGTTCCGGCTGGGGCTGGACGATTCGCGGAAGAACTTCCTGGAGCTCGGGCGGATCTGCGAAGGGGAAGGGGCGGCGGCGGTGGCGATGCATGGCCGGACCGCGCGGCAGATGTACGCGGGCCGCGCCGACTGGGACCGGATCGCGGAGCTAAAGGCCGCGCTCTCGATTCCAGTCGTGGGAAACGGCGACATCGAAACGGCCGCCGACGCCGTCGCGATGTTCGAGAAGACCGGTTGCGACGCGGTGATGTGCGGCCGCGCGACCATGAAGAACCCGTGGATCTTCCGGCAGATCGCCGACCTTCTCTCCGGCCGGCCGGCGCGCGAGGCGACCCTCGCGGAGCGGCGGGACCTGATGCTCGGCCATTTCGGTCAGATCGAGCGCCTCGCCTCCGAGCCTCGCGAGGCCCTCCACAAGCTGCGCACGATGACCGGCTGGTACACGCACGGCCTCCCCAACGGACGCGCCCTGCGTGTCCGGATCTCGGAGCTCTCCACTCCCGCCGACTTCCGGTCCGCCGTCGAGGACTTCTTCGCGGAAGTCGCCGGCCCTGTCGCCGCAACAGCCTGAGCCCCCTAGCTCTGTCATCCTGAGGATCGAAGCGACGAAGGATCTGCCCTTCCCTGAACGCGAGCGGGATGCCACCCTTAGCCGACCGGGGCAGATCCTTCGCTACGCTCAGGATGACAGGGGCGGAAGGGTCCGGGAATGCCCGAGCCACTTTTCTTGGTTCGCTTGAGAGCATGAAACGCACCTTCAAGTCGTATGCAGTCGCATTCCTGGCGCTCCTCCTCTGCGCGGATCTCCCCGCCCAGGACCAGAAGAAGAGCACGGACGTATCCACTCCCGCCGGCAAGTTCTCCCTGGAGGTCACGGCCGAGTATCTCGGGATGGCCTCGGGCAAGACGGTCGTCCGCCTGCGCCTCGTCATCCGCGCAGCTCTCCCAGGCACTTTCGGCCAGGAGAGTGCGGTTCGTGAGCGGCGAGCTGCGGGGGACCTTCTCCCGCGGCGACGACATGGTCGAGGCGTTCCGCTATCCGGTCAGCTCGGACATCGAAGGCGGGAAGACGTTCACGTACTCCTTCCTGCGCGCGGTCCCGCCCGGCGCCTACAAGGTCAAGCTCTACTTCGCGCTGCCCGGCGGCAAGGACGTCGGCGAGGGAGCGGTGGACCTGGCTGTGCCCGAACTCGGCGCGGCCTTCCGCCCCGAGATGGCGCCGGCCGAGGCGAGCACGCTGCCCGAGGCCGAGGCGATCGTGATCGCGGATTCTTCCCCGGCGCCCGGGGCTTCGCCCGAGAGCCCGAAATTGAAGATCCTCCCGCCCGCGCGCGAGGCGCCGGTCGGCCTCCTGCGCCTCGAGGCGGAAGTCGAGCCGCCGATCAAGAAGGTCGAGTTCTACCTGGAGGACCGCAAGATCCTGACGCGCACCCGGCCTCCTTACACAGTCGAAATCGACCTGGGGAACATTCCCCGGCAGCAGACCCTGCGCGCCGTCGGCTACGACGAGTCCGGACAGGTCATCGACGAAGACGCGTGGGCGATCAACCAGGGCAACGCGAGGATCGCGGTGCGCGTCCTGCCGGAGCCCGATCCTTCCGAGGGAAAGGTCCGCATCAAGGTCGCCGTGCAATCCATCGCCGGCGGAGTCGCCAGGAAGGTCGAGCTCTTCCTGGACGAGAAGAGGATCGGCTCCTGGCTCGCCCCCCCTACCAGACCACGATTCCGTACGCCGACTACGCCCGCGGCAACATGCTGCGCGCGACCGCGGTGGCCGAGGACGGCAGGGAAGCCAACGACATCCGGATGCTCCGGGGGCCGTCCACCACGGTCGAGAGCGTGCGCGTGGACGTCGTGCAGCTCCACGTCTCGGCCCTGGACAAGGACTCCCGTTTCGTCAAGGGCCTGACTCAAGACGACTTCAAGGTCCAGGAGGACGGCCGGCCCCAGACGTTGACGGGGTTCGAGGTCGCCGAGAACATGCCCCTGAACATCGGCCTCGTCATCGACAGCTCCGGCTCGATGGAGAAGGGGATGCCGTTCGTGCGCGAGGCCTGCGCCGAGCTGTTCAAGGGCCTGATGCGGCCGAAGGACCAGGGCTTCGTTCTCGAGTTTCGCGACCGGCCCAAGTTCCTCCAGGAGCTCACGTCGGATACCGCCTCCCTGCAGCGCGCCTCGCAGGACCTGAAGGCGCAGGGAGCGACGGCGCTCTACGACGCCGTCATCCTCGGGCTCTACCAGTTCCGCACGCTGCAGGGGAGGAAGGCGCTCATCGTTCTGACCGACGGAGACGACAACCGCTCCCACGTCGAGTACGAGACGCTCCTGCGCTACGCCCGCTCGGCGGGCGCCCCGATCTTCTTCATCGCCGTCAACATCCCGCTGACCGACTTCAAATCGCGCAAGATCACCAAGGAGATCGCGAACGAGTCCGGCGGCGAAGTCTTCTCCATCGGCAGCGCCGCGAAGATCGGCGAGGTGACAAAGCGGATCGAGGAGGAGCTGCGCTCGCAGTACATCCTCGCCTTCCGCACCGACTCCCAGAAGCCCCCCGGCGAGTACCGCGCCGTGACGGTGGCCGTGAACAAGCCCGGCATCACCGCCCGGACGGTCCGGGGCTACATCCCTTAGAGCAGGTGTCAGGTTTGAAGGTGTCAGGTGAATGCAGGTGTCAGGGGCCAGGTGTCAGATTAGGCACCGACCATGTCCCTGACACCTGACACCTGACACCTGCATTTCCCTGACACCTTTTCCCTGAAACCTATTCCCTGTAGTTGACGAGGAGGATGTGCTTGGGGCTGCTCGCGAGAACTCGCGCAGGCACGCCCGAGACTTCGAACTCTGGCAGGTCCCGGCGGCGAACGAGAGCGGCGTAGTGGTTGCCGCTTCGCCACTGCGACCAGAATTTTTCTCGGGTCCAGAAGAGGGATTCTCGGACTTCGGATCGGCGCTCGAATTGGGGCTCCAGCTCTCCGACGTAGTCGGTGAGAGGGACGGGGGATTCGAGTGCCAGGGGAAGGCCCTGGAGATAGGCCTGGTAGCCGACGACCGTCGCGCCGGCGTTCCTGGCGGCGGCCGCGGCGGCGCAGATCGCGTGGGGATCGGTCGCGGGAGGGACTCTGGGCCACGCGAGGGCGGCCATGACGGCGAAGCCGGTCCAGCCGGCGGCGAAGGCCCCGAGCGCGAGCGACACGCTTCGCTTCGCGAGCGCCGGCGCGGCCCAGGTCCCGAGGAGGAGCACGGCGAAGCCGGCGATGGCGACGGGAGCGAGGGCGTAGTCGCGGACCCAGGCTTGTGCGGTCGGATTCACGATCACATATGCGGGGAGAAGCGTCGCGAGGAGCGCCGAGGCGCGCCAGGCGCCTGAACTCGCCGGCCGTCTCTCGAACAACGCACGCGCGGCGAGCGCGGCGGCGGCGGGGAAAGCGGGCATCAGATACGGCGGCAGCTTGCTACGCGATAGGGAGAAGAAGACGAGCACGACCGTGAACCAGAGGAGGAAGAAGAGCGCCTCCGGCTCGTCGCGGCGCCAGGCTTTCTTGAGTGACGAAAGGAAGAACGGGATGACCGGGAGAAAGCCGGCGAGGAAGATGAGGACGAAATAATAGATCGGGCCAGGGCGCTGCGCGACGGAGGTCGAGAAGCGCTGGAAGTGCTCGTGGATGAAGAAGAACTGGAGGAACCCGGGAGTGCGGCGTTCGGCGAGCACGAACCAGGGCGCGGCTGCGAGGAGGAACACGGGGAGAGCCGGGCCGAAGAGGAGCGAGGTGAGAAATCGCATCCGCCGTGTCGCCAGGCACCAGAGAAAGAGGATCGCACCCGGCAGCACGATGGCGACGAGCCCCTTGCTCAGAAATCCTCCGGCGGCGGCGAGCCCGGTCAAGGCGGCCAGCGCCTTCCACCGCAGGCGCGCCTCGTAGCGGACAAGCGTCGCCCGGGCGAGAAAGAGCGTCAGCGTGAAGAAGAACGTCAGAGGAGCGTCGGTCAGGTTCACGCGCGAGAAGGCGAAGCCGAGCGGCGCCGCGAGATACAGGATCGCCGCCGCGAGCCCCGACTGCGTCCCCCAGACCGCGGCCGTCCCGAAGAGGAGCGTCAGGATCGTGCCGAGCCCGAAGAGGCGAGTCGGCAGCCGCGCCGCCCAGGGAGTCAGGCCGAAGAGGCGCAGCGAGGCGGCATTGGCCCAGTACAGGAGAGGCGGCTTCTCGAGGTAGGGCACGCCGTTCAACCTCGGCGTCACGAAGTCGCCGGAGGCGAGCATCTCGCGCGGGATCTCCGCGTAGCGCGCCTCGTCCGGCTCCGCGAGCCAGGAGCCAGCCGGCTCGACCCAGACTGCCCCTTCAAGCAGCAGCACTCCGAGTAGGAGAATTCCGAGGCGAGGGTTCACTCCCGGCGAGTCTAACTAATTGAAAGATTGAATGATTGACGATTGACGGATTGAGCCGGGCCGGATCGAGCAATCGTCAATCTCTCAATCTTCAATGCTAAGATTCGCGCCGCTTTGTCCACAGAGACCCGTTCCCGCTGGGCCGTCGTTCTGGGCGCTTCCTCCGGCTTCGGGGAGGCGTGCTCGCTCGCGCTCGCGAGGGCGGGCTGGAACGTGTTCGGGGTCCACCTGGACCGGAAGGCCACGCAGGCCAACGCGGACAGGATCGTGGCGGAGATCGCTTCCGTGGGGCGCCGCGCGGAGTTCTTCAACGTCAACGCGGCCGACGACGGCAAGCGCGGAGAAGTCGTGGCGGCGATCGCCGAGAAGTGCGGCGGCGACCCGCCGGAGTCTCGCGTCTCGGTCTTTCTCCACTCCCTCGCCTTCGGGACCCTGAAGCCCTTCTTCGCGGAGTCGCGGGAGGCTTCGATCGCGAAGCCGCAGCTCGAGATGACGCTCGACGTGATGGCCAACTCGCTCGTCTACTGGGTGCAGGACCTCCACTTCGCGGGGCTCCTCTCGCCGGGCGCGCGCGTCTTCGCGATGACGTCGGCCGGCGACCACATCGTCTGGCCCTCCTACGGGGCCGTCTCGGCGGCCAAGTCGGCGCTCGAGTCCTACGTCCGGCAGCTCGCGGTCGAGCTCGCGCCGCACCGCGTCGCGGTCAACGCGCTGCGGGCGGGAGTCACCGACACTCCGGCGCTGCGAAAGATCCCCGGCAACGAGGCGATGATCGAGCGGATCCGCAAGATGCATCCGGCCGGACGAATGACGAAGCCCTCCGACGTCGCCGGCGCCCTCGTCGCCCTCTGCTCCGAAGGCGCCGGGTGGGTCAGCGGCAACGTCATCGGCGTGGACGGAGCCGAAGACGTCGCCGGCGGACGATAAACGGTGAAGTCCAAAGTCCAAGGTCCAAAGTCCAAAGTAGCCAATCCAAAATCCAAGACGCGAGGTCGGAAGACCCGAACACCGCGCATCAAGGAACCCGAGCACCGAGCGCCGAGTCACCGAATCACCGAGCTCCCGTCGCCTACGAGTTCATCAAGGAGAAGGCCGGCATCCGCGAGTTCCGCCTGAAGGCGAACGGACTCCGGCTGCTGCTGCTCCAGAACCGGATCGCGCCCGTCGCGACGTTCGCGGTCGTGTATTGCGTGGGCAGCCGCAACGAGGCGGTCGGCTACACCGGCGCGACGCACCTGCTCGAGCACCTGATGTTCAAGGGGACGCCGCGTTACAACCGCGAGAAGGGGACGGCGATCGCGGCCGTGCTCGAGGCCCTGGGAGCGCGCTTCAACGCCACGACCTGGTTCGACCGGACGAATTACTACGAGACCCTCCCCTCGGCGCAGCTGGAAGTGGCGATCCGGATCGAGGCGTCGCGCATGCGCGGCTCGCTCATCCGGGACGAGGACCGGCAGCCGGAGATGACGGTCGTCCGCAACGAGTTCGAGCGGGGAGAGAACTCGCCCTTCCAGGTCCTCTACAAGCACACGTTCGCGGCGGCCTTTCGCGAGCACCCCTATCACCATCCGACGATCGGGTGGAGGAGCGACATCGAGGGGGTCACGACGGCCCGTTTGAAGGAGTTCTACGACGTCTTCTACCACCCCAACAACGCGATCGCGATGGTGATCGGGGACTTCGAAGAGAAGGAGGCGCTGGCGAAGGTCGCGCGCCATTTCGGCTCGATCCCCGCGTCCGCGCGCCCGATCCCGGCCGTTCACACCGTGGAGCCGCCCCAGGAAGGGGAGCGGCGTTTCACCGTCAGGCGTTCCGGGCAGGTCGCCTGGTGCGGGCTTGCGTGGCGGACCGTCAAAGCGCTTCATCCCGACACGCACGCGCTCGCGGTGCTCGGCAACATCCTGGGAGGCGGCGTAACCTCGCGTCTCTACCAGGCGCTCGTCGAAAAGAGTCTCGCGCTTTCCGTCACCGTCGTGCCATGGCAGCTGCGCGACCCGGCCTTGCTCTCGATCTTCGCGCCGGTCCGGCCGGGAGTCGAGCCGGCCTCCGTGGAATCGGCGATCCGCGAGGGGGTCTCGCGGATCGCGCGGGAAGGCGTGACGCCGGCGGAGACGGATAAGGCCCGGACGCAGATCGAAGCGGAGGTGATCTTCGACCGCGATTCGACCGATCAGGTCGCGGCTTCCCTTTCCGAGGCGATCGCCGCGGCCGACTGGGATTGGTACGCGGACTATCCGGCGGCGATCCGGCGCGTCACGCCGGAGGACGTCCAGCGCGTCGCCCGGGCGTACTTGAACGACGACGACCTGACCGTCGGGATCTTCCTTCCGAAGCCGGAGGGCGGCGAGGAGCCGGCTCCTCCGCCGGGCCCCGAAGACCAGCAGGCTCCCGACCGGGAGACGGCCTGATGGCGCGCGCGGGCAGAGTCCGGCCTTCGCCTCGCCGCCGCGTGCCCGTCGCGGAGGCGGTGCGCCGGCGCGTTCTCGGCAACGGAACGGAGTTGCTCGTTCTCGAGAACCACTTCAATCCCACCGTCGCGGTTTCCGGCTCGCTTCACGCGGGGTCCGTCTTCGCTCCGCCCGGCCGCCGGCTCATCGCCTCGATGACCGCGGGCGAGCTCGCCAAGGGGACCGAGAAGCGAACAAAGCTCCAGATCGCGGAAGACCTGGAGAGCCGGGGCGCGTCCCTTTCGTTTTCCTCCGACTCCTCCGATCCCGTCGGCGTGGACATCGGAGGCGCCGCCCTCTCGCGCGACGTGGACCTGCTGCTCGACCGGCTGGTCGAGATCCTGCGCTCGCCCGTCTTTCCCTCCGAGGAGCTCGAGAAGGAGAAGAAGCGCGTCGTGGGAGCGATCCGCCAGCAACAGGATCAGCCGAGCGTGCGCGCCTACGAAGAGGCGGCGCGGCGGGTCTATCCTCCGGAGCATCCGCTCCATCGCCGCACGGGGCAGGCGCGCATCGCGCTCGTCGAGGCGCTGACGCGCGAGGACCTGGTCGCGTTCTACCGGCAGCGCTACGGCGCCGGCACCCTGCAGCTCGTCGTCGTGGGCGACGTTTCCGCCGACAGGATCCTGGACGGCCTCGAGAAGCGCCTCTCGTCCTGGGCGCGCGGCCCGGAGGCCGGGTTCCCCGCGCTTGCCGTGCCGGAGCCCTCCCCGGGTCGGGACACGATTCTCATGCAGGACAAGGCGAGCGCCGACGTCGTGATGCTCGAGCCCTCGACGCTCCGGCGAAACGACCCGGCCTACCTCGCCTGCACTCTCGCCAATTCCGCCCTGGGCCAGTCGTCGCTGACTTCGCGCCTGGGCGTGCGCGTCCGGGACATCGAGGGCCTGACCTACGGGATTCACTCGAGCTTCCATGCCACCCACGTCGCCGGGCCCTTCGTCGTCAGCGTGACCGTCAAGCCCGAGAGCCGCGACGCCGCGGTCGCCTCGACGCTCGACGAGATCGCGCGGTTCCTGAAGACCGGCCTGACGGGCAAGGAGCTCAAGGAGGAGAAGAGCTCGCGGATCGGGAAGTTCCAGGTGGATCTCGCCTCCAACTCGGGAATCGCCCAGGCGCTGGACGCCGCCGTCTACTACGGCCTCGGTCTCGACTACCTGGACCGCTTTCCCGCCCTCGTGGCCTCCGTCACCAAGGAGCAGGCCGACACGGAGTTCCGCAAGCGCGTGCACCCGGACCGATTCACGATCGTATCCGCAGGGTCCTTCGGTTGAGGTTCCAGATTCCAGGTTCCAGATTCCAGGTCGCGAATCCGGGGCCGTCCTTGGAATCTGGAATGTGGAATCTGGAATCCCATCCGGGATTCGTGAAAGAATGTCCGTGACAGGAGGCCGCTGATTCCGAGACGTCCCCAGTACCGCAAACCGATGCGCCGCCGTCCGGGCGAGGCGGCGCCCACACACCGGGTCTATCTCTCCAACGAGCAGCCCATCAGGGAAGGTCCCGCGCCGGATGGCCGGACTTACTTCCGCGCGCGCCTGGATTCAGAGCCCTCGCCCGAGTGGATGCGCGCCTACCGCGCCGGCATGCTGGGCCTTCTGCCGGAAGACCGGGATGCCGTGCTCCGCTTCGAGTTCCAGGGGGACAGCGTGCGCTTCGCCGCCCAGGACGCCGAAGTCGGGCGCATGCGCCGGGTCCTCCAGAGCCGCGTGGACGCCGTCAACGGGATCCTCTCCGGCGGCCGCGGCTGAAGAAGCCAGGTTCCCGGTTTCAGGTTCCAGGACGCTCAGTGAAAACCAGAAACCTGAAACTTGAAACGTTTTGTGTTTTCAGCTTGGCGTTCCGTCCCACTGCAGTTTCCTGTAGTCGAACCCCGCGACCTCGCCGGTGTTGACCTTCACGATGTCGAAGTAGGGGGAGAGGTCGAAATCGCGCGGGACGCAGAGCGTCGGATGCCGCGCGCGGAGCAGGCCGCTGTAGGCGCGGCGAGTAGGGCGGCCGAGGACCATCTGCTTGAACTTCTCGCCCGTGGTTTCCGGCTTCCACGGCAGGTGGGCGGGCAGGATCGGGAATCCCACCTTCCCGAAGGCCTCGGCCAGGAGAGTCGAGCAGATCGTCTCGGTCTCGACGCCGCTGCCGAAGTGGAGAGCATCCTCCTTCAACTTCGGCGGGATCAGGTGGAAGGGGAGGAGGTACCGGGCGAGCTCCAGGAAATTGCGGCGGTCGTAGGTGTGGCCGATCCGGGAGATCACGTACTCCAGGATGACCTCGAGGTCCTCGGGTCGCAGGCCGATCGGCCGGCAGATCCGGAGATTCAGGTCCATGTACTTCACGACCGGCGAGGCGATGACACCCCTCTCGACGAGCGCCTCGACGATCAGGAACTCGCGCCTCGCGCCCGAACTGGCGGTTGAGCCGGGCGCGCAACTCGGGCCTGCGCCGCAGGAGAGCGTCCCCGATGTAGAGCGCGCTGTGCGACCACGTGGAGGTCGTCAGGTACTTGACGGCCTGGGAGACGCGCTGGTCTCCGTCGACGAGGAGAACGTCGCCCGCCCGCAGCGTGGCCTTGAGCCTGACCGGGTCGTTGTAGACGAAGCGGTGGTAACGCCGGCGGCGCCGGGTCATCTGATCGAGGAACCAGTCGGAGAGGACCTTCGCCGCGGGGAAGCAGGTGTTGACCGTGACACCTTCAACCTGACACCTGCGCCTCGGCTTTTCTCGCTTGTACAGTACGCGGACTCCAGCAGCCGGGCGCCCGAGGCATCGGCGACGCAGCGGGCGGGTGTACCTTCCGCTTCGCGTCGACCCGGACCAGAGCGCGGCGCCCGCGTGCTCCCCCTTCTTGTTGACGACGTAGAAGTTGACGTTGAAGCCGGTCTTCAGCCGGCCGCGCGCGTCCTGGTTCTCCCTGGCGAGCGCCGAGATCCGCTCGAGCGTCTTCAACGCGGCCTCCTCCGGCGACTTGCCCTGGCGCAGGAACTCGACGACGGTATGGGAGCCGCAGGAGCGCAGGTTCCCCTCGCCCCATCCGGTCGAGCCGCAGGCGCCGACGTCCCCGTCCACGTAGAGGCCCGCGCCGATGACGGGGGAGTCGCCCAGGCGCCCCGGGACCTTGAAGAAGAGGCCGGAGGTCGTCGTCGTCCCGACGATGTCTCCGTCCTTCGTCACCGCGTTGCAGTTGATCGTGCCCTGGGGCCGGAAGTCGGACGCCCCGAACTTCTGGATGTACCAGCGGATGTCGGGGTCCTTCTCCTCCTCGTTGCCGGCCTCGATCCAGTCGTCGTGTGCCGAGAGCTTCTCCTTCCAGTAGAGCCAGATCTTCCGGCTCCGTTCGGTCAGGAGGTTCTCCTCCTTGAAGCCGTGCGCCCTGGCGAACTTGAGCGCGCCCGGCCCGACGAGGAAGACGCGGTTGGTCCGCTCCATGACGAGGCGAGCGACCTTCGACGGGTTCTTGATGTTTTCCAGCGCGCCGACCGCTCCCGACTTCATGGTGCGCCCGTCCATGACGGAGGCGTCGAGCTGCACGACCCCTTCTTCGTTGGGGATGCCGCCGTACCCGACCGTGACGTCGTCGGGATCGTCCTCGACGATGTTGACCCCGGAAATGACGGCGTCCAGCGGATCGCCCCCCGACGCGAGCACGGAGTAGGCCTTCTCCACCGCTCGCAAACCGTTGGCCGAGGAAATGACCACCGGCCGCGACGCCGCCAGCGGGTTTCGCCGCCGGCGTCTTGACCTGCGCCGCAAGAGGCAGGAGACGCGCGCTCTTGAGGAGATCCCTGCGACTGGTTCCGCTCATGGCTCACCTGAGAAGTCTTGTCAGTTCTCAGTTGTCGGTTCTGAAGTCAGGAACCTGAAAACTGACAACTGAAAACCGTGAACTGAGACCTTACTCGTCCGGCAGCTCCGGCTCCTCCTGGATCTCCCTCTTCATCCCCGGAGCGAGCAGGTCCATGATCAGGTCGGGGAGCCTCTCGGAGAACTCGCTGCGGGGCATGACGCGCGTGACGCCGGAGGACTCGGCCCTCTGCGCCAGATCGCGATCCACGTGGGAGAGGAACCCGATGATGGGCAGGTCCCGCGTCGCCGCGTCGTTGCGCAGCTCCGTCACCGACGCCGAGCGGGTCGCCGTTGGCGGAGAGGTCGAGCAGCACGGCGGCGGTCTTTCCGTCCCGGCAGCTCTTCGCGAGGTCCCCCGCGCCGGTGAAGCTCAGCGGGACGTTCAGGTGGCGCGCCGTCGCCTCGATCTTCGAACGGAAGAAGAGGTCGTCCACACAGGCCACGAGTGTCTTTCCCATGAGTGGAGTGATTCTAGTACGACATTCGGTGTCGCACGCCAGTGGTGTTCAGAACATCTTGACGAGATCGACCGTGACCCGGTTCAGAGTGTTCTTCAGGTCGAGCCTGTTCTGGAACATGACCGTGGCCTGGACGAAGACCTGCGGGAGGATCGTGACGCCCGACGCCCGCCCGGCTGCCGCGATGCCAGGAGTGAAACCACCAGTCGTCGGTCGTATAGGCGCCGATCACGGCGTCTCGCTCGACGTACTGGTAGGTGTAGAAGACGCGCCAGTCTCCGGGGTTGCCCAGCCGGCCCGCGGACACGGTGCCTTCGAAGGCCGACTTCTCGTCGGCTGGCCTCATCCTCGACCCCGAGGTTGACGGCCCCATCGAGGCCCACGGTCACCGGGACCTTCCCGACGGGGAATCGCAGCCGCACGAGAGCGTCCACGATGTGGAAACGCGAGACGTAGACCCGCACGCCTCCGACGAACTTCGAGTAATTCTGGCGGATGTAGACCGGCTTGAGATCGTCCGGGTCGAAGTGCCAGTACGATCCCGCGGCCTCCAGGGCGAGCCTGCCGGGGTCTCCGGTGCGGAACACGACCTGTCCCGCTCCGATGCGGGTATGGTCGCCGTCGCGCTGCGGGCCGTAGAAGCCCGCCGCGGCGAGGGTGAACGTGGAAGTGCCGCCGGCGGGGATCTCCCACGCCGCGGCCAGGCCGGGGTCTGGATGTCGCGGTCCCAGATCATCTCGCTCGAAACGAGCGGCATGCCGAAAGCGCCCGCCAGGATCGTGACCTGTCCCGGCTTCGCCTCCAGGTAATACCGCTCGATCGAGGCTCCGCGCGAGCGGTAGTTGTCGAAGTTCTTCGGGTTGTCCTCGTTGTGGTCCGATCCGAGGTCGCCGATGGCGCGGACGCCGACCTTGAAGCGGTCGGAGAAGACCAGGTCGAGCTCCGGCCGGACCTCGAGCCGGAGCCGCTCGATGTCGGGGCGAAAATGGAGGTGATCGATGTGGTCGTAGCGCGCGAGCGCGTCCCAGAAGAACGCGAAGCGCGGCTTCTCCGAAGGGGGCGAAAAGTACTGCTCCTCCTGCGCGGCGGCCGGAGCGGCGAGAGCAAGGAATCCGGTAGCGAGCAGGAGAAGGGAGCTTCGGACGACGGCCGGCCGCGTCAATCCAAAATCCAAAATCCAAAATCCAAAATCGCTAGGCCGTCACCTTCGTCAGCGCCTCGTAGAGCTGATTGACGCTCTGGTAACGGTCGGAAGGGTCCTTCCGCATGCATTTCAGGATGATAGCCGCAATCTTGGGATCGATCTTCGGATTCTT
Source organism: uncultured Acidobacteriota bacterium (assembly GCA_963741435.1). Classification (GTDB taxonomy): domain Bacteria; phylum Acidobacteriota; class Thermoanaerobaculia; order UBA5066; family Gp7-AA6; genus JAWOLE01. The sequence continues at coordinate 78,658 of CAVUIX010000016.1, read as the reverse complement.
CGCCTGCGGGGGAGGCGGGTTGTCCTGCACGTGCCTCAGGACGACGGCGAGCGGCGTGTCCCCCTCGAAGGGGAGCGTGCCGGTGAAGAGCTCGTAGAGGAGGACGCCCGTCGAGTAGATGTCGGAGCGGAAGTCGAGCGTCAGGCCGCGGGCCTGCTCGGGCGACATGTAGTCGGGCGTGCCGACGACCGTGCCGGTGGAGGTCATTCCCCGGTCCTGCGTCAGGCGCGCGATGCCGAAGTCCATCACCTTCAAGCCGCCCGTCGGCTCGATGATGATGTTCTGCGGCTTGATGTCGCGGTGGATGACGCCGACCTCGTGCGCGGCCGCCAGGCCCGCGCAGATCTGCTTGGCGATCCGCAGCGCCACGGGCACGGGAATCAGCTGGGCCTGCTCGACGAGGTGCTTCAGCGTGATCCCCTTGACGAACTCCATCGAGAGGTAACGCAGGCCGTTGGTTTCTCCGAGGTCGTGCGTGCGCAGGATGTTGGGGTGCGTGATCCTCCGGGCCAGCCGGATCTCCTGCTTGAAGCGGTCGAGCAGCGTCGGGTCGGCCGAGAGCGCGTCGCCGCGCAGCGTCTTGATCGCGACGACGTCGTCCAGGTCGCGGTCGTGGGCCTTGTACACGATGCCCATGCCCCCCTGTCCGAGGATCGACTGGATCTCGTAGCGGGCGGCGAAGAGCTGCCCGACCTGGGGCTCGTAGCCCCTCGCCGGCCCGGAGGCGCCGCCCGCCCCGAGGGTTGCCCCGACGCGTCCGGCCACGACGGTCTCGGCATCGGTGCTGGCGGTCAGCGACAGCGAGCGGACGTACTCCTCCAGCGCCGCCTTCTCCTTCAACTCCTCGAGCATCGCGTTGAAGGAGCGGGCGAGGATGCCGATCTCGTCTTTGGACTCCACGGGCAGATCCACCGCGTCCAGGTTTCCCACTCGGACCTCTTCGGTCGCGCGCACGAGCCGGTCCACGGGACCGGTGATGCGGCGCGCCAGAACGAAGGAGAGAACGAACGCGATGAGGAGCGCCAGCAGGCCCACCAGTACCTGCGTGTTCTGGATCTGCCGGAAGGCCGCGAGCTCCTTTTCGCGGCTTCGCAGGGCCACCGCGGCCCCCACGAGCTGGTCGGTGGAAGAGCGGATCGGAAGGAAGTACCCGAGATAGGTTTCTCCGGAGACCTCGAGCGGGAGCGGCCCGATCGTCTTGCCCTGGCGGAAGACCGCGTCCACGAGCCCGGCGTTTCGTTTGATGGCTTCGACGACGGCGCGGGTCGTGTCCTGCATCGTCGTCGCCGCGACGGCGGGGATCGGCGGCTCGGAAGGCTTCGCCTCGTCGGACAGGAAGACGACCTCCGTGTTCATCAGGGACTTCAGGTTGCGCGCCACGTCGTCGTTGATCTGGAAGGCCGCCCCGATCGCGCCGACGACGCGGCTCCCCCCCTCGAGCACCGGCTCGGCGACGACGTGGTAGAGCCTGCCGCCCGAGAGCCAGATTCCCTGCGTTCCCTCTCCGGCGAGGGCGCCGGCGATCGTGGGGACGGCAGACAGGTCGGCCGAGTAGCCGAGCGGCTTGTCGGTGCGCGCGAAGACCATCCCCTTGCGGTCCGCCGCGAGCAGGAAGTCGGCCCGCGCGCTGGATGCCTGCTCGGTCTTGAGCGTGTCGATCGTCGTCACGGGATCCAGCGGCTCCTTCGTCATGAGGCTGATGATCCCCGGGTTGCTGACGATGACGCCGAGCGCGCGGTGGAGCTCGCCGTAGCGGTTCTGCTGGAAGGACTCCCAGGCCGGGCCCGACTTCTTCAGATCGTCGGCGATCTTCGCGTCCGCCACCTGGCGGGCTCGATACGTCGAGACCGCGATCGCGCCGCCGATCGCGATCAGGATGAGGAGCGCGGCCGCGAGGAAGATCTTGAAGGAGAGGGAGAAGCGCGGCGGCGCCGGCTTGGGCAGCTTCAGGCCCACTCGGACGGGCGGCCCCGCCTCCGTCGCGCCCGTGGTCCGGCGCGTCTCAGTAACGCTCATCGTCCGTTCCGGCCCCGGGCGGGTAGTCCTTGCCGTACTTGTTCCGGTGCGGGAGCGGCTTGTAGCTGGTGACGTCCAGGCGGATCGTCAGCGGCGCGTCCGCGTCCTGGACCGTCACCGGCGTCGCCCGCGTCTCTCCCCCTTCCTCGTGCCAGACCTTGACGACGTGGGCTCCGGGTGGAACGCCCTGGAACCGGAAGGAGCCGTCCGGCCCGGTGACCGCGGCGAAGTCGGAGTCCACGACCATCACGAAGCCGACCATCTGGGGGTGAATGTTGCAGTACACGCGCACCAGTCCCGGGTCTTCGAACTTCTTCTCCTTCGCGACGCCGCTCCGGTAGAGGCCGAGGTCGAACCGGTTGGCGCCGGATACGGAGAAGACGTTGTGATAGATCGCGTCCGCGTTGGGGAACTGCACCGTCGCGTTCTTGCGCACGACGATCGCCCGGGGAGCGAATCGCTTCTGCGCGCTCTTCATCTCGCCCTGCGCCGCCGCCCCGGCGCCGGCGGCGTGAAGACCCTCGATCCAGACGATCGCGTTGGAGGCGTCGGGAGCGGGAGTCCCCGCCCGGACGAGCACGACGCGGCCTTCGACGACGCCCCCCGCCGGCGGCGGAAGCAGCGCGAGAAGGAGGGAGAAACAGAGCGCGATCATCGGGTCCTGGCCTGAAAAAATCATAGCATCCGGCCTTCGGACGCCCTTTCCGCTCGGCGGGTTAAGATCAGGCGGGAGGAAGCGATGACTGCCGAACCCGTGGAGATCTTCGGAAAGGACACCTGACCCTACACGACCGCGGCCCGTGAGGACTACGCGAAGAGGAAGATCCCCTTCACCTACATCAACGTCAAGAACGACAAGAAGGAGCTGGACCGGATGGTCCGCCTCTCCGGCGACCGCCGTGTCCCCGTCATCGTCGAAGGCGGCAAGGTCTCGATCGGCTTCGGGGGAACGTGAGGGGTGTAGCTCGCGCCGCCGTCGCGCGCCGCTCGCAGGTGATTAGGTGGTAGGTGATAGGTGTTAGGGACCGGGGCCCCGGTCTGATCACCTACCACCTACCACCTATCACCTACCACCTCTGATAGAAAACCCTTCCGCCTTCGCCGGGCCGTGCTAGAAAGCCCGTAACTTCACGGAGGCAACATGGCGTCCGCCCAGGAGTTTCGTCCGTATATCGCCGCGGAACAGAACGTTCCCGAGTTCACGGCGAAGGCGATCATCCTCGGCGTCTTCTTCGGGATCGTCTTCGGCGCCGCCACGGTCTATCTCGCGCTTCGCGCGGGGCTGACGGTTTCCGCCTCGGTGCCGATCGCGGTGCTCTCGATCGCGGTGTTCAAGAAGCTCGGCAAGTCCACGATTCTCGAGAACAACATCGTCCAGACGATCGGCTCGGCCGGAGAGTCGGTCGCGGCGGGAGTCGTCTTCACCGTGCCGGCTCTTCTCTTCCTCTCGGCGGGCGCCGACTACTTCAAGTACATGACGATCTTCGCGCTCGCGGCGGTCGGGGGGACGCTCGGCGTCCTCTTCATGATCCCGCTGCGGCGCGCCCTGATCGTCAAGGAGCACGGGAAGTTGAAGTACCCGGAGGGCGTCGCCTGCGCCGACGTGCTCATCGCCGGAGAGCGGGGCGGCGACCTGGCCGGGATGGTGTTCAAGGGCGTGGCCGCGGCGATGCTCTACAAGTTCCTTTACGGGATCATCGGGCCTCTGGCGCGAGTCGGCGACCTGGTTCCGGACCGGGCGGACCGGCAGGATCCCGGACGCGACCCTCTCCTGCGACGTCACGCCGGAGTACCTGGGGCTCGGCTACATCATCGGGCCCCGCATCGCGGGCGAGCTCGCGTCCGGCGGCGTCCTCTCCTGGCTCGCGCTCATCCCGCTGATCTCGATCTTCGTCGACGAACGGGCGCATCGTCCAGGACCTGAAGAACCTCGGCTTCACCGACGCCTGGATGGCGGGCCACTCCCACGCCGAGTGGATCTACCGGGCCTATGTCCGGTACATCGGAGCCGGCGCCGTGGCCTGCGCCGGCGTCATGACGCTCATCAAGACGCTGCCGACGATCGTGTCCGCGTTCAGCGAATCGGTCAAGTCGTTCGGCGCCGGCGCCGGGGCCAAGAGCGTCAAGCGGACCGAGCGGGATCTCGGCATGGGAATCGTGGTCGTGGGATCCGTCGTGCTCGCCCTCCTCATCACGGTCCTGCCGCGGTTTCCCGCACGGCCCGTTCCCGGGCTCGCTCGTCATGGGCCTCCTCGTGGTCGTGTTCGGGTTCTTCTTCGTCACGGTGTCTTCCCGCATCGTCGGGATCATCGGGACCTCGTCGAACCCGATCTCCGGCATGACGATCGCGACGATCATGGCGACGTGCGTGGTCTTCGTGGCGCTCGGCCGCACGGGGGACGTCTACCAGGCCGTCGCGCTGTGCGTCGGCGCGATCGTCTGCGTCGCGGCCGCCAACGCGGGGGCGACGTCGCAGGACCTGAAGACGGGCTACCTCGTCGGCGCGACGCCGCGCAGCCAGCAGATCGGATTCATCATCGGCGTCCTGACCTCGACGCTCGTCATCGGAGGAACCCTCTTCCTGCTCGACAGGACCTACGCGATGGGCGAAGCGCACGGCATCGGCGGCCCGAAGCTCGCGGCGCCGCAGGCGACGCTCATGGCCACGATCATCAAGGGCCTGCTGGCGCAGAACCTGCCGTGGGCGCCCGTCCTGGTCGGCGTCTTCCTCGCCTTCATGGCGCAGATGGCCGGCGCGCACGCCCTCTCCTGGGCGGTCGGCGCGTACCTGCCGCTCTCGACGACGTTCCCGATCTGGATCGGCGGCCAGATGAAGGCCCTCGTGGACATGCATTCGGAGGAAGAAGGAGGGAGCGGCCGGGGAGGAGTCGGAGCTCTCCTCGGGGATGCTCTACTCGACGGGCCTCGTCGCCGGCGGCTCTCTCGGCGGGGTGCTCATCGCGCTCGTGGCCTTCATCGGCGACTTCTTCCTGCACATGGAGAAGCCGACCCTGATCGAGAAACTCGACCTCGGCGAGAAGTTCTACCCGGCGTTGAAGAACGGCATGGGCGGAGACATCCTGTGCCTGATCGTCTTCGCCGTCCTCTGCATCCTCCTCGTCCGGAACGCCCGGAAGAAGCTGGAAGCGTAGCCGACTCCTGTCATCCTGAGCGTAGCGAAGGATCTGCTCCGGTCATCCGAGACGTGAGCAGATTCTTCGTCGCTTCGCTCCTCAGAATGACAGGGCGGGCCTAAATCACTTCGAACTTCTTTCCCACTTTACGGAAGGCGTCCACGGCGCGGTCGAGATCCCGCCTTCATGTGCGGCGGAGACCTGGCAGCGCAGGCGCGCCTGGCCCTGCGGTACGACGGGGTAGCCGAACCCGGAGACGTAGATGCCTTCTTCGAAGAGGGCCTTGCCCATCGCGAGCGCCTTCGCGGTGTCTCCGACGATGACCGGCACGATCGGGTGCGTGCCTTGGGGGATCCGGAAGCCCGCGTCCGAGATCGCCTTGCGGAAATAGGCCGCGTTGTCCCGGAGCTTCCGGACCGGCGCCGGGTCCTCGCGCAGCATCCGGAAGGCCTCGAGCGATCCCGCGGCCACGGCCGGCGGCAGCGAGTTGGAGAAGAGATACGTGCGGCTGCGCTGGCGGAGCGTCTCGATGAGCGCCCTGGGACCCGTCGTGAAGCCTCCGGCGGCCGAGCCCATGGCCTTGCCGAGCGTGCCGGTCGTGACGTCGATCCGGTCCATCACGCCCTGCTCCTCGGCGGTGCCGCGCCCGGTCGGACCCAGAACGCCCGTCGCGTGAGAATCGTCCACCGCCATCAGAACGTCCTTCTCATGGCAGATGCGGGCAATCTCGCGAAGGTCCGCCTCCTCGCCTTCCATCGAGAAGACGCCGTCGGTCATCATCAGGCGGAAGCGCGAGGTCGTGTCCTCCGCGAGCATCTTCTCGAAGGCCTTCGTGTCGCCGTGCGGCACGCGGTAGCGCTTGGCCTTGCAGAGGCGCACGCCGTCGATGATCGAGGCGTGGTTCAGCTCGTCGGAGTAGAGCCCGTCCGGCTCGTCCAGGATCGCGGCGAAGAGGCCCTCGTTCGCGTTCCAGCAGGTCATGTACAGGATCGCGTCGTCGGTCCCGAAGAACGAGGCGATCTCGGCCTCGAGCTCCCGGTGCAGCTCTTCCGTTCCGCAGATGAAGCGCACCGAGGCCATTCCCGCTCCCCACCGGTCGATCGCCTTCTTCTGCGCCTCGCGCACGCGCGGGTGGTTCGCGAACCCCAGGTAGTTGTTCGAGGTCAGCATCACGACCTCGCGCCCGCCGACCATGACCCGCGCGTCCTGCGGCGACTGGAGGACGAGCTCCTCCTTGTACGTCCCCGCCTGCCGGAGCTTCGCCATCTCCCCGGCCAGGTGATCAATGAGCTTGTTCATGTCGAGCAGTCTCTCAGCTCTGTCATTCTGAGGCCCGCAGGGCCGAAGAATCTGCCCCTTGATGCGAGAGCAGATCCTTCGCTTCGCTCAGGATGACAGAAGTCGCGAACTGAGACACTGACAGGCTACTCCTCGGAGAGGATCTTTCCGGCGACGCGGCCGCCGGGGAAGGCGGCTTCGAGGGCGGCGAGCGCGCTGTCGAAGGCGGCGTTCGACCGCGCGGTGATCTCGGCGCAGAGCGTCGGACGGTTGACGATCTCGGAGGTCCCGGAAGGGTTGCGCACGATGACGGCCTGCGCCGGTTGCTCGACGTAGAAGAGGATGTCGTCCACGTCCTCGAGCGCGCGGGCCGCGGCGCGGTGCGCGTTGGACTGCTCGTCGCGATTCAGGCAGACGCCGGCCAGCCCCAGCAGCCGGTAGTGATTCGGCTCGAACTCGGTGCGGTCCCAGTCCTTCCAGACGCGGTCCCGCGGCGCGAGCTTGAACCGGTAGGCGAGGTTGGAGAGACGCGACTCCTCGAGAGCGAACTCCGCGATGCGGCGGTCGGTCAGCTCGTGGGGCGTCATCGGCAGCGCGGGTTTGCTGGTCGGCATTTGTTGAAGCTTACAGTCCAGTGTCCAAAGTCCAAAGTCCAAAGTAGCGGCCAGGCTCCCGGCCTAACCTCGACCCTGGACATTGGACCCTGGACTCAGGAAGGCCCTTCACGAAGACGAAGCCGTCCCGGCTCGCCTCTGCCTGGGCGGGAAATGGCAGTCATATTGCACGAAACCCATCCGAACCAGCAGTTTCGTTGACGGGAAGGAGGCACGACATGCGCGCTCGTGGCCGGCCGGGATGGAGATTCGGGATGTCGTGGATCGTGGCTACGGTGTTGGTTCTCGCTCAAGGCGCTTCGCGCGGGGCTCGGGTGGAAGAGAAGGCGCGGATCGGAGAACGGCTCTCCGGACTACGCATTCCCTTCATCGGAAATGAGGGACAGACCGATCCGGCGGTGGCCTACTACGCGCCGACCTTGACCGGCACGGTCTTCGTAACGCGAGGCGGCCGGATCGTCTACTCGTTGCCGGGCAAGCGAGCCCTGGACGCGCGTCCCCGCGGCGGGAGAACGGGTGAGAGACAGAGAGGAACGGGGACTGGCTGGTCCCTGACGGAGACGGCCGTCGGCGGGACGGCCCATCCCGGCGCGGGCTTGCGGGCGCCGAGCCGGGTCAGCGACTTCCGGGGAAACGATCCGTCTCGCTGGCGCAGCGCACTGCCGACTTTCGAGGCGGTATCCCTCGGGGAAGTCTGGCCCCGGATCTGCGTCGAGCTGCGGGCCCGCGGGAAAGGCGTGGAGAAACTCTTCACGGTCGAGCCGGGCGGAGATCCGTCTCGGATTCGGATCCGGATCGACGGCGCCCGGTCGCTGCGGGTCGGCGGCGAGGGGGAGCTGGTGCTGGGGACCGGTCTCGGAGAGATCGCGTTGACGCCGCCGGCCGCCTTTCAAGAACGGCAAGGGCAACGGCATCCCGTCCTCGCATCCTACGAGGCGCGCGGCCGGGAATACGGCTTCCGGCTCGGCGGGTACGATCCCTCCCTGCCGGTGTTGATCGATCCGCTGCTGCAGGCCACCTACCTGGGCGGGAGCGGCAGCGACGGCGTGAACGGGAATGGTCATGGGATCGCGATCCATCCGACCACCGGTGAGGTGTACCTCGCCGGCGCCACGGCCTCCACGAATTTCCCCGGCACGGCAGGCGGACTCCAGACGGCCAACGCCGGCAGCGATGACGCCTTCGTCGCGCGCCTGAACCCGTCTTTGACGGCGCTCGATCAGGCCACGTATCTGGGCGGCGGCGGCTTCGACGCAGCCACCACGCTGGCGATCCATCCGACGTCCGGCGACGTCTACGTCGGCGGGAACACGTTTTCCGCGGATTTCCCCGGCACGGCCGGAGGTGCACAGTCGGTCTACCACGGCGACTCCGACGCCTTTGTCGCGCGCTTGAACGCGGGTCTGACGACGCTCAAGCAGACGACGTACCTCGGCGGCCATGTCGGCGAAACGGTCCTGGACATGGCAATCCACCCGACTTCGGGTGATGTGTACGTTGCCGGGCAAACGTCTTCGCCGGATTTCCCGGGCACCTCCGGCGGCGCGCAGCCGGCGATTCGGGGCGAGTCCGACGCGTTCGCCGCGCGCCTGAGTGCGGCGCTCACGACGCTCGAGCAGGCCACGTACCTGGGAGGCGCCGGCAACGAGGCCTCCAACGCGCTCGCGATTGATCCGACTTCGGGGGAGGTCTACCTCGCCGGGGGCACGACCTCGACGGATTTCCCCGGCACGGCCGGCGGGGCGCAGGCGGCCAACGCCGGCGGCGCCGCGGACGATTTCGTCGCGCGCTTGAACGAGACTCTCACGGCGCTCGATCGGGCCACTTACCTGGGAGGCAGCGGCGAGGAGTCCAACCCTTCCCTCGCGATCCATCCGACGACCGGCGACGTCTACGTCGCCGCGACGACGGACTCGACGGATTTCCCCGGCACGGCCGGCGGGGCGCAGGCGGCCTATGGCGGCGGCGTCCAGGACGCGTTCGCGGCCCGGTTCAACCCGGCCCTGACGATCCTTCGCCAGGCCACGTACCTCGGAGGCAGCGCCTTCGACGGGGCCAGCGGCATCACGATTCATCCGGTGACGGGTGACGCGTATGTGGCAGGCGTCACCGCCTCCGCGAATTTTCCGGAGACGGCGACTGGCGCGCAGTCGGTTTATGGCGGCGGCATCGAGGATGCCTTCGCCGCGCGCCTGAACGCGGCCCTCACGGCCCTGCGCCAGTCCACTTTTCTGGGAGGCAGCAACGCCGACTTCGGCCGGACCCTCGCGATCCATCCAACTCTGGGCGAGGTGTATGTGGCCGGAGACACGAACTCCACGGATTTCCCCGGCAGGGCCGGCGGCGCTCAGGCGGCGTTGGGCGGCAGCACCGATGTCTTTCTCGCGCGTCTGACCCGCGACCTCCAGGCCACGGCGACACTGAGCGAGCTTTCCCCCGCGAAGGTGTGGGTGGGCCTGGCCAACAGCGACGACGTCGGAATCCGCTTCGACCTCGCGGCGAACGTGAACAGGAACGGCGCCCAGATCGGCGAAGGTCACCTCGACAGCGTCAAGGGCGGGAGCAGCGGCTTCCAGAACGCCATCCTGCACTCGATCCCGCTGGCTCTGAGAGAGGGAGTGCGGATCGGGTCCGGGGACACGCTTTCGATTCAGGTCTTCGTGCGCAACGCCTGTTCGGGGAGCGCGAAGAACTCCGGCGCGGCGCGGATCTGGTTCAACGGCGCGCCGGTGGATACGGGCCCGACTCGGGACGCCGGGAGCCGGTTCGACGCCGCGATCGGCGGGTCCAACGACAATTACTTTCTGCGCAGGGACCTGCTGTTGAGCAACGCGGCCGGCTCCGCCCGCGCCTTCCGGGGCGTCTCCGTCGGCGCGAAGTGCGGCAACCTGAAGTCCTTCGGAACCTGGAGCATCACGCTGCCCTGAGGGGACGCCGATTCTCGACGCCGGGGCGGAGAATTCGCGCGAGTTCCGTCAGGTCACTCTCGAGGCTTTCCGTTCGGATAGAAGACGACTTTCATCGCCTGGCGGTTTTCCAGCAGGGCCATCGCCTCGTGGAAGTCGTCCAGGCCCTCGAACTCGTTCGTCACGAGGTCGCCGACGTCGAGGCCCGCGGCGAGCAGGTCGAGCATCTTGATCCAGGTCTCGAAGACGCGCCGCCCGATGACGGCGTGGAGCGTCAGTCCCTTGAAGACCAGGTCGTTGGTGTAGTCGCGGATCGTGACCGCCTTCTCCTTCGGCAGGCCCAGGAGCGAGATCGTCGCGCCGCGTCTTGCGGCCGCGAGACCGAGGTTGATCGAGGCCTCCGCTCCGGAGAGCTCGAGCACGACATCGGCCCCTCCGTTCGTCGCGTCTCTCAGGCTTCCCGCCGGGTCCTTCGTTCTCGCCAGGTCGAGGACCGTGGCGTTGGTCAGCCTGCGGCTGCTCACCCATCGCCGGGCGTGCGCGGCCGCGTGCGCGTTGACCTCGGTGATCGCGATGTGCGAGGCGCCGGAGACGCGCGCGATCTCCGCGCACATGGCGCCGATCGGACCGTAGCCGAGGACCAGGACGGACTTTCCCGAAAGGTCGGCGACCTGCGTCGTGTGGACCGCGTTGCCGAGCGCGTCGAGGAAGGCGCCGACCTTTGGAGGCACGATGTTCCGGTCCAGGGGGACGACGTTGAACGCCGGCACGGCCACGTATTGCGCGAAGCAGCCGTCGCCGTGCACGCCGAGGATGCGGGTGTTCTCGCAGATGTGGCGCTGCCCCGTGCGGCAGGGGCGGCAATGGCCGCACGTGACGTGCATCTCCGCGGAGACGTACTGGCCCTCGAAGAGATGGGGCCGGGCGCCCCCGGGCCCGAAGGCCACGATCTCGCCGCAGAACTCGTGTCCGTAGACCCGCGGCGGCCTGACCATCGAGGCCATGGAGGGATCCCACTGGTAGATGTGCTTGTCCGACCCGCAGACGGCCGTCGCGAGCACGCGGATGAGGACCTCCGCCTGGCCGGGCTCGGGACGGGCACGCTCTTGACCTCGGTCGCGTCCGGTCCGGGCGCCGCCTTGGTCTTCACGACCGCCTGCATCCGAGCCGGGAGGCGGGAGGCGTGAGGCGTAAGGCGAGCCGGAGCGTTCGCGCGAGGCCGAGCCGTTCTCGGCACTTTCGTCTCCGCCTCACGCCTTACGCCTTACGCCTGACGATCTCAATCGCCCGCCTGATCGTCGCGCACGAAACGGTCGCCGCCCGCCGCGACGCCGCTTGCGGCGAGGACATCCACCGGCTTGATGTAACGGGAGACGACTTCCCGCGTCCCCTGGACGCGGAGCTTCTCGAACAGGAAGTGGAACCTCTTCTCGAGGGAGGTCCCGATCGCCTGCCGCGTTCCCTCCGGGAGGTTCCAGAACCGCTCCTTGAAGGGCCCGATCGCGAACTTCCGCGACTTGTAGAGGAACTGGTTCTCGGTCTCGTCGCGCTTCCTCTCGGCTCCCTTGTTTTCGAAGAGCCACCGCTCCGTCTCCCGCTTCAGAGGGAGCGGCAGCGACGGGTGCTCGTACACCATGTTCTGGAACTCCGTCGCGAGATGGATCTCGGCGCAGTCGTGGTCGGGAAAGTGCCCGAAGAACTCCGGGGGGAGCGTCGAGGCGCCGTGCTGGACCGCGCCGGCCATCCCGTACTCCTCCCGGGCGACACGCGAGATCTTCCGAGCGTCTCGAAGTCGATCGCGACGCGCTGGACCGTGCCGTCGGGACCCACGGTGCCGCCGTGCGAGGAACCGGTCTGGACCGAGACCTTGGCGATCCCTTCTGCGCCGCGCAGCGCCTGAAGGTACCCGTCCATGTAGGCGCGCAGCTCCTCGGGCGTCGAGTTCTCCTTGCCGACCTCTCCGATCTCGCCCCCCACGGAGATCGGCATCTCTTTGGGCTCGCGGGACCGGATGAACTTCGTGAAACGCGCGGCGAGCTCGAAGTTCTGCTTCTGTTGCTCCGCCAGGGTCGGCTTCGAGAGGTCCACGAGCGTCGAGGTGTCGATGTCGATCTGGAAGAACCCGGCCGGGATCGCCTCCTCGATCAACGCCTCGATCGCGGCGGCTTCCTTCTCCGGGTTCTCCTTCATCTTCTTCGGGTTCGTCTGGTAATGGTCCCCCTGGAGAAAGACCGGACCCTCCCACCCTTCGCGGATCGCCGCGGCGAGGACGACCGCGGCGTACTCGGCGGGCCGCTGCTCCGTGTAGCCGATCTCGCTGCGGGCGATCTCGAAGATGAGGAGGCCGGAGTCCAGGGCGCGCGCCGCGCGGAAGGCCGCCCGGGCCGTGTCGTAGCCGAGCATGCGGATGTTGACCGCGGGCACGGTGAAGCCGGAGACCTCGCCCCGTCCCCGCGCCTTGTAGAGGGGGAGGATGGAGGCCGGAAGAATCCCGAGCGAAGCGGCGGCCCCGCGGATCTTCCCCCGCGCCGCCTCGCGAACCGGAGGCTGGCCGAAGACGGCGTTCCAGACGAGGCTGTCCACGACCCCGGTCCGAAAGTCCGCGGGCCTCGTCACGCGCAGGGTCCCGTCTCGTCCGGTCGTCTCCGAATGGCGAAGGAACGCGTCGAGCTCCTGAGGAGTGGCGAAGAGTTGCATGCGGCCCGGCGATTCTAGCCGAGGTGGTGGGTGATAGGTGGTAGGTCGTAGGTGGTAGGTGGTAGGGTTTTCGGAATGCCTGCTCGTCGTGGTTTCCCTTCCACCTGCCACCTTCCACCTACCACCTGATGCGACTCTCCCGCACCATCCACTTCAACGCCGGGCGAAGCCTCTGGCGGGCGGACTGGGCGCCGGAGAGGAACCGGTCGGTGTACGGGGAGGAGGGGCCGCGCGGCTACGGCCACAACTACGAGCTGGAGGTGACGGTCGAAGGCGAAATCGACCCGGAGTCCTCCATGGTCGTCAACCTGACGGACCTCGACCGGATCCTGAAGGAAGAGGTGGACGCGCCTCTCGATCACCGGAACCTGAACGCGGACGTTCCCGATTTCGCGCACCTTCCTCCGACGGCGGAGAACCTGGCGGCCTGGATCTGGAGGCGGGTCGGCGCGCGCATCGCCCGGGAGAGGTGGCCCTGCCGGCTCGCTCACCTTCGCCTGCGCCTGACGCCGGGGTTCGCCGTCGAGATCGAAGCGGAATCGCGGGATAGGATTCGCCCGTCGGAATGAACTTCGCCTTCGTCATCGACAACCGGCGGTGCATCGGCTGCCACGCCTGCTCGACGGCCTGCAAGGCGGAGAACTCGGTTCCCCTCGGTGTCTCCCGCACCTGGGTCAAGTACGTCGAGAAAGGCGTCTTCCCGCACACCCGCCGCTATTTCCAGGTCACGCGCTGCAACCACTGCGCGAAGCCTCCCTGCGTTCCGATCTGTCCGACGGCGGCGATGTTCCAGCGGCCCGACGGGATCGTCGAGTTCGACTCGGACGCGTGCATCGGTTGCAAGGCGTGCCTGCAGGCGTGTCCTTACGACGCGATCCACATCGATCCCGATTCCGGGACGGCCGCCAAGTGCCATTTCTGCGCGCACCGCACGGAGGTGGGGCTCGAGCCCGCGTGCGTCGTCGTCTGTCCCGTGCACGCGATCCTCGCGGGCGATCTCGACGACCCGGCCTCCGAGGTGGCGAGGGCCGTCTCGGTCGAGCAGGTCGCCGTGCGCAAACCCGAGCAGGGGACGCGCCCCAAGCTCTTCTACATCGAGGCCGAGGAGTCGGCGCTCCTCCCGATGCTCGCCGCGCAGGACGGCGGGTATCTCTGGGCGGAGCAGCCCGCCGCCGGCGCCGGAGGTTTCGACGACTGGCGCGGCCCCATCCAGATCGGGGAAGGGCGGATGGCCGGCGCGCTCTTGAACTCGGCGGCGTTGCCCAGGGAGACCTACAGCGTGCCGCACCGCGTCCCGTGGCACTGGCAGGTGCCCGCCTACCTCGTCACGAAGGCGATCGGAGCGGGACTCCTGATGCTCGCGGCCGCGGGCACCGCGCTCGGGTTTCTTCCCGCCACGCCGCTTTTTCTGGCGATCGCGCCGCTCTGGGCAATCGTCCTGATCTTCATCACCACGGTCCTGCTCGTCTGGGACCTCGACCGGCCCGAGCGCTTTCTGAAGATTCTCGCCCGACCGCAGTGGCGCTCCTGGCTGACTCGCGGCGCGTTCATCCTGGTCGCGTTTTGCGGGGTCGGAGCGCTGTTCTGGTTCGCGAATGTCACGGGGAAGGAAAGCCTCGCGCGTGTCCTGGAGTGGCCCGCGGTCGCGCTCGGCGCGCTCACGGCCATCTACACGGCGTTCCTCTTCGCGCAGGCGGAGGGGAGAGACCTCTGGCAAAGCCCGCTCCTCTCCTCGCACCTGCTCGTGCAGTCGGTCATGGCGGGCGCCGCGGGTTTCCTCCTGATCGGCCCCTTCTCCGGCCTCGACGCCGGCGCGGCGAGGACCATGGCCGCGATCTTCGGTGTGAGTCTCGGCGCGGACCTCCTGATCACCGCGGCCGGCGAGTTCGGCCTGCCGCACGCGAGCGTCGTCGCGGCGACCGCCGCCCGCATGATCACGCGCGGACGCTACGCCCGCCACTACTGGGGGAGCCTCGCCGGCGGCATCCTCCTCCCCCTCGCGATCGTCGCGACGTCGCGGTCGTCGCCGCTCGCCCTCGCCGCCGCCGGCGCGCTCGCGCTCGCCGGACTCTTCCTGTACGAATGGGCGTTCGTCTTCGCGCCCCAGCAGGTGCCGAACAGTTGAGCGATCCGCGCGGCCCGGTCCGCCTTCCGCCGCAGATGACCGAGTCGGGCTCGCGCCTGCAGCAGTACCCGCCCGTCGAGGCGTGGGACGACTGGGTGGAGTGGGACCCGAAGGCGTGGCCGCGCCGCGTGCCGAAGCGCTACCGGCTCATCCCGACGGTCTGCTTCAACTGCGAATCGGCCTGTGGCCTCCTCGGCTGGGTGGACAAGGAAACGATGGAGGTGCGCAAGTTCGAGGGGAACCCGGCGCATCCCGGGAGCCGCGGAAGAAACTGCGCCAAGGGCCCGGCGACATTGAACCAGGTCAACGACCCGGATCGGATTCTCTATCCGTTGAAGCGCGCCGGCCGCCGCGGCGAGGGGCGCTGGACTCGCGTCACCTGGGCGGAGGCGCTGGCGGACATCGGCGGGCGCATCCGGAAGGCGTTCGTGGAGGGGCGGCAGGACGAGGTCATGTACCACGTCGGCCGGCCGGGGCACGACGGCCTCATGGAGTGGATCCTCCCGGCCTGGGGCCTGGACGGCCACAACTCCCACACGAACATCTGCTCCTCCGGCGCGCGCGCCGGCTACGCCTTCTGGATGGGCTACGACCGGCCGAGCCCCGACCACGCCAACGCGAAGGTGATCCTCCTGATCAGCAGCCACCTCGAGACGGGGCATTACTTCAACCCGCACGCGCAGCGGATCGTGGAGGGGAAGGCCGCCGGAGCGAAGCTGATCGTCTGGGACACGCGCCTCTCCAACACCGCGTCCATGGCCGACACCTGGATCTCCCCCTGGCCCGGCTCCGAGGCCGCGATCCTCCTCGCGATCGCGCGCCACCTCGTCGCGACGAAACGCTACGACCGCGAGTTCGTCCGCCGCTGGGTCAACTGGGAAGAATTCCTGCGCTCTCGTCCCCCTCTCCCCCGGGAGAGGGCCGGGGTGAGGGCGCAACCGGCACCTACGAACAATTCGAAGCCGCCTTCCTCGAAACCTACAAAGACTTCACCTTCGACTTCGCCGCCAAAGAATCCGGCGTCGAACCACGCGTCCTCGAAGGCATCGCCGAAGACGTCGCCAACTGCGGCGGGCGCCTCGCCGCGCACAACTGGCGAAGCGCCGGCTCCGGCAACCTCGGCGGCTGGCAGGTCGCCCGCTGCCTCTGGCTCGTTGAACGTCCTGACAGGGTCGGTGGGCCGCGAGGGAGGCACGTCCGCCAACGGCTGGGACAAGTGGGTCCCGCGCCCCCCGCACCTGGCCCCGCACGTCCAGCGCTGGAACGAGCTCTCCTGGCCGCGCGAATACCCGCTCTCCTATTTCGAGATGAGCTTCCTCCTGCCGCACTTCCTGAAGGAGGGACGCGGCAAGCTCGACGTCTATTTCACGCGCGTCTACAACCCGATGTGGACCAATCCCGACGGCTTCACCTGGCTCGAGATGCTCCGCGACGAATCGAAGATCGGGATGCACGTCGCGCTGACGCCGACCTGGAGCGAGACGGCGTGGTGGGCGGACTACGTGCTGCCGATGGGGCACGGCTCGGAGCGGCACGACGTGATGAGCCAGGAGACGCACGCGGGGCAGTGGATCGCCTTCCGGCAGCCGGTCCGCCGCGTCGCGCTCGAGCGCGCCGGCAAGCCGGTCGCGCGGACCTACGAGGCCAACCCCGGGCAGGTCTGGGAGGAGACGGAGCTCTGGATCGACCTCTCCTGGGAGATCGATCCGGACGGCTCGCTCGGGATCCGCCGCTACTTCGAGTCGCCGTACCGGCCGGGCGAGCGCATCACCGTGGACGACTACTTCGGATGGATGTTCGAACGCTCCGTGCCCGGCCTGCCGGAGGCGGCCGCGCGCGAGGGGCTGAAGCCGCTCGCCTACATGCGCAAGTACGGCGCCTACGAGATCCGCTCCGGCGCCGAGGCGGAGTTCGAGCGCGAGCTTTCTCCCGAGGAGACTCTCGAAGCCACGAAGGACGAGGAAACCGGCGTCCTCTACACGCGGGCGGCAGCGGCGCCGGGCAAGAACATCGTGCCGAGCCCGGTCGCGCCCTCGAGCGAGCGGGGACGCCCGATCGGAGTCCTCGTGGACGGAGAGGCGCGCTTCGGATTCCGCACTCCTTCGCGGCGCCTGGAATTCTTCTCCTCCACGCTCGCGGACTTCGGCTGGCCGGAGCTGGCGATTCCGACCTACATCAAGAGCCACGTCCATCCCGAGAACGTGGACCGCGCGGCAAACGAATTCGTTCTCCTCTCGACCTACCGGCTCCCGACGCTCATCCACACCCGGAGCGGCAACGCGAAGTGGCTGCTCGAGATCTCGCATACGAACCCGACGTGGATCCACACCTCCGACGCGCAGCGCCTGGGCGTCGCGACCGGCGGCCTCGTGCGGATCGAGACGGAGATCGGGCACTTCGTGGACCGCGTCTGGGTGACGGAAGGGATCCGCCCCGGTGTCGTCGCGTGCTCGCACCACCTGGGCCGGTGGCGCCTCGCGGAAGGGGAAGGGACGAGCCGGCTCACCTCCGCTCTCGTGGACGTCAAGGAAGATCACGGGCAGTGGAAGCTCACGCAGCTCTCGCGGCATCGAGCCATACGACTCCGCCGATCCCGACACGAAGCGGATCTGGTGGACGGAGGCCGGCGTGCATCAGAACCTGACGTTCCCCGTTCAGCCCGACCCGGTCAGCGGCTGCCACTGCTGGCACCAGAAGGTCCGGATCACGCGCGCGCGGCCGGAGGACCGTTACGGCGACGTGAGCGTGGACACGAACAAGTCCCACGAGGTCTACAAGCGGTGGCTCGCTCTCGCGCGCCCGCCGCGCGGAAAATGGCGCCGCCCCTACTGGATGCTGCGCCCCTTCCGCCCCGCCGAGTCCGCCTTCCGCCTCCCACTCCCTCTCCCCCCGGGAGAGGGGCGGGGTGAGGGCAACTGTCAGTCGTGACTCCGAAGGAGGCACCGCAAGAACTCCCTCTCCCTCTGGGAGAGGGGCGGGGTGAGGGCGATGGTTAAGCCTTCACTTCCCTCGCTCTCTCTTCTCAGCCGACTCTGGCTCGCCGAGCCGGACGCGAAAGCCCTGGCCCTCGCGCGCGAGGCAGGCCTCGACCGCGGCAGCGACCCCTCGGACCTCGCCGCCGCCTGGACCGACCTCTTCCTCCTGAACGTCTACCCCTACGGCACCGCCTTCACCGACATCTCCGGCGAACTGAACGGCCCCGCCGCCGCCGCCGCGTCGCGCCGGTACGAGGCCGCGGGATACCGGCCGCCGGAGCTTGCCGGAACCGGAGCGCCCGACCACGCCGGCCTCTGTCTGGGCTTCCTCGCGCACCTGGCGGCGCAGGGAGCGGAAGACCCGGCTTTTCTCGCGTGGACCCTCGACTGGCTTCCGGTCTGTGCGCTCGCCGTCGAGCGGCAGCCTTTCGCGCACCCCTTCTATCGCGACCTCGCGGCGGCGACGCGGGAGACTCTCTTCGCGATCGGGGGCTCGCCCGCCGCCGTTCCCGAGGATCTCGCGCCGGTCCTGGAAGTCGGCTCCGACGCCGAGGAGGAGGTCGGCCTCTCCCGGGTCGTGCGATTCCTGCTCGCGCCGGCGGCATGCGGGTTCTTCCTCTCCCGGTCGCGGCTGGGAGCGCTCGCGCTCGAAGCGGGTCTGCGACTGCCGTTCGGATCGCGGTTCGACGTCGCGCGCGCTCTCTTCGAGGCCGCCGGGGAATCCGGCCGCGTCGAGCCGGTGCTGGCGGCGCTCTCCGGCGAGGCGGAGGCCTGGGACGCCGCCTATGCCGCGCTGGCCGGCGAGCACGCCTCGTGGCGGGCTCGCGCCGCCGCCTGGCGTTCCCGGATTTCGGCGGCGCGCGAGCGGCTGGCGGAAATGCGACAGATTCTCGACAGCCCGCTCGAACTCGAGTACGGAAGTCGGGCAGAATAGCGGGCCTATGTACTTCAAACAGTTCTATCTCGGGTGCCTGGCCCAGGCCTCCTACATGATCGGATCGAAAGGGGAGGCGGCCGTCGTGGACCCCCGGCGCGACATCGACGCGTACCTCGAGGAAGCCGGGCGCGAGGGCCTCACGATCCGCCACGTCATCGAGACCCACCTCCACGCGGATTTCGTTTCGGGGCACCGGGAGCTCGCGGCCCGCACCGGAGCGAAGATCTACTTCGGCGCGAAGGCGCAGGCGAAGTTCGATTACGTCGCGGTGCGCGAAGGGGACGAGATCGTCCTCGGCGATGTCACCCTGCGGTTCCTCGAGACCCCCGGCCACACGCCGGAGTCCCTCTCGGTGCTCGTGACCGATCGGGCGAAGTCGCAGACACCCGAGGCCGTCCTGACCGGCGACACTCTCTTCATCGGCGATGTCGGGCGGCCGGATCTCCTCGGCGCGAAGATGAGCGCGCAGGATCTCGCCGGAATGCTCTACGACTCCCTGCACGAGAAGCTCCTGAAGCTGCCGGACTCCGTCGCCGTCTACCCGGCGCACGGAGCCGGGTCGCTCTGCGGCCGCAACATCTCGAGCGAGACCTCCTCGACGATCGGCCAGCAGCGCCGCTTCAACTACGCCCTCCAGCCGATGCCGCGAGAGGAATTCATCCGGATGATGACGACGGACCTGCCGGAGGCGCCCGCGTATTTCTCGCGCGACGTCCGGCTGAACCGCGAGGGGCCGGCGAATCTGTCGGAGCTCGCGAAGCCGCCGGCCCTCCTCCCCGACGCGGTGGACGATCTCCGGCGCTCCGGCGCCGTCGTGCTCGACACGCGGCCGGCCGCGCAGTTCGGGACGGGCCACATCCCGGGCTCCCTGAACATCGGCCTCGGCGGCCAGTTCGCCTCCTGGGCCGGCGCCCTGGTCCCGGCGGAGAAGCCGATCGTCCTCGTCACCGAAGACGAGGAGCACGTCGAAGAGGCGCGCACGCGGCTGGCGCGCGTGGGGCTCGAGAACGTGGCGGGCTATCTCGCGGGAGGCCTGCTCGCCTGGCACGACTCGGGGCGCCCGCTCGCCGCGACCGAGCAGATCAGCGTGGACGAGCTGCGCCACCGGCTCGCGCAGGGCGCCGTCGGGCAGCTCGTGGACGTGCGGCGTCCCGCGGAATGGCAGGCCGGCCACATCGCGCAGGCCCGCCACCTGCCCTTGAACGACCTCGCCGCCCGCGCCCGCGAGCTCGACCGCGGCAAAGCCCGTCACCGCGATCTGCGCCGGCGGCTACCGCTCCTCGATCGCCACGTCCGTTCTCGAGCAGCAGGGCCTCACGCGGATCACCAACGTCGTGGGCGGCATGACGGCCTGGAATCAGGCGAAGTTCGAAACGGCGGCGTAGCCTTTACCGGCGCCCTCACCCCGACCCTCTCCCGGAGGGAGAGGGGGAGGCCGACGGTTACGGCAGAGGGGCGGAGACGTGCTCGTGGACGATGAGCCACTTTCCGCCGCGGTTCTCCCAGATCACGGTGTCCCGGCAGTCGAAATCGATGGGCTTGCCTTCCTTCATGTTGGCCGAGAGGTGCAGCGTTCGGGTCGTCCAGGCGATCGTTCCCCGGCGCGTGACCTTCAGGTCGTCGTTGACCTTGAACTTGAGCGAGGTCGCCGTGTCGAGGAAGATCTTCTGCGCGCCGTCCCGGTACGCGGCCCATCCGTCGTACTTCAGGGGAGCGGCGTCGTAGAAGACGAGGCCGGCGTCGTGGGCGTAGAAAGGGGCCGCGTTCTCGGCCTTGAGGCTCTCCCATGCGGCGTCCACCTTCGCGTGCATGGCCTTGAAGTCCGGCTCCTCGTCTTTCGCCTTGGGCGCGGCGGCGGCGATCGTCGCGAGGACTCCGGCAAGGATGATGGCAGAAATGGCGAGAGCGCGGATCAGCTGCCTCATGTTCAGTTCCTCTCCTGTTGGAAGCGGATTCTAGGCGTGAGGCGGCGGAGGCGCGCGGATGCATCTGACGACGCTCGACTGGTCGATCGTCGCGGCGTCGGTCGTGTCTCCTTCCTGCCGGCGATCTTCTTCTTCCGCCGCGCGAGCAGGAGCACGACGGAGTTCTTCACGTCCGGCCGGGCCGCGCCCTGGTGGCTCGTCGGCGTCTCCATGGTCGCGACGACGTTCTCGACCGACACGCCCAACCTCGTCACGAACATGGTGCGCGAGCACGGCGTCTCGGACAACTGGCTCTGGTGGTCGTTCCTGCTGACCGGGATGCTGACGGTCTTCTTCTACGCGCGGATGTGGCGGCGCTCGGGCGTCCTGACGGACCTCGAGTTCTACGAGCGGCGCTACTCCGGCAACGCGGCGAGCTTCGTGCGCGGCTTCCGGGCGGTGTATCTCGGCCTCTTCTTCAACTGCGTCATCATGGCGACGGTCAACCTCGCGGCCGCCAAGATCGGCAACATCCTGTTCGGATGGCCGATGGCGAAGACGCTCGTCCTCTGCTCGGTCATCACGATCTTCTTCGCGTCGGTCTCGGGGCTCTGGGGCGTGCTCGTCACGGACTCGATCCAGTTCTCGATCACGATGACCGGGACCTTCGCGATGGCCTATTTCGCCGTCAAGCAGCCGCAGGTCGGCGGCCTCTCGGGCCTCGTGCACCGGATCGATCCGAAGATGTTGAACCTCCTGCCCGACTTCGGGGACTGGAGCATCGCGCTCTCGGTGTTTCTCATCCCGATCACGATCCAGTGGTGGTCGGTCTGGTACCCGGGCGCGGAGCCCGGCGGCGGCAGCTACATCGCCCAGCGGATGCTCGCCTCCCGAACCGAGAAGGACGCGCTGACGGGAACGCTCCTCTTCAACGCGATGCACTACGCCCTTCGCCCCTGGCCGTGGATCATCGTGGCGCTCTCCTCGATCCTCGTGTACCCGCAGCTCGCCGACATCCACCGCGTGTTCCCGTACGTGGACGAGAAGTTGATCGGCAACGACATGGCGTACCCGGCGATGCTGCGATTTCTCCCCGCCGGGTTTCTCGGGCTGATGATCGCGGGGATGCTCGCCGCCTACCGGTCGACGATCGAGACGCACCTGAACTGGGGAACGTCCTATCTCGTCCACGACCTCTACCGCCGGTTCCTGAAACGCGACGCGAGCGAGAAGCACTACGTTCTGATGGGGCGCATCGTGACCGCGCTCCTCATGGTGTGCGCGGCGCTCCTGACCTTCGCGCTCGACACGGCGAAGGAGAGCTTCGACCTGATCCTCTCCGTGGGCGCGGGCACCGGGCTCATCTACCTCCTGCGCTGGTTCTGGTGGCGCATCAACGCCTGGAGCGAGGTGGCGGCCATGGCGAGCTCCTTCCTCGTGGCCGTCGCGCTTCTTCGTCGCGCGCAAGGCGGGTCATCCCGTCGCGTCGCACCTGGCGCTCATCACCACGGTGAGCGTGACGACGGTCGTCTGGATCGTCGCGACCTACGCGACGCGGCCCGTTGACCGCGCGACCCTCGTGGCGTTCTATCGCCTCGTGCGGCCGGCCGGTCCCGGCTGGCGCGCGATCCGCGCGGAGGCGGGCATCGGTCCGTCGCCGGACAGCCTTCCGCAGGCCCTCCTCGGCTGGATGCTGGGGTGCGTCTTCGTCTACGCCGCGCTCTTCGGGACCGGCAGCGTCCTGTACGGCAAGACGGCGCAGGCCGGGGTCTGGATCGCCCTGTTCGTCGTCAGCGGCGTCTGGCTCGCGCGCCTCGTGCCTCGCCTCTGGGCCACTCGCGAATCATGACGGGCAGGGCACGCAAGGCGGTCGTCCTCGCGCGGGGGCTCGGCACCCGGATGCGGCAGCCGGATGAGTCGGTTCCCCTCGACTCCGCCCAGTCCGCCGCGGCCGCGAGCGGCCTGAAGGCGATGATCTCCTTCGGCCGGCCGTTTCTCGACTATGTCCTCTCCGCGCTCGCCGACGCCGGGTTGAAGGAGGCCTGTCTCGTGATCGGTCCCGAGCACGCGGCGGTCCGCGAGTACTACACGGAGACGGCGCCGCCCCGGAGGCTGCGCGTCTCCTTCGCGATCCAGTCGGAGCCGCGCGGAACGGCGGACGCGGTCCTCGCGGCCGAGGAATTCACAGGCGGCGAGGATTTCCTCGTGATCAACTCCGACAATTACTACCCGGTGTCGGCGCTCGCGGCGCTCGCGGGCCTCTCCGAGCCGGGCTTGATCCTGTTCGAGCGGGACGCCCTGATCGCCGGGAGCAACATCCCCGCCGACCGGATCGCGTCGTTCGCCGTCTGCGTGGTCGGCGCGAGCGGTTACCTCGAAGCGATCCTCGAGAAGCCGGACGAGAAGACGCTCGCCTCGCTCGGACCGGACCCGCCGGTCAGCATGAACTGCTGGCGGTTCTCCTCCGCCATCTTCGGAGCGTGCCGCCGCGTGCCGGTCTCGCCGCGCGGCGAGCTGGAGCTGCCGATGGCGGTGCGCGAGGCTCTCGCCGCCGGGATGCGCTTCCGGGCCGTCCGGAGCCGCGAGGGGGTTCTCGATCTGTCGCGGCGCGCGGACGTGGCGGCGGTCGCCGAGAGGCTGCGCGGCGTCGCCGCGAACCCCTAGTGTCATGACACTGCGAGGAACTTGTGAATTGTGAATGACGTTGCCGAGCGCCTGACGGCGGCGGGGCTCGGCGCCGGAGAAGCCGAGCGCAAGGCCAGGCTCTTCGAGGCGGCGCAGGTGCGATTGACGGGTCTCTCGGACAGCGACTCCGGCGTGGCGCGCTGGTTCGTTCCCGGACGCATCGAGGTCTTCGGCAAGCACACGGATTACGCGGGCGGGCGCAGTCTTCTTTGCGCCGTCGAACGGGGGATCTGCGTTGTCGGCCCGGGCCCGTTCGGACGCCGTCGTTCGAATCGCCGACGCGGTTCTCGGACTCGAGACGAGCCTGGCGCTCTCCGAGGATCTGCCCGCCTCGGAGCAGGGGAGCTGGACGGCGTATCCGGCGGCCGTCGCGCGGCGGATTGCCCGCAACTTCCCCGGCGCCCTGGCCGGCGCCGACATCGCCATCGCCTCCGACCTGCCTCGCTCGGCCGGCCTCTCGAGCGGCAGCGCGCTCGTCGTCGCGATCTTCACGGCGCTCGCCCACGTCAACGCCCTCGAGGAGCATCCCGCCTACCGCGCGAACATCCGGAGCGCGGAGGATCTGGCCGGCTACCTCGGCGCGGTCGAGAACGGCCTCTCCTTCGGCGCGCTCGACGGCGGCCGCGGCGTCGGCACCTTCGGAGGAAGCGAGGACCACACGGCGATCCTGTGCTGCCGCGCCGGACATCGTCTCGCAGTACTCGTTCCTCCCGGTGCGGCGGGAAGAGGAGGTCTCCGTCCCTCGACCGTGGACCTTCGTCGTCGCCTCGAGCGGCGTGGCGGCGGAAAAGGCGGCAGGGGCGCGGCAGCTCTACAACCGCCTCTCTCTCGCCGCTTCCGTGATCCGCGACCTCTGGCGCGAGGAAGGCCGCGGCGCGGGAGAGACGCTCGGGCAGGCCGCGCGCGAGCCCGGCGGACCCGAGCGGGTCCGCGAGATCCTCCGCCGGTCGGCTCCTCCCGGCTTCCCCGCCGCCGAGCTCTCCGGCCGCTTCGAGCAATTTCTCCAGGAGAGCGAGGTCTTCGTGCCGGCCGCGGCCCGCGCCTTCGAGGCGGCGGATGCCGCGGCGCTCTCCGAGATCGCCGCCGCCTCGCAGGCCGGTGCCGAGCGCTTCCTGCGCAACCAGATTCCCGAGACGGTCGGCCTCGTCGCCTCCGCCCGCTCGCTCGGCGCGATCGCCGCCTCCGCCTTCGGAGCGGGTTTCGGCGGCAGCGTCTGGGCGCTCGTCGAGGGAGATCACGCCGAGCGCTTCCAGGAGGAATGGCGGGAGGATTACCGCCGGAATTTCCCCGACTCCGCGCCATCGAGCGAGTTCTTCTCGACGCGCGCGGGGCCGGGCCGTCTTCGCCTGTAGACTCGGTTCTCGCAGAGAGTCAGAGGAGGAAGAATGGAGCCGTCTCGCCGGAAGACCGCCGTCTCCGTGATCGCGATTGCCCTCGTCGTCGGGATCACCGCCCTGTCGACCGTGGCCGGCCGCCCCCGTTTCTCCGGCTATGCCACGGTGGACGTGCTGCAGCTGCTGGCGTCCGGAATGTGTTTCGGAATCGCGCTGGCCGGCCTCCTGCGAGCCTGGCGCAGGCCCGGCGGGTCGTAGCCCTCCGGCCTCATCGCTCCGTCTGAGTCAAATGCATCAGGACCGGAAGTCCGGGCCCTTTCTAGGATGGCTCGATGGAGACACCGGGGCCCATTGCCTGGCGGGGCCGTCTCTTCCCGGCAGGCGGTGCCGGACCGTCCCGGCGCGCCCTCTTCATCGGCCTGCCCGCCATGGTGGCCCTCCTGCTCGCCTACTCGCTCGCCTTCGACCTTCCACGCGCTCGCGCGAGCGCCCGTGAGGAATGGCGGCGGCAGTTGTCGGAGATGGCCGAGGACCGGCGGGCCGCGATGGACCGGTGGATCGCCGAGTTTTACGGCGATGCCGCGACGATTGCCGGTTTTCCGACCACGGCGCGCGTCCTCGACGAGGCGGGCGACGCGCCTCAGCGGGAGCACGCGCGCCAGTTTCTGACGCAGACGGCGCGGGCGCAGGATTTTGGCGCCATCTGGATCGTGGACGCTTCGGGGCGCATGGGCGCCGGCAGCGACGCCGCGGGGGAGCTGGACGACACGCTCCGGCTCGCGGCCGC
Organism: uncultured Acidobacteriota bacterium; assembly: GCA_963741435.1. Lineage (GTDB taxonomy): Bacteria > Acidobacteriota > Thermoanaerobaculia > UBA5066 > Gp7-AA6 > JAWOLE01. Next base: position 53,266 of record CAVUIX010000016.1, on the reverse strand, counting down.
GCGGACGATCACCTCCGGCCGGAACAGCTGCGACCTCGTCCGGAGAGGCTCCGGATCGCCGACCGTGATTTTCGCCGTGCCGATCTCCGACGGCGCGACGAGCCCGGTCAAGGGCGCGGTCCTGATCGAGGTGGACGCGGCCCGGAACCTCTACCCGTTGCTCGGCGTGCAGCCTCTTTCGACCCGCTCCAGCGAGACGCTGCTCGTCCGCCGGGATGGCGACTCGGTCGTGTTCCTTTCCCCCCTTCGCCGCCGGGCGGCCCCGCCTCTCTCCTTGCGCCTGCCCCTCACCGCGCGGCTCGCGGCCAACGACGCCCTGCTCTTGCGAGCCGCCTTCGGCGAGTACGTCGACTACGCGGGCGTCCCGGTCTTCGCATCCACGCGCGCCCTCGAGGGCGCCGCCTGGGGTCTCGTCGTCAAGATCGACCGGGAAGAAGCGCTCGCGCCGGCGCTCGCCGGCGTCCGCCGCCGGGCGGCCATCGCCGGAGCGCTCCTCGTCGCCCTGGCGGGAGTGTTCTTCGGGGTCTGGCGAAGCCAGGCCGCCTCCTACCAGACGTCGCTCGCGAGGAGCCACAGCCGGATCGCGCTCGTCCTCGACCAGGCCAACGAGCCGATTCTCCTGCTGGACCTGGAGGGGCGGATCCGCGACGCCAACCGCGCGGCGGAGGAGTTCTATCGCCGGCTCCGCAGGGACCTGACCGGGCGCAGCCTGATCGGGGACCTCTCGCCGCCGGAGGCGCGCGAGCCGTCGCGCCAGCAGCAGGGCCGCATCCTGCGCGACGGAACCGCCGTCTTCGAAACCGTCCAATGGGCGAGCGACGGCGCGCGCGTGCCGGTGGAGATCAGCGGCCGGCGCTACGCGATCGACGGGGAAGACGGGATGCTCTGCGTCGTCCGCGATCTTCGAAAGCGCGACGCGGCGGTGACGCGGATCCGCATGCTCAACCGGATGCTCCGCACCCTGTCGCGGATCAACGAGCTCGTCGTGAGAGAGCGGGACCGCGAGAGCCTGCTGCGCCAGGCCTGCGCGATCGTGGTCGAGGAGGCGGCATTTCGGGCGGCCTGGATCGGATTGCCCGACCTCGCGACCGGGCGGCTCGTGCCCGCCTTCCGGGCGGGCAAGGCGGCGGATGGGGAGTCCCCCTTCCGGCTCGACGACGGGCCGCTGGCGCTCGGGCCGGCCGGGACGGCCCTTCGCGAGAACCGTCCCGCCGTCGTGCAGGACACCGAGACGGATCCGAGCTTCGAGCCGTGGCGGGAGGCGGCCCGGCGCGGCGGGATGCGCGCGATGGCTTCGGCCCCGATTCGCGTGGGAGGGCGGGCGGAGGGGGTCCTTTCGGTGTACGACTCGGTCGCCGGCGTGTTCGACGACAAGGCCGTGGACCTGCTCTTGCGCCTGGCCGACGACCTCGGCTTCGCGCTGCAGTCGGCGGAGGATCGGCGGAGACTGCAAGAGAGCGAAGTCCGGTTCCGCGTCCTGGTGGAGAACAGCCTCGACGCGATGACGCTGCTCGACGCGAAGGGGAAGATCCTCTTCGTCACGCGCGCCGCGAGCGCGATCCTGGGGGTTTCCGCAGAGGAGTTCCTCGGGTCGGACGCTCTCGAGTACGTTCACCCGGAGGACCGCGCGAGAACGGTGGCGACGATGCGCGAGTCCCTGGCGCGGCCCGGCATCGTCCTCTCGCACACGGCCCGCTGCCGGCACGCGGACGGCGGCTGGCGGGACCTCGAAGGCACCCTCGTCAACCGCCTCGAGGACCCGAGCGTGAGGGCGCTCGTCATGACCTATCGCGACGCGACGGAGCGCAAGCGCGCGCAGGAGCAGCTCATCACGCTCTCCCGCGCGGTCGAGCAGAGCCCGGTCTCGATCCTGATCACGGACCCCGAAGGGAGGATCGAGTACGTCAACCCGCGCTTCACGGCCGTGTCCGGGTACACGCTGGACGAGGTCCGGGGCGGCAACCCGCGAATCCTGAAGTCGGGAGAGACGCCTCGGGAGGTCTACCGTCAGCTCTGGGAGACGATCACCGCGGGGCGCGAGTGGCGCGGAGAGCTGCACAACAAGAGGAAGAACGGCGAGTTGTACTGGGAGGACGCGCTGATCTCGCCGATTCTCGACCCCGATGGGCGCGTCGCGCACTTCCTCGCGGTCAAGGAGGACATCAGCCGGCGCAAGGAGCTCGAGGCGCAGCTCCTCCATGCGCAGAAGATGGAGGCCGTCGGCCGGCTCGCCGGCGGTGTCGCCCACGATTTCAACAACATCCTGACCGTCATCACGGGATACACGGCGATGCTGATCGAGGAGACGCCTCCGGGTTCGTCCCAGCGGGAGCCGCTCGCGGAGGTCCACCGGATGGCCGAGCGGGCCGCGGCCCTGACGCAGCAGCTCCTGGCGTTCTCGCGCCGGCAGGTCCTCCGGCCGCGGCCGATCGCGTTGAACGCCATCCTCGCGGACATGAACCGCATGCTCCGGAGGATCCTCGGCGAGGACATCGAGCTGTCGGTCGTGGTCCCCTCCGATCTCGGGACGGTCGTGGCGGATCCCGGCCAGGTCGAGCAGGTCCTCGTCAACCTCGCCGTCAACGCGCGCGACGCGATGCCCGGCGGAGGACGGCTCCGCATCGAGACGGCGAACGTGGTTGTGGAGCAGGGAGAAGCCGCGCGGCGGCTGGGATTGGAGCACGGCCGCTATGTCGCGCTCGCCGTTTCGGATACGGGCGACGGCATCCCGGCGGACGCCCGCGACAAGATCTTCGAGCCGTTCTTCACCACGAAGGGGCAGGGGAAAGGGACGGGGCTCGGCCTCGCGACGGTGTACGGCATCGTCACGCAGAGCGGCGGGGCAATCGAGGTGGAAAGCGAACCCGGCCGGGGCGCGACGTTCCGGATCTTCCTGCCGCGGGTGGATGCGCCGGTCGCGTCGGCCGAGGAAACGCCGGCCTCCACGTGGCGCGGGAGGGAGGCGATCCTCCTCGTCGAGGACGAGGATGCCGTGCGAGCGGTGGTGCGGCAGATCCTCGAACGGGCCGGTTACACGATCGCCGAAGCCGCGAACGGCCAGCAGGCGCTCGGACTGCTCGAGTCCGGCGCGACCGCCGACCTCCTCCTGACGGACCTCGCGATGCCGGGCATGGACGGCCGGACACTCGCGGCGCGGGCCAGGGCCCTGCGCCCCGATCTCCGGGTCCTCGTCGCGACCGGCTACGCGACGAGCCAGGTGGAAGGCGAGCCCTGGCTGATCCACAAGCCCTTCAACCCCGACGAACTCCTGAGCAAGGTCCGCGAGGTGTTCGACGCTTCGCATTCCGGCACCCCGGCCGACGCCTGAGAAGCCGCGTCTCGCTTCCTGTCATCCCGAGGAGCGCAGCGACGAGGGATCTGCTCCGGCAGGTCCTCGAACGCGAGGGCAGATCCTTCGCTTCGCTCAGGATGACGGGAACTGCCTGCCGATGACGGGGACTGCCTACCGCAGGCCGACGAGGGAGCGGACGGAGTCGAGGAGCTTCGCCGAGTCGTAGCCGATGCCGTCCTTGAAGACGGTTTCGACTTTCTCGATGTCGGCGATGTTCTTCGTCGGGTCGCCGTGGATCACGACGAGGTCGGCCTGCTTGCCGGGGGCGATCGTGCCGACGCGGTCCGATTCGCCGAGGAACTTCGCGCCGTTCTCCGTCTGGATCTGGATGGCTTCGGCAGGGGTGAACCCGGCTTCGACGAGGAGCTCGACTTCGCGCTGGTCGCCGAAGCCGGCGAGCGTGCCGCCGATGCCGGTCGGATCGCAGCCGGCCAGAAGCGTGCCTCCCGCCTTCGCGAAGGCGTATTCGAATTCCATCTCCTTCTTCAGCAACGCCGCCCAGTCCGGGGGCGGGCCGGCGGCAGTCGGGCCGCTCCCGGCGCGCCGCGTGAGGTAGTTGACGCGGGCGTCCGGCGTCATCGCCGCGAGCACGCGCTGGTCGAGCGGCGGCCGGCCCGGCGCCTGCAACTCGAAGACCGGCAATGTCGAAGTGACGGCGACCTTGTGCTTGACGAGATCGGCGATCAGCGCGCGCACTCGCGGGTCCGACATCTCGATTTTCGAGGTGACGCCGTACATCGCCCGCGCCGACGGGCAGACGTCCGGCTCCTTTCCGGGCGCGAACTCCATGTCGTAGTACATCGGGCCGTGCTCGAGGTCGTCGATGCCGAGCGCGGCCGCCTCGGGCCAGGTGACCGAGCAGAGGTGGGCCGTGACCTTGATCCTGCGCGCGTGCGCCTCGGTAATCGCCGCCCCGAGCTCCGCCCGGCTGATGTGCATGTAGGCCTTGAAAGACGTGGCCCCCTGTTCCGCCCAGAACGCGACGGTCTTGCGGGCGTCCTCGGGGCCGGCGAGCTGACGTGGAGCTGCGCGATGGCCGCCCCCTTGCCCTCGAGGTACGGCCCGGTCACGTGCATCTTCGGCCCGGCGGCCTTGCCCGCGTCGATCAGCTTCTTGATCTCGAGGTCGGTGTACGGCTCGATCGAGCCGGTCGTCCGGATCGTCGTCACGCCGCAGGCGAGATAGAGCCGCGGGAAGCTGAAGGCCATCTCCGCGAAGAAGCCCCCGCCCTGCGGATAGAAGAGGTGGTCGTGCATCCCGACGAGCCCCGGGATGACCGTGTACCCGGCGAGGTCCATCACCTTCGCCCCGGCCGGCACCGCGGGCGCGGCGCCCACGGCCTGGATCTTCCCGCCCGAAATGAGGAGGGTCTGGTCCTCGCGAGCCGGACCGCCCGTGCCGTCCACGACGCGCGCGTGCGTCAACGCGACGACCGGAGCGTCCACGCTGACGAAGGCCCTGACGTCGGCTGAGAGCGTCTGCGCCGGCAGAGCCTTCGGAACGAGCAGACAAATCACGAGCGCCCAGCGGCTTCGCATGGAGTCCTCCGAATCGGGCAATACTGACGCACGAGTCGAGGGAATCCAAGGCCGCCGTTGTACTCTCTCTGCGGACAGCGAGATGAGCGTTTCCCCCGGCACGCGCCTCGGCCCCTACGAGGTCCTCGCTCCGCTCGGGGCGGGAGGAATGGGGGAGGTCTGGAGGGCGCGGGACGGCAAGCTCGGCCGGGAAGTGGCGATCAAGGTGTTGCCGTGGGCGTTCGCCGCCGACGAGGAGCGGCTCTCCCGGTTCCGGCGCGAAGCCCAGGTGCTGGCCTCGCTGAATCACCCGCACATCGGCGCGATTTACGGGCTGGAGGAATCCGGCGGGATCGAGGCGCTCGTGCTCGAGCTCGTGCCGGGCCAGACGCTGGACGAGTTGCTGGCCGCGGGAGCGCTCCCGCTGGACGAGGGGCTGGAGATCGCCCGGCAGATCGCGGGAGCGCTCGAAGCGGCCCACGAAAAGGGGATCGTGCACAGGGACCTGAAGCCCTCCAACATCAAGCAGACTCCGGAGGGGAAGGTCAAGGTCCTGGACTTCGGCCTGGCCAAGGCCCTGGAGGTGGAGAGGCCGGTCTCGGATCTCTCGAGCTCGCCCACGGCGACGGCGGGAACGGAAGCGGGCGTGATCCTCGGCACCGCGTCGTACATGTCGCCCGAGCAGGCCCGCGGCAAGCCGCTGGACCGGCGGACGGACATCTGGGCGTTCGGCGCCGTGCTCTACGAGATGCTGACGGGAAAGCGCGCCTTCCCCGGCGAGACAGTCTCCGACGTGCTGGCGGCGATCCTGAAGACCGAGCCGGACTGGAGCGCTCTGCCGCCCGCGACGACTCCGGCGATCCGCGAGCTCCTCCGGCGTTGCCTGGAGAAGGATCCCTGGCACCGGCTCCGCGACATCGGCGATGCGCGGATCGCGCTCGAGGAGTCGGCGAGCGGCGCCGTCCGCGATGCGCCCGCGGCCCTCCCGGCTCCGCAAGCCGTCCGGCGCTCCGTCGTTCCGGCCGCGCTGCTCGGAGTGGCGGTGGGGGCCGCCGCCACGGCTCTGATCGTCTTCGGAATCCCGAGGCCGGCACCGGCTCCGATGCGTTTCGTCACCGTCACGAATTTCTCGGGCGTCGAGGCCCAGCCTTCGCTTTCCCCCGACGGCCGCTCCGTCGCCTTCGTCTCCAACAGCGACGGTTCCTACGACCTCTGGGTGGGGCTCGCGGCGGGAGGGCGCCTGGTGCGCGTCACGAACGACCCGATCGTGGAATCGCACCCGACCTGGTCTCCCGACGGAACGAAAATCGCCTACGCGAAGCTGAAGGAGTCCGGCCTCTGGGACATCTGGGAGATTCCGGCCCTGGGAGGCGCTTCCCGGCGCGTCATCGTGGACGCCACCGAGCCCGCCTGGTCTCCCGACGGGCGCTCCCTCGCGTATTGCAACCTGGCGACCGGCGCGATCTGGTCCTGCGACGCTTCCGGCGGCAATCCCCGAGCCGTCACGCGACCGGACCCGATGTATCGGTTTCACCGCCAGCCGGCCTTTTCCCGCGATGGCCGGAGGATCGTCTTCGTCCAGCGTCAGGGCGGCCCGTACGGAGAGATCGCGGTGGCCGAGCTTGCCGGCGGACAGGTCCGGGCCGTCACGCACGACAGTGTTCTGGTTCATTCGCCCGTCTGGTCGGCGGACGACAGGTTTCTCTACTTCGCTTCCGGCCGCGGCGGGTCGGTCAACATCTGGAAGATCCCTTCGGGCGGCGGCGAGCCGGAGCAGATCACAGCGGGCCAGGGGGACGATGCGGACCTCTCCCTCTCGGCCGACGGCAAGCGGATGGTGTTCTCGACGTACCGGCAGAACATCAACATCGGCGTCGCGGACCTGGACTCGAAGGAACCGAGCCTGACTCTCAAGTGGCTGACCTCCGACGCCGCGCGCGGGGAGCTGGGTCCCGCCTACTCTCCCGACGGCAAACACATCGCCTACTTCTCCAATCGCAAGGGGGTCGAACGGGAGGGCATCTGGGTCATGGACGCGGACGGCTCGAACCCGACGCCTCTCGTCGCGGACGAATACCAGAACGTCTTCCCGCGCTGGTATGCCGACGGACATGCCCTCCTGTTCCGGTCCAGCCTTGCCCGGCTTGGCCTCCCGGGCGACCGGTTCCGGCGCGTCGCGATTTCGGGCGGGCCTCCGGAGGTCGTCGTGCCGGAGCACCTGGGAATCACGGCGGACGTCGATTCGAAGGGACTCATCCTGGGCAACGACGCGCAGGGCCGCGGGGCCATCTACGATCCGAAGACGAAGCGGACGCGAGTGCTCGAGGCCTGCGCCGGCAGCGCGTTCCGCTGGTCTCCGGACGGCCGCAGGATCGCCTACCTCGGCCGGCCGGGAGGCTCCCAGGCGGGTCTCTGGGTCTACGACCTCCAGGGCGCCCCGCGCCAGATCTTTTCCGGCTGGCTGGTGCAATTCACCTGGAGGGGTCCCGACGAGCTCGTCTGCGAAGAGGGGAAATCGGACCTGACCGGCGTTTTCTGGCGGGTCCGGGCGGACGGATCCGGCCGGGAGAAGATCCCGCTCACGATTTCCATGGCCACCATGTTCTATCAGCTCTTTCCGAACAACACCTTCGACATCAGCCCCGACGGCCGCCGCCTGGCCGTCCACGTCATGGAACAGCAGGAGGCCGACATCGGCATGATCGAGAACGTCCGGTAGTCTGATCCGTGACGCGACGATTCCCGCCAGCCGGCCACTCCGTTTCGCCGCGATGACGTTCCCGATGCAATCTGTCTCCAGTTTGGCCATCTCACAAGGCACCGTCTCGGGACCCTACGAGATCCTTTCGCCGCTCGGAGCGGGAGGGTTAGGAGAGGTTAACAGGGCTCGGGACACGCGGCTGGATCGGATGCTCGCGGTAAAGATCCTCCAGCAAGACGCCCGCCTCGCCCGACGTGCTCCGAGTCGTTGACATTGGTTTTCCGGTCATGAAAAACTGGAAAGTCCGACCGCTGCTTCCTTGAAACGGGCTCGGCCGCCGCGGTCGGCTCACAGGAGGACCAAACTATGCACAGATTTATTCGAGTGGTTAGCGCATTGGCGGCGGTCGCTTTGCTGGTGCCAGTGGCTGGACAGGCCAGTCAGGAGCCGATCCTGGCGCTCACGCCCTCGACGAACGGCGCCTTCGACTACGGAACGGTCGTCGCTTGCCAGACGGTTTCGCAGACGTTCACGCTCACGAACTCGGGCGGCTCGGCCTCGGCCGCGCTGACGGTTTCGCTGACGGGGCCAGCGGCGTTCACGAAGACCGCCGACGGCTGCACCGCGACCAGCCTGGGTCCCGGGAAGTCGTGCAGCGTCACCGTCGCGTACAGCCCCACCGCAGCCGGCCAGGGTGACACCGCGACGCTCGCCGCCAGTGGCCGGAAGGCCGCCGCCAGCACGAGCCTCACGCTCACCGGAACCGGCGCGGGTCCCCTCCATATCTACTGGGGTCATTCACCGTTCGTGCCGAGGGTCGGCCGTGCCGACATAAACGGGCAGAACGTAAACCAGGCCTTCATCGCCATCGTCGGCCCATCCGAGGAAGTCTCGGTGGCGGTCGATTCCAGCCACATATACTGGACGAACTCCTTCACCGGGGAGATCGGTCGTGCCGACCTGAACGGGTCGAACGTGAACCAGAGCTTCATCACCGGCGCGTACGGCCCCGCCGGCATTGCGGTCGATTCCAGTCACATCTACTGGACAAACTACGCCGGCCCCAACGACGCCGACGATCGGCCGTGCCGACCTGGACGGGCAAAACGTGAACCAGAACTTCATCACCGGCCTCGTTGCCCCCGTCGGCGTGGCTGTCGATTCCGCCCACATCTACTGGGCCAACAGGGCTTCAACGGGACGATCGGCCGTGCCGACCTGGACGGGCAGAACGTGAACCAGAACTTCATCATCCCGCCCGCATCCTACCCCTGGGGCGTGACGGTCGATTCCGGCCACATCTACTGGACCAATGGCCTCCTTGTCGGGACGATCGGCCGCGCCGACCTGGATGGGCAGAACGCGGATCCAGAGCTTCATCCCTGCGTCCAGCCCCAGAGGAGTGGCAATCGATTCCTGCCACATCTACTGGGCTAACGAAAACTTCGGCAGCGGCATCTCCGGGACCATCGGCCGTGCCGATCTGGACGGGCAGAACGTGAACCAGAGCTTCATCACCGGCACGTCCTTTCCCCAGAGCGTGGCGGTCGATCGGAACTGAGCAGGGGCTTGCCCTTCGACGGCGGCGTGTTTCACGAGCGGGCGCGACTGGGCTCCGACTGGTGATTTGGCCGGCGCGCCCGGCCCGTGCCGCCGCGATCCCGTTCCCGTTGTAATCTGTCCGCAGCTTTGGGCATATCCCCCGGAATCCGCCTTGGCCCTTACGAGATCCTCGCGCCGCTCGGCGCGGGAGGAATGGGCGAGGTCTATAAGGCGCGGGACACGCGTCTCGAGCGCACCGTCGCGGTCAAAGTCCTCCCTCAACATCTCTCCTCCTCGCCCGAAGCGCGGCAGCGGTTCGAGCGGGAGGCGAAGACGATCTCGCAGCTCTCGCATCCCCACATCTGCGCGCTCTACGACGTCGGGAACCAGGACGGCGTCGAGTACCTCGTCATGGAGTACCTGGAGGGGGAGACGCTGGCCGAGCGGCTCTTGAAGGGCCCGCTGCCGATCGAGCAGACGCTGCGCTACGGGATCGAGATGGCCGACGCGCTGGACAAGGCGCACCGGCAGGGGATCGTGCACCGGGATCTGAAGCCCGGCAACGTGATGCTGACGAAGTCCGGCGTCAAGCTCCTGGATTTCGGGCTGGCCAAGGCGGTGCAGCCGGCGTCGAAGGAATCCGCGCTGACGTCCCTGCCGACGGAAACTCCGGCGCTGACGGCGGAGGGGACGATCCTCGGCACTTTCCAGTACATGGCGCCGGAGCAGCTCGAGGCGAAAGAAACCGATGCCAGGACCGACATCTTCGCCTTCGGCGCGGTGCTCTACGAGATGGCGACGGGGCAGAAGGCTTTTTCCGGGAGGAGCAGGGCCTCATTGATTGGGGCGATTCTCAAAGACGAGCCGCCGCTCATCTCGTCGGTGCAGCCGATGACGCCGCCGGCCCTGGACCGCGTCGTCAAGACGTGTCTCGCCAAGGACCCGGAGGATCGCTGGCAGACCGCCCGCGACCTGGTCCTCGAATTGCGATGGATCAACGAGGGGTCACAGGCCGGGACCCCGGCGCTTCTCATCTCGACGCGCAAGAGACGGGAGCGCGCCGCCTGGATCCTGGCCGCGCTCTTCGGCATCGGTCTCGCCGTTACGCTGCCGCTCTTGCTCCTGAGACAGCCGAGGCTGTCCCGGGAGGGCGGAGCGGTGAAGCTGTCGGTCCTGCCTCCCGAGAAAGGAAAGTTCATCCCCGGGATGATTGCCCTCTCGCCGGATGGGAGCCGACTGGCATTCATCGCCGCGGGCGCCGACGGGAGAAGCCTCCTCTGGGTTCGATCCCTCGACGCGGTCGAGGCGCGGTCTCTTCCCGGGACGGAGAACGCCTACGCGCCCTTCTGGTCTCCCGACGGCCGTTTCCTGGGTTTCTTCGCCGAGGGGAAGCTCAAGAAGATCGAGGCGTCCGGGGGTCCGCCCCAGGTCCTCCATTACAGCGTCACGGTAACGGTCGGCCGGGGAGGCACGTGGAACCGCGACGGGGTCATTCTTTTCGCGCCGAGCCCGACCGGTCCTCTTCTCCGCATTCGGGATGTGGGGGGCCCGACCTCTCCCGTCACGACGCTCGACGACACCCGGCAGGAGAACTCGCACCGCTGGCCTGTCTTCCTGCCGGACGGCCGGCACTTCCTCTACTACGCGAGAAGCCGGCAGAAGGAAAACCGGGCGATCTTCGTGGGATCGCTCGATTCGAAGGAGACCCGGTTTCTGATGAGCGGGACATCCAATGTCCTGTTCGCCCCCGGCTCCGCCGGAGCGTCCGAGGGCCACCTGCTCTTCGAGCGCGACGGAAGGCTCGTCGCGCGGAAGCTCGACGTTGAGAGGTTGCGATTCGAGGGCGATCCCATCCCGATCGCCGACAAGATCCATGCGAGCGATCCTTTCACGGCCGCGATGTTCACGGTTTCGGAAACGGGCGTTCTCGCTTATGGAAAAGGGTCCGGGACCGGCCAACCGCGGCTGACCTGGGTCGATCGGAGCGGCAAGCGGCTTGGCGAGATCGACTCCCCCGGATACATCCTGGACATCAATCTGTCACCCGATCAGAAACACGCCGCCCTGGACATCGTGAGTTTCGAGATCGGGGGGCGCGAGATCTGGCAGGTGGAGTTGACGCGCGGAGGAGTTCCGTCCCGGTTGTCGCTCGGAGACATGCAGGAGATGGCCCCAGTATGGTCGCCGGACGGTGCCCGCATCGCGCTTTCGTCGAATCTCATGGGTGGTACGACGACCTCGGATCTCTATGAAAAGCCTTTGAGCGGCATCGGAAAACAGGAATCGCTCTTCCACTCGACGGCTGCAAAGTTCCCGGCGGATTGGTCGGCGGATGGCCGGTTCCTGCTCTTCGAATTGAGAGAGTCCGGCGAGAAGGTGAAACTCTGGGTGCTTCCGTTCTCCGGCGACCGCAAGCCTTTTCCCCTCCTCCACACGGCTTTCAGCGAGACTCTTGGAGCGTTTTCACCCGACGGGCATTGGGTCGCCTACGTCTCGGACGAGTCGGGACGCTCGGAGGTGTACGTGCAGACTTTCCCGGTCTCGACTGCCAAGTGGCGGGTTTCGACCAACGGCGGCACACAGCCCCGCTGGCGGCGCGACGGGAAGGAGATCTTCTACTTCGCTCCGGACAACCGGCTCATGACCGTGGCCGTGTCGGCCGGCGCCTCCTTCGAGGCGGGAATCCCGGCGGCTCTCTTCGAAATCGGCGCCACTCCCGGGACCGGCCTGCGCCACCAATACTGTGTCTCATCCGACGCCGAGCGCTTCCTGGTCGTCTGGTTCCCGGAAGCCCAGGAGACTCCTCCGATCACGGTCGTGTTGAACTGGACGGCGGACCTGAAGAAGTAGGCGCCACGGCCGCCGGCTCCCGTTGTATTCTTGCCGGTCTTGACCGTCTCACAAGGCACACGTCTCGGCCCGTACGAGGTCCTCTCTCCGCTCGGGGCGGGAGGAATGGGAGAGGTCTACAAGGCGAAGGACACCCGCCTCGAGCGCACGGTCGCGATCAAAGTGCTTCCGACGCATCTCTCGTCGAGCGAAGAAGTGCGGCAGCGGTTCGAGCGGGAGGCGAAGACGATCTCGCTCGCTCTCGCACCCGCACATCTGCGCGCTCTACGACGTGGGAACCAGGACGGGGTCGAGTACCTCGTCATGGAGTACCTGGAAGGGGAGACGCTGGCGGACCGGCTGCTCAAGGGCCCGCTCCCGGCGGAGCAGACGCTGCGCTACGGGATCGAGATCGCCGACGCGCTGGACAAGGCGCACCGGCAGGGGATCGTGCACCGGGACCTGAAGCCCGGCAACGTGATGCTGACGAAGTCGGGAGTCAAGCTCCTGGACTTCGGGCTGGCGAAGATGGTCGAGCCCGTCTCGCAGGCAGTCCGGTCTGACTTCGCTGCCCACGATGGCGCACGCGCAGAACCTGACGCAGGAAGGGACGATCCTCGGGACGTTCCAGTACATGGCGCCGGAGCAGCTCGAAGGCAAGGAAGCCGATGCCCGCACGGACATCTTCGCCTTCGGCGCGGTCCTCTACGAGATGGCGACGGGCCGGAAGGCCTTCGCGGGAACGAGCCAGGCCTCGCTGATCTCCGCGATCATGAAGGAGGAGCCGGCGCCCATCGCGACGCTCCAGCCGATGACGCCGCCGGCGCTCGAGCGCGTGGTCCGGACCTGTCTCGCCAAGGACCCCGAGGACCGGTGGCAGAGCGCGCACGACATCAAGAGCGAGCTCGCCTGGATCGCGCAGGCCGGCTCGCAGGCGGGCGTCGCCGCTCCCGTCGTCGCTACGAGCCGGCGCCGCGACCGCGCGGCCTGGCTCGCCCATCGGAGTCCTCGCCGGAGCAATCCTCGCGGCCGCCGTATCCTGGGCGCTGCTGCGGACGCGGCCCGCCGTCCCCGCAGCCGGTCACCAGAGCGGCGATCCCGATGCCCGGCCGGAGACACCTTTCGTCACCGACAACTACTCCTCGCTCGCCATTTCTCCCGACGGACGCCGGGTCGTTTACGTCGGGCGCCGGGCGGACAAGAGGCAGCTCTTCCTGCGGTCGCTCGACTCGGCCGAGGCAGTTCCCATCGCGGGAACGGAAGGGGCGTACACGCCCTTCTTCTCGCCGGACGGCCAGTGGATCGGCTTCTGGAAGGAGCGCCGGATCAAGAAGGTTTCGATCTCCGGAGGAGCGCCGGTCACGATCTGCGACTGCGGCGTGTTACGAGCGCCTGCTCGGGGGCTCCTGGGCGCCGGACGACACGATCGTGTTCACGCGGAAATGGACGGGCGGGCTTTTCGCGGGTCCCCGCTTCCGGCGGAGAGCCGAAGCCCGTGACGAAAGTGGATGCGAAAGGGGAGAACCGCGGGCACATCTGGCCGGAGGTCCTGCCCGGAGGCAAGGCGGTCCTCTACACGATCTTCACCGGCGGAAGCCTGGAAGACTACGCCCTCGCCGTGTCCCCTCTCGTCAACCGGCGAGCGAAAGATCGTGGTCAAAGGCGCGACGTACGGACGCTATGCCGCGTCGGGACATCTTCTCTACGTGCGAGGCGGCACCCTCTTCTCGCGTGCCGTTCGACCTCGGCCGGCTCGAGCTCTCGGGAGTCCCCGCCGCGGTCGCGCAGGGCGTTTACGAGAACACCAATGGAGGCGCGAGTTACGCGGTTTCGAGCAACGGGACCCTGCTCTACGCCTCCGGCGGCATGGCGCTGCCCGAGCGCTCTCTGCTGTGGGTGGACCGGAGCGGGGGATCGGCTCCCGGTCACGAAGATCGAAAGCTCTTTCAGCGACCTGCGCGTTTCCCCCGACGGCAAGCGCATCGCCGTGCAGGTCCAGGCGGAGACCTACGATATCTGGGTCCTCGACACGGACCGCGACACCCTGACGCGCTTCTCCTTCGGGAAGGACGACGGCGTCCCGATCTGGTCGCCGGATGGCAAGCGCATCGTTTACGAGTCGAGCCAGGCCGGAGACTACAACCTCTACGCTCGCGCCTCCGATGGGAGCGGCGCGGAGGAGCGGCTGACTTCGGACTCAGGACAACTCGACCGCCGGTCCGTTCTCGCCCGACGGGAAGCTTCTCGTCTACGACAAGGTCCGCCTCGGGAAGAACGCGAGCGAGATCTGGATCCATCCATTCGAGAAGTCGGCCGTCTCCTCGCCCCTTCCTGCAGGGACAGTTCCGCTACAGCGGAGCGAGGCTCTCGCCCGATGGAAGCTGGCTGGCCTACGAATCCAACGAGTCGGGGAAGGTGGAGGTCTACGTCACCGAGTTCCCGGGACCCGGCGGCAAGTGGCAGATCTCGACCGAAGGGGGACGGGTGGCGCTGTGGGCGCCGGACGGCCGGGAGATCTTCTACCGGAAGGACAAGAAGATCCTGCGCGTCGCGGTCACGACGTCGCCGGCCTTTCTCCGCCTCACGCCCGGAGACGCTCTTCGAGGGTGAGTACGAGAGCCCCTGGGACATCTCCCGCGACGGAAAGCGCTTCCTCCTGATCAAGGACGAGACCGCCGACACCGCCCCGAAGAATCTCAACCTCGCCCTGAACTGGTTCGAGGAGCTGAAGTCGCGCAGCCGGAGCGCTTCGAAGTGATGCCGGCGGATCGTGAACCCGGACGCGGCCGTCATGGAAGGGCTGAAGTAGAAGTCTCGTCCCGCCGCCGGTACACTCTCCGGTTCGCGGAGGATTACGAATGACGGCACGGACAACGATTCTCGAGGAAGCCCTGGAGGCCTGGAAGTTCGCGCGGGACGGCGTGGTGGACGAGCTGCGCAACCTCCCCGACAAGGACCTTTCCTTCCGCCCGGCGCCGGAGTCCCGCTCGGCGCTGGAGCTCGTCCAGCACGTCATCGAGTCGGGCCTCATGATGGCGGGGGAGCTCTCGAGGCCCGACGGAGACTTCCGGCGCAAGTCCTACGAGGGGTTCCTCCACGAGTACGGGCGCGGGGTCTCCGGGCTGGAGGTCGAAGGCCTCGCTCCTCGCGGCCCTGCGCAAGACGCACTCGGACGGGGAGAAGAAGATCCGGCCCGCGGGAGAGCTCCACATGCTCCAGCACATCCGCCGCTTCGACGGGGAGATGGGGACGCGGCTGGCCTGGATGCACCACGGCATCTCCCACGAGGAATACCACCGCGGCCAGCTCGCGATCTACGCGCGCCTTCTCGGGCGGGTTCCCGCGCTGACGAAGAAGATCCTCGGAGGCTGATCGTGGCCGCGGCAAGCCACTTCTCGCCGGAGCTCTTCCGCTTTCTTCGCGAGCTCGCGAAGAACAACTCCCGCGACTGGTTCCAGGCCAATCGCGACCGGTACGAGACGGCTCTGCGCGAGCCGTGCCTGCGGTTCATCTCGGATCTCGGCCCGCTCCTGCGCAAGGTCAGCCGCCGGCTCGTGGCCGACCCGCGGCCGTCCGGCGGCTCTCTCTTCCGCATCTACCGCGACACGCGCTTCTCGAAGGACAAGAGCCCGTACAAGACGCACGCGGGGATGTACTTTCCCGTCCGCGGCGGCAAGGACGTTCACACGCCCGGCTTCTATCTCCACCTCGAGCCGGGCGCGCTGCTTCGCGGCGGCCGGCCTCTGGCACCCGGA
This sequence comes from uncultured Acidobacteriota bacterium, assembly GCA_963741435.1. Classification (GTDB taxonomy): domain Bacteria; phylum Acidobacteriota; class Thermoanaerobaculia; order UBA5066; family Gp7-AA6; genus JAWOLE01. The sequence goes on along the minus strand of CAVUIX010000016.1, from coordinate 37,570 downwards.
CTCGGCGGCGCTCGCGAAGGTGCGCGAGGCGATCGCCGCGCGTCCCGCGGAATGGAAGAGAGCGCGCGCCGGCCTTCCCGCCGAGGCGGAGAGGCTGCGCCGCCCGCCCCGGGGCTACGATGCGGATCACCCGTTCATCGAGGACCTGAAGCGCAAGGACTTCGTCTCTTCGGTCCGCCTCTCCGACCGGGAGGTCGCGAGTCCGCGGTTCCTGTCCGGCTTCGTGGCGGAATGCGGGAAGATGAGCCCGCTCCCGAGGTTCCTGTCCGCGGCCCTGGAGCTTCCGTGGTGAGGACTTCGAGAAGGAGGAGGCTGTGACCCGAATGTGGAGACAAAGGCTGTGCGCTCGCGGCGCTCTGGGCTTGCTCGCTGGCGGGAACGGCCGCCGTCCGGGCGGACGAGCTGGGCCGCATCGACTTTCCGACGTCGGGCTCCGCGGAGGCGCAGAAGCACTTCCTGCGCGGCGCTCTCCTGCTCCACAGCTTCGAGTTCGACGACGCGGCCGAGGAATTCCGGGCCGCGGAAAAGGCCGAGCCCGGATTCGCCATGGCCTACTGGGGCGAAGCGATGACGTTCAACCATCCGCTCTGGATGGAGCAGGATGCCGGCGCCGCGCGCAAGGCCCTGGAGAAGCTCGCCCCGACTCCGGAGGCCCGCCTCGCGAAGGCGCCGACCGAGCGGGAGAAGATGTACCTGTCCGCTGTCGAGGCGCTCTACGGCAAGGGGGACAAGGCGGCCAACGACAAGGATTACGCCGAAGCGATGCGCCGGCTCCACGAGAAATTTCCCGAAGACGAGAACGCCGCGGCCTTCTACTCCCTCGCGCTCCTGGGAACCTGCGAGGGCAAGCGCGACTACCCGACCTACATGAAGGCCGCCGCGGTCGCCGAAGAGGTCTTCGCGAAGAACCCGCTGCACCCCGGCGCGGTCCACTACCTGATCCACTCCTACGACGATCCCGTCCACGCGCCGCTCGGCATGCGCGCGGCCCGCGTCTACGCGAAGATCGCGCCCGCGGCCGGCCACGCGCTGCACATGCCGTCGCACATCTTCTTCGCCTCCGGGATGTGGGAGGAGGCGGCGGCGTCCAACGAGGCCGCCTGGAAGGCCTCGCTCGACCGGGCCGATCGCAAGAAGCTCGGCCCCGACGACCCAACTACCACAACTACCACGCTCTCCTCTGGCTGGAGTATTCGTATCTCCAGATGGGCCGCTACGGCGACGCCCGCAAGGCGCTCGCGACGATGGAAGAGGACGCGGGCAAGAGCGGCTCCAGCCGCGCGAAGATGCACCTCGCGATGATGCGCGCGGCCTACGTCGTCGAGACGCGGCGCTTCGACGGCGACGTGGCGCGCTCCCTGCCCGGATCCGAGCGGGGCATCGCGATCTTCGCCGAAGGCTTCGCGGCCGCCGGGAGGAAGGACTGGGAGCGGGCCCGGAAGGCGGCGGACTCGATCGGAAAAGAAACGGCGGAGCCGCATCACGGCGGCGGCTCGATGTACGCGATGGGGCAGGGCGTCCGGAGCTTCGGCCGACGCCGTCATGAAGAAGGAGCTCGAGGCTCTCCTCGCGGCGTCCGCGCGGACCGGAGCGGGGTCTCGCTCTCGCGAAAGAGGCGGCCGCCGCCGAAGACACGATGAGCTTCGATTTCGGACCGCCGGACGTCGCCAAGCCGGCCCACGAGCTCTCGGGCGAGATGCTCCTCTCGGCCGGCAAGCCCGCCGAGGCTCGAGCCGAGTTCGAGCGTTCCCTCTCCGGCGCTCCCGGCCGCGCGCTCTCGCTCCTCGGCCTCGCCCGGGCGGCCGCGAAAGCCGGGGACCGCGCCGCTTCCGAGGACGCCTACCGCCGGCTCGCCGCGGTCTGGCGCCACGCCGATCCCGATCTCCCCGAGGTCGCCGAAGTCCGCCGCTCCGCGTCCCCCATCGCCGCTCGGTAAATTAGTCGAGGCGTAAGTTCGCGGACACAGTCCAACTGTCATTGCTTCGCTGCTCCCAGTCTGTCATCCCTCGCTTCTCCCGCTGGCGTCCTGAGCGCAGCGAAGGAGCTGCTCTCGGGAGCGTCCCGATTCTGCTCGACGGCAGATCCCCCACGTCGCTGGAACCACCGGGCCGCCGCGGAGTTCGTGCGGGGGCACCCGGAAGCGCGGCTCGTGATGACGGAGCTCATCCTCGCGGAGGTGGTCACGCTCCTGCGGGCAAGAGCCGGAGCCGAAAGGGCCGTCGCCGCCGCCCGTGACCTCCTCCGGAGCCGCCGTTACGAGCTGATCTTTTCGGATTCCGAAATCGTCAGCGGGGCGCTCGCCCGCATGACCCGCTTCGCCGACAAGCGGCTCTCGCTGACCGACTGTGCAAGCTTCGAGGTCATGGAGCGCCTCGGCCTCGAAGCCGCCTTCACCTTCGACCGCGACTTCCGAGACTGCGGCTACCGCATGCTCCCCGTAGTCCCCTGAAGACCCATCGCTCGCGCGCCCCCCGGTTACTCGCTCCAGTCGTGCTAGGCCCTGGTCGCGGCGCGGAGTCTCCGAAGTAACCGAAGGGAGGCGCCTCGCGCGTCGCGCCGCGAGGAGCGGAGCCGCTCGCCGGTGCGCCGAACGGCGCAGATCTCGCGCAAGCGCGGAGCGACGGCTACGGCTCCGCCGAGTGCGCCGTCGTCGGCAACGGAACCGTCCCAATCTCCGCCGCGTGCTCCGGCTCCACGAGGCGCCCCATCAGGAACGACGCGCCGACGCCCAGCAGGAACATCGCGCCCCACAGCGCCTTTCCCCCGAAGCGGCCGAGAAGGAGCATCCCTCCCCACGGCCCGACCATGAAGGCGAGGCCCATGACCATCTGCGAGAGTCCCATGTATTCGCCGCGGTGGCTGGGCGGCGCGATGTCGGTCAGGTACGCCGCCATGCCGGGGAAGAAGAACATCTCGCCGAAGGTCCAGACGACGACCGTCGCCACGACGGACCAGATGTCCCACGCGACGGCGAGCCCGCCGAAGCCGATGCCGAAGAGGAGAGCGCCCAGGGCGAGCGTCCGCCGGTGCGGCCAGTGAGCGGTCGCAATGTTGAGCGGAACCTCGAGGAACACGATCATCAGGCAGTTCAACGTGAAGAGGAGGCCGTAGGTCGCCGCCGAGAAGTGGAGGTTGTTCACCAGGAACACGGACATGCTGGCGATGTGCTGGAAGAGAATGACCGCCACCGGAAAGACCCCTGCCAGAAAGAAGACGAGGCGCGGGTCGCGGTGGCCGCGCAACGACCCGGTGAAGGGGGAGACGACCGCGGCAAGCTCGCGGGTGTCCGCGCCGCGGCGGTGTTTCGGGAAGGCCGCGGCAACGAGAATGGCCCCGGCGGCCAGTGACGTCAATCCATTGACGAGGAAGAGGAGTCGGAAGGCGAACGTCGCGAGAAATCCGCCCACGGCGGGGCCGACGCTCATCCCGAGGTTGATAGCGAGGCGGTTGACGGCGAACGCCGTCTTGCGGTGTTCGGGCGGGACGAGGTCTCCGAAGATCGTCAGGTTGGCCGGACGGAAGGACTCCGCCGTGATCGAGAGCGCGAGCGTCAGGACGACGACGAGCGGCAGACTCCGCGCCAGGGGAAAGACCAGGAGGAGCGCGCCGGACAGAAGCATCGATCCTCGCATGATGCGAATCGGCCCATAGCGGTCGGAAAGGACCCCGGAGATCGGAGCCGCGACGAGCGCTCCGGCCCCGTAGAGAAGCAGCACCGTGCCGGCGGCGCCCACGGAGAAGCCGAGGCTGCGCGTCAGGTACAGCATGAGGAAGGCGAGGACCATCGAACCCGCCTTGTTGACCACCGTCGCCGCGGAGAGGACCCACACTTCCTTCGGCATGACGCCGAGCCCCCGCCAGGGGTTGACCCGGTTCCAGGAAGATTTCGTCATGGCCGCGTTGGATAGTACGGGGAAAGGGGCGGCCTGTTTCCCGCGTCCGGGAGAGATCAGCGGTGGCGCAGGAGCCAGGCCACCGCATAGGCGAGCAAGGCCAGGCCTCCCATGAATCCCATGACGTAGAGGAGTATCGAGACGAACCGCGTCTTCCGGGGGTCCTCTTCGGGCGGCTCGTCCACTCGCCTTCCGCCTCCCGCCTACCGCCTCCCGTCTGGCTTCAGTGCATCCCCTTCGAGGCGAGCCAGCGTTCGGCGTCGATGGCGGCCTTGCACCCTTCGCCGGCGGCGGAGACGGCCTGGCGGTACGTCGGGTCCGCGACGTCTCCCGCCGCGAAGACGCCCTCGACCGACGTTCGCGTCGAGGGGCTCTGGACCTTCAGGTATCCGACCTCGTTCATCTCGAGCTTGCCCGCGGAAGATCGCGGTGTTGGGCGAGTGACCGATGGCGAGGAAGACCCCCTGCGTGGCGAACTCGAGAGTGGTTCCCGGTGCGCGTGTCCTCCAGCGTCACGCCCGTCACGCCGCCGCCGGGCGTCCCGTGGATCTCCGTGACCGGTGGCGTTGACCTTCCAGGCGATCTTCCGGTTCATGCGCGCCCGCTCGAGCATGATCTTCGACGCCCGGAACTCGTCGCGGCGGTGGACGATCGTCACCTTCGTGGCGAACTTCGTCAGGAAGGTGGCCTCTTCCATCGCCGTGTCGCCGCCTCCGACCACGACGACCTCCTTTCCCTTGAAGAAGAAGGCGTCGCAGGTCGCGCAGGCCGACACCCCGTGCCCCATGAGGCGCGTCTCCGACTCGAGCCCGAGGAGCTTCGCCGACGCGCCGGACGAAACGATCACCGCGTCCGCCGTCAGGGCGCCGCCGGCGTCGAGCGTCAGGCGGAAGGGGCGCATCGAGAAGTCCACCTCCGTGACCGTGTCGAGCTCGACGTCCGTGCCGAAGCGCTTGGCCTGGTCCCGGAAGATCTCCATCATCTCGGGGCCCTGGATGCCGTCCTTGAAGCCGGGATAGTTCTCGACTTCCGTCGTGATCGTGAGCTGTCCTCCCGGCTGCGGCCCCTCGATGACCACGGGCTCGAGCTCCGCGCGCGAGGCGTAGAGCGCCGCCGTCCAGCCGGCCGGCCCGGACCCGATGATGGCGACGCGGTAGTGTGTCTTTGTCGGCATGGTGAAAAGCTATCAGCTTTCCGGCTCGTAAGTATGCGTTCCGGAATCGGGATTCTGGCGCCGCTGTCATCCTGAGGAGCGAAGCGACGAAGGATCTGCTCCGTCCTGCCCATCGAGAGGGCAGATCCTTCGCTGCGCTCAGGATGACAAGGAGCAGGGGATCGCTGACGTCGATAGCTGATAGCTTTCTCCCATGCGCCCCGTCATGGCCCGCCGGCTCCAGGGGTTCGGCACGACGATCTTCACGGAGATGACGCGCCTCGCCAACGAGCACGGGGCCGTCAACCTCGCGCAGGGATTCCCGGACTTCGACGGTCCGGACTTCGTCAAGGAGGCCGCCGTCGAGGCGATCCGGCAGGGGCGCGGGCAGTACGCGCGGATGAGCGGCATCCCGGAGATCCACGCCGCGCTCGCCGCAAAGTATCGGCGGGACTACGGCCTCGACTACGCCGCGGACACGGAATTCACCGTCACCTCCGGCGCGACCGAGGCGATCTTCGCGGCCATCCAGGGCACCTGCGAGCCCGGCGACGAGGTCGTCCTCTTCGAGCCCTACTACGACTCCTACCGCGCGAGCGTCGCGATGGCGGGCGCCGTCCCGCGGTTCGTGACGCTGCACGCGCCGGACTGGCGCTTCGATCCGGGAGGAGCTCGCCCGCGCGTTCACCGGCAGGACGCGGGCGATCCTGCTCAACACTCCGCACAACCCCACCGGCAAGGTCTTTTCCCGCGAGGAGATGGAGCTCGTCGCCGGGCTCTGCCGCGAGCGCGACGTCCTCTGCATCACCGACGAGGTGTACGAGCACATCCTCTACGACGGCGAGCACGTCCCGATGGCGGCGCTGCCGGGGATGCGCGAGCGCACGATCACGATCTCCAGCTTCGGCAAGACCTTCTCGCTGACCGGCTGGAAGATCGGCTGGGCCGCCGCGCCGCCGCCGCTGACGGCCGCCGTCCGCGCCGCGCACCAGTTCATCACGTTCGCGACGGCCACTCCGCTCCAGCACGCCGCCGCCGCGGCTCTCTTCGTCGGCCCGGACTACTACCGGGACCTCGCCGCCTCGTATCGCCGGAAGCGCGACTACCTGGTCGAGGAGTTGTCCCGCCTCGGGTTCCGCGCCGATCCGCCCGCCGGCACGTACTACGTCTGCGCCGACTTCCGTCCTCTCGGCTTCGACGACGACGTCGCGTTCTGCCGCCACCTGATCGAGGAGATCGGCGTGGCCGCGATTCCCCCGAGCGCCTTCTACGAGAACACGCGCTACGGCAAGACCTACGCCCGCTTCGCCTTCTGCAAGAAAGACGAGACCCTGAGAGAAGCCGTCCGCCGTCTCCACTCCCTCTCCCTCCGGGAGAGGGGCGGGGTGAGGGCGTAACGATGCGCATCGCTCTTCTTCAAACCGACATCGCCTGGGAAGACGTGGAGGAAAACCACCGCCGCGCCGCGCCGATGCTCGCCGAGGCCGCCGCGGGCGGCGCGCGCCTCGCGATCCTCCCCGAGATGTTCTCGACCGGCTTCTCCATGAACGCGGCGCGCGTCGCGCAGCCGCCCGGCGGCCCCTCGGAGACCTTCCTTCGCGAGCAGGCGAAGTCCCTGAACCTCTGGATCCTCGCGTCGATCCCCGAGTCGGGCGAGCCCTCGCCGCGCAACATGGCGCTCCTCGTCTCGCCGCAGGGCGCCGTGACCCGCTACGCGAAGATCCACCCCTTCTCCTTCGCGGGCGAGCACCGCGAGTACACGCCCGGCGACCGTGTCGTCACCGCCGACGTCGAGGGCAGTCCGCGTGACCCCGTTCGTCTGCTACGACCTGCGCTTCCCGAGCCCTTCCGCCTCGCCGCGGCCGAGACGGACCTCTTCGCCGTCGTCGCCAACTGGCCGGAGGAGCGCCGCGAGCACTGGCGCCTCCTCCTGCGCGCCCGCGCCGTCGAGAACCAGGCCTACGTCGCCGGCGTCAACCGCGTCGGCGACGGCGGGCGCCTCCACTACGCCGGCGACTCCGCGCTCATCTCTCCCTCGGGAGAGACCCTCGCCGAGGGCGACGACCGGGCGACGGGTCCTTCTCTGCGAGGTCGACCTGAAGAAGGTCGCGGAGACCCGCGCGCGCTTTCCCTTCCTGGACGATCGCCGGCCCGACGCCTACAGGCGGTAGTCGTCGCTATCGCGAGACCGGAGCGGCGGCGAAGGTCCTCAACGCTTCGACTCCTCCGGCGATGGTGTCCTCGGCGACGGAGAAGGAGAAGCGCAGGTGGCCTTCTCCTTCCGGGCCGAAGACGAGCCCGGGCACGGTGGCGACGCGGGCGCCGTCGAGCAGGGCGCGCGCGGCCGAGCGCGAATCCGGGCCCAGGGAGTCGGGAACCTTCGGGAAGAGGTACAGGGCGGCCGGCGGAGCCTCGAGCTCGAAACCGGAGGCGCGGAGCCCCGCGACCAGGGCGTCCCGCCGGCGGCGGTACCCCTCCTTCGCCTCGGCGAGGAACGCGTCCGGCAGGCGCAGGGCCTCGAGCGCGGCCCACTGCGTCGGCGTCGAGACGCCGTTGATCGAGTAGAGGACGAACGTCTTCATCGCCGTTCGCCAGCGCCCGGGGACGACGACGTAGCCCGCGCGCCAGCCGGTCATGGAATAGGTCTTCGACAGCGTGAAAACGGAGATCGTCCGCTCGAACATCCCGGGGAGGGAAGCGGGGGAGACGTGCTCCACGTCCTCGTAGATCAGGTCCTCGTACGCCTCGTCGGAGATCATCGCGAGGCCCTTCTCGCGGACGAACGCGCAGACCTCTTCCACTTCGGCGCGCGAGAAGACTCCTCCGGAGGGATTCACCGGCGAATTCCAGTAGAGGAGCTTGGTCCGCGGCGTCGCCGCCGCGGCGAGGGCGGCGGTCAGCCCCTCGCGGCGGGCGCGCGCGGCGCCCACGAGCGCTGGCGGAAGCGCCGTGATAGGTCACGACGTCCATGATCGGCGTCCAGTACGGGGAGAACATCAGGACCTCGTCCCCCGGATCGAGCAGCGTCGCGAAGGCCGAGAAGAGGCCGTGCATCCCGCCGTTGACGACGATCGGGCTGTCGTCGTCGGCGGGGATCCCGTTCTTCCTCCTCACCTTCTCGACGATCGCCCGCCGCAGCTCCGGCACTCCCGAAGAAGGCGCGTAGCGGGTCTCGTTGCGCGCCAGCGCCGCCGCCATGGCGTCCTTGATCGGCTGCGGCGTGGGCATGTAGGGCTCGCCCCCCTCGAACCGCCAGACCTTGTGACCCGCGGCCAGGAGCTCCAGAACGCGGTTGCGAACCTTGACGATCTCCGAGAAGCCGACCGCCTCGAACCGGCGCGCGGCGGAGGGAAACGAGCCTTCCGTCACCGCGTCCTCAGATGACCTTCCGCCGGCCCGGGCCCATGAGGAAGTACAGGATCATCCCGAGCAACAGGCAGACAGATGATCAGAAGGGCCCACAGGATCTTGGTCGCGGTGTCCGCGCCGCTCTGGAGCAGCGAGACGAGCGCGATGATGTCGAGGACCAGGACGAGGAGGCCGAACAACCGGAACATCGCGACCCTCCTTTCGGTTCCGATCCCGGTTAGATCTTCTCCGAGATCGCCTTGGCCTGCGTGAAGAGATAGAGGTACTCGCGGCCTCCGGCCTTCGAGTCCGTTCCCGACATGTTGAAACCGCCGAAGGGATGGACGCCGACGAGCGCCCCGGTGCACTTGCGGTTCAGATACAGGTTGCCGCAGAAGAGCTCCCGCTTGCCGCGCTCCAGGCGCTCCCGGTCGCGGGAGTAGAGCGAGCCGGTCAGGCCGTACTCGGTGTCGTTGGCGACCGCGATCCCTTCGTCGAAGTCCTTGACCTTGATCACGGCCAGCACCGGGCCGAAGATCTCCTCCCGCGCGAGGCGGTCCTTCGGCTCGATCTCGTCCACGACCGTCGGCATGACGAAGAAGCCCTCCGCCGGGCCCGGCCCGCCGCCGGCGACGATCCTGCCCTCGCGCCGCCCCACCTCGACGTAATCGAGGATCGTCTTCTGGGCGCGCTCGTTGATGACGGCGCCGACGGTGTTCTCGGGATCGCGGACGTCCCCCACCTTCAGGGCCTTCGTCTTCGCGACCACCTTCTCGAGCAGCGGCCCGTGGACCTTCTCGTGCACGATCAGGCGCGAGCACGCCGAGCACTTCTGCCCCTGGAAACCGAACGCGGCGGCGACGACCCCCTTCGCGGCCTCCTCGAGGTCGGCCGTCTCGTCCACGAGGATGAAGTCCTTGCCCCCCATCTCGAGCACCGCGCGCTTGATCCAGATCTGGCCCGGGAGGACCCTGCCCGCCTTCTCCGAGATCTCGACGCCGACTTCGCGCGAGCCCGTGAACGCGACCATCCGCGTCTTCGGGTGCTCGACGATCGCGTTGCCGACGGTCGAGCCGCCGCCCGTCACGAAGTTCAGGACGCCCGGCGGCAGGCCGGCCTCCTCGGCGGCCTCGACGAACATCGTCGCGATGGCGGGCGCGTCGGAGGAGGGCTTCAAGACCACGGTGTTCCCGGTCACGAGCGCGGCCGTCGTCATCCCGGCCAGGATCGCGAGGGGAAAGTTCCACGGCGGGATGACCGCGCAGACGCCGAGCGGCAGGAACTCCAGCTCGTTCTTCTCCCCCGGATACGGCGTCAGCGGCTGCGGCTGCGCCAGCCGCTCCATCTCCCGCGCGTAGAACTCGCAGAAATCGATCGCCTCGGCCGTGTCGCCGTCCGCCTCGGCCCAGGACTTGGACTCCTCGAGGACCATCATCGCGGAGAACTCGTGCTTCCTCTCGCGCAGGATCGCGGCGATGCGCAGGATCGTCTTCCACCGCTCCTCCGGCTGTCGTCCGGCTCCAGGCGGGGAAGGCCGCCGCGGCCGCCTCGACGGCGCGCTCTCCGTCCTCCCGGGTCCCCTGCGGGAAATGGCCGATGACCTGCGACCGCCGGGCCGGGTTGACGGACTCGAGCGTCTTCGCCGCGCCGGTCTTGACTGCGCCGATCCGGTTCTTCCCCTGGATCGGGAGCCGGGCTTCGACTCTGCGGAGCGCGTCGGCAAACGCGGCGCGGTTGGATTCCTTCGAGAAATCGGTCAGGGGCTCGTTCTTGAATTCGGGCAGCACGGTGGCACGGCCTCCTTGGCGGCGTGAATCTATCAGACGCGGTCCGGAACTCGTGTGATTCAGAAGTCACGGTTCTCTCCTGTCATTCAGAGGGCCGGGGTCTTCCTCTTGTCATTAGAAGGGCGGGACCTTCCTCTTGTCATTCTGAGGAGCGCAGCGACGAAGAATCTGCCCGGTCGGCCGGCTCTCACCGGAGCAGATCCTTCGCTTCGCTCAGGATGACAGGAGGAGCAGCGCGAAGGGATGACAGAGAGGGGCGAAGGGCCCGGGATGACAGGATAGAGACCCGTGACGAATCTCAAAGGAGGCGGGCCAGAGAAGTTCGGCGCGGTCCGGTCGTTCTTCTACCAGCTGGGGGCGGAGCCGAGCCTCGAACCGCTCCATCGCCGCATCGCCGCCGAGATCCCGATCGAGCAGGGGAGACTCCTCGACGTCGGGTGCGGGCCCGGGAACCTGGACCGCCTCCTTGCCGCGCGAGCGCCGGGCCTCGCGGTCGTCGGCGTGGACGAGTCGGAGGCCATGATCCGGCGGGCGGAGCGGCGACATCGGCCGGCGAACCTCGAGTTCCGGCGGGGCGCGGTGGAGAATCTGGGCCTCCGGGAGGAGTTCGACTTCGCGCTGTCGGTCCTCTCCTTCCACCACTGGGAGGAGCCGGAGGCGGGGCTCGAGGCGGTCCACGGGGCCTTGAGGCCCGGCGGGCGGTTCTGGATCTACGAGGGGGACCCGGAGGCTTCCCTGGGAGGATCTTCGGCGAGACCAGCGCCCGCTCTTCGGCTGGCTGCGGCTCCCGGAGAGGCTCGTCCGCAAGGGCTTGCGCGGACATGGTTTCACGGCGGCGGAGGCCGACCGGGTCGTCCGTCCCGCCGTCGCCCGCACGTCCTTCCGGACCTGTGAAATCTCCCGCTCCGGCTCGATGTTGAGAATCTCGATGGCCAGGGAAGCGTAAGTCTGTGTTAGAAATGGGGACGGTGATGCGAAAGGCGGCGGCGTGCTGTTGTACGGGGAGGGCCCGAGAGGGTCCGGCCGGCGCCGGTGTTTGCCCGCGATAGTTTCCCGAATCCGAACGACACTGAGCCCGCCGGACTAAACCGGCGGGCTTTTGATTTCTGGGGCGTGGAGATGTGGAATGAATGAACATGCGCAAGCGGCGGCCAGGGCGATGAGCGCTCCGGGCATCGGCCTTCTCGAGGCGATCGGCAACACGCCGCTGCTCGACCTCTCGCGCATCGGCGCCGGCGTGCCCGGACTGCGCCTCCTCGCCAAGGCCGAGCAGATGAACCCGGGCGGGAGCGTGAAGGACCGGCCCGCCCGCGCGATGCTCCTGGACGGGCTGCGGCGCGGCCTGCTCGCGCCCGGCAAGACGATCCTCGAAGCGACCTCCGGCAACACGGGGATCGCCGACGCGATGATCGGAAGGGCGCTGGGGTTTCCCGTCACTCTCTGCGTTCCGGCCAGGGGCTCTTCGGCCCAGAAGACGGCGATCCTCCGGGCGTTCGGCGCCGAGATCGTCCCGACCGACCCGCTCGAGGGCTCCGACGGCGCGATCCGCAAGGCCCGGCGCGATGGCGGCCGCGGAGCCGGAGAAGTACTTCTACCCGGACCAGTACTCGAACCCGGCGAACTGGCGGGCGCACTTCGAGACGACGGGGCCGGAGATCTGGGAGGAGACGCGCGGCGAGTTGACCCACTTCGTCGCGGGGCTCGGGACGACCGGGACGTTCGGCGGCGTGACGCGGTACTTGAAGTCGAAGTCGCGGCGCGTCGTCTGCGTCTCGATGCAGCCCGACGGCCCGATGCACGGCCTGGACGGGATGAAGCACATGGCGTCGGCGATGGTGCCCCCGATCTACGACCCGACGCTCGCCGACGCGAGCCTCGAGGTCGCGACCGAGGAGGCCTACGCGATGTGCCGGCGCCTCGCGCGGGAAGAGGGAATCCTCGTCGGACCCTCGGCCGCGGCCAACGTCGTCGCGGCGCTCCGGGTCGCCCGCGAGATGACGGACCGCCCGGCGACGATCGTCACCATCCTCTGCGACGGCGGCGGGAGGTATCTCTCGGAGCCGTTCTGGGAGGAGCGATGATCACGCTCGATCCACGGACTCTCGACGCGATCCGCGAGCACGGCCGCGAGGCCTATCCGGAGGAGTGCTGCGGCGCGCTGCTCGGGATTGCCGGCAACGGCAACGGCTCGGCCCGCGTCGCGCGGATCGAGCGGATGGAGAACGCCCGCCGCGACGAGAGGCGGCGCCGGTACGTGATCGAGCCGCTCGAGTACGCGCGCGTCGAGCGGCAGGCCGACGCGGAGAGCCTGTCGGTGCTCGGCTTCTACCACTCGCATCCCGATCACCCGGCGGTTCCGTCCGAGTACGACCGGGAGCACGGCTTCCCCTTCTTTCACTACGTCGTCCTGTCGGTCTGCGCCGGGGTCCCCGGCGAGGCCGCTTCTTACGTTCTTTCGGAAGATCGCGGGGCCTTCGAGCGGGAAGAGATCCGCATCCAGGGCTCCGGGGAGTAAGACCATGCCGAAGATCCTCCTGCCGACGCCGCTGCGCCCCTACGCGGGCGGAGCTCGCGAGCGTCGAAGTGGCGGGCCGCACCGTCGCCGACGCGCTCGAGAGCCTGATCAGCGCGCCACGAGGCGCTGCGCAAGCACCTCTACGACGACGAGGGGAAGCTGCGCTCCTTCGTCAACGTCTACAAGAACGACGAGGACGTCCGCTACCTCGGGAACGGGGCGACGCCGGTCTCCGAAGCCGACGCGCTCTCGATCATCCCGTCGATCGCCGGCGGCTCGCCGTCGGCCACGGAAGCGGCCGCGGACACCGCGCTCTCCAACGAGGAGATCCGCCGCTACTCGCGCCACCTGATCATGCCGGAGGTCGGCATGGAGGGGCAGAAGAAGCTGAAGGCCGCGCGCGTGCTCGCGATCGGCACGGGAGGCCTGGGCTCTCCGCTCGCGCTCTACCTCGCGGCGGCCGGGGTCGGGACGATCGGCCTCGTGGACTTCGACGTCGTGGACGACTCGAACCTGCAGCGGCAGATCCTCTTCGGCGTCAAGGACGTCGGGCGCCCGAAGCTCGCCGCCGCGGCGGAGAGGCTCGCCGGCGTCAACCCGCACGTGAGGATCGTGCCGTTCGAGGAGCGGCTCACCTCCGAGAACGCGCTGGAGATCTTCCGCGACTTCGACATCGTGGCCGACGGGACGGACAACTTCCCGACGCGCTACCTCGTCAACGACGCCTGCGTGCTGACGGGCAAGCCCAACGTCTACGCCTCGATCTTCCGCTTCGAGGGGCAGGCCTCCGTCTTCTGGGCGCAGAAGGGGCCCTGCTACCGCTGCCTCTATCCCGAGCCGCCGCCTCCCGGGCTCGTCCCGTCCTGCGCGGAGGGGGGAGTGCTCGGGATCCTGCCCGGGCTTCTCGGAGTCATGCAGGCCACCGAGACGATCAAGCTGATCCTCGGCTCCGGGGATCCGCTCATCGGCCGGCTGCTCCTCGTGGACGCGCTCTCGATGCGTTTCCGGGAGCTGAAGCTCCGGAAGAACCCGGAGTGCGTGATCTGCGGGCCCCATCCGACGGTCACGAAGCTCGTGGACTACGAGGCCTTCTGCGGCATCGAGCCCGAGGCGGCGGCCGCCGCGGCCGGCGTCCCCGAGATCGGCGTCGAGGAGCTGCAGGCCATGTTCGAGCGCGGGGACGATCTCGTCCTGATCGACGTGCGCGAGCCGCACGAGGTCGCGATCTGCGCCTTCCCCGACTCGGTCCGGATCCCGCTCGGAACGCTCCCGGAGAACCTGAACCGCCTTTCGACCGCCGACGAGATCGTCGTCCACTGCAAGTCCGGCGCCCGGAGCGCCAAGGCCGTTCAGCTCCTGCGCCAGGCCGGTTTCCGCAAAGTCCGCAACCTCTCCGGCGGCATCAACCGCTGGGCGGAGGTCATCGACCCGACGATGCCGCGGTATTGAAGAGGTCCAAGGTCTAAGGTCCAAGGTCCCGGACGCTCGCTCTCCCGCGGGGAGCGGAGGGGCTCCCCTCGCCTCCTCAGCGCCGGCGTAGCCGAGGACGCTCGGAACCACGAGAAGTGGACGGGGCGCCGCCGGCGCCAGTGGTATCTTTTCCGCGCATGTCCGCGCCCGCCATCACCGTCGAAGAACTGAAGGGCAAGCGAGACCGCGGCGAGGCCGTTACTCTCGTGGACGTGCGCGAGCCGCATGAATGGGCGATCAGCGAACTGCCCGGCTCGGTGAAGATCCCGCTGGGAACCTTGCCGAGCAGGCTCGCCGAGCTTCCGCAGGACGCCGAGATCGTCGTTTATTGCCGGACCGGCGGCCGCAGCGCCAACGCCGTCCAGTTCCTGCGCCAGAAGGGGTACGAAAAGGCCTTCAACCTGGCCGGCGGCATCAACCATTGGGCGGAGCAGATCGATCCCAGGCATGGCAGGTACTGAAGGGAGCTGCACTGCTGATGCGCAGACTCGGAATCATCCTGATCGTCCTCGGCCTCGCGGGCTTCCTGTTCGCGTCGAGCCAGCGGACGGGCTACGACAGCGCTGGAGGGGCAGTTCAAGGCCGCCGTCTCGAAGGAAGAGCGCGGCAAGCGGGACCTCTGGGAGAACGCCCGCTGGCTCTTTGTCGGCGCCGGCGTGATCGGGATCGTGCTGGTCGTCCTGCCCGGCAAGAAGCCATGAGCAAGAGGACGCGGCGCGTCTCGCCGTCCTCTTCGCCGCCAGCGTTCGTCGGATGGCTGGCGGCCTCGCCGCCGGAGGAAAGCCCCAGGCCCGTCCTCTTCCCGCCCGACGACGCGGGGGTCGCGAGCCTTCCGGCCCGCAAGGCCGCGCAGGAGAAGGCCGCGCGGGAGTGGAAGGTCTTCCACGACTTCCATTTCTCCGACCGCGTCGCGGAGAGCGGAATCACCTTCGTCCACCGCATCACGGAGGACTCCGGGAAGTACTACAAGCCGAACCACTACGACCACGGGACGGGGATCGCCGTCGCGGACGTGGATGGCGACGGGCTTCCCGACATCTACTTCGTCAGCCAGCTCGGCGGAAACGAGCTGTGGAAGAACCTGGGCGGCGGGAAGTTCAGGAACATCACCGAGTCCGCCGGCGTCGCGCTGCGCGACCGCGTGAGCGTTTCCGCCTCCTTCGCGGACATCGACAACGACGGGGACCAGGACCTCTACGTCACGAGCGTGCGGGGCGGCAACGTCCTCTTCGAGAACGACGGGAAGGGCCATTTCAAGGACATCTCGAAGGAGTCCGGGCTCAACTACTACGGGCATTCCTCGGGCGCCGTCTTCTTCGACTATGACAACGACGGCCTGCTCGACCTCTTTCTCGTCAACGTCGGCAAGTACACGATCGACGACAAGGGCACCGGCGGATACTTCCTCGGCTACAAGGACGCGTTCTCCGGGCACTTGAAGCCGGTCCGCACCGAGAAGAGCCGTCTCTACCGCAACACCGGCCACAACCGTTTCGTGGACGTCTCGGACGCCGTCGCCCTCCCGTACACGGGCTGGAGCGGGGACGCGACCTTCACCGACTTGGACGGCGACGGTTTCCCCGGCCTCTACGTCCTGAACATGCAGGGGGACGACCATTACCTGGAGAACCAGAGGGGAAAGAAATTCGTCGACAGGACCGAGCAGCACTTTCCGAAGACGCCCTGGGGAGCGATGGGGGTCAAGTTCTTCGACTTCGACAACGACGGGAAGATGGACCTGCTCGTCACCGACATGCACTCGGACATGAGCGAGGCGCAGGCGCCCGAGCGCGAGAAGTCGAAGTCGAACATCCAGTGGGACGACGCCTTCCTCCAGGGGGGCGCCAACAACATCTTCGGCAACGCGTTCTGGCACAACCTCGGCAACGGCAAGTTCGAGGAGATCTCCGACAGGGTCGGCGTCGAGAACTACTGGCCCTGGGGACCGAGCGTCGGGGACTTGAACGCGGACGGCTTCGACGACATCTTCATCACCGCCAGCATGTGCTTCCCCTTCCGGTACGGCATCAACTCGCTCCTGTTGAACGAGGAGGGGAAGCGTTTCGTGGACAGCGAGTTCGTCCTCGGCGTCGAGCCGCGCAAGGACGGGCGCACGCACACCGCCTGGTTCGAGCTGGATTGCGATACCGAGGCGGCGGACAGGAAGGCCTGCGAGGGACAGAAGGGGAGGATCACGGTGATGGGGACGCTCGGGTCGCGGTCGTCGGTCCTCTTCGATCTGGACGGGGACGGCGACCTGGACATCGTGACCAACGAGTTCAACGCGGCGCCCCAGGTCCTCGTCAGCGACCTCGCGCAGAAGAAGAAGATCCACTTTCTCCAGGTCGCGTTGAACGGCACGGTCTCCAATCGCAACGGCCTCGGCGCCACGGTCAAGGTCCACTCGGGCGGCCGCGTCTACACGAAATACAACGACGGCAAGTCCGGATACCTCTCGCAGAGCGTCCTCCCGCTCTACTTCGGCCTGGGAGAAGCGGCGAGCGTCGAGCGCGTCGAAGTCCTGTGGCCTTCGGGAAAGAAGAGCGAGCTCAAGCGCGGCATCGCGATCAACAAGACCCTGACGATCACCGAGCCGCGTTAACGTCTCTTCTGTCATCCTGAGCGAAGCGAAGGATCTGCTCTGGCGCTTTCGACACTTCCGGGGCGGATCCCTCTTCGCTTCGCTCCTCGGGATGACAGCGTCGGTTCTCCTCGCGGCATCGCCGGCTCCTGCACGGGAGGAGGCGCTGAAGTCGGCGAGCGCCCTCATGGCGGCGGGCCGGCCCGACGAGGCGGTGCCGGCGCTCGAGGCCGCGGTGGCGGCCCGCCCGAAGGACGGCGCCGCGCTCCGGCTCCTCGCGGGCGCGTACGCGGCGGTCGGCGACGAGCGCTTCGAAGCGACGTACCGCCGAGCGATCGCGCTCTCGCCGGGCGACCTTTCCATTCGGGTCGAGCTCGCCGAGGCGCTCTGGCAGGCGGGCCGCGCCGACGCGGGCAATGCCGAGGTGAGCCGCTTGTTGCGGGAGGCGGGCGGACCGCGCGCTCCATCTTCGCTTCGCGTTCGAGCTGATACGGCAGGAGCGGTTCGTCGACGCCGCGCGGGAGTTCGACAGGGCCTGCCGCGGCGCTCCCTGCGACGCGGAGGCGCTCGAGGCGTGGGCAGGCACTCTTCTCGAGACGGGGAAGTTCGCCGAGTCGGCGGAACGCTTCCGGGAGGCTGTCGCGCGGGCGCCCGGCCGTGTCTCGGCGCGCCAGGGCCTGGGCCGCGTCCTGCTCCTCTCCGGCGATCCGGCCTCCGCGAGGCGGGAGCTCTCGCGCGCCGTCGAGCAGGGGGCGGCCTCGCCGGAGGTCCTCCTCGACCTGGGCCGCGCGCTCGAGGCCCTCGGCCAGCCGGAGGC
This sequence comes from uncultured Acidobacteriota bacterium, assembly GCA_963741435.1. Lineage (GTDB taxonomy): Bacteria > Acidobacteriota > Thermoanaerobaculia > UBA5066 > Gp7-AA6 > JAWOLE01. Next base: position 20,006 of record CAVUIX010000016.1, on the reverse strand, counting down.
GGCCGAGGAGACGTACCGCAAAGTGATAGACCTGGCCCCCGGGTTGCCCCGGGCCCATTACGCGCTCGGCGCGCTGCTCGCCCGGCGCGGGCGCGAGGAGGAGGCGCGGCGGGAGATCGCGCTCTACCAGGAGGCCTTCGAGCGCGAGCAGCGGGAGCGCTTCCGCAGGGGAGCGCGCCGCGCGGAGCTGGCCCTGGGATGGACGGATCTGGCCGGCGGAAAGGACGAAGAAGCCCTGGCGCAGTTCGAGCGGCATCCGGACGATCCCGAGGCGCTCCGCGGCAAGGCCGCCGCGCTCTCGCGCCTCAACCGCCACGCCGAGGCAATCGAGGCGCTCGAGCGCGCGGCTTCCCTCTCTCCGAAGGACCCGCGCGTCCGCTACGCGCTCGCCCGCGAACGCGAGGAAGCGAAGGCGCCATGAGACCCGTCGCGGCGGCGGCCTTGCTCCTCCTCCTGGCCGGCTCCCTGGCCCTGGGTCCTGCCCGACGGGCGGCTCCCGCAAAGTCGCCCGACGCCGGCTGCCGCGCCGTCTTCACCGACGTCGCCGCGCGCGCCGGCCTGAAGTTCACGCACGACCGCGGAGCCACGCCGGCCCACCAGCTCCCCGAGACGATGGGCTCAGGTCTGGCGTGGCTCGACTACGACAACGACGGCTGGATGGACCTCTACGTCGTGCAGTCCGGCCCGTTCCCGCCCGACGGCAGCCCGCGCGCGCAGGACCGCCTCTACCGCAACAACGGCGACGGGACCTTCGCCGACGTGACCGCGAAGGCCGGCTTGAAGGACGCGGCCTACGGGATGGGGGCCGTGGCGGCCGACTACGACAACGACGGCTTCACGGACCTCTTCGTCACGAACTTCGGAGGCAACATCCTCTACCGCAACAACGGCGACGGGACCTTCACCGACGTGACGGCGAAGGCGGGCGTCGCCGGCTCCGGCTGGTCCACCTCCGCCGCGTTCGCGGACTTCGACGGGGACGGGTTCCTGGATCTCTTCGTCGCGCGGTACCTCGACTACTCCGTCGAGAAGAACTACTTCTGCGGCGACTCCGTCGCGGGGCGGCGCGACTACTGTCATCCGAGCCTCTACCCCCCGGTCGGAAACCTCCTCTATCGCAACAACGGCGACGGGACGTTCACGGACGTCACGGCCTCCTCCGGCGTCGGGGCGTCCCTCGGCAAGGGGCTGGGAGTCGTCGTGGCCGACTTCGACGGCGACCGCCGGCCGGACATCTACGTCGCCAACGACACGACGATGAACTTCGTCTTCCATAACCTCGGCGGGATGAAGTTCGAGGACGTGTCGCTCTACTCCGGCGCCGGCGTCAACGCGGCGGGCCGCGCGTTCGGCGGGATGGGCGTGGACGCGGGAGACCTGGACGGAGACGGGCGCTTCGACATCGCGGTCGCGAACTTCGAGGCGGAGCCCAACAGCTTCTTCCGCAACCTGGGCTCGATGGTCTTCGAGGACGTCTCGGGCGTGAGCGGTTTCGGACCTCCGGCATTTCAACTTCTCCGGCTTCGGCCTGAACTTCTTCGACGCGTCCAACGCCGGGCGCCTCGACGTCTTCATCGCCAACGGCCACGTCCTGGAGGTCCCCAGGATGCAGGGAGTCACCTACGCCGAGCGGCCGTTCCTGATGTGGAACGACGGGAAGGGGAAGTTCATCGAGCGCGGCTGCGGCGAGCCCTTCCGCCGCCCGCTCGTCGGCCGCGGTTCGGCCGTCGCCGACTACGACAACGACGGCGCTGTGGACATCGCGGTGTCCAACTCCGGCGGCCCGCTCGAGCTCCTGCGAAACGACGGGAAGCGCGGCAACTGGGTCGGACTGACGCTGCGCGGGAAGACCTCCAACCGCCAGGGGATCGGCGCGCGCGTCACGCTGGAGACCGCCGCGGGGCGGCAGGTCCGCGAGGCGAAGGCCGGCGGCAGCTATCTCTCCTCGAGCGATCCGCGGATCCATTTCGGGATCGGGGCGGCGACCTCCGTCGAGCGCGTCACCATCGTCTGGCCGTCGGGCATCACGCAGGAAGTCCGCGACGTCAAGCCCGGCCGCTACCAGACGATCGAGGAGCCGCCGCGCCCCTGATCTGGCAAGATGATTCCGATGGCCGCCGTCCTGCTCCTCGCCGCGCTCTCTCTCGCGCCGGCTCCGCGCCCCGCCGTTTCGCCGGGACCGCGCGCGGCCGACCTTCCCGCGCAGGCGGCCGAGGCGCGCCGGAAGGGGGACCTCGCCGCGGCGCGCCGGCTCTACGAAGAGGCCCTCCGACAGGACCCGGAGAACGGCCCGGTCGCGCTCGCGCTCGCCGAGACCCTGCTCGACATGGGAGATTCACGGGCCGCCGAGGATCTTCTCGCGCGGCTCGTGCGTTCCCTCCCGGAGAGGCCGGAGCCCCGGCGGGCACTGGCCCGGGCGTACCTTCAGAACGGAAAGACCTCCGAGGCGCTGGCGAGGCGCGCCGCGCGCTGGAGCTCGACCCGGAGAATCCGGAGAGCCACCTCGCCCTCGCCGCCGCGCTGAGGGCGGCCGGCCGGCCGGCCGAGGGGGTCGCGGAGATCGAGAAAGCGGCGAAGGCGTCTCCGCGCGACGCGCGCGTGCTCCACGAGCTGGCCATGGCCTATGCCTCGCTGGAGGACCCGAGGACCGAAGGCGCCTTCGAACGGGCCATCGCGGCGGCCCCCGGCCACCTCGACGTCCGCTTCGATTTCGTGAAGTACCTGTGGCAGGTCGGCAATTTCGACCGCGGAAACCAGCGAGATGGAGAGCCTCCTCGCGGCCGCGCCCGCCGGCTTCCGGTTGAAGCTGCGGACCGAGTACGCGGCGAGCCTGATGGAGCAGCAGCGTTTCACGCAGGCGGCGCGGGAGCTCGAGAGAATCTGGAAGGACGGGGCGCGCGACTACGAGGTCGTGCTCTTCCTCGGCGCGTCCCTGGGACAGATCGGCCGCTTCGACGAGGCGGTCAGGCGCCTTCGCGAGGCGATCGCGATCGCTCCCGAGAAGCTGCCGGCGCACCACATCCTGGGGCGCATCCTCCTTCTCCAGCAGAAGCCGGAAGAGGCCGTCGTGGAGCTCGAGCGGGCCGCGGCCCTGCAGCCCGACTCGGCGGGCATCCAGCTCGATCTTGGCAGCGCCTATGAAGCGGCGAAGAAGCCGGACAAGGCGGAGGCGGCCTACCGGGAAGCGCTGCGGCTCGACGAGACGCTGACCAGGGCCCACTACAACCTCGGGACCCTTCTCGCGCGGACGGGACGCCGGGAAGAGGCCGCGCAGCACATCGCCGTGTACCAGGCCGCGTTCCAGAAGGAGCAGGAGGCGGCGTTTCGCGGAGGATCGCGGAAGGCGGAGCTGAACCTGGGCTGGGTCGCGCTGCGCAACGGCCAGCCCGAGCGGGCGCTCGAGCAGTTCGAGCGCCATCCCGACGACCCGGACGCGCTGAAGGGCGCGGCGCGGGCGCTCGTCCAGCTCGGCCGCGACGCCGAGGCGTTCCAGAAATATGAGCGCGCCCTGGCGCTCGACGCCCGACGACGCCGCCCTGCGCTACGAGCTCGGCCAGCGAGTACGACCGCGCGAGGAAGAAGTGAGGACGGCGCTGGCCCTGGCCGCGGCGTTCGCGGCGCTCCTTTCCGCCGCGACGCCGAAGACGCCCGCGCCGGCAAGTAGCAAGGCCAACAAGGACGCGGGCTGCCCGGTCGTCTTCACCGATGTCGCGGCGGCGGCCGGCTTGAAGTTCACGCACGAGCGCGGCGCCACGCCGGAGCACCAGCTTCCCGAGACGATGGGCTCGGGAGTCGCCTGGCTCGACTACGACAACGACGGCTGGATGGACCTCTACGTCGTGCAGTCCGGCCTCTTCCCTCCGCGCGGCGAGCCGGGCTCCAACGACCGGCTCTACAGGAACCGCGGGAACGGCACCTTCGAGGACGTGACGCAGAAGGCGGGCATCAACGACCGGGCGTACGGCATGGGAGCCATCGCCGCCGATTTCGACAACGACGGCTTCACCGACGTCTTCGTGACCAACTTCGGCCAGAACATCCTCTACCGCAACCGCGGCGACGGAACCTTCGAGGACGTGACCGCGAAGGCGGGAGTCGCCGGCTCGGGCTGGTCCACGAGCGCCGCCTTCGCCGACTTCGACGGCGACGGGTACCTCGATCTCTTCGTCGTGAGATACGTGGACTACTCCGTCGAGAAGAACTATTTCTGCGGCGACGCGCGGGCGGGAAAGCGCCAGTACTGCAATCCCAGGGTCTATCCGCCCGTCTCGAACCTCCTCTACAAGAACAACGGCGACGGCACGTTCACCGACGTCACGGAGTCCTCGGGGATCGGCCAGGCGCTCGGCAAGGGCCTCGGCGTCGTCGTGGCGGACTTCGACGACGACGGGAAGCCGGACATCTACGTCGCCAACGACACGACGATGAACTTCCTCTTCCACAACCTCGGCGGGATGAAGTTCGAGGACATCTCGCTCATCTCCGGCGCCGGCTTGAACCGCGCCGGCCAGCCGTCCGGCGGCATGGGGACGAACGCCGGAGACCTCGACGGAGACGGCAGGCTCGACATCGTCGTCGCGAACTTCGAGGCGGAGTGGAACGCGTTCTACCGCAACGTCGGCTCCGCCGTCTTCGAGGACGTCTCCGGCCCGAGCGGCTTCGGCCCTCCCGCGTTCAACTACTCCGGTTTCGGCCTGAATCTCTTCGACGCGCCGAACGCCGGCCGCCTCGATGCCTTCATCGCCAACGGCCACGTCTCGGAAGCGCCCACCATGCAGGGCGTGACCTACGCCGAGCGCCCGTTCCTGATGTGGAACGACGGCAAGGGAAAGTTCACCGAGCGCGCGTGCGGCGAGCCGTTCCGCAAGGAGATGGTCGGCCGAGGCTCCGCCGTCGCCGACTACGACAACGACGGCGACATCGACATCGCCGTCTCCAACTCCGGCCAGCCGCTGCAGCTCCTCCGCAACGACGGAAAGCACGGCAACTGGATCGGCTTCGTCCTCCGCGGCAAGAAATCAAACCGCCAGGGAATCGGCGCGCGCCTCACTCTCGAAACCGACACCGGCAAACAAGTCCGCGAAAGCAAAGCCGGCGACAGCTACCTTTCCTCGAGCGACCCCAGAATCCACTTCGGTCTCGGAACGGCGACTCCCAGGCGCCTGGAAATCCGCTGGCCCTCCGGCCGATCTCAGGAAATCCGAGACCTAAACCCGGCCCGCTACCAGACCGATCGAGAGGAGCCTTCCCCCTCTCCCCCCGGGAGAGGGAAGGGGTGGGAGCCGCGCCGCGACCGGAGCTCTTCCTTAGGCCGATCACCCGATCGCCGTCCCCGGCGCCTTCCTCGAGCAGCCGGTTGACTTTCGCGGCGAGAATGAAATCGTTCTCGTGAAGCCCGCCGATCTTGTGCGTCCAGAGCACGAGATCCACCTTGTTCCAGTGGATCGCGATGTCGGGGTGATGCCCTTCCTCTTCCGCGATGTCGGCGACCCGGTTGACGAACTCGATGGCCTTCTTGAAGTCCCCGAACTCGAACCGGCGCACGAGACGCGTCCCGCTCTCCTCGAGCCTCCAGCCGGCCGCGCCCGGCAGGAGCCGCCGCGCTTCTTCCTCGGGGAGCGGCGGGATTCCGCCGCGGCATGGCACGCAATGCTTCGAGGCCAGGTTTTCCGGGCTCATGCCTTTTTCCCTACCACCTTCCACCCACCACCTTCCACCTCGTATAATCCGCGTTCCCGCGGACGACTGGGAGGTCGTTCAATGGTAGGACAACTGGCTCTGGACCAGTGAATCGGGGTTCAAGTCCCTGCCTCCCAGCCAACACGTCGGCTTCGGCGCTCCGCGGGATCTGCGCCCTGCGGCGCACCGGCGGGCGGCTCGGCCGGATGCGGCCTCGACCGCCCACCTGATCCCTTCGCTCCCTGCGCCTCCCGCGGCGCGAGGCTCCTCCCTTCGGTTACTCGGGAGACTCCTCGCGCCGCGACCGGGGCTGGGCTCGCTCGCTTCAGTGGCGTCTCGCGCGGCAAACTCACATTTTCACGGACCTGACCCCATCTCCCTTCCGATCGGGGAGAGCTTTCGAAGGTTGGCCGTCAATCGCCATGCGCGGCTACCCGCGAGCGAAATCGCACGAGTTCGCACGCCTCAAGCGGCGGTGGAACTCCGGGCCTGTCTGTAGCCGCGAAGCATGATCACGACGCCGACAAGGTTAAGCAGGGGAGGTGGACACAAGAGGATCCAGCCGGCAGTCGTGAGAGACGGTGCGGCGACGATGTACGACAAATCGGTGAACAGATCCGAAAAGCGCACCCCGGCTGTCACCGCGAGCCAGACAGGATCTTTTCGCCACCGCCAGAGAGTGATGGCCTGGGCAAGGGCGAACGCGGCCCACTGGCCGCCGCTGCGGCGCAGCAAGGCGGTTTCAAGACCGGCCGGCGCGGCGGCGTGAAACAGCCGGAACCAGATGTCCGGAGCGAGCCAGGACAGCAGAAACAAGAGGGTATCTTCCGCGAGGGCCGCCCACAGATAGATGACAATGACCGTTTTTAGTGGTCGCTCAATCATGGGCCGGTGTCAGAGAACCATTAGCCAGTCTCCCCGTACGCCACTGGGACCCTGGACTCTCGTTAGACGAGCCTGCCGCGGAACCCGGTTCGTGGCGCGTTCGCAGGACCGTCCCGGCGATCTCGTGAACTCCCGCCTTCCAGACTCGAACCGACACCTTCGATTATCCGCCGTTGCAATGACTATCACGGTACGGCCTTGCCGCGATATTTTCAGCCGCGGCCCCCTTCCTGGAGACTCCTAACTCCCCGGAACGGAATGGGGAACGGAATGGGGTCAGTGCTGCGGTGGTGTAGTAGGCGCTCTGTGGTAGGCTTGGTCAGGGTTGGTCAAGATGGCTAGGACCGTCAATCTTTACGAGGCGAAGACGAAGCTGTCGCGGCTGGTCGAGCAGGCGGCGGAGGGCGAAGAGATCATCATCGCCAAGGCGGGGCGGCCGCGGGCGCGGCTGGTTTCGATGGGGCGGCCGGGGAAGCCTCGCAAGGCGGGAGCCTGGAAGGGCCGGGTTGTCATTTCCGCCAACTTCGACGCTCCGCTGCCGAAGCGGCTGCTCGCCGCTTTTCGAAGCGGTGGGAAGTGAGGCTGCTCCTCGACACCCATGTCTTCCTGTGGTGGCTGGCCGATGACGATCGGCTGAAGAAGGCGGAGCGCGAGGCCATCCGCGAGCCGGAGAACGATGTCTACCTGAGCTCCGCCTCGATCTGGGAAATTGTGATCAAGCAAGGCCTCGGCCGCCTCCGTATTCCCGAGCCGGCCTCCGTTGCCGCGCGGCGTCTGGGTCTTCAACCTCTTCCGATCACGTTCGAGCACGCCGAAGCGACGGCGTCGCTTCCACCGCTGCACGGCGATCCCTTCGACCGCATTCTGGTGGCTCAGGCCGGGACCGAGACGTTGACGCTCGTGAGCTACGACACGGCGATTCGCGCCTATCCCGCGCTGGCCTTCCTCCCGCGGTAGCCGGCGGTCTCGTCTAGAATCCGCTCGGCATTCATCCGATGACACTTCCAGCGGGGACCCGGCTCGGCCCCTACGAGATCCTGTCGCCTCTCGGCGCTGGAGGGATGGGGGAGGTGTATCGGGCTCGGGACTCGAAGTTGAAGCGCGAGGTGGCGGTCAAGGTCCTGCCTCAGTCGCTGGCGGCGGATGCCGACGCGCTGGCGCGGTTCGAGCGGGAGGCCCTGGCGGTCGCGGCGCTGTCGCATCCGAACATTCTGGCGATCCACGACTTCGGGACGCACGAGGGGACGACCTACGCCGTCATGGAGCTTCTGGAGGGCGAGACGCTGCGCGGCAGGCTCGACGCCGGCCCGATCCCGCAGAAGCAGGCCGTGGATTATGCGCTGCAGACCGCAAAGGGTCTGTCCGCGGCGCATGAGAAGGGGATCGTCCACCGGGATCTGAAGCCTGAGAATCTCTTCCTCACCCGGGACGGCCACGTCAAGATCCTGGACTTCGGGCTGGCGAAGAGGGTCGAGACGAGCGCCCGCGACGGTCAGACGAGCGCGCCGACCGAGTCCGGACACACGGAGCCCGGCACGGTCATGGGCACGATGGGCTACATGTCGCCCGAGCAGGTGCGGGGCCTGCCCGTGGATCACCGCTCGGACGTCTTTTCCTTCGGCGCGATTCTGTACGAGATGCTTTCGGGCAGGAGAGCGTTCAAGAGAGAGACGGCGAGCGACACGATGGCGGCGATTCTGCGGGACGAGGTGCCGGAGCTGTCGGGGTCGGGAATCCCTGCGGCCCCGGCGCTCGATCGCGTCGTGCGGCATTGTCTCGAGAAAGACCGGGGCAACCGGTTCCAATCGGCGCGGGACATCGCTTTCGCGCTGTCGGAGGCCTCATCAGGACCGGCAACCGCGGCGAGCGGACCGCAGCCGGCGCCGGCGGCGCCCAGGAGCACGAGGGGCCGCGTCTTTCTTTTCGCCGCCGCGATCGCCGTCCTCGCCGTCGCCGGCGCTTCCGTGCTGTGGCGCTCGCGCCGGGGCGGGGGCGACGCGGCCGGCGCCAGGCGCGTGGCCGTGCTCCCCTTCGAGAACCTGGGAGCGGCGGAGGACGACTACTTCGCCGACGGCATCGCCGACGAGGTGAGGAGCAAGTTGACGTCGCTGCCCGGGCTCCAGGTGATCGCCAGGGCGAGCTCCACCCCCTACCGGAAGACGACGAAGACCCCCAGGCAGATCGCCGAAGAGCTCAACGCGCCGTACCTGCTCACCGCGACGGTGCGATGGGAGAAAACCGGCGGCCAGAGCCGCGTCCACGTGACTCCCGAGCTCGTGGACGTGACGCGGCCGGATGCTCCGACCTCGAAGTGGCAGCAGGCTTTCGACGAGTCGCTGACCGACGTGTTCCAGGTTCAGTCGGACATCGCGACGAAAGTCGCGCAGGCGTTGGGCCGCGTGATCGGCGCGAGCGAGGAAAAGCAGCTTTCGGAGAGGCCCACGCGGAGCCTGGCCGCCTACGACTCCTTTCTGAAGGGTCGCGCCGCGGCGGGAGAGGGGAGAGCAACGGACCCTCCGAGCCTGCGAAAGGCTCTCGGCTTCTACGAGGAGGCCGTCGCGGTGGATCCGGGGTTCCTGGAGGCGTGGGCCGAGCTGTCGCACGCGGCGACCTCCCTGTACGCCAACGGCGTGCCGACGTCGACGCTGGCGCAGCGCGCGCGGGAGGCCGCCGAAAAGGCGATCGCGCTGGCGCCGAGTCGCCCCGACGGCTACGCGGCGCTCGGCGGATACGAGCGGTTGGTCGCAAACGATCTCCAGCGGTCGGCCGAGCAGTACGAGAAGGGGCGCCGCCTCGCGCCCGGGGAGCCCCGATTTCTCTTCGCGGCCGCCCTCGTGGAGCAGGGGCTGGGGCGCTGGGACGCCTCGCTCGATCACCTGCGGGAGGCGGAGCGGCTGAATCCCCGCTCGGTTCCGAACAAGCGCGTGCTCGGATTCACGCTGCTGAAGATGAAGAGATTCGCGGAGGCGCGGACGTCCCTGGACCGGGCACTCGCCCTGGCGCCGGCGAACATCGACACGATCGAGTACAAGGCGATGACCTTCCTCGCGGAGGGAGATCTCGAAGGCGCGCGGAGAGTCCTCAAAGCCGCGCCGAAGGAAATCGAGCCCACGAACCTCGTCGCGGAAGTCTGTGCCTTCTACGGTCTGGGATGGGTGCTCGACGAGGGGCAGCGGGATCTGCTTCGCCGCCTGACACCGAGCGCCTTCGACGATGACCGGGCCCGCTGGGCCGCTTGTCTCGCGCAGGACTCCGCGTTGCGGGGGGATGCGGGCAACGCGAGGCAATACGCGGAGCAGGCGGCAAAGGCGCTCGAGGAACAGCTCGTTTCGGCGCCGGACGACTCCGGCCGCCGCATGGAGCTCGGGCTCGCGCTGGCGCACCTCGGCCGCAAGGAGGAAGCCATCCGGGAAGGAGAGCGCGCCGTCGCCCTCGATCCCGTGGCGAAAGACCAGTTGTATGGTCCCTACGTCCAGCACCAGCTCGCGTGGGTCTACATCCTCGTCGGCGAGCCCGAGAAGGCCCTCGACCAGCTCGAGCCTCTCCTGAAAATGCCGTACTACCTCACGCCTCGATGGCTCGCGATCGACCCAACCTTCGACCCCCTGCGGAAGAACGCGCGATTCCAAAAGCTCCTCGCGGGAGCGAAGTAACGTCGCGGCGCGAGGCTCCTCCCTCCGGGAGACTCCTCGCGGCGCGAGCGAAACGAGCATCGTTCCGGGAAGGTATCTCGGCCGCTGTTCCAGCTTGTAGGGGAGGGGCTTGCCCCTCCCGCCCCCCGTCGCTCCGCTCGATCCGCAGGACCTGCGGTGGTCCCGCTCAGGCGCAACCGGGACTCGAACTTCGTGATTGCTTACAGGGCCTTAGTGTATAACATAGGCCTGACCCCATGCCCACATCGGCTGGGAGCGGCTATCACATAGGAACCTCCGTGCCGTTCGGCGATACGATCATCTGGTGATCCGATGAGCGTTCCCTCGGGTACGCGGCTTGGCCCGTATGAGGTGCTGAACCCGATCGGGGCGGGCGGGATGGGGGAAGTTTACCGGGCCAGGGACACGCGGCTTCAACGCGAGGTCGCGGTCAAGGTCCTGCCTGCCAGGCTGTCTGCCGACGCGGATCGCTTGAAGCGCTTTGAGAGGGAGGCGCGTTCGGCCTCCGCCTTGAGCCATCCCAATATCGTGACGATCCACGAGGTCGGGCAGATTGATTCCACCTGGTTCATTGTCATGGAGCTGGTGGACGGAAAGACGTTGCGGGAGGCGCTCTATGCCGGCCGTCTTCCTCTGCGCAAGCTGCTTTCGATCGCCGCTCAAGTGGCCGACGGGCTCGCCAAGGCGCACGCCTCGGGCATCGTCCATCGGGACTTGAAACCCGAGAACGTCATGGTCACCGGTGATGGCATCGTCAAGATCCTCGATTTCGGCCTGGCGAAGTTGACGCATCCGGATTCGGACAGAGGACAGCCGCAAGCCGCAACGATTCCCGGCGAGACCGAACCCGGTGTCGTCATGGGGACCGTGAATTACATGTCGCCCGAGCAGGCGGCCGGGCAACGGGTGGATTTCCGGTCGGATCAGTTCTCCTTTGGCTCGATCGTCTACGAGATGGTGACAGGCCAGCGGGCATTTGAGCGGGCGACCAGGCCGGAGACACTCGCGGCGATCATTCGGGAGGAGCCGGAGCCGCTCGAGGCGCGCGCTTGGAGGGCGCCCTCCCACTTGCGCTGGATCGTCGAGCGATGCCTCGCCAAGGAGCCGCGGGACCGCTATGCGGCGACGGAGGACCTCGCGCGAGACCTCGCGACTCTGCGCGAGCACGTCTCGGACATTTCGGGCGAGGCCAGAGTCCCGGTCGGGGCTCCGCGGCGCCGGCCGAGATGGAGAGCGGTCGGTCTGGCGGCTGCGCTGCTGGCGACGCTGGCCGGAATCTACGTGCTCGGCCGGCGCGTCGAGCGGTCGCGCGCCTCCCCGCCGCTTTTTCGGCAGCTGACATTTCGCGGCGCCGGCATCTCGACGGCGCGGTTTGCGCCGGACGGGCAAACGGTGGTGTACGCCGCGCAATGGGAGGGCAAGCCCCCCGAGCTCTTCACGGCGCGCCTCGACAGCCCCGAGACGCGTTCGCTCGGCTTCTCGAGGGCGGAGATTCTCTCCATCTCCTCCTCCGGCCAGATGGCGCTTCTGCTCGAGCCGCGGTTCGGCCTGCTCTTTCGCGCGCCGCACTCGGACCTTTCAGTCGATCCGGGCCGGCTCCGCGGGATGCTCGCCGAGGCGCCGCTCGCCGGCGGCGCGCCGCGGGAGCTTCTCGAGCAAACATACTTCGCGGACTGGAGCCCGGACGGCAAGTCCCTCGCCGTCGTGCACTATGTCGGAGGCAAAAACCGGCTCGAGTTTCCCGCGGGCAGGCTGCTCTACGAGACCAACGAGGTTGTATATCCCCGTATCTCGGTTTCCCCGTCGGGCGATCGGGTTGCGTTCGTGTCCCGCCAAAACCTCTACGTGACTGAGCCCGGCGGCCGGATCCGCGATCTCCGTGAGCGAGCCCTCGAGATTGCGTGGTGCCGAGCGGCGAATGAGATCTGGTTCAACTTCGTCGCGGGCGGGACCACCGAACTTTTCGCCGTCGTCCCGGGCCGCCCGAAGAGGCGCGTGACGACGCTGCCGGGAGACTTCGTCCTTCACGACATTTCCGCGGATGGTCGTGTGCTCCTCGGGAGCCCTTCAGAGACCTCGGAGATTCTCGGGGACTTCCCGGGCGAGGCTCGGCCACGGAATCTCTCTCACCTCGACCGCTCCGTGGCCGTGGGTCTCGCTTTGAGCGGCGACACGCTCCTCTTTAACGAGACGGGACAGGGCGGCCGGTCCGTGTACCTGCGGCGGACCGACGGCTCGCCGCCAAAACGGCTGGCCGACGGCTACGCGTGGGCGCTCTCGCCGGACGGAAAGTTCGTGCTCGCCAGCGCCGCCCTTGGGGACCCTCAGCTGCTCCTCATTCCAACCGGACCCGGACAGCCGAGACTGATCGACACGCCCGGGCTTCGCCGCGGAGGTCGGATGGGGTTCTTTCCGGACGGTCGAAGGATCTGGTTCATGGCGGAGGATCCCGAGCACAAACGGCGTGGCTGGGTGGAGGATTTGAGCGGGGGGAATCCTCGCGCGGTCACGCCTCCAGCGGTCGGAGGGACGATTCTGTCGGGCGACGGACGCTTTCTCTGCGCCCGCGCGGTCGATGGCGACTGGCACCTCTATTCAACGGAGACGACGGAAACCTACAAGGTCGTCGGCCTTCTTCCCGGTGAAGAGCCGACTCAGTGGACCGCGGACGGAAAGCTCCTCTATGTCCGCAGTCCGGACGAGCTATTCCCCGGCGAGCCGGCCATTACCACGCGTGTCTACCGCCTCGATCCGCGCACCGGACGCCGGGAGCTGTGGAAAGAAATCCCTCCCATCACTCCGTCGGGTGGCGGTGCCGTCGGAACGATCTTCTTCTCGGGGGACGGGAAGACCTGCGTCTATACGCACCACCGCTACTCCTCCGAGCTCTTCCTGGTCGAGGGGTTGAAGTGAGTGCCCAGGCAGCTCGACCGAGCTGACGAGACGCCTATCTCTCGACCGCGCTTGCCGTCGAGGCCGTCTGCTTGAAGACGCGGAAGATCATCGAGGCAGGTCCGATCGTTACCTGATCCTCGTCCGCGAGCTTTCTGGGGGCTTCGATTCTCTTCCCGCGCAGGAACGTCCCGTTCTTGCTGCCGAGATCCTCCAGAACCGCTCCCCTCTCGTCGATCACGATTCGCGCGTGCCGGCGCGACACGAGAGCATCGTCGATCCAGACGATGGCATCGTCGTCGCGTCCAAGCAGGTTCTCGCCGAAATTCACGGCGATTTCGCGGTTTCCCCAGATCAGTCGGTAGATCAACTTCTTGCCTCCGACGGCAGAGACGCCTCCTCGAAGTTCCTCAGCGATTCCGCTGAAGGCGTAACCAAAGCGGTGAACGGTCCGCACGAAATGGGAGTCTCGAGCGCTATCCCCGGTCGCCGACCGGACCTCGACCAGCAGACTCGTGAGCGAACTTTCTGATACGAACGTGCCTGGCCAGAGGCGCTCGTGGATCTCGTTCCTGGAGAGGGCTTTGGGACGGCTCTCCAGCAGCAGCTCGAGAAACTGAAAAGCCTTGGGAGAGAGGTGAACGGCCTCGCCGCGGACGGAGAGCTGCCGCGTGTCGGAGTCGAGCACGCACTCCCCGAATCGAACCCGCATCAGCGCCCTCGCAAAAAACTCCGAAATTCCTAGCGTTTTCCCAACGACTTCCCCGAGGTCGCGGCGACATCCTGATTATCACGCAAGGAGGAAACCATGAAGAACGCCACAGGCAACCACCGGTCGTTCACAAAGCGGGCGCGCGTGCTGGGTCCGATCCTGTTCGGGGCTTGTCTTTCGCTGTTTGCATGGCAAAGCGTGCCGGGCGCCGAGATCGAGCGCGTTGCGGTCGAGAGCAATGACCTGGGAATCTCTTCCGTCGAGATCGAAAACAGACTTCAGAATGGCGACCGTCTGCTTGTCATTCGCGGCCTCGACAAAGGCGGCAAGGAGATCGCGACCGCCTCTCTGCGCGCCACCGGGACGCGCTCCACGGCCGAGCCGGGATCCATGCCAGATAAGCGGCCGAGCCCGGCCGCCGAGCTTCGCCTGACGGTCGGGGAGGAGCGCGGCTATTCGCTCGTGCCCCGCGGTCTCGGAACCCGCGAGGTCCTCGAGCCCCCGGAGGCTTCGCTTGCCGGCTTCATCCGGCTCCCCGCCGTCGCGGCCGTGCTCGCGGAGCAGGCAGGCATCCGTTTCGTGCAGCCGGAGAAGAAGGTCACCGGCGCGACACCCTGCTCCGGAAACAACTTTCCGACGAACATCGCCAATCCTCCGGAGTGCTGCCAGGACGGCGAGTTCCTCTGGCAAATCGTCGGAAGCGGAGTCGACATCGGAAAGGTGGGCAAGAGAAAGTTAGGCAGGCCCTGCACCCAGTCCAATGGAAGCGTGAACTGTGGTGTCGGATCCAATCCCTTTGTCCAGTGTACCTTTGGTCCCTGCGGGGCCGCGAAGGCGTGGTCGCGAACGCGTGGGTGAACGGCATCAATCCTTCGCACGTGTTCGTTCCAGATTCCCAGCCCAAGGTCTGCGGCTGGGACACCAATGGCGATCCCGTGCCGGAGGAAGGCGGCGCCACCTTCTCTCCGGAGCCGTACACCGGCCAATCCCTCTATCCGGAAGTTATCGCCACGTGCCCCTACAGAGACTGTCTCGCCGATGGGACCCCCGTCGTCACCGGCTTTGCGCTCACAGTGACAGCGGTCAAAGACGGAGCGACCGGCGAAGTCAGGTCGAAGTTCCAGGGCATCTCCATCGATGGCGCAGGGTCCGATAGCTGGGGCTACGAGGGCGGGGCGCAGGTCACGCTGACGGCGGAGGCGGCCGGCAATAACGCGCGCGCCGTCTTCAGCGGAGCCTGTTCGGGGACCGGTGGGTATGGGGAGAAGTCAACTTGTACCCTGACCATGAACGCGACCAGCGCGGTCACCGTGACCTACCAATGCAAGCCCGGATCCACCTGCCAGCAATAGTCACTCGTCGACGAGAAGCAAATGGCACTCCTGCGCCTCGAGCGAGGCGGTCAGTAGGTCAGGACCTCCAGGCCGGGCACCCTCGAGAAGTCTTTCGCGTTGCGGGTTAGGAGGGAGGCTTCGGCGACGAGGGCGGAGGTCGCGATGAGGAGGTCCATCGTCGAGATCCTGCCGGAGCCTCGCTCCTGCGTTCGGAGGAGGGCACCGTAGGCCGGCGGGAAGCGTTCGTCCGGGTAGTCGATGCCCAGGCTCGAACAGAGGCGATCGACCTTGCGCTTCTCCTCGGACGGCTTCCCGGACATCTCGGCGCCGGCTGCGAGCTCGCATGCCACGAAGACGCTCATTCGGAGCTCTTCTTCCTGGATCGTTCCGAGCATGTGTGAGGCCGGGCCTTCTTCGCTGTTGGCGGATTCGCGCAGCAGGTCCACCAGAAAAGAAGTATCGAGGTGGATCACAGTTTCGGCGCCTTCGCGCGATCCCGGCGGCGCCCCGCGATCAGTTGATCCAGCTTCCCGAGAGTGCCGGCCGAAAGGCGGACCGCTGGCAGAAGCGCGTTCAGATCACGGCCGGTGGTGCGCCGGCCGAAGTGTTCCTTGATGACCCGGGAAAACGACTCTCCCTTCCGCTTCCGGCGCGCCAGGGCCTCATAGGCTTCGAGATCGATCGTGATCGTCTTGACAGCCATGCACTTATCATGCACTTATCATCAGGGCCGGGTCAAGGCGCCTCGGTGACCGGGGAACACCGCGGGCCGGACTTCGGAGCGCAGGGCACCGGCTGATCGGAGCTCCCACGTCGCTCCGCCCGGAGACACGGAGAGAGCACACTCTCGTCCAGAATCTCTTTAGCAATCAGTTGATGACACTTTCAGCGGGGACCCGGCTCGGGCCTGCCAACGCCCTCAAGGGCGACGCGGCCAACGTACGGACCTACGCCGAGGAGGCAAGGAAGGCTTACGAGGAAGTGCTGCGCACAGCCCCCAGTGATGCCCAGCGCCATGTCTTTCGGCCTCGCGCTGGCGTATCTCAAGGCGAAAAGAAGAGGCGATCCGCGAGGGCGAACGCGGCGTGGCGCTCCTTCCGGTGTCGAAGAATGCCCGCGATGGCCCCTACATCCAGCACCAGCTCGTGTGGATCCACATTCTCGTCGGCGAGCCGGAGAAGGCGCTCGACCGGCTCGAGCCGCTGCTGAAAGTCCCCTACCTCCTCTCGCCCGGCTGGCTCAGGATCGACCCCAACTTCGACCCGTTGCGCAAGAACCCACGGTTCCAGAAGCTCGTCGCCGGCAAATAACCGTCGCCAGGCCCGCTCCGCTTGGATTTCGCCCCTGCGGGGCTCATCAGCTCCGGGGCTTCGCTCCCGCGACTGAGGGTCTTCAGGCGGGACGCCTTGGCGAATCAGTCCCGGGACACGCGGGAGCGTGATCCGGCGACCCCGCACGTCGGTGAGATCAAACCTCGTCAGGCGTGGCTGAGTTTGACCTTGCGGTTTTCGAGCGCTGACGCGGCATACTCGATCTCCGGGCTGGAGAGCTTCGGGGTAGAGGCGTTGGGACGTCGCCTACTCGTAGTGAGTCCACATCCTGAGGACCTTCACCGTTCGTTGCTTTGGCAGGATCTGGTACACGAGGCGATGCTGGACGTTGATCCGTCGCGAGTAGGCGCCAGCAAGGTCGCCGACGAGTTTCTCGAATCGCGGCTGCTGCCGCCAGGGATCCGTTCTGAGAATCTCGAGGAGCTCCTCGGCCTTTTCGCGCAGGCCGCTGGCCGCGAGTTTCCGGGCGTCTTTCTGCGCCTGCTTGGTGAAGACGACCTGCCAGGCCCGAGGTTCGTTTACCAACCCGGTCGCTTCGACGTCCTGGAGAGCGGAGTCCGCATTCCCCTTCGGATCGATTCGCGCATCCCCGGGATGGAGAGAAGGTAAAGTGTCTCCTCGATTGCCCTCCAGTCGTCCTCGGAGATCAGAACGGCGTTATGCCGTTTGCCCGTGACCGTGATCGGCTCATGGGACTCAGCCGTCTGATCGAGAAGCCGATAGAACTGACTCCTGGCCCGGCTCGCGGTTATCGTCGTCATTGGAAAAGCGTACGCGATATCGTACGATAACGCAAGCCCGAGCCCAAGGCCACAATGCGCCGGCGATCACCGGGAGAAACCGAGCCTCCCGGCGTTCTTCTTTTGGGATGGCATTCTTCTTTTGGGATGCCGGGGGATTGGCACGGTTCCTGATCTCTCCCCGGTATCCCGACGGAGGACCGGCCGCGATGCCGGCCGCCGCGGGAATAGAAACCATTGATTTGACGGCACTCCCTGGCCGGGTCGCCCGGAGTAAGACGAGGCCCATCGCCACGAAAAAGCCATTGGATGCCAGCGACGGCATGTCGAAGATGACGTGTTTCGTCAGCCGGTCCGGAAAGTCCGGATCTCGATGAGCGGCCCCATCGCCGCGTTCTCCGTCGGCGTTCTGAACACGGACGAGCTCGGCTCCATCCTGGCCGGCTTGACTCTCGTCGTTCTCGCCGCTCTTTCGCTCGGGAATCGCCTCCGCCAGCGCAAGCGGCTCGAAGACGCGCTCGTGACCGCTCGGCGGGACCTCGACCGGCTCGCGGCCTCCGAGGAGTCGCACCGGATCCTCTTCGAGAACAACCCGCAGCCGATGTGGGTATTCGACGAGGAGACCCTCCGCTTCCTCGCGGTCAACGAGGCCGCGTGCCGCAGCTACGGCTACTCCCGCGAGGAGTTTCTCGCGATGACCCTCAAGGACATCCGGCCGGAAGGGAGCGTCCAGGATCTCCTCGAGGAGCTGTCGCGGCTGCCCCGGAAGCTTCACCGATCGGGTGTCTGGAAGCACCGGAAAAGAGACGGAACGGTGATCGAGGCCGAAATCGTTTCTCACCCGGTCGAGTTCGCGCATCGGCCGGCCCGGATGGTCCTCTCCGAGGACGTCACCGAGCGCCATCTGGCCGAGCGGAGCGCCCAGGAGCGCACGACCTACCTGAACGCCTTGATCGAGCACAGCCCGATCGCGATCCTCGCCCTGGGGGCGGATCACCGGGTCGAGCTCATGAACCCGGCCTTCGGCCGCCTCTTCGGGTACGCCCCCGAGGAGATCCTGGGGCGCAATCCCGACGATCTCATCGCTCCGGAGGACGTTCGACGAGAGGCCTCGTCTTTCACCGAGGAGGTCCTGAGGGGCAAGACGATTCACGCCGAAACCCGCCGCCGGCGCAAGGACGGCAAGATCCTCGAGGTCGAGATCCACGGCGTCCCCCTGATACAGGGCGGAAAGCTCATCGGCGTCTACGGCCTCTACCAGGACGTGACCGAGCGCCGGGAGCTGTCCGAGCAGCTCCGGCAGGCGCAGAAGATCGAAGCGATCGGCCGGCTGGCGGGCGGCATCGCCCACGACTTCAACAACCTTCTGACCGTGATCCTCGGCTACACCGAGCTGCTGCTCGACGGCACCGGCGCCGAGGCACCCGCATGGCCGCGCGAGCTGCGGGAGATCCGCGGCGCCGGCGAGCGGGCCGCCGCCCTGACCCGCCAGCTCCTCGCCTTCAGCCGCAAGCAGGTGCTCCGGCCGGAGGTCCTGGACCTGAACGACCTGCTGGCCGACATCGAGCGGATGCTCACGCGGCCTCTCGGCGAAGACGTCAAGCTGCGTCGCCTCGCTCGCCCCGGACTCGGAGCGTGCGCGCCGATCCCGGCCAGATCGAGCAGGTGGTGATGAACCTGGCGGTCAACGCGCGCGACGCCATGCCGCGACGGCGGGACGATGCTCGGCTCGAGACGGCGCAACGTCGATCGTCGACCCGGCGTTCGCCGGCCGGCACACGGGGATGCGGCCCGGCGAATACGTCGAGCTGCCGCGTCACCGACACGGGCATCGGCATGGACGAGGCGGCAGTCGCGGCTCTTCGAGCCCTTCTTCACCACCAAGCGAAAGGGAAGGGAACCGGCCTCGGGCTCTCCACGGTCTACGGCATCGTCAAGCAGAGCGAGGGATACATCTGGGCGGACAGCGAGCCGGGCAAGGGAGCCTGCTTTCGGATCTACCTGCCCCGAGTCCAGGCGGAGGCCGAGAAGGCATCGGAAAAGCCCGTCGTCGATTCCGTCCGGGGAACCGAGACCGTTCTCGTCGTCGAGGACGAGCCTGAGGTCCGGTCGCTCGTCGAGCGGGTCTTGAAGAGCCACGGCTACCGGGTGCTCGTCGCCGATCGGCCGTCGGAAGCGCTGACGATCTCCTCGAAGCCCGAAGTCCGCCTCGACCTCATGGTCACGGACGTCATCATGCCCGAGATGAACGGGTGCGAGCTCGCACGCCGCCTCCAGCCCTTTCGTCCCGAGATGCCGATCCTGTTTCTGTCGGGGTACACCGACCAGGCGATCGCGCGGCAGGGGATTCTCAATCCGGGGATCGCGCTTCTCGAAAAGCCGTTCCGGCCGAGGGATCTCGCCGCGCGAGTCCGCGAGGCCCTGGATTCACGCTCGGTTTGTAAAGCCGGCTGATCGAAAGCGCTCAGCGCAGGTCGGCGAGCCAGCTGTTGCCTTCGGTGCGGGTCCCTATTTCCGGATTGGATGAGGTCTGCTTATAGACCATATTCTGTCCTAAGAGTTGCGCGAGCTCATCGAAGAGAATTACCGGATCGTCTATCGGGTCCGAGGCAGGACAATCCAGGTCCTGACGGTGTTTGAAGGGCATCGCCGGTTCCCGGCGCGCGACCTCCCCGACGGAGAGTAGACGGTCAGCTCCCTCGGGAGAGTCCTCGCGCCACGAAGACTCGGGGAAACGGGACGATCGCGCTCTCGTCTAGAATTCCCCCGGCAATCATTCG
>CAVUIX010000015.1:0-72410 GCA_963741435.1 uncultured Acidobacteriota bacterium | reverse complement strand
GCGAGGACCTCGCCTACGACTCGATCGCGAGCACCTGGGACGACTTCATCAACAACTACGACACGAACCGGAGGATCGAAGTCCTCGTGCACGACTTCCTTGGCGCCGAGAGGCTGCGGGGGAAGACCTGTCTGGAGGGAGGCTGCGGCCTCGGCTACTTTTCCCTGGAGATGCTGAAGTTTGGACCCGGCCGGATCGTGGCCGTGGACATCGCTCCGAACCTCGTGGCGCGGCTGGCGGAGCGGTCCACCGCCATCGAGGCGAGGACGGCCGACGTGCTGGCGCTCTCGAACAGCGTACCGGAGAGCTTCGATGTCGTCCTCAGCTCCGAGGTGATCGAGCACACCCCGGACCCGAAAGCGGCCGTCCGCTCCCTGCTTGGCCGCGTGGCGAGCGGCGGGTACCTTGCGCTGTCGGTGCCCAACCGCCGCTGGATCTGGCTGCTCCGGCTCGCACAGTGGATCGGCCTGAGGAAGAACTACACAGGGTACGAGAATTGGGTGTCGCCGACCGACCTTGAAGACTGGATCGAGCGGGAGGGGTTCGAGGTCGAGCGCGCGGAGGGGATTCACGTCGTTCCTTGGCAGTTTCTCCCAAAGCCCCTCCTCCGATGGCTCGACCGCAAGCTCCGCCGACGCAGCTATCCCTACGCGCTCAACCTCGCCATTCTGGCGAGGAGGCCATGAGCCGTGGGACTGAGCCGCCCATTGGTGTGAGTTCTTCGGGCTCTCGCAGAGCCTGGTTGCCGGCACTCGTCTATAGCACGGCCGCACTGAGCGGGTTTCTGGCGCTGGCCCTGATCGGACGGACGTCGGAGTCGCGAGGGAGCCGAGTGCTCGGGGCGCTGGCCCCGGTCTTTTCCAGTCTGGAGGCCGGCGGGCTCAAGTGCCTCCAGTGGCTCTGGCGCCATCCGAACACGATCGGCTGGGCCGTCACCGGCTCGGCCGTGGCTCTGGTCGTCCTTGGAGTCCTGGGGACCCGGCTTCGTGCGCGCGCGCTCCTCCTTCTGCTTGCCGGTTTCACTCTGGCCGCGTGGGGACAGCTTGTCCTCTGGCAGAAGGGTCTGACGCCTGCCGCCGTCTTCCTCTACCTGGGCGGTGTCCTCTGCGCCGTGGTTCTTGGCCGCATCTATCCCATGGCGCGGCTTCGCGGCTTCTCCGCGCTACCGTCGCCAGCGGATCCGCCGGCGCACTCGCCCGAAGCGAGACGGGGCCTCCAGCCGGGCGAGTGGGCCGTGGTCCTTGGCCTCACGCTCCTCGGACTCGTCTTGCGCGGCTACGCGTTGACGGAGCACCCGGCGGCCTTCGACAGCGAAATGACCAGCGTCATGCTGGGCAGCTACACCAGATTCGGAATCGGCTATTACATGAAGACGGAGCTGCTGGGAACCGGCGCCGGAATCTTCCATGTCCTGACGCACTACATTCTCTACCGGCTTTTTGGAGCATCGATCTTCACAATCCGGCTGGCAGCCGTTTTCTGGGGCGTCCTGGCGATCCCGCTCGTCTACTGGCTGGCGCGAAGGATCGCGGGACGAGGCGCCGCGATCGTCGCGACCGTCCTGTTCGTCGCGGCCCCCGAGCAGCTCTTCTGGTCGCGCACCGAGAACACGCACTTTGCGCCGGTTGCGGTGCTCGCGCTCGTGACGGCCCACCTGGGTCTCTCCATGCAGGAGCGGTTCGCGCCAGGCGCCGTGCTCGCTGCCGCGTTGTGGATGCCGTTCTCCCGCTACTCCTATACGCCCTCGTTCGTGCTCTTCACTCTGCCTCTTCTTCTGGCCGCCCACGCGGCGGTCTTCGTGCGCGGCGCCTTGCGGCGGCTCCGGTACGCCGCGCCGGTCCTGCTGGGAGGCCTTCTCCTCTGGGTCTTCAGCCTCTCCGTCGTCGAGTTCTCTCTTCAGCCCCAAAGCGGCTGGCGTTTCATCAACCCGGCGACGATCAAGGGGGAGGTCGCCTGGAGGCACGCCGTCCGGCAGGGTGCCGGACCGATCGAGATCCTTCGCGAGCAAGGGGGCCGGGTCGCCAGAAACGCCGGGTACGTCCTGGCCGGCATGACCTACAGCGCGAAGTACACGTCACACTGGTACACGCGATACGTCTTCGACCGCAATACTCTGATCAGCGCGGGGCTCGCGGTGCTTTGCGCCCTGGGAATCGGCTACCTCTTGGGACAGATCCAGGAGCGGCGAGCCGCGCTCCTCCTCCTCTGGATCGCGATCGGCCTCCTGCCCGGCTGCATGAGCGACGAGCCGGAGGCGCGCCGGATCTCCATCGTCTTCCCCGCTCTCCCGATCGTGGCGGGCGTCTTCGTCGCGGCGTCTGTGCGGCTGGCGCGGGATATTGCCGGACGCTGGACCGCGAGGGGGACGGCCGCCGCGCTCGGCGTGGCCGTCGTCCTGACGGCGTTCACGGGCCTCGCTTCCAACCTTCTTCTCCCAACAGCGCCTCTCAGGCTCGACAGCGAAATGCGTTTCGCAAGGCCTCTCTTCGAGCGATGCGACATGGTGCTCCACAACCTGCAGGGCCGTGGGCACGAGGTCGCCGAGATCGGGGCCCTCGACTTCTTCGTGAGGGGTCGTCCGGGCCGCTGCAGCCAGCTCGTGCAGGAGAAGGACTGGCCGGGCGCCGCGCTTCTGCCGCGGTGCGACTTTTCCGATCTGGTCTTCAGGCTGACGCTCTCGCCCGACGAAAATGAGCTGCGGCGCAGGAGCTATCGTCCGACACGCGTCGGCTATCTCCTCAAGGAGACGCGCGAGAGCCGGCCCCACATCGAGCTGCTGCGGCGTCTGTTCCCGTCCGCACGGACGAGCGAGCTACCCGCGCGGACGCCGGAGGAGGAGCGGCTCTTCGCGATGGAGGTTCCGATCTCCGAGATCCAAGCCCTGCACGCTCCCGAAGTGTCTGCGGAGAGCGCGGAGGCCGCGGCACGCGTAAGAGGGAGTCTTCTGACGGGTGCCGAGCTGACGGTGGCGAGCCGCGCCGCGCCGGGCTTCACGATTCGAGGAGGCTTACTCCTGCCGGAGCAGGACTGGTATCGGTTCCTGCTGGAGCCGCCGTGCCCGGGCGCCGAGCTGACTGCGGGGACTCCCCCTTCGGCCTCGGCCGAGGCAAGGCCTCTCCTCGCGGGCGTCCATCCGTTCGCGATCCGGTTCCGAGCGGCCGACAGGTGTCGTCTTCCCCTCACGCTCCGAGTCGAGAGCTCGCGCCCTCACGGCAAACCCGTCTCCACGACCCTCCTCGCTCCGCGCGTCGTCGAGGCGGCTCAGGCCGTTCCCGTCGTCGCTATTTCCGGCTATGGGGAGTCGAAGGTCTTTGCACGGCTCACGGGTCGTGCCGTGGACATCGGTGCGGACAGCAAGGGAAATGTCTTCGTACTCACGTTCAGCTCGGAAGGCTGGAAGGTCCATCGCTTCACTCCGGATGGCCGCGAGGAGGCGGTCTTCGATACGGAGTTGTCGCCGCGCGAGAATCGCGCGACATTGTCGGTTGACGAAGAGGGGAACTGTGTTCTGAGCTGTGCCTCCTCGGTAGAGATCCGCGACCGGTCGGGAAGGCTCCTGCGGTCATGGACAATCCCCCACGAAGGCATCCCCTCGGACGCGGCATTGCTCCCCGACGGGCGGATCGTCCTCTGCTTCCCGAATCGTAACTCTGTCGAGATCTTCTCGCGGGACGGCCGCCTCGAGGGCTCGCTCGCGTCCGAAAAGCGTCTCGAGGCCCCGGCCGGCGTGGCCGTCGCCCCCGGCGGGACCATCGTCGTAGTGGACGAAGCGGGACTAGCGCGCGTCTTCGGAAGCCCGGCCGGACAGTGGCCGCCGGCGGAGCTCGCCGCGTTTCGGGTGGCCTACCCCGAGCCACCGTATCATCCGGACCTGGCAGGGTGTGCCTTCGACGGTACGGAACGAGTTCTCTTTCCGCACCGCTTGCTCCCCGCGCCGCTCATCTATGATCTGAAGGGCCGGCCCCTCATGGCGACGGCGCCCGAACACGATCTCTCGGCCAAAGGCTTGAAGGAGGCGCATGGCTTCTGCGCAACACACGGCGCTCTCTACGTGCTCGACTCCTACCCCTCGGCCGTGATCCGCATCGCCAGACCATGATGAACGCGACGCGGCTCCGATCGGGAGTACGCTGATGGGGCCGATGACACGCAAGCGGATCACCGTCGTGGCGCCCGTCTATAACGAGGCCGATGGAATCGCTCACTTCGTCTCGACGCTGTCGCGCGTCCTCACTTCGCTCCCCTACGACACGACGATGCTGCTCGTGGACGACGGCTCGACCGACGGCACGCGGGAGCGGCTCGACGCGATCCAGCGCGCCGATCCGGACCGGATCGCCGTCCTCCGCTTCTCGCGCAACTTTGGGCACCAGGCCGCGTTGACGGCCGGTATGGACTATGCGCCCGGAGACGCCGTGATCACGATGGACGCCGACATGCAGCATCCTCCCGAGCTCATCCCGGAGCTTGTCAGGCGCTGGGAGGAAGGGGCCGAGATCGTGCAAACGATTCGGAAGTCCACGGCCAAAGTCGGATGGCTCAAGACGTTCGCCACCCGGATCTTCTACAGGATCATCAACCGGTTCTCCGGAACGCGGATCGAACCCAACGCGGCCGACTATCGGCTCCTCAGCCGCCGGGTCCTCGAGCTCTTCCGCAAGGACCTGAGAGAGAGGGACCGTTTTCTTCGCGGCCTCGTCTCCTGGGTGGGCTTCTCCACTTCTTACGTGGAGTTCGACGCGGCGGAGAGATTCGCGGGAGAGACCAAGTACTCGTTCGGAAAGATGACGAACCTGGCGCGCGCGGGACTGATCTCGTTCTCCAAGGTTCCCCTGAAGATCGCCGCGATCCTCGGTTTCATGCTCAGTGTTCTGAGCGCGCTCTATGGCCTCTACGCGGTCCTCGTGTTCCTCTTCTTCAACAAGGCCATCGTCGCGGGCTGGGCCTCCACGGTCCTCGTTGGCACGTTTCTCGGCGGCGCCAACCTCCTCTTCCTCGGGATCATCGGCGAGTACATCGCCTCGATGTTCGAGGAGCTCAAGGGCCGCCCCATCTATATCGTCGAGACCTGGCGCGCCGCGTCGTCAGAAGTCCAGAAAGACCCGCGACCCCAAGAAGTATCCCCGCAGTCGTAGCGGCGCGGCCTCGCGTGGCTCCGGGAATCGTGAAAACCCCGTCTGCCACGAGCCAACGCACGTTTTCGGGAGGTCCGAACAGGGCGTCACGAATCTGCCGCGGCTTGTCACCACGAGGCGAGCCGTATAGGGTGCCGCCCGCTGGGGCCATGATCCTTCCGTCCTTTCCGCGCGCGCTCACTCCAGCGCTCTCGCTGACAGCGCTCCTGGGGCTGTCGGCTCTGCACGCCAGGGTTGTCGCAGCCGATACGGGCTTGCCGCCGGGCGGCGCGGCGGCCACGGACGTCCGCCTGCGCGAGGGTGGCAGCCACGCACTGGTGCGCTATCGCGCCGACGGCACGATTCTCAGGCGCTACATGGGACTCGGCGAGATCGCCGACGTCACCCCCTACGACGGCGAGACGGTCCTGGTGGCCGAGAAGGACCGGGACACGGTATCGGCCATGACCCTGGGCGGCAGAGTCATCTGGACGGTGCCCGTGCACCGTCCTGTATGCGTTCGAGTTCTGGGGCCGGATAGGTTCCTGGTGTGCCAGGAGGACCCTGCCGGCCTGCTGGAGGTGAACCGGACCGGCAACGCCTCCTGGAGTGTTACGACTCCGCTGGTCGATGTCTCGGGCGCCGCGCGCCTGCCGGACGGCAACACCGCCGTGGTCGAGGGGCGGCAAAACCATGGCGCCGTTTATGTCCTGAACCGCCAGGGGGAGACCGTCTGGACGGGTCCAAAGCTCCGGGTGCACCCGCGCGGGCTGGGATTGTTGGCGACAGGAGAGCTCGTGACGTCGGGATTCGAGAGGGGCCAGGTGGTCTTCTTCCGGCCGTATTCGGACAGGGCACGCTCGTTCGGAGTTGCCGGCGCGGACACGCCGACGGTGACTCCCGATGGAGGAGTCGTCACAGTCGCTGGAGAGCAACAGCTCGTGACAACCTGGAATTCGAGCGGAATGCCGGTCCGGTGGTTTCACACCCTCTACCCGCCGGACCGGGCCCAGGTCCTTGCCGACGGCACGGTCCTCGTCAGTGTCTTCCTTGCTCCCGACCGTCAGTGCCTTTCTGCGGCTCTCGCGGCGCAGCGTGCGAAGCGCGCGCTCGCGCCTTACTGGCGCTGGCTCGGAGCGGGCGTCGGCTCGGCGTTCCTGCTGGCCCTCGTGATCCAGTGGCCGGCGCTTCGAGCCCGTCGCACGGCTCGTGCGCCCGCCCCCGGGCGCGCCGAGGACGACGAGTCCCCGACGTGGACGCCGCTCTCGAGACGGCGCCGGCTCGAAATCGGACTCTATGTCCTGGCCGCCGCGGGTATGGCCGCGGCGGCCGCGACCTACCACTATCGGGGCCTCCGCACGGACCTCCTGCGACTCGGGCCGTATGCGGCCGCGGTGGGCGCTGCGGGCTTCTTCCTGGCGATGCTGCAATACAGGCTGCCTGCCGCGCCCAACGACTGGACCTTGCGCATGAAGCGTCTCGGTCCGATGAGCGCTCCCACGCGGAGGATGTGGGCGCTCTGGGTTCTGGGACTCCTCTGCCTCGTGACGGGCCTGGAGGGCGTGCTCCACCAGCGCGGGGAATGGGTGCTGGCTCCCTGGAGTGCCGGGCTTGCCCTGATTGCCGCCGGCACGATTCAGGAAGACACGACCCCTCTCCGAGTCCGCTGGCCTGCTGTCGCGGCAGCGCTCATGGTTGTCGGCGTACTGTCGTTCCTGCGCCTGTACCGTCTCCAGGACTATCCGCGCAATCTGCACCACGATATGGCGCTCTGGTCTGTCGCTACCTTCCGGCTGCTCGACGGCGAATCGCCGACGATGCTGGGTCACGGATACGCCGAGATTCCTCTGCTGGGGCATGGATGGTCGGCATTGTGGACCGCAATCGCAGGGCGATCGCTGGCAGGGACCCGCCTTTCGTCCGTCGCCGGCAGCCTCGTCGCGATCGGGGCGGCCTTCTTCATAACCCGGCGTTTGTACGGTTCGCGGTCCGCAGTGGTGGCGGCGCTGCTCCTGGGTATCAATCATGGATTCCTGCACTTCAGCCGGATCCAGGCTTACATGGATCCCGTCCCATTTCAGGCCTTGAGCGTCCTGGGGCTCGTGGCCGGTTTCGAGACCGGTCGCTACGGCTGGTTTGCGCTGGCCGGCCTGACGGGCGGATACAGCGCGCTCACGTATCACGCCGGTCGCATCACCCCACTGATCATCGTGCTGCTGGGCGGCCTGTTGCTCGTGCGCTATCCGCGCGCGGCTCTCAGGCGCTGGCCCGGCCTCCTGGTGTCCGGCGTTCTGCTTCTGGGAATGATCGGGCCATACGCCATCCTCTATCGCACGGGACGCCTCAACTTCTTCTCCCGCAGTATCGTCTTCCCATTCCTGCAGGATGACCATGTCGTTCCCCGGCTGCTGCTGCAAACTCTGGCGCGCGGCCTGCCGCGCGCGATCGGGGCCTTCTGGTTCTTCGGGGATACGAGCACGCAATTCGGCGGAGAATGGCCCATTCTCGTCCCGGCTTGCGCGGCTCTGCTGGGTACGGCGGTTGTCGCAGCGCTGCTGCGCCCGCAGGACGTTCGCGGACTGTGGGTGGTGCTGTGGGCTCTCGCGGTGCTCGTCGCCGGCGGCGCGCTCACGGCCGATCCGCCTTTCTGGCCCCGGTTGCTCTCCGCTTTCGTTCCCGGAATCATTGCGGTGGCGGCGGTGGCCGGCTGGCTCTGCCGGGGAGCTGAAGTTGCCGCCGGGCGCGTTGGACGAGGCACCGCGACCGCCGCCGTGTGCCTGTGGGTGGGCATGACCTCCTGGCAGCAGCTCGCCACGTACCGTGACTATTGCGAGGGGATTCGGCCGGGTGAAAAGAGATCGTCGCGCTCAACGGAATGGGTGCAGAGCATCATGGGGCGTGACGTTCAGCGTTGGGGAAACAGCGCAATGATCTATATCGTGGCGAGAAATCCCATCAACGACTCCTGCGCGCACCCGACGATGCGGTACTACGCGGATACCGTTGACCTCCAGGATGCCCGGGACATCAGCCAGGATTTGCCCTTCAGGGACACACGGACGATTGTGTGCTACTTCCTGCCGGAGATGACGGATTCCATTGCCGCCGTGCGCCGCTTCTATCCGCGCGCGGAGGAAAAAGCCTTCTACAACAATCTGGGGCGGCAAGTCTTCAAGAGGCTCGTCATTCGGGCGCCGCATTCCTGATAGAAAAGCGCTCTTGCCGGTACGCCTGGCGTCGGCCGACTCCGGCGCTCACCCCACGCCGGCTCGTTGTCATTCCCGCGGTCGCAGCGGTCAGGGTGTCGTGAACGTCGGCTTATCAACAGGCTGGAATTCGCGGTCACCAAGAGCGTCGAAAGACAGCTCGGAATCGACGCCCGCGCCTGGCGGAGGTGAGAGCACGGACGGGGGAACGATCGACTCGACACCGCCTGGAGGCTTCCAGATCCACTCGAGGACGCCGGGCGCATGACGAACGTGGTAAGTGAGCTCGACTGAGTGAGGGCCGGCATCGAGCGCAATCCGGTTTCGGACCATCTCATCGCTTTCGCCGTCGGCCTGGACGACGGGTTTCCATCCAGCCGGAGCTCGACCGGTCCTCCTACGGCGCGGAGAGCCATCTCATAGGGGCCGGTCTTCGGAGCGTTCAGGGTTCCCCTCCAGGTCGCCTCGAAGGGTCCCCCCGAATGGAACTCCTCGGAGAGGCCTCCGGTGGCAATCGTCGCGTCGAGACGGTGCTGCGAACGGCCCGGCTCCTCGATAATGCCGAACAATCCTCCGGGAGGTCGGTCCGTTGGTCGGAGCATTGTCATCGGAACTTTTTGCCAGCTCCGGCTGTCGGGCGTCGCCCGAGTTTTCCCGCGTGAGGAGACGTCCACTCGAAGAGCGCGGCCTGCCCGGCTCCGCCGACGACTCCTTCGAACAGGATCGCGTGATCTCCCCGGGCGAGACAGACGTTGGCCACCGCCGCCGCCTCGCCGGCCGGGACCTTCAGCACCTCCTTGCCGTCGATGACGAGGCGCGCAGGTCCCGGACCGATCCGGAATCCGTAGTTCCAGTATTGGTTCACCCGGAGGGCGGCGGACCATCGCATGGGACTCGGAAACTTTGTCCATCCGGGCGGCGGTTCGCCCAGAGTCGCGACGCGGACAGCGGGCGATCCCGGCGCGGACACCAGCGCGCCCTGCTGTCGCGCCCACGCCTCTTTGGGGACCCGGTAAACAAAGAACATGAAGATGCCGGGCGGGTGGCTGATCCGGGTCACTGTGCCCCCGGGCAGGATCTCGGCGAGGTACGGGAGGTAGTGTGCCTGCCTCTGGTAGATGAGGAACGCGAGGCCTCGGTCGGCGGCGATCGGCAACGGAAGTTGGCTGCCCGGGGAAAGGACGCCGGCTCGACTCGCAAAGGGGGCGAGGAGCCGGACCCAGCCGGAATTGACCATGTGAAACTGGTCGCCCAGAGAGATCACCCAGGCATCCTTCCCCTGCTCCGCTACGGTCGCTCCCTCGACCCGCGTGTAGGGCCAGGCATCCATGGCGGCGTACTCGCCGAAGTAGAAGCGCCATTCCCGCCACGCCAGGACGCAGGCCAGGAGCGCAACGGCGGCCGTCGCGGCACGGCGCGTGACCAGGCCAAGGCGCTGCGAGGCCTTAATCGACTCGGCCCTCCGTGCGAGATCGTCGAGAACGAGGGCGGGGAAGAGTCCGAGCAAGGGCACGGCCGTCGCCATACGCTGGAGGTTCGGTGTCTCCACAGTCACGATGACGCCCACAAAGCCGGTCCAGAACCAGACGGAAAGAAGAAACAATCGACGGTCCTTCACCCTGAGGCTCGCCGCTCCGAGCCCGAGCAACGTGAGGACGGCGAGAACCGGGGGCAGGATCGGCTTGTTCGTGGGCCAAAAGAAGTTTCCGTCCAGGTACTTGTTGAAGATACCCATCGCGTGATCGAACTGAGCTATCAGCAGCTCTCTCATGCTCCAGGTGGGCCGGTAGTAAGTCAGACGCAACGGGTTCTCTTTGACGAAGATCGACGTCTCGTGCGCGCGTATCGTGAGCTCATTCGGGACCTGCCAGACGTGAAAGAGAAACGGAGACGCGATCACCAGAGCCGCGAGGGCGGCGAGATAAATGCCGGCGGCGACCCTTCGTCTTTGCGGACCCCGGAGCAAAAGGTAAAGGCAGAAGAGCACGGCCAGGACGGCCCAGAGACGGCCGGTAGGGTAGAAATAGACCGAGGCGCCGCCCGCGATTCCCGCGCCGATCCAGGCCCAGGCCTTTCCGTTCCTCGCCGCTTCGAGGAAGAAGGCCGCGCTCAGTGCCCAGAGCGTCGCGGTCGGACCGGCCTCGCTCGTCTCCCGGGAAAACTGGAGGGCCACGCCGAGCGTCGAGAGGATCACCCCGGTCAGGAGACCGGCCCGCCAAC
Source organism: uncultured Acidobacteriota bacterium (assembly GCA_963741435.1). Lineage (GTDB taxonomy): Bacteria > Acidobacteriota > Thermoanaerobaculia > UBA5066 > Gp7-AA6 > JAWOLE01. The sequence goes on along the minus strand of CAVUIX010000015.1, from coordinate 61,870 downwards.
CGAAGTGCCGGATTCCCATCCACGTGAGGATGATCGCGATGTCAGAAGGCCGCAGATCGCGCCAAGGACGCGGGCGCCCGCGAAGTTGAGCCCGAAGTACTTCATGACGAGGGCCAGGAGCTTGAAATAGACCATGCTCAAGTGATACCAGCCCGTGCCGAAGACGCTCGAAGTGTTCTGCCCTCGGACGATTTGTATAGACACGGCGGCTCTGTCCCCTTCGTCGGCGTTGATGCCGTAGGGAACCTTGTCGAGTCCCTGGAACCGAGACAGCGCGGCGACCGCCAGGAGCACGATGAGAACAAGAATGAGAGTCATGCGGCCCGGCCGTGTCCGAGGCCACGATGTGGCACTCCAGCGCGGTGCGTGGACGGTCGATTTTCCGGCCAGGATTCCGCCGAGAAGGAGGAGGACAGGACTCAACAGCCAAAGAAAGACCGTCGTCGCCGACTGGTTCTCCCTTCTGAGGCGGGAAAGCATCACCACGTCTACGCCGATTGCGAGGACGGACGCGATGACGATCAGCAGCCTGCCGCGCCAGGCGCGGACGCGGCTCCCCTCCCTCGGAGCTGCGCGCAATTCCCCGGGGGATCGATCGGCCGGAGGAACGCCGGTCGAATCCGCGGCCGGTAACGAATCACCCGGCGCCGAAGGAAGAGGCCACGCGCCGATGCTGAAGAGCACGATACCCAGCAAGTAAAGCGCTCCTCCCAATCCGGAAAAATTCTTCGACCGGATGACGGCCTCTCCCCACCCGGCCAATCCGACCGCCAGAAGTCCCATGCCCAGCGAGCCGGCGCCGCGCGGGTGCTTCATTCCGGAAGGCCGCTGGAAGGGACCCCGCGCCGACGAGGCCGGCCCGTCCTATCCCGCAGGGGTATCGAGGTGTCAGCGTGTCGCGAAGTCATTGAACATCTCACGAAATGGCGAACCGGCCGGGAAGTATACGACCAGGACGGCCGGTCCGGCGGAGTCGAGACAAGCTCAGACTCGGGGTTCTCCGGCTGGCCGGAGCCTCAGTCCGTCGATCGGTCTGACCGTCGTGACGAAGTCCAGGGCCCTGCCGATCCTCCGCCGTCGCTGCGTTCCGTTGGCGTGCCGAGCGATGGGACCACCCGCTCCCCTACGGCTCCGCGACGGGCTTCGCGATGATTCTCAGGTGCATGGCCCGCCGTCGGAAGTGGCCGTGGTTTGGCGAACGCTTCGATGTCTCGCTCGCGTTTGATGACGTCAACGCCGCCGAGCCAACCCTTCCGTCGTGGGTCCTTCCTTTCTTCGCGGTCACCGCGCCGTGTTGAGAACTCACAACGAGGCCGGGTCGTCCTTCGCGTGGTCCGGCATGTTCCTGGTCGCATATCCGAAGTGGGGACGAGGAAGCGTCAAAGCTATAATTGGAGAAACAAATGCCGCCATGTCTCGCTTCTGACCTCCGTTGATGATGACGATCGGCGCGATTCCAGAACGGGTCTTCAAGAGGAACTCGGTTCTGAATCACTTCCTAGACAGAGGCTTTCGAGAGACGAGGCGGGCGGCGTCTCAATCCTGCGGGCGAATGAAACCTCTCTTCCTGAGAGGGGGAATCGTCCTCCTCTGGATGCTCGTGGAGGCCGCTCCGGCGCGCCCCTCCGAAACTCCGACGATCCCGATCGGACCCGGTGCATCCTCGATCGTGGAGTACGACCTCCGATTTCGGCCTCAGCGTGTGTACGTCGGCTTTCGGAAGCCCACGGACATCACGCCGCTCCCGGACGGCTCCCTCCTCGTGGCCGATGAAGGAGCGGAGGAGGTCCTTGCGTTCGACCCGTCGAGGGGGACAATCCTCTATCGACGGAAGTTTTCCGGGGTTCTGAGGGTGCGGCCGCGACCACTTGGCGGCCTGGTCGTGACATCCAGAGACAAGGTGCTGCTGACCGACCGGGCACTCCAGGTCGAGCGAGAGATCTCCGTGAAAGGGGTTCGGGCCGCCGCGGAGCTTCCGAGCGGCCACATCCTGACCGTTTCCAACGAAGATCAGGGATGGATGACCGAACGGCGACCGGACAGTTCCATCGTTTGGCAATCCAAGCCGCGAGCGCGACTCGATCCTGACGGGAAGTGGGCTTCAGAGAAGGCCGAGCAAACCTTCGTTTCGACTTCCTCGCTCGATGTCGGAGAGCACGGAGAAATCTTTGCTTCAGACTACGACGGGGGCAATATGCGCCTTCTGTCGAAGGACCACCTGGTCCTCCGTTTCTGGACTGTGACCGGAATGACCCATTTCTTAGACGCGCGCTTCGGGCCGAACGGCGAATTGATCGCTGTGTCTCCCGAGGCGCTTTCCGTCTGGACCGACCGAGGAGACGGCAAGGTCCGCACCTGGACCTCTTCTGGAACCGATCTACCATTGTGCGCGAATCTTTCGCCAAAGGGTACGATTCTTGTCGGATTTCAATGGCGTCCGGAGAATGCCCGGCTGAACGCCACATTGCAGCACTCCGCGCAACACAAACGCCTCCCCTTCCACCGGACGCTTCCGGGCGCCGTTCTCCTCGGCATCTTCGCTGCACTTCTCATCTGCGTCGGATTGAGATGGCGCGACACCCGGAACGCATCGGCCCGACGCCAAGTCACCGACAGCGACTCGATCCAGGACCGCACCACCGGGCCGTCCAATTCGATCATGGAAAAGCGTTCGAGCCGCGGCATCCGCGCCGCGCAAATCGGGGGAGCAGCGGTCGCTCTCGTGCTCGCCGCGTTCGCGGCATGGAGGATGACTCTCGAGACCGGAGGCGTGGCTCCCGGGAGAATGATTTGGTTCGGACTCGCTTGCGCGATCGGTGGCATCGGGTTGCGAATTCTCAACGGGGCCCTCGGTACGAGCGCCACCTTCTCATCGTTCTCGCCAAAGCAGTCGGACAATCCCACAAAGGTGGAGGACGTTCGGCGCCCAGTGCTGCCGGTTGCCCTCGCTTTTTCGAGTTTGAGCATCTGCCTCCTCGCCGTTCTGTTCCTTCCCGACCATCCGGAACTCGCGGTCGAAACCTGGATAGTGGCGCAGATTCTCATCCTCGTGGCGGCGTTCGATCGACCGGCGTTCAGAACCGGCCATTCCCGCCCGGGAGCGCCCGCCATGCTGCTCGGAGTGGTCATGCTCGGAGCCCTGTTTACGCGCTTCTGGGAACTCGGTCAGTACCCGGACTTCGTTCACTGGGACCATGCAGAATACGGTAGAGCGGCGCTGAAGATCCTGGGCGGCGAGTGGAGCCCGTTTTTCATTTTGGAACCGAGCAACCATTCGGTTCCCCGTCCCTGGGAGGCTGTCTGCGCGGTCCTGTTGGGCGTGTTCGGAACGCATTACTGGGTCCTGCGGCTCACGTCCGCGATTTCGGGCGTTGTGCTTGTCATCGGCACATATCTGCTGGGTTCCTCGCTGTTGAACCGCCGAGCAGGCCTGGTAGGCGCGTTCCTCGCCTCGGTCAATCACGTTCTGCTGTTGTATTCGCGTCAGTCGTATGTGATAGATCCGGCGGCCTTCTTCGTCCTGGCTTTGTATTACACCACCCTCGGCCTCCGAAGCGGGAGACGGTTCCACTGGTGCCTCGCCGGAGTGTTGAGTGGTTGGTGTCTGCTGACTTACTGGGCATCGACGGCTCTCGTGGCCGTCGGCGCAGCGATCTTCGCCGCCTTCGCGTTCTTCTACCCCCGGTGGTTGTGGCGTCGCCGGGCCGGCCTGCTCTGGTTGCTTCTCGGAGCAGTCATTGTTTATCTGCCGATGGTGCCGCACCTGCGAGGGGCCGCAAGTCTCGGGACCCGTTTTCGGGAAACGACTGCGGTGTTGACACCAGATGGCTCCATCCGGCGAGATCCTGCTTTCTGGAAGAGCCAGCTGGAACAGACCTTCGGGACGATTCTCCAACACGGAGAGGGCTCGGCGTGGAACGTGTCAACGGGAAAGCCTCTCGTGTTCGGCCCGGAGACGGTGCTCTTCGGCGTCGGCCTGATCTATCTGCTGTTATCCCGCCGATGGGCGCCGGCCATGGTCCTCCTTCCGTGGATCGGCGTCGGCTTCTTCTTCGGAAACGGCCTTTTCCCGACTCCAAACTTCTATCACTGCCTGGCGGCAATCCTCCCCGTTCTCCTAGTAAGCGCGGTCACTGTCGATCGCCTCCTCGCGCTCTCGGATCCCTGGAAGCCGCCGCAGCGATTCGCGCTCACAGTTCTCGTGCTCCTTCTGTTGGCATTCATCGGCGCCCACCATCTTCGAGCCGTCTGGGATCTCGTTGGCCGGTCCCCGTCGCTTCAGGCCAACGGCCGACCGGCTCTTCGGGCGGATGCCCGGTCGATCGTCCCACGCTATGTTCGGGAGAATCCGGACCTCCGCTATTACCTCGTCCGGACGTCCAGGGAGCTCAGTTGCGTGGAGGCCTCCTTCAACTTCTTCGCGGACGACTCGGAGATCTCCGACATGACGAAACCGCTTGAAGAGACTCTGCCGGTCCCGCCGATGGACCCGCCGCGCGAGGTCGCCTTCATCGTCCTGCCTGGACTCGAGACGAGGGCCGACTTCATACGCACCGTCTATCCAAGTGCCCGAACGGTGGAACTCCGGTCGACAATTCTCCCGAAGCCGATTCTGATCCTGCTCGTCGACGCGGACTCTGTGCGCCGGGCCTTCGAAGCGGCTGCGCCGAAACGCTCCGTGCGGGGTTGGTCGGCTTCGCGCTTACCGCGTTCGATCACTTGAAATACCCGTTCGATGGCCGGCGGCCGCGATCACATCGTTCGCGGGCCGAACCGTCATTGACAGTTCCTGAACCCTATGCTCTAGTCGTCGGCCGCTCTAGCTTGTGGAGGAAGACTGTCGGCGCCAGCGGATAACCCGAAGGTTGCGAGTCAAACCAGAGTGGTGCACCGATGAAGGAAAGCGAGACCTGGGACAAACATTGGACCTCGGCGAGCAAGGGCACGCTCTTTGAAAGGCTGGCTTCGATCGTTCGAACGCGAATTCTCAGCCGCGCAGTTCGAACCTATAGTGACCAATACTTTCCGTCCCGCGGTATTTTTGTGGAATGCGGATGCGGTACTGGCCAGTCTTCGAGCCGGGTTCCTCACTCAGGACGCCACCTCGTTGCTCTCGATTTCTCCCTGCCAGCGCTCCAGGCTGCCCGCACCGTCTCGACCTACACAGAGCACATCCAAGGCGACATCCGCCGGCTCCCCTTCGCGGACAACTCGATCTCCGGCGTCTGGAACCTCGGGGTGATGGAACACTTCGATCCGAGTCAAGCGGCCGAAATCCTCGCCGAGTTTCGCCGGGTTCTCCTCCCCGGGCATTCCGCAATTCTCTTTTGGCCACCCAACTTCGGGTCCTCCCGCTGGGTCCTCGCCCCGATCGAGCATTTCCTGACATGGAAGCGCGGCAGGCCCTTTCGGTTCTTTCCGGACGAGGTGAACCGCCTTCGATCGCGCCGGCATGCGGTCGCGCTGATGCGGGCGGCAGACTTCGAGCCGGTCGCCGTGGACTTCACGTTTCGCGACTGCTTCATCCATCTCGTCGTCGTCTGTCGAAAGCCCGCCGTATGAAAGTTGTGGTTGTCATCGCCGCGTACAATGAGCGCGACAACATCGAGCACCTGACGCTGCGGTTGGTGAATGTTCTACAGACCCTGCGCGGTTGGGACTCCGAGATCATCTACGTCATCGACGGCGCCGACGGAACCAAGGAGATCGTGCAGCGGCTATCCAAGGATTTCCACCGCATTCAGCTGTCATATCAGGCAAAGCCGGATGGTCTCTCAAACGCTTTCCGCCGTGGTTTCGCTTGCTTGCCGCCGGACGCCGATTTCGTTCTGACGATGGACGCCGACCTGAACCATCAGCCCGAAGAGATTCCTCGCCTCCTTCAGAAGATGATTGAGACTGGCAGCGACATTCTCGTCGGTTCTCGGTTCGTTCGTGGCAGCCGGATCGATGGCATGCCCCTTTGGAAGAGGATGCTCAGTCGCTCTGTCAACCTTCTCATGGGAGTCCTCTTCGGTCTGCACATCCGCGACAAGACCTCCGGTTTCCGCATCTACAAAGCCGGTGCGCTGCGATCCATCCCCTTTGACAGCGCCGGTTTCGCGTTCCTGCCGGAGATACTCCTTCGAGGCTCAGCGGCCGGGCTCTCCATCAGCGAGGAACCGATTCACTTCATCTATCGTGTTCACGGAGCCTCGAAGATGAATCTGTGGAAGACCAGCAAGAGCTATCTGGCGTTGTTTTACCGGTACCGGAAAGCAAGTTCGGCTCGACGCTGAAGAAGGATCTGGCGATCCGTAAGAAACTCCTAGGGCCGTCCCGGGACCGGCCGCAGTCGGGCTCATTGACGCTTGTTATGACTCCTGACGCTTCGCAGAGGATGTCCCGGCCCTCGTGCTCCGACGTTCGATGTCACCTCAAGACCTCAACAGAACACAGCCAGACCCTCCGCGCCGGTCACCTCGCGATATCCGAGGCCAAGAGAGGTCCCTCCAGGCTCCATGCGCAAGGACCCTCTCGAACTGGCCGTAGAATGCCTTTCGTGAGTCGGCCGGATCATGGGCGCGCGACGGGCTGATGTCGGCTCACCCTTCCGTTCCCCTTGAGACGAAGACAGGATCTTCATCCCCGTTCCGCAGGACGCTCCGTCTCATCGTCTTCTTGATCGGTGTTTGCGCAATTGTCTATGCGCAGTGGTGCTGGACCCAACAGCGCCTGACGGCGGGACTCGTTCCCATGCTGCTGGGCATCTCTCTCGTGGCCCTCTCCCGTACGCCGCGCTTGACGGATCGGGACTCTCCGGAAGGCCCGCCCGGGCGGCGCTTCACGCTGGCGGAGGCGTGTTTTCTCTTCGCCCTGACGGTGGCGGCAGGGTGTCTCCGTTTCTTCGGACTCGATCACATTCCCCCGGGCGGTTTTTTCGACGAGGTCCAGAACCACCTGGTGGCGGAGGGCATCCTCAAGGGGGATCGGCCGATCTTCGTCGCGGGCGCAAGTCAGATGCCGGCGCTCTTCTTCTATTTCCTGGCGGGAGCCATCGCGGTCGCCGGGAAGGGCCTCACCACGGTCCGAGGCCTCTCGGCCCTCTTCGGAACGCTGACCATCCCGGCGTTCTACCTGCTCGCTCGCAGGGCGTTTTCCCGGCCGGTCGCCGCGGCCGCCGCGATCCTGCTGGCGGGTTCCCGATGGCACATCACGTTCTCTCGCGTCGGTTTCGTGACGATCATCGGACCCCTGCTCGAGATCCTGGCGGTCTTCTGCCTCTGGAGAGCCCTGGAGACCCGAAGGCGTCTCTTTTTCGTGCTCCTCGGCCTCGTCACGGGCGTCGGCTTGCAGTGCTACTACTCTTTCAACCTCTTCCCGGCGGTGATGGCCATCGCCGTGGCGAGCTATGCCGGACGCAACGGCTGGAAGTCCTTCGGCTCGGAACTCGGCCCCATTCTCCGAGGCCTCGGCTGGTCGGTTCTGGTGGCCGGCCTGCTTCTCTTCCCCCTCGCGAGGTACGCCGCGCGTCACCCCAGGGAGTTCTTCGCGCGCTCGAACACCGTGGCCGTCTGGAACCCCGCGCACCATCTGCCATGGCCCGGAATCCTCTGGCAGAACACGGCCGCGCATCTGCTCATGTTCAACTTTCGTGGAGATTACAACCCTCGCCACAACATTCCCTGGGCCCCGCTGCTCAATCCGATCGAAGGGTGTCTGCTCGCCGTCGGGCTGGGCGCCGCATTGGCCCGCGGATGGAAGTGGCCGCAGGCGACCTGGCTCGGCTGGTTCTTCGTGATGCTTCTGCCGGCAATTCTCACGATCGAGGCGCCGCAGGCGCACCGCGCCGTCGGCGCGATCCCGGCCGTCTACCTCCTGATGGGCGAGGGCCTCCAGGGAGTGCTCGCGATCGCGACGGAGGGCGCGAGAAGGACGCGCGTCATCCTCGTGGCCGGTTTGCTGCTCGCCTTGAGCGTGGCCGCGGCGTCGGAGGACGTGTGGCGCTATTTTCGTGTCCAGGCGGTGGATCCCCGGGCCTGGCGGGCCTTCGAGGCCGATTACCACTCGGTCGCCAGGTTCATCAAGCCTTTCGCGAAGCGCGACGAGATCTGGGTCAGCCCCGTCTTCTACCAGTACCCGATCCTTCGTTTCTACCTGGGCGACCAATTTCCCTACGCACCCTTCCTGTTGACCGACGAGCTGCCCCGCACGACGGCGCAGCCGGCCTCAGCGCGCAACCAGTGGCCCCTCGACCGCACACAGGAAACTCTGTACGTCCTCGAGCCCTTCCAGAAGGAGCTCTTTCCGCTGTACCAGTCTCTCTATCCGCACGCTCGACTCGAGGAGCACCGGGATCCGTTCGGGCGGCTGATGTTCGTCGGCATCTTCGTGCCTCGCGAGGAACTGAAGCATCCTCTGGACCCGCAAGCCCGCGAGAGGGGATTCCTGGGCGCGTATTACGCGAACGAAGAATGGCAAGGGGCGCCGGCGATTCTGCGCCGCGACCCGACGGTCGCGTTCCATTTTCATTGGGAACTGGAGGCCCTGCCCGGCTCCTTCACCGCGGACTGGGCGGCGAATCTTCGCGTTGAGCAGCCCGGACCCTACCGGTTCGAAATGATGACGAGCGGCCCGACACTTCTTCTCGTTGACGACCAGAAGGTGATCGAGACGAGCGACGTCGACAGGGAGTCTGTGCCCCAGGGCTCGGTAATACTGTCTCAGGGAGAGCACCGGATCATGGTCCGCTACTTCAAGAAGGGCTACTTCTCGACGATCCGGCTGCTCTGGCAACCGCCTGCCGGAGAGCTCTCGGTCATTCCGCTGCGGCTGCTGACGCCGCTTTCGCGCGAGGAATACACTCGATGGCGCGATCGCCTTCCGCTCCCGCGGACAAAGTGAGCGACGCCGGAACCGCGGCCGATTCTGGTACCCTTCGCGCGGGAAAAATGACGCCATCGAACATCCGGCGCGACCGCTGGCCGCTCGGCGCGCTGTTTCTCTTTGCGGCAGTCGTGCGTCTCATCGGGCTCCGGTGGGACCAGGGTCACTTCTTCCACCCCGATGAACGGGCCATCGCGATGGCGGTCGAGAGGATCTCCTTCGCACCTCTCCAGCTCAATCCGCATTTCTTCGCCTACGGGTCTTTTCCTCTGTACGTGACCCGGGTCGTCACGTCGCTCCTCGCAAGAGTTCGTCCGTGGTTTGGCGGCTATGACGGGATCATCTTCACGGGGCGCTCTCTCTCGGCGTTCTGGGGGGCGGCGACGGTCGTGCTGCTGGCGCTGCTGGGCGCCCGGCTCTACGGGCGGCGGACCGGCCTGCTGGCGGGAGCTCTGCTGGCCGCCACCGTCCTCCACGTCCAGAGCTCCCACTTCGCGATCAGCGACATCCCGTTGACGTTTCTGATCCTGCTCTCTCTCTTCTTCTTGATCGAGGTCGTCGAGTCGGGCAGGCTGTCCCGCTACCTGCTCGCGGGCCTCTCGATCGGGCTGGCCGTCGCGACGAAGTTCAGCGCCCTGCCGATCCTTCTGCCGCTCGCGGTGGCGGTCGCGATCCGGTGGCATGCGGAGAGAAAGGCCCGCCCGCTGCTCTACGGCCTCGCGGCCGGCGTCGCGGCGGTCGCGTTCTTCGTGATCGGACAGCCGTACGCGATCCTGGATTTCCGCGCCTACATCCACGACATTCTCGAGCAGAGCCGGATGGTGCGAAACGCCGGGATCGTCCCCTACACGAACCAGTACATCGGCGTCCCGAAGTATCTCTACGACCTCCAGCAGTTGATCCTCTGGGGGATGGCGCCGCTCTTGGGGCTGGCCGCGGTCTGGGGAACGATCCTGTGCGTCGGGCGCGCGTTTCGGAAAGTCAACACCGCCGAGCTGGTCCTTCTGTCGTGGGCCCTGCCTTTCTTCGCGATCAACGGGTCGTTTGACGTCAAGTTCATGCGGTACCTTCTTCCGATCTATCCGCTGCTGATCCTCTTCGGCGCCGCATGGCTGGAGAGCTGGGCCGAGCGAGCCAGATCGGGAAGAGTCGTCCGGGCGACCGTCCTGGCCGGAACCGTCGTCGCCCTCCTGTCGTTCCTGACGATCTACACCCAGCGGCATCCTGTTCTGAGGGCCTCGGAATGGTTCTACGAGAATGTTCCGGCGGGCGCCCGGGTCGCGACGCAGCACTGGGACGAAGGCTTCCCCTTTCCCCTGCCGGACCGGGACCCCTCGCGGTATCGGATCGTCCAGATGCCCTATTACGAACCGGACACCCGCGAAAAAATCGCCGGCATTTGCAGGGAGCTGGCCGCCGCCGACTACGCGGTGCTCCCGACAAAGAGAGTCTACGGATCCGTCACGCTCGCGCCGGAGAAGTTCCCGTTCACGAGCCGCTACTTCTACGAGCTTTTCGGCGGGGACCTCGGCTATACGCTCATCAAGGACTTCGCTTCCCGCCCGTCGTTTCTCGGGATCGAGATTCCAACCGAGCTGGCCGACGAGTCGTTCTCCGTCTACGATCATCCGAAGGTCCTCATCTTCCGCAACACGGGACACATGGCGGCGGCCGAGATGGAAGCTCGCGTCATCAGCGGCCATCCCTCCCGCCCTCTCGAGCGCCGCGATCTGCTGCTGGCGAGTTCAGGGCGGACTTCGCGTCTCGCCTCCACCGCCCCCGCCGCGAACGCCGCGCCGGCCTCTCCTCCATCGGCGTCCCCGGCGGCTGAAAAGCTCGCGGGCCCGAGGCAAGCTCCGGCAGGCTCGCCCCCGGGCACCGCCCGGGTGGCGGAGAGGCCCCGATCCGCTCCGCCGGACTCGGCGGTCGGGTCGTGGCCGGCCGCCATTCTCTGGTACCTCGTCCTGCTCGTCATGGGTGTGCTCGCGTTTCCGCTGGCCCATGCTCTCTTCTCGCGCCTCCAGGATCGCGGGGCCGGTTTTGCCCGCATCCTGGCGATCCTCCTCGGCACCTATCTGCTCGGGCTGCTGGTGAAGTTCCGGCTGCTCCAAAATGGCCGCGGGACAGCCTTCCTCTGCCTGCTCCTCACGGCGCTTGCGTCGGCTCTTCTTCTGCTCGCGCGCAAGGAGATGATCCGCCGGTTCCTGCGTGAGAACTGGCGCCTGCTTCTCGCGGGGGAGATCGCCTTCGCCGCCGGATTCGTCCTCTTTCTCGGGATCCGCGCGCTCAACCCCGAGATCTACTGGGGCGAGAAACCGATGGATTTCTCGATACTGAACATCCTCGTGAGGACGAGCCGGCTCCCCCCTTCCGATCCGTGGTTCGCCGGAGCCCCGCTCGGCTACTACGCGTTCGGGCAGGAAATGATCGCTTTCTTGACGCTCCTGACCGGTCTCTCGACCCGCTACACGTTCAATCTGGCGATTGGACTGCTGGGAGGCACGATCCTGCAGGGAGCCTTCACGCTCCTGCGCAACTGGGCCGGAACGCTGCGGGCCGGGATCGCGGGAGCCAGCCTCACGGTGCTGCTCGGGAACCTGGCGGGCCCGCGCGAGTGGCTGATCAACAAGCGTCCGCTCAACTGGGACTACTTCTGGGCCACCTCCCGGGTGGTCAGGGATACGATCAACGAGTATCCCTTCTGGAGTCTGCTGTTCGCCGATCTGCACGCGCACGTACTGGCGATCCCTCTCTTCCTCTTCGTCGCGGCCTGCGCTCTGCAGTTCATCCGCGCCCACTCGGAACCGGCGGCGCGGCTCGCCTCGCGGCTCGCCGCCGGGACGTTCCTGGGCTTCGCCATCGCGGCCCAGGCGCTCACCAATGCCTGGGACACGCCGCTGCTGGCGGGTCTTCTCGTACTGATCCTGCTGGTCGCGGTGCCCGGATCCGGCGGCCTCTTGCGGGGCCTCTTCCGCGTCGCTCCGGGCGGAGCGGCCGCGGTCGCCGCGACGCTCTTCTTCGCCCTGCTTCCGTGGGTGCGCGGCGGCGGACCTCCCGGGTACGGCTGGAATCACGAGCGGGGAGCGGCCGGGGTGGACGTGGTGACGGTCTTCGGTCTCTTCTTCTTCCTCGCGTTCGGGTGGTGGCTCGCGAGGTTCGCCTGGCGGCTCGCGCGGCAGGGGCTCGGTCACAAGATCCTCGTCGCCGTCATCGTCACGCTGGCCCTCCTCCTGACGCTCCTCGCGTTTGTTTCCGTGGAGGTCTTCTGCGCGGCCGGGATCCTCCTCTTCCTGCTGGCGGCGCGGATGATGGCGGACGAACCGGAGGACCGGCTGGCCTTCGGGTTCCTGGCCGCGGCCTTCTTCCTCGTCCTGCTGACGCAGAGGATCTTCATCTCCGACCGGATGAACACGTTCTTCAAGCTCTACCTGGAGGCCTGGCTCCTCTTTGCGCTCGCGACCACGGCTCTCGTCTTCGGCCCCCGTGAGAAACCCGGCACGTTCCGGAATTGGGCGCTGCCTGCGAGGCTCCTCGGCTTCTTCCTCGCCGCGGCCGCGCTCTTCACGACTGTGACAGCGGCCCGCGGGGCGGTGAGCAAACACTTCGTCGCCTACTCCGGTCCTTCTCTGGACGGCCTGCGCTACCTCGAAAGGGAGCGCCCCGGCGAGTACCGCGCCGTCCTCTGGCTGCGCCAGGCCGTACGCGGAACGCCGGTCGTCCTCGAGGCCCAGGGGCCGTCCTATCAGGACTTCAGCCGCATCTCGATGCTGACCGGGCTGCCCACGGTTCTCGGCTGGGAACATCACGAGAAACAGCGCGGCAATCCGGAGGAACAGGTCCTGGCAAGGCGGGAGGCTGTGCGACAGATCTATTCGACTCCCGACGTCCCGAGGGCCGTCGGGCTCCTGCGCCGCTACCACGTCGGCTACGTCTACGCTGGCTGGCTGGAGCGCCAGACCTATCCGGCCGAGGGACTGCGCAAGTTCGCCGCCGCGAAGGAGTCCTTCGAGATCGCCTATGAGAACCCCGAGGCCGCGATCTATCGCGTGATCGGCGGCGACGTTCAGGACGTCATCGCGCCCACGCGTGAGACGATCCCCAAGACCGCCGAGACCCGTGTGACTCCGAGCGAGGAGCCCGAGGAGCGCCCCGTCATCCGCGAGTCGGCCGAGGCGGGCGCCCCTCCCTTCTCAGGAATGAGAGAGCCGCGGGACGCGGCCGTGGACGGCCAGGGCCGGATCTGGATCGCCGACTTCGGAAACTCGCGCCTGCGCGTGTTCGACCACGACGGCGGCCGTCTGGGAGGCTGGGGAGGACGGGGCAAGGGCGACTACGGCTTCAACCAGCTCTGCGGCGTCGCGATCCGGGGGGAGAACCTGTACGTGGCCGACACCTGGAACGGCCGCGTCGAGCTGTTCACGCTGGCGGGAGAACGGAAAGCCGCGGCCGGCGACCTCTTCGGCCCGCGCGGCGTGGCGGCCGCTCCCGATGGCAGCGTCTGGGTGAGCGACACGGGCAACAAGAAAATCGTGCAGTACGACAGCTCACTGAAATTGATCCGCTCCATCGGCAAGCAGGGGAGCGGACCTCTGGAGTTCTCCGAGCCGGTCGGAATCGCCGTCGACCCCTCGGGATCGGTCTACGTGGCAGACACGGGCAATCATCGCATTCAGATCCTGAGCGCCGAGGGGCAGTTTCTCCGCGCGCTCCCCGTGCCCGGGTGGTCCGTGGGGATTGAGCCTCATCTGGAGGTGGACGCGAAGGGAGTCATCTATGCGGCCGACCCGGCCGGAAACGCCGTGCTGGAATTCGATCCGTCCGGAAAGCCGGCGCGCCGGACGACCGACGACGCGGGAAAGGCCTTCGCGAAGCCGACCGGTATCGCCCTGGACTCGAAGCGCGCCGTACTCTACGTCGTCAACTCCGGCGACAACAGGGTCTCGCGGCTCGCCCTGCCAGGGAAGCCGTGAGATAAGATCCGGAACCTCGATGATCATGCATGCCGCCGCGTGACCACACGGAGAATCCGGTGAGCGAACCCCAACGGGTCGCGGCGGACCAGCGGCGTAACGTCCGCAGCGCGTTCGTGCTGCTCTTCCTGCTCGCGGCGCTCGCGACACGGTTCTACCGGCTGGGTGATCGGCCGCTCCACCACGACGAGTCCATTCACGCCTTCCAGTCCCACACGCTGGCCAAGGACGGCACCTGGCGGTACGACCCCGCCTACCATGGACCCTTCCTCTACTACGCCAACGCCCTCATCTACAAGGTTGTGGGCCTTTCCCACGTGAACAACACGACGGCGCGCTTCCTGCCCGCTGTGTTCGGGCTCATCCTCATCGGCTTCGCGTGGCCCCTCTCGCGGTGGATCGGCAAACCGGCCGCGGCCGTCTTCGCCGTCCTCATCCTGATTTCACCGCACATGGCGTACTTCTCCCGATTCATCCGGGAAGACCTCTATTCGCTCGTCTTCACGCTCGGGACGATCCTCGCGTTCCGGTATTTCCTGGAGACCGACCAGGCGCGCTGGCTGACGACCGCGGCGGTCCTCTTCGCGTTCGCGGGCGTGACCAAGGAAAACGCCTACATGACGGGCGTTCTCTTCGTGCTCTTCGGCTTCTGGGTCTTTCTCGCGCGCGCTCTGGCCGGCAAGGTCGGTGCCGCGGTGAGCTCGACCGTCGGGTGGGTCGGCCGGCACTTCGTTCCCCTCGTCACGGCGGGAGTCGTCTTCCTCTTCATCTGGGCGCTGATGTACTCGGCCTTCGGCAGGTACCCCGGCGACTGGCTGGCAATCCCGAAAGCGGTCAAGTACTGGATGGGCCAGCACGCGATCGCCCGCATTCGCGGCCCCTGGTACTACTACTTCCCTCAGCTCCTCTACTACGAGACCGGCATCTTCTTCGCCGCTCTCTTCGCGTTCCGGGTCCGGAGGCGCGATCCGTTCTTCGGTTTTCTCGTGTTCTGGACCATCGGGTCGCTGGCGATCTACGGCTGGGCCCGCGAGAAGGTTCCCTGGCTGACCGTTCATCCTCTCCTCCCCCTCGTGATCCTGGCCTCGATCGGCCTGGCCGACCTGTGGCAGGACCGCGGCAACAGGCGCTCGCGCCTCGCGCTCGCGATCGCCGCGGTGCTTCTGGCCATCAACACGGGAGGGATGCTGCTCGCGTGCTTCCGCTACGGCGCCTACGACCTCGAGAAGGAGCCCCGCCACGCCGAGATGCTCGCCTACGTTCAGACGACCTGGGACTTGACGCGCGCGCTCGAGTCCGTGGAGCAGGCGAAGCTGCGCATCCCGGCGGGACAGCAGGTCATCACGGTCGCGGGCGAGGCGACCTGGCCGCTGACCTGGTACCTGCGCAACGTCACGACGCGCTGGGTCGGCCGCGTCGAAGACGCTTCCACGCCGATCATCGTGGCCGACTGGGACCCCCAGGGCGCCCTCGAGAAGCAGCTCGCGGACCGGTACAACGCCAGGCGCGTGCCGATCCGCGCCTGGTGGTTCCCCGAGAAGACCCCGCCCACCAAGCCGGGCGGAGTGGCCCGGCCCACTCTCTCGGATTTCCTGCAGTGGTGGATCTTTCACGAGATCTGGAGCCCGATCGGATCCCAGGACGCCGTGTTCTATGTCCGCAAAGACCTGGATCAGGGAACCGGACCGCTCGCGCCGATGACGCTCAAGGTGGAGGACACGACGGCGCGCGACTACCCCTCCGAGGCCGTAGTCATCCCGCCCACCCGGGAGTCGGGGGGGCAGGGCTCGGGGCCGGGCCAGTTCGCGGAGCCGCGGGGGCTCGCGACCGACTCTCGCGGAAACCTGTACGTCGCGGATACCAAGAACTCCCGCATCCAGGTCTTCGACGGCAACGGACAGTTCGTGCGGCAATTCGGCACCAAGGGGCAGGAGAACGGGCAATTGAACGAGCCCTGCGGCCTGAACGTGGACTCGCGGGGCGAGATCTGGGTCGCCGACACCTGGAACCATCGCATCGTGCACTTCAACCCCGAGGGGAAGTTCATCGGGTCCTTCGTGGACACGGAGAGGGGGTTCTTCGGACCCCGCGCCGTCCTCGCTTCCAAGGACATCCTCTACGTGGTCGACACCGGCAACAAACGGATCGTCCGGTTCGACCGGGAGGGCAACAAGCTCTCCGAATGGGGGGGCAACGGCCTCGCCCCCGGTCAGTTCGTCGAGCCCGTCGGCATCGCCGCGGATCCATCCGGGAACATCTACGTCTGCGACACCGGCAACCACCGCCTGCAGGTCTTCGACGGAGAAGGCAAGTTCCTCCGGCAGTTCCCCGTCTCGGGCTGGAAGGATTTCTACACCGAGCCCTACATCGCGATCGACCCGGCCGGCAACGTCTTCGTGACCGACTCCGTGGCGGGCCGGATCGCGCAGTACGACTCCTCCGGGGCCTTGAAACACTCCTGGAAACCGGAGAAAGACACCAAGCAGCCGACCGGCATCGTTCTCGATGCGTTTGGCCGCGTGACCGTCTCCGACCGAGGCACGAACCGTCTCTTCACCTGGGACCGCTCCGCCATCGTGAAGTAGGCCGTCGCTCCGCCCCGGTCGCGGCGCGAGGAGTCTCCCGAGCGAATGCGGGGAGGAGCCTCGCGCCGCGGGAGCGGAGCGCTTGCGCGGGATCAGGCGAGCGGTCGAGGCCGCATCCGGCCGAGCCGCTCGCCGGTGCGCCGTAGGCGCAGATCACCGCGCAGGCGCGGAGCGACGGCTAGCTGCGGAAGACTTTTTCCTCGGTGCCGTCCAGCCAGCGGTCGGCGAGCTCGACGCCCTGCATCAAGGAGTGGTCCTGGTTGCCGATTTCGTACTTCCAGGCGCCGAAACGGCCGCGCGAGAAGATCTGCCTCGGCTCGAGATAGGCGTGGATCACGGCGAGCGCCTGGTCCCGGTCCACGCTGGGGATCGGGTAGGCGTGCCCGGCGTGGATCAGGTAGGTCGACTCGACGAGCTCCAGGTCCGAGTGCTCGAGGATCCCTTCGGCCACGAGCCCGTCGAGGACCGCTTTCACGAAATCTCCGGCGGGGAGCGGGCGGAAGCCCGAATAAGTCGTCTCGGTCAGGATCGAGCAGAAGCGGGAGGTGTCTCCGCCCGGCACGACGTCCGGCGAGTAGTTGGAGAGGTAGGTGATCCGGTAGAACGGAGTCGCGGGATTGGGGAAATAGATCCAGTTCTTCGTCGAAGGCGAGGGGCGTTTCAAGCCGACGCCGACGGAGAAGAGCCGGTTGAAGAGGAGCGTCTTCGCTGCCTGCCGCACGCTCTCGGGCGCGTGCTTCAGCCGGGGGATGAACGCGTCGAGCGGCAGCGTCGTCAGGAGGCGCTCGTATCGCGCCTTCGATCCGTCCGCGAACTCGATCTCACGCTTCTCCTCGTCCACGCAGACAGCGCGCTTGCGGTAATGGATCCTCTCTTCGCCGATGAAGGGAAGCGGCGCGAGCCACAGCCCCAGGGTGCCCTGCGTGGCCGGGTATCCGAACGTCGCGTTCGGACCCCAGTCGGTCGTCTTCGGGCGCACGGTCGAGTCCAGGGCCTTCTTCCAGTCCACGACGCTGACCCTCTCGGCGATCCAGTAGAAGCCCATGCGATTCAAAGGCGTGGACCACACCTTCAGGTTGTAGGGAAACATGAAGTGCCTGGAGACGCCCGCGCCGAACTTCGCCAGCACCCACTCCTCGAAGTTGTGGAAGGCCCGGTCCTTGTCGATCGTCTGGGACTCGATCAAGCCGATCAGGCACTCGAGCATCGCCTCCTCCGGGAGCGAGGAGAGATGATTCTGGAATGGGTAGCGCACGTAACGGTCCTCGAACTTGATCCAGCTCTCCCGGTCGATGCGGCGCATCCCGTCCTTGCCGAGGACCTTCTCGAGGAACGCGTTGAAATAGGGGTAGCCCGAGAAGATGATGTGGCCCGAGACGTCCCACGTGTACCCCTTCGGGTCGCGGAAGCTCGTTGCCAGTCCGCCGACCCGGTCGGATCGCTCGAAAATCTGGAAGTCCTCCTCGCCGCGTTCGCGGAGGCGGTAGGCGGCGCCGAGGCCCGTCGGCCCCGCGCCGAGGATGACGGTTCCTCTCATCGCGCGGCCACGACCCGCTTCAACGCGTCCGCGCGACGGATCTCTTCGCGCAGCTCGAAGAGATACCGCAGGACGCGGCTGATCGTGCCGAGCATCTTCCACGGGCGGTGGATGCTCTGCCCGGCCTCGCGCGGGAAGTGGCGCACGACGACCTCCGAGACCTTCCACCCCGCGATCCGGCAGCGCGCGAAGATCTCGTCCCCCACGAAGTTGATCCGGTGGCGGATCTCCAGCTTGTGCGCGACCTCCCGGCGGAAGGCGCGGCAGCCTCCGTTGATGTCATGGAGGGGGGAGCCGAGGATCCAGCGGGACAGCGTGTTCAGGCCCTTGGAGAGGACGAGGCGCGGCAGCGGATCATGCCGCTCTTTCTTCCAGCCGAAGACCACGTCGGCGCCCTCGTCGATCGCCGCCAGGAAGCGAGGAGCGTCGGCCATCGTGTGCTGCCCGTCCCCGTCCACGACCATGACGACCTCTCCCGGCGTGTTCCGCAGGGCCGTCTCGGTCGCCACGGCGTAGCCCTTGTTGCCCTGATGGTGCACGACGGAAACCCGCGGGTCCTTCTTCGCCAGCCCTTCGGCGATCTCCCCCGTCCTGTCGCGGCTGCCGTCGTTCACGACCAGGACGCGCCAGTCGAGCCCCGGGACCGCCGACAGCGCGGTGACGGCCTCTTCGACCGTCTTGGCGATCAACTCCTCTTCGTTGTAGGCGAGGAATGCCACGCCGAGGCGGGGAGCCTTCTCATCGGCCATAAATGATTCCTCCCGCCGTGAGGACCCATCCCACGACGATCAAGAGCAGCCACGGGTCGTCTATCAGGAGCGCGCGGGTGGGGTTTCCTCCTCCCCCGCGCCGGTAAACCAGTCGGACGTAACGCGCCACGCCCAGGATCACGAACGGGATCGTCGGCGCGAAGGAGCGGCCGCCATGTCGCTGGAGCGTCGAGGGGATGACGCTGTACACGGCGTAGCCCGCCACGACGGTGAGGGCGGACGTCACGAACAGGAAGTCGAGCCCTTCGACCCCGTAGACGGCAAGGACGGAGCGGTGTTCGGCCGAAGAGGTGTTGCCCGCGTTCTGAAGCTCCCACTGCCGCTTGCCGGCGACGAGGAAGAGCGCGAGCAGGTAGGCGCAACCCATGAGGAACAGCGACGCCGGCACCTGCGCGAGCGCCGCCCCCGCGAGAGCCCGCAGGGGAAGCCCCGCCGCCACGATCAGGGCCTCCAGGAATGGAACATGTTTCAGCCACAGGGAGTAGGCGACCATGAGCGCCGCGTAGAAGAGGCACCACTTCCCGAACCCGGGGCTCAGGAGGAAGGCGGCCGGAAGGCCGGCCGCGAGGAGCACCGCCGCCGCCGTCAGCGCCGTTCCGACTCCCAGCTCTCCGGTCGCAAGTGGCCGGTGCCGTTTCACCGGGTGCGCTCGGTCGCGCTCCCGGTCCTTGACGTCGTTGACGAGGTAGATCGCGCTCGAAATGACGCAGAAAACGGCGAAGCCGGAGGCGGCGAGAACCCAGCCCCGGACTTCCCCCAGGGCCCGCCCGAACAGGAATGGGAGCGGCAGCACCAGGTTCTTGACCCATTGCGCGGGACGCAGCGAGACAAAGAGCGCGAAGAGCGTGCGCACAGCCGAGTCTCCGGCGGCCGGCGCCGTCTCTCTCGAGGATGTCGCGTTCATTTCGGACATTGTAACCGCGCCGGCCCGACAGCCCGAATCTCGATCCCCTCGCTTCGCGCAGGATGACACCGCGCCCGGTTAAGCGTTCGTGCCCCGCCCCATCCCTGTGCGACAGAGCAGCATCCTAATGCGCTTCGCTCAGGCTGACAGGCGCCGGCGCTCGCGGCGCGAGGAGTCTCCCAAGTAATCGCAGGGAGGAGCCTCGCGCCGCGGGAGCGGAGCGCTTGCGCGGGATTCAGGCGAGCGGTCGAGGCCGCATCCGGCCGAGCCGCTCGCCGGTGCGCCCAACGGGCGCAGAACCCGCGCAAGTGCGGAGCGACGGTAGAATCGCCGCGGAGGCCATCGTCCGATCTTGCAGCTGCCAGGAACGTTGATCGAGGGGAAGTACGAGATCCTCGGCAAGCTCCGCGAGGGGGGCATGGGAACTATCTACCGGGTCCGTCACCGGCTCCTGGACGAGATCCGCGTCGTCAAGGTCCTGAAGCCCCAGGCGCTGTCGAGCGAGGAGATGAAGAGACGCTTCGTCGAAGAGGCACGAACAGCAACGAGGTTGAAGCACCCCAACATCGCCACGATCCATGACTTCGCCCTTGACGAGGAGGGAAAGGCCTACCTCGTCATGGAATACATCGACGGCGTCAACCTGGCCGACCTCCTGAAACGGCAGGGGCCGCCCGGAATCGCGCTCTCGCTCGAGGTCGCTCACCAGACCCTTCTCGCTCTCGGCTACCTGCACCGCAAGAACGTCGTGCACCGGGACATCGCCCCGGACAACCTGATGCTCACCCACGACGAAGACGGGAAGCCCATCGTCAAGCTGATCGACCTCGGCATCGCCAAGACGCTCGACCGCCCGGGAGAGATGACTTCCACGGGCGTCTTCCTCGGAAAGCTCAAGTATGCCTCTCCGGAACAGTTCGGCTCCCTTCCCGCGGGAGAAAAACTCGACGGGCGATGCGACATCTACGCGCTGGGAGTCGTTCTCTACGAGCTCCTGACCGGCGTCCATCCCTTCGTGGGAGAGAGCCCGAGCGAGCTGCTGCGCGCTCACCTCTTCGATCCGCCGCTCCCCTTCTCCCGGACCGACCCGGAGTCCAGGGTTCCGGCCGAGGTGCGCGAAGCTCTCCTCAAGGCGCTCGAGAAACGGAGGGAAGACCGTTTCGGATCCGCCGAGGAGTTCGACCGCGAAGTCGTTCTCCTCCAGCAGCGCTTTTCCGTTCCCGACGACCTGGACGACACGGACCGGATGATCTCGAAGCTCCGCGTGGCCGCTCCCTCCGCGTCGGAGCCGACGGTGACGCCGAGTGTCCAGGACTGGCTGGACCGGCAGTTCCACGCGGCGTCCACGCCTCACCCTTCCCGGGACACGCTCCTGTCCCCCGCCGGCGCCGAGAATGCCGGAGCCGCTCGAACCGCGGCCCCCTCCCTTCCGGGCACGACGCAGGTCGATACCCAGCCCCTGAAGAGGCCGCCGAAACGGAGCCGGCTCCTCGCCGGGGCCGCGGCCGCGGCCGTCCTGCTGGCGGGAGCGGCGGCGCTCGTGCGATTCGTGGTCCTGCCGCGCTCCGAGCCGACGGCGCCCGCTCCGGCTCCCGCCGCTCCGACGGCCCCGGGAAAGGTCGCGCCGGAGACGCCTCTGCCCCTCGCGGCTCCCGCCGCGCAACCGACATCCGCCGTTGAGGCGCCGGCCGTTCTTTCCCAACCCACGGCCGTGGCGCCGGAGCCGACCCGTGCTGTCGCGCCGGCGGATTCTCGAGGACGCCTGCGCAGCGAAGCGGAACAGGCCCGCTCGCGCGCCGCCGCCGCCCGCCGGCTTGCCGAGCATGCGCACGCGCCTGAGCGGGTTACCGCGCTGTATGACTTCGGCGCGAGCAAGGAGCGGGAGGGACGCGACCTGTTCTCTCGCGGCGAGTTCGCCGCCGCGGCGGCGGCGTTCGACGCCGGCCGGGATTCGTTCGCGAAAGCGGAGGAGTGGACGCGCGCGCATCCGGTCGAGAGGCCGACCGTCTCTGAACGGGTCGCCACTCTCTCCGTCCCGACCATTCACCCCCAGTCCTCAGCGGCGGCTCCGCCGCCCTCGCCCGCGCCGTCGCCGGCCCGGGTGGCAGCCCCCTCTCCGGCCCCGGCAGAAGCGCCGCGCGCCGAGCGTGTCACGGAAGAAGACAGGATTCGCGCGACCATCGGGCGCTACGAGAAGGCGCAGTCCACCCTCGATGCCGATCTCTACTCTCGCGTCTATCCCGCCATTGACACGGCGCGCGTGCGGGCCGCCTTCGGGCAGCTTCGCTCGCAGACGTTCGAATTCGAGATCCAGAAGATCGAGCTGGCCCCGGGAGGAAAAACGGCCGTCGTGCGCGGCGTGGAAAAGCGCGCCGCTCAGCCCCAGGTCGGCAGCGAACAGCACGCCGTCAACAACCGCGTGATCACGCTGGAGAAGCGCGGGGACACGTGGGTCATCATCCGATTGACTGATTGAAGATTGACGATTGAAAGATTGAAGGATTGAACGATTGAGCCCCGAACCGTGGCTCAATCAGTCAATCGTCAATCGTTCAGGCGTCAATCCCTAGAAGCTGTAGTCCAGGCCCACGAGCGGCGAGAACCTGGCCTGCAGGCCGCGGTTGTTCAGGCTGAAGAGCCCGTTGATGGTGATCAGGAGGTTCCCAACCGGGTTGATCTTGAAGCCCACCGAGCCGAGGAAGCTGGTCGAGTCCTGTTCCGTCGCGACCAGCTGCTTCAACGTCGCGGTATGCAGGTCCACCGGGTCCGTGCTCGGGTTCGTGTTGTACTCGAAGGTCGTGTCGACGACCCGCAGCACCTGGGTGTTGCGGAGTGTCCGGCCCAGCGCGTCCACGATGAAGGTCACGCGCGGGTTCAGCGCCCAATCGAACCCGGCCGCGTAATCGATCGCGTCCGGAATCGATTCCGTCCGGCTCGACCATGAGTAGCCGGCGTTGACGTGAGGGGAGAACATCCCGAAGTGCGCGGACCCGATCAGGAAGCCCTTGACCTGGGTGACTCCCGTGCCGAGCAGATCGCGCTCTTCGCCGCTCGGCAGCCTCACGTCGAGCCCGATCGCCATTCCCGCGGTGGCGCCGGAAATCGCGCGGTACTTGGCGCGAAGGACCACGTCGCCCAGCCCCGACGCGCTCCCGGACTCCTGGAACGTCTCGCTGTCCTCGCCGTTGGGAAACTTGTGAATCCCGACGGTCGCGGCATTGCCGCCGGTCGCGAGCTTGTCGATGGTCGCCTCCGTCTGGGCCTCGATCTGCACCCGGACGACGGGAATCGCCGCTCCCACGTCGAGGCGATCCGTCACGCCGTAGCTCAGCGTGAGGGCCGTGATGTTGGTTTGAATCTTGAGAAACGTGCGCGTCGTGATGACGTCTCCCTCGAAAAAGGGGCGGAGGCAGCAGCCCGCGGGCGGCAGGTCCTGGTGCGTCAACACGATGTCCACCCCCGAGCTGCGCAGGCCGATGTCGTCGATCCGGTTGAAGGAGAAATAGCTGAAGTTCAAGCCCATCGCGAACTTTCCCTTCCCGTTCGTGTCGGCGCGCTCCGTGTAGATCGGTCCGAAGCTGTCGGTGACGCGCGTGAAGACGCCGAGCGCCGGGTCGAGCCGGTAGGCGAAACCCCCGGCCGAAGAAGCCAGCGGAAACGTCGAGAGCTGGATCGCCAGCTCGTTGTTCAATTGTTCGAGAGGCACGAGGGAAGCGTCTCCGACGAAGTGGTGCGCATGGCTGGGAAAGGGCGATCCCGCCGGAGGTTCGGCGAGCGTAATGCCCTGGCGAAAGAAGTCGGTCAGGAGATCCCTCAGGTTGAAGGCCTGCGCGGCGAGCGGACCGGAGAAGAGAGAAGAGACGAGCAGGATCGGGACAACCCGGCGGAACGTCATGCGGGCACCTCCTTGTCCAATGCTACCGACAACCGGCAGTCGAAGACTACCGCGGCCGTCCCTGTGTCAGGACCCGGTAGTCCTTCAAGTGGCGCAGCGCGTCCGCGGGCCGGCCGAGCCTCTCGCAGAGGTTGGCCGCGTTGTAATGCGCGTCGGCGTTCTGGGGATCGAGCGCGACCGCCTTCTCGTAGGCTGCCAGCGCGTCCGCCGGCCGGCCGAGATCCTCCAGGGCCACCCCCATGTTGAAGGCCGCCGTCGCGTCCTCGGGGCGCTCCTCGAGAGCCCGGCGGTAGTGTTCCATCGCCGCGCCGGCGTCTCCCGCCTCGTGGAGCAGCCTCCCGAGATTGACGTGAGCGTCGGCGTGACCCGCATCGATCGCCAGCGCGCGCCGGTACGCCTCGGCGGCCTCCTCGGGAGCGGCGGCCTCCAGCTCGCAGCCCCACCGGTACCATTGCTCGGCCGAGAGCGTGGCGCCCTCTTCTTCCTTCGCCTCGGAGAATGCGCGCCGCGCGAGCGGCGCCGCGCGGCGGGCGAGATCCGCGATTCCGAAGTCGAACAGGGCCTGTCCCGACTCCGGCTGCCAGCGAGCCGATCCATCGCTGACGACGATGCGCTTGCCTTCGACGGCGATGCGGACGCCCCCGAGCCGGCGTCCCGCGGGGAGCTGGTCGCGCAGTTTCTCCAGGGTCTCGCGCACGCGGCGCCGGGGGAGGCGTGCCGCGAACAGGCCGCGCGCGGTCTTCAGGAAAACGAGATCCTGAAAGGAGAAACGGAATTCCCCGCGGCTGCCTCGCCCGGGCTCGATCAGTCCCGACCGGACGGACGCGCGAACCTGTCGCGGAGTCAGCTCCAGGATCCGCGCGACCTCGGTGGTGCTGTAGCCCTTCACGATCGAAAAGCCAAACCGGGACCCGGGGACCGAAGACGGGCGTTTACCTGCGCGACGCCGCCTTCTTTTCCCCCGACCCGCGGGACGCGCGCCTCGCGGGCTTGCGCTCCGTCGCGGCCGCGGCGGACTTGCGGGAGGCGGGCGCCTGCTTTCCAAGGCTCCGGCGCAGGGCCTCCATCAGATCGATCACCTCGCCCTTCTCCGGGGGCGGCGCCGTCGAGATCTCCTCGCCCGTCTCGATCTTGCGCTTCAACTGCTCCTGGATCCGCTTCTTGACCTCGTCCTCGTACGCCTCGGGGCGGAAATGGTCGGCCGCCCTCTGCTCGATGAGCATCGTGGCGAGCTTCAGCTCCGCCTCCGGCACCTTCTCGCGGTCCAGGCCGATCTCGGAGATGGGCCGCACCTCGTCGGCATAGAGGAGCTGCTGCATGACGAGGCCTTCATCCATCGGCCGCAGCATCACGAGGTACTGCTTGCCGCGGGCCGCGTACTTGGCGAGGGCCACGCGTCCCGTCGTCTTCAAGGCCTCGTTCAGGAGCCAGTAGGCCTTGCCGCCCCCCTTGTCGGGCCCGAGGTAGTAAGGCTTGTCGTAGTAGACCGGCTCGACCTCGGAGACCGGCACGAACTCGGTCACCTCGACCGTCTGCGTGGATTCCTCCTCGAGGGCCTTCAGCTCCTCGGTAGAGAAGAGGACGTACTGGTCCTTGGCGAACTCGTACCCCTTGCTGATCTCCTCGCGCGGGACGACGACGTTTTCTTCCTTGGGGCAGATGTACTGCTGCTTGACCCGGGAGCCGCATTTGGCGTGGAGCATGTTGAAGGAGATCCCGGAAGAGCTGTTGGCAGCCGAGAAGAGCTTGACCGGGATGGACACGAGCCCGAACGAGATGGTCGCCGTACCGATTGCGCGTGCGCTCATAATGTCAAAGTCTAGCAGGCAGAGGCAGGGGCTCGGGGATCGCAGTTGCCCATGCTCAGAATCCCGGTGCCGACAATCTTGTCTAGCCCCTCCGCCAGCTTCGGACCTGTTCCTCCTTCCTCGTGCTTGAAGAATACGTACGCCTCGCTCCACGGTTGCGCAAGGAGCTTTCCGGCGCGGTCGCGCAGGTCCTCCTCGCCGTAGTCCTGGCGTCGCAGGCGCAGATACCCCCAGCCCGCGGTGGCCACCCACGGCGTCGCCAGATCCTCGTCCTCCGCCACGCAGAGGGCGCAGCCGCGGCTCCGGAGAGCCTCGAAGACCTCTTCTTCGAACCACGACTCGTGCCGGAACTCGAAGGCGCATCGGGAAGCCGGCGGCAGGACCGCCAGGAAGTCGGCGAGCCGCGGGAGGTCCTTCTTCAGGTTGGGCGGAAGCTGGAAGAGGACCGGCCCCATCCGGTCTCCCAGCGTCGCGGCGACCTTGAAGAAGTACGCCACGGGGTCCGCCGCGTCCCTGAGTCTCTTGCGGTGCGTGATCTGCTGCGAGGCCTTCAGCACGAAGCGGAACCCGTCCGGAACCTGCTCCGCCCACCGCGCGAGCACGTCGGATTTGGGCATCCGGTAAAACGTGTTGTTGATCTCGACGGCGGAGAGCTTCGACGCGTAATACCGCAACATCTCGTCGGCCGGCAGGTCCTCCGGATAGAAGCTCCCCTTCCACTCCTTGTAGCTGTACCCGCTCGTTCCCGTGAGCACCCGCATGCGCCGGAAACTCTAACAAAGGAAATCAGGCAAGGTCCTCGATCAGGACTTGCGGAACGGGCCTCTCGTGGCCGTAGGGGAGGGGCTTGCCCCTCCCGCCCCTGCACGATACGCAGCGATGGCGAGACCAGGACCTCAACCCGTCACGACGAGCTGAAGACGATGGCGTCCGAAAAAGTAAGAGAGATGCCGAAGCTCAGGTCATTGCGGTCTCGCACACGTGGCGCATCGAAGAGAGGCGGGCGGCCCGTACCGAGCGTCGTCGGCCGCGCCAGCGACCGAGGGACGCGACATGCGGCGGGTCCGCCCGCCGCAAACGGCCGCCCCTACGGCTCCAGGTCCTCAGGATGACTGAGCGACGAACTCGTCCACCTCGTCCATCCGCCGCCGCTTCTCCTCCGGCGCGAGGAAGCTCGCTTCGAAGGAGTTCTTCGCGAGGCGGACGATCTGCTCGCGCGAGAGGTCCAGCGCCTCCCGCGCCGCGCGGTAATTCTCGGCCAGGTAGCCGCCGAAATACGCCGGATCGTCGGAATTGATCGTGACGCAGAGCCCGCGCTCCAGAAGATCCTTCAGGTTGTGCCGCGCGAGTGAGGGGAAGACTCCGAGCCTGACGTTGGAGAGAGGGCACACCGTCAGGGGGACGCGCCGGGCGGCGAGCTCTTCGACGAGGGCCGGATCCTCGGCGCACCGCACGCCGTGGTCGATGCGCAGGACCTCGAGCCTCTCGAGGGCTTCCCGGATGTACTCCGGCGGCCCCTCCTCGCCGGCATGGGCGACCGGCAGAAACCCGAGGGCGCGCGCTCGCTCGAAGACCGCTTCGAATTTCGACGGGGGATTGCCCGCCTCCGAAGAGTCGAGTCCCACGCCACGGATCCAGGCCTTGAACGGGAGCGCCTCGTCCAGCGTCGCCTGCGCTTCGGATTCCGGGAGATGCCGGAGGAAGCAGAGGATCAGCTCCGAAGAGATGCCGAGTCTCGCTCTTCCCCTCGGCGAGCGCGCCGTGGATCCCCCGCACGACGGTCTCGAACGGGATCCCCCGAGCGGTATGGGTCTGGGGATCGAAGAACACCTCGGCGTGGCGCACGCCGTCGGCGGCGGCGCGGTCGAGATATGCCGCCGTCAGCTCGAAGAAATCCATCTCCCCGCGGAGGACGCGCGCCCCCTCGTAGTAGATGTCGAGGAAGGACTGGAGATCGCGGAACCGGTAGGCCCTCCGGACCTCCTCGACCGTGGCAAATCGCAGCGCCACCCCATTGCGCCGCGCCAGGGCGAACATCATCTCCGGCTCGAGCGTCCCCTCGAGGTGGAGATGCAGCTCCGCCTTCGGAATGCCCCGCAGGAAAGAATCGCTTCCCGTCTCCATCCGTCAAAACGTGTTCGAGGCTCCGGTCGCGGCGGGAGGAGTCTCCCGAGCGAACGCGAGGGAGGAGCCTCCCGCCGCGGGAGCGGAGCGGCTGCGCGGGATCAGGCGGGCGGTCGAGCGCCGCATCCGGCGCGAGCCGCCCGCCGGTGCGCCGACAGGCGCAGGTCCCGCGCAGTCGCGCAGCGACGGTTATCCCTTCGGACCCCGGTACTTCCAGCCGCCCGCCTTCTTCATCGCCTCCATCCCTTCCTGGTTCGTCACGAGCGGCGTCGTCTTGAACGACCGGAGATGGCCGACCGAGCCGACGGCGAGGGCCAGCGCGGCCGCGGTCGTCATGTCCGGCGCCTCGTAGATCGCGACGACGTCGTCTTCTCCGAACGCGAAGTAGAAGGCCTTGAGCTTGCCGCCGGCCTTCTCGATCAGCCCGCTGTAGAGCTTCTCGCGGTCCTCCGGCGTGTGGCACATCTTCGCCCAGGCTTCGGCGGTGTAGGAGCCCTGAACCAGAAAGTGCGGCATGACTTCCTCCTCTCCCGGCAAACTCTAGCAGGATCCGACGATGGTCCGGACAGACTCCCGGCTCCGGTTAAACTTCCCGCCTCCTCATGAACGACGCGGCGCGAAGGCAGACGGGAATGATCGACATGGAGAGCAACACCACGCTCGTGCAGTGCTATCCGGCGCATGAGGCGGTGCCCGCCGGCCAGGGTCCCTTCCCGCCGGTGATCGTCGTGCACGATCGGTTCGGCTTGAACGCCCACGTCAAGGGAATCGCCAACCGCCTCGCCAGCGCCGGCTTCTACGCCCTCGCGCCCGCCTTCTACGCGATGCCGACGAGCGTCGCGGACGTCGCCCCGGATTTCATGCGCCCGGGGGGCCCCGTTCACTTCGACTACGGGGACGAGACGAGCGCCGACGAGCAAGCCGGGCTCCTGTCCGACGAGCGCGCCGAGACCATCCTCCGGCAGGCGATCGACTACACGGCGTTTCGCTCGGCGTCCCGCGCGGGCCCGTGCGGCGTGCTCGGTTTCTCGATGGGGGCGCGTCTGGCATTCCTGGCGGCCTGCCGGAACCCGACCGATGTGCGCGCCTGCGTGGGTTTCTACGGGAAGGGGATCGCCAGCCCGACGGCTTCTCAGCGAGGGGGACCTCTGCCGATCGACCTGGCCCCGGACCTCTCCGGCCTCGGTCCTCCTCTTCTACGGCCAGCTCGACACGACGATCTCGCGCACGGAGCGGGCGCTCGTGCGCCAGAAGCTCGCGGCGCTCGGAAAGGACTTCCGCATCGAGGTCTTCCCCGATGCCGGCGAGGACTTCTTCTGCGAAGAGCGCGACACCCACCGCATCCACGCCTCGAAGGTCGCCTGGGAAGAGACCCTCGCTCTCTTCTCCCGATGTCTCTGACCGCGGCGCTCGACGGCGTGCGGGCCCTGCTCGTGGACCTCGAAGGAACCGTGTACGAGGCGGGGCGCCCGGTCCCCGGCGCCGCCGGGGCGCTCGCCGCGCTCTCCGCCGGCGGCGTGCCCTACTGCTTCGTGACCAACACGACGAGCCGGCCCCGCTCGACGATCGCCTCGGAGCTCTCCGCGATGGGCATCGAGGCGCGCGCCGGCACGATCTTCACCGCGCCCCTCGCGGCGCGGCGGTACCTGCTGGACCGGAGTCTTCGCCGCTGCCACCTCCTGGTGCGCCCACCGGTGCTCGAGGACTTGGCCGGCATCGAGCACGTGGAGGAGTCCCCGGATGCGGTCGTCGTCGGCGACCTTGGAGAAGACTTCAGCTACGCGACGATGAACCGCGCCTTCCGCCTGCTGCTGGCAGGAGCCCCGCTCGTCACGCTCGCGCGCAACCGTTACTACCGCGCCGCGGACGGGCTCGTCCTGGACCAGGGTCCCTTCGTCGCCGCCCTCGAAGACGCGGCCGGCACGGAGGCGAAGCTCGTCGGCAAGCCCTCCGCCGAGTTCTTTCGACCGGCGCTCGAGCTTCTCGGCGTCGGCGCTCCCTCGGCCGCGATCGTCGGGGACGACATCGATGTGGACGTCGGCGGCGGCCAGGCCGCGGGCATGCGCGGCATCCTCGTGCGCACGGGAAAATTCCGCGAGGAGGACCTCGCCCGCTCCCGCGTGAAGCCCGACGCCGTCGTCGGGTCGTTCGCGGAGGTTCCGGCCCTCCTGTCGCCGAAGAGGGAGACCGCGCTCCGCGATTGAGGGGCTCAGACCCCCGCGGCGAGCAGGCGCCTGCGGGACCGCGAGAGGGCGGCGCGGACGCGGCGGGGGGCCGTCCCGCCGGGCAGGTCGCGGCGGGCGGCGGAGGTCTCGAACGTCAGGCGCTTGAGGAAGGGTTCGAGATCGGGAGCCTCGCGGGCGGCGGCCTCGCGCAGGTCCGTCGAGGATTCCTCGGCGGCGCGGGCCCATCGCGCGACCCGCTCGTGCGCCGTGCGGAAGGGGACTCCGCGGCGGACGAGCTCTTCGGCGATGTCGGTCGCGAGGATCGAGGCCTCGAGCGGCGGGCGCTCGGCGGCCGGCCGGAGCGTGAGCCCGGAGACGGTCTCGGCCATCGCCGCGAGGGAGGTTTCCAGCGTCTCGGCCGAATCGAAAAGAGCCTCCTGCGTCTCCTGGAGGTCGCGGTTGTAGGAGAGGGGCAGGCCCTTGAGGACGAGGAGCGTGCCGACCAGGTGTCCCGCCACGCGGCCCGTCTTGCCGCGCGCGAGCTCGAGCCCGTCCGGGTTCTTCTTCTGCGGCATCATCGAGGAACCGGTCGTCGTCGCCTCCGAGAGGGTGAGGAGGCGATACTCATCACCGGTCCAGAGGGTCAGGTCTTCCGCCAGGCGCGAGAGGTGCGTCATGGCGAGCGCGGCGGCGGCCTCGAACTCGACGGCGAAGTCGCGGTCGGAAACGGCGTCGAGGCTGTTGGCGGAGATCTCATGGAGCCCCAGGTCGCGCGCGACGCGGACGCGGTCGAGAGGGAGCGTCGTCCCGGCGCAGGCCCCCGAGCCCAGGGGCGAGACGGCCGCGCGGCGGCGGCAGTCGTCCAGGCGGTCGAGGTCGCGGGTCAGCATCTCGACGTACGCGTGGAAGGCGTGCGCGAGGAGGACCGGCTGCGCGGGGCGCGTGTGCGTCCGGGCCGCCACGACGACACGTTGCCCCAGGAACATCTCCGCCTGGTCGAGGAGCGCGAGCCCGAGGCGCCGCATCCCTTCCCCGGCGCGCGCGATCGCCGCGAGCGTCCAGAGGCGCAGATCGAGCGCCACCTGGTCGTTGCGGGAGCGGCCCGCGTGGACGCGCCGGCCCGCTTCGCCGGCCAGCTCGATCAGGCGCCTTTCGATGTTCAGGTGGATGTCCTCGTCCGCGTCCTCGAAGCGGAAGCGCCCCTCCGCGATCTCCTTCTCGATCGTCTTCAATCCCTTCTGGATCCGCGCCAGCGCGCCGGCCGTGAGGAGCCCGGCGCGCGAAAGCCCGCGGGCGTGCGCGAGCGTGCCGGCGATGTCCTCTCGCGCGAGGCGCCGGTCGAAGGGGTGCGAGACGGAGAGCTTCGACAGCGCCTCGCCGGTCGCGCCGGCGAAGCCCGCGCCCCAGAGGGCCCGCGCGCGCTTCCGGCTCTTCACGAGAAGTAGTTCGCGATCGTCCGCGAGTAGACGCCCGGCGCCTCCACCAGCGCCTCGATTGCGATCGATTCGTCGGCGCGGTGCGACTGCGCGGGGTCTCCCGGACCGAACACGATCGCCGGCTTGCCGCCGAGGTGGGCCAGGTCGCTCACGCTCGGAAAACCCGCGACCCGGGCCGCCCCGGTCGCGGCGAGGGCTGCGCGGGCGATCCGGGAGGCCGGGTCGCCGGCGACGGGTTTCAAGCGCGCCGAGCGGACCTCGACCTGCGAAGACACGGCCCGGCGCACCGCCGCGATCATCGCGTCGTTGTCGAAACCGCCGATCGTTCTCGCGTCCACGGTCAGCTCGCAGCGGTCCGGCACGACGTTCGACTTGATTCCGCCCCCGATCATCGTGACCGCCGCCGTCGGCTTTCCAAGCCAGGGATCCTCGACGGGAAACTGCAGGCCTTCGATCGCGAGAGCGTCTCGGGCGGCGCGGACGATCGCGTTGTCCGCCAGGTGGGGCCGCGCCGCGTGTCCCGCCCGCCCGCGCGCGGTCAGCTTCAGCTTCACGAGCCCCTTCTGGGAAATCGCGACGGCGAACCCGTTGGGCTCGCCGATGATCGCGGCATCGAACGCCAGCTCCGCCACGAGCCGCTCCAGCCCCTCGCCCCCGGTCTCCTCATCGCACGTCGCGGCGAAGAGGAGGCGTCCCCGGCGCGGGAGCGGCACGGCCAGGAAGGCTTCGAGCATCGCGGCCACCGACGCCTTGGCGTCGTTCGAGCCCAGCCCGTACAGGCGCTCCCCCTCAACGCGCGGCGTCCAGGGGTCCGCGGACCACCCCTCGACGGGCGGCACCGTATCGAGATGGGAGTTGAGGAGCAGGCAGGGCGATCCCTCTCCCCTGGCGGCCAGCACGTTGCGCCCGCGCCGCGCGGCGGGGACGCCGGCCCCCTCGCAGATCTCGCCGATGCGGTCGGCAAGCCTGGCTTCGTCTCCCGAGACGGTCGGGATGGCCACGAACTCCGCCAGACGCTGGGCGATTCCCGCCGCGCGGGCGGTCGCGCTCTCCGTCACGCGCCGACCACCATCGTGCCGCTGCCGCGGTCTCCGAAGATCTCCGACAGGAGCGCGTTTCTCTGGTTGCCGTTGACGATGTGGACCGCGCGCACGCCCGCTTCCGCGACGCGGGAAATCTCCTCGAGCTTCGCGACCATGCCTCCCGTGACGGCGGCGCTCCGGGCGAGCTTGCGGGCCTCCGCCGCGGTGAGCCGGGAGGCCAGGCTTTCCGGATCGCCCGATTTCAGGAGCACGCCCGGCACGTCGGAGAGGAGAATCAGCTTCTCCGCCGCGAGCTCGATGGCGAGAGCCGACGCGATCGTGTCCGCGTTGACGTTGAAAACCCTTCCCTCCTCGTCCGCGGCCAGCGGCGAGACGACCGGCAGATACCCGGCGTCAAGCAGCGTGGTCAAGAGGCGCGGGTCCACGTCCACGACGTCCCCCACGTTGCCGAAATCCACGGTCTCGCGTTTTCCCGTCTCGCGGTTGATCACCCGCTTCTTCGATCGGCGGCGGGCAAGCACGACGTTGCCGTCGATGCCGGAGACGCCGACGGCGTGCACGCCGTGCGCGCGCAACGCCGAGAGAATCTCGACGGAGATCTTGCCCGCGAAGACCATCTTGACGACCTCGAGCGTATCGTCGTCGGTCACGCGCCGGCCGTTGACGAGCCGCGTCTCCATGCCCAGCCGCTCCGCGAGCTGCGTGGCCTGAGCGCCGCCTCCGTGGACCGCGGTCACGCGGATCCCGACCTGGTGGAGGAGCGCGATCTCCTCCGCCAGCGAGTTCAGGTTCCCCGGGTCCTCTGTCACCTTTCCCGAGATCTTGATGACGAACGTCTTCCCCTTGAACCGCCGGATGTAGGGGAGCGCCTCCCGGAGGATCTCCGCGTCAATGCTGGGCCGCGGTGCAGAGGATTTCTTGGGCGTCATCGTGTCTCAGTCCCCTGTCATCCCGAGCGAAGCGAGGGATCTGCCCTTTCTGTTTCGACTCGAGCCTCGCCGGGGAGGGCAGATTCCTCGTCGCTGCGCTCCTCGGAATGACAGTAGATTCACAAATTCTCTTTCGCCAGCCACTCCAGGATCGCCTGCTGCGCGTAGAGGCGGTTCTCCGCCTCGTCCAGCACGGCGGAGCGGGGGCCGTCCAGGATCTCGTCGTCCACGACGACGTTGCGGCGGACAGGCAGGCAGTGCATGAAGAAGGCGTTGCTGCCCCGCGCCATCCGCGCCTCGGTCACGCGCCAGTCCTTCAATTTCGCCCGGCGGGCCGCTTCCGCTTCCGGCAGCCCGTAATCCGCGGACGATCCCCACGACTTGGCGTACACCGCCTCCACGCCGTCGTAGGCTCCTTCCAGATCCTCCGTCACGCGCAACGAACCACCGGCCTGCCGCGCGTTCTCCTCGGCCTCTCGAACGATCTCCGCGTCGAGGTCGTACCCTTCGGGACGCGCCAGGACGAGGTCCACGCCGAGCCGCGTCGCCGAGAGCAGGAAGGAGTTCGGCACGGCCATGGGCAGGGCCTTCGGATGATAGGCCCAGGTCAGGAGCACGCGCCGGCCTCGGGTGCGCGGGAGGCGCTGCGAGAGCGTCATCGCGTCGGCCATCGCCTGGCAGGGATGGCTCAGGGCGGACTCGAGGTTGATGATCGGCACGCTCGAGTGCTGCACGAACGCGACGAGCACCGGCTCGGCCCGGTCCTTCGCGTAGTTCTTCCCCGCCGGGAAGGAACGCACGCCCAGCATGTCGCAGTAGCGCCCCAGGACCCCGGCGCCCTCGCGGACGTGCTCGGCCGCGGCGCCGTCCATGACGGTCCCGTCCTCGTACTCCATCGCCCAGGCTTCGCCGCCGACGGAGAGCGTGACGGGCGTGCCGCCGAGCTTCGAGACCGCCACCTCCATCGAGACCCTTGTCCGCAGGGAAGGATTGAAGAAGACCAGGCCGACGTGCTGTCCCGCGAGCGCCCCGCTCGCGGCGCCGCTGCGGAATTCCTCGCCGCGTGAGAGGAGCGCCTCGAACCGCTCCTGCGTGAGCCCCTGGGTCGTCAGAAAGTGCCTCAGAAAATCCCCCGCGCCGCTTCGAGGAAGCGATCGATCTCCTCCGCCGTCAGAACGAGAGGCGGAAGGAGCCGGAGCACATCGGGCAGATCGCTTCCCCCGACGAGGAAGCCGCGCGAGAGCAACGCTGCGCGCGCGGGCCTGGCCGGCTTATCCAGCGCTACGCCGAGGAGGAATCCCTCGCCCCGCACCTCGCGGACCCCGGGGAGTCCCGCGAGCCCCTGCTTCAAGCGCTGCGATCCCGCGCGGACATTCCCGAGAAGTCCCTCCTCCAGGATGACCCGCGTGGTCGCCTCGGCCGCGGCGCACGCGAGAGGGCCGCCGCCGAACGTCGTTCCGTAATCCTCGGGCTTGACCGTGGCGGCGATCTCCTCGGAAACGAGGACCGCCCCCATCGGGACCCCGCTTCCGATTCCCTTGGCGAGCGCGACGAGGTCCGGCACGACCCCGTGGCGCCCGGCGTAGAAGAAGGTTCCGGTCCGCCCGAAGCCCGTCTGCACCTCGTCGTAGATGAGCTTGGCCCCGCGCTCGTCGCAGAGCGTGCGCAGGCCCTGGAGATAGGACGCGGGCGCCGTGATGACTCCCGCCATGCTCTGGATCGGCTCGAGCAGGACCGCCGCGACGTTCTCGTCCAGAGCCGCCTCGGCCGCCGCGAGATCACCAAACGGCGCGAGACGATGGCCCGGCACGTTGGGCCTCCCCATCTCCCGGTACTTCGCGAGCCCCGCGGCCGAGATCGCGTCCGCCGTGCGGCCGTGAAAGCCGCCGTCGAAGGAGAGAACGTCGGTCCGCCCGGTGAACCGTCGGGCCAGGCGCATGGCGTTCTCGTTGGCCTCGGTGCCCGAATTGACGAAAAAGACCTTCGACAACGGCGCCGGCGCCTGCGTTGCGATGGTCCGGGCCGCGCGGGCGCGCACCGGGAGCGCAACGACGTTCGAATAGAAGAGGAGCGTTCCCGCCTGCTCCCGGATCGCGCGGACGACCTTCGGATGGCAATGCCCTGTCGCGGCCACCGCGTGCCCGCCGTAGAGATCAAGGTAGCTCTTTCCGGAGTCGTCCCAGACCGTCGACCCCTCGCCCCTCACGATGGTCACCGGCCAGCGCGTGTAGGTTGGAAGCTCCGCCGTGGAGAGAGAGAGGGTGCTCATGGAAACACGCCGGTCATCTTGAGTCCCGTGGGCTCGGGCAGGCCGAACATGATGTTCATGGCCTGGATCGCCTGGCCGGCCGCTCCCTTCACGAGGTTGTCGATCGCGATGAAGACCAGCGCGACCGATCCTCGAATCGTGACCCCGATGTCGGCGAAGTTCGTGCCCTTGACGGCGGCCACGTCGGGAGAGCCTTCGACGAGGCGGATGAAGAACTCCGAGGCGTAGGCCTCCTGGAAGAGATCCTTGAGCGCCGCGCGGTCCATCGCTCGCGCGAGCGGCACCGCTGCCGTCGCGAAGATCCCGCGCACCAGGGGCGCCGAGTGCGTCTGGAAGACGATCCGCCCGGCGGCGGGCCCCCCGACGGCCGAAAGCGATTCCTCGATCTCCGGAAGGTGCCGGTGCCCTTCGATGCCGTACGCGAAGAACGCGGCTGCCCGCCTCGGATGGTGGGTCGTCGGAGATGGCGTGACCCCGGCGCCCGAAGAGCCGGTGATGGCGAAGACCGAGACGGGCGCCGTTTCCGCGACGAGCCCTTTCTTCCAGAGAGGCGCGAGGGCGAGAATCGTGGCCGTGGCGAAACAGCCGGGCGAAGCCACGGCGCGCGAAGACGCGATCTCCTCGCGGAAGAGCTCCGGCAGCCCGTAGACGAATTCGCCGCGCCGCGCGAACGCGGGAGGAGGAGGTCCGTAGAACTTCTCGAAGGAGGCGGGGTCCTTCAGCCGGAAATCGGCCGAAAGGTCCACGACGGGGATGCCCGTATCCAGCAGCGCCGGCGCGATCTCCGCCGCGTAGCCGTTGGCGCCCGCCAGGAAGATCACTTCCGGCTCGTCGGCGCCCCGGGGCAGCTCGGAGACGAAGGCCAGGTCGGTCAGGCGCGAGAGGTGCGCATGGACGTTCGCGACGGGCTGCCCCGCCTGCGACCGGGAGATCACGGCGACCGGCTCCGCCTTCGGGTGGTCCAGCAGGAGGCGCAGCAGCTCGCCGCCCGCGTAGCCGCTCGCGCCGAAGATCGCCGCCTTGATGCTCAAGGGCCGGGCCTCACTTGCGGATCTCCTCGTAGACGATGCCGAAGAGGGCGCGTCCGTCGGTCAGCGCGTTGGCGGCCGGCAGCTTCATTTCCTGGCTGATGTATTCCGTGCCGGTCTGGTTGTCCGTCACCGGCCCCGACATGACGGTGATCGGGATGTGCCATTGCTCCATGAGCTTCTGCGCGCCCCAGGCGGCCACGAGGTCGTTGGCGCACATGACGACGGCCCGGGTCGCGCGGACGAGATCGGGATGGGAGAAGAAGGTCCCGACGCGGTAGTCGCCGAGGATCCCGTCCCCCAGCTCGACCACGATGACGTCCGGGTTCTTCGCGCCCAGGTCCGCCAGGATCGCCCGCGCGTAGGGCGCGAGGTCCTTGACGTGCGCCGTCGAAGGAAGCCCGCAGTCCAGGAACGACAGCGTGGCGAAGGCGCCGTGGTCCTCCATGTCGAGCGTGTCCTTGAGACACGCGACACCGGAGAGCTTCGCGGCGGCGACCTTCAACCCCGCGTTGGAGAAACGCTTGACGATCTCGGAGGCGGCGGCCGTCTTGCCCGCGCTCATGCAGGTGCCGGCCACGACGACCAGGGGCGGGCCGTCCGGGAGCTCGTCCCGGGGGGGCAGCGCGTTCTGCGAGATGTTGGCGGGCTTGCCGTCGAGGAGGACGGCGCCCAGGACCTCGGCCTCCAGCGGCGACCCGACGTCGGGGTTCCGGCCGACGCAGAGGCCGAGCACTCCGCCGAGATTCAAGACGTGGATCGTGTCGCCCACGTGAAGGGATTCGGGCACGATGCCGACGAAGCCCTTGAGAGCGCGGCGGAAGCCGAGCGTGCCCGCGATGACGTCGCCCCGGTTGATCTTGGCCATGCGCCCGCTGGTCAACTCCAGCCGGTCGTACACGCTCTTCTCCATGAGCGCCCGCACGGCGATCACGTTGCCCTCCTTCGCCTCGATGTGCGGGGAGACCTCGACCTCCCGCGGAAGCTCCAGGCGGGCCGTCGAGGAGGCGATCTTGTCGAGCGTGATCTTCATCGGGTCTCCTTCGCCCGCGGGCCGGCCAGCCTCCAGAGCCGGCCTGGCAGCGCGAGGGTCTTGCCGACACCCTTGGCCTCCGGCGCCGAGAGGTAGGTGTTGGATTCTCCGTAGCGCACGAGAGAAGCGCGCAGGAGAGAGTGCGGGCTGCGCACGCCGACGACCTCGAACCGACCCGGCGAGAACCGCAGCTTCGCCTCCCCCGTCACGCGCGCCTGCGTGGCCCGCAGATAGGCGTCGGCGTCGGACAGCGCGGGCTCGAAGGCGAGCCCCTCGTGCAGCAGCCGCCCGTACGTCTCTGCGACGAGCGATTTCAGCTGCCGCTGCTCTTTCGTCATCACGAGCTTCTCAAGCTCCGTGTGGGCCGCGATCAGGGCGAGCGCCGCCGGAGCCTCGAAGACGATGCGGCCCTTGGCTCCCAGGATCGTATCGCCCAGGTGGACCGCGCGCCCCGCCGCGTAATGCCGTCCGATGACATTCACCCTCTCGACGAGCTCGATCCCGGCGAGCCTCCTGCCGTCGAGCGAGACCGGTCGGCCCCTTCGGAACCCGATGACCGTGAGAAGCGGCTTCTTCGGCGCCTTCGCCAGGGTGTTGCCCGGGTAGAGCATCTCGGGAGGAAGCTCCCACGGGTCGTGGGTCTCGCCGCCGCCGATGGTCGTGCCCCAGAGCCCCTCGTTGATCGAGTAACGGGTCGTTTTTTCCGGGATCCGCACGCCGCGAGAGGCGCAGTAGGCGGTCTCCTCTTCGCGCGTGATTCCCGAATCGCGCACGGGCGCCCGCACCTCGATGCCGGGGGCGAGAACGCGAAGCCCGGCGTCGAAACGGAACTGATCGTTCCCGGCGGCCGTCGAGCCGTGCGCGATCGCGCGGGCTCCGATCCGCCGCGCGTGGCTCGCCGCCGCCGCGACCTGCACGGCCCTCTCGGCTGCCACGGAGAGCGGATAGACCCCGCCGCGCAGCACGTTTCCGAAGATGAGCGGCAGCGCGTAGCGCTCGAAGACTTCCGCGCGGCCGTCGAGGAAGACGTGCCTCTCCACTCCCGCCGCCTTCGCGCGCGCGGCGATCGTCCGCTTCTCGCGGGGGGAGAAGCCCCCCGTGTCCACGGTGACCGCGTGGACGCGGTGCCCCTCCTCGCGCAGGAGAAGCGCGCAATAGGTGGTGTCGAGACCACCGGAAAAAGCGAGGCACACGGCCGGCATGCGGCGTTTCATGAAGCGGCGGTTTGTCCGAGTTTTTACGGGATCAACGCGCCGCCGCCATGGAGGTCCTCCTCCTGGCGGTCGAAGCACGTCGCGCGATCCTCGCGTGCGAGGCGTGGCAATCGAGAGTCGCGGCCATCATGGAGCCAATAACTTGGGGCAAGCGGCCCGCCTTGTCAAGCCCTTTTTCGATACGCCGGGAGTCAACCCGTCCGTCCGGTGAGTGTCGCGAGGCGGCGCAGGCGTCGCGCGCGTTCCGTCGTGAAATCCGGAGCCGCGGCTCGCCAGGCCCAATTCCCTCCCGAGACGGCGGGAGTGTTCATGCGCGCCTCGCTCCCGAGGCCGAAGACGTCCTGGAGCGGGAAGATCGCCGTATTCGCGACCGACTCGCACGCGGCGCGGATCATGTCCCATTCGATCGCCGTCCCGTCGCCTCCGAGGTAATCAAGCGCCCGCCGCCGCTCGTCCTCAGGAAGAGCCGCGAACCAGCCGCGGGTCGTGTCGTTGTCGTGCGTGCCTGTATAGACGACGGCGTTGGGAACGTGCCGGTGAGGGAGGTGCTCGCTGTCGTCCTCGGAGAAGGCGAACTGGAGGACCTTCATTCCGGGAATGCCGAGCGCCGACAACAGTTGACGCACGTCGTCGGTGATTACGCCGAGGTCCTCGGCGACGAGAGGGATGTCCCCGAGGGCCCGGCGCGCGGCCTCGAAGAGCTTGACGCCGGGGGCCGGGATCCACTGGCCTTCGATCGCGGAGACGGCATCGGCCGGAACGCTCCAGCCGGCGGCAAATCCGCGGAAGTGGTCGATACGGACGGCGTCGGCCAGGAGGAGCGCCTGGCGCAGCCGCGCGATCCACCAGGAGAATCCGTCCCGCTCCATCGCGTCCCAGCGGTAGAGGGGGTAGCCCCAGAGCTGGCCCGTCTCGGAAAACGCGTCCGGGGGCACGCCGGCGACGAGCTCCGGCCCCCCCGAAGCGTCCAGGA
The DNA here is from genome assembly GCA_963741435.1 of uncultured Acidobacteriota bacterium. Classification (GTDB taxonomy): domain Bacteria; phylum Acidobacteriota; class Thermoanaerobaculia; order UBA5066; family Gp7-AA6; genus JAWOLE01. Next base: position 22,322 of record CAVUIX010000015.1, on the reverse strand, counting down.
GGAACAGGTCCTGACGGACCCAGACGTCCGCGCTGTCGTGGACCATGTAGATGGGCATGTCGCCCAGGATCGCGATGCCCCGGCGGTTCGCCTCCGCCTTGACTCGGGCCCACTGGCGGAAGAAGAGAAACTGCGCGTACTCCTGAAAGCCGATCTCGTCCTCGAGCTCCCGGCGCGCGGCGGCGAGCGCCTCCGGAAGGCGCCGGCGAATCTCTTCCCGCCACGAGGTCCAGCCCGCCGGCTGCTTCTCTTTCAAAGCGGCGAAGAGGGCCCAGTCCGCCAGCCACGCCGCCTGCTCCGGCGCGTTGCGGAATGACTCGAGCTCTTCGAGCAGGCGAGGCCCTCTGCGAGCCTCCTCCCACGAAGTCCGCAGGAGGCTCTCTTTCCATCGCCGGACTTCCCCGAAGTCCACGCGCTCGGGCGAAAACGCCGGGACCTCCCGCGCCGCCGACGCGGAGAGGAATCCCTCTTCGTGGAGACGCTCCGGCGAGATCAGAAGCGTGTTTCCCGCAAACGCCGAGGACGCGCCGTAGGGGGAACCGTGAGGGGTGGGATGGAGCGGCAGGACCTGCCAGAAGCTCTGTCCCGCCGACCGCGCCCATTCCAGGAACCGCTCCGCCTCCGGGCCGAAGTCTCCGATCCCGAACCGGCCGGGGAGCGAAGTCGGATGGAGCAGGATCCCCGCCCTGCGCCGTGGAAGGACTCCCCGATGTTCCACCCGTTCCATTCCCCCGTAAGAATACCGAGAGCGCGCGCTTCGCGCCCCTCCTGCGTGCCCTGCCCCGGTCGCGGCGCGAGGAGTCTCCCGAAGTAATCGAGGGAGGAGCCTCGCGCCGCGGGAGCGAAGCGCGGAGCGGGCGACGAGGCGGGCGGTCGAGGCCGCATCCGGCCGAGCCGCCCGCCGGTGGCGAAGCCACGTCGCCCGCGCAGCGCTTCGCGACGTTTACGGTAAGTAGTCTCCCGCGCGCAGGCGCTCGCCTCCCTGGCCGAGCAGCGAGAAGCGCCACTCGGCGCCCGGGACATAGCAGTCCTCCAGGTAGTCGATCATCATCCGGTCGGCGGAGAACTGCCGCGAGATGAGAGACGCGCTCTGAACCATCTTCTCGACCCACGCGAGCGGAAGGCCCTGCTCGTTCCTGTCGAAGAACAAAGGGAGAACCTGCTTCTCGAGAACGTCGTAGAGCGACGACGCGGTCTGGTCGTCCGGCTGGTCCTCGATGGCCGAGCCGATCGTGAAGCCCGTCTCCTCGTAGGGAGCCTCGTCCCACCAGCCGTCGAGGACCGAGAGGTTCAGCACCCCGTTCATCGCGGCCTTCATCCCCGAGGTCCCGCAGGCTTCGCGCGGCCGGATCGGGTTGTTCAACCAGACGTCGCAGCCGGCCACCATGGCCCGGGCGAGTCCCATGTTGTAATCGGAGAGCAGCACGACGCGGCCGCGAAACTCCGGCCGGCCGCAGAACCGCGCGACGTCGCGCAAGACCTGCTTGCCGGGGTCATCGTGCGGGTGAGCCTTCCCGGCGAAGAGGATCTGGACGGGCCGGCTGTCGAGGATGCGCTTGAGTCTCTCGGGATCGTGGAAGATCAGCCCCGGCCGCTTGTAGGTCGTGAAGCGCTTGGCGAAGCCGATGGTCAACGCCGCGGGATCGAGCACGCGGGAGGCCTCCTCGATCTCCTCGGGCGAGGCCTTCCGCTCTTTGCGCTCTTCGACCAGCCGCCGGCGGGCGAGAGTCACCAGCCGCGCCCTCAGTCCCTCGTGAACGCGCCAGAAGGCCGCCCGGTCCACGGTGTCCGGATCGTCCACGACAGGCAGCTTCGCCACCTCCGGATCCGTCCAGGTCACCCGGTGCACGCCGTTGGTGATCGCGCGGATGCGGATGTCCTCGTCGGCCAGCTCCGGCAGGAGCCCGAGCCAGAGCCGCCGCGACACCCTCGCGTGGAGCTGCGAGACCGCGTTGACATGGCCGCAGAGGCGCAGCGCCAGGACGGCCATCGAAAAAGGCTGGGAGGGATTGGGAGGGCCGTCCTGCCCGAGCTTGCGGAATTCCTCCCAGGAGAGCCCGGCGCCCGCCACATAGGACGTCAGGTATTTCTCGACCAGCTCGGGCGGAAAATGATCGATCCCCGCGGGCACCGGCGTGTGGGTCGTGAAGACATTGGTCGCCGCGGCCCTCTCCCGCGCCTCCGGGAAGGTCAGGCCTCCGAGCGTCACCAGCAGGCGGATCTTCTCGAGGCCGACGAAGGCCGCGTGCCCTTCGTTGATGTGGCGGATCGTGGGGCGCATTCCGAGAAGCTCGAGGGCGCGCAGCCCCCCGATCCCGAGCACGAGCTCCTGGCGGATGCGCGTCTCCTGATCGCCGCCGTAGAGCCGCGCCGTGATGTCCCGGTCTTCCTGGGCGTTCTCCGGCACGTTGGTGTCGAGGAGCACCAGGGGCACCCTCCCCACGCGCACGAAGCGAACCAGGATGGACACGTCCCGGTCTCCGACCGTCAGCTGCACGAGAGGCCGCCCTCCCCCGGACACGAGCGGCAATGAAATCGGCAATCGCTCGGGGTCGAGGGGCGGATTCGACTCGTGCTGCCACCCGTCCTTGTCGAGGACCTGCCGGAAGTAGTCCTCCCGGTAGAAGAGGCCCACGCCGACGACCGGCAATCCCCGGTCGCTCGAAGACTTCAGGACGTCCCCCGCCAGGATGCCGAGGCCGCCCGCGTAGATCGGGAGATGCTCGGTCAGCCCGAACTCCGCGGAGAAATAGGCGATGCGATAGCCGCGCTCCCGAAACGTCCGGACGGCGGGGTGCCAGGACGGCGAGGCGTCTTCCATCGCCAGCTCCGCCTGGACCGCCGACATCTGCGCGAGGAAAGCCGGATCGCCCGCCGCCTGCTCGAGGCGTTCGGGCGGGACCGACAGGAGGAGATCCACGGGGTCTCCGCCGTTCTCCTCCCAGGCCGCCTGGTCGAGCGAGGCGAAAAGGGCGCGCATCGTCGGCCGCCAGGTCCAGCGCAAGTCCCGCGCGAGCCCCCACAGGGGGTGAAGAGCGGTGGGAAGACGGGGATGCGGAGGTTCGGCTGATTGAATCAACTGGCCCGATGATAACCGAAGATCGCGGCCCGACGATTCCGATTTCAGATCGCGGATTTCGGATTCCCGGCAACCCGAACCCGCGCCAGCCTGCCCGAATCTCTGAACTCCTCGTAGATGCGCCGGGCGCTGCCGACGGCGGGATCGTTGCTCACGACGGCGTCCAGCCGCCGCAGGAAGTCCTCCTCCAGACGCTCGTCCGACAACTCCTCCGCGAGCTCCATCGCCCGCGCCGCGTAGCGGAGGACCTGCCGCGTCTCGAGCCCCGACGGATCCTCGAAGAACCACCCGCAACTGGTGAACATGCTCATCGCGCACCGCTCCATCTCGAGGAGGTCGAGGGCACGGGCGGTCTCTTCCGTGTCGAGGTGCCGGCCCGCGTGGCGCGCGAGGAAGGCCTCCGCGTCGGCGCCGCCCGTCAAGACGAGCTCGATCGAATCATCGCGCGCCGCCCAGGGATCTTCGAAGAGCCTCCGGCCCCGTTCCTCGAAGAGAGAGTCGAGCGCATCGCGAAAGGAGTCGAGTGCCTCCTTCAGCGGCGCCCGCCACGCCTGGCTCCAGCCGGGATGCTCGCCCGTCCTGCAGCCGCAATCCACCTTCCAGCGGCCGACTCCGTGCGTGCAGCTCCAGGAGGTGTTCTCGCGGATTCGAACCTCGTGCCGGGGAGGATGCTGCGCCAGGTACTCCGCGTAGTTGGTCAGGCGGGCACCGCTCTCCCCCTCGATGCGATCGAGGACGGCGGAGAGAAGCCGGTCGCCCCCCCGGACGTGGTGCCCGTAGGTCTCGCCGTCGGTCGCGACGGACACGATCTGCGGATCGCCGCCGCCCGTGAAGCGGTCCAGGAGAATCCGAGCGAGGTTCTCGGCGCCCCCGGCCAGCCCGCCGAACGCGATCGCGTGAGACGCGGCGCCGTCGTAAAAGAAGAGAGCGATGCGGGCGCCGGAGGGAAGCCGCGCCTCATAGGGGCGCCGCGTGTCGAACCCGTCCACCGCAACCTGCCAGCCTGTCTCCGTGCTCTCGCGCCATTGGAGAAGCTGGTGCGGCGCGAGGATCGTGAACCGGATGCCCAGCTCCGCCAGGACCTCGAGAGTCTCCCGGTCCACGGCGGTCTCCGGCAGCCACATCCCCTCGGGCGACCGCCCGAACCGGTGCTCGAAGTCGCGGATGCCCCAGTAGACCTGCGTGCGCTTATCGCGCGGGCGGGCGAGCGGCAGGATCATGTGCCCGTAGGCCTGCGCGAGCGCCGAGCCGTGCCCGGAGAAGCGCTCGCGGCTGTCGCGATCCGCGGCGAGGATCGCCTCGGAGACGGGCCGCGCCTCCCTCTCGAGCCAGGACAGAAGCGTCGGACCGAAGTTGAAGGACATCCGCGAGTAGTTGTCGGCATTGGGTCCGTAGCATTCCGCGGTGATCCTCTCGTTCCAGTCGTGAAACGGAGCGGCGGAAGCCTCCCGCTCGACCCTCCCCGTCCACGGGTTCTCCCGCGGCGGCTGGTAGAAGTGGCCGTGCACGCAGACGAAACGGGTCATGAGGAAGTTGTGAGTTGTGGGTTGTGAGTTGGGAGCTCTTCCTCTCCCTTCGGGAGAGGGTTGGGGTGAGGGGTCGCCTTGAGGAACACCGCCGCCAGAGGCGGCAGCGTGAGGCTCAGGCTGTTGGACCTCCCATGCACCGCAGTCTCTTCGGCGTGAACGCCACCGAGGTTTCCCAGCCCGCTCCCACCGTACTCGACGGCGTCGGTGTTGGCGATCTCGCGCCAGAAGCCGGGAACGGGTGCGCCGACGCGGTAGCCGTGGCGCGGGACCGGAGTGAAGTTCAACGCGACCAGAACGACTTCTTCCGGCGTTCCTCCTCGGCGCGCGAGCGTGAGCGTCGAGTCTTCCCAGTCATTGCAGTCAATCCACTCGAAGCCGGCCGGGTCGAAGTCGCGCGCGTGGAGCGCGGGCTCTCCCGCGTAGAGGCGGTTCAGGTGGGCCGCCAGCCGCTTCACGCCGGCGTGCGCCGGGTAGTCCAGCAGGGGCCACTGGAGAGCGGTGTCGTGGTTCCACTCGGCCCACTGGCCGAATTCACCGCCCATGAAGAGGAGTTTCTTGCCCGGGACCGCGCACTGGTAGGCGAGGAGCAGGCGCAGGTTGGCGAATTTCCTCCAGTCGTCCCCCGGCATCCTCGAGAGGAGCGAGCCCTTCATGTGAACGACCTCGTCATGCGAGAGCGGGAGCAGGAAGTTCTCGGAGTACGCGTACATCGGTCGGAAGGTCAGCTCCGTGTGATGATACTTGCGGTGGATCGAATCGCGCTTGAAGTACTTCAACGTGTCGTTCATCCAGCCCATGTCCCACTTCATGTCGAAACCGAGGCCGCCGACTCGGGTCGGCCGCGAGACCATTGGCCACGCCGTGGACTCCTCGGCCACGGTGAGGACGTCGGGATGGGCCTCGCGGACGTAGTCGTTCAGGCGCCGCAGGAGCGAGATCGCTTCGAGGTTTTCCGGTCCGCCGTAGATGTTGGCGACCCATTCCCCTTCCTTGCGCGAGTAGTTCCAGTGCAGCATCGAGGCGACCGCATCCACGCGCAGGCCATCCGCGTGGTATTTCTCGAGCCAGAACTCGGCGCTCGAGAAGAGGAAGCTCCGGACCTCGGCGCGTCCGTAGTTGAAGATCGCGCTCTTCCAGTCCGGGTGAAACCCCTGCCGCGGGTCCGCGTGCTCGTAGAGGTGCGTTCCGTCAAAGTACCCCAGGCCGTGCTCGTCGGAGGGGAAGTGGGACGGAACCCAGTCGAGCAGGACGCCGATCCCTTCGCGGTGGAGATGGTCCACGAGGTACTGGAAATCCGACGGACTTCCGTATCGGGCCGTCGGAGCGAAGTAACCCGTCACCTGGTATCCCCACGACCCGTAGAAGGGATGCTCCATGACCGGCAACAGCTCGACGTGCGTGTACCCCATCTCGCGCGCGTAGGCGGCCAGCTGGGGGGCGATCTCCCGGTAGGTCAGGAAGCGGTCGCTGTCCCAGGGCCGTCTCCAGGATCCCAGGTGCACTTCGTAGATCGAGATGGGGGCGGAGGGGCCGTGGCGCTCCCGGCGACTTTTCATCCAGTCCGCGTCCCCCCACTCGAAGTCGAGATCGGCGACGACCGATCCTGTGCGGGGCGGCACCTCGGCCGCGAAGGCGAAGGGGTCCGCCTTGTCCGCGCGGTAGCCAAGGTGGCGCGAGACGACGTTGTACTTGTAGACCGCTCCGGCGCCGACTCCGGGGATGAAGCCTTCCCAGATGCCTGATCGCGCGCGCGGCTGGAGCGGATGGCTCTCCTTGTCCCAGCCGTTCCACTCCCCCATCACGGTCACCATCCGGGCATTGGGCGCGAAGACGGCGAAATAGCAGCCGGCGACGCCGGCGGCGGTGACGGGGTGGGCGCCGAGCTTCTCGTAGGCGCGGAAGTAGCTCCCCTCGTTGTAGAGGTGCAGATCGTCATCGGACAGGAGCGTGAAGGACGCGGACGGGGACGCGACCGCCTTCCTGGACACGCGTGGAGTCCTCTGGGATTTCTTCTCCGTGATCTCGCACCTCCGGCTCCCAAGAGTACCCGTCTGGCCTCGGCGCGGCAATGGCAGGAGCGTGGCTGAGTCGGCGCCGTGCCGGCCCCGGGTCGCGGCGCGAGGAGAGCAGATCCTTCGCTTCGCTCAGAATGACAGGCGTTAGGGTTACCTCAACATAGCCTTAGCGACACATCCAATACACCAGCGAAGTACTGCCGGTGCTCGCGGCGCGAGGAGTCTCCCGAGTAACCGGAGGGAGGAGCCTCGCGCCGCGGGAGCGTAGCGCTTGCGCGGGATCAGGCGGGCGGTCGAGGCCGCATCCGGCCGAGCCGCCCGCCGGTGCGCCCCACAGGGCGCAGATCCCGCGCAAGCGCGGAGCGACGGGTCAGGGGTTGACCTGGACGGTCCCGGTCATCATGTATCCGTGTACGCCGCAGTAGTAGCGGTAACTGCCCGCGGTCGTGAAGAGTTGCGAGAACGCTCCGGGAGAGACCATCTGTCCGGAATCCCAGGTGCCGTCCGGGGTGCAGTTGCTGCCGCCGTAGTAGGGATCGGGGGTGCAGGTCCCGGAGGTCGACGAATGGTAGCCGGAAGTGTCCTTGAAGAGCCACTGAACCGTGTCGCCGACATGGATCACCGCCGTGGTCGGCGAAAAATTCATCGCGCCGCCCTGGCCGACGTTGACGATGGCGGTGCTTCCGGAATGCGTGGGCGTCGGAGTGGGTGTCTGAGTCGGGGTCGGGGTCGCCGTCGTCGGCGTCCCCGTCGGAGCCGGCGTGAATTCGAAGCCGGCCGTGTCGAACTTTCCGCACACGGTCGTGCCCACCTTGGCGTCGTTGTAGCTCTTGGTCCTCCCCGTCGCCGATTCCTTGACGGCGAGGGTGTAGTTCAGGTCCGTCAGCGCCGCGTAGAAGACCCAGTAGTTCTGGCCGATCCCGGACGCGTCCACCATCTTGACGATCACCTCGGGATTGGCCGCGTTGCCCGTGATCGCCGGAATGCTGAAGATGCCGTAGATGTCGTTGTGCGCGATGAGCTGCCCCTCGCCCTCGGTTCCCGTCCTCGGGTCGTGCGCCGACAGCGTGATGTCGAAGGGGTGGGCGGTGATGAGTCTCAGCGTATCTTCGGGGCCGTCCGCGGGCGCCTGGCTGGCTTGCATCGCGGACCAGTCGGCGGGCTCGGCCACGAGCGAGGAGCCGAAGCCCGAGGTGTCGAACTTTCCGCAAACGGTCGTGCCGACCTTGGCATCGCTGTACGCCTTGGTCGTCCCCGTCCCCACCTCCTTGACGGAAAGCGTGTAATTCAGGTCCGTCAGCGCCCCGTAGAAGACCCAGTAGTTCTGGCCGATCCCGGTCGCGTCCACCATCTTGACGATGACCTCGGGATTCCCCGCGTTGCCCGTGATGGCGGGGATGCTGAAGATCCCGTAGATGTCGTTCTGCGCGAGGACCTGTCCCTGCCCCGTGGTCCCCGTCCTGGGATCCGTCGCCGAAAGCGTGATGTCGAACGGATGCGTGGACATGAGCCGGAGCGTATTGGCGTCGGTGACCGTGACCAGCCGGCTGGCTGATGCGGATCCCAGGGCCGTCGTCACCGTCAACGTCACCGGATAGTACCCGGCGTTCGCGTAGGCGTGCACGGGGCTGCGCGAGGCCGAGGTCGTTCCGTCTCCGAAATCCCAGTGCCAGGACGCCGGCCCGCCCGAATAGCCGTCCGCAAACCGCACGGCGGCGTTCGCGGCGGGAGTGGCGGGCTCGATCGAAAAAGCCGCGGTCGGCGCCGAGGAGCGGTCGCTCATCGCGGCCAGGACCGAGAGGGCGAAGACCGCCAGAGTCTTGAAGATGGCACTCGTGGTTGTGATCATGAGACTGGAGGTTATTTCGGCGACGAGTCCGCCAATGGAGTTTTATGGAAATCTTAACCGCTCTGGCATTGACTAGAATGTCTCCTATGAAACTTCTGAGCCGTTTCGCGGTCTCGATTTCGCTGGCGCTCTGGATGTGCGGCTGCGCCTCTCCGGCGCCGCCGGCGGCGTCGTCTGCAGCCACGCCTTCGACCGCGAATTACCACCTGCTCCGCAAGCTGCCCGTCGGCGGCGAAGGAGGATGGGATTACCTGACGATCGACAGCGCCGCCCGCCGCCTCTACCTCTCGCGGTCAACGCGGGTCGTGGTCCTCGACGTGGACTCCGGAGCGGCGGTCGGCGAGATCCCCGGCACGCAGGGCGTTCATGGGATCGCGCTCGCGCCGGAAGCGCATCGCGGCTTCACGAGCAACGGGCGCACGTCCACCGTCACGATCTTCGACCCGGGCACGCTCGCCGTGCTGGCGGAAGTCAAGACGACCGGCGAAAACCCCGACGCCATCCTCTACGACCCGGCCTCACGGCGCGTCTTCACGTTCAACGGCCGCGGCAAGAACGCCACGGCGATCGACGCGGCGGCGGGAACCGTGGCCGGCACGGTCGCGCTGGACGGCAAACCCGAGTTCGCGGCGGCCGACGGCAGGGGGCGCGTCTTCGTGAACATCGAGGACAAGAACCAGGTGACGGTGATCGATTCCCGCGCCCTCCGCGTCGAGGCGAGCTGGCCGCTCGCCTCCTGCGAAGAGCCGACCGGCCTGGCGATGGACAGGCAGCGCCGCCGCCTCTTCGCCGTCTGCCACAACCGCACGATGGCCGTCCTGGACGCCGACAGCGGCCGCTCGGTCGCGTCGCTCCCGATCGGAGAGGGCGTGGACGCCGCCGCCTTCGATCCCGCCACGTCGCTCGTCTTCGCCTCGAACGGAGACGGCACGCTCACCGTCGTCAAGGAAGACGGCCCCGATTCCTACCGCGTGGTGCAGAACGCCGCGACGCAGCGGAGCGCGCGGACCATGGCGCTCGACGAAAAGACGCACGAGGTGTTCCTGGCCGCGGCCGAGTTCGGAACCCCGCCGCCCGCCACGCCCGAACAACCTCGTCCCCGAGCGCCCATGGTGCCGGGCTCCTTCACGATCCTGGTGCTCGGACCCTAGTCAAGCCCTTATTCCGGATTCGGTCCTCCCGATGGGCGTGCTAGATTGCGCGCGTTCCGATGAGTGTGGCGGCGGCTCTCCTGCTCGGCGTGATCCAGGGGCTGACCGAGTTCGTGCCGGTCTCCTCGACCGCTCACCTCTACATCGCGCAGGCGCTCCTGGGAATCGAGAACGACGCGATCGCCCTCTCCTTCGACGTCGTTCTCCACCTGGGCACGGCGGCCGCCCTGATCCTCGCTCTCGGCGGAGAGATCCGGGAGATGGTGGAAGAGCTCTTCCTTTTTCTGTCCCGGCGTCCTGCCCGAAGTCCGGCTGCCCGCGCCCTGATCCTTCCGCTCGCCGTCGGCACCGTCCCCGGCGTGCTCGCCGGTCTCTTCCTCCTGAAGAAGTTCGAAAGCGTGCGCACGCTCGGCCTGATCGGGTCCTCCATGCTCGTCGCCTGCGCTTTCTTCCTCCTGGCCGAATGGATGGGAGCGCGCAGGGTCCGGGAGCGGAACCTCTCGGAGCTGACGCTCGGCGATGCCCCCTGGATCGGCGTCGCGCAGGCGGCGGCGGGACTGCTGGCCGGATTCTCACGCTCCGGTTTCACCATCAGCACGGGACGGGTGCGGGGCCTCGACCGGGGCGACGCGGCGCGTTTCTCCTTCCTGCTCGCCCTGCCGATCATCCTGGGCGCGGGTGGAAAGGCCCTCCTCGACCTGCGCAAGACGCCTCAGCCCGTCGTCTCCTCCGCGGCGCTCGCCGCGGGCTTCCTGGCCTCCGCGGCCGTGGGCTTCCTCGCGGTGCGCTTCCTCCTGCGGTTCTTGAAGACGCACACCCTCCGCCCATTTGCCGCTTATCTCGGCGCGCTGGGTCTGCTTCTCCTCGCCGTCACGTACGCGCGGCATCTGCCGTTCCTCGCCGCTCTCTGCCGCTGATTCCCGCTGCGGTCGAGACGGAGGCTCACTCCGTAAAGCTCGGAGGCACCGCGAAATCCCCGCCAGGGGGAGGGCTCGCCTCGCGCAGGCGGAACCGTGGCCGTCGCGGCGCGGTGTCTGTTCGGGCGGAGGAGGGACCGCATGGGCAGCGCCAGTGCTCCCGCGGACCTCGTATTGCCGCCGGCCGGACGGATCTCGTCCCGCGTGGCGGGCTCACGCGCCAGCCGGCCAGCGCCAATCGGAATGAAGAACCTCGGCCTCCGCTTCCGGCCGCTGGCAGCTCAGCGAGCAGGCGGGGCCTCGTGCGCCGGTAGGCCCTCGCGCGTGGCGAGAATCCCACGGCGCCGATTCGTAGTGACAGAAGCGGAGGTGAAGCGGGCCATCCTGCGAACGGGGCGGCGGCCGCTCGACGTCGTCGGACGGGAAGAGACACGGCCGCGTCGCGGGCGCGAGCGCGCGCGCCCGGCGCCGGTCCGGCGAAACGGCGCCCGCCCTCCCGGCGAGCCTTTGCAGCCCGTCGTACGCGGCGTACTTGAAGCTCTCCGCCAGGTCGGGTCCTTTTCGACCGCGTCGATGAAGCTCGATCGTGCCGCCGCGGCCAGCACGTCATGGGAAGCGGAGAGTCCGTGCTGGCTCCTCGAACGCGGCGAGAGCCGGCGGCGCTCCGGAGAAGAGAAGCTGATGAACCCGTCCGCTCTCCGATGATCGGCCGCGCGGTGTCCGAAGGCGCGGCCGACTCGTAGGGATCCTTCGCCTTCAGCTCCTGCCGACATCCCGACGTCGAGATCTCCGGAATGGATAGATCCGGGGATGGAAGGCGAACAAGCCTCGAGGCGATGAAGGCGTGGCACGCGGCACGCGGCCCTGTCCATCGAGGTCGCCGCCAGCGCGGGGAAGCCGACGACGCCGGCGGCAAGTGTGACACGGTCGGTGCTCTCCTACGGCACGCTCTATCCCAGCCAGATCTCGAGGCCGACCTGCCGGTTACCGGGACGCTCGTGGAAGAGCACTTGTCGCTGGAAGCGACGTCCGGCTTGAGCAGTCAGCGCGTGGTCCGGCGTCAGTTCGGGACTCGACGCGGCGCGAGGGTCTCGGCTCCTCTCGCGCGAGCCGAGCGGCGGCAGCTCCTCGTCCACGCGGTGGCACGGCCTCTACGAGCGTGATCTCTCCCGACCGCGCCGTCCAGCGTACTCTTCCGATGACGCCGCTCCCACGACGGTCATGGAGTCGGGACGCGGTCCAGATCCCGGATCCGGTCGCTGTCCACCCGTCGAGGTCGATCCGCCCCGCGGCGGGATCGGCGAGGACCCGCTCGCGATCAGCAAGAATCCGCCGACAGCCGCCGCGACGCGCTCCCGCGATCGAGCACTGGACCGTGTGCGGGTCCTCGAACGCGCGAGCCCTCGACGAGCTCGATCGTGGCGCTGGAGGTTCCTGAAGACCTTGCCCGTCTCCGGTCGGTACGACGCAGCCGGCCGACGAGTTGCCGCAGGCTCTTCGCGGTCGAGCCGGAGGCTCATCCCGTAGAGCTCACGGCGCCGGAAGCCCGTCAGGTGAGGGCCGTCTCGCGCAGGGTCTTGGACGGAAGCGTGCCGGTGTGCACGCGGCTCCCGACCGCCGGCGCGCGCTCGACACCGCGACCTTCTGCCAGAGGCCGCCTGCGCCGCCCCCTCTCGCCGGCAGGCCCGACCCTCCGACGAATTCAAACCGCTCGCTGTCAACCATGGCCGCGGCGCTCAGCTCGCGCTCACCCCGGAATCAAGCGCCCCGGTCGCGCAGCACCGACGAGAGCAGATCCTTCGCTTCGCTCAGGATGACAGGGGTACGGCTTACCTCGACACACCCTCAGCGATACATCAATAGACCACCGTGATGCCGCCGCTGCTCGCGGCGCGAGGAGTCTCCCGAGTAATCGGAGGGAGGAGCCTCGCGCCGCGGGAGCGGAGCGCTTGCGCGGGAGCAGGCGAGCGGTCGAGGCCGCATCCGGCCGAGCCGCTCGCCGGTGCGCCCGACAGGGCGCAGATCCCGCGCAAGCGCGGAGCGACGGTTATGCGTCCGCGTCGCGCGAGATCTTGTGGTGCTCGATTTTCTTGTACAGGTTGGAGCGGGGAGTGGCGATGACTTCCGCGGTGCGGCTGATGTTCCAGCCGTTCTCACGGAGCTTGGCGACGAGGAACTCGCGTTCCGCGTATTCCTTGAACGCGGAGAGGGTCCCGAGCTCGAGACCCCTCTCGGAAATCTCTGTCGGAGACACGCGGGCTTCGGCGGGGAGGTCCTTGGCTTCGATCGGGTCGCTGTCGGCCATGATGAGGACCCGCTCGACCAGATTCTTCAACTCCCGGACGTTTCCCGCCCAGGAGCGCGCCTTGAGCACGCCGATCGCGCCCGGCGCGAACCGCCGCGGCTTGCGGTTATCGCGTTGCGAGAAGAGACGAGTGAAGTGTTCGACGAGCTCGGGAATGTCCTCGGTGCGCTCCCGAAGAGGCGGGGTCCGGACGGGAAGCACGTTCAAGCGGAAGTACAGGTCCTCGCGGAAGCGCCCCTCCTTGATCGATTCGGTGAGATCGCGGTTGGTGGCTGCGATGACCCGCACGTTGACCCGCCGGACCCGCGCCGCTCCGACCGACTCCACTTCTCCCGCCTCGAGCACGCGAAGCACCTTCGCCTGCGCCCTCATGGACATGTCGCCGACCTCGTCCAGGAAGATCGTGCCGCTGTCGGCCTCGACGAACTTCCCGGTCTGCTTGCGCACCGCGCCCGTGAAGGAGCCCTTCTCGTGACCGAAGAGCTCCGATTCGATGAGCTCCTCGGGGATCGCGGCGCAGTTGACCTGGACGAAGGGGCCGCCGGCGACCTTCGAGCCCTTGTGGATCTCGCGCGCCACAAGCTCCTTGCCCGTCCCGCTCTCTCCTGCGATCAGGACCGTCGCGGTCGTGGGCGCCGCGCGCGCGACCTCCGCGCGAAGGCGCTGCATCGGGGCGCTCCTGCCGACAAGGACCGACTCCTCTTCGAGCTTGCGGCGGAGACGCTCGTTCTCGGCCGCGAGCGAATTGCGGGAGAGGGCGTTCTGGAGCGAAATCAGGATCCGCTCGCGCTCGGGAGGCTTCTCGAGAAAGTCCACGGCCCCGCGGCGCGTCGCCTCGACCGCCGTGGCGATATCGCCGTGCCCTGAGATCATGAGCACCGGGGGCGCCCCTTCCCGTTCCACGATGCGGTCGAGAATCTCGAGCCCGTCCATGCCGGGCATCTTGATGTCGAGCAGCACCGCGTCCATGCGGTCGGCTTCGAGAGCGGCCAGGGCGGTCTTCCCTTCCGGGGCGGTCGCCACCTGGTAGCCCTCGTATTCCAGGATCATCCGGAGAGCGTCCCGGATGCCCGGATCGTCGTCCACCACCAGGACGCGTCTGGCCATACCCCGAGTCTCTAGCAAACGGTGAGCCCTCTCAAGAAGAGTTGGGGAGGCCGAGCCGCCCCGGGAGCAAATGCCGCCGACTCCGGGTCTGCCATCGGAGCTGTCGCGACATTCACCCCGCCGACCTGGACCTAATCGTCGAGCTTGATCAAGGCGAAGAGGGAGACCTTGGCCTGCGGCCTGTAGTAGTAGATCCTCAGGTATTCCCCCTTGGGCGTGTTCTTGACGATGTTTGCGAACTCCTCCGTCGACGTCACCGACCTCCCGTTGACCTGAGTGATGACGTCTCCGTCTCTCAGGTTCGCGTCGGCCGCGGGCGAAACCTCGCGGACGTGCTCGACGTAGATTCCCTCGATCTTGGGATCCAGGCTCAGCATCTGCCGCATCTGCGGCGTGATCGGCCGCACCGACACGCCGAGCTTCCCGTGCGAATCCTCGGATCCCTTCGACCCCTTCTCGTTCTCGGCGGAGCCTTCGACGCCGCGCTCGGCCAGCGTCACGTTGAAACCCATCTCCTTGCCGTCGCGCATGACGGTCAGGTGGACCTTGCTTCCGGGCGCCTTGCTGGAGACATATCCGATGAGATCGCGGGTCGTCTTGACCGGCACAGTGTCCACCCGGACGACCGTGTCGCCGGGCTTCACGCCCGCCTTGTCCGCCGGATCTCCGGGAACGACGGACTCGACGAACGCCCCGTCGGTGGACTTCAGCTTGAAGGCTCCCATCACATCCTGGTCCACGGGATTGATGTTGATCCCGAGGTATCCCCGGACGACTTTCCCCTTCTCGCGCAGCTGCGGAAGGATGATCTTCAGGACGTTGACCGGCACGGCAAAACCGATGTTCTGGGCCGGCCGGTACATCGCGGTATTGATGCCGACGACCTCGCCGTTGACGTTGATGAGCGGCCCTCCGGAGTTTCCGAAGTTGATGGCCGCGTCGGTCTGGATGAAACTCTCGAAGGAGCGCGTGGAGAGATCGGCGGTCAGGCCCGACCGGTCCTTGGCCGAGACGACGCCCACGGTGACGGTCTTGTCGAAGTTCAAGGGGTCCCCCACGGCCATGACCCACTCCCCGACGCGGAGCCTGTCGGAATCGCCGAGCGGGAGCTTCGTCAGGGCGCGCTTGGCGTCGATCTTGAGCAGCGCCAGATCCGTCGCGGGATCCTTGCCGATGACCTTGGCCGCGAAACGCTCCTTGTTGATGCGCACCTCCACGCGGTCGGCGCCCTCGACGACGTGGTAGTTGGTCACGATCTCACCGTTTTCGGAGACGACGAAGCCGGTACCGCCCTGGACATCCTTGTGCTCCTCCTGGTCATCACGCGGCTGATTCCGGCGCGGGCCGAAGAAGAACTCGAAGGGATCCTGGCCGTCTCCGCCCCCTCCGAAGGGGGAGAGCTGGCGGTTCCGGGCGCCCTTGACGATATTGGTCGATGTGATGGATACGACCGCGGGCATCGCCTCGTCGGCGATGTCGGCGAAGGAAGGGAGGACGACGGAGCTCGACCGCGGCCGCGCCGGGGCCTCCCGCTGAGCCTCCGATCGCGGCGTGACGTTCACGGAGCCGGCCACGACCATCCCGAAGATGACGGCCGCTCCGATCAACGCCGAGAAGGAGAGCGCTCGTTTTGTAGACTTGTTCATGACGGTTTATTTCTCCTCACCGCCGGCGACCCGCGCCAGCGACACAAAAGCAACAGCCTCTCCCGCTTTCTCATTCCTGGCCCGCGGGGATCTCCAGCCTCTCCCTCTCGACGAGGATGCACCGGTCCATCGCGACCGGGATCCCGGCCTCTTCCAGCCGGCGGGCGGCCTCCGGGTCTACGACGCCCTGCTGCATGAAGAAGAAGCCCGCCCCGCGGGCGATCGCCTCGTCGGCCAGCCGCCCGACCTCGCTCGAGCGCCGGAAGACGTCCACGATGTCGACGCGCACGTCCCCGGGGATTTCCGAGAGCGCCCCGTAGCACTTCTCTCCAAGGATCTCGCGGTGTCCCGGGTTGACCGGAATGACCCGATACCCGCGGCTCTTCAGATAGCGCGCGATCACGTGGGACGGCCGCGCCGGGTCAGGAGAGCAGCCCACAACGGCTACGGTCCGCGCGCCCTCGAGCGCGCGCCGGATCTGCCCGGAATCGTTCAATGGCTCTCCCCATGTCCGCCTTTGCCGGCACTCTCTCTCTCGGGACGAATATTGTAGAAGAAGGTTACGGTCACGCCTTCCCGGTCCGACCCCAGGTCCCGGGGCAGCGGCCGGAACGGCGAGGACGTCAGGATCGCCTGGAGCGCGGCGTTGTCGAAGGGGGGCGTGCCGGAAAAACTGATGATCTTCGCTCCCTCGACGCGGCCGTCGCCGCGGATGAAGAAGCGGACCGACAGCCTGCCCTTCCAGCCCAGCCGGGCCAGCTCCGGGATCTCCCAGTGCAGCTTGATGCGGCGGACCATTTCTTCGGCGTACGCGCCCCAGTCGTACCAGGTCGTATCGAAGGAGATCGGGCCGGAATCGACGAACCCCCCTTCGGGATTCGGAAATCCCGCGCCCGACTCTCCCGGCGATCCGACGACTCCCCTGGCCGCTTCCTCCATCCTGCGCTGGAGGTCCGGGAGGGTCGGGCCCTCGCGGCCGGACGAGAGCTTCCCGGCCGGGGGCACCAGCAGAGCGTCCTGGCCGCCGGCCTCCTTCTGACCGGGCGCCGCGGGCGAGGAAGAGTCAGCTCCCGTTCCGGTCGACTTCGGCGCTCGCGGCGCGGGAGCCGCGGCGGCCTGTCCGGGCGCGAGACCCTCCTTGCCAGGACGAGGGGCGACGAAGGGGGTCTCTGAGCGGCCGCGGGAGGGGTCGCCCCCGCCCGCCCGCCGGGTCGCGTCGGAGAGCTCGGACTTGCGGGCGTTCTCCCGCGCCGGACCGGGCGCCGAGCGAAAAACAATCGGGATCTTCCGGTCCAGCTCCCTCTGCCGTTCGGATTCGACGATCTCACCGAGAAGACCCTTATGCGAATCGAGAGAGGAAAAACCGGGAGCGTGGAGAACGAAAACGAGGATCAGGATATGCGCGGCGATCGAGAAGAGGATCGCTCTCTCGATGGGGAAGGCCCGGTCGGGCTTTCTTTCCAGATCGAAGAGGTCTTTTTCGGGGATCTCGGAGGGCGTGGGCGCGCTCTCGTCCAGATCCAGCAGCGACCATCGGGTCGGCCGAGCCGGCCGTTGCTCCTCCTCCGTCCTGGGACTGAGATCAAACACGCAGTTTTTGGCCCAAAGGGTACCTCGTCTCCTTAAACGCGCAAAGGGGTCCGGCGATTTCGAGATGCGCCAATTATTTGCAGCGTGCCGGCCTTCCGGCCCGTCTCTCGACTTTCCCCGCCCGTTCTGATAAAAAACACCCGGCGATCTGTGGATCCGGACGAGCGGGCCGCGGCCCGCTTTTTTATTCGCCTGGACAGGAGATGAAGCTGAGCGACGAGACAACCGGGGAGATTCGGGCCATCGCGGCAGAGAAGGGGTGCCGCCTGCTCGCGGTCGAAAGCGCGGGAGCCGGCCGCTACTCGGTCCTGCGCCTCGTGCTCGAGCGCTCGACCGGCGACCCGGCGACGATCGAGGACTGCGAAACGGTTTCGCGCGAGGTCTCGGCGCTGCTGGATTCGACGGGCGAAGTGGCGCACCGCTACACGCTGGAGGTCTCTTCGGCGGGGCTCGAGCGCCGGCTCTATTCCGTCGAGGACGCGGAGCGCTTCGCGGGGCGGCGGGTGAGGGTCAAAACGGAGAGGCCCGTCCTGCCGGAGCCGATCGGCGTGCCGGGCCGCGCGCCCCTGACGGCGGCCCGCAGCTTCGGGGGAATCCTCGACCGCGTCGACGGTGACGAGCTCCGTGTCGTTGATGAGGAAAACCGCAGAATCTATAATGTCCGTTTCGGCGATATCCGGGTGGCGAGGCTCGAGTTTCAGTGGCCGGACAGGGGCAAGGGGAATTGAGGAGAGGCGCTTTCCGATGATCATCGATCCGTCGGTCATCCGACAGGTGTCGCGCGAGAAGGACATCGATCCGGAGAAGATGTTCGCCGCGCTGGAAGAGGCGATGTCCTCGGCCGCGCGCAAGTTCTACCACGACAAGGCCGTGGTGACCGCCATCGACCGCAAGACGGGCGAGATGTCAGTGACTTCCCGCCGCACTGTCGTCGAGGAGCTCGACACCGAGTCGGAAGAGCCCCCGCCGCAGATCCTCCTGTCGGAGGCGCAGGAGCTCCTCGCCCGCAAGGGCACCAAGGGGGACGTGCGCGTCCTGCGGCCGGCCGGCGAGGGAGAGCCGCCCGCGGAGGTATCCGACGTTGCCCCGGGCGACGAGATCGTGCAGGACCGGGAGCCGATCGGCCTGGGCCGCATCGCCGCGCAGACCGCCAAGCAGGTGCTCTACCAGAAGGTGCGCGAGGCCGAGCGCGACAACATCTACAACGAGTTCCAGCCGAAGATCGGGGAGCTCATGAGCGGGACCGTCAAGCGCTTCGAGCGCGGCGACATGATCGTGGACCTGGGCAAGACCGAGGCGATCATCCCGCGGGACCAGCAGTCGCGCGCCGAGCGCTATGGCCAGGGAGAGCGGATCCGGTCCATCCTCTACGACGTCCACAGGAACCCGAAGGGTCCGCAGCTGGTCCTTTCCCGGACCGACCCGCGGTTGCTCATCCGGCTCTTCGAGATGGAAGTGCCGGAGATCTACGACGGGACGGTCGTCATCAAGGGGGCCGTCCGCCAGCCGGGCGAGCGCGCCAAGGTGGCGGTGCGCTCGCGGGAGCGCGACGTGGACCCGGTGGGAGCCTGCGTGGGAATGCGCGGGAGCCGAGTCCAGTCCATCATGCGCGAGCTGCACGGCGAGAAGATCGACGTCATCCTCTACTCGGACGACCTGATCACCTTCGCGCAGAACGCGCTCGCCCCGGCCAAGATCACGCGCGTCTCGCCGATCCACCGCGAGGACGGGACGATGAGCCTGGACTGCGTCGTCGAGGACGACCAGCTCTCGCTCGCGATCGGCAAGAAGGGTCAGAACGTGCGCCTCGCCTCGGCGCTGATCGGACTGAAGATCGAGATCAAGGGCGAGACCGAGGTCAAGGGCGAGGTCGCGCAGGCTCTGACCCGCATGCTCGAGGCGTCTCGCCAGAGACAGGCCCCCGTCGCCGAGGTGCCGGGCATCGGCGAGAAGACGGCCGAGCGGCTCGTCGAGGCGGGGATCACAACGCTCGCCGATCTGCTCGAGAAGACCGCGCAGGAGCTCGCCGAGATCCCCGGCATCGGTGAAAAGTCGGCCGAGAAGATCCTGGCGGCGGCCGCCGAGTTCCAGCAGGCGCGCGCGGCGGCGGCACAGGCCGAGGAGTCCGCCGCCGAAGAACCCACCGAGCAGGCCGCCGAGGGAGCCCAGGAGCAAACGCAAACGGAAGCTGAGACGGAACAGGAAACGACCGTCAGGGAGTAGCGAAGAACCTCCATGGGAAAGATCCGAGTCGAAGAACTGGCCGCCCAGATGGGCATCGGCAGCAAGGAAGTGCTTTTCCTGCTGCAATCCATCGGCGTCGATGTGAAGTCGCCCCAGGCCGCGCTGGACGAGGCGACCGTCCTGGCGATCCTCCAGGGGAAGACGCACGCGCCCAAGCAGCTCATCGTCCGCGACACCGAGGCCAAGGCGTTTCGTCCCCAGAAGAGCGCCCTGTCGCGGATCAAGATCGTGGACAAGCCGCTCGTTCCCGCCAGGGCTCCGTCCGAGGAAGAGCCGGAAGCCGCGCGGCCGGCGGCGGAGCGCCCGGCGGCTGCGGAGACGAAAGTCGCCGCGGAATCCAGGACCAAGACAGCCGAGCCTGCGCGCACCGCGGTCGTGCCGTCCGAACCGGAGCCGGAGGCCCCGAAGCCTCTTCCTCGCAAGATCGTCTTGCCGCCCCGCCCCGCCCCTTCCCAGCGTCCCTCCGCGAGCGCGCCGGCAGGACATGCGCAAACGCGGCCGCCCACACCTGCGCCCCCCCTGCGCTCGGGCGCGGCGGCCCGCGCGACAGGATTCATTCGGCCGGGCGCGCCGCCTCCGTCCGTCTATCACCCGGCGCCGGGCGGCCCTGGCGCCCGTCCCGTGGGAGGCGGGCCGCCGCGGCCCGGCCAGCCGGGGCGCCCCGGCGCAGGGCCGGTTTCCCGCCCGGGCGGCCCTCCCGCCGCCCGCGTCGCCACGCCGGCGGCGCCGGAGCGCGGCGGCCCGGCCAAGCGCAAGAAAGAAGAGAAGGAGGAGGCCAAGAAGCCCGCCAAGAAGGGGGGGGCGAAGCCGAAGATCACTGTCGCCGACGAGGTCGACCTGCGGGAGTTCGTCGGCGCTTACGAGGAAGACACGTATTCCGACATCACGCTCCCCTTGATCGAGAAGACCGCGGAGACCGACGAGGCCCCGGCTCCAAAGCCGGTTTCCAAGTCCGCCCTGCGCCGCGCGGCCAAGGAGACCCGGACCCACGACTCGGGCAAGCTCCTGGAGTTCAAGAAGCCGCTGCCGACCGGGCCGGTCTTCCTTTCCGAGGGCGTGACGGTCAAGGAGCTCTCGGAGAAGCTCGGAGTTCTCGCCAAGGACATCGTCCGCCTTCTCATGGGGCGCGGCGTCTTCGCCACCGTCAACCAGGCCCTCGACGCCGAGACCGCGATCCAGCTCGCGAAGGAGGTCGGGGTCGAGGCCGCCGTCGTCTCCTTCGAGGAGGAGCTCGAGCTTTCCCGCGCCGCGCAGGACTCGAAGGAGGGCCACGCGCCTTCCGTTCCGCGCGTTGCGCGAGCGCCGGTCGTGACCGTCATGGGTCATGTCGACCACGGGAAGACATCCCTCCTCGACGCGATCCGCCGGACCAAGGTGGCGGAAGGAGAGGCGGGCGGCATCACTCAGCACATCGGCGCCTACCGGGTCGAGGTCAACGGCAAGCCGATCGTCTTTCTCGACACTCCGGGCCACGAGGCCTTCACCTCGATGCGCGCGCGCGGCGCCAAGGCGACCGACATCGTCGTCCTCGTCGTCGCGGCGGACGACGGCGTGATGCCGCAGACGATCGAGGCGATCGACCACGCCCGCGCGGCCAAGGTCCCGATCGTCGTCGCGATCAACAAGATCGACAAGTCCAACGCCAACCCCGACCGGGTCAAGAAGGAGCTCGCCGACCGCGGCGTGCTGCTCGAATCCTGGGGCGGCGATGTGCCGTCGGCCGAGATCTCGGCGCTCAAGAGGCAGGGAATCGAGCACCTGCTCGAGCTGCTCCTGATCGTCGCGGACATGCAGGAGCTGACCGCGCCGCTCGCCGAGGAAGCGCGCGGCGTGGTTCTGGAGGCGCGCCGGGACGCGGGGCGCGGCAACGTCGTGACGGTGCTCGTCCAGTCCGGGACGCTCTCGGTGGGGGACGTCTTCTTCGCGGGATCCGTCTTCGGCCGCGTCCGCTCGATGCACGACGACCGGGGCGCGAAGGTCGCGCTGGCCGGGCCGGCGACGCCCGTCGAGGTCACGGGCTTCGAGGATCTGCCCATGGCGGGAGACACGTTCCAGGTCGTCGAGGACGAGACGAAGGCCCGCTCGATCGTCTCCTTCCGCCAGCAGAAGGACCGCGACAAGGTCATGGCCGCGTCTTCCAAGATCTCCCTCGATCAGCTCTTCAGCCGGATCCAGGAAGGCAGGATCAAGGAGCTGCCTCTGATCGTGAAGGCCGACGTGGCCGGCTCCGTCGAAGTGCTGTCGCAGGCGATCCAGGGCCTCTCCAACGAGAGGGTCAAGATCTCGCTGCTGCACGCGGGCGTGGGCGCGATCAACACCAACGACGTGCTGCTCGCCTCCGCCTCCGGCGCGATCATCATCGGCTTCAACGTGCGGCCGGAGAAGAAGGCGGAGATCGAGGCGGACAAGAACGGCGTCGAGATGCGTCTCCACACGATCATCTACAACGTCACCGACGAGATCAAGGCCGCCATGGAAGGCCTGCTCGAGCCGACTCTGAAGGAGATCCCCCGCGGCCGCGCCGAAGTCCGCAACACGTTCAAGGTGCCGAAGTTCGGCGTCGTCGCCGGATGCCTCGTCACGGAGGGATCGATCACGCGCAACTCGCAGCTGCGCCTTCTGCGCGACAACCGGGTCATCTACGAAGGGAAGGTCGGGTCTCTGCGCCGCTTCAAGGACGACGTCTCCGAGGTCAAGCAGGGTTTCGAGTGCGGCATCGGCCTCGACCGCTACCAGGACGTCAAGGTCGGCGACGTCCTCGAAGCCTTTCAGGTCGAGAAGGTCGCCGGCGTGATGAACGCGTAAGAGCGGTCAGCTCTCAGCTCTCAGCTCTCGGCTTCTTCGAATCGGTGTTCCGCCTCGCATTATGGTCATTGCGTACGCGCTCTTC
>CAVUIX010000014.1:0-289774 GCA_963741435.1 uncultured Acidobacteriota bacterium | reverse complement strand
CGTACCACGTGCCGGCCGGCTCGCACGCCGACGCCGCGGCGGTTGAAATCCTCGCCGAGGTCCTCGGAGACACCCCCTCGGGCCGGCTGCACAAGGCGCTCGTCGACGCGAAGAAGGCGACGTCGGTCTCGAGCTTCTTCCTCGACCTGAAGGAGCCGGGGTTTCTCCTCCTGCGCGCCGAAGTGCGGCAGGACCAGTCGCTCGAGGACGCGAAGACGACGATGCTTCAGACGATCGACGGCACCGTCAAGACGCCCCCCTCGAAGAGGAGGTCGAGCGCGCCCGCGCCAAGATCCTCAAGAACATCGAGCTGACCATGAACTCGGCGGACCGCGTCGGCCTGCAGATGAGCGAGTGGATCGGCGCGGGAGACTGGCGGCTCTTCTTCTTGAACCGCGATCGCATCCGAAAGGTGACGCCGGAGGACGTCGGGCGCGCCGCCGCCAGCTACTTCAAGGCCTCCAACCGCACGGTCGGCGAGTTCATCCCGACGGCCAAACCGGAACGTGCAGAGATCCCATCCGCGCCGGACGTGGCCGCCCTGCTCAAGGACTACAAGGGCGACGCGGCCATCGCCGCCGGCGAGGCCTTCGATCCTCTCCGGCCTCGATCGAATCGCGCACGCTGCGCTCGGCGCTGGCCGGAGGGCTGAAGCTCGCGCTCCTGCCCAAGAAAACGCGGGGCGCGACGGTCGTGGCCGCGATGACGCTGCGCTACGGCGACGAGAAGAGCCTCGTCAACCGCGCGACGGCGGCGCAGCTGACGGGCGGCATGTTCATGCGGGGACGGCCCGGCACACGCGCCAGCAGATCAAGGACGAGTTCGACCAGCTCCGGGCTCGCGTCTCGATCGGCGGCGGACCGACGCAGGCCGTCCTGTCCATTGAGACCACCCGTGAAAATCTCCCGGCGGTTCTGTCGCTCGCGGCGGAATGCCTTCGCGAATCCACCTTCCCCGCGGCCGAGTTCGAGACGTTGAAGCAGGAGACGCTCGCGTCGATCGAGCAGGGCAAGAGCGAGCCGGAGGAGATCGCGGGCACCGCCTACCAGCGGCATTTGAACCCCTATCCGAAGGGGGACGTGCGATATGTCCCGACGTCCGACGATGAGCTGGCAGAGGTCAAGGCGACGTCGCTCGAAGACGTCAAGAAGTTCTACTCGGACTTCTACGGGGCCTCCAGCGGCGAGCTCGCGATCGTGGGGGACATCGACGCGAAAGCTGCCGCAGGCTCGCCCAGGATCTCTTCGACAACTGGAAGAGCCCGCGCTCCTATGCCCGCGTTCCCGGCGTCTACCATGACGTTGCCCCGGCCCATGAATCGTTCGAGGCGCCAGACAAGGCCAATGCCGTCCTCTTTGCCGGGATGAACCTCGAGCTGCGCGACGACGATCCGGATTACCCCGCGCTGGTGCTCGGCAACTACATGCTGGGCGGCGGGTTCCTGAACTCCCGGCTCGCCGTGAGAATCCGGGATAAGGAGGGATTGAGTTACGGCGTCGGCTCCCGTCTCCAGGCGTCGTCTCTGGACAAGTCGGGCTCGTTCATGACATTCGCGATCTACGCCCCGCAGAACGCCGGCAAGCTCGAGGCGGCCTTCAAGGAGGAGATCGCCCGCGTCCTGAAGGATGGCTTCGAGGCCAAAGAGGTCGAGGAGGCGCGTTCCGGCTGGCTCCAGTCGAGGCAGGTCTCGCGCGCGCAGGACGCCGCGCTGGCCCGCCTTCTCGCGCAGGACCTGTACCTCTCGCGCACACTCGCCTGGGACGCGGAGATGGAGAAGAAGGTCCAGGCCCTGACCCCGGACCAGATCGTCTCGGCCTTGCGCCGTCACATCGATCCCGCGAAGATCACGATCGTGAAGGCCGGAGACTCCGCGAAAGCAGGAGCCCCCGCGCCTCAAGCGAAGTAGCAAAGGAGAGGTCATTCATGAAACTCTGGATTTCGTCGGCCGCCGTGGCCGGAGGGTGCCTTGCCGGTTCCTTCCTCGCGAGCGCCGATGCGAGGGAGGTCTCCAGGCCGCCTATGGCGAAGAAATGATGCACGTCGAAGCCGTGCACGGCGAGACGTTGATCGACGACTACTTCTGGCTGCGCGACAGAAGACCCCGGAGGTGAACGCTTATCTCGAAGCCGAGAACGCCTACGCCGACGCGGTGATGAAGCCGACGGAAGCGTCTCCAGGAGAAGCTCTACAAGGAGATGCTCGGCCGCATCAAGGAGACCGACCTCTCCGTCCCCCTACCAGCAGGGGAACTACTTCTACTACACGCGCACCGAGGAGGGAAAGCAGTACCCGATCCACTGCCGCAAGAAGGGGAGCCTCGAGGCGCCGAGGAGGTGCATCCTCGACCTGAACGAGCTGGCCAAGGGCGAGAGCTTCATGGCGTCGGCGACTTCGAGGTCAGCGACGACGGCAACCTGCTCGCCTTCGCCACCGACACGCGGGTTCCGCGAGTACACGCTTCACGTCAAGGACCTGCGACG
Organism: uncultured Acidobacteriota bacterium; assembly: GCA_963741435.1. Taxonomy (GTDB): domain Bacteria; phylum Acidobacteriota; class Thermoanaerobaculia; order UBA5066; family Gp7-AA6; genus JAWOLE01. Next base: position 287,294 of record CAVUIX010000014.1, on the reverse strand, counting down.
GGAAGACGTCCCCGAAACGGTCGAGAATGTCCTCCGTCGCCTGGGCGGCCGACAACAAGACGCTCTTCTACACCGTGGACGACGCGGCCAAGCGGGCGTACAGCTCTACCGGCACGCGCTCGGCGCGGACCGAAGAAGGACGCGCTCGTCTACGAGGAGAAGGACGAGCTGTTCCGGTCGGCGTCGAGCGCTCGCGCAGCCGCAAGGCCTGTTCCTCGTCGCCAGCTCCCACACGGCCGAGAGTGGCGCTTCCTGCCGGCGGACAGCCGGCGGCGCGTTCACGATCGATCGCGCCGCGCGAGAAGGACACGAGTACGCCGTCGACCACCGCGGCGGCCTCTTCTACATCCGCACGAACAAGGGCGGCCGCAACTTCCGGCTGGTGACCGCCCCGGTCGAAGCCCGGGCACGGACGAGCTGGAAGGAGCTTCTCGCCTACCGCCCGGCGGTCATGGTCTCGGGCCTCGACCTCTTCGCGGACTACGCCGTCGTCTCGAGCGCGAGGACGGGCTGCCGCGCATCCGCGTCATCGACCTCGCGACGAAGGAGGAGCACCGCGTCGAGTTCCCCGAGCCGGTCTACGCGGTCGGGCCGCGAGCAACCCGGAGTTCGACACGCGGCGTTCCGCTTCGGCTACCAGTCGTTCATGACGCCGCAGTCGGTCTTCGACTACGACATGGCGACGAGGAGCGCAAGCTCCTGAAGCGCACCGAGGTCCTGGGCGGCTACGACCCCGAGCGCTACCAGTCCGAGCGCCGCTACGCGACGGCGGCGGACGGCACGAAGATCCCGATCTCGCTCGTCTACAAGAAGGGCTTCGACGCGGACGGCAAGGCCCCTCTCTGGTTGTACGGCTACGGCTCGTACGGCGTGCCGTCCTTCGCCACGTTCAACTCCAACCGGTTCAGCCTGCTCGACCGCGGCGTCGTCTTCGCGCTCGCGCACATCCGCGGCGGCGGCGACTGGGCAAGCATGGCACGACGAGGGCAGGATGATGAGGAAGATGAACACGTTCACCGACTTCATCGCCGTCGCGGAGCACCTGATGCCGAGAAGTACACGTCCAGGGACCGGCTGGCGATCCAGGGCGGCAGCGCGGGCGGACTGCTGATGGGCGCCGTCACGAACCTGCGCCCGGACCTGTGCAAGGTCGCCGTGTCGCGCGTGCCGTTCGTGGACGTCATCAACACGATGCTCGACGAGTCGCTGCCGCTGACCGTGGGCGAGTTCGAGGAGTGGGGCAACCCGAAGAAGAAGGACGAGTACGACTACATGAAGTCGTACTGCCCGTACGACAACCTCGCGGCGCAGGCCTACCCGCGATGCTCGTGAAGACCTCCTTCAACGACAGCCAGGTGATGTACTGGGAGCCGGCCAAGTACGTCGCGAAGCTGCGGACCCTGAAGACCGACAGCAATCCGCTGCTCTTCAAGATCAACATGGCCGCCGGCCACGGCGGCGCGTCGGGCCGCTACGACCGGCTGAAGGAGCTCGCCTTCGACTACGCCTTCGTCCTCGGGCAGCTCGGCATTCGAGCAGATCCTTCGCTTCGCTCAGGATGACAGGGGCAAAGTCTCCTCGAAACGTCCTCACCGACCCATCCAATATCCCACCGGGCTGCCGCCGGCGCTCGCGGCGCGAGGAGTCTCCCGAGTAACCGCAGGGAGGAGCCTCGCGCCGCGGGAGCGGAGCGCTTGCGCGGGAGAAGGCGAGCGGTCGAGGCCGCATCCGGCCGAGCCGCTCGCCGGTGCGCCGTCAGGCGCATTTCCCGCGCAAGCGCGGAGCGACGGAATGGGAGGCGGGAAAGAGCCCCAGGGAAAATCCGGGCGACGGGCGGCGAGACGGCGCAATGCCGTGTGAGTTCGCGGTAACGGTTGGAGGGGTATCGGTCGGAGTCGGCCGCCTCCTGCCCGGTGCTGGGACCTGCCCTTCCCCACCTCCTCTTGCCCTTCTGACGAGGCGGGGTTGCCAGGGGTTACAGGATTTCGCCGCGCTCGGAAAAAAGAGCACAATCGCAGCCGGGAAATGAAAGTCCTGTGGACGCTCGCGGGCATTGCCGCCCTGGTCTTCCTCGCGGATCGCCTGCTGCTGTGGCTCGAGTGGCGCGGGCTGATCGATTACCGCAGGACCTATCCGGGACGTTTCAACGGCGGCCAGGTCGGCCCCGCGTTTCTCGCGATCCAGTCTCTCCTGGAGCCGGACAAGCGTCACGCCGCCGAGGAGCAAACCGCCGTCCGGACCGAGCGGGACGACGTCGGAGACGGATCAACGGATTCCGCCGGCAAGCCGGGGCACTCGAAATTGAAGTCTTGACTTCCCTGCGCCCTCACCCCCGCCCTCTCCCGGGGGAGAGGGGAAAGCTACGGTGTCGTGAAGCGCATCCCGGCGGCGGCCGGAGCCATCTCTTCGGGCGCCTCCGCCGCGGATCTCTCTCCCTGGATGCCGGGGCCTTTTCCGCGGCGGCGCTCGAGCCGCTGCCGCAGACGGTCCATGATGATGTAGAAGACCGGCGTGACGTAGAGGGTCAGGGTCTGCGAGAAGACGAGCCCTCCGACGACGGCGAGGCCCAGGGGCCGGCGCGACTCCGCCCCCGCCCCGAAGCCCATGGCGATCGGCAGGGTCCCCATCAGGGCGGCCATCGTCGTCATCATGATCGGCCGGAACCGCACGAGGCAGGCCTCGAAGATCGCGTCGGCCGGGCTCTTGCCTTCCCGCTGCGCCTCGATGGCGAAGTCCACCATCATGATGCCGTTCTTCTTCACCAGCCCGACGAGCATGATGATGCCGACGAAGGCGTAGATCGACAGCTCCGTGCGGAAGAACATCAGCGTCACGAGCGCGCCCACGCCCGCGAACGGGAGAGCCGTCAGGATCGTGATGGGATGGATGAAGCTCTCGTACAGGATCCCGAGCACCATGTAGATGACCATGATGGCCACCAGGAGGAGGAGACCCAGCCCCTGCACGGAGCTCTGGAACGCCTGCGCGGTCCCCTGGAAGCTCGTCTGGATGGTCGCCGGCAAATTCTTGCGCGCCAGGGCGTCCACGGCTCCGACGGCCTCGCCGAGCGAAACGCCGGGCTTCAAGTTGAAGGAGATCGTCACGGAGGGGAGTTGTCCCGTGTGGGCCACCGCGAGGGGCCCGGTGTTCTTCGTGATCGCGCCGAGCGCGGAGAGCGGCGCGAGCTGGCCCGTGGAAGCGCGCACGTAGAGAAGCCCGATCGAGTCCGGGTTCGCCTGGAACTCCGGGGCGAGCTCCATGATGACCTGGTACTCGTTGTTCGGCGCGTAGATCGTCGAGATCTGGCGCGTGCCGTAGGCCGTGTAGAGCGCGTCCTCGATCTTCTGGGGGCTGATCCCGACGGCCGCCGCCTTGTCCCGGTCGATGAGGACGTTGATCTGCGGATTGGAGAGCTGCAGGTCGCTCGTCACGTCCTGGATGCCGGAGAGACCGCGCATCTTCTGCTCGAGCTGCGGCGCGAACCGGTAGAGCTCCGCCGTGTCCGAGTCCTGGAGCGTGTACTGGTACTGGCTCTTGGAGAGGCTTCCGCCCAGGCGGATGGGCGGCGGCACCTGGAGAAAGGCCCGGATCCCCGTGACCTTCGCGAGCTTCGGACGAAGGTCCGCGATGATCTCGTCGGCCGAGCGCTTGCGCTCCGACCGGGGCTTCAACTGCCCCAGGACGATCCCGGAGTTGCCGACGCTGATGTTGCCCCGCGGGCCGCAGCTGGAGAGGACGTTGGCGACGTCGGGGTGGCTGCGCACGATCGCGGCGACCTCCTGCTGGTGCATCTTCATCGCCGGGAACCCGATCCCCTGCGCCCCCTCGGTGAAGCCGAAGATGAGGCCGGCGTCCTCCGATCGGAAGGAAGCCCTTGGGGATCTTCACGAAGAGATAACCGGTCGCCGCGAGGACGAGGAGCGAGAAGACGAGCACCTTGCCCGGATGGCGAGAGCACCGGCTTCAACGTCCTGCCGTAGAGCGAGAGGATGGCGTCGAAGCCGCGCTCGGTCCAGCGATAGAAGCGCCCGTGTTCCTCTTCGCGAGGGGGCTTCAGGAAACGGCTGCAGAGCATCGGCGTCAGGGAGAGCGAGACGAAGCCCGAGACGAGGATCGCGACGCCGATCGTCACCGCGAACTCGTGGAAGAGGCGGCCGATGATGCCGCCCATGAAGAGGATCGGGATGAAGACGGCGGCGAGCGAGAGGGTCATCGAGAGGATCGTGAAGCCGATCTCCTTCGAGCCCTTGAGCGCCGCCTCGAGCACGCCCTCTCCGCGCTCCATGTGCCGGACGATGTTCTCGAGCATCACGATCGCGTCGTCCACGACGAACCCGACCGAGAGGGTCAGGGCCATGAGCGAGAGGTTGTCGAGGCTGTAGCCCAGCAGATACATGACCGCGAAGGTCCCGACGATGGAGAAGGGAAGGGCGAGCGACGGGATCACGGTCGCGGAGAGGTTGCGCAGGAAGAGGAAGATGACGAGGACGACGAGGCACAGCGTCAGGAGCAGGGTGAAGCGCACGTCGTTGACGCTGTTGCGGATCGACTCCGAGCGGTCGTAGAGGACGTGCAGCGAGGCGGCGGCCGGAAGCTGTTTCTGGAACGTCGGGAGGAGCCGGCGCACCTGCCCGGCCACGGCGACCGTGTTGGTCCCGGGCTGCTTGAAGATCGCGAGGGAGATCGAGCGCTCGTCGTTGTACCAGGCGGCCGTCTTGTCGTTCTCGACGCTGTCCACGACGCGGCCGATGTCGGAGAGGCGCACGGGAGATCCGTTGCGGTAGGCCACGATGACCGGCCGGTAGGCGGAGGCGTTCGTCAACTGGCCGTTGGCCTGCACGGTGAAGGAAGTCATCGGGCCGTAGAGGGTGCCCGTCGGAAGATTGACGTTTGACCCCTGCACGGCGGCGGACGCTTCGTCGATGCCGATGCCCCGGGAGGCGAGGGCCCGCGGATCGAGCTGCACCCGGACCGCGTACTTCTGCGGGCCGTAGACCTGGACCTGCGCCACGCCGGAGACCGTCGAGATCCGCTGCGCCATCATCACTTCGCCGTACTCGTCGAGATCCGAGAGCGGCATCGTCGCGGAGGTCAGCGTCAGGTAGAGGACCGGCTGGTCCGCCGGATTGACTTTCTGGTACGAGGGGGGACTCGGCATGTTGGGCGGCAGCTGCCGCGCCGCGGCCGAGATGGCCGACTGCACGTCGAGGGCCGCGCCGTCCAGGTTCCGCGACAGGTTGAACTGCAGCGTGATCTGGCTCGAGCCCTGCGTGGAAGTCGAGTTCATGTTGTCCAGCCCCGCGATCGTCGAGAACTGCTTCTCGAGCGGCGTCGCGACGGAGGACGCCATGGTCTCCGGCGAGGCCCCGGGCAGCGACGCCGAGACCTGGATCGTCGGGAAGTCCACGTTGGGCAGGTCGGAGATCGGCAGGAGGCGGTACCCCATGACGCCGAAGAGGAGGATCCCGACCATGACGAGCGTCGTCATGACCGGACGGCGGATGAACAGCTCGGCGATGTTCATGAGGCTTTCCCTTCCGTCTGCTTGATCTCCACCTTCGCGCCGGGCGCCAGCCGCAGCTGCCCGTCGGTGACGACCCGCTCCCCCGCCTGCAGGCCGTTGGCCACGACGGCAAAAGCGCCGTGGGTCCGGCTGACCGTGACCGGGCGCGACTCGACGGTCAGGTCGCTCTTGACCACGTAGACATACTGCCCCGCCTGCCCCGTCTGCACCGCCTGCGTCGGGACGACGATGGCCCCGGCCTCGGTCGAGAGCCGGAGCACGACGTCCACGTACTCGCCCGGCCAGAGGGCCTCGTTCTGATTCGAAAACGTCGCCTTCAAGAGAATCGTGCCCGTCGTGGAATCCACCGCGTTGTCCAGAAACGTCAGCTCTCCCGTCTGCGTGCCGGCGGGGTTGCCGGAGGGGGAGGCCGCCACGGCGAGTCTCTGTCCCGGCCGGCTGTACCGGCGGATCGCGGCGAGCGAGGACTCGGGCACGGCGAAGGATACGAATACCGGCTGGATCTGGTTCAGGATCACGAGCGGCTTGTCGTCGTTCCCCTTGACCTGGTTGCCGGCATAGACGAGGACGCTCCCGGCGCGGGCCGTGATCGGCGCCGTGACCGTGCAGTAGGAAAGCTGCAGCCTCGCGTTCTCCACCGCCGCCTCGTCGGCCTTTACCGTCGCGAGCGCGGCCGCGGCGGCGGAAAGCGTCGTGTCGTACGACTCCTTCGTGACGTAGTCCTTCTGGACGAGGTCGGCGAATCGCTTGACCTGGTTCTCGGCCCACTTCGCCGTCGCGTGGTCGCGCTCGAGCTGGGCGCGCGCCTGGGCGAGCGTCGCCTCGTAGGGGCGCGGATCGATCTGGAAGAGCAGCGCTCCCTTCTGTGACGTCCTCCCCCTCCTTGAATCCGACCTTCGTCACCTCGCCGCCCACCCGCGCCTTGAGCGCCACGGTGGAAGAGGGCTCGACATGGCCGATCGCGCGCAATTCCAGGGGCACGTCCTGCCGCGCGGCGGTCCCGACCGTGACCGGGACCAGCTCCTTCGCGGCGCCGCGCGCGTCCTTCTTCGCGCAGCCGGCGGCGGTCAGAACGGCCGCCGAGAAAACGGCGCCTCGCAGAAGGAGCCGGACCAGAGCGCTTTTTCTATGGGTCATGGAGTGCCCGTATTTCCTCTCATTTCCTGTGGCGACGCCGTCCCGGAGCCCGGCGCCGGCGCCAGCGCCCCGGTGTCGTGCGCGAGCTGGGCCATCGACAGGAACCAGTTCGAGCGCGCCTGGACTTCCTGGGCCCGGGCGTTGGCGAACGCGGTCTGGGCGGCGAGAAGATCGAGGATGCTCCCGACGCCCGCCTTGTAGCGGCCGAACGCGACTTCCTCCGACTGCTGCGCGCTCGCGAAGAGGTCTCGCGCCGTCTTGAACTGCTGGCTGGCCGTCTTCAGGTTGTAGTAACTCGTCCAGACCTGGAGGATCACCTGGTCCGTCAGGGTCTCCACCTGCGAGCGCGCGACCTCCGCGTCCTCGCGCGCCTTCAACGTGTCGTAGGTGTTTCTCCATCCGGTGAAGACGGGGATCCGGAGCAGGATCGTTCCCGAGTACACGTCGGCGTACGGGACGATCGGGGAGTTGTAGTAGTAGTTCCGGTTGACCGTCCCGTTGGCCGAGAGAGTCGGGAGCCCCTGCGCGCGGACGGAACGGATGTGGCTCTCCGCCTTCAGGGCGGCCAGGCGGGCGGCAGCCAGGTCCGGCCGATCCGCCTCCGCCTTCGCGATCAAGGCCTCGACGGTCTCGACGACGGCGTCCACGTTGATCTCCGTCGGCAGCTCTCCGGCCTCGACGGGGATGTTGGCCGAGATTCCCATCGCGGTCGCGAGCGATCCGCGCAGGATGTGGATCTGTCCCTCGACCGTCTGCATCGTCAGCTCGGCCTGCGAGAACGCGGTCCTCGCCTGCAGCTCGTCGGCGATCGTCGCGACGCCGGCGCGGTGGCGCTCCTCCGCGGCGGTCAGGCTCTCGCGCGCGGCCTTCAGGCTCGCCTCCGCCGCCACCAGCAGCGCCTTGGCGTTCAAGTACTCGTAGTAGGACTGCTCGACCTGGAGCGCGACGTTCTGAATCGTGGCGTTGTGAAGGTAATCGGCCGCGAAGAGGGCGCGCTTGGCTTCCTCGACGTCCGCGCCGCGCCCGCCGAAGTCCAGGAGGAGCCACGTCAGGCTGACGGAGGGGCCGTAGGTCGTCTGCAGGAAGATGCTCGCCCCGCCGAGCGCCGCCTGCTTCTGGCGCGTGATGCTGCCGTCGAGATCGATCGTCGGAAAATACTCCGACCTCTTCGACCCGAGGTCCGCGGCCGCCGACCTGGCCAGGAACCAGGAGGTCCGGGTCAGGGGATTGTTGCGCAGCGCCAGGTCGAGGACCTGGGAGAGCGACACCGTCGCGCCGGGGCGCAGGTACTCGGGAGGAATCGGCGGCGCGGGCGGCGGCGTCGGGGCGGGCAGCCGCGCCTCCGGCGACGGGCTGCCAGGGGCGCCCGGGCTCCGGCGGCGCGCCGGCGTCCACCGAGCGGCCGGGGGAAAGGGACGAGCAACCGGCCACCGCCAGGAGGGCGGCGGCGATTCCCGCGACGGCAAGACTCTTCTTCATGCGCTTTGCCTGGCGATTCCGTGCGTGAAGATCCCGATGATTTCCGTAGCGAGGTGGTCGGGCGAATCGGCCTCGCTTCGGAAAAAGTTCGCGGCGCGGATCATGCCCCGAAAGAGCTCCGCGGCGATGCGAGGATCGATGCCCCGGAACTCCCCCGAAGCGACCCCGTCCACGATCGCCTTCCGGAAGAGCCCGATGATGTCCTCCCGCCGCCGGCGAAGCTCCGACTCCCGCATCGCGAACCGCCTCTCCTCGGTCTGAAGTAGCCTGAACAGATGCCGCCGCTGCCAGGAGAACTGCAGGGTCTCGCGGGCTATTCGCTCGAGGCGTCGCGTCGCGGAGATCTCCCTGGAAGAGGTCCGGACGAGCCGGGCGTAGAGATCGTCGAACGCCTGGAGAATCGTCTCGAAGTAGAGCTCCTCCTTCGTCCGGAAGTAGCGGTAGACCGTCCCCTTTCCGACCCCGGCCAGCGCCGCGACGTCGTCGATCAGGACTTCGTGGAACTCCTTCTCGGCGAAAACTCTCGAAGAGGCGCTGAGGATTTCGTCTTTCTTGACGACCGTCTTGACCCGCGGCATCGGCGTATCCTATTTCGAAACTGACCAGTCAGTTCCATTATTTCTCGGGAGGCCCCATGGACAAGCCCGCGCCCATCAAGCCGACCGTCCCGGCGCAAATACTCGAACAGCTGGACATCCGGGTCGGAACGATCCTCGCGGTGGAGGACCTGCCCCGCTCCGAGAAGCTGGTCCGCCTGGTCGTCGACTTCGGCGACCACACACGGCGGATCCTCGCCGGGATGAAGCAGGAGCGGTCCAACCCCGGCGAAATCGAAGGCAAACAGGCCCTCTTCGTCGTGAACCTCGAGCCTCGCAAGATGCTTGGCGAGATGTCGGAAGGCATGCTCTTCGACATCGGCTACGCCGACGGCATCCCCCCGGCGTTGGCCGTCCCCGAGCGCCCGCTCCCCAACGGCTCACGAGCTGGTTAGGAGCGCGTCCGACTAATACCCTGTCATCCTGAGCGAAGCGAAGGATCTGCTCCCGTTGCAATCGAGCTTCACCGGACAGATCCTTCGTCGCTTCGCTCCTCGGATGACAAGCTGGGAGGCGGCTCCCGGGCCATCGGATTGACCCGCTATCGTTGGCGGTATGGCATCCGCCCGACGGCCTTATCAAGCGCTGCGGCACCGGGATTACCGGAGGCTGGTCGTCGGGCAGCTCTTCTCGATGATCGGGTCGCAGATGCAGGTGGTGGGAATCAACTGGCACATCTACCTGCTGACGCGCTCGCCGCTGGCGCTCGGGTTCGTGGGACTGACCCGCGTCGTGCCGATCGTCGCGTTCTCGCTCTGGGGAGGAGTCCTCGCGGACCGGTACGACCGGCGGCGCGTCATGATCTTCACGCAGCTCGGCATGACGGCGGTCGCGCTCGCGCTCGCGGGCCTGACCTTCGCTCACCGGGAGACGCTCTGGCTCCTCTATGCCCTGAACTTCCTCGCGGGGGCGGCGAGCGCGTTCGACGGGCCGGCGCGCCAGTCGCTCATCCCGAGGCTCGTGCCGGCCGCGGAGCTCTCCGGCGCCCTGTCGCTGAACTTCTCGACGTTCCAGGCCGCGATGATCGGAGGGCCGGCGATCGCGGGGCTGATCCTGGCCGGGCACGCGGGGGCCCTGCCGATGGGCGCCCGGCTGCCCGCCGCGGGAATGCCGGTCAATACGTCCGCTCTCGCGCTGATCTATCTCTTCAATGCCGTTTCCTTTCTCGCGGTGATCTTCGCCCTCGTGACGATGCGGACCTCCGGCGCGCCGGAGAAGGGGGCCGGCGACGAGCATCCCTGGACCTCGCTGAAAGAGGGCCTTCGTTTCGTCTTCACGACGCCGCTCATGGTCTGGACGATGGGGCTCGACTTCATCGCGACGTTCTTCTCCGGATCGATGTCGCTCCTGCCGATCTTCGCGGACCAGGTCTTGAAAGTCGGCGCCAGGGGTTACGGAATCCTGGTCGCGGCGCCCGCGGTGGGCGCGCTGGCCGGCTCGCTCTTCGTCTCGATCCGCCCGCTTCCCACCCGCCAGGGCCCGATCTTCCTCGCCTCCGTCGCGGCGTACGGAGCGGCGACGGTCGTGTTCGGCCTCTCGCGCAGCTTCGTCCTGACGATGGCGGCGCTCGCCGCGCGTCGGCCTCGCCGACGCGATCTCGACCGTCATCCGCCAGACCCTGCGCCAGCTCATCACGCCCGATCGCCTGCGCGGCCGGATGACCTCCGTCAACGCGATCTTCTTCATGGGCGGCCCCCAGCTGGGAGAGATGGAAGCCGGCCTCGTGGCCTCGCTCTTCGCCTCGGCCGCCGTCGGCGTCACCGTCTCCGTCGTCTCGGGAGGACTGGCCACGGTCCTGATCACCGCCGGCATCGCCGCCCTCGCCCCGAGCGTCCGCCGCTACGACGCCCACGAGTACCTCGGCGCTCCCGAGAAGGATCTCCAGATCCCGGGCGCCCGGGCGACTTGAGCGCCTGTCATCCTGAGGAGCGGACGACGAAGGATCTGCTCCTGACAAGGCCCCTGACGGAGCAGATCCTTCGCTGCCTCAGGAGGATAGGCGACAAAGAAGTATCAGTGTACTAGTACTGTGGTACACTCTACCCGTGCGCGCGCTGCACGTGGATCCCTCCGACTCGACCCCGATCTGGAGCCAGATCGAGGAAGGGCTTCGCCGGCTGGTCGCCTCGGGCGCGCTCGCTCCCGGCGCGCCGGTCCCCTCGGTGCGAGAGCTCGCTCGCGACCTTTCGGTCAACCCGGCCACGGTCGCCAAGGCCTACCAGCGGCTGGCGGAGGAAGGGGTGCTCTCGGTCCGGCGCGGCGACGGCACGTACGTCGCGGACGCGCCGCCGAGCGATGGGCAAGCCGACGCGACGAAGGCGATGCGAGACGGCGCGATCCGCTACGCGAGCCTCGCCGCGACGCTCGGCGCGACCCAGGGCGAGTCCGCGGAGGAGCTCGACGCCGCCTGGAAGCGCCTCCATGGAGAGAAAGGAGGCGAGCGGTGAATCCCGCCGAGATTCCGCCCCGGTCGCCGTCGAGAGCCTGACGGTGCGCTACGGCCGCGCGACGGCCTGCAACGAGATCTCGTTCTCCGTCGCGCGCGGCGCGGTCTATGCGCTCCTCGGGAGAAACGGCGCAGGCAAGTCCTCGCTCGTGCGCTGCCTGCTCGGGCAGCAGAAGCCCACTTCGGGCCGCGCGCTGCTCTTCGGCGAGGACGCCTGGAGGCAGCGCGCGCGCCTCATGTCGCGCGTCGGCGTCGTGCCGGAGGAGCCGGACGCGCCGCCGGCGATGACGGCGCCGGGAATTCGCGGACTTCTGCCGGCGCCTCTATTCCTCGTGGGATGCGGCCGGCCGTCGCGCGCGCGCCTCGAGCGATTCGGCGTGCCGCCGAATACGCCCTTCGGACGCCTCTCCAAGGGGCAGAAAGGTCAGGTCATGCTCGCTGCCGCGCTCGGGCACGCGCCGCGAGCTCCTCGTCCTGGACGATCCGACGCTGGGCCTGGACGTCGTGGCGCGCAAGGCTCTCTACGAGGAGTTGATCGGCGAGCTCGCCGACCGCGGAACGACCGTGTTCCTCACGACGCACGACCTCGCCGGTGTCGAAGGGATCGCGACGCGCGTCGGGATCCTGAAGGACGGGCGCCTCGCGCTGGACGAGGAGATGGAGACGTTGAAGTCGCGGTTCCGCCGCATCCGCTACGGCAACGACCGGACCGTCGAGCGCACGGAGTACGGCACGGAGCTCGACGCCTTCGAGGCCGTGCGCGTCAAGGTCCGCGGCTGGGGCGTGGACGCCGTCGTCTCCAACTTCGCCGACTCGAGCTTCGAGCAGTTCCGCCGGATCGACGGCGTCGTGGACGCCGAGGTCTCGCCGATGTCGCTCGAGGAGATCTTCCTCGCCGTGGCGGGTGAGGAGGAGGAGAAGCACATGAAGAGCCTTCGCGGCCGTCGCCCGGCGCGAGATCGTCCTGCACCGCGGCGTCCTTCTCACGGCGCTCGTCGCGGGCATCGGCGCGGCGGGAGTGAAGCTCTTCCCGCTCGACCGCAGCTGGACGTCGCGACGCGCGCGAAGCCGCCGCGGTCGTGGCCGCGCTCGCCCTCGCCGCCGGGTCTCCGCTCCTGCTCGGCTGCCTCCGTGCCTCTCCCGCGAGATCGCCAACGCGCCGCATCGGGTTCGACCTCGCCCGGCCGGTCTCTTCCTTCTCCCTCTGGGCGGGCCAGCTCGGCACGGCCGCTGTCCTCACCGGCGGGCGCGGCCGCCCTCGCCGGGCTTCCGACGTTTCTCATCCATCGCGGAGAGCCGTTTCGACCGAGATCGGACGGATCTTCCTCGCGGGCGTCGCGATCGCCGTCTTCCTCCTGCTTCCGATCGCCCATGCCGCGGGAATCGCCTTTCGATCCCGCTCCCCCTGGCTCGCCGTCGACGTCGTTCTCGTCGTCATCACGGCGGGCACCATGGCGCTCGACCGTTCGGTTCCTCCTGCCCGGAATGCCGCCGGCCGCCGCGAGCCGCGGCCTCATCGCGCTGGGCGTCCTTCTCGTGGCCGCGGTCGTCGGAGCCGGACTCGCCGCGGTCGCCGCCGGGCGGGCCGACATCCAGGCCGCCCACCGCGCGCTCTCGAGGGTCTTCTGGCCGGCGGCGCTCGCGGCCACGGCGCTCTTTGCCGCCTATGCGAAGTGGTTCGTGTCCATTTCGCCAGGATGACAAGAAGGTCGGCCATGCGGGCGATGTATCGTCCACCTCCGTGGCCGGGTTTTTCCGCGAAAAAGACGAGCTGACCTGCGACGGCGTGTCGCTCTCCGAGATCGCGCGCGCGGCGGGGACGCCCGTCTACGTCTACAGCGCGGCGGCGGTCGAGGAGAGCTTTCACGCCTTCGACAGGGCGTTCGAGGTCGGTGCCGCACCTGGTCTGCTACGCGGCCAAGGCGAATTCGAACCTGGCGATCCTGAAGGTCCTGGCGTCGCTCGGCGCGGGGGCGGACGTCGTCTCGGGCGGGGAGCTGCGCGCGTGCCTCGAGTCGGGCTTCGCCGCGGACCGGATCGTCTTCTCCGGCGTCGGCAAGACCGACGAGGAAATCCGCGGCCGGCGTCGCCGCCGGCCTCCTCGCCTTCAACGCGGAGTCGGAGCGCGAGATGGAGAAGATCGACGCCGAGGCCGGACGGCAGGGGAAGACGGCGCGCGTCGCCCTGCGCGTCAATCCGGACATCGACGCGAAGACCCATCCCTACATCTCGACCGGCCTGAAGCACAACAAGTTCGGAGTGGACATCGGCCTGGCGCGCGAGATCTTCGGCCGCTCGCGGCGCTGGAGACACCTGACGATGACGGGAGTCCAGGCGCACATCGGCAGCCAGATGCTGGAGACCGCGCCGCTCGAGGAGAGCGCTCGGGAGCTCGCGGCGCTCGCCGGCGCGCTCGCCGGCGAAGGGTTCCCGCTCCAGACACTCGACATCGGCGGAGGTTTCGGCGTGGCCGGCGCGGGCGAGAAGCCGCTCGCTCCGGAGGATTACGCCGGCGCCGTCCTGCCGCATCTGGCGGGCCTTCCGTTCCGGATCCTGATCGAGCCCGGGCGGGCCATCGTGGGACCGGCCGGAGTTCTCGTGACGCGCGTGCTCTACGTCAAGGAGAACCGGGGAAGGCGTTTCGTGATCACGGACGCGGGCATGAACGACCTGATCCGCCCGCCTCTCTACGGCGCGATCCATTCGATTGAATCCGTTGACCCTCCGAAAGGACACGGCATCAAGGCGGACGTCGTCGGACCGATCTGCGAGACGAGCGATTTCCTCGCGCGCGACATCGTCCTTGCCGAGCCGGCCGAAGGGGACCTGCTCGCCGTCCGCGACGCGGGAGCGTACGGGTTCGCGATGTCCTCCAACTACAACTTCCGTCCGCGCGCGGCCGAGGTCCTCGTCGAGAACGGACGCTTTCGCGTGATCCGCCGCCGCGAGGTCTTTGAAGACCTGGTGCGGCCGGAGCGCGATGAGGGATAGAGGCCGGATTCGCGGCGTTCGCCTTTGCCGGCGCGATGCTCGTCACCGCCTGCAAGGTGGCCCAAAAACCGGAGCCGCGTGCGGACGGCGGCTCCACGGCCCGCCCATCGATCCTGCTCGTGACGCTCGATACCACCCGGGCCGACGCGATCGGCCCCGAGGCCAGGGGGATCGAGACACCGGCGTTTTCCGCGCTCGCGGCGCGCGGCCGCCGCTTCCGCCAGGCATACGCGACCGTTCCCGAGACGCTCCCCTCGCACGCCTCGATGATGACGGGCCTCTATCCCGCCGGGCACGGCGTCCACGAGAACGCCCGTTACCTTTCCGGAGACCGCCCGGTCCTGGCCGAGCGGCTTCGCCAGGCCGGCTATCGCACGGCGGCCTTCGTCTCCGCGTTCACGCTGGCCCGCCGATTCGGGCTCGCGCGCGGATTCGACGTCTACGACGACGAGCTGCAGGAGGGGCAGGCCGAACGCGCGCGCCCGGGAGACGACGGACCGGGTCCTCGCTGCTCTGCAGCAGGAGTCGCGGCAGCCGCTCTTCCTCTGGGTCCACTACTACGACCCGCACGCTCCCTACACTCCTCCCGAGCCCTTCCGCAGCCGCTACCCGAGCAACCCGTACCTGGGCGAGGTCGCGGCGATGGACGAGCAACTCGGGCGCCTTGTCGCAGGCCTTCGAGCAGCAGGCCGCAAGGGCCCGGCCGCCATCGTGATCGTCGGCGACCACGGCGAGGGGCTCGGCGATCACGGCGAGTCCCAGCACGGGAATCTCCTCTACCAGGCCACGATGCACGTCCCCCTGCTGCTCGTCGGGCCGGGCATCCAGCCGGGCGTGAGCGACACGCCGGTCAGCGCGCGGCGGGTCTTCCACACGATCCTGGATTGGGCCGGGCGTCGAAAAGGCCGACAGCCTCCGTGGCGCGGAGCAGGAGATCGTGCTGGCCGAGGCGATGAAACCGTTCCTCTCATTCGGGTGGCAGCCGCAGGTCATGGCGATCTCCGGCCGGCAGAAGGCGATCTTCGCCGGGAGGCTGGAGGTCTATGACGTCGCCGCCGATCCCGCTGGAAGCCCGCGATCTCGCGGCCGGAGGGGATCTTCCGCGGCCCGTGAAGGTGGCCCTTCGAGACTATCCCGTGCCGTCGCTCACAAGCGCCGCCGTCCATGGACAGCCTCGGAGCCGAGGAGCGTGCGCAAGCTCGCGAGCCTCGGCTACATCAGCGCGACGCGCCGCCCCCCCGGTGCGCAAGGACGCGCCGCGGCCCGCCGACATGACCGGCCTCTTCGACATCATCGAAAAGGTGTCCGGCCTCTTCGCGCGCGAGGAGTACGCCGCCGCCATCCCGCTGCTGGAGAAGATCCTGGCTCGGGATCCCACGAACCTCGACGCGGCCCTTCGCCTGGCGACCGCGCACTCCGCCCTCGGACACGAGGAGCAGGCCCTCGCAGGCGTTTGAGAAGGCCGGGAGCATCGCCCCCGACTCGCCGGATGTCCGCACGTACCTCGCGCTGCACTACGCCCGCGGCAAGCAGTGGGAGCAGGCCGTGCCCCTTCTCGAGCGGGTCGTGGCCGAAGCGCCGGACCGGCTGCCGGCGCTCGAGGCGCTCGCCGTGGTCCGGGAACGGCAGGGACGCGACCCCGAGGCGATCGCCCTGCGCCAGAAGATCTACGCCAGGCGCAAGCCGACCGCGATGGAGCTCGCCCGGCTGGGTCAACTGGCCATGGACGCCGGCCAGACGGCAGTCGCCATCGAGACGCTTCGAAGGCGCGCGCGCGCTCCAGGGCAGCGCGTTCGAGCACGATCTCGAGCTGGGCGTTCTCTATCTCGCCGCCCGGCGCCTGCCCGAGGCGAGAGAATGCCCTGGACCGCGTCCCGCCTTCGCATCCGGCCTACCCGATGGCGCTCTTCAAGCGGGCCCAGGTCAGCGTGCTCCTGCATGAGCCCGATCAGGCCGCGCGCATCGCGGCGGCGCGGGAGCATGCCGACGCCACGACCCGCAAGCTCATCGCCTCCGAGCGTCTGTTCCAGGGAGCAGCCTGAGCTAGGCCGGTGACGCGGTATCGAAGTAACCAGCGAGAGCGCCGCCGCGGACGAGGAGCTCGCGGCGGCGAGGCCGTCCGGCGAGCCTCGCGGTCGCCGAGCGAGCTCGCGATCCGGAGCGACTAGAGCTGGAAGCGGGCGGCCACCTGCAGGCGCCGCGGGTTGAAGTAGTTCCTCGCCGTTCCGTAGGCCGAGTTGTGGACGCTGCGGCTCGATGTTGTAGCCGGTCTGCTTGTCGAAGATGTTGAAGAGGTCCAGGGCGAGCTGGATGTTGTAGTGCGTGAACACGGCGAAGTTCTGGGTGTAGTTGAGATCGACCTGCCAGTGAGAGCGGCGTTCGCCGCGAGCCGGCCGGCTCGGCGAAGCGGTTGGAGTCGCTCGTGCTCGTCGTCAGGCTCCGGTAGGGCTCGTAGCTCTGCGTCTCCCAGGGCTGCCCTGCCTGAGAGATGAAGAAGAACCCGCCGCTGGCGTTCCAGGGCAGCAGGCGGGTGCCGTAGAGCTTGATCATGTAGGGCCGGTCGCCGCGCAGGTTCCCGTCCTTGAAGTCCCAGAGCTGGCGTCCCGCCGCCGTCGCCGATGTTGGACGAGCCGATGAAGGTGTTCATGTCGTTGTTGCCGCCGGTCGCGTCGTCCTGGTCGAAGTTGCCGTAGTAGTGGCTCCAGGTGAAGGAGCCGCGGATGAAGGTCTTCGTCGCCACGCCACTCCGCCTCCAGCGTCCCTTCGTAGTACCTGGTGAAGGAGTTGTCGAGATCGGCGATGACGTAGGTCGATCCGCTGCCGATCTGGGCGAGTCTGTCGCGGCCGAGGTTCGGGATGTACAGCTCCCGGGGAATCCCGGCGGGCGGGTTGAAGGCGACTCGCGCGTTGTTGTTGGTGTCCTCCCAGAAGTGGCTGCCCTTGCGGTACCGGCCGTAGACCCGGGCGGACAAGTGCGGGTCCGAACTCCTGGGCGGTGCCCACCAGGACCTCGTCGAACGTGCGCGGCGTCATGTCCTGCACGAACAGCTTGCCGGACGAGGAGCCCCGGGGACGGGCGTCGAAGAGCACGCCGTTCTGGTCGAAGGACGCGTCGATGAAGGTCCCGGTCAGGTTGCGGTCCCAAGAGGCGGCGCGGGGCAGCGAGCTGGCGGACGGGTTGTACCTCGCGTAGCTCGCGTAGACCGTGTCCTTCCCGTTGTACGCCCAGGTCGCGCCGACGCGCGGCTGGATCATCTTCTCGAAGGGGATCTCGTACATCTTGTACTTGTTGCCGGGCGCGGAGACGTACCCGGACAGCGTGGAGGAGTCCTCCCGCAGCCCCTGGCCGTACAGCGTGTCGTTGCTCGCGAGCACGCCGAGGTTGACGGTCACGTTCTTCCACCGGATCTGGTCGTTGACCTCGAAGCTCATCGACTGGTATTCGGACTTGATCGGAGCCGCCTGCGCCCGTCGTCTGCTGCTGGAAGGTCGCGGTGTAGTAGGCCGCCTTGCCCGTCCCGGGAATCGGCGCGAGCCGGCCGCCGGGCACGCTCAACGAGCCCCAGCCGTTGGAGCTGCGGATCAGGGTCTCCCGATCCGAGAACCACTGAAAGCCCACGTGGAGCTCATGCGTGACGTTCTCGCCGAGCGTGAGGTTGTAGCCGATCTGCGCGGAGTCGCGGAAGAAGTTGTCCTCGTCGAACTGGCTTCCGAAACCCACCGTGCCGCCGCCGGTCTTCACTCCGTTCGCGGTGTAGCCGTACCTGTCGATCAAGGGCTGAACGAACGCGTTGTAGGCCGGCGTTGCCGGCGACCGGCATGCGGCACCGTCAGGAGACCCTGCGTGTCCAGGTTGGCGACGTCCAGCTGCGTGCCGATCGCGAACGAGGGCATGGCGCTGGAGATGTTGTCCGGCCGCCCCTGCGTCAGGTTCTCGAAATGCGAGTACTTGATCGTGGCGTAGCTCTTCGAGTTGATGACCCACGACCCTTCGGCGGTGCCGATCTTCAGCTTGCCCTCGTTGCCGGTGCCCGTCGTCGCCGAGGCGTTGGAGGCGAACAGGTCGCTCTTGTCCACGCGCTTGGAGCCGCGGTAGCTCAGGTTGAAGAGCAGGGGCTGGCTCGGGTTGATCGTCAGCTTGCCGAAGCCTTCGTTGCGAGTGCTGTCGTAGGGCGGAAGGTCGCCGTACAGGTTGGCCCGGTTATCTCTCTGCTGCTCGGGGCGGTAGTAGGAGCCGTAGAAGAAGAGGTGATCCGTGAGAATCGGGCCGCCCAGGCTCGCGTTCCACCAGCTTCGGTCCTGCTCGTACCGGGACTGGATGCCGCTGTTCAAGTCCGCGGACATCCCCGCGGTCTGGAACTGGTAGCCGGCCTCCCCGTGGAACGCGCTGGTGCCCGACTTGCTGACCGAGTCGATCCAGAAGCCGCCGGACCGGTTGAAATCCACGGCCCTGGCCCCCCCGTTGATGACCGTGACCTGGGCGACGTCGTGGGACGCGGGCTCGGCGGAGAGGTTGCCGAAGAGCGGCAGGCTCACGCTGGCGCCGTCGAAGAGATAGACGTTGTCCTGTCCGCTGCCGCCGGCGCTCGGCCCGCGCACCGTGTCCTCGGTGTACTGCACGCCCGGGATGAGCTTCTGCAGGTCGCGGTAATCCTGGGCGATCGGAAGCGCCTTCAACTCCTGACTGGATATCCCGTTCGCGATGGTCGCGGACTTCTTGTCGACCAGCGACGCCTCGGCCGTCACCGTGGCGCTCTCCGTGACCGCCTGCATGCCGAGCGAGACGTCGGCGACGGTGTCCTGGTCGAGCTGGACCTGGGCGTTTCGGGTCACGGTCTGTCATGCCGGAGAGGTCGAACTTCAGCGTGTAGGCGCCCGGAGGCAGGGCCGGAAACCGGTATTCCCCCTGGCCGACGGTGACGGTCACCCGGGGCCCGGGGAGAACGCTCGGAGCGAGCTTCGACGGTCACCCCCGGAAGCGCGGAGCCGTCGGAAGCCGTCACCTTCCCGCTGATCGACCCGGTCTGCTGAGCGAACAGCGGAATCGCGAAAGACACGAGGGAAAGGAACAGAAGCGTGCGAAGTACACGTGCCGGCATCGACATCATTCTGACCTCCTCAAATTGCCACTCCGCTACCTTGGGAGCAAATCTAATCTCACCGGCAGCGCCGGTCAAGAGGGGGCGGCCGCGCTGCGCACCCACGTCGGATCCGGCGGGAAGGCGGCGAATGCTCCTGCCTCCCGACCCACACCGCCGCGGCTGGCATTCACAGGATCGGCGAGAGGAGCGGCGCAAGGGGTTGCGAAGCCTGGCCGTGAGTCCCCGCGAAGCAAGCCTCTTCCAGCTACAGGCAGAATTGCGGTGGCATTTCATGGCATAATTCGTGTCATGAAAAGCTCCGCCGTACGCAATTTCCATCTTCCCCTTCCGGCCAACCTCTACGATGACCTCCGGGCGGAGGCGCACCGACGCGGCAGGCCGGCCACGGCTGTCGCGCGGCAGGCAATCGAAGACGGTTTGCGCGCGTGGCGACAGGCGGAGCTCCGCGAGGGAATCGCGGAATACGCGCGCGCGCATGCCGGCACGCCGAGCGATCTCGACGGTTCTCTCGAGGCGGCCGGTCTCGAGTCCCTTCGGAAGAGGCGACCTTGAAGCGCGGCGAGATCTACTGGGCCGACCTTGCTCCGCGCTCCGGCGCGGAACAGCGCGGCCGGCGTCCCGTCCTGGTCGTCTCCCACAACGCCTTCAACCAAACTCCGGGTTGGAGATCCGTCATCGTGGTTCCGATCTCGACGTCGCCCGCGCAAGCCGGCCGGGGCCCCACCGCGATTGACCTGCCCGCCGGTTCTGGAGGGCTGGCCCGCAAGAGCGTTGCCCTCTGCCACCAGGTGACGACACTCGATCGGGAAAAACTGCGTCAGGCCGTCGGGACGCTCGCGCCAGCGCTCCTCGCCCAGGTCGGAAGCGGACTCGCGGCGGCACTCGACCTAGAGGGCGAGCCACAAGCATGATTGACGCGATTTTCGGTTAAGAGGGCTCGCTGGCGGACACAGCTTCACCGAAGGCGTCGGAATGATTGCGTCTTGATCGCCAGCCAGACCGGCATGCCGGCGGCGAGGCCGAGGTCGCGGACGGCGCCGGAGGTGACGTGGGCCCGCCATTTCACGCCGGCGGCCTCGACCAGCACCATCGCGTCCTGGCCGGAGGAGTCGAGCGAGAGGACGCGGCCGGCGAGCACGTTCCTGGCGGAAACGCGCTCGAGCGGCTCCACCGACAGGAGGATCTCCTCGGGCGCGAGGGTGAAGACGCCGCGCTCGCCCGCGCCCGAAGCGGGCACGACGAGGACTCCGCCGGGAAGACGAAGCCTCGCGACGCCGGCGTCCGGCAGATCCTCCAGCATCCCGTCCACCACGTTGTCGAACGTGGCGGAGGGATCGACGGCGAGAAGCGCCCGGGTGCCGATCACGTCCCGCGCCGGGCCGTGGGCTTCGACGCGGCCTGCGCGCAGCAGGATCGCCTCACCGGCGAGCGCTTCGGCTTCCCCCAGGTTGTGGGTGACGTAGAGAATCGGGATGCCTCGCTCGTCGCGGATGCGCAGCAGATAGGGGAGGATCCGCGCCTTCAGCTCCACGTCCACGGCCGCGAGCGGCTCGTCTAAGAGGAGCAGGCGCGGCTCTGTCGCCAGGGCCCGCGCCAGGGCCACGCGCTGGCGCTCGCCGCCGGAGAGATTCGCCGGACGGCGGAGAAGAAGCGGCCCGATCTCCAGGATCTCCACCGCCTCGCGGAAGACCCGCTCGGAATCGCCGCCGCGGCGCAGGCCGAAACGGACGTTCCCGGCCACGTCGAGGTGCGGAAAGAGCAGGGCGTCCTGGGGAACCCATCCGATCCGCCGCTCTCTCCGGAGCAACCGTCACGCCCGCGGCCGTGTCCAGAACGACGTCGCGGCCGAGGACGATGCGCCCCCGCGCCGCGCGCCGCAGCCCGGCGATCGCCTCGAGCAACGACGTCTTGCCCGCCCCCGAGGGTCCGAGAAGAGCGACGGCCGGAGCCTCGAGCCGCAAGGAGACGTGGAGCTCGAACCTCGCGAGCGGCAGGTCGAGGTCGATCTCGATCACGCCTGAGCCAGGCGATCGCGCCGCCGGGAAAGAATCTCCGTCACCCAGATGGCGGCGAACGCGAGGACGACCGTCAGGAGCACCAGGCGCCTCGCCGCCGCGTCCTGGCCGATCTGCGCGTGGTGGAAGATCGCGAGGGCGAGGGTCCGCGTGCGCCCCGGAATGCTCCCCGCGACGAGGATCGTCGCGCCGAACTCGCCGAGCGCCCGCGAGAAGGCGAGAACGGCTCCTGTCGCGAGTCCGCGCCAGGCGATCGGGACCGCGACGGAGACGAACACGCCGGCGGGCCCGCGGCCGAGCGAGCGCGCGAGGCCGAGCAGGCGCGGGTCGATCTCCTCGAAGGCGGCGCGCGCGGGACGCACGAGCAGCGGAAACGACATGACGGCCGTCGCGAGCGCGACCGCCTTCCAGGTAAAGAGAATCTCGATCCCGAGGCGGTCGAGCAACCCGCCGAGCGGTCCGGAGCGGGAGAGAAGCTCGAGCAGGAGCAGGCCGACCGCCGTGGGAGGGAGGACGAGCGGAAGCGACAGGACGGTCTCGACCAGCGCGCGCCCGCGCCCCCGCCAGCGCGCGAGGCCCCAGGCCGCGGCGATTCCGAGAGGAAGGATCGCGAGCGTCGAGATCGCGGCCACCTTGAGCGTCAGGCCGAGGACCGAGAGGTCTTCCGCCGTCACCGGCGCACCGCAAACCCGCGCCGCTCGAAGACGGCGCGGCCGTCCTCCCCGGCGACGAAACGGACGAACGCGTCCGCGTCCGGGGACTTCGAGCCGGCGAGCCTCGCCAGGGAGTAGCTGATTTCCGGACCGTCCGTCACGACGAGCGCGACCCGCACCTTCTTCGAGATCGCGGCGTCCGTCCGGTAGACGATCCCGGCCGGGACAGCGCCCGACTCGACGGCGGCGAGCGCGCCGCGGACGTCGAGGGTCGGAACGACCCTCTCGCGCAGCTCCCGCCACACGTCCCGCTTCTGGAGCCACTGCCGCGCGTAGATGCCCGCCGGAACGGCCTCCGGATCGGCCAGGGCGAGCCGGGGCAGCTTCACGAGGTCCCCGGCGCCCCCGATCCGGAGCGGCGAGGAGGAGGCGACGACGACGACGAGCGCGTTGGAGAGGAACTCGCGCCGCTCCTCGCGCCGCACGAGACCCGACCGCTCGAGGCCGTCCATCTTCGCGGTGTCGGCCGAGAAGAAGACGTCCGCCGGAGCGCCGGCGGCGATCTGTCGCGCCAGATCGCTCGACGCCCCGAAGGAGAAGCGCGCGGCGGTCCCGGTCTTCTCCCGAAACGCCTTTCCGATCTCCTCGAGCGACTCCGTCAGGCTCGCCGCCGCGAAGACGAGGACCTCCCGTGATTGCCGCGCGGCAACCGGACGCGGCAGGGCCGCCAGGAGGAGGAGCCATGCGAGAGTCCGCCGGAGCACGACGCAAAGCCAAGCACAGCCGATATATTCCGTCAAGTATTTCGGCGTGTTCCCGCGGTCCGGGAGCCAGGACCTCGGGCGAGCAGCCGGCGCAGCCGACGGAACGCGGGGGCGCTCGCGGCGAGGCTCACGCGTTCCATCCCGCGGTAGAGGGCGAGGACCAGCCGTCCCGTCTCCGTCAGCCGGGCCGCGCCGCGGCCGGCCCCGCCGCGCTCGGTCGCGACGAGCGGCTCGCGGAAGGCGGCGTTCATCATCTGGACGAGCGTCCAGGCCCTCATGTAGGACATCCCGAGTTCCGCCGCGGCAGCGCGGAGCTTCCCGGTCCGGGCGATCGCCTCGAGCACGTCCGCCTTGCCCGGGCCGAGCACGACCTCCTCCCCGGCAAGCACCCGAAGCCGCGCCCGGAGGCGGTAGACAGAAGGAGTCTTCCTCTTCATTTCAGCCGAGGCCGCAACTCTATTCTTTCCACCCGGTTTGACCGTCCGCCCCCATGCGAGTACACTCCGCGGTCCCGCGGTGGGTGTAGCTCAGCTGGTTAGAGCGCCAGACTGTGGATCTGGATGTCGAGGGTTCGAATCCCTCCACTCACCCCAAGTCCTTTGCCATGAGACTTTGCGCCCGTAGCTCAGTCCGGATAGAGCGTTAGCCTCCGGAGCTAAAGGTCGCGCGTTCGAATCGCGCCGGGCGCACCAACACGTCGCTACGCGCTGCGCAGGGGACCTGCGCCCTGCGGGGCGCACCGGCGAGCGGCTCGGCCGGATGCGGCCTCGACCGCTCGCCTGGTCCCCAGCTCCGCGCTTCGCTCCCGCGGCGCGAGCCTCCTCCCTCGCTTCGCTCGTGAGACTACTCGCGCCGCGACCGGGGCTGGAACCACGAAACCTCAAGATCTGGCTCATCGTCTCTCTGGTCGTTCGGCTAGACGAGGATAATCCGGGTCACTCTTCGAAGGAGGGCACGATGAACGCCGTTGTTCGCTTCCTGGTATTGCTCTTCCTCGTTGTCTCCGTCGTGTCGGGGCAGGAGACTTACAGCGGGCTGGGAGCGGGGAGTGTCCCGGCCGAGAAGGTCGCCAAGTATGCTCCGCCGTCCCTGCCGCTGGAGGTCTCGCGCCGGATTCAGACGATGCTGGACGTGCGGGCGCCGGGTCTGGGGGCTGTCGCGCCGGACGGCAAGCGCCTCTACTTCGGCTGGAACGTCACCGGTTCCGGGCAGGTCTGGAGACTCGACGGCCCCAGGGCTTACCCGGTCCAGATGACCGGGGGCGAAGACCGGACGTCGATCGCGAAGATCACGCCCGACGGGAAATGGCTGCTCCTCTCGCGCGACGTGGGGGGCAGGAGAATCCGGGCCTCTACCTGCAATCCGCCGGCGGCGGACCCCTGAAGACGATCCAGAAGATCGACAAGGTTCAGACGTTCTTCGACCTCGTCCTCGAAGACTCGAAGACCGTCTTCTTCCACTCCAACGACGTCCAGCCCGACAGCTACGCCATCTACCGCTACGACCTCGAGACCGGAGAGCGAACGCTCGTCTGGGGAGAGCCGGGGCTCTGGTCGATCGACGACTATCGCGGAAGCGGCGCCGATCTTCGCCTCCTCCTCGCCAAGGCGACGGGCGCGCTCTCGGTCGAATACTTCGAGTGGAGCGCCGCGACGAAGAGGGCGACCCCCCTTCTAGGTGTAGGGGAAAAGAACGAGTACGCCGCCGCCTACGCGTCGCAGCCGGGAGAGCTCCTCGTCCAGACCAACCGGTTCGGCGACTTCCGCAGGCTCTACCGCTGGAAGATCGGGACCGACACGAGCGAGAAGGCCTTCACCGCGGTCTCGCCGGACGTCAAGATGGACGTCGCCGGCTTCTCCATCGACCACGCCCGCAAGCACGTCTACCTCACGATGAACGACGGCGGGTACCTCCGCCTGCGGGTCCTGGACGCGAAGACCTTCGCCCCGGAGGAGCTGCCTGTCCCGAAGGACGCGGACCATGTCTATTCCGGGTCCGCCACGCGCGACGGGCGGTTCGTGACGCTCGGCGTCGAGACAGGCAAGGCTCCGCGCTCGAGCTACGTCTGGGACTGGGAAACGAAAGTCCTGACCCAGTGGGTCGTGCCGAGCGCGCCCGAGGTGGACCTGGCGGGCTTCGTCGCCGCCCGCCTGATGAGCTACCCGGCGCGCGACGGCACTCCCATCCCGATGTTCGCGCGCTTCCCGAAGGGGTGCGCTCCCGAGGAGAACAAGGCCGCCGACCCGTGCCCGGTCGTCGTCGAATTTCACGGCGGGCCCGAGGGACAGGCGCAGCCGGGGTTTTCGCCCTACACCCAGCTCTTCGTCGAATCCGGCTTCATCTACGTCGAGCCCAACGTGCGGGGAAGCGACGGGTACGGAAAGAAGTGGCTCGACGCGGACAACGGCCCGAAGCGGCTGGACGTCATCACCGACATCGACGACTGCGGCAAGTGGATCCGCGCCAACTGGGGAAGAAACGGAAAGGCCCCCAGAGTCGGCATCACCGGAGGGAGCTATGGAGGTTACTCGACGCTCGTCGGGATGACGATGTTCGCCGGAACCTACGACGCCGGCGCGTCGGTCGTGGGCATCAGCGACCTGGCGACGTTTCTGAAAAACACGTCTCCGTACCGGCGCATCCTCCGCATCTCGGAGTACGGAGATCCCGACAAGGACGCCGAGGCGCTGAAGAAGCTGTCGCCGGTCACCTACCTCGATCGCGTCCGGTCGCCCCTTCTCCTGATCCAGGGCTTGAACGACCCTCGCGTTCCCGCCGGCGAGGCGGTGCAGCTGCACGAGTCCCTCGAGAAGAGAGGCATCGCCTCCCGCCTCATCCTCATCCCCGACGAGGGGCACGGTTCGGCCAAGCGCGGCAACCAGGTGATCGAGATCGGCCACGTCCTGCGGTTCTTCGAGGAGCACCTGGAAGGAAAGAAGCCGCCGTAGAAACCGGACCGTGCCTCGAGTCCGCTGATTCAGCCTTCAAGAGTTCGACCTTCGTATTGCTCCGGGCCAGATGTTGGCGACGGCCGTCGCCAGGCCCGGGTGTCTTCTCGACGCGACCGATTAGAATCAGGGAAGCCCAGGAATGAAGTGTCCTCACTGCGCGGCCGAGAATCCGGAAGGCGCTGTCTCATGCGTCGAGTGCCGGCACAGCCTCGACTCCGAGCTGACGATGGTGGGCGACTCGGGCGCGGTGGCGTCGATTCCCCAGGCGGAGGCCACCCGGGGCTTTCCGCCGGGCCAGGTGGCCGTGGACACTCCTGCGAGCTTTGTCGAATGGGCGAAGGCGAGCAAGTCGTTTGGCTCCATCAGCGGTGTGCTGCCGGAGGGGATGGAGATCGGCAAGCGCTATCGCGTCGTGCAGCTCCTCGGGCGCGGCGGGATGGGAGCCGTCTATCGCGTGCACGACAAGGATCTCGACCGCGACGTCGCGTTGAAGCTCATCCGGTCGGACATCGCGGAGGATCCCGAGACGCTCGGCCGGTTCAAGCGGGAGATCCAGCTCTCGAGCAAGGTCACCCACCGAAACGTGTTGCGGGTCTTCGACCTGGGAGAAAGCGACGGAATCAAGTTCCTGACGATGCAGCTCGTCTCCGGCGAGGACCTGTCGGCGGTCCTCAAGGCGGGACGGATGCCGATCGATCGGGTCGTCCGGATCTTCCGGCAGGTCTGCGAGGGCCTGGAGGCCGCGCACGAACAGGGCGTGATTCACCGGGACCTGAAGCCCGGCAACGTCATGCTCGGGGCGGAGGACTTCGTCTACCTGACCGACTTCGGGCTGGCAAAGTCTCACGGGCAATCCGGGATGACGCAGACGGGCGCGGTGCTCGGAACGCCCTTCTACATGTCTCCCGAGCAGGTCAAGGGCGTGGAGGTGGACCGCCGCTCGGACATCTACTCCCTGGGCGTCATCCTCTACCAGATGGCGACGGGAGAGCTGCCGTTCAAGGGACGCAGCCCCTACGACGTCATGCTTCAGAGGACGCTGCGCCCCCCGCGTCCGGCTTCGGAGTTGAATCCGGAGCTTCCTCCCTTCCTCTCCCGGATCATCGAGCGGTGCCTGCAGATCGATCCCGCGCTGCGGTACCAGTCGGTGGCGGAAATCCTCTCGGACCTCGAGGAAGAGACGTTTCGCTCTTCCTTCAAATACGAGGCGCTGCGGCGCCGCTGGATCCGTCCGGCGGCGGCGGCCGCCGTTGCCGTGCTCCTGCTCGCGGCGGGAGCCTGGTGGGCGCTTCACCGTGTTCCCGCTCCCGCGCGGGCCACGGCGCCCGCCGCAACCAAGTCCGTTTTGATCAGCGATTTCGAGAACCGCACCGGCGATCCGGTCTTCGACGGGACGCTCGAGCCCTCCTTCGGGCTCTCCCTCGAAGGCGCCTCCTTCATCTCCTCTTACAGCCGGGCGAGCGCCCGGAAGGTCGCCGCGCAGCTCCAGCCCGGAGCGACGACGCTGACTCCGGCGCTGGCGCAGTTAGTCGCAGTCCGCGAGGGCGTCAGCATCGTCGCCGCGGGCTCGATCGAGAAAAAGGGGGACGACTACGAGATCTCCGTCCGCGCCCTGGACGCGGCGACCGGCAAGCCGATCGTCTCGGAATCCGCGACCGCGTCGGGAAAGGACCGCGTCCTGAAGGTGATCGCGGATCTCGCGACGAGGGTGCGAAGCGCCCTGGGCGACCAGACACCCGCATCGCTCCAGCTCGCGGCCGCCGAGACGTTCACGGCCGGATCCCTCGAAGCGGCGCACGAGTACGCCGTCGCCCAGGACCTCCAGTGGGCCGGCAACTGGGAAGAGGCGATCCGCCACTACCGCAAGGCGATCGATCTCGATCCGAATCTGGGCCGCGCCTACGCGGGCATCGCCGCCGTCGAGAGCAACCGGGGCAACCGGGCGGAGGCGGAGAAGTCGTACAAGGAAGCGTTCGCCCGCATCGACCGGATGAGCGACCGCGAGAAGTACCGCACGCGCGGCGGCTATTACCTCCTGACTCGCAACCCCGACAACGCGATCGAGGAGTTCAACGCGCTCGTCCAGAAGTATCCCGCGGACACCGCGGGCGTCGCGAACCTCGCGGCCTCCTATTTCTACAAGCGCGACATGGCCCGCGCGCTGGTGAACGCGCGCAAGGCGGTCGAGATGAGCCCGCGCAACGTCCCCCAGCGCAACAACCTCGGCCTCGACGCGATGTACGCGGGAGACTTCGCGACGGCGATCAAGGAGCAGGACGAGGTCCTCCGATTGAACCCGAAGTTCGTGCTGGCGTACGTCAGCAAGGCCATGTCGCAGCTGGCGATGGGACGGCCGGAGGAGGCCGCCGAGACCTATCGCAAGGGGGCCGGCGTGGATGCGCGCGGCGCCTCGGCCTCCGCCAGCGGACTGGCCGACATCGCCGCGTACCAGGGCCGCCACGCGGACGCGCTGCCGATCCTCCAGGCCGGCATCGAGGCGGACCTCGCCGGCAAGGACTCCGATTCCGCGGCGGTCAAGCTGCTCGCGGCGGCGGAGGCTCACCTGGTCCAGCAGGACGTCTCCGCCGCGGTCGCGGAAGCCGACCGGGCCGTGTCGCTCGGCCGCGGAGAGAACATCCTCTATCCAGCCGCCCGCGTCTATCTGGCCGCGGGCAAGGAAGCGAAGGCCCTGGCTCTTGCCACCGAGCTTGCGGGGCGCCTCGAGCCCGATCCGCAGGCCTACGCGGAGCTGATCCGCGGCGAGGCGGATCTTGCCCGCGAGCAAGCCCGCCGACGCGATCCGGCGCTTCACCGCCGCAAAGCAGATCGCCGACACCTGGGCCGGCCGGCTCGATCTCGGCAAGGCCTACCTCGAAGCGGGGGCCTTCGCGCAGGCGGACGCGGAGTTCGAGACGTGCGTGAAGCGCCGCGGCGAGGCGACCGCGATCTTCCTCGACGAATCGCCGACCTGCCGGCTCATCCCGACCGCCGACTACTACCTGGGCCGCGCGCGCGAGGGCTTGAAGAGCCCGGCCGCCGCCGACGCCTACAAGAGCTTCCTCGCGGTCAAGACCGGCAAAGGCGACGCCATGGTCGCCGACGCGAAGCGCCGCCTCCAGGGAAAATAGCGGGGGCGGCGATTGCCGCCCCCGAGTCCTACTGCAGGTTGATCTTCGTTGCCTTCGGCGCGCTGCCGTCGTTCAACTGGAGAATGATCTCGTAGCAGCCGCGGCCCGTTGCGAGCGTCTTGGTCGCCCAGTTGAAGACGAACTGGTGGCCCGAGTTGTCGTAGATGAACGTGCTGTCGCCCGACACGCCCAGCGCCGGGTCGTAGAGCACGAACGTTGTTCCGGTCGCCGCTCCGGCCGTGCAGACGCCGCCCACGTAATAAGTCGCCTGTAACCTCTGAGTCGTCGTCGGATCCGTCAGGTAGGCTCCCGACGAGTTGCGCAGCTGCCACTTGATCGGCGCGCCTCTGGTGAAGTTGCCCGAGCCGGAGTTGCTCGGAGCGTTGACTGTTCCCGCCGTTGAGAGCGGCGACAGGAAGCCCGTGAAGTTGTACGGATTCAGGACCGAGTGCGAGCGGGTGCCCGAGCTGCCGGAGAAGAACGCGTCGCCCGAGTAGGTTGCCGTCAGGGTCACCGTTCCGGCCGACGCGAGCACGAGCGAGCAGCTCCCCGCGGGAAGCGTTGCGGAGCACGAAGCGCCGAGACCGTTGGTCACGGTGACGGTGCCCGTGGGAGTCCCGGCGGCCGGCGCGGCGGGAGCGACCGTGAAGCTGACGGTGACGGCCTGTCCCGCGCTCGACGGCGCGGGCGAGTCGCCCGTGATCGTCGTCACCGAGTTTCCGCGGATGACGAGCGCGGTCGAACCGCCGCTCGCGCCGTGAGCGACAGAGGAAGAGTACGAGGCGGAGACCGTCCGGTTCCCGACGACGCTGCCCGACAGCGTGACCGAGCAGCTCGAGGTCGGCGTGCCCGCGACGAGCGTGCACGAGCCCGCCGGCGAGAACGTGTCGCCCGACCCCGTCGAAGAGAAAGACACGGTGCCCGTCGGGCTCGACTTCGTGCCCGCCGCGTCCACGTCCGTCACGCTGACGGTGACCGTGCCGGCCTGGCCCGCGAGGAGCGGGCTCGGAGAAACCGACGACGGCGGTCGCCGTGGCGCGCGTGTGCACGTTGAGAGTCAAACCGCCGTTGCTCGCCTGGAACACCCCGGAGACTCCCGCGTAATTCGCGGTGATGACGTGCGGGCTCGCCGAGGACGCGGTCACGGTGACCGAGCACGACGCCGTGGCCGTGCCCGACCCCGCGAGCGTGCAGCTCGACCCGGGGTTGCTGAAGGTGTCGGTCGGGACCGACGAGGAGAAGCTCACCGTTCCGGTCGGGACCGTGGTGACGCCGGGGGACGTGTTGACGACGGTCGCCGTCACCGTCACCGGCTCCCCGACGGCCGCGGTGCCGCTCGAGAAGGAGACCGAGGTCGAGGTCGGGAGGCTGGTGACCGTCAGGGTCGCCGTCGCGGACGCTCCCTGGTGGACGTTGCTTCCGGCGTAGGTTCCCGTGATCGTGTCCGAGCCGCTCGCCGGCGCCGTGACCGTGACCGGGCAGCTCGACTGGTTGGCGGCTCCCGTGGGCGCGAGCGTGCAGCTCCCGCCCGTCACGCCGCCAGTTCCGGCGACGGTCACCGTTCCCGAAGGAGCGGACGCCGTTCCTGCCGGCTCCGTGTCGGTCACCGTGACTGTCGCGACGCTTCCGGCGGTCGCGACGACGGCGCTCGGCGAGAGAGACAGGGCGGCCGCGGTCTGGCGGGCGCTGACGGCGAGCGTCAGCGTCTGCGTCGCGTTCTGTGGAGTCGGGGACGATGAATCGGTCGCCTGGACCGTGAAGGTGAAGCTTCCGGCGGCGGACGGGGTGCCGGAGATCGACCCGCCCGAGAGCGTCAGGCCTCCCGGCAGCGCGCCGGACTGAATCGTCCACGTGATCGGCGCGTTCCCGCCGGCGGACTGGAGGGTCGCGTTGTAGGGCGTTCCGACGACGGCCGCCGGGAGAGTACCTCCCGCCGTCCGGATCGAGAGGAGCAGCGCGAAGTCGGAGGAGGCTCCGCCGGTGTTCGCGCCGTGCGCCGTGACGACGGGCGTCAGCTGCCGGGTGAGGTCGGCCATCTGGTCGTGCGTCAGCGCGCCCCGCAGGGTCACGAAGACCGTCTCGCCGGGGCCGATCGGAACCGTCGCGTTGGTCACCGCTCCGTTGTCGATGTTCGGGGCCGTCGCGTCCGGAATCGTGGTGGCGATGGCCGCGTCGTCCGCCCGCGCCACCGCGAGGCTCTGCGGCAGGCTCTGGAGGGTGCAGTCGGCGGCCGCCCTCGGAGTCGCGGAGTTCTTCGTGACGATGACCTGGAGCGGCGTGTTGTACGGGTTGTTGCCGTAGAGCGCCACGCGGTAGGAATGCGTCGTGTTGCCCGTGTTCGTCACCGCGTAGGTCGCGTCCGTGATCGTCGGTGTTGGAGATGTTCTGGTTCGAGATGTTCTGGTTGGAGATGTTCTGGTTCGAGATGTTCTGATTCGCCGCCGTCGTGTTGGAGATGTTCTGGTTGGAGATGTTCTGGTTCGAGATGTTCTGGATCGCCGGGCTCGGGTTCGAGATGTTCTGGTTGGAAATGTTCTGGTTCGAGATGTTCTGGTTGGAGATGTTCTGATTCGAGATGTTCTGGATCGAGGGATCCGCGTTGGAGATGTTCTGGTTCGAGATGTTCTGGATCGAGCTGTTGGGGTCCGAGATGTTCACGTACGGGTTCGGGTTCGCCGGGTTCCAGACCGCGAAACTCGGCGTGTAGACCTCGGTTCCCCCGATGTCCACCGTCGTTCCTTCCGGCTGGACGAGCGGAGAGACCGAGCCCTCCGGGTTGAGCATCACCGAGCCGGAGAGGCCGATGGAGTTCGGCCCGGTCTCCGTCACGTTGACGCGGATGCTGGCCGCCCGGTTGCTCGACGTGGCGAAGATCGGCCGCGCGGCGCCGGAGCCGCCCGGAATCGTGACGTCGAAATCCGTCTTCGAGGACGCCTGGAGAAACGAGGCCTGCCCTCCCGGCGGCTGGTTCGCGATCGAGAGGTGGAACGTCCGGATCTCCTTCGTCTGGTTCTGCAGCGTGACGACGAAGGCGCGCTGGAGCGCCGGATCCAGGGGCTTGGCGTCCTGGGGCGAGCCGACGAGGAGCCCCTCCGTGACGCGGCTCATGTAGATGTTCTGGTTGCGGCTGCCGGTGTAAATCGCCTGGCACTGGGGCACGTGCTGCGTGGGATCGAGGATGCTCGTGCTCGTCCCGTCGCCGGCGTTGGTCGCGGAGATCGGGGGGGTGTATTTCGTCCAGTCCACGAGGCCCGTCGCCGGGTCCATCGGAGGCACGACGTCGCGGTTGTCCGTCCAGGTGGCGTAGAAGACGGGCGCGATTCGAGGAGGACGTGTTGAAGGACCAGTTCCCGGCGGCGTCCGAGACGAAGTTCTGTCCGGCGATGTCGATGTAGTCGCCGAGAAACGGCACGGTCCCGAGGGAGAACATCGGGAGATTCGGCGCGTTGACCTGGAGCTGGTAGAGCTTGTCGGGCGGCTGCGGCGAGATCGGCTGGTTCTCGTCGTCGCGATAGACGCCCGCCGCATCCGGCGCCCAGAGGCCCATCCGGTACTGCGAGACCATCGTGGAGGCAAAGCTCGGCGCCGCGGCCGGCAGGGCCTCGGCGACCCGAAGGTCGATCGTGTGGCGCCGATTCGGCAGGTTCGCCGGATCATCGTCGATGAAGGAAGTGAAGACGAGGCCGGCCCCGCCGGGCAGCCGGAGCTCGCCTCTGGCGGCCTGCGTCGTCGTGTAGAGGCCCAGAAACGGGCTGTCCTGCGGCTGGAAGAGAGTGAGCGTGTGGTCGAGCCTCTGGTCGTAGTAGAGGACCATCAGCCGCCCGGCCGCGAAGGTGATCTGCGGCATGAACTGGTGGCCGCTGCCGGTGGATCCGCCGAACGCGTCGATCACGGCCGGACTGCTCCAGGTCCCGCCGGCGTCCGACGAGGTGGACATCACGATCCGCGCGTCCTGGGAGAGCCCCGTGCGCTGCGCCCAGACGACGTGAACGCGGCTCGCTCCGCCCGCATCGACGGACACGGCGACCGACGGGAGAGCGTTCGTGCGGAAGCGGGTGCCGGTCATCGACTGGTCGAACGCGGAGAGCGTCGCGACCTGCGTCGTGTTCCTCGACGGGAACGTCGCGCCGAAGTCGTCGGAGCGCGCGATGAGGATCGAGTCGGGGTTGCTCGAGGTCGCGAACTGCCGCCAGGCGACGTACACCTTTCCGTTCGTCGGGTCGATCGCGATGTTCGTGCCCTGGTTGATGGAGCTCGACTCGGAGAGCTTGGTCGGGTTCGACCAGGTCCTCCCGCAGTCGAGCGAGCGAGTGAACATGATCTTGGTGCTCTGGCTGCCGGTGAACCGGCTCCAGACGACGTAGACGTTGCCGGCCCGGATGGTCTGGGACTGGCCGAACGCGTTGAACGTGCAGGTCCCCGCGCCCGCGCGCGGAATGTCCGTCGCGATCCACGTCTTGTCGATGAACTGGCCCGAGGTGCCGTTGTCCACGACCACGGTGCCCTGGTACTGGATCGCGTCCCTTCCGACCGGGGCGCTGCCGTTTTCCTTCTGGTTCGTGTCGAAGAAGGTCGAGACGAACACGGCGCCGTTGTTGGTGCCGCGATTGAACGCGATTCCGCTGTAATAGAAGACGCCGCCCGTTCCGGCCCGCACCGTCGGGTCCGCCGCGGCGGAGTACGCCTTGAGCGGCGAGGCCGGCTGCGAGTTGTCCTGGGGATAGCCGGGCAGAAGGTAGCTCTGCCACGTCAGGCCGCCGTCATACGACTTGAACACGCCGAGCCACGCGTCGCCGGCGAGCGACCCGGGGACGATGTCCGAGACGGGCAGATCGACGGTGCGATAGTCGTTCGCGCCCGCGAGAAGGTGGAGCGGGTTGCGCGAGGAGACCGCGAGGGACGGCTCGTTCTGCCGCTGCAGGAACGGATCGCCGCCCGGCCACGACGTGCCGGACACCATGTTGACGTTCTGGCCCGCGGTCGGAGTTTGCGCCAGCGCCGTGCCGGCGGCGGCGAGGAGAGAGAAGAATTCCGCTGCCGCGAACGAACAAGCGGAACGCAGAGGTCAATCCATGGATGTGTCTCAAGCCGCTGCTCCTTTCGATTACCGGTGACGACCAGAACCGAACCCGGGGCCGAACTATTCGCCTGGGATGCGCGCATTCTATATCGCGCGCTGCCGCCGGCGCTGTCTCAAGAGACAACGGATCGCGGCCGACCTGCGACTAAAGTAGAGCCTAGCCTGTAACTCGCGTCTGGCCGGGATCAGCCGGATTCGATTCAGATCCACTTGCGCCGCACCAGCCACGTCTTCACGCCCTGCGTCAGCAGCACGTAGCAGAGCAGCGTCAGGGCGAGGAGCGGCCAGTAGAGCGGCGGCAGCGCCGTGAAGCCGAGGTAGGCGCCGAGCGGCGTGAACGGGAGGGCGACGCCGATCGCCATGATGCACAGCGGACATCACCATCAGCGGCCAGGACGGGCGGCTCTGCAGGAACGGGATCTTGTTGGTGCGGATGATGTGGATGATGAGCGTCTGCGTGAGCAGGCTCTCGACGAACCAGCCGGTCTGAAAGAGGCTCGCGCTGTGCGCCGCGGCCGCGGGCGTGGAGACGTTCCAGCAGTTGAAGACGTACAGCATCATGAAGTAGGTCGTGTAGTCGAAGATCGACGAGCACGGGCCGATGAAGACGATGAAGCGGGTCAGGCTCTTCATGTCCCACGGCCGCGGCTTCTCGACCTGCTCGGGATCCACCTCGTCGGTGGGGATGGCGGTCTGGCCGATGTCGTAGAGCAGGTTGTTGGCCAGGATCTGGATCGGCCGCATCGGCAGGAACGGCACGAAGACGCTCGCGCCGAGCACGCTGAACATGTTGCCGAAGTTGCTGCTCGCGCCCATGCGGATGTACTTGAGGATGTTGGCGAAGACCTTGCGCCCCTCGATGCACGCCCTCCTCCAGCACCAGCAGCGACTTCTCGAGCAGGATCATGTCCGCCGACTCCTTGGCGATGTCCACGGCGGTGTCGACGCTGATCCCCACGTCGGCGGCGTGCAGCGCGGGGGCGTCGTTGATGCCGTCGCCCATGAAGCCGACGGTGTGCTTGCGGGATTGCAGGGCCTGGATGATCCGCTGCTTGTGGGCGGGCGAGACGCGGGCGAACAGCGTCGTCTTCTCGGCGGCGTCGGCGAGCTCGCTCGTCGGTCATCTTCTCGACGTCGGCGCCCAGCAGGACGAACTCGGTCGAGAGCCCGACCTCCTTGCAGATCTTGCGGGCGACGAGATCGTTGTCGCCGGTGACGACCTTGACCGCGACGCCGTGGCCCTGCAGCGCCTTGATGGCCGCCGTGGCGGTCTCCTTGGGCGGGTCGAGGAACGCGACGTAGCCGTTCAGGATCAGGTCGCACTCGTCGGCCTTGCCGTAGGGCGTGGCGTCGCCGGCGACGACGCCGCGCGGCTCGATGTCCTTGCTGGCGATGGCCAGCACGCGGAAGCCGTCGGCGCTCAGCCGCTCGTACTCCTCCTTCAGCTCCTCGATGAGGATGCTGTCCATCGGGAGAGGCTCGCCGTCGAGCTCGAACTCCTTGCAGCGCGGGAAGATCGCCTCGGGCGCGCCCTTGGTGATGATGCGGTCCTTGCCCTCGGGCGTGCGGACGACGACCGACATGATGCGGCGCTGGAAGTCGAAGGGGATCTCGTCGACCTTGGCGTAGTCGGGGATGTGCGCCTGGGCGTGGGTCTCCTCGTGGGCCAGCACCGCGCGGTCGAGGACGTTCTTCAGGCCCGTCTGGAAGTGGCTGTTGAGGTACGCCAGCGCCAGCACGCCGTCGTCCTCGCGCAGCACCACGTCGCAGTGCCTCTCCAGGATGACCTGGTCCATGCGTCAGCGTGCCGGTCTTGTCGGTGCAGAGCACGTCCATCGCGCCCAGGTTCTGGATCGCGTTGATGCGCTTGACGATGACCTTCTTGCGGCCCATCGCGACCGCGCCCTTGGAGAGGCAGACCGTCACGATCATCGGCAGCATCTCGGGCGTCAGGCCCACGGCCACCGCCACGGCGAAGAAGAAGGCCTCGCCCCAGTTCCCCTTGGTCAGGCCGTTGATGACGAAGACCAGCGGCACCATCACCAGGATGAAGCGGAGCATCAGCCAGGTGAAGCGGGCGATGCCCCGGTCGAAGGCGGTCTGCGTCGGCTGCTCCGAGAGCGACTGCGGCCATGCCGCCCAGGTACGTGTCCTTGCCGGTGGCGACGACGACGGCCGTGGCCGAGCCGCTCTCGACGCTGGTGCCCAGGAACGCGATGCTCGTCAGCTCGAGGGGCGCCGCCGTCGCGGCGTTCTTCTCGACCTCGAACTTCTCGACGGGGAAGCTCTCGCCGGTCAGCGAGCCCTGGATCACGAACAGGTCCTTGGCCGCGACGATGCGCACGTCGCCGGGGATCATGTCGCCCGCGGCGAGCTGGACCACGTCGCCCGGCACGAGCTGCGAGACGGCGATCTCCCGCGGCGCGCCGTCGCGGATCACGGTCGCCGTGACCGAGATCATCGCCTTGAGCTTGGCGGCGGCGCTGTCGGCCTTGGCCTCCTGGATCAGCTTCAGGCCGACGCCCAGGACGATCATCAGCGACATCACGACGCCGGCCCGGGCGTCGCCGGTCGCGAACGAGATCGTCGCGAGCACCGCGAGCAGGATCACGAGCGGATTGAGCACCGCGTGCCAGAGCAGCTTGCCGAACCCCGGCCGCTGGTCCTTGGCGAGGACGTTGGGCCCGTGCTCGGCCAGGCGCGCCTCGGCCTCCTCGGTGGTCAGCCCCTCGGGCCGCGTGCGCAGCCGCGCGTAGACGCCCGGCGCGTCCATCGCCGCCGAGTCCACGACGAGCCGGCGAGACCCGGATCTGCGGCTTCTCGCGCCGGATCCCGGTGAAGAGGTTCCTGGGGAAAATGGCGGTCGGCAGGATCGGCATGGGTCAGACGATTCCTCTACGGCAGCAATTACGCATTTCTCGTTCTATTCGTTACGCGGCTCCGCGGGGATCACGATTCCGGAAATCAGCGACTTCAGAGACGTGATCGAGACGCCGAGGATCAGCCCGAACCGCGGAGCCTCGTACCAGCCGGCGGTGACCGCGAAGTCGAGCGTTTCATTCTGATTCAGGATGTAGTTTCCCCCGGCAATCAGCTGAAGCTCTCTCTCGACCCTGCCGCCGTCGTGAATCTCCGCCCCGTTCAAGTCGAGGCCCAGGCGAAGCCTCTCGGAGAGGTCCCGGGCGGCCGAGAGGCCTCCGATCAGGATGCGGCCGGAGGTGTGAATGCCCACGACCCCCGTCTGCGTGTTTCCGGCGAACTGGATGCCGAGGTTGGCGTGAAGCTCCGTGCCCGAGAACGTCTTCTGGAAGATCGTGTTCAGGACGTAGTCGGTCAGCCCCGAGCCGAGCTGCTTCTTCTCGCTTGCCGGTCGGAAATTCCATGGCGGCCGTGACGGTGAAGGCGGGGCGGGCGCCGTCCGGGGCCTCCTTCACGATTTTCCACTTCACGGCGAAATCCAGGTCGCCGAGGCCGAAGACGCTCGGCATCCCTGAGCCGCGCGCGTTTCCGATCGCGATGAGCGGAAAGTCCATGTTGACCTCGACGCCGTCGAAGAGGCCGTACTGGATGACGAAGTTGTTCGTGTCCTGGCGCAGGTTCGGATACGCGGACTTCTGGAGAATGTAGAACTCGTTGGCGTATTCGAAGTGGAGATGGCCGCGCTCGGTGACCTCGGCGTCGTCGGTCACGAACGGCTGCTGCGCCGAGGCCCCGGCGGCGCCGGCCGCGGCGAGGAGGGCGGCGAGCCCGAGGCGTTTCCAACGAGTCGAAGGATCGCGGCGGTTTTGCATCGCGCGGTTCGAGTTCTCTGTATTGATGGGGAACGCCGGGGTTCTGCCGGGAGTGTACCGGAAGCGCGGACGCCCTCCCGTTTGACCGCGCGCCGGGGCGCCTGCGCGGGAACGATCCTGCTCCTCTGCTCCGCGCTCAACGCGCAGACCCCGGCGCCGGAACCGGACCTCTCCGGCATGGAGGTCCCGGCCAGCGCGGAAACGTTCCCCTCCGTCCTGAAGAACGAGGCGCACCGCTACGTCACCGACGGCGGCGTGATCCTGCTCGCGCCCCTGCATTGGGACGGCCGCAGCTGGACGCAGGCGGCCATCGCCGTGGCGTCCGTCGCGCTTCTTGCGACGCAGGACGAGCGCATCGACACGGCCGTTGCCAGGAATCGCTCCAGCGGGACGGACTCCGTCTCTTCCGCCGTTACCCCTCTGGGCTCCTACGCGGCCGTCGGCGTCTCGGTGGCCTCCCTCGGCGCGGGACTGCTTTTCAAGAACGTCGAGTTGCGGGACACCGGCCGGGATGCCATCGAGGCGGAGATCTTCGCGGCCGGCATCATCACGCCGCTCCTGAAGAAGACGGTGGGGCGGCTGCGGCCGTCCCAGGGGAGCGACGCGGACGAGTACCACCCTCTCTCCAGCGATCAGTCGTTTCCATCGGGGCACGCCACGGAGGCGTTCGCGGTCGCCTCGGTCTTCGCCGCGCGGTCGCGAGGATGGGTCGTGCCGGTCATCGCCTACACGCTGGCGAGCGGCGTCGCCCTGGCGCGGATCAACGACCGCGCTCACTTTGCCTCCGATGTCGTGGCCGGCGCGATCATCGGCACGGCGGTGGACACACCGTCGTTCGCCTGCATGCGCCGGAGGGGGAGAAGTCCGTCTCCTGGAATCTCGTGCCAGTCGCAGCGCGGCAGGGGCGGGACTGGGAGTCGTGCTGGAGACCGGAGGGCCGTAGGGGTCAGGGCTTGCTGACGCCTCTCCCGGGGGGAGAGGGAGAAGGTTCGCCGGGATACTCTAAGTCGGGTGAAGAAACGTCTCTCACTTTCGCGGCGGACGCGGCCCTTCGGAGAGTCGGTCATCCGCGAGATGACGCGCTTTGGCCAGGAAATCGGAGGCGTCAACCTCGCCCAGGGGCTTCCGGACTTCGATCCGCCCAAAGAGCTTCTCGAGGCGCTGCCGGGGATCCTTTCGCAGACGCGGCATCACCAGTACGCCTTCACGTGGGGCTCGCCGGAGTTCCGCCAGGCCGTCGCGGAGAAGTGCGCGCGCTTCAATGGCATGAAGGTGGACCCGCAGGGAGAGGTGACCATCACCTGCGGCGTCTCCGAGGCGCTCGCCGACTCGCTCCTCGCACTGACCGAGCCGGGCGACGAGGTCGTCATCCTCGAGCCGTGGTACGAAAACTACCTGCCGGCCTGCGTGCTCGCCGGGGCGCGCCCCGTTTCGTGCCGCTCGCGGAGAAAGACTACGCGCTCGATCTCGCGCGGCTGCGCAAGGCGGTCACCAACAAAACGCGCCTGATGATCCTGAATACGCCGGGCAATCCCTCCGGCCGCGTCCTCTCCCGCGAGGAGCTGTCGGAGATCGCGCGCCTCTGCCAGCGCTTCGGCGTCATCGCCGTTGTGGACGAGATCTACGAGCACATCTGGTACGAGGGACACCGCCACGTCTCCCTCGCGTCGCTGCCGGGCATGGAGGAGCTGACCGTGACCGTGAGCGGCCTCGGCAAGACCTACGCGGTGACCGGCTGGCGCGTGGGCTGGGCCGTCGCGGCGGCGCCTCTGACGGCTTTGATCCGGAAGGTCCACGACTACGTCACGCTCTGCGCCCCCTCTCCCTTCCAGGCGGCCGGCTGCGTGGCGCTGGCGCTTCCCGACTCCTACTACGAGGACCTCCGCCGCGAATACGCGAAGCGTCGGACGATCCTGCTCGACGCGCTGACGAGATCCGGCCTCGCCTTCACGCCGCCGGAGGGGTCCTACTACGTCATGGTGGACGCGAAATCGCTCGGCTGGAAGGACGACTGGGCCCTTGTCGACTTCCTCGCCCGGAAAGTCGGAGTGCTCGCGGTTCCGGGGTCCTCCTTCTACACGCGGCGCGGCGGGGGCAAGACACGCGCCCGGCTGAACTTCGCCAAGAGGGAAGAGACGCTGCTGGAGGCAGCGCGAAGGCTCTCGGCGGGAAGCATACGATACAGACCTTAGACTTTAGTCCGGGGTCTTCGGCCGTTCCGAAACAAGCCAAACAGATCATCTTGTCCAAAGCGCGTCCTGATAGTAGTGTCGCGCCAAAATTAAGAAACCGTTAACGCAGCGCCATCTCAAGAGGAGGAGTCCATGACCAGGACACCGAAATCCCGCATTCCGGCGAAATTCTTCGCGACCCTGGCGACCACTGGCTTCGTCCTGCTGCTGATAGCGGCAAACGTCTCGAAGGCCCGCGCGCAAAGCGTGGACGCGCCGCCCACCATCGCCCCGGACAAGGTCTCATACTCGCCCGGCGAGACGATGGTCTTGACCGGCGCGAACTGGTTGCCGGGCGAAGCCGTGACCGTCGTCTCTGTGCGCCGACTCGGGGAGCGACGGAGGAACGCTCGAGGCCGTCGCGGATGGCTCGGGCTCGTTCACGGTCAGCGAGCGCTGCGCCCGACCAACCTGCCGCGCCAGCGACGAAGGTCTCCGCATGCCGACGAGCGGACAGGATGAGTCCTTCATGGCGACGGCGACGGGCGCCGCCTCCGGAGCGACGGCGCAAGGGCGATTCATCGCGGGGCACGCCAGGACCGACGGCGAGAAGCTCCTCGAGCAGGAAGCCTACTGGGGCCACCGCCAGGGCTATCCAACCGGCCATGTCGAGCCCGCGTGGGTGCGCCGCGCCGCCGAACAGCACACCCGCAACCTGCGCCGCAACCCCGACGGCAAGAGCGCCAGGATCAGCACGAAGAGCCTGCAGGCGAGCCCGCTCGGACTGTCCAACACCGCCTTCACCGCGCTCGGCCCCGCAGCCCGAGCGCATGACCGGCTGCTCCGGCTGCTTCGACTACGGAACGACCGAGGGCCGCGTCAACGCCATCGTGGTTGATCCGACAACGACGACCAACGGCTCCATCGTCGCCTACATCGGCACCGTCGGCGGCGGCGTCTGGAAGACGACGAACTGCTGCAGCGGCTCCACCACCTGGACCGTCATGACCGACGATCCGCTGATCTCCACGACCGCGATCGACACCCTCGCGCTCGATCCGAACGATCACAACACGATCTACGCCGGCACCGGCGACCTGAACTTCGGCTCCTTCTCGATGGGCAGCCAGGGGATCCTCAAGTCCACCGACGCCGGCGCGACCTGGACCGTGCTGGGCGCGACGTCTTCGGCGCGCCTACCCCGAGCCGGCCGGGCCAGTTCCCGCAGTACCAGGCGGTCGGCAAGGTGCGCGTCGATCCGAACAACAGCAACAACGTCGTCGCGGGCACCAAGACCGGGCTCTACTTCTCCTATGACGGCGGCGTCAACTGGACCGGCCCCTGCCTGACCAACAGCTTCACCTCGCAGCGCCAGGACATCACTGGCCTGGAGCTGACGAACATGCGGCGGCATCGACGCGCATCCTCGCGGCCGTCGGCGTCCGCGGCTTCGCCACCACGGTGCAGTACGACCTCGGACAGAACGGAGCGAACGGCATCTACAAGGGCACGATGCCGGCGAGCGGCTGTCCGACCGACTTCACCTCGATCGCGCGCAACGACAACGGCTTTGTGTTCGGCACGGCCGTCGACCGGCAGCCCTACGCCACGGGCGCGAACATGAATGCGGGCAGCGGCACCCCGTATGTCAGCACCTCCACCGGCAACCAGCTCGGCCGCATGGATATTGCCGTCGCGCCGAGCAACCCCAACTAATCTATGCCCAGGTGCAGTCGATCGCCGGCAACAGCAACGGCGGCTGCGGCAACGCGCCGGCTGCCAGCTCGGCGTCTGGTCGCAGCACCGACGGCGGCACGACCTGGAGTTTCATGACCGGCTCGGCCGGCGGCTCGCTCCGATGCGCAGCTGCGCCAGGCTGGGAGCCGGGCGACTATCCGCAGAACTGGTACGACCAGGGCTCGCGGTGGATCCGAACAATCCGGACCGGGTCTTCTTCGACACCTTCGACGTCTGGCTCGCGACGCGCACCGGGACGTCGTTCTACGACCTCACCTGCGGCTACAGCGGCCGGGCAACAGTCCGGTCCACGTGGACCAGCATGCGCTGGCCTTCGTGCCCGGCTCGTCCAGCATCCTGCTGGCGGGCAACGACGGCGGCGTCCACGGGACGACCAATGCCAACGCCGCCGTCCGCGACACGACCTGGCCGACCTGGTTCAACATGGACACGGGCCTGAACACCATCGAGTTCTACTCCGGCGACATCAGCGGCAACTTCGCCACTGCCGCCGCGCCGCAGGCCAACGGCGGCGCGCAGGACAACGGTCCCAGCTCGGTCACGTTCGCGGGCAGCCCGACCGGACCCGTGCAGTGGCAGATGGGCCTGGGCGGCGACGGATTCTATGCCCGCATCGACCCGGTCGGCGTGGGGCATCACGCAGGCGCAGGGGACGATCACGCTGACGACGGGCGGCGCGCTCCCGGGCGAGACGTTCGTCATCGGATGCGCAGACCTTCACGTGGCAGCCGGCGGCACGGTCCGGTGTCGGCCAGGTGCAGATCGCCTCGAGCACGACGACAGCGGGCAACAACATCGTCGCTGCCGTCAACGCGGACCTCGCCGGCGTCGTCACGTCGGCGCGGGTCGGGGCGACCGTCGTCGTCACGGCTGTCGTTCAGGGAACCCCCGGCAACTCCATCATCTTCACCGAGGCGAGCACGAACATGACGATGGACGGTCGGGAACGCTCGGCGGCACGCTTCTCGGGGGGATGCCGGGAAGCCTGCGCTTCTGGCAGGGCAACAACAGCGGCGGCCTCTCAGCCGCTGCATCTTCAACTGCACCAGCTCCGCCGCGCCACCTGGACAAGCAAGAGAGGCACCTGGACCGGCGACCAGCAGTCGTTCATCCTGCCCTTTCGAGATCTTCCACGGCGATCCTGGCAATCCCGCCAATGACTGCGGTCCGGCCGGCGCCGGCACGGGGTGCGGCCACCTGATCGCCGGCACCGTCCGCGTCTGGGAGACGATCACCGGTGCCGCCGCCGGCACCGGCGGCACCGTGACCTGGTATGTCAACAGCCCGGACAACCTGACCAAGGGCACGCTGGGCAACCGCTCGTTCATCAACCAGCTCGCCTTCGAGCCGAAGGACCAGAGCACGGTCATCGTGGGAACCAACGACGGCAACGTGCAGATCGGCCACGGCCTGGGCGCCGGCTTCGGGCCCCTCGAGAGCGGCCGGCGCGATCACGCTGACGACGGGCGGCGCGCTCGCCGGGTGAGACGTTCGTCATCGGCCCGCAGACGTTCACATTCCAGACGGCCGCCGGAGCGGCACCGGTCAGGTCCAGCTCAACGCGAGCACGACCACGGAAGGCAACAACATCGTCGCGGCTGTCAACGCCGATCTCGTGGGCGTTGTCACGGCAGTCACGGTCGGGAGCGGTCGTCACCGTGACGGCCGTGCAATCCCGGGCGCGGCCGGCAACTCGATCACGTTCACGGAGGCGAGCACGAACTTGACGATGAACGGCTCCGGAACGCTCGGGGGGACGACCCTCGGCGTCGGACGGCGTGGCCGTCTGGGTGGATGTCACGGGCGGCAATACCGTTCTGCCCAACCGCCCGATCCTCGACGTCGCGTTCGATCCGACGACCACGACCGCGCCCATCGCCTACGCGGCCGCGGGCGGCTTCAACGCCAACACGCCGGCCACGCCCGGCCACGTCTTCCACGTGGAGTGCACCGCCGACTGCGCCTCCTTCACGTGGGCGGACAAGAGCGGGAACCTGCCCGACATCCCGGTGGACTCGATCATCGCCAACCCGAACTTCCCGCAGCAGGTCTTCGCGGGCACCGACTTCGGGCTCTATTACACGGACAACGTCAACCACGCCTCTCCGATCTGGTATCGCTTCTCCGCGGGACTCCCGGCCGCGATGATCTGGGACATGGCGGTCGACCGCGGGGCACCACGCTGGCGCTCTTTACGCGCGGCAGCGGCGCCTTCGCCTGGCCCCTGACCGCGGGGCCGATCAACAACCACTCGCCCGTCGCGAAGTGCAAGAACGTCACGGTCTCGACCGGCCCGACCTGCTACGGCAGACGCCAGCATCGATGACGGCTCCTACGACGTGGACGATGACCCGCTGATACTCACGCAGACGCCTCCCGGACCCTATCCGCTCGGCGACACGCTCGTGACACTGACCGCGATGGATCCCTACGGCGCGAGCGATTCGTGCC
Organism: uncultured Acidobacteriota bacterium; assembly: GCA_963741435.1. Lineage (GTDB taxonomy): Bacteria > Acidobacteriota > Thermoanaerobaculia > UBA5066 > Gp7-AA6 > JAWOLE01. The sequence continues at coordinate 243,257 of CAVUIX010000014.1, read as the reverse complement.
AGGCGACCGTGACGGTGAAGAGCGACATCACGCTCTCTCCCGCCTCAGGCCTGGATCGGCTTGAAGAACAGCGACGACGTCGGCACCAACTTCGACCTGCTGGCCGAGGTGTTCCGCAACGGCGTCCTGATCGGCTCCGGCGAGGTGGACAACGTCTCCGGCGGCGGCGAGCGGCTTCAACAACGCCGTCCAGAGGGCGATCAACCTCTCCCTCTCGCACCCGGTCGGCGGCGATCTGCACCGGCGATACCCTTGAACTTCAAGCTGTCCGTTCGCATCGGCGCCACCGGGCACCGGCAGCGGCACGGCCAGGCTCTGGTACAACGACGGGCAGGCCAACAGCCGCTTCGGCCTGACGGTCGGCGGGGCGAGATCGACGTTCTATCTGCGCAGCGGATCCGCCCTTGGGACGACCGCCGGCCCGGGACCGAAGCTGACGATCGACGTCTTCGCGGACCGGCTGGTGGGCGGCAACCCGTGGAAGCCCTTCGGCACCTGGAGCAAGACTTTCTGAGAAATAGAGCGTCTTAGACTTTTAGTCGGAGGCCGGCTGCGCGCAGCAGCCGGCCCTTATTCGTGAGCCTTGAAGAATCGGCGGCTTTGGAGTCAGGTGTCATCGAAAGTACTTAACTCTTGCGTTCGAGATACCCTTGCCATAGCTTCCGGCGCATCTCATTTCAGCGTGAATCACCTGGAGAAGCAATCACCCTCGTCAGTGCCCGCAAACAGACACACGGTTCATTTGAGCTGCCGGTTTGCTTCTGGAACCGGCTTTCTTTCGATTGAATAGAGGAGAGGAACTATGAAACCACGAACTGGAACCCCAGACGGCTCGGGACTCTGATCTTCGGCTTGCTGGCGATGGCCGCCATCGCCTTGCCGGCGGCGCTGTCCGCCGCGGCGGCGCCCGACTCGGACCAACTGACAAAGCGCGGCCGCGCAGACAACGAAGCTCTGGCAGCGCGTCGCCGGCAAGCCGTCGCAGATCCGCACCGCCGCCGCCCACATGGCCGCGGTCAGCCCGTCCGGGGCGCCAGGCCCTCACACTCGACCATGACGGCATGAGGTCGCTCCTCTCCCGCGCGCCGCTCGAGCGATCTCTCGCCGCGAAGGCGAGCCCGCTCGTCCTGGCGCTGCCCGGCTCCCAACGGCGACTTCCAGCGCTTCGCGCTCGCGGAGTCGCCGATCATGGAGCCCGGGCTCGCCGCGAAGCACCCCGACATCAAGACCTACAGCGGCCGCGGCATCGACGACCCGACCGCCACGATCCGCGCCGACCTCACGCCCGCTCGGGTTCCACGCCTCGGTGCGCTCGCCGACAGGGCGCCTGGTACATCGACCCGTACTACCACCTCGACCAGAGCCTGTACGTCGAGCTACTACGGGCGCGACCTGACCGAGAACCCGCACGGCGAGTTCGTCGAGCGCGACGCCGGACGCGGCCGAGCTCTCGGTCGACCACGGCTACTACCACGCCGCCGACACCGTCACGCTCCACGGCGAGCGGCTTCGCCGCGAACACCGCGATCACGATCACGATCTCCGACCCGCGAGGAGCGTTCGCCACGCGCACGCTCGAGCGCGACGACCGACGAGCTGCGGCTCCTTCGACGCCGAGCTTCGCCGCCGATCCCGGCGGCAACCTCGACACGCACGTCGTCGAGGCGAACGACGGCGACGCGCTCGGCTCGGCGAGCTACCAGGTCGTGCGCGACGACGACCCGACCACCGACCCGCCCACCGGCGACGTCCTCCGGACTACCGGCTCGCCCTGATCACCGACCCGGGCTACGCCGACCTTCTTCGGCGGCCCGGCGAACGTGACCGCCGCGAAGGTCACGCTGATGAACCGCGTCGACCAGGTCTACGAGGACGACCTCTCGATCACGATGGTGCTCGTCGCGAACAACGACCTGCTCAACCTCGACACCTGGGCGCAGGCGATCGGCCCGAACGGGCCCTGCGGCGCGGCGGCGTGCTTCACGCAGTCGCAGGTCACCGGCTGCTCCAGCACGACGCGGGCCCGGTTCGTGATCGGGCAGATCATCGGCGCGTCGAACTACGACATCGGCCACCTCGCGCTCGGCCAGCCGGGCGGCGGCGTCGCCAACCTCGGCGTCGTCGGCCGCTCGAACAAGGCCGGCGGCTGCACCGGCATCCCGACGCCGGTCGGCGACTTCTACGCCGTCGACTACGTGGCGCACGAGATGGGCCACCAGTTCAGCGGCAACCACCCCTTCAACGGCAACCAGCTCAACTGCTCCGGCGGCAACCGCAACGCGGCCACCTCGGTCGAGCCCGGCAGCGGCTCGTCGATCATGGCCTACGCGGGCATCTGCCTCACCGACGACCTGCAGGCCCACAGCGACCCGTACTTCTCGCAGCGCAGCCAGCAGGAGATCTCGACGTACACGTCCGGCGAACCAGGCGGCGATCAACGAGGTGCAGACGGCCTCGCTGCGGCACTTCGGCGGCGGCAACGAGGTCCAGGTCGTGACCTTCGGCCCCGGCTACTGCGCAGGCGGCGACGATCCAGCCGCTCAGCCTCGCGATCAACGCCGCGCCGAGCGCGACCTCGCGTCGGCGGCGCCGAGGAGACCGGCAACACCGTCACGATCGCGACCGGCGAACCGCGCACACGCTCCAGGTCGGCGACACGGTCACGATCGCCGGCGTCGGCGTCGCCGGCTACAACGGCACGTTCACGGTCACCGCGGTGCCGACCTCGCGGTCGTTCCAGTACACGAACCCGACCGCCGGGCCTGCGCGACCTCGGGCGGCGGCACCGTCACGCTCGCCGCGCCCGGAGCGACCGAGTCCGGCACGACCGTCACGATCACGCACCGCGGCGGCGCACGGCCGCTCGGTCGGCGACGTCGTCACGATCGCCGGCGTCGGCGTCGCCGGCTACAACGGCACGTTCACGATCACGGCGGTGCCCACGGCGCGCACGTTCCAGTACACGGCCGCCGCCTCCGGCCTCGCCAACTCGGGCGGCGGCACGGCGACGTACTTCTCGCCGTTCCAGGTCCGGATCGGCGGCAACGACTCGGCCGTGATCGGCGGCAGCGGCCTCGCGTACACGAACGCGAACCTCCAGTCCGCGATCAACGCGATCGCCGGGCTTCGCGGGCACCGTCGACCGTCACCGGCGCGGCCTCGACCGGCTTCACCGTCACCTACGGCGGCGCGTCGGCCGGCGTCGACGTGCCGAACATCGAGCTCGTCAACCTGAGCTGCGGCGGCTGCTTCGCCTCGGTCGAGGAGACGAACCACGGCGGCGCGCTCGACTCGTTCACGCTCAACTACAACGGCAACGTCTCGGCCCCGATCACGAACGGCACGAACTACACGCGCCGCCGGGATCCTGGCCGCGCTCACGCCGATCCTGCCCGCCGGCGCGACGGCGACGGTCGCGGGCTTCGGCGGCGGCACGTTCAACAACACGGGCTTCCAGGTGACGTTCACCGGCGGCGCTCGCGGCGACGAACGTGCCGGTGCACGCTCGCGCTCCAGGACTTCACCGCGGGCGCGTCCGGCTTCGTCGGCGAGACCGACAAGGGCGGCGCGGTCGACAACAAGGGCGGCCGATCGATCACGCCCACCGGGAGACGCGATCCCGGTCGTGACGGCGCCGGCGTCGTACACGATCCCGCTGCGGACGCCGTTCGCCCTCACGGGCAGCGCGACCGACGCGGACGGCGACCCGCTGCTCTACTCTGGGAGCAGAACGACCGCGGCGGCGCCGCCGGCACGTCGCTCCTGAACAACACCAAGACGAACGGCCCGCTGTTCGCGATGTTCCCGATGTCCGGGCAGATCAGCCTCAGCGACTCGCTCCAGTACGACTCGCCGGGCGAGAACCACCTGACCACCGACCCGACGCGGGTCTTCCCGGACCTCCAGCAGATCCTCGACAACAACACGAACGCGGACACGGGCGCGTGCCCGCCGGCGCCGATCGCCCCGCCGGTGCCGCAGACGTGACGGAGTGCTTCGCGGAGTTCCTCCCGACCGCCGACTACGTCGGCTTCGCGGGCGTCAACGCGACCCCGCTCTCGCTCCACTTCCGCTTCACCGCCCGCGACGGCAAGGGCGGGACCAACAGCGCCGACACGACGCTGCTCTCGCGGCGGACGCGGGCCCGTTCCTCGTCACCTCGCCGAACACGGCGGTGACGCTGCAACGGGCGGCTCGACGCAGACCGTGACCTGGGACGTGGCGGGCACGGACGTCGCGCCGGTCAGCGACGGCGAACGTGAAGATCGCCTCTCGACCGACGGCGGGCACACGTACCCGTACGTCCTCGGCGGCGAGCACGGCGAACGACGGCTCCGAGGACGTGACGCTGCCGAACGTCGGCACGACGCAGGCGCGGATCAAGGTCGAGGCGGTCGGGAACATCTTCTTCGACATCTCGAACGCCGACTTCACGATCACGGCGGCTCGCCGGACCGGTCACGGGCAAGGTCTGGCTCGGACTGAAGAACAGCGATGACGTCGGCACCAGGTTCGACGTGAAGGCCGAGGTCCTGAAGAATGGGGTCCGTCGTCGGCACGGGTCAGGTCGACAACGTGCCGGGCGGCAGCAGCGGCTTCAACAATGCGATCCTCCGGTCGATCGCCATCGCCCTTTCGCCCGGATCCCGTCAGTATCACGACGGGGGACACCCTCGGCTTCCGGCTGTCCGTGCGGATCACCGGCGTCGGCGGCCACCGCAGCGGTACGGCGAGGCTCTGGTTCAACGACGGCGCCGCGAACAGCCGGCTCGAGTTCCTTCTCAACGGGACACCGACCACCTACTACCTGCGCGACGGCTTTGTTCTCGATACGGTCACCGGCGGGACCAAGAAGACGATCGACGTCTTCGTCGACCGGGCGAAGAACGGCAACCCTTTCGTCTCGTTCGGAACCTGGAGCAAGACTTTCTGATTCGCTGAGTTTCGATTCCATCGGGCCGGCTGCGCGGGCAGCCGGCCTTTTTTCTTTCCCCCCTGATTTCCGATGACCCAGAGGCGCGCTGGAGCTATCGGCTATCACCGTCCCAGCCCGGTCGCGGCTTTACCAGCGCCCTCACCCTGACCCTCTCCCGAAGGGAAAGGGGAAAGCCCCGGTCAGGAGCGAGGACTAACGGAGCCCTTCCATCAGGTAGAGGTCCATGAGCACCCGCCGGTAGGAGTAGACGGAGGACTTCCCGTCGGGCGTCAGGCGGATGGGGTCGACGCCGAAGACGCCGGCGGGATCGGGAGGCGAGACCTCTTTCCAGAGAGCTCGCTCCCCCGTCGCCGCGTTCACGCGAAAGATTTTCGCGGGTAACCCCTGGGTCTGCGCGACGAAGAGCGATCCGTCTTCACTCCACCCGATCGGCGATTCTCCGGCGGCGACGCCGGCGAGCGGCCGCGCTTTTCCGTCCTCGATCGAGAAGATCGAGGCGGTCCCGTCCGGCAGGAGGCCGTCACCGACCTTCCATCCGGGGAAACGTTGATCCCGGTGAAGGAGACGCGGATCTCGGCCGGCGTCACCAGGCGGGCCGCGCCTCCTTGCACGTCCCGAATGTAGAGACGCGTCCCGTGCCCCGGCTCGACCCCGGCCGCCACGAAACGTTTCCCGTCCGGCAGCCATGCTCCCCACGGCTGGTACTCGATGGCGTCGCGGGGCAGCAGCCGGCTCTGGCCGGCGCCCACCGGCAACAGGCCGATCTGCCGCGCCGAGGAAGGACCGACGACCGCGAGGGCCCACCGGTTGTCCGGCGAGAGACCGATCGTGTTCCCTTCGCCCAGGCGCACGGCGGGAGATCCGTCCGTCTTGCGCGAGTAGATCAAGTAGCCCAGGTCTCCGCCGCGGTTCTGTTCCTCGAAGAGGACCAGCCGGCCGTCGCCGGACAGGGCGATCGGGAACGACCAGTCGAGCCAGGAAAGGTTTCGCTCCTTGGTTTCACCCGGGGCCAGGCCCTCGATCTCCCGGCGGATGTTGGAATGGGCCGCGAGGACCTTGCCCTCCCGCGAGATGTCCTGGACCAGGAACCCGCCGGGGACACGGGCAAAGACACGGTCGGCGCCGGAGAGCGAGATCTTCCGCAGGGCGCCCCCGGTGTTCATCCAGATCTCGTCGCCCGACGCCGACCAGGCCAGTCCCGTGCCGGCCTGCTCGCGAAGCTTCGTCCGCTTTCCGGCCAGGTCGACGACCGCGAGCGAGCCGGTGTTGTCTCCGCGAACCGGGTGATCGACGAAGGCGATCCGGTCGCCCTTCGGGGAAACGCGCGCGAGGCTGACCCATCCCGGCGTTTCGTAGAGGACCTTGCCGATCGGGAACTCCAGGCGGTACTTCCCGGCGACCTCGTGCACGACGGCGAGCGATTTGCCGTCGGGCGCCCAGTCGGCTTCCGAGACATTCTCCAGGATTTCCCGCGGCGCTCCGCCGGAGAGGGGCATCTGCGCGAGCGTCCCGACTGTCTCCCAGCCGGTGGTGAAGCGGCGATTCAGCGAGAGGGCGAGCTCCCCCGCCTTCGAGATCGAAAGGACGTCCGCCGAGCCGATTCCGAGGGGGCGCGACTCCGGGCTTTCCGGGCGAGCGGTGTAGATCTCGACGGGCTTGCCCTCCCAGGCGGCGCCGTACACGATCGTCTGGCCGTCGGGCGCGAAGCGCGCCGTGGAGACATAGCCGCGCCGGAAAGTCAGACGCCGGAAGGTCGGGGGCTCCGCGCCGGACCTGCGCAAAAGCGCCGCCGCCCCGAGTCCCGCCAGGATCACTCCGGCCGCGAGGGCGGCGGCCGCCCACGCGAGGGGAACCATCCGCCGCTGCCGGACCCGTCCCGCGGCGGCGGCCGGGCGAGACGCCGCGCTCGAATCCGCCGAGAGCGCCTGAAGGTCGAAGGCGAGGTCGTGGGCGGAGTGGAAGCGCTCCTCCGGATTCTTCTCCAGGCAGTGCCGGACGATGCGCTCGAGGCCGGGAGGAATGTTCCGGTTGGTCTCGGAGAGCTCCGGCGGCTCCTTCGACAGGATCGCGCTCATCGTGTCCGCCGCGCTCGCGCCGGAGAAGGCGCGCTTGCCCGAGAGCATCTCGTAGAGAATCGCGCCGAAGGCGAAGATGTCGGAGCGGACGTCGGCCGGCCTGCCGCGGCACCTGCTCCGGCGACATGTAACCGACGGTGCCCAGGACGATCCCCGGCTCGGTGCCGGCGGCCTGGGTGGGAACGTTCGTGGCTCCGGTCCCCGCCGTCGAAGGCCACGATCTTGGCCAGGCCGAAGTCGAGAATCTTCACCCGGCCGTCCCGGGTCACGAAGAGGTTCTCGGGCTTCAAGTCCCGATGGACGATCCCCTTCTCGTGCGCCGCGGCGAGACCCCGCGCGATCTGGACGGCGAAGTCCACCGCCTTTCGGGCGGGAGCGCCCCCGTGGCGAGCCTCTCGCGAAGCGTCTCGCCCTCGAGAAGCTCCGAAACGAGATAGGGCGATTCGTCGACCCTGCCGAGGTCGTAGATCGCGAGGATGTTGGGGTGGTTCAGTCCGCCCGCCGCCTGCGCTTCCTGCTCGAAGCGGCGCATCCTCTCGGGATCGTTCGAGAAGGACGCCGGCAGGACCTTGACGGCGACGTCGCGTTTCAACCTCTCATCGCGCGCCCGATAGACCTCCCCCATCCCTCCCGCGCCCAGGGGCGCGAGGATCTCATAGGGCCCGAGCCGTGTTCCGGCGGCAAGCGTCATATTGGATCCGGGCGAGGATTCTAGCCGCATGTTCGCGGCGGGGGCGGGCGCGCTTCAAGGCCTCGGGTCTATCTCTCGGGGCGGCCGGCGCGTCGCTCGCGCCCAGGGCTGCCGGTAGATCCGGCGGTAGCCGTCGCACTGGGCGCGGAGCTCCGCGACGAGCGCGAGGAAGCGGGATCTCGCGCTCGGAGAGATTCCAGGAAGGGATCGCTCTCGAAAAAGCTGTAACACGGGAAGCCGTTGCCCGCCGCCTGGTCAGGAAGTCCAGCGCCGCGGCCTTCTCCCCGATCAGCGCGTAGATGCAGGCGATGTCGTACTGGGCGTGGTGGTAGTGCCCGAAGGACGCCGCCTTGATCGCGACTTCGATGAAGCGCTGCCGCCGGACTGGTGGCGAATGGTCTGCTCGATCTCCGCCGGGCCGTCCCGCGTCTCCGCGGCGGGCGGCGATCAGGCCGCGCAGGGAATGGGAGCCGGGGTCGTCCGGGAACGAGGCGCGCCGTGCCGGCGAATCGCCGCTCGGCGCCTTCCAGGTCCCCCAGCCGGATCTGGCAGAGCGCGATCTGATAGCTGCACCAGAGCGAAGGCTCCCGCTCGGCCGCCAGCGAGATCTCCAGTCCCTCGCGGTAATTCCCCTGAAGGTACCGCGACGAACCCCAGATGGACCTTCGCCAGCGTGTCCTCCGGGTTGATGGCCAGCGCCTGCTGCAGGTGGGCGGCGGATTCCTCGAGCATCGCGACGTGGAAGAGCACGACCCCGAGCCGATCGTGGGCCTCGGTCAGGTTCGGGCCGGCCCGCGATCGCGGCCAGGTACTCCCGGATCGCCGTGGCATGGTCGAATCCGTGCCGCGGCGACCACGCGAGCAGGCCCTTCAGATAATGCCCTTCCGGCAGACCCGGCTCGATCGCCATGCGCCTTGCGGCCCATCGCCTCGGCGCGATCGAGCCAGTCTCCTCCCGGATCGAAGGTGAACCCCATGCGCGCATAGGCGCTCGCGAGCCCGACGATGGCGAGCGCGAAACCGCGGGTCGTCCTCGAGCGCCTTCTCGAACGCCGCGATCGCCGCGCGGGTGCCCTCGATCGGTATCGGAAAAGAGATGCGTCCGGCCTTTCATGTACAGCTCGTGAGCCCGTCCCGCGGGCATGTCCTGGAGCACGGCATCGAGGCGATCGAGTTTCCCTTCCCAGAACCGGCGATGGCCCTCGGCCGCGCGCGCGAGCCGCCGCTCGTCAGCGGGCGACAGCTCGACTTCCAGGGCCTCCGCGATCCGCCGCGAAACCTCGTCCTGCATCTGGAAGATGTCGTCGAGCGAAGTGTCGATCTTCGATCCCCAGAGCGACCGGCCGTCGGCGGTCGCGACGAGCTGCACCGTCACGCGCAGGCGCGAGCCGGAGCGCTGGAAGCTGCCGTCCACGACCGCGTCCACGCCGAGCTCCCGGCCCGCCTCCTCGGGACTGACCGCGCGGTCCCGGTAGCGGAGGATCGCGGCCGTCGGACGCACGAGGAGCGACTTGACGAGCGCGAGCTCGGTGATCGTCGAGTCCGCCAGTCCCAGGCCCAGGTGCGCGTTCTCGGGATTCGCCGCCAGGTCCTTGAAGAAGAGGACGGCCACGGAGCGCCGGCGCTCCTTGCCCTCGGCGGCGTCCCGTTGCGCGGCGGGGCGCGGCGCGGCCGCGCCCGCGAGCGCTTCGAGCGCAAAGCCGAGATCGCGCGCGAGCTGGAATCTCGATCCCGGGTCCTTCTCCAGGCATCGCCGCGCGATGCGCTCGAGGACCGGAGAGGCGAGGCGGGCCTCCTCCGGCATCTCCGGGGGCTCGTCGCGCAGGATCGCGGTCATGGTCTCCGCGGGGCTGTCGCGGCGAAACGGCCGGACTCCCGAGAGCATCTCGAAGAGGACGGCGCCGAAGGAGAAGATGTCCGAGCGCGCGTCCGCGGGCTCGCCGCGGACCTGCTCGGGCGACATGTAGCCGACGGTTCCCAGGAGGACGCCCGGCTCGGTCAGCGCGCCGAGCGTCTCCGCGTCGGTCGCGTCGCCTCGGGCGGGCACGCGCCGCGCCAGGCCGAAGTCGAGGATCTTGACGAAGCCGTCCTCGGTCACGAACAGGTTCTCGGGCTTCAAGTCGCGGTGGACGACTCCCCGCGCGTGCGCCGCGGCGAGGCCTTCGGCGATCTGCGCGCGCGTAATCGGCCGCCTTGCGCGCCGGCAGCGGCCCGGCGGCGAGCTTCCGCGCGGAGCGTCTCCCCCTCGAGCAGCTCCGTGACGGCGAAGGAGACCCGTCCTCCTGACGCCGAAATCGAAGATCGAGAGGATGTTGGGATGGGAGAGCGCCGCGACCGCGAAGGCCTCGCGCTCGAACCGCGCGACCGCCTCGGCGTCGCCGGTGAACCTCTCGGGAAGCACCTTGACGGCGACCTCGCGGCCGAGCCGGGGTCGCGCGCCCGGTAGACCTCGCCCATGCCTCCGGCGCCGAGCGGCGCCAGCATCTCGTAGGGCCCGAGACGAGTCCCGGCGGAAGAGAGCCATGAGAAGGCGAAGGATTCTAGCACAGGCGATAATTCCGCCAACGATGGAATCCCTGCGCGTGGGGCTCCCGACGCTCATCCTGATCCTCGTGTATCTGGCGGGGATCAACGTGCTGGGCGCCTGGATCGGGCGCGGGCAGAAGGACGCGCGCGACTACTTTCTCGGCAGCCACGCGATGCCGTGGTGGGCCGTCATGGGCTCGATCGTCGCGACGGAGACTTCGGCGCTGACGTTCCTGTCGATTCCCGGCGACGCCTACCGGACGCGGGTTCGCCTTCCTGCAGCTCGTCTTCGGCTACGTCCTCGGGCGGATCGCCGTCTCGCTTCTCCTCCTGCCGAGCTACTTCCAGGGAGAGCTCGTGACGGTCTACGCGCTGCTCGAGACGCGCTTCGGGCCGGCCGCGCGGCGCTTCACTTCGCTCCTCTTCATGGTGACGCGCGTCATGGCGGCGGCGGTGCGACTGGCCGTGCCGGCGATCCCGATCGCGCTGATCCTCGGCATCCCGATCTGGACGGCCGTCGTCGATCCTCGCCGGCGCGACGGCGCTGTACACGTTCCTGGGCGGGATCAAGGCGGTCATCTGGATCGACCTGATCCAGGTCTTCGTCTATCTCTCCGGCGCGCTGCTCGCGCTCGGCTTTCTCTTCGCGACGCGTTCCCGGCGGGCTCTCCGGCGCGCTCGCGGCCAACGCCGCGGCGGGGCAGCCGGCCCGGCTCTTCCATCTCGAGTTCGATCTGGCCCGCCCCTACACGCTCTGGGCCGGCGTGCTCGGCGGGACGTTCCTCGCGATGGCGAGCCACGGCGCCGACCAGTTGATCGTCCAGAGGCTGCTCGCCTGCCGCGGCCTGAAGGACGCGCGGAAGGCCCTGATCGGGAGCGGCTTCGTCGTCCTCGTCCAGATGGCGCCTCTTCCTCTCGATCGGGGTCATGCTCTTCGCCTTCTTCCACGGCCGGCCGATCGATCCGCTCCGCCGCCGGGCGCCTTCCGCGCGCCCGACGAGATCTTCCCGACCTTCATCGTGCGCCACCTGCCGGCCTTCATCTCGGCTTATCTCGTCGCCGGGATCTTCTCCGCCGCGATGTGCTCGGAGTCCTCGGCCTTGAACTCGCTCGCCTCGGCGCTCGCGCACGACGTGGTCGGCCCGATGGCGGCAAGCGAGCGCCTCGAAGGAAAGAGCGGGCTGCGCTCTCGGCCGGGCGCTGACGCTCTTCTGGACGGTCGCTGCTGGCGCTTCTCGCGATCGGATTCTCGCGCCTCTCGCAGTCGCAGCCGGCCGTCCAGGTCGGCCTGGGTCTGCTCTCGCGTCACGGCGGGAGGGCTCCTCGGCGCGTTTCTCCTCGCGATCTACGCGCGCCGCGCCCGGCAGGCGGACGTGCTGTGGGGCGTCGCCTGCTCGACGGTCTTCATGCTGGCGCTCTTCCTGGGCTCGAAGGGCTGGATCCCGCTCCCGCTCGGCCAGAAGATCGCGTGGCCCTGGTACTCGCTGATCGGGTCCTCGCGATCGCCGTCACGGTCGGCGGCCTTCTCTCGCTGCGGCACCGGATGCCATGAAGGACACTGTCGAAGCCGTCGTCATGCCCGGGCCGGGGCGCCCGCTGGAGCGCCGGCGCTTCCCGGCGCCCGCGGCCAGGCCGGGCGGCGCCGTGCTCGAGACTGATCGCGAGCGAGGTCTGCGGAACCGACGTCCATCTCCACCACGGGCGGCTCTCCGGCGTGCCGTACCCGATCATCCCGGGGCACGTCAATTGCGGCCGCGTCCTCGAAACGAACGGGCCGCTCCTCGACGTCGAGGGACGCGCGATCGAGACCGGAACGCTCGTCACCTTCTTCGACGTCTTCGGCACCTGCGGCAACTGCTGGCACTGCCTCGTCGCGAAGGCCGCCACGCGCTGCCCGCACCGGCGCGTCTACGGCATCACGACCTCGGCGCGAGACGGGCTCCTCGGCGGATGGGCCGAGCGGATCGAGATCCTGCCGGGAGTCAAGGTCCTGCCGCTGCCCGAGGGAATCGACGCGCTCGATTTCATGGGAGGCGGCTGCGGCCTGCCGACCGGCTTTCACGCCGTCGAGCGCGCCGGCATCGCGATGGGCGACACCGTCGTCGTCCAGGGGAGCGGCCCCGTGGGCTTGAACGCCGCGATCTTCGCGCAGCTCTCCGGCGCGCTCTCGGTCCTCGTCGTCGGCGCTCCGGAGGCGCGGCTCGAGGCCGCGATAAGACTCGGCGCCGACGACGTCCTCGACATCACCGATGCGTCGAGCCGCCGATCGCGTCGCCTGGGTTCGCGACCGCACGGGAGGGCGGGGCGCCGACGTCGTCATCGAGGCCTCGGGCAATCCCGCGGCCGTGCCCGAGGGGCTGGAGATGCTGCGCGACGCCGGCCGCTACGTCATCGTCGGCCAGTACACCGACGCCGGCGACGTGACGCTCAACCCGCACCGCCACATCAACCGCAAGCACGCCACGATCCTCGGCTGCTGGGGCTACGAGTTCACCCACCTCCACCGCGCGCTGCAGCTGATGGCCCGACACAACGCGCGTTTTCGCTGGCGCGACCTGATCACGCGCGAGTACTCCCTCGACGAGGCCAGCGAAGCGCTCGCCGACATGGAGCGCTTCGCCGTCGTCAAGGCTCTGATCCGACCGAATCGATCAGCGTGAGATGGGCGGGCGCAAGGCCCGCCCCTACGGCACGACCAGGGCCCGTTTCGTAGCGCCCTACGATTTCAGGTACTTCGTGAACCACCGGACGATGGCGACGGCGGCGCGGATCCGGTTGGGAGTCTTTCGGAAGCCGTGGCCCTCGTCGGGGAAGAGGACGTACTCGACCGGGACGCCGCGTTTCTTCAGGCTCTCGACGACCTGCTCGGCCTCGACGACCGGCACGTTGGTGTCGTTGGCGCCGTGGAGGACGATCGTCGGCGCGGTCACGCGGTCCACCTTGTGGATCGGCGAGAGGTCGCGGAGCATCGCGGCCTCCTTGTCCGGGTCGCCGTACTCGATCTTCGAGATCGCCGCCATCCACGGCTCGGTGTGCTTGAAGAACGTCTCGAAGTTGACGACGCCGAAGAGGTCCGCCCCGGCGGCGAACGTCTTCGGATACTCCGTCAATCCCGCCATCACCATGTAGCCGCCGTACGAGCCGCCCATGATGCCGATGCGCCGGGGATCCGCGACGCCCGACTTCACGACCGCCTGCGACGCACGACTCGATGTCCCGGACGCCGTTTTTCCGGAGCGCTCCGTTGTCGAGGTTGACGAACTTCTTGCCGAAGCCGGAGGAGCCGCGGACGTTGGGCGCGAACACGGCGATGCCGTTGGCGAGCAGCGCCTGGTACGTGCTGTTGAAGCCGGGCCGCTCCTGCCCCTCCGGACCGCCGTGGTAGGAGAGGACGATCGGATAGGGCGCGGCTCCCGCGGGGCGGTAGAGCCAGCCGGACAGCTCCAGCCCGTCGTGGGCCGGGAACTTGACGAGCTCCGGACGGATGAGCTTCGCCGAGATCGACGCCGGCGTGCGGGCTGTGCGTGACCTGGCGGAAGCGGTCCGCTTCGAGGTCGTACACCCAGATGTCCGAGGGAGTCGCGGCGCCCGAGAGCGACATCGCCAGGAGCCGCCCGTCCTTCGAGAATCTCAATCCGCCGGCGATCTCCGCCGGCAGCTTCGGACGCGCGATCGTCTTCGACGAAGCGAGGTCGCGGATCTCGATCTCGCTCCTTCCCGCGACGTTCCAGAGGAGCGCGACCTTCGCTCCGGCGTCGTCGATCTCGCATGTCGGCGAGCTCCGCGTCCGGGCGCTCGGCGAGGACCTCGATCGGGCCGGGCGTCCCATCGGGGCCGAGCTTCGTCTGCGCGAACACGACCCGGTCGCGGTCCTTGTTCGACTCGAGGTAGATCGTCCGTCCGTCGCGCGAGAAGAGGCCGCTGAAGCTTCCGGGCCCCTCGTGCGGCGTCAGGAGAGTCTCCTTCGAGGTCGCGAGATCCACGAGATAGAGGTTGTTGTCGCCGCGGCTGACGAGGCGGTTAAAGCAGCGCGCTCTTGCCGTCGCGGGACAGGTCCTGGAAGCCGCCGATGCCGCGGTTCTGCGCGGCCAGGCGCATCCGGCCGGACTCCGTGTCGTAGACGTAGGCGTCGATCGCGGCGCCGTCCCGGCGGTTCGATCCCAGGGCGAGCAGGCGGCCGTCCCGGCTCCACGTGTCGAGCTGGTTGGTCTCCTTGCCGCCGTCGGTCAGCCGCTTCACGCCGGACCCGTCGGGATGCGCGAGGTAGACCTGCTGGTTCATGCCGCCGCCCGGCGCGAGGGAGAACGCGAGCCACGATCCTTCGGGAGACCAGGTGACGAACCCGACCGGATCGTCGAACGCCGTGACCTGCTCCGGCCATCCGCCGTCGCTCGAGACGGTGAAGATCTGCGGAATGCCGGTCATGTTCGAGACGAACGCGATGCGTTTCCCGTCGGGAGAGAAGCTCGGGCTCGCGCAGAAGCCGATCTTCACCATCGCCGCCACGGAGCGTTCGAGGTCTTCGGCGCCGGGCGGAGTTGCCTGCGGGGGCGCGGCCGCGACAAGAAGCAGCGCGAACGAGAGTGTCTTCATACTGTCTCCAGTCTCATTTCGAGGGAACCGGCAGGCGGCTCTTCTCGATCTTGACGAGGACCGTGTATTGCGGGTCCACCATCTCGACGATCGGCGCGCGCGCCGTCTGCGACACGAACTCGTAGGCGTCCATCTCGGAGAGCCCGGTCTTCTCGCGCACCCAGGCGACCATGTCCTTGAAGGCGATCCGGGCGGCGTCCTCGAGCGGCCGTGACGCTCCCACCGACATCATCCATTCCGCGTTCTCGATCCGCGGCCAGGGCGTCGCGCGCTTCTTGACGAGGTCCACCGTCAGCTCGACGTTCATCGCGCCTTCGATCGCCGTCCCGATGATCTCTCCGTCTCCCATGGCGAAGTGCCCGTCGCCGAAGGAGAGCAGCGCCCCCGGCACGTTCACGCCGAGATAGACCGTGTTGCCGGCGCGCACCTCGGGGCAGTCCATGTTGCCGCCGAAGCTGTCCGGCACGATCGTCGAACGCACTTCTCCGCCGGCCGGCGCGACGCCGAGGCAGCCGAGAAACGGCGCGAGCGGGACCTCCCAGGAGTGCTTCCCGTCCTGCGAGCGCGTGCGCGCGACGCCCCTGGCCTTGTCCACCTGGTAGAACCAGACCGTCTCGGGCAGTTCCGCGCCGAGGATCGCCGTCCGGTCGGTGCCGTTCAAGGCCCCGAAGCCCGGGAACGAAGAGGAGATCCCGTAGTCGCGCGCCGGCTCCAGCTTCTCGATGTGGATCGCGAGCGTGTCGCCCGGCTCGGCGCCTTCGACGTAGAAGGGCCCGGTCTGCGGGTTGTCGTGGCCGGGAAGCTGGACCTTCGACGGCATCTGGCCCGGCTTCGTCACCGCGCCGTCGTAACAGTCCTCGGTCCAGCGAGACGATCCGCGTCCCCGGCTGGATGCGGCGCGCGGGCGCCGCGCCCCCGAACGTGTACTTCAACTCCTCGTGCGCGGGACGGTAGACGAGGACCGGCCGCTCCGGTTCGGCGCACGGCCGAGCCGCCGCGACCGACCGCGAGAAGAAACACCGGCACCGGCTTGACCATGCTCACCTCCCGCGGCAACCGCGCAATCAAATCACGAAGCCCGCGACAGGCCGGCAGGACTCCAAAACGGATAGGATCGGGTGAGCGGCCCATGCCCAATCAAAACAAGATGTCGGGGGGATTCCTCGCGATCATCGTCTTCAAGTACTTCAAGGCGGTGGTCTTTCTCCTCGTGGGGATCGCCGCCCTGAGTCTCTCGAGGGCCGATCCGTTCCCCACGGCGGAACAGGTCGCGCGCTTCTTGCGGTCCTCTCCGGAAAACGAGCTGGTGAGGGCCATCTCCCACCTGACGCCCGGATGGGCGATCGGGATCGCCGTCGCCTCGCTCTTCGTCGCGGCCGTCTTCGGAACCGAGGCGACCCTGCTGACGGCGCGCGTCTGGTGGTCCACCTACTTCACGATCGTGCTGACGGCGCTCGGCATCCCGCTCGAGATCTTCGAGATCTTCCGCAGGCCGTCGGGCATGCGCCGCTATCTGATCCTCGCCGTCAACGTCGCGATCCTCCTCTACGTCTGGAAGCGCCGCAACGAGTTCCGCGAAGGCTGGGGCAGAGGCTGACCGGCTACTTCAAGCCTTCGACGACGTACAGCTCGGACGAGGCCCGGAAGGCGCCGTACACGTAAGACTTGCCGTCTCTGCTCATCAACAACACCTTGAGCGCGACCTCGCGCCCGAGCCGCGGGTCCCTCGCCCGGTACACCTCTTCCATCCCTCCCGCCCCGAGCGGCGAGAGAATCTCGTAGGGACCGAACTTCGAACCCGCGCTGATCACAAATCACCAATCACAAATCGCTCTGCCCCCGCTGTCATTCTGAGGAGCGAAGCGACGAAGAATCTGCTCCAGTCGCTCCTGAGAGTGGGAGCAGATCCTTCGCTTCGCTCAGGATGACAGGCGCTTTCAATTCACAAATCACAAATCACAAATCGCTTATCTCAATCCCTCGACCAGGTAGAGGTTGGAGAACGCCCGCTGATAGTTGTAGACGTAGGACTTGCCGTCCGGCGTGATCAGGAAGAACCAGATATTGTCCGTCGGCTCGGCCGGCACGATCTCCTTGAAGAGGCGGCGGTCTCCGGTCGTCGGATCGAGCAGCCACACCTTGACCGGCACATCCCGTCGGTGGACCACGTACAGGAAGCGTCCGTCCGACGCCCACTGAACGACCCGGTCTCCGGGGTTCAACCCCGCGACCGGCCTCGGATCTCCCCCGTCGATCGGAAAAACAGAGGCCTTGCCGCCGTCCGAGAACGCAACGACCGACCGGCCGTCGGGCGAGACGGGCTTCGTGCAGACCTCGAGCGAGACGCCTTCGGGAGTAATCGGGCTCTCTTTGGCGGCCTGCAGGTCGCGCACGTAGACGCGGGGCGGACGGTCCTTCTCTCTTGCCGAAAAGACGACCCTCTTGCCGTCCGGCAGGAACTGCGCCGCCTCGAACGCAGCGAAGCGCTCGTTCGGACAGGGACTTCGCCTCCCCGGTGCCCGTCGGCAGGAGAACCAGGTGCGGAAGGGAACCGGGAGGCTCGACGGAAGCCAGAACGGCGGATCCATCCGGCGAGAGCGCCAGAGGCCTTCCCTCTCCGAGGCGAACGGCCGCCGACCCGTCGGTCTTTCGGATGTACACGGCGGACGACGCGCCGGCTCCCAGCCCGCTCTCGAAGATGAGAAGTGTCTTTCCATCGGCCGAGAGGTCCGCGAGTGACGAATAATCGAGCCAGGAGAAGTCCCGTCTTTTTGCTCTCCGCCGATGCGCCCCATGAGGATGATCAGGATCGCGTGGTGCCCGACGAGCAGCCGGCCGTCTCTGGAAATGTCGTCCAACTCGAGGTTTCCCGGCACGCGGGTGACGAGCCGGAGCTTGCCCGAGAGGTCCACGGCGTGGATCCCGAGCCCTTCGCCCGGGCGCTTGCCCGAGAACCAGATCTCCCGGCCGTCGGGGCTCCAGCTCGGGACCCCCGAGATGTCGGCCCATCCCCCGGAGAGGCCCCGGACTCCCTTTCCCGTCGTCTCCATCACGGCGATCGTGATCGTGTTCTGATCGAAGCGGCAGTACGAAATCCGGTCTCCGCGCGGAGAGATCCTCGGGGTGGAGATTGGCTGCGAGCTCTCCAGGAGCACTTTTCCGATCGGGAACTCCAGCCGGAACCGGTGGTTGCTTTCTCGAACGATGGCGAGATTCTTCCCGTCGGGCGCCCAGTCGGCGCTTGCGTAGGGGACGCCCGCAACGACGTCTCTCGGAACGCCGCCCGCCAGGGGCACGCGCGCCAGGATCTGATCGGGGAAGGAGAGGACGGCGAGCTCGCCGGAGGGAGACACGCCGAGGATGTCCCAGCTCTTGCTCCCGAGGTCCGGGGCCCAGGACTCGGGACTGCCCGGCCGCGTTGCGTAGAGATGCTGCTTTTCCCCGGTCCACGTCGCCCCGTAGAGAATCGTCTGGCCGTCCGGGGAGAAGCGCGCGTTGTTGAGCTGGCCCCGGCGGAAGGTCAACTGCTGGAAGCGCGGGGGAGATGAGGTGGTCTTCCCGGGCAGCACGCGCAACAGGACCGCCGCGATGACGACGCCGAGCGCCACGACGGCGGCCGCCGCGAGAGCGGGAGTCAGGCGGCGCCGGCGAGCGGGGCCGGCCGCGGAAATGCTCTCGGCCGCGCTCGAGGCCTCGGAAACGTGGTCGCGCAGTCCGGCGAGGTCGCGCGCGAGGTCCCGGGTCGAGGCGTACCGCTCCTCGGGGTCCTTGGCCAGGCACCGCTCGATGATCCAGCGCAGCGGCGGCGGCACCTTCGGGTTGACCGGGAGAGCGGCTCCGGATCGTCGCGGATGATCGTCGACATCGTCTCGGCCGCGGTGTTGCTCTCGAAGGCCTTCTTGCCCGCCGCCATCTCGTAGAGGATCGAGCCCAGCGAGAATTGATCCGAGCGGTAATCCACCGTCCGCCCGCTCGCCTGCTCCGGCGACATGTATGCGACGGTTCCCAGGACCGTGCCGGGATGGGTCTCGGGCCGCGCGAGCGTCGGCATGGCCGAGACTTCTCCCGACTCCGGCGCCGCGAGCTTGGAGAGGCCGAAGTCCAGGATCTTGACGTAGCCGTCCCTGGACACCATCACGTTCTCGGGCTTCAAGTCGCGGTGGACGATCCCGGCCGCGTGCGCCTTGGCGAGGCCCTCGGCGACCTGGGGCGCGATCGAGAGGATCCGCCGCAGCGGCATCGCGCCCTCGGCCACGATCTCCCGCAGCGTCTGCCCGTCGACGAGCTCCATCGCGATGTAGGAGACCGTGCCCGACTGGCCGATGTCGTGGATCGTGACGATGTTGGGATGGTTCAACGCCGAGGCCGACCGCGCCTCCTGCTCGAAGCGCGCGAGCCGGTCCCGGTCAGCCGAGACCTCCTCGGGCAGGACTTTGAGGGCCACCTCGCGTCCCAGACGGACGTCCCGCGCCCGATACACCTCCCCCATCCCGCCCGCCCCCAGGGGCGACAGGACTTCATAGGGGCCGAACCGACTTCCCGCAGAGATCGTCATTTCAATCCAAAATCCAAAATCCAAAATCCAAAATCACCGAACTCCCTCGATCAGGTAGAGCTGGGAGTAGCCTCTCGTGGAAGCGTAGACGTAGGTCTTCGCCTCGGGAGCCAGCAGAAAACGCTCCGCCGGAGAGACCGGCTCGGAGAGGCGGATTTCCGAGAAGAGGCGTCTCTGTCCGCTGGCCGGATCGAGCTGCCAGATCTTCGTCTCCAGCACGGGAGTGTCCGGCGCCCCGCCGGCTTCGCGCACGTAGAGCGAACGGCCATCCGCGCTCCAGCAGAGCGGGACATCGCCGGCCTCGAGCCCGGCGAGGGGGCGAGGCTCGCCGCCATCCGCTGGAATGAGCGAGGCCTTGCCGGGCTCTTTCAAGCCGACGATCCAGTGTCCATCCGGCGACACGAGGCGGGTGCCGCGGCGCATTTGAAATCCCTCGGGACCGAGCGGACGGGGATCTCCGCTCTCGAGGCTCTGAACGTAGAGTCCCCAGGGTCCCTCGCGCTTCTGAGCGGCGAAGACGATCCTCTTGCCGTCGGGAAAAAAAGCCGCTCCGCCGTAATCCACGAACTGGCCGCCGGGCAGGGTCCTCGACTGACCCGCTCCCGTCGGCAGCAGGATCAGGCCTTGCGGTTTGCCGGGTTCGCCGGCGGCGGCGAGGACCCATTTGCCGTCCGGCGAGAGCGACATCCCCCTCCCTTCTCCGAGCTTGACGGCCGGTGATCCGTCGGTCCGGCGGAGATAGACGGTCGGTCTCCGCGCCGCTTCCCTCCCCGCTCTCGGTCAGCACGAGTGTTTTCCCGTCGGCGGAGAGGTCCTCCGGATCCGAGTAATCCAGCCAGGAGAGGTTGCGTTCCTTTTCCTCCGAGAGGCTCCGGCCCATGACGGCGCGGGCGATGGTGTGGTGCGCGGCGAGGACGCTGCCGTCGCGGGACACGTCGTCGAGCTCCAGGATTCCGGGCACCCGGAGGACGAACCGGACCTTGCCCGAAAGCGTCACTCCGTAAATCGCCTCCGGCTGCCCTGCCTCTTTCGAAGCGGTGAACCAGATTTCCTTGCCGTCGGGTCTCCACCCGGGCGCTCCCTGGAGGCTCGCCCAGCCTTCCGAGAGGACCCGGTGGTTCTTGCCCGAGGGATCGATGACCGAGACGGCCTGCGTCCCGACATCTTCGAAAAAGGCGATGAGTTTCCCATTCGGAGAAAACCGCGGCGACCAGGAGTCTCTCTCAGTCAGCACCCGGCCGATCGGGTATTCCAGATGCAGCCTGTATCCGGATTGGCGCGCGACGAGGAGATCCTTGCCGTCCGGCGCCCAGTCCGCGCCGGCGTACTAAGACATCCTCGAGGACTCGCCGGGGAGTCCCGCCGGCCATCGGGACGCGCGCCAGGACCCCGCCGGCAGGACCCTGGTTGAGCAGGATCGCCATCTCCCCCGAAGGAAGAGATCGCCAGGATGTCGGCGCGGTCGGCTCCGAAGTCAAACGGTCTGGACTCCGGACTCTCGGGGCGCGCCTGGTAGAGCCGGGCTGGCTCTCCCTCCCACGTCGCGCCGTACAGGATCGTCCGGCCGTCGGGGGCGAAGCGGGCGTTCTGGAGGGAGCCGTGGCGGAAGGTCAGGCGGCGAAACGAAGGTGCGGCGCTCTTCCCGACGGAGCCGGGCGCGAGGAGGGCGTGGGTGAGCGCGCCCAGCAGCAGAAGGCCCGCGCCGGCGAGGATCGGCAGGAGACGGCGCTTGCCGCGCGGCGCGGCGACGGCGGGCGTTTCGGCTCCGCTCGTCACTTCCGAGATGTGATCCCGCACGCCCGCGAGATCCCGCGCCAGGTCCCGGGTGGAGGCGTAGCGCTCCTCCGGATCCTTGGCCAGGCAGCGCTCGATGATCCAGCGCAGGGGCGGCGGAATTTCCGGGCGAGCCCTGGCCAGCGGCTCCGGCTCTTCGCGGATGATCGCCGACATCGTCTCCGCCGCGGTCCTGCGCGAGAACGCCTTCTCGCCGCAGGCGGCCTCGTAGAGGATCGAGCCCAGGGAGAACTGGTCGGAGCGAAAGTCCACCGATTCGCCGCTCGCCTGCTCCGGCGACATGTAGGCGACGGTCCCGAGGACGGTGCCCGGGTGCGTCTCGGGCCGGGCGAGCGTCGGCATCGCGGAGACCCCGCCCGAATCCGGAGCGACCAGCTTGGAGAGCCCGAAGTCGAGGATCTTGACGTACCCGTCCCGGGACACCATCAGGTTCTCGGGTTTCAGGTCCCGGTGGACGATCCCCGACCCGTGCGCCTTGGCCAACCCCTCGGCCGCCTGCGCCGCGATCGAGACGATGCGCCGGAAAGGCAGCGCGCCCGCCACGGTCAGCTCCCGAAGGGTCTTCCCGTCCACCAGCTCCATCGCGATGAAGGGGGTTCCATCCGACTGCCCGATCTCGTAGATCGTGACGATGTTGGGATGGTTCAGCGCGGAGGCGGCGCGCGCCTCCTGCTCGAAGCGGGCGAGGCGGTCGCTGTCGCCCGCGACGGACTCGGGAAGGACCTTCAGGGCGACCTCGCGGGAAAGGCGCGGGTCGCGGGCGCGATACACCTCGCCCATCCCGCCCGCCCCGAGCGGGGCGATGACTTCGTAGGAGCCCAGCCGGGTGCCTGGCGAAAGCGTCACGTTCGTTCTACCGGAGCAGCGCGGTTTTCTCCCCGGGAAAGCGCTGCGCGAGCCAGGCTTCGACTTCCTCGGGGTGATAGCCGAAGGGGCCGGGCTTGCCCTTGTAGACGATCAAGCCCTTCTCGTCCACGATGTAGAAGCGCTCGGGCCAGCCGGCGTAGGCGGCGTTGGCCGGGTTCTCCATGCCGTCGACCGCGAGCGGGACGCGGTAGGAGAAGCGCTTGACGAAATCGTTCGCGATGGCGACGCGCTGCGCCAGGGATTGCGGCTGCGGGTAACAGACGTTTTCCTTCACGTTGGAGTCCATCTGCCACTCGTCCAGCGGATGCGCCTCCTTGATGTAGACGGTCAGGAAGCCGACGCGGTCTCCGTACCGCTCGAACATCTTCTCCACGCGCCCGACCGAGCGCCGGAACGGAGGTCAGGTATAGCTGCCGAAGACGAGGATGAGAGGCTTGCCGCCGACGTGCTCCGAGACCCGGACCGACGTCTTGCCGTCCAGGGAGACCAGCGAGACGTCCGGGGCGCGGTCGCCGACTTTCAGACTCCCCTCCTTGCGCTGGTCGTACCGCAACATGCCGATGATGTTGCGCGGCCCGATCTTCCAGGCGATGACGCCGGCAACGGCGGCGAGAAGGAGAACCGCGATCAGGAGAACCTTCTTGTACAGGCGCATGCCGTGTCTCTTGCCGCAATCCTACCAGTGCCCTCGCCGCCAATCCGGCAAGCTTTGTGCTAAGGCAGTCGCGGACATGAAGAGCAGCAATGCGACGAAGGCGCCGCCGCGGCCGGGGCCCCTGCGCCGCTTCCTGTCGGCCCTGGGCCCGGGAGTCATCACGGGGGCGGCCGACGACGACCCCTCCGGCATCGCGACCTATTCGGTCGCGGGCGCGCAGCTCGGGACTCAACTGCTCTGGACGGCCTGGCTGACCTGGCCCCTCATGGCGGCCGTCCAGATGATGTGCGCGCGCATCGGAATGGTCACGGGGCGGGGCCTCGCCGGCGCGCTCAACAGGAAGTTCCCGCGGTGGAGCCTCGTCCTGGTCTCGATCGCGCTTCTCGTCGCCAACACGATCAACATCGGCGCGGATCTCTCCGGCATGGCGGACGCGGCGGAGACGCTCTCGGGCATCGATTCGCACTATTTCGTCCTGCTCTTCGGCATCGGCATCGCCTGGGCGACGGTCCGCCTGCGCTATTACCAGATCGCGACCGCGCTCAAGTGGCTCACGCTCGTTCTCTTCGCCTACGTCCTGACCGCGTTCCACGTGAGGCCCGACTGGGGGAGCGTCCTCCACGACGCGTTCATTCCCTCGATCCCTCACGGCCGGGAAGCCTGGGGGACGCTCGTCGCGATCCTCGGCACGACGATCTCTCCCTATCTCTTCTTCTGGCAGGCCTCGCAGGAAGTCGAAGAAGAGAAGGCCATGGGACAGCGGATGGTCCGCAGCCGGATCGGCGCCACCAGCCGGGAGATCGCGGACCGCAGGCTCGACATCGGAATCGGAACCTTCTTTTCCAACCTGGTGTTCTTCTTCATCGTGCTGACGACCGCGCTGACGCTCCACCGGCACGGCGTGACGCGGATCGAGACCTCCCGCCAGGTCGCCGAGGCGCTGCGGCCGCTGGCCGGTCGGTTCGCCGAATTGCTCTACACGGTCGGCCTGATCGGAGTCGGCCTGCTCGCGATCCCGACGCTCTCGGGCTCGGCCGCCTACGCCTTCGCCGAGACCTTCGGCTGGCGCCAGGGGCTCGACAAGAAGCTCCGCGCCGCGCGCGCCTTCTACGGCGTTGTCTTCCTCTCGACGGCAGCGGGCATCGCTCTCGATTTCCTGGACGTCAACCCGGTCCGGGCGCTCTACTGGTCCGCCGTCGTGAACGGCCTGCTCGCCCCGTTCCTGCTCGTCGGCATCCTCGTCCTCGCCTCGAACCGCAAATTGATGGCGGGGCAGCCGAGCTCTGTGCTCTCCCGAGCGGCCGTGGCTGTCATAACCCTCGTGATGTTCGGCGCCGCCGCGGGGATGTTCTTCTTCTGATTCGAGTTGTCAGTTTTCAGTGATCAGTTCTCAGTTCTGGATCCCGGGGATCGAAACTGACAACTGACAACTGACAACTGACAACTGATAACCGATAACTCATACTTCCCGCTGTGAGGGCTCTCGTTCTGGAGGACGACCTGCGGCTGCGGTCGCTCGTCGTGCGGACGCTTGACGCGGACGGGGCTCGCTTGCGACGAGGCGTCGCGCATCGACGAGGCCGAGGATCTCCTGGACCTGCACGAGTATGACCTGCTCGTGCTCGACCGCCGGCTTCCCGACGGAGACGGCCTGGAAGTCTGCCGCCGCGCCCGCGAGAAGGGGTTCGCCAACTCGATCCTGATGCTGACGGCCCGGGACGATCCCGAGTCCACGGTCGAGGGGCTCTCCGAGGGCGCCGACGATTACCTCGGAAAGCCGTTCGACCTCCTGGTCCTCGCGGCGCGAGCGCGCGCTCTCGTGCGCCGCAACGAGCGCCGGCCTCCGCAGGAATTGAAGTGCGGAAACCTGACGCTCGATCCCGGGCGCCGGCTCGCGTGGCGCGACGGCGCGCTCCTCGAACTGACGGCGCGGGAGTTCGCGATCCTGGAGACCCTGCTCCGGCGGCCCGACGGCGTGACCTCGCGCGAGGAGATCCTCGAGGAAGCCTGGGGCGAGCGGGAAGAGCCGATGTCGAACACCATCGACGTCCTGATCGGCCGCCTGCGGCGAAAGATCGACTCTCCCGGCCGGCTATCCCGGATCGAGACGGTCCGGGGCATGGGCTACAGGCTGCGATGATGCTCAAGTTTCTTCATCTGGAGAAGGCCCGCGGCGCGCCTGGCGCTCTCGGGAGCGCTTCTCTCCGCTCTCTTCCTCGGCTTGCTGGCGTTCGGCGCCCGGTCCCTGATCCGCGAGAAGACGTTCAACGACATCGACGAAGAGCTCTACACGCTGGCCGTGGCCCTGGGCTCGAGCTTCGAGCTCGAGGGTCTCCTCGAATCCAAACGCGACACCTTGAGAGCGGGGCTCGAGGCCAACGCCTTCGAGTTCCGGCTCGCCAACCACTCGGCGATCCTCTTTCAGGGAGACTCTCCCGTCGCGGCCTCCGGCACCCTGCTCAAACAGGCGCTGCCGGGGGGCATCGTGCCGTACAGGGACCGTCCCGAGGTTCCGTACACGGCGGTCGAGCCCTACAGCGGGCAGGGGCGCGTCTGCCGTTTTCTCGTGACGCACCTCCAGCAGAAGGCCCGGGGCTCGACTCTCGTCCTCTTCCGGTGGATCGGACCGAATCTGCGCACGCTCGGCCGCCTGGACCGCGCGCTGGCCGCCTTCGTGATCCTGGGATTCCTCGGCACCGCGGCGATTCTCGCGGGCGTCGTGACGCGGGCCTTGAAGCCGGTCGAGGAAGTCACGAGCCTCGCCGAGCGGGTCGAGGCGACCGACCTGTCGGAACGGGTGCGCGTTCCCAAGCGCGGGGAGGAATTCCGCCGGCTCGCCGCGGTCATCAACTCCCTGCTCGAGCGCCTGGAAAACGCGTTCCGCGCCCAGAAGCGCCTGATCGCGGACGCGGCGCACGAGTTGAAGACTCCGACCGCCGTCCTCGTCGGCGAGGCGCAGGAAGCGCTCCGCCCGGACGCGTCGCCCGAGGAACGGAACGAGTCCCTTCAAACGATCGAGCGGGTCTCCCGCGGCCTCGCGCGGGAGGTGGACAGCCTGTTGCATCTGGCGCGCGGCGACGGCGCTCTTCCCGCCCCGCGCCGCGACACGACCGATCTGGCGGCCATCGCGGCGGAGGCCGTGGACACGACCGAGCCGCTCGGAGCGCCCCGGCGCGTCCAGTGCCTCTTCACGCACAACGGCCCGGCCCTGGTCTCGGGAAACCGGGAGGGCCTGATGCGGCTCGCCTCGAACCTCATTTCCAACGCCGTTCTCTACACGGAGCCCGGCACGATGGTCGAGGTCGAAGTGGGCGCGGGGGGAGGAGAGGCCTGGCTGGAAGTCCGCGACCGGGGCCCGGGGATCGCGCCCGAGGAACGGGCGCGCATCTTCGAGCGGTTCGTGCGGTTATCGCCCGCGCGCGCGCGCAATCCCGAGGGATCCGGCCTCGGGCTGGCGATCGTGGACCAGGTCGTCCGCGCCCACAACGGCCGCGTGGATATCGCCGAGCGTCCGGGCGGCGGAACGATCTTCCGCGCGGTCCTCCCCCTGGCGCCCTGAGGTCATTCGAGGTGCGCCGCGCCGGATGCCGGTGTCAGGAAAGAGCACGCGCTCGGACAACCACGAGCCTGATCCCATGAGATAGTCGGGACACATCGACGGAGGGAAGCGGCCATGCGATTACGGCTGTTCCTGATGGGGGTCCTGTCCCTGGGTCTGGCAGGCATCGTGCCGAAGGCCGGCAGCGCTCAGGTGGCCGGCGGCGGATCGGCCGGCGGCTCCTGGTACTTCGCCGTATCCGGCGACTCCCGGGACTGCGGTGACGTCGTCATGCCGCGAATTGCGGCCCTCATCGCGAAGAACAACCGGCAGAAGCCGGTCGGCTTCTACTGGCACCTCGGCGACTTTCGGCGGATGTACGAGCCCGACTGCGACATCCTGAGGAGGACAGACCCCGCGGCCGACTGTTCGTCGCACCGTAAGGCCGGGAAAC
The DNA here is from genome assembly GCA_963741435.1 of uncultured Acidobacteriota bacterium. Classification (GTDB taxonomy): domain Bacteria; phylum Acidobacteriota; class Thermoanaerobaculia; order UBA5066; family Gp7-AA6; genus JAWOLE01. Next base: position 216,573 of record CAVUIX010000014.1, on the reverse strand, counting down.
CGGGCAGCCCCATGATGCATGAGTACCTCCAGAAGGCCTGGCCCGACTTCATCGAGAGACAGCTCAAGCCTTTCGGGAGCACGCCGGTCTTCCTGGCCGCCGGAAACCACGAGCTCTACGGCGGCCGTCATGCCGATGACTACCGCCACGCGTTCCAGCGCTGGTTGACGCAGGAGCCGATCCATTCGCAGCGTCTGAGCGACTACCCGGGCGGCGGCGAGGAGGGCGAGCCTTATTACCACTTCGTCCTCAGAGGCGTCGACTTCATCTCGCTCGACAACTCCGGTGGCGCATTCGGAGAGACACAGATCAAATGGCTGAATCTGGTCTTGAAACGCGACCTGGAGAAGGAGGAAGTCCTGGCCATCGTGGTTGGAATGCATGCCGCGTTGCCCGGGAGCAGCAACGCGTTTCACGCCATGGACACCGCGTGCGCGAGTTTCTGCGACGGAAATACTGTCTACGATTCGCTCGCGAAGGCGGCTCAGTCAAAGAAGGTCTACGTCTTCGCGTCCCACTCGCACCGATTTGCCGAGAACGTGTTCGGGGGGCGCAACGGCACGGTGCTCACGGGCTGGATCGTCGGGACCGCCGGGGCCGAGCAATACCTGAGCAAGGGAACCTCCGAGTGGCCGGCCATCCGGTATGGGTATCTCGAGGTGGAGGTGAGCCCCGAGGGGGTCCTCTCACCCCGCTTTCAGGAGATCGGTCGCGATTCGCCCCGGGCTTCGAAGGGAACCGAGCCGGCGGCTCTCCTCGACTTCTGCTTCACGATGAACAAGAGCTACCCCAATCAGGACAGGGTGAATCCGCTCTGCGACTGCGAGAAGAAGCCCTAGCGATTTTGTGAGGGGGTGGCGGCTGCCTTTGGAGCCGGCGTCTTCTCGGCGACCTCTTCCCCGACGCTCACCGAGGTCGCGATGTGCTTTCCGTCCTTGTTGAGATAGCGCAGCGTGACGTTGGAGCCTGGCTTGAGCTGGCCTCCCACGACCGTCGTCGCGGTGGTCCAGACCAGAGACGTGCTCTTGCCCGCGGCGTTCCTGACCACGAATGTCTTGTGCCCTTCGTCCACGCTCGTGATCGTGCCGGACAACGCGTATCCGTGCGTCTTGGCTTTGTTCGGAGAGTCGCCGGAGAGGGGGGCCGCCAGGGCCACGGCCAGAACGGAAACGATTCCGATCTTGATCATTGCAGTCCTCTCCTTTCGAGCCGACAGTATGGTGTCGCAAGTGAACGGAAGGTGAACAGAAAGCAGGTGTCAGGTATCAGGTGCCAGGTGTCAGGTTGAGTGCGTCCGACCCTGGTCCCTGACACCCGACACCTGGCACCTGACACCTGCATTTCCCCTGACACCTCAAACCTGACACCTATCCCGGCTTTGGTTCCAGATACGCCTCTCCTTTAGCGAGAAGCCCGCGAGCAAGGTCACTGTAAGTATCGACTGCTTCGTCGATCTGTGCCAGGTCTACTTTCTCTTCGGCGGTGTGCGCGTCCAGGATCGATCCCGGTCCCACGAGGATCGGCTCTCCCCAGGCCGGCAGGAGCGGCAGATCGCAGGCGAAGGAGACGATCTCCGCCTGGCGCTGCCCTTTCGGAACCCGGAACAGGATCGGGTCGGAACGGTAAGGAACCTCGAGCGTCACGCGTCCGGAGGCGGCGGGGCGCAGTTTCGCGAGCAGAGCTTCGACCGGCTCGCCGGTCCGGAAGATGACTTCGGCCCGGGCGCTGTCGGCGACGACGTTGGGCGCCGACCCGGCCTCGAGAACTCCGATGTTCATCATCGCGTCGCCGAAGACCGGGTGGGCCGGCAGCGACGCGGCCCGCAGGTCTGCCAGGAAATCGAGCATCGGAAGGACCGCGGAACGGTCGCTTCCGGAGACCGAAGAGTGTCCCGCGACGCCGTGAGAGACCGCGCGGATGCGGAGGCACCCCTTCGAGCCGGCGACAAAGCGATTCTGCGTGGGCTCTCCGCAGATCAGGTACCGGCTCGCGCGCGGCTCGCGGTTGGCCGCGAGGGCGCCGTCGGAGCCCCGCTCTTCTCCCACGAGGACGAGGAGGCCGACAGCCGCGCCCTCCGCGACGAGGTCTTCGAACGCCACCGCCTGCGCGGCCAGGCTCCCCTTGGAGTCGCAGGCGCCTCGCGCGATCAGAACGTCGCCTTCGCGCCGGGGCGGGAAGAACGGCGGCACGGTGTCCGCGTGCGTCATGAAGACGACGACCGCGGGATCGCGGCGGATGAAGAGGTTGCGGCGGCCCGCGGAGACCTTCTGGGTCTCGACGGTCAGTCCTTTCGCGCGGAAGCGCTCTTCGAGGAAGTGGAGCACCGGCCCTTCCGCGCCCGTGACCGAGGGGATCGCGACCAGCTCTTCGAGAAGGCCGCGAGCGCGTTCTCCCGGCGGCGACGTCATCGAGGCCCTTCCGGCCCGGGTGAGCAAACCACGAAACGATCATAGACTGACGGCATGAAAAAGATCGCTGTTCTCTGTCTCGCCCTGTGCCTTTGCGCGGCCGCGCCGGCCGCCCGGAACGCGGCTCCCTACGACATCCTCTTCGTCAACGCCCGGGTCGTGGACGGCACCGGGGCCCCCTGGTTCGCGGCCGACGTCGGGGTGCGCGGCGGAATGATCGCCGCGGTCGGCAGGCTCGCGGCCGCGCCGGCCACGCGCACGATCGACGCTTCGGGCCTCGTCGTCGCGCCCGGGTTCATCGACCTGCTCGGACAGTCCGAATACAACGTCCTGGTCGATCCCCGCGCGGCATCCAAGATCACACAGGGCATCACGACGGAAGTCACGGGCGAAGGGGAGTCGATCGCGCCGATCGACGAGAAGATCATCGCCGAGAACGAGGACATCTACAAGAAATACGGCGTGCGCCCCGACTGGCGGACACTCGATCAGTACTTTACGACGCTCGAGCGGCGCGGAACCGCCATCAACCTCGGGACGTTCATCGGCTCGGGGGGAGTCCGGGCGATGGTCGTCGGCCGCGAGAACCGGCCGGCCACGCCCGCGGAGCTCGCCCGGATGGAGGCAATGGTGGACCAGGCGATGCGGGAGGGCGCTCTCGGCGTCTCCTCTTCGCTCCAGTACATCCCCAACATCTACTCCTCGACGGCCGAGCTCGTCGCGCTCGCGAAGGTCGCCGCTCGCTATGGCGGCGCATATTTCACGCACCAGCGCTCGGAGTCCAACCGCCTGTCGGCGTCGCTCGAGGAGGTCTTCACGATCGCGCGGGAGGCGAAGATCCGCACGCAGATCTGGCACCTGAAGACGGCGTACAAATCCAACTTCGGCCGGATGCCGGAGATCCTGAAGGCGATCGAGGACGCTCGCGCGCAGGGGCTCGACGTCGCGGCAAACCAGTACCCGTGGAACCGCGCCTCCAACGGCCTGGACGCCTGCCTGCCCCCCTGGGCGCGCGAGGGGGGCCGGGAAGCGCTCTTGAAGCGTCTCGCCGACCCGGCCACCCGCGAGCGGGTCAAGTCCGACATGGCGAAGGAAACGGCGGACTGGGAGAACCAGTACCTGGGCTCGGGCGGCGCCGAAGGGATCATGGTCGCCGAAGTTCTCGACCCGAAGCTGAAGCCCTACGAAGGCAGGACGATCGCCTCGATCGCGGCGGACGAAAAAAAAGACCCGCGAGATGCCCTGATCGACATCGTGCTCGCCGATCGCGCCAACGCCGGCTGCATCATCGCGATCATGGACGAGAAGGACGTGCGGGCGGCCCTGGCCAGCCCGATCGTCTCCTTCGGAACCGACTCCCCCGCCAAGGCGACCGACGGCCCCCTCTCCCACGAGACCTCCCATCCGCGCGGCTGGGGTTCCGCCGCGCGGATTCTCGGCTATTACGTGCGCGAGGAGAAGGTGCTGCGCCTGGAGGAGGCGGTCCGGAAGATGACATCCTTCGCCGCGGAGGCCGCGGGGCTCTCCGATCGCGGGCTCGTCAAGCCCGGCTTCGCCGCCGACCTCGCCGTCTTCGACCCGGCGACCGTCCGTTCCGCCGCGACCTTCGAGACTCCCAACCGTTACAGCGAGGGTTTCCGCTACGTCGCCGTCAACGGAGTCCTCGTCGTCGACGAAGGGAAGATCACCGGCAAGACCCCCGGCCGCGCGCTGAGGGGACCGGGGTACACGAAGAAGTCTAAGGTCTAAGGTCTAAGGTCTAAGGTCCAAGGTCGGACGTCTAGCGGGATTTCAGGCGGGCGAGGGATTCCTTCATGAGGGCGGCGAGTGTGGGCTGGTCGATGTCTTCGAGGCTTTGGATGTAGAGGCAGCCCTTGCCTGTCTTGTGTTTGCCGAGGGACTTCAAGAGGGATGCGTGGGGCGCAAGGCCGGTCATGAAGTAGAGCACGAGCGCGGCCTTGCGGGGTGAGAAGCCGATGAGAAACCAGTCTCCGCCGCGGCCGCTGGCGTACTGGTAGTGACACGCGCCGAACCCGACGATGGCGCTTCCCCACATCTTCGGCTCCGACTTCGTGAGCCTCTTCATCAGGGCGAGAACGGCGTAGGCATCCTTGCGGCGCCGTTCGTCGGCGATTCCGTCGAGGAACGAGGCGACGCTCGCGTCGTTGGGCTGCGTCTTCAGTTTCGAAGCGGTCTTCTTCTTCGGACGGGCGGCCCGCGCCTTGCTTTCCATTGGCGGGCATCCTACGACAACTCGCCGGAATGTAGGATTGTCGGGAGCCGGCTCTTCAGATGATCGACCTCTCCTCGCTCTTCGGTCAGATCGACATCTATCTCTTCGACCAGATTCTGCGGGGAAGAGTCTCACCGGGGATGGCCGTTTTCGACGCGGGGTGCGGCCACGGACGAAACCTCGTGTTCTTTCTCGGCCAGGGCTACGAAGTCTGCGCGGTCGATCCGGATCCGGCCGCGATCGAGGCCGTGCGGGCCCTCGCCGCCCGGCTGGCTCCCCGGCTTCCCGCCTCGAATTTCCGGGCGGAGAACGTCGAGTCGAGCAGCTTTCCGGACGGCTGCGCGGACGTCGTCGTCAGCAGCGCCGTGCTCCACTTCGCCCGCGACGAAACGGAGTTCCGGGCGATGCTGCAAGGGAGCTGGCGCATCCTCAAGCCGAACGGGCTCTTCTTCTGCCGCCTCGCGTCCTCCATCGGCATGGAGCACCGCGTTTCTCCGCTCGGCGGACGGCGCTTCCTCCTGCCCGACGGGACCGAGCGCTTCCTCGTCGATGAGGCGTACCTCCTGCGGCTGACCGAGGAGCTCGGAGGTGTTCTGATCGATCCGCTGAAGACGACGGTCGTGCAGGACCGCCGGTGCATGACGACCTGGGTGCTCAGGCGGAGCGCGCGGCCAGGGGCCGGGTAACCGGGCGCCGGATCTCCGTCACGGTTGGTCGGGCAGCGCCAGGGACGCCTGGCCGAGCACGTACTTCCAGCCGCCGGGCGTGCGCACGTACGTGTCGCTGAACCAGAGCTTTCGGTCGAAGGGCTTGCCGCCGTCGGACCCCTTCACCCATAGCAGAGCGGTCACGACGGCCGTATCGCCCCACACCCGGACCTTCTGTTCGAGCTCTTCCTGATGCTCGTAAACAGTGCTCCTGGCGCGCGCCTGAGCGAGCAGGTCGGCCTTGTTGTAAGTCTTTCCCCGGCCCGTGACGAGCACGAAGTCGTCGGCCAGGATTCGATCCATCGTGGCCGCGTCGTTTGCCTTGACCGCCGCCTGGTATTCCGTATCCAACGCCGCGACCGCGGTGACTGTAGCGGAGACGTCGCCGGAAAGCGCCTTCGAGGGCATCGCGTGTTCCTCCTTGTGAAGCCGAAACAGGATGTCGAAGAGAGGCCGCCAGGTCGCGCCTCCGTCCGCGGAAGTCTGGGCCGTCTCCCGAACGCCGCCATCCTCGGGCGTCCAGACGCCGCGGATGGTTTCTTCGCGCGCCTCGGCCGACGACTGGGATCCCTGCATGGTCAGGCTGTTGCCCTGGAATTTCCCCTCGATCGTGAGCAGCCGCCCGCGGTTGGTCAGCCAGGTCTGGTGCCAGAGTTTCCGCGAGGCGTCGTAAGTTGTAAAGCTCTGACCCAGGAGGCCGTTGGACTGGTCATACGTCTCGAGCAGGCCGCAGCCGCCCAGGATGACCTCCACGCGCGCGCGGGCGACCGGCTTGTCGCCGCCGCCGACCTCGTAGGCGTCCCAGTCGCCGACCCAGAAATCGAGCCGCCGGTGCTCGGCGTCGGCGCATTGCGGGGAGGCCGCCGCCGGCGGAGCAGCCTCCGCGCGAACGCTGCAGAGGAGAACAGAGGCGAGCCAGAGTGCGAGAGTCCTGAAAGCTCGTTTCATTCGACCTCCCCGTTCATCATTCCGAAGACCGAATCTCACGGAAACAGGCTGCCGGCCTCCAGGTCCAGGAGCCGGCGCTTGATCGCCACCCCCCCTCCGAAGCCCGTCAGGGAACCATCCGCGCCGATGACCCTGTGGCAGGGAATGACGATGGGAATCGGGTTCTGCCCGTTGGCGGCCCCCACGGCTCTCGACGCGTTCGACCTGCCGAGCCGCCGGGCAAGCTCGCCGTATGTCACGGTCTTGCCGTAGGCGATTGTCGTCAGAGCGGACCACACCTCCCGCTGGAAGGGAGTCCCCTCCGGCGCCAGGAGGAGGTCGAAACGGCGCAGCTCTCCCGCGAAGTAAGCCTTCAACTGCGCGATCGACTCCCGCAACGGCGCCTCGGCGCGCCGCCACTCTTCGCCGGGCTCGATCGGATGAAGTCCGTCCTGGAAGGAGATCCTGCGCAACCCTTCCTTGTCGCCGGCGATCAACAACCGGCCAATCGGTGTCGATGTTTCGCAGTAGTGCAACGGACTATGCCAGGCGAGCGGTTCGCGGCGGGGCGGAAGCGGAGCGGCTCGCGGTTGCCGCGCGCTCGCGGGCCAGGTCCGCCGCCGCGCGCCACAGGTAGAGGGCCGCATAGGCCCGCCACGGCCGCCATTGCTCGGCGCGCTTGCGCAACGCCGCGGCAGTCATTGGGCGGCCCCGGCCGGCTGTCTTCAACAGAACCAGGTCGTTGACGGGAAAGGCGTCCGGCTGGCGCAGCGCGCGCATCGCGATGTACTGCGCCGTCCACTCGCCGACGCCTCCGATGCGCGCGAGGCTCGCGAGCGTCGCCTCGTCCACGCCGGAGGGCGTGAAAGTGATCACGCCGGAAGCGACGGCCCGCGCGAGCGAGCGGATCGCCCGCGCCCGGGCTCCGGGCATCCCGGCCAGGGTGACGCCGGCGATCGCCTCGGCCGTTGGAAACACGACGCGGAGTCCGCCCGCGTCGGAGACGCGAGAGGCGCTCACCGAACTTCCCCGCGATCCGTCCCGCGAGCGTGGAGGCGGCCGCCACGGAGACCTGCTGGCCGAGAATCGCGCGGACCGCCAACTCGAACCCATCCCACGCGCCCGGAACCCGCAGCCCGGGGTACTTGCGGGCGAGCCGCCCGAGCAGCAGGTCGCGGCGGAAGTGCCGGGCGATGACCGACGGGTCCGCGGCGAGATCGAACAGGGCGCGCAGCCTCGTGACGATCGGCAGGAGAGAAACGGGCTCGCAGAAACGGATGCGCGCCTCCAGGGCATGGACGCTCTCGTCGTGCCGGACTTCCAGGATGCCGTGCCGCCCCTCGAGGGAGAAAGAGCGCCGGTAGGTTCCCGACACGACCTCCTCGACGCCGGGGATCGCGCGGCCCGCGAGAAACGCGAGGAGCGATTCCCAGTCGTAGGGCGGACGGTAGGGAAGGCGGAAGACATATTCGTCGGGCCGCGCCCGCAGCGCGACCGGCTGCATGCGCCGCAGTTGCGACGGGGTCCGTCCGTAGAGACTTCGAATCGAGTCGTTGAAGCGGCGGACGCTTCGAAAACCGGACGCGAGCGCCACCCGGAACATCGGGAGGTCCGTGTCGCTGATGAGCTGCTTGGCGAAGTGCAGCCGCCACGCCCTCGCGACCGCGACGGGCGAAGAGCCCAGATGCGCGTGGAAAAGCCGGTTCAAGTGGCGGGGGCTCACGCCGAGGCGCTCCGCCAGGCCCGAGACGTTCTCGGCCTGCAGCGCGCCCTCGGTGATCAGGCGCAGGGCCCTGCCGACCGTGGTGGACGTGCCGTTCCAGGCGGGCGTCCCGGGCGCCGTCTCCGGCCGGCAGCGAAGGCACGGCCGGAAGCCGGCCGCGACGGCCTCCCCGGCCGTCCGGAAGTACCGGACGTTCTCGCGCCGCGCGGTCGGCGACGGGCAGATCGGCCTGCAATAGATGCCCGTCGAGACGACGCCGATGAAAAACCGCCCGTCGAACCGCGCGTCGCGAGCGAGCCGCGCCCGGTCACAGACTCTGGCATTCAGAGCGTCCACCGAATCAGCGTATCGCTCTTCCGATTTCCAGGATCGCCATTTTCGGACATGGATGTCGTCAACCCCCGGGTGTCATCCTGAGCGGAGCGAAGGATCTGCCCGGGGCAGAGCCGATGAGGGCAGATTGTGATCGGGCGAGCAGAAGTAATAGGTCTTCCCTTTGGGGAAGAGAGGTCCGGGCGCAGGTGGCCGGGAATCCAGGCCGCAACGTCGGCAAAGCGGGTCGACGATTCGACCTGGAAGAACTTCGAGCCGGGGGCTCCGTTTAGAGAAGAGTGAGATCCCGGTGCGTGGCCCTGGCCCTGCTCCTGGCGGCTCCCCTCCCCATTCTCGCGGCGGATCGGGCCGCCGAGTGGCGCCGGGACCTGGCGGCCCTCGCCGCGGAATTGAAGCGGGTGCATCCCCGCTTCCGCGATTGCGGTCTCACTCCAGACCTCGAGGCGCGGCTCGCGGCCCTCGACGCGCGGATCGGCGGCCTGAGCGACGCGCAAGCCGTCGTCGAGATTCAGCGGCTCCTCGCCTCCGTCGGGGACGGCCACACTCTGCTGTGGCCCTTCGGGATGAAGAAGGGAACGCTGCTGCGCCTCCCCTTGATGTTGTGGTCGTTCGAGGAGGGGCTGTATGTCATCGACGCCTCGGACCGCGACCTGATCGGAAAGCGAGTCGAGCGCATCGGTGGAATCCCGGCCGCGGAAGTGCTCGCCCGCCTCGAGCCGTACGTGAGCCACGACAACGCCCAGCAGGTCCTCTGGGCCGCACCGTTCTATGCGACGCTGACCGACTACCTGGCCGCTGTCGGAGCGGCGGAGAATCGGAACACCGCTGTCCTGGATTTCGCCGGCGGAGGCCGGACGGTCCTCCGCGCCGAGCCGATCGACCCCGCCGCCCTCCGGGAGAAGTTGATCGCGCCAAAGACGGCGGCCGCCCCGCTCTCCCTCTCACGCGCTGAAGAGCCGTTCTGGACGGCCGAGCTCCCCGGCGGCGTCCTCTACGTTCAGATCAACGCGATGAACGACGGCGGCGGCGAGACGCTGGCGGCGTTCGCGATCGCCCTGCGGCGACGGATCGCCGGCTTGCGCGCCGTGGCCCTCGACCTGCGCTGGAACAACGGAGGCGAGGCGACCAAGGCCGACGAGCTCCTGCGGACCCTGATCGCGGCGGACACGCAGGGAGTGCGGCTCGCGGTCCTGACCAGCCGCATGACGTTCTCGGCGGCGCAGACCTTCGCGGCGCGGATCGACCAGTGGACCGGAGCCGTCTTCGTCGGGGAGCCGACCGGGTCGAAGCCGAATCACTACGGAAACGAGCGGAAGTTCGAGCTCCCCAACTCCGGCCTTCGGGGCTCGATCGCCTCGGGATGGAACCAGCCCGTCACGGCGCGCGACGAGCGAGAGACGATGGCGCCCGATGTCGCCGTTGCGCTTCGGGCAAGCGACTATTTCGCCGGCGCCGACCCGACGCTCGATGCGGCCTTGAAGGCACTGACAGCGGACCGCCGGTAGCCACTCGCGGAGAGCTCGCTAGGGCAGCTTCGCCGCGAGGACGTCGGCCTTCTCTATGACGGGCGGCCGCGAGAAGAGCTCGGAGGCCTTCGCCATGAGCGCGGCCGCGACGCGGCCGGTCAGGTGGGCCTGCCGGCCCGCGTCGTCCGGGAACGCGTCGAAGATGCCGAACGTGGAGGGCCCGAGGCGAATACCGAACCAGGCCGTCGTGGCCGGCTCCTGATCGACGAGAGGCAGCCCGGACTTGAGAAAGCTCTCGACCTCGGTTTCCTTTCCGGCTTTCGCCTCGAGACGGACGAAGAGGGCAACCTTGACCATGACTACTCCTTTCGATTTGCGTCAAAGGATCTCCCGAGGGCCTTCTCGATGATGTCGAGATGGTGCTTCCGGTGGGAGCCCCGGTCCAGGTTCGGCGCGTCGGGACGCGCCAGGGCCATCTCGACCACTTCGTCGGAGACTTGCAGGAGAAACGCGTCGATCTCTTCGGCGGCCTCGACCGCCGCCGCCGCGGCGCGCTCGGGCGGGATCAACTCCAGCAGCGGCTGAGCCGCGTCGTTGAAGAGATCGCCGTCATACTTGCGCGCGTCGTCGGAAGGATCACCGCCGCACATGTCGCCGGCGGCCCACCGGCGCATGAGGCCGAGGCGCTGGCGATCCCAGAGTGCGACATGGGCGAGCGCGCCCGCGACCGTCCAACCGTTGGGAAGTCGCACGGCGAGCTCGCGCGCGTCCAGCCGGGCGACCAGCGCGCGCAGCCGTTCCCGCTGCAATCGATTGCTCTCCGCGAAGGCTTCCGACACAGGCATCGCATTCCTCCGATCCGATCGAAGACCAGTGACCGTGCTCCTTCCGACGGCCCTCTCAAAACGATGGCTTCGGATCCCGGCCCACGCCGAGAGAGTCGGCGACGCGGTTGATGTAGTTGAACCACGAGGCGATCAGCGTGATCTGGAGAATTCCGCGGTCGTCGAAGCCGGCGGCGCGCAGGCGCGCGTGGTGCTCCGGCGTCACGCGCGTCGCGTCCTTCGTGAGCAGGGCGACGTAGTCGAGCATGACGCGGTCCCGCTCGTCGATCGGGGCGGTCCTGTAGTCCCGCCGGATCGCCTCGACCAGCTCCTCATCCAGGGTCACCCGACGCAGAAACTCTGCGTGCGACTCGATTCAATAGAAACATCGGTTGGTCACCGAGACGACCGTCGTGATCATCTCGTGCTGCCGCCGCGTCAGCGGCAGGTCCGGCGACATCAACACGCCGAACGTCGCGAAGGCGTGAAACAGCGCGTCCGGGATCAGGGAATGCGACGCGACGACCCCGGCCGAGTCGTCGGGGTTGAGAGCCGTCGGCTGCGCGTATTCCTGCGGATAGAGGGCGCGCTCCCCCTCGATCGCGCGGCGCAGCTTCTCGTCCGCCTCGGCGAAGGGGATGGTCTTGATCCACGTCATCGGTCCTGCTCCTCCCGAGGGCGCGCCCCGATCACGCCGCCGGGCCGCCAGGACAGTGTAAGCCGGCAGGCCGAGGAGCACGAGGGCGAAGCCGGCCAGCGCCTGGAGCGGCCGGGCGAGAGCGATGAGAACGATGACCGCGAGAAGAAACAGGACGAAGAGCGCCGGTGTCGCGGGATAGCCCGGCGACTGAAATCCGGGCGTCTCCGGCTCCCGCCGCCGCAGGACGAAGAGCCCCGCGGCCGCGAGCGCGATGAAGGCGAGCGTCGTGCACATGAAGAACGCCACGACCTGCGGGAAGGTCCCGGAGAGCACGAACACGCTCGCGATCGAGGCCAGGAGCGCCGTCGCGCGGGCCGGAGATTTCGTGACCGGATGGAGCGAGGCGAGCGCGGCGGGGAACACGCCGTCCAGGCTCATCGCGAGGTAGAGGCGCGGCGCCATCAGGAGGAGCGCCATCGCGCTCGCCGCGACGGACAGGATGACGACCGAGGAGAAAGCGGCGGGTCCCGAGGGGCCGAGCATGGCCTCCCCCGCCCGCCGTCCGAACGCCGACGGCGCTCGTCGCCTCGCTCCGCCGGCACGAGGTACAGAAACGCCAGCGTCGTCACCAGGTAGGCCGCCGTCACGGCCGTCACGCCGAGCGCCAGCGCGCGCGGCAGCTGGCGGCGGGGATCGCGCATTTCACCCGACACGCGGCTGGCTTCCCAGAAGCCGCCGAAGGAATAGAAGACGGCGACGAGGCCGAGCGCCAGCGCCTCCCCGATCGCGGGAGCGCCGGCGCGCCGCGCCGCGAAGGGCGTGAAGTGGGACCAGCTGCCGGCGCCGATCGTCAGCGCGGCGACGACGACCGCGGCGAGCGCGAGGACCTTGACGGCCGTCAGCAGATTGAGCACGCCGGCACTCACTCTCAACCCCGCCATGTTGACGAGCGCCAGCGCCCAGACCGTGCCCAGGGCAAGCCAGCGCTCCTTCCCCGCGGCCGCCGGCCAGAGTACGACGAGGTATTGCGAGAGCCCCAGCGCCAGCGCCGCCGTGACGCCCGGATCCATGATGAGGATGCTCTGCCATCCATAGAGAAACGCGACGCGTTCGCCCCAGGCCCGCCGCAGATAGATGTAGGGGCCTCCCGCCTGCGGATATCGCCCCGCGAGCTCCCCGAACGTGAACGCGCCGGCCAGGACCAGCGCGCCGCACGCCGAGCCACAGGCCGAACGTAAGCGCGGGAGAACCGAGCGCCCCGATCAGCTCCGCGGGCGTCAGAAAGATCCCGACGCCGATCGTGTGACCGACAACGAGCGCCGTCGCGGACCAGAGGCCGAGCTCCGGCGCGCCCGCTTCCCGACCCTCATCCCTCTTCAACACGGCGACCTCCATCACGATGAGACCGGCCAGCTTACAAGGGAGAAACGCGTCTGCGGCCATCTCGCGGGTTAACCCGTTGTTTAGCTTCCCGGCGGAGCGAGGCGTTAGAAACCCTTTAAGAACTCTCGACGTCCGGTCTCTCCCGTCTCCTCGTTCCGACGCAGCGACCGGCCGCTATCTCACGGCGCCGGCTCACATTGCACGATGACTGTTACGACAACTTCGCTCGAGCGCCTTAAGGGCAGCTAAGCAGGAAATGGACGAAATCTAAGCGCGGAAATCTCCTTTTCGCGCCCGGACTATTTGTCGGCATGAATACGAAAAGGATTTCCCAGCGGATGTCTGGAACGCGGTTCTCTCTTCTCGGCGCGCGGATGCGCGCATTCCTTACTCCTCCGGTTCTCGCGGCCTTTCTGCTCCTTCTGGCGCCCCTGAGCGAGTCGGTCTCGGCGAGGGAAGACGCGCCGGCGTCTCCGGCGGCGTTCACTTCCGTCACGGCGAACCCGGCGGCGAAATCGCCGGTTCAATTCACGGGAAGCGCGCCGGCCGATGCCATGGCGTGGCACTGGGACTTCGGCGACGGATCGACGTCGTCGTCTTCGAGCCCCGTCCACACCTTCGCGAACGCCGGCGAGTTCCCGGTATCGCTGACGGTCACGACTCCCCGCGGATCCGCGACGTCGAGCCGTGTCATGGAGGTCACGGCGAGCGAAACCCTGCGGATCATCTCGAGCCATCCCTTTGACGTGACGCTGTCGGCGACGGACCCGCGGACGGGCGCGACGGGGCAGGGGCAGGTGATCTCGCAGACCGATATCTTCGGGCTCTTCAGCATCCCCGACATCACCGGAAACGCGGGCAACCCGGAGGTCATCATCAAGATGGTGGACGCTTCGGCGATCGGCCAGAGCTACTGGGTCTTCTTTGGCGCGCTGACGGACCTGGAATACACGCTCACGGTCACGGAGGTGGCGACCGGACACACCAAGGAGTACCACAACGCGCAGGTCGGGACGACGGTGTGCGGACAGTTCGACACTTCGGGCTTCGATGTCACGCCGACGCCGACAGCGACGGCGGCGCCCCCCTCCCCGACTCCGACGCCCACGGCCCCCGCGGCGACGCCCACGCCGACCCCGGCCGCGGCGATCGTGGTCAACATGGTTGCGACGGATTTCCAGTGGAATATCAACGGCGCCGGCTCGAGCTTCACGATGCATGTCGGGCAGACGTATGAGCTGCGCATCAGCGACGGCGACCGGGCCGGCACTCCGGCGCACGGATTCGGCGGCGTCCCGGGGCTCGGCATCCCGGCGCGGGCTCTCTCCCGCGGGCGCTCCCGCCACGGTCCTGACGTTCACGCCGAGCTCCGGTCAGATCGGCACGTTTCTCTTTGCCTGCGACATGCCCATTTGCGGAGTCGGCCACTCGAACATGCTCGGAACGATCCGGGTGGTGTCATGAGCGGGCGCGCCGAGTACCGCAAGGAAGACAGGAGAAGAACAATGAAGCGAACCAGGATCGCAGCTCTCGCGGTGTTCGGCCTGATCGCAGCCCTGGGAGTGACCCTCCTCGCCACGGAGAGGCAGGAGGGTCCCTCCGCTCTCTTCAAGGAGTTCTGCGCCCGGTGCCACGGGGAAGACGGAACCGGCAACACGCCGAAGGGGAAGCAGCTCATGGCGCGCGATTTCACGGACGCGGACTGGCGATCGGCCAAGAGCGACGCCGACCTGATCAAGGCCGTCACCGCCGGAGGCGAATCGATGCCGGCCTTCGGCAAGAAGCTGACTCCGGAGCAGATCGAAAGTCTCGTCAAGAACGACGTCCGGGGCTTCGCGCAGGAAGAAGTGACACCAGGCGCGAAGCGCGAGGCGGTGGCGGGGGCCCCGACGGGCCCCCGCTATTTCTTTTCGCTCGGCGCTTCCCGAAGCGGCCCGGGGGGGCTCGCCTTGCGCAGCACGAAGTCCTCCATGGAGACGGTGTACTCGTCCTTCCCGGCCGCGTAGCGAATGCACGAACGGGTCGGGTAGTACCCGGTCAGCGCGACGGCGGCGGGCGACTGGATCGGGAAGCACGGGTCGGGCTTCGACTGCATGTAGCCGAGGTCCACCATCTCCTCGTAGAAGACGACGCGGCCGTCGTAGGCGCCATAGATCCAGTGGCGTTTGAACTTCTCGCCGTGGAACACGTGATCCGCCGGGTCGACGAGATGATTGCCCATGGCCGGCGCGACCAGCCCCAGGTCCTGGAAGTTCGGCGGCACGTAGTTTTCCGGCATCGGCTTGCGCGCCAGCTCGAACTGGTCGCACCGGACCATTTCGGGGCCGCAGGTTCCCCGCTGGATGGCGAAGACGTTCTCGATCGGCTCGATGTAGAAATGAACGTCGAAGTGAGGCACGTCGAACACGCCCGGCGGGATGTGCCCGCGGGGGTTCCAGTTGAGCAGGGCCCACTTGAACGGGACATCGGCCCGCCGGCTGGCCTCGCTCGGAACGGGAAGGACGCGCTCGTGCCAGGCCGAGCATTCCGTGGCGAGGTCGATCACGCCGTCGTTGTTGGCGTCGAGGCAGCGATGCCCGTCCGACGAGCGCCGTCGGCAGGGCATCCAGGGCGCCGGCCGAGAAGACGACGCCGATCGCCTTCGGGGCGCCGGACGCGTCGAGCTCGGCGTAGCTCGCCACGGTGCCGTTGCCGAGGCTGGAAGGCGGGCCGAGGACGCGCGCGGCCCTGGCTGGTGGAACAGCCGAGGCTCGAACGCCCCGAGAACAGTCGCGACGGCGGATAGAGCTCGAGGTTTCATGTGGTTCCTCCTGCGCTGAAACAGTGCCCGACACAGACCTCGAAGCAGGATTTGATCGAGAAACACTTTACCACTCAGCGGGCTTGTCCCTGCGGCGCCGGGAAGATATCGTCTCCAGTCCGATTCGTCGGAGACTCGAGAAAAGGAGAGCGCGATGGCCGATTCCAAAACAGTCCTGGTGAGCGGAGCGACAGGGAAGCAGGGCGGCGCCGTCGCCCACGAGCTGCTGGCAGGCGGATATCACGTTCGGGCGATGACGCGGAAACCGCAGAGACGACCCGGCGCGAAGCCTGGGCAAGCTCGGCGCGGAGGTGGTCGCAGGGAGACCTGGACGACGAGGCCTCGGTCGCCCGGGCGCTCGCGGGCGCCTGGGGCGCCTTCGCCGTGCAGAACACCTGGGAGGCGGGCGTCGAGAAGGAGGAGGTCCAGGGCAAGAGCTTCGCGAAGGCCGCCCGGAAGGCGGGCGTGCAGCATTTCGTGTACAGCTCCGTCGCGTCGGCACACCGCAAGACGGGGATCCCCCATTTCGACAACAAGTGGCGGGTCGAGGAGACCATCCGCTCGCTCGGCTTCCCGTCGTACGTCATCCTCCGCCCGGTGTTCTTCATGGAGAACTTCCTCTCGCCGTGGTTCAAGCCGGGCCTCGACGGCGGCAAGCTGATGATGGGCGTCCAGCCGCGGACCGTGCTCCAGATGATCGCCGTCGAGGACATCGGCAAGTACGGGCGCTGGGCCTTCGACAATCACCAGAAGTTGAACGGCCGCGCGATCGACATCGCGGGCGACGCCCGCACGATGCCGGACACGGCCAGGATCATCGGCCAGGCGGCCGGCAAGAGCGTGGAATTCGTCCAGGTCCCCATCGAGGAAGTCCGGAAGTTCAGCGACGGACTACGCGCTGATGCTCGAGTGGTTCGACCGCGTCGGCTACGACGCCGACATCCCGGCCACGTCAAAGGAATCCGGCATCGCGCCGACGACGCTCCCCCAATGGGCGGCCCGCGCTTCCTGGGCCTGAGGCTCCCCGAAGCTCACCTGGAAGACAGCCCGGACGCGCGCTCCTACGCGAGGAAGCGCAGCACGACGAGGAAGTGCAGCACGCTTCCGCCGAGCACGAAGAGGTGGAAGACGCCGTGGCTGTGCGCGTACTTCTCGTCCACGAGGTAGAAGAAGACCCCCACCGTGTAGAGGATCCCGCCGGCCAGCAGCCACGCCATCCCCGCCCAACCGATCGCGCGCAGGAGCGGCATGAAGGCGGCGAGCGCCAGCCACCCCATGAAGAGATACAAACCGACGGACAGGGCCTCGATTCGCCTCCGCAGCAGGAACTCCTGGAGGATCCCGACGATCGCAAGCGTCCACACGGCCGCGAGAAGTCCGTACCCGACCGGCCCTCGCAGGGCGACGAGCGAGAAAGGGGTGTACGTCCCTGCGATCAGCACGTAGATCGAGGTGTGGTCGAGCTTGCGGAAGATCCTCTTCGGCCGCCCCTCCAGGCTGTGGTACAGCGTCGAGAAGAGATACAGCGCGACGAGCGCCGCCCCGTACACGCCGAAGCTCCCGATCTTCCACGGGTCCCCCGTGCGCACCCCAGCCGCGAGCAGGACGACGAGGCCGACCACCGCGAAAAACGATCCCACCAGGTGCGTGACGCTGTTGAGGATCTCTCCTCGGACCATCACCGCCAGATTAGTCCGCTCCACGCCCTCTCGCCAGACGCGTTTGCCCCAGCCTGTCAGATATCTTCGAGCCGGCGGATCTTCTCGGCGAGGTAGGCGGAGAAATACCCGGCGTACCGCTCACGGAGCTCCGGGAGCATCCAGTCCTTCCCGGTGACCGTGCCGCGGCAGGACGCGGTCCCGCACCGGCATGCCATCGTCTCGTCATCGTCGTCGGTCATCGCCCAGTCGTGCGTCAGCTCTTCCCCCGCCGCGATGTCGCGCATCGCGACGAACACGACCTGCCCGCGAACGCCGATATTCGGCTCGCACGAGTGGTTGCTGAAGATCATCGAGCCCTCCCGCTCCTCCTCGCTCACGGGAGCGATGTAGAGGCCCTCCGCGATCTGGATCTCCGCCGGCCCCAGACGCCGGCGCAGCTGCGGAAGCTCGTCGCGCTCGACGATGTGCCCCCCCTTGACCGCCACGATCTCCCCGCTCGCGATCGGCTCGACCGCGAAGAGGCCGCGTCCCTGGATGGCGCTTGCCCGAACCGCCGTCCTGGGCGAGAGATAAGACATTCGCGTCATATCGAAAGGATACGGCCGCTCCCGAAAGCGGAGTGCTGATAGCTTCTGCCGGATGCCCCTCCTCGCGGCAATCGACCAGGGAACGACCGGGACGCGCTGCTTCCTGTTCGATCTGGCCGGGCGCGTCGTCGCCTCCGCGTATCGCGAGCACGCGCAGTCCTTTCCCTATCCCGGCTGGGTCGAGCACGACGCCCTGGAGATCCGGGACAACGTGGACCGCGTCGTCGGCGAGGCGGTCGCCGCGGGGCCGCGCGAGCCGGTGCTCGCGGTCGGCGTCACGAACCAGCGCGAGACGGCCGTCCTCTGGGACGCGCGAACCGGCATCCCGGTCGCGCCCGCGATCGTCTGGCAGGACACGCGCACCGACACCGAGTGCCGCGCGCTCGTCGCCGGCGGCTTCGAGCCGGAGGTGCAGGCGCGCACGGGGCTCCCCATCCGCACGTATTTCTCCGCGACGAAGATCCACTGGCTCCTCGCCAACGTGCCGGAGGCGAAGGCCCTCGCCGCATCGGGCCGACTGCGGATCGGCACCATGGACTCCTGGGTGATCTGGAATCTGACCGGAGGCCCTCGCGGCGGAGCGTTCGTGACCGATCCGACGAACGCCTCGCGCACGCTCCTCTGCGCGCTCGCCACTCTCGCCTGGGACCCGGAGCTCCTGGAGCGATTCGAGGTGCCGGCCGGCGCCCTCGCCGCGGATCGCGCCCTCCATCGCGGCGGAGCCCTACGGCTGGACCAGCTCGGCCGGGCCGTTTGGCGCGCGGATCCCGGTCTGCGCGGACCTCGGCGACCAGCAGGCCGCGCTCTTCGGGCAGGCGTGCTTTCGCGCCGGAGAGGCGAAGAACACCTACGGCACCGGCTCCTTCCTGCTGCAGCACACGGGCGACACGCCCTCCGCGAGCCGCTTTGGCCTCCTCGCGACCGCGGCGGCGGCTCTCTCCGGCCAACGAGCCTACGCGCTCGAAGGGTCGGTCGCCGTCACCGGATCGGCCGTGCAGTGGCTCCGCGACGGGCTCGGCCTCGTCGCGACCGCCGCGGAGACCGAGCCGCTCGCGCGCTCGGTCCCGGACGCCGGCGGCGTCTATTTCGTGCCGGCGTTTTCCGGCCTCTTCGCGCCGCACTGGGACATGACCGCCCGCGGCACGATCGTGGGCCTGACCCGTTTCGCGACGCGCGCGCACCTGGTTCGCGCGACGCTCGAGGCGATCGCCTTCCAGAGCCGCGAGGTCCTCGAGGCCATGGCCTCCGACAGCGGCCGTTCGCCCGACTCCCTCAAGGTGGACGGCGGCGCCACGGTGAACGACTTCCTCATGCAGCTCCAGGCCGACGTCCTCGGAATCCCCGTCGTCCGCCCCGCCGTCCGCGAGACCACCGCCCTCGGGGCCGCGCAAGCCGCCGGCCTCGCCCGCGGCCTCTACGCCTCGCTCGACGAGCTTTCGAGTCTCTGGCGCGAAGACCGCGCCTTCGAACCGAAATGGAGCGCCGACCGCCGCGAGGAGTCCTACCGCGGCTGGACGAGAGCCGTCCACCGTTCCCGCGGCTGGCTCGAGCCCTGAAAGCGGCGACCGCGCGGGCTCGATCCGGCGTATCGTCCCGGTCGGTGCGCGAAGAAACAGACATCGGTGGGCGCGAAAGCCGGTTTCCGACGACGCGGCAGTCGGCCGTTCTCGCGGCAGGCTCGGAAGACGGCGCGGAGAGGGAGCGGGCCTTCGAGCTTCTCGTCGCGGCATACTGGAAGCCCGTCTACAAGTACGTTCGCCTCAAGTGGCGCGCCGACAACGAGCAAGGGAAAGACCTGACCCAGAGCTTCTTTGCCCGCGCGTTCGAGAAGGACTTCTTCCGCGCTTACGATCCCCGGAAGGGGAGCTTCCGCAATTTTCTCCGCGTGTGCCTCGACGGCCATGTCGGCAACGAGCAGAAGGCCGCGCGCCGGCAGAAGCGGGACCCGGGAGCGCCGCTGCTGCGGCTCGACTTCGCCGCCGCCGACGGCGAGCTTCGCGCGCAGGAGCCGGCCGCCGGACAGTCGCTCGAAGACTATTTCCACGCCGAAGCGGTGCGGTCCCTCTTTGCGCTCTCGGTCGAAGCCCTGCGCGCGGAGTGCGCCGCGCGCGGCAAGGAGCCGGCGTTTCACTTCTTCGAGCGGTACGACCTCGATCCCGGGCCGTCGGGCGAGCCGAGCTACGCCGAGCTCGCCGCCGCGCACGGACTGTCGGCGGCGGAAGTGACGAGCCAGCTCGCCTACGCTCGTCGGACGTTTCGCCGCCTCGTTCTCGAGCGATTGCGCGCGATGACGGGCAGCGAACGGGAGTTCCGGGAAGAGGCGCGGGCGATCCTCGGACGGGACGCCCTCTGAAGGCGCGCCATGTCTGATCCATGGACGGCGGTCTTTCTTCCCGACGACGCGGTCCGACGTCTCCGGCGGGCCGCGGATCTGCCGGAGACGGCCGGCACGCCCTACACGATCATCGAGGAGCTCGGACGCGGCGGCATGGGGACGGTCTACCGGGCCGTGGACGCGACGCTCGACCGGGAGGTCGCCTTGAAGGTCTCCACGCTCGGGCAGGCCGATCCCGAAGACGCGGAACGGATGCGCAAGGAGGCGAGAGTCATGGCCCGCCTGGAGCACCCGGGGATCGTGCCCGTGCACGACGCCGGCGAGCTGCCCGACGGCCGCGTGTACTACGCCATGAAGCTCGTCCGCGGAGAGCGGCTCGATCGCTGGGCGGCGGGACGGACGCTGTCCGATCGGCTCGGCGTCTTCCAGAAGATCTGCGAGACCGTCGCCTTCGCGCACGCGCACGGCGTGATCCACCGCGACCTGAAACCGGAGAACGTGATGATCGGCGCGTTCGGAGAGGTGCTGGTGCTCGACTGGGGCGTGGCCCGCCGGCGCGAGGAGCCGGCCGAGCCGCGGGGCACGGTGGTCGGCACGCGCGCCTACATGCCGCCCGAGCAGGAGCAGGGAAGGACCGACCTCGTCAACGAGCGGACCGACGTCTACGCCCTCGGCGCCATTCTCTCTTCCCTGCTGGAAGCGGCGGGTCTCGCGGGCAGGGTCCCGCGCGCGATCCGGTCGGTGGCGACCCGCGCGATGGAGCGCGACCCGGCGGCGCGCTACCCCGACGCCGCCGACATCTCGGCCGACGTCGCGCGCTTTCTGGACGGCGCGGTGCCGGCCGCTCACCGCGAGAGCCTGTTCGAGCGCCTGGGACGGTTCGCTTTCCGCCACCGCACGGCGATTCTCCTCGTCCTCACCTACCTCGTCGTCCGCTCGTTGTTGATTCTTTTTCTCGGGCGCTAAAGGAATCGGGCCCGGCGTTTAAGAGAAAGGCAGGAGAGCAGAAACATGAACAAACCGGTCTTCGGATTGGTCCTTGGAGGAGTCCTCGGAATCCTGGATGGCCTGACCGCCTGGTTCACGCCGGAGGTTCGGCCGATGATCCTCGGCATCGTCGCCGGCTCCACGGTCAAGGGCCTGCTCGCCGGGGTCCTGATCGGCTGGTTCGCGAAGAAAGTCGGCTCGCTGCCTCTCGGCATCGTCTTCGGCCTGGCCGTGGGTCTGCTCCTCGCCTTCGCCGTCGCGGCGATGCCGTCCGAGACGGGGAAGCACTACTACTTCGAGA
This sequence comes from uncultured Acidobacteriota bacterium, assembly GCA_963741435.1. Classification (GTDB taxonomy): domain Bacteria; phylum Acidobacteriota; class Thermoanaerobaculia; order UBA5066; family Gp7-AA6; genus JAWOLE01. Next base: position 195,258 of record CAVUIX010000014.1, on the reverse strand, counting down.
TCATGCTGCCCGGCGCGATCGTCGGCGCCATCGTCGGCTACGCCACGCAGAAGCACGGCGGCGTCCGGACGGCGCGGGCGTAGCGAACCCACCGAAAGAGAGGAGATTCCCATGAAGAGACTCTTGCTCGTTGTGTCGGCATTGGCGCTGGTCTTCAGCTCGTACGGAGTCGCCCGAACAACACCGCAACCGTCCGCCACGCCGATCGTCGGGCCCGGCGGCTTCGAGATGACGACTTACTACGTCGGATTCCTCTATAGCGGGTCGAAGACGGCGCCGGAGGAGAGCGCGGAGACGGAGGCGCTGCAGAAGGCGCACCTGGCCAACATCCAGAGACTGTTCGAAGAGGGGAAGCTCCTTCTCGCCGGGCCGTTCACCGACGGCGGCGACCTGCGCGGGATCTACGTCTTCCGTGTCGGGTCCATGGCGGAGGCGAAGGCCCTCGCGGAGACGGACCCCGCGGTCAAGGCCGGCCGCCTCCGCCTCGAGTTCCACCCCTGGTTCGCGGCAAAGAACATCACGGTGACGGCCCGCGCCATACCCGCCCGCTGACGCAACCGATTCCGTCTCCCCTGCGGCCTGATAATTGCAGGCCCGCCCTGGGGAAGGCTCCTCGCGTGATGAAGTCAAGTCTGCGCAATCGGGCTCCGCCGCCACGGAGGGTGATCAGAAGACTCCGCCGCGGCCCGGGCAGTGATGCGCAAAAGAAGTCCTCCCCCGAACGCCAATTGTTCATCCAGGTTTCACAAAAGGAAGGAGGCCCGACATGAAAAGCGGAACCCGATGGGTTTCCATCCCCCTCGTTGTCCTGCTCCTGACGGTCGCGATCTCGGTGCCCTCGAGCAGGGCTCAGGGCAACAAGATCTCGACCCGGGGCAACAGCGTCATTGTTGGCGCGTCGTATCACAACGACACCTCGCCGCCGTTACGCGATATCGAGCAGTTGCCGGTAGAGCTCCGCCCCGAGCGCGAGGCCAACCCGAACCCCAGGCTCCCCCGGCACCACAAGGACAGCCCCGACGGAGCGGTCCAGGACCAGGCTGTCCCCTCGCCGAGTATCCCCGGCACCATCCTGAATTTCGACGGCATCCCCTTTCCGGGCGTGGCGTGCAATTGCGCGCCGCCCGACACCAACGGCGAAGTGGGCGCTGACGCAGTACGTCCAGATCGTCAACGAGGGTTACCAGGTCTTCAACAAGACGACGGGCGCCTCGGTGCTGGGGCCTTCGGGCATCGCCACGATCTGGAGCGGCTTTGGGGGCGTTTGCCAGAACAATGGTGACGGCGATCCCGTCGTGCTCTATGACCAGATCGCGAATCGCTGGATCATCAGCCAGTTCGCGGGCGTGTCGGTCCCGACGGACGAGTGCGTCGCCGTCTCGACCACGAGCGATGCCACCGGCTCCTACAATCGCTATGCCTTTCATCTCGGCTCGAACTTCTTCGACTATCCGAAGCTCTCCGTCTGGCCCGACGCCTACTACATGAGCATGAACGTGTTCAACTCGTCGGGCACGGCCTTCCTCGGCCCGCAGCCGTTCGCCTTCGACCGCGCGGCGATGCTCGCCGGCAACCCGGCGACCTTCGTCACCACGGGCATCACCGGCGGGTCCTCCGAAGACGCCTATCTGCCCGCCGATCTGGACGGTTCGACCCTGCCGCCTGCCGGCGCGCCGGCCACGTTCGTGGAATGGCCGGGGACCGGCGTCTACAAGATCTTCCACTTCCACGCCGACTTCGCGATCCCCGCCAATACGACGTTCACGCTCTTTGCCAGCGTGCCGGCCGCGGGCTTTACGCAGCTCTGCCCGACGACTCGCAACTGCGTGCCCCAGCCTGGCTCCGCCAGCAACCTGGACGGCATCGGCGACCGGTTGATGTTCCGGCTCGCCTACCGGAATTTCGGGGACTCACGAGTCGGTGGTCGGCAATTATCACGGTGAGCTCCGGCGGGGTGGCCGGCATACGCTGGTTCGAGCTGCGCAACGTCACGGCCGGCCCGGTCGCGCTTTTCCAGGAGAGCACCTACCAGCCCGACAGCACCTGGCGCTGGATGGGCAGCGCGGCCCATGGATTCCCAGGGCAATCTGGCAGTCGGCTTCAGCGCCTCCAGTTCCAGCGATCTTCCCGCAGATTCGCTACGCGGGACGGTTGGCGACCGATCCCGTCAACACGCTGGGACAGGGCGAAGCCACATCTGTTCGCACGGCACGGGCAGTCAAACCGGTACCGTCAACCGCTGGGGCGATTACAGCGATCTGACAGATTGACCCGGTGGACGACTGCACGTTCTGGTACACGCCGGAGTACTACGCGACGACGAGCCAGTTCAACTGGCGCACGCGCATCGGGAACTTCAGGTTCACGCAGTGCGGCGCGACCGGGACGCCGCACGCCGACTCCGACGCAGACCAGGACGAATACCCCGACGAACACGCCGACCCGGACCAATACGCCGATCGTGACGCCGACCCCGACGCCGACGAATACCCCGACCCCGGCTTCGAGGACCCTGTCTTCGCTCTCCCCGGCGAAGGTCTTCGTCGGAAGCGACACGGGAGTGAAGCTGGATCTGAAGGCGGAGGTGCTCATCAACGGAACGACGGTGGGCACAGGCGAAGTGGACGGCGTGAACACCCCGACCGGCGCCTTCAAGAGCAACATGCTGAACACAATCAATCTGGCGCTGACGGGCGGGCCGGTGCCCCTCTCCCCCGGCGACCAGTTGCAGCTGCGGGCTTCCGCGCGCCGGACGTGCTCCGGCGGGGGCCAGGTTCTCACGGGCACGGCGCGGCTCTGGTACAACGGCGCGGCCGTCGACAAGGGGCCCGGGGCGGACGCGGGCAGCCGCTTCGACGCCACCATCGGCGCAAGCAACAGCAACTACTACCTCCGCACCGCTTTTGCCCTGTCCACGACGGCGGGCTCGGCGCGGACCTTCCTCGACGAGGCTCTGGACAGCAGCATCCCTTGTCCCAATCGACCCTTCACCTCGTTCGGCACCTGGAGCATCACGCCCTAGCGGTAGAGTCGGCCCATCGGTTCCCTCCGCGATTGGCGCGGAGGGAACGGGGCCGGCCGGTCGAACCGGAGGGAGGCCAACATGCCCGAAACACCCCGGATCCCCGGATTTCGCCTCGGCATCTACGTCTTCAAGGACGCGGAGATCGTGGACTTCGCGGCGCCCTACGGGGTTTTCTCCGTGGCGCGGCGTTTCGATCCCGAGCTCGAAGCGTTCTTCGTCGCCGACGCGTTGAGGCCCGTCCAGACACAGGCAGGGTTCACGGTGCTGCCGAACTATTCGTTTCTCGAGACTCCCGCGATGGACGCCTTCCTCATCCCGGGAGGATTCGGGACGCGGCAGGAGCTGCACAACCGCCGCCTGCACGACTTCATCCGGAGCCTTCCCGAGAGCACGATGCTCGCGAGCGTCTGCACCGGCTCCTGGATCTACGGGAAGATGGGCCTTCTCGACGGGCTGCCGGCCACCAACCGCAAGGAACCCGACCGCGTGGAGGCGTCCCCCGCCGGCATGGTTCCCCTCGACCGGCTCGCGAAGATCGCCCCCGCTTGCCGCATCAGCCGCGCCCGTGTGGTGGACGCCGGGCGGATCGTGACGGCCGGCGGCATCGCCTCCGGGATGGAGATGGGCTTCCACCTGCTGCGCCGCGCCGGATACAGCGAAGCCTTCTGCGCCGAGGTCGCGCGGGTCATGGAGTACCAGAAGGCCTACGACCTCTACCGCAACGACATCGAGCCGAGCGCATGACGTGAGCCGGGTCCGGCGAACGACCCGGGCGGAGAGCCGCCCGGGTCATCCGTCGCCCGGAGGTCACTCCGGCGTCAGGCTGCCGAAGAGGCCGTCGCTCTCGTCGTTAGGGCCGGCGGTGAAGTAGAGCTTGCCGGGGTCGCCGCCGTTTCCCCCGTTGCCGAACAGGATCGCCCACAACCCGTCGATGACGATCGCCTGTCCGTGCGGGTCCTTCAGCTTGCCGCGGAATCCGCCGGTCGCGGGATCGAACGCGTTGATGTGGCCGTTGCCGAAATTGCCGATGAGAACGTCTCCGGCGAACTCGCCGAACCCGGCCGGCGCCAGGGCGACGCCCCAGGGCGAATCCAGCTGTCCGTGCTGCGCGAATCGAGCAAGCAGGTTGCCGTGGAGATCGTAGGTGTCGACGATGCCGTGTCCCTGGCCCGCCACGTCGTCCTCCCTCCCCCCTTCAGCGCGTAGGTGACGAAGAGCCTGGTCGAGCCCCCGGCCGTGATCGGGACGATGTTGAACGGAGCGTAGCCGCGCGGCAGCTGCGGGTCGATGAACGCGTCGGCGGGCAGGCCGCTCGCCGGGGCAAACGTTCCGTCGTAGACCTCGACCGTCCCCGCGGAGAAATTGGTCGCATAGAGAAGGACCTCTCCGGTGATCGCTGTTCTTCGCGATCGCGAGCCCCTTGTAGACCGCGTCGAAAGGCGAGTTGTCCACCGCGATGATCGCGTGCTTGCCCAGGGTCGCGGCGGGAGTGCCGGCGGGATTCACGCCGGGGTTCCATCCCAGGATCGTTCCGTCCTCGGCGGCGAAGAGAAACGCTGCCGCGGCGGTCGTCGCGACGCCGCCGGCGTTGAAGCCCGAGATCTTGAATTGGCCCGCCGCGCCCCCCGCGATGTTGAAGACGAGGCCCGTCGGCGCGCCCGACGCGCCCAGCGGATCGCCCGGCGCCGGGATGGCCACGACGAGAGCCTGGGGCGTGCCGGCGGTGTTGTACAGGGTCGAGACGGAAGCGCCGTTGTCCGACACCCAGAAGGGGGAGCCCGTCGATTCTCCGACACCCCACGGGTTTACGAGGTTCACGTCGAAGAACTGCGCGACGTGAACGATGCCGTTCTTGTCGGTCAGGGTCGGGACGCCGTTGACCAGTTTGTTGACGACGAGATCCGTCTCGACATAGGCCGGGCTGCCGCCAGACGCCGTCGTACCGAGAACCGACCCCACCAGAAGCGCACCCAGCGTCACGAGTCGAAAAACTCTGCTCATAGCTTTCCTCCTTTTGTTCAGTGGAGAACCACCGCGTGAAAAATGAAGATTACGGACACCTCTCCTCGGATCGCGCGCGGAAGCGGCCGGCAGAGGACGCCCTTTCTGCAACCACTTTCCGTTCAAGAAGTGTCGCAAGCAACCAGGCTGCCATCGCCGGTTTCTCTTAAGGCATTCCTTAGGGGTCGGTCGGCCGGATCCCTCGCCCGGGACATCCTCTTTTCCTGACGCCGGCCCCATTGGAACGACTTCCCGCAGGCGGGTGAATATGATCGCGGAGTTACTAGAGCCGAAATTCGCTGATCGCGGGAGGGATCGTGACTCCTTCTACAGTCGTCGCGCGGATCGAGGACTTCCAGCCCGGGCAGCATGCCAGCTTCCGCAAGACGTTCACGGACGAAGACGTGCGGCGGTTCATCCAGATCACCGGCGACACGAATCCGCTTCACGTGGACGACGAGTTCGCCGCGGGAACGCGGTTCGGCCGCCGCATCCTTCACGGAATGCTGACGGCGTCTCTCTTCTCCACCATGGTGGGCGTGCTGCTGCCGGGCACCGGCGCGATCTACCGCTCGCAGACGATCCGGTTCCGGCTCCCGGTCCACGTCGGCGACACCGTGACGGCGCATTTCGTCGTGCGCTCGGTCGATCGCGCGAAGCACCGCCTGGAGATCGACGCCTGGATCGAGAACGACGCCGGCGAACACGTCATCGAAGGAACCTGCGAAGCGGGTCTGCTTCGCGCCTGAGTGAAGACTGGTTCGCCTCGGGTCAGTCGACCACGGCGATCGCCTCGATCTCGATCAACAGGTCGGGATTCACGAGGGCCTGGACGCCGACGAGAGTGCTCGCGGGCGGCGGCAGGTCCTTCAACATCTCCGCCCGAACTTCACGCAGGATCGGGAGCTGATCCGGTTTGTAGCCGACGACGTAGGTGTTGATCTTCACGAGGTCCTTGAACGATCCCCCGGCGGCCGCGAGCGCGACGCGGAGGTTCTCGAAGGCCTGGCGCATCTGGGCCTTCAGGTCGCCTTTGCCGACGACTTCACCCTGAGCGTTGTAGGCCACCTGCCCCGCGATGTAGACCGTCTTGCCGCCGCTGACGGAGACCGTGTGGGAGTAGCCCCGCGGCGTGCTCAAGGCAGGCGGGTTCTTGTGCTCTCTCGCCACGCCGCCGGTTTTCGCCTGCGCCAGCGCCGGGACCGCCACAATCAGAAACGCGATAACGGAAACCATAGCTCGATACATACTTGCCTCCTGTTGCTTTCTCCGATTCGCCCATGGGGCCCATCGTAGCGCCGCGCGGGCGATCGAGCGGCGTTCTCGGGTCGGATCGAGCCCTTCCGGGAGGCGTGGCGCTCCTGCGCCGGGGAATGAAGAAGGAGGAGGCGCGATGGCCGGAAAAGCCGGATCGAAGAAGGCGAGGTCGCTCCCGGGGCAGCCTCGCGTCCCGCAACCCGCTCTTCGAGTTGCCGTCGTGGGATTCTTCGTCGGGTCATCTCCATGTCGTGGTCGATACTCCGAAAGGCAGCGCGATCAAGTTCAAGTTCGACCTCGGAAAGGGCTGCTACACGATCGCCCACATTCTTCCTCCGGGCGCGGTGTTCCCTTTCGACTTCGGTTCGATCCCCTCGACCTCCGCGGCCGACGGGGATCCCGTCGACGTGCTCGTCCTGATGGAGGAGCCCTCCTTCGCCGGTTGTCTCGTCCCGGTACGGCTGATCGGCGTTCTGGAAGCGAGGCAGACCCGGGAAGGGAAGTCGAACCGCAACGACCGGCTGATCGGCGTCGCGGCGGAGTCGCGCGCCTACCGAGAGATCCACGCGCTCGCGGATGTGCCCGGGCACCTGCTCGAGGAGATCGAGCACTTCTTCGTCTCCTACAACGAGGAGCGCGGACGCGCCTTCAAGATTCTCGGCCGCTTCGGACCCGCGCGCGCCGCCCGGCTGGTGCGGGCGGGCGAGCGGAAGTTCCGGGACGAGAACGTCCGCCTTCAGGAGTCGAGGCCCAGAAACGCTCGCATGCGGTCCAGCTCGGCCTCCAGCTCACGCCGGAAGGCGCGATCGCGCGGCGGCGATTCGACATAGCCGAAATCGGACTCGAGCTCGCCGTTCTTCACGGAGAGGTTGCCCCAGCCGATCACGCGGTCGCGCCAGAGCAGCGGCAGGGCGTAATAGCCGCGCCGGCGCCTGGGCGCCGGCGTGTAGGCCTCGAAGCGGTAGACCCACCCCCACAACAGCTCGAAGCGGTCGCGGTCCCGCACCACCGGGTCGAAGGGCGTCAGCAGGCGCACCGTCTCCTGCGGAGCATGCGCCCGACGCATCTTCCCCGGCCGGCCAGTACCAGTCGACGCCATCGACGCGCGCGTGCGAGAGCCTCTCCTTGGAGCGCAGCAATGCGCCCTTCAGCTCGCCGCGCCATTGCGGCACGGCAAATCGCAGCCGGCGCACGAAGTCCGCCAGGCTCGCGGCCGGCAGCGGCGCGTAGATGCGGACGACCGCGTCGACCAATCGATCGAGCCGCGCGCGGCGCTCGGCGTCATCGGCCGGTCCGGGCCCGTGCTCGTGCGCGGCGTAGATGCGGATGCCGGCCTCCCGCCGCGCCACGCGCAGCAGGCCGCGGTAATGCATGGCGTCCAGCAGATGGGTCGTGGCGTTCGACGAGCCGCCCCAGTAGTTCCTGACCGTGCCGTGCGCGAAATGGTCATCGACCTCGCGCGGATGCGCTTGCCCGCGTTCTCGGATGAACTCCAGCAGGAGCTCCGCCCGCTTCCTGCGCGAGGCGGGCCAGGGCCCGCGGCCCTCGGCGGGGACGCCGGTCTCCGAGCGCGGATGCATCAGCGCACTGGAGCGGAGCGCGTCAGGAAGCCGTAGGTAACGAAGAAATCCTCCTCGAGGGCGAGCTCCACGTAGCGGCGTTCGAGGTCTCCCGCGCGGTAGCCCTGGACGCGATGGCGCAGTGTCAGGTCCTGGGCGCGCGCCGGCGCCCGGATCGGGTCCGCCTGCACGAACCCCAGCCTGTCGAGGGCGCGTTTCAGCGCGGTCGGCGGGAAGAAGCTGCGGGCGACGGCGAAGCGCCGCACGCCGTCGAGCGTGGTCAACACGACCGGGTCACTTCAGCGCTTCCATCAGCGCGGCCCGGGCGAGCAGGCGCGTCGAGTCGAGCGTCGGCAGGGGGGACTCCTCGGGCCGGACGAGCAGCGGGATCTCCGTGCACGCCAGGGCCACCGCGTCGCAGCCGCGCTCGCGCAGGCGGGCGATCACCCGGTTGTACGTTTGCCGCGACGCGTCCGTGAAGACGCCGTCGACGAGCTCCGCGAAGATGATGCGGTCCACCGTCTCGAAGTCCGCGGCCTCGGGCACGACGGTTTCGATGCCAAGAGCTCCGAGAGACTTCGCGTACACCGGCCCCGCCATCGTGTAGCGCGTGCCGAGAAGGCCTACCCGCCGGAAGCCGCGGCGCGACGCCTCCTCGCCGACGACGCGCGCGATGTGCAGCCACGGAAGCGGCGTTGACGCCTGGACGTGATCCCATGCGAGGTGAGCGGAATTGTCGGGGCAGATAAAGAAATCCGCGCCGGCGGCGGCGAGGAGCCGCGCGGACTCGAGCAGGAACCGGGCCACGCCGGCATAGTCGCCGGCGTCGAACGCCGGAAGCCAGCCGGCCATCGCGATCGAGTCGAGCGTGATGCGCGGATGGTCGTTCTTGCCGACGAGCGTCAGAGCCTCGCGGCAGATCGTCTGATAGCAGAGCGCGGCGCCCTCGGCGCTGCAGGCCACGATGCCGATGTGCTTCACACCGTCGCTCCGCGCGCTCCGCTCCCGCGGCGCGAGGCTCCTCCCCTCTGGGAGACTCCTCGCGCCGCGAGCAACATCAGTGTCGTACTGAAAAAGGTATCAGAACGTCTGCTCCGACATTTGTAGGGGAGGGGCTTGCCCCTCCCGCCCCTGGTTACCGTCGGAGCTAGAACGAAGCGGGCCTCCACGCATAGCTCCGACGAGCAGTCCAGCGCGCCCGCAGCCATCGGCGTAATCTAGCAGGATGAATTGGAGGCTGCTGACTCCGGAGGAGCGCGTCCGCGCGGTGACGCGCGCGATCCTCGTCGCCGGCTTTGCCGCCGCCGTCGTGATCTACCTGACCGCCCGGCCTCCTCTTGACAACCCTCTCGGCTACGACCCGATGGACACCAAGAAGTACCTGCACGACCTGGAAGTCTACGGCGGGAAGGCGAACGTGGTCGCGGCCCAGTTCCGAGAATGGTTCTCCAGCCTCTGGCACGGCAAGACGCTGGCCTACACCACGGCCGTCCTCACGGTGATTTCGGCCGGCGTTTACAAGTTCTTCGCCACGCCCCTGCCGCCCGACCCGGAAGCGCCCGGCGCCGACGCGACGCCTGGCCGAGCCACCCTCCCTCCCCGCCGGCTGCGGGCCGTCGACACGCCCATACGAAAGGACTGACCCCGTTCTTTCCCGGGGGTGACCTTTGCCGGACCCTCCCACGGAAGAGAGAATGCGTGACAGCCGGATGCGAATCTGTTTCGCCGTCGAGGCCTACCCGAACGTGACCGAAACCTTCGTTTACGAGCCGGTCGACTGGCTGGAGCGCGCCGGCCACCGCGTGGCCGTCGTCGCCGCGGTTCGGGACGAGCTGCCGGGTGGGGATGGCTTCCGGTTCGTGTCGACCACGCTCGACCCGCGCGGGAGACGGAAAGCGCTTGCGGCGGCCCTCCGGAAGCGTCCGTGGGCCACGGCCGGCACGGTCGTCCGGTTGCTGCGCCTGCGTCGGCGCCGCCGATTCTGGTTCTCCTTCGTCGTCGCCGGCGCCTTGCTCGACGAGGTCCGCCTGGCGGACGTCGTGGTGGCCCACTTCGGCCCGACGGGCCGGCTCTGGCTGCCGGTCGCCTCCCTGGCCCGGCGCCGCTTCGCCGTCTACTTCCACGGCTACGACGTGGGGGCCGTCCTGCGCCGGGACCCGGATGCCTACGCCGATCTGTTCGCCTCGGGAGCGGCCCTCCTGACGAACTCCGAGTACCTGAAAGGCCGGCTCATGGACGCCGGGGCGCCGGAGGAGCGGGTCGCGGTCGTGCGCCTGGGGGTGCAGCCGGAGCTGGCCGCGACATCCTGCCGCCGGGCTACGGCGGGGCGGCTCCTGACGATCGCCCGCCTGGTCCCCAAGAAAGGGATCGAGGACTCGATCCGCGCGTTCGCCGCCGCGAGGCCGCACCTCCCGCCGGACTGGTCGTATCACATCGTCGGCGACGGGCCGCTGCGTCCGAGCCTCGAGCGGCTCGTCGAGCAGGAGGGGCTGCGCCCCTGGATCTCGTTGCGCGGATTCCTTTCCCGAGGCGAGACGCTGAAGGCTCTCCGGGAAGCATCCCTGTTCGTGCTGGCGAGCAAGGCCGACGATTCCGGCGACACCGAGGGAACGCCCGTCGCCGTCATGGAGGCCGCGACCCTCGGCGTTCCCGTGGTCGCAACGCGCCACGCGGGGATCCCGGAGATCCTGCCCGCGGACGCTCTGCCCCGCGGGTTCCTCGCGCCCGAGGGGGACGTGCCGGCGCTGGCCGCCGCCCTGGCGCGGCTCGGATCCTCCGAGCAGCTGCGTCAAGACTGGGGAGCCGCGTGCGCCCGGCACGCGCGCGCGACCTACTCGGCCGCCGCGTTCACGACAAACCTCGTCGCGGCTCTGGAGGCGAAGGCGCGGATCCCGCGCCTCGTCGAGTCGGACCGGTGAGCGCCGCTCTCGCCCCGGCGGGGACCCGGATCCGGCTCGGGATCGTCGCGAACGAGTTTTTCGACCGCGACGTGGGCCGCATCGGAGGCTTTGGCTGGGCGGCGGCCCGAGTGGCGCGCTGCTTCGGCGAAGATCCGGACCTCGGCGTGGATGCCGTTTTCCTGACCGGCGAGGTGAACGTCGTCGGCGCGGGCGCGGAGCGGATCGTCCACGGCACCCGGCTCCTTGGCCTGGACGGCGACACATCGCGGTACGGGAGGCGCGTGCGGCGAGAGCGGCTCGACCTCCTCCTTCTCATCGACTACCGGCCGAGCTATCAGGCCGCCATCCGGGCCCGCCGGCGTACGCCCGTGGTTCTCTGGGCGCGGGATCCCCGGCCTCCCGAGGACGTGGCCCGGGTGAGCACGCTCGAGATCCCGGGGGCGCCCGGCATCCAACCCCAGGGCGTCGGCCCGATCGACTGCACGTCGTTCGCCCGCGTCGTCCGGGAAGCCCGGTGGTGGCGCCGTCGGGTCCTCGTCGCGACGACCACTCCCTGCCTGCGCGCGAAGGTGCCGGGCACTTATGGCATTGCCCCGCGAGACATCTTCACGCTGCCCAACATCATCGACGTCCCGTCCGGACCCGCGCGCAAGAGCGCCTCCCCTACTGTCGTCTTCCTCGGACGGCTCGATCCCTACAAGCGCCCGTGGATCGCCGTCGAGCTCGCCCGGCTCTTTCCCGAGGTGACATTCCTCTTCCTCGGCCAGGCGCACTTCCACGGAGCGGGCTCCTGGGCGCCGAGCGGCCTCCCCTCCAACGTCAAGCTCCTCGGCCATACCGGCGGCGCCGAGAAAGAGGCGGCCCTCGCCTGCGCCTGGGCGCTCGTCAACACCTCGATCCACGAGGGCCTGCCTGTGAGTTTCCTCGAGGCCCTCGCGTGGGAGACTCCGATACTGAGTTGTCAGAATCCGGAGGACGTGGCGTCGCGGTTCGGCGTCTATGCGGGCCGCTTCGACGGGACCGGCCTCGAGAGCCTTCCGGCATTTGCCGGCGGCCTGCGCCGCCTGCTGGACAGCGCTCCTCTGCGCGAGCGCCTCGGCGCGGAGGGGCGACAATGGGTCGCGGCGACACACAGTCGCTCGCGCTTCCTGGAGGCCTTCGCGGATCTCTGCCGGCGGGCGGGACTCGAGCCGCGGTTCGGCGGCGACTGACGCTCCCTACTCCGGCGCGTCCGGAGGCGGCCGGAACGGGACCCCCGGCGGCGGCACAGAGCGCCGAACGGGCTCGCCGAGACCGACTCGACGGAGCAGACGGGCAAGACGCCACCGCGCGGCGGCGCCGATCCGCTCGCCCGCGAGCCGGGCGAGACGCGTCCCGGAGGTTTCGAGCGCCGCGCCAAGCATTGTCCTGACGAGCCGCCGGCCAGGAGGATGCCGAAAGGCCACCAGGGGATCCTGGCGAACTCCCTGACCGATGGAGGCGAGCCCCCGCCGCCAATCCCCGCTGAGCGCGCGCCGGGCCCCTATTCGGAATTTCTGGTACGCGTAGAGATACCGCGCTTTCGCGCGCCACGGGCCGCCCTCGGGCCGGCTCAGAAAGCGCTCCACGACCACGTCGAAGTCGCGGTCGAAGTGGATCGACGCGAGAGAGAGCGCATCTGCCCGCACCACGCGGCGAACGAGAGGAACGGGCAGGAACCGGAACGGTCCCAGGACAGCCAGGCGAAGCAGGAGGTCGCGATCGTAGGCCGACCCGATGTCCTCGGCATAGCCTCCCACGCGCTCGAAGTCGCGCTTGCGAACCATGACCGCCGAGGGGAGCGCGGGGTTCTCTTCCAGGAGCTGTTCGAGCAGCCGTCCCGGGTCGAGAGGATAGAGCCACGAGTAGAGAGTGCCGACGCCAGACCGGCCGTAGGTAATGTCGGTGAAGGAAACCGCGGCTTCGGGATGGAGGTCGAAGTCCTCGACCTGGAGGGCGAGCTTGTCCGGGGACCAGAGGTCGTCGCTGTCGAGGAGGGCAATGAGCTCGCCCCGGGCCGCGGCGACGCCGCGGTTGACCGCCGCCGCCGCCCCACAATTGCGCTCCTGCCGCAGCAGCCGGATGCCCGGGTAGTGAGTTGCCACGCAGGCGGCGCTGTCGTCGGTAGAGCCGTCGTCCACAACGATGATTTCGAAGTTCGTGTAGCTCTGCGCGAGCACGGAGTCGAGCGTCCACCGGAGGGACGCCGCGCGGTTGTAGACCGGCACCACGACACTCACACGGGGCGTCCCGACAGGTTGCCGGGAGCCGAGGTCAATCTCGCCAGACGGCATGCTGGGCATGAAGATACGCGGGCTGCCGGACTCGCGCCATCCTGGTGCTCGGGTTCGCGGGCGCCGTCACCGCGATACCATGATGAGCACGTCAGGAATGTTCGCAGGGAGCCGTCGGTAACTTCTCGGGACTTCGGAGGGAAAAATGAAGCGGTTTCTTTCGTTCGCCGTTTTGATCCTCGTGGTGTGGCCGCTACGGGCCCAGAGTCATGCCTCGGAGCCGTCCGCTACGATTCGCGCCGCTCCTAGCCGCAGGCAGCGCGACAGGCCGACCTCTATCCATAACCGCCGGCTTTGGGCCCGACTCCGAGATCCTGCTTCCGGTCGTCATCAACAGTCCCGGCTTGAACGGCACGTTCTTCAAGACCGATGGATTCTTTGCGAATTTTCGGAACAGCAATCAGGAGGTCCTGGTGCGTTTCATCCCGCAAGGCGCGTCGGCGGCCGGTCAACCCCCGCTGCGGACCTCGCTCACAGCCCTGACGAATGTCGCCGCGGCCGACCTCCTCGGGCCCGAATCGGACCTGGCCAGGACCGGCGTCGCCGCGCTCCTGATCACGGCCGTGCTGCCGCTCTCGGACATCGTGGACACGAACGCGAAGCTCCTCGGCCTGTTCCGGATCTGGACTCAACAGCCGGGCTCGGCGGGAACGGTTTCGTTTGGGGCGTGGGGGCCGCCGTCGGACAACATTCACGGGTTGAACGGCGCGATCGCCCTGGGGCTGCGGCAAAATGCGGCCTTCCGCACGAACGTCGGCCTGGTAAACCTGGACCCGGTCAATACCCGCAGCTGGGCCGTCACGTTCCGCGAGCGGCGGCGCGCCGATTACTCAAACGATCACCCTCCTGCCGCTTTCCATGCAATTAGTCGCCGTGCCCGCGACGGTCACACCGAGCCCGAACGGATATCTGACTGTCACCTACGTCCCGTTCGATACTCCCGGCACGGACTTCCGGTGGAGCGCCTTCGGGGTCTCCGCCGACAACGTGACGGGCGACTCCTGGCTTTCGCTGGCAACTCAGTCGGCGACCCTGCCGGTGAACCCCGGCGGCGACTGACGCAGAGGCCTCAACCCCTCCTCCCGCGAGAGGGCCGAGGTGACGGCGCTCGTCAACAGCACCCGGGTGCCGGGACTACTCGTAGGCGCGGGTGTTGACCGTCAAGCGAGTCAGGTAAACGGCCTCGCAGCCGCCGGGGCCTTCATCCGAGCGCGAGACGCTCGTCTTCCAGTGGAAGGACACGTCGTCGATGCCGTCCACGTCCACGAGCCACCCCTCCAGGCGCACGTCGTCCCCCTTCCTCACGCAGGCGGCCGCGCGGCGCAGCCGCGCAGTCGCGGGAATGACGTGCGTGTTGGCCGTGTGCGTGACGATCGTGCCGCGGTCGAGGCTCCCGTCCGAAGTGCCCCACAGATAGAAGCGGGTCAGCTGCGTGTAGTGAATCCTGCCCGCGTAGGGCGGGCCCAGGACCGGCCCCCAGGCAAGCACCCAGTCCACCGGGATCAGCGCCCCCGCCGCGCCCGCGCTGTAGGGCTCCTCGCTCATCACCCGCGCCGACTCGTCCCATTGGAACCGCGGCACGATCCGGTACCGCTTCCCGCCCGCCATGTGCTCGAACGGCTTCATGTTGGCGGCGGCCTGCGCAGGCTCCCCCGCCACCTCCGGCCGCGGCGCCGCCTCGTGATGGAGCACCGCGAGAGTCAGCGGGCTCCGGAAGACGAAGCCAAGAACCGCCGCCGCGGCAATCAGCATCCACGTCCGACCTTTCACCTCGCCACCGTGGCCTGATTCTAGCGACCGCTCAATCACTCGCAAGATTTTGTTTCCGCGCCCTGTTCTCGGGGGGGTGTCACGCCGGCGAGCGCTCGCGCCTATCCCTGGTGCAAGCGCCGGCAATGGCGCCGGGGACTTGAACCGAAAGGAATGGGCGATGCGCAAATTGACCTGGCTGGCGGTTCTGGCGGTGGCGGTCCTGTCGTTGGGGGCGGCGTGGGCGGAGAGCCGCGCCTGCAATCCGCCGACCTGCGACCCGAGTCACTGCGTCCCGAGCAACTGCGCGAAGTGAGGTCAAAGACCGTCTCCGAGTATCGACGTCTTGGCCCCGGTCGCGGCGCGAGGAGTCTCCCAGAGGGGAGGGCCTCGCGCCGCGGGAGCGGAGCGCCGGAGCGGGATCACGCCGTCAGGCGTAGATCCCGCGGAGCGCGCGGAGCGACGGTGAATTCGGCCGGACGTTCCGCGCTTCAGGAAGAGCTGGCGGCCCTCGCGCGCGGCGAGCGCGCGGCGTTCGATCCGCTCTTCCGGCGGCTCTGGCCCCTCCTGCGCGGCTTCGCGCGGCGCTTCCTGCCGGGAGAGGAGGCCGACGACGCCGCGCAGGAGGCGCTTCTTCGGATCTTCCGCCGGGCAAGCGAATTCGATCCCGCGCGCGACGCTCTCGCGTGGACCCTGGGAATCGCCGCGTGGCAAGTGCGCACCCACCGGACGAAGGCGCGCCGGCGGCGCGAGGAAGGCTCGGAAGCCCTGCCGGAACGGGAAGACTCCGCGGCGTCGCCCGAGGAGCAGGCGGCGTCGGGAGAGCTCGCCGCGGCCCTGGAACGCGCATTGGCCGAGTTGCCGCCCGGCGACGCCGCGACCCTGATCGCCTACGCCCGCGGCGAGCGCCCGGACCTGCCCGGTGCCACCTTTCGCAAGCGCGTCGAGCGGGCGCTCAACCGCCTGCGAGCGCTCTGGAGGATTCGCCATGACCATCTCTGAGATCTCCGAGACCAACCTGCGCCTGGCCGCGCGCCGCGCGTACGAGGTCGGACGTCTCGAGGGCGCCCTCTGGCGCGGGGCTGTCGCCGCCCTGCTCGCGCTCCCGGCCTTCCTGACGTGCGGCAGGACCCCTCTTTCGGCGGTCTGTCTCGGAGGGTTCGCGCTCGTGGTCGTGGCGGGCCGGATCCGCGGCGTGGCCTACGAGGAAGGCGCGCACGCGGGCGCCGTCGCCGGAATCGCGCCCTGCCTGCTCCCCGCCCTGGTGAGCAGGCTCGATCCGGCTCTCTGCGCGGCCCACGTGGCCGGAGTTCCGTGGCCCTGCGCGCTCGGCGGACTCATCGCCGGCGCGATCCTGGGCCTGCGCGGCCGCACGGCCGCGGGCCTGCCCTTCTGGGCCACCGCTCTCGCCGCCCTGGGCCTCGCCGCCTCCCTCGGCTGCATCCCCGCCGGCGCCATGGGCTTTACCGGACTCCTGGCGGGCGTCATAGCCGGTGGCGCTCCCGCCCTCGTCGTCCGAAGAGCGCTCAGCTAGACATGTCCTGACACCCGACATTCAGCGCTTCGCGAGAGTTCGAGGTGTGTCAAGGCCGGCGCAGGAAGTGCGCCCTGTATACTCGCGCAAATCGGCGTGTGGCACAACGCGACCCGGACGGGATCGCTCGCGCGAGCCTGGAGGGCGCGCGGGCTCCGATCGAGCTGTGTTTTCGCGGTATTCGCCTTCGTCGTCGTTCTCGCGCTCGAGATGCACCGGGGACTGCTGCTCTCGAGCGACGTCAAGTCGCGATGCTGGCCCTGGAGTCCCAGCCTTACGGCCGTCACCCTGCACATTCCGATACTGACGGATCCGGTCTGGCAGTTCGTGCCCTGGCTTCGATTCGCCCACGAGGAGGTGTGGGCCGGCCGGCTGCCAATCTGGAACCCCCACCAGGGCGGCGGCGAGCCGCTCCTCGGCAATTCCGTTTGCGCTCTTGGTTCTCCGCTCGTCTGGCCGGCTCTCCTGCTGGGAGTCGAGCGGGGCTGGAACTTATCGCTACTCTTACGCATCCTCCTCGCAGCGGTGGCCGCTTTCTTCTGGCTGCGCGATCTGGGCCGCTCGCGGCTGGCCGCCTCGCTCGGGGCGGTCGGGTTCTCCCTCTCGGGCGCCTTCGTCGCCTGGTTGCAGCATCCGCACACCATCGTCGCCGCCGCGGTGCCGCTTCTCCTGCTGTCCGCGCGCCGGGCCGCCCGAAGCGGCAGCCGCGCGAGCGTGGCGGCGGTCGCCGGAGCGACGTTCCTGGTTCTTTCCGGGGGGCATCCCGAGAGCCAGCTGATGGGGGCGATCCTGGCCGCGGCCATCGTGGCGCGCGAAGCCATCGTCGGCAGGAGCCTTCGAGCGCTCCTTGCGCCGGTCATCGGGGCCGTCCTGGGAGTGGGGCTTGCCGCGCCGCTTCTTCTTCCGTTCGCCGAGTACTACCGGTTGAGCGCCGCGCGTCTGGGAGCGCGGACGGCATCCATCGACTTTGCCGCCGCACGATCTGATCCGTTTCCTTTTTCCGAACGCCTTCGGTTCGGGCTCGATCGAGGCCGCCGCTTCTGTTTCGATCGTCCTGCTACTGCTCGTTCCCATCGGCCTTGCGCTCTCACGCGATGGAGAGACGCGCTACTGGGCCGTTGCCGCCGCCGCGATGCTCCTCGTCATCTACGAAAACCCGGTCTCACGCGCCCTCGCAAACTCCACACCGGTTCTCTGGACGCGCTTCCTGCTGTTCGTCCCGCTCGCCTTCGGTGCCGTCGCCTCGGCGGGTCTGGACGCGCTATCCAATCGGATCGCGGCCCGAGGGAGGCCGCGAGGCGCCGTTCTTCTCGCGGCGGTTCTGATCGTGCTCGCAACAGCCGAGCTCGCCTTGCACGCCCGCGGCGTCCACGCGGTGACGCCCGCGGCCATGCTCGCGCCCGCCGCGCCGATCCTGGAGAAGCTCCGCGCGGACAGTGACGTCTTCCGGATTCTGCCGCTCCACACTTTTCTGCCTCCCAACAGCGCCACCGACTACGCCCTGGACGACGTGCGCGGCTACGACGCGCTCGGCCCGGAGGGATGGATCGAGGCGCGGCGCGCGATGGGCCGCTTCGGTCCGACCCGCACGACGTCGGATGGTATCGAGCCCTGGGATCTGAAGCCGGGCGGCGAGGCCCTCGATTTCTGGAACGTCCGCTACCTGCTGCTCGATCCGCGCTTCACGCTTTCGGCAGCGGAGCTCAATCAGCGTCTCGGACTGGATCTGGAGGAGATCTATCGGGGTCCCGACGGACGGATCCTGCGCAACCGTCGCTCGAAGCCCAGGGCGCGACTCTCCGTCGCCGGCTCCATTGCGCTGCGGCAGCGTCTGCCAACCCGCTGGGACTTCGAGATCTCCGCTGCGAGCGCCGGCGAATTCCTGCTCGCCAATCCGTACTTTCCCGGCTGGCGGGCGTCGCTGGACGGAAATCCGATCCACCTCGACCTGCCTGCCGGCGCCCCGATCGCATTTCCAGTTCCGGAAGGCCAACACCGCGTGAGGATCGACTATCACCCCCGATCGCTCTATTGGGGCATGGCCGCAATGGTCTGCTCTCTTTTGGCTCTTCTGGCGCTCCTGCGGCGGCCGCATCGCGAGCGGCAGACGCCTTAGGGTCGAGCTCCAACCCGCCCGAGATTGTCCGTGAGTTGGCGCTTGCCCAAGCCATCACGTCTCTGAAGCAGCCGCGCTCGAAAGCGGGCCAGGACGGCATCCAGAGACCACGGTCCCGGGCCCACGATGCCCAGGAAGAGGACGCTCATGATTTGAGCGTAGTCGGAGCGGATCTCATGCAAGACGGCCCAGATCCCCACCTTGGGGGGCGCGGGAGGAAGCGGCAACGGCGACGTCCCCAGGTACAGAGCGATCTTCGTCGAGAGCATCGCGACCAGCATCTCGATCACAAAAGGGACAGCGATGAGCCGCGTCAGAAAGCCGCTGATCAAGAGCATTCCTCCCAGGATTTCGAGCACGCCGACGAACGCCGCCGTGGCGTGAGGAAAGGGAATCCCGATCCTGGTGAAACGGCCCACCCCCTGATTCGTGTAGACGAACTTGAGAATTCCCTCCCAGAGGAACACGCCGCCAGCCATCAACCGAACCAGTATGGTTGCCTTCGGCGCGGAATCGGGGGAATTGAGAAGCCAGGCAAAGAGTCTTTTCATGACCAGTCCTCCTCGAGTACTGAAGCGGGGACATCCCGCGTTCGGCAAGGAGTTCACCGGCGGGTGAGGAATGGATTTCGTCGGTCTCCGGTCTTGATCTCGTCTTGAGAAACGCGTTATTTCGAAGGCCCGGGTGATCGGCCCCGCCGAAAGGCGAACGTGCCCCGTTCTGCCACGGCACGAATCTGAACAATTCCTAAAGAAGCCGGGCGGCCTCAATCCAGGCGGGGGCGGCGGTGTATTCCCCCCGAACCACGGATAGGCCGGGTTCGATTTTGAAAAGGAGTTGCCATGAAGAAGAAGCTCGGTGTCCTCGTCCTGACTCTTGCGTCGCTCGTGATCTCCGCCGCCTGCGCGTCCTCAGCTTCATCCAAGCCGATGTCGTCGCCGGCGACGGATCCCGGGGAGACCTGGGCCAAGGCCGGGCCGTCTGCCCTGAGCCGGCCAGCCAAGGCCACACCTGTCGAGACGGCGAGACTCGCCTCACGGTGACAGGAGCGGATCCAGACGAATAACCCCCAAACCCGGTCGCGCCGCCCGACGGGCGGCGCCTCCAAGGAGGAAGAATGAAAGACCCTGTCAACAGACGAACGTTCATGAAGATCGCCGGCACCTCGATCGGGGTCGGCGCGCTCTTCCACGTGGCCCCGCTTCTCGGCGCCATCCCCCGGCGGCCGGCGGATCGCGGCGCTGCTCGGCAAGGAGAACGGAGAGGCCCCGACCCCCTTCTCCTTCGTCCAGCTCTCCGACACGCACGTGGGTTTCTCGGGCCCGCCCAACCCGCTCGGCACGCAGGCGTTCGAGCAGGCGGTGGACATGATCAACGGCCTGAAAGAGCGCCCCGATCTCGTCCTCTTCACCGGGGACCTGACGCACGACAGCGAGAACCCGGGAGAGCACGCCGATCGGATGAGGCTCTTTCAGAAGATCGCCGGCCGCCTGAAGGTCCCTCTCATCAAGTCCGTCCCCGGCGAGCACGACGCGGGCCTGGACGGCGGCAAGCTCTTCCGGGAGACCTTCGGCGAGACGCACTATTCCTTCGACCACCGCGGCGTGCACTTCATCGCGCTCGACAACGTCTCGCTGGCCAAGCCCAACGTCGGCCCCGAGCAGATCGCGTGGTTGAAGAAGGATCTCGCGCGCTTCCCGACGACCGCGCCGATCGTCGTCTTTACCCACCGTCCGCTCTTCGACCTGCGCCCCGACTGGGAGTGGTTCACCGGAGACGGAGACGAGGTGATGAACGCGCTCGCCCCCTACGAAAACGTGACCGTGCTGTACGGCCACATCCACCGCGAGCACACGCACACGGAGGGACACGCGACTCACCACGCGGCGCGCTCCCTGATCTTCGCGTTCCCGGACCCCGAAACGGGCGTCCCCAAGAAGCCGATTCCCTTCGACCCGCAGAAGCCGTTCCAGAACCTCGGCCTGCGCGTTGTCAATGAGCCCGGAGCGCGGGCCGGAAGCTCGCCTCAAATCAAAGACGTCGAGCTGACGCTGCGCGAATTCTCGGGCACCGTCGGCATCCAGCAACTGATGAAAGAAGGAGGTTCTCTATGAAGACCACCCGCATCCTCGCTCTTCTCCTGCTTCTCGCCCCGGTCGTGACAGCCAGGGCGGCCGACGGCGCCGAAGAGCCCCGCACGATCGCGATCACCGCCAAGCGCTTCGAGTTCGTTCCATCGACGATCACGTTGAAGAAAGGGGAGACCGTCAAGCTCGTCGTCAAGAGCGAGGACGTCACCCACGGCCTGTTCATCCGGCCGTTGAAGATCGACACCGACTTGACCCCTGGAGAGACGCAGCAGATCACCGTCACCCCGCAGTCGGCCGGCACGTTCACGGCCATCTGTCACCACTTCTGCGGAGCGGGGCACGGCAACATGAAGCTGACCGTCGTTGTCGAGTAAGACGTGCGAACCATCGGAAGGCTGCTTCTGCTCCCGGCGCTGGGCGCTCTTTGCGCGGGAATCGTCCTCGCGGCCGGGCTCGTCGACTTCTCGGCCTCGAAACCGCCGGGACGGCTCGAGGAAAAGTTGGCCACCTTTGCGCTCAACCGCTCGATCGAGCGCCACGCGCCAAAGGTGGCCAACCCCCTCGCCCGCTCGCCGGAGGCGGTCGCCGCGGGACTCGCGCTGTTCAAGACCCACTGCGTCGCCTGCCACGGCGCTCCGGGAGTCGATCCCACGGAGGGCGGAGCCAGCCTGAACCCCCCGGCCCCGGGCCTCACCCTGGCGCGCGTTCAGGCCCGCTCGGACGGCGAGCTCAAATGGATCGTCTCGAATGGAATCCGCATGACCGGCATGCCCGCCTTCGGCGCCTCGAGGAGCGAGGAAGAGGTCTGGCAGCTCGTCACGGCCCTGCGCCGGCTGCCGCGCCTCTCCCCGGAGGAGCGCCACATGCTCGGGAGCGAGCGGTAGCATGGAGCGACGCGGCTATAGAGAAGGAAGTCTCCGACGAGGCGCTGATGAGCGATCTCGCGTCCGGGCAACAGGACGCGATCGGCTTTCTCTATGCCCGCTACGCTCCGACCATCCTCGGCATGGCGGCGCAGGCGCTCGACCGGCCGACCGCCGAGGACATCGTGCAGGACGTCTTCCTCTCCGTCTGGAAGAGCGCGTCGACCTATGACCCGAAGCGCGGACCTCTTCGCCCCTGGCTGCTGCAGATCGCCCACTATCGGATCGCCAACGAACTGCGCCGGAAAAGCCGGCGCCCGAAAATCCAGGCGGATCCCGAAGGCGAGAAGCTCGCCAGCATTCCGGAACCCGGGCCCGGCCAGTCCGAGGAGGTCTGGAACGCCTACCGGCACTCGGCATTGAGACGCGCGCTGGAAGAGCTTCCGCCGCCGCAACGTCAGGCCCTCGGCCTGGCTTTCTTCGAGCAGCTTTCACACGACGAGATCGCCTCGGCCCTGAAGCTCCCGCTCGGCACCGCGAAGTCGCGCATCCGAGCGGGCCTGCGGTCGCTGCGTCTGCGGCTGGCTCCGCTCATCGCGACGCTCGCGGGAATCGCGATCCTCGGCGTCTTCGCCTTGCGCTTCCTTTCCGGCCGCGCGGAGCTCGCGCGCGACGAGCGCGCGCTGACCATGCTCACATCGAGCGACTCCGAGGCCCTGCGGATGACGGCGCCGGGCGATCCGCAGTCGCGCATCCACGGCGTCTTCCGGCACCGTCCGGGCGCGCCGATCGCCGTCTTCACGCTCTCGAACTTCCCGCCCGCGCCCGCCGGCCGCGTCTACCGCGCCTGGGCGCTCCGCGGCGGCTCCTGGATCCCGCTGGGCGACGCGCTCCCCGACGCCTCCGGCCATGCGCGCCAGATTGCCGAGCACCCGGCGCTCGCTTCGCGACCCGATCGCCTGGAAGTCACGCTCGAGCCCGAGACCGGCGGCACGACGCCGAGCGGCCCCATCGTGATCGCCTGGTCCGCGACTTCGGGCGAATAGGCCTGAAGCGCCGAGCTCAGGGAGCCTCGGGCAGCGCGAAGTCGAACTCATACGAGTGCTTGCCGTCCTTGATGATGATTGCCATCGTGCCTGTCAGGCCGGCGAGCTGCCCGGTTCCGGAGTCCGGAACCACGACGATCGACATCTTGAAGTCGCCGCCTCTCCTCATCGTGCCTTGATGCAGGAGCACGAACGTCCCGCTGCGGCCTTTGAGCGTCCCGCTCACCCGCTCGATCGCGACGTAGCCCGCCGAGCCCTGCACGCTCGTTTCGACGGACATCATCTCCCCCCTGCCGGTTCCTTCGAGATCTCCTTTGAACACCTTGTCGCCGGACATCCTGCCGACGGCCAGGCCCTCCACCTTTTCGTCGTTTGGCAGCGGCTTCATCTTGACCTCGAACGTCCCGCTCGCATGATTCCCCATGGCCGCCCCTTTCTGAGCCGTCCCGATCGCCGGCGTTTCTGCGCGTGCCGCCGACCAGATGCCGAGCGACAGGCACACGAAGGTCCCGAGACCTGACCGTCTCTTCATCGCGCCATTCCTGTTCCCGATTTTCTCCATCAGCGGCGATGATAATTTGGCCACCTCGAGGGCGGATTGAACGAACGCGACAGAGTTCGGGTCAAGCACGATGAGCCGCGAGGCATCCTGAGCGCTCGCGCGGCCGAAGCCACGAACCGCTTGTCGCGCTACCGGCCCTCCGCGGAGCTCGCGCCCTTCGTCGAGCACTATTGGATCGTGCGCTGGAACCTGAGCGAGCCCCGGATAACCGAAACCGTCCCGCATCCTTCGATCCACATGACGCTGGAGTCTTCGGGGACGTCGGACATCGTGGGCGTGATGCGCACGAAGTTCTCCCGCCGCCTCGAAGGGCGCGGGCGGGTCGTCGGGACCAAGTTCCGTCCCGGCGCCTTCCGGCCTTTCGTAAAGCAGCCCGTATCCGCCTTCACCGACCGCCGGCTCCCGGTGCGCGCGGTCTTCGGCGCGCGGGCCGCGGACCTCGGCGAGCGGGTCATGGGCCGCGCCGACGACCGGGAAGGCATCGCGATCATCGAGGCGTTCCTGCGCGGATTGAACGCTTCGCCCGACGACAGCATGACGCTGGCCGGCCGCGTGGCCCTGCGTATCGCCGACGATCGGGGCATCACGCGGGTCGATCAGCTCGCTCGCGAGTTCTCCACGCCCGTGCGGCAGCTCCAGCGCCTCTTCAGGGAATACGTCGGTGTCAGCCCCAAGTGGGTCATCCAGCGCTACCGCCTGTCCGACGCGGCGGACCGCATGGCCGCCGGAACGATCGTGAACTGGGCCGATCTCGCGCTCGAGCTCGGCTACGCGGACCAGGCGCACTTCATCCGAGACTTCAAGCGGCTCGTTGGGCGGTCCCCGGCGGAGTACGCGAGGAGCCTGGAACGCGGGGACCGCTCGAGAAACTCGGCCGTGGTTCGTCATTCGACGGCTATCCCAAAGTAGTGCCTGCCCCGCCGGGGCCACGAATACCGGTCTCTCGGGGCTTTTTCTCGCCGGCTTGTGTGATTTTTCCGACCGCGGAGCGAATCATAGGGTGAGCGAAGGAGTCCAATGCCGACACCAGAGGCCCAGGAGAGGTTCGTGGCCCTGCTCGAGGAGCACAAGAGGATCCTCTACAAGGTCGCGAGCTCCTACTGCAGAAACGCGGCGGACCGCCAGGACCTGACCCAGGAGATGGCCGTCGCGCTCTGGAAATCCTTCGGCCGGTACGACGACCGCCAGAGGTTCTCGACCTGGATGTACCGGATCGCTCTGAACGTCGCCATCTCCTTCCACCGGAGCGAGGTCCGCCGGACGCGGCATGCGCTGCCGTCGGGGGATTCCGTCCTGGAGCTCGCCCCGGCGGTCGAACCCGCGGAGCCGGACGAGGGACTCCTCGTGTTGCAGAGCCTGATGCGGCAGCTCGACGAGCTCGACAGGGCGATTCTCATCCTCTACCTGGACGAGAACAGCCACGACACGATCGCGGGAGTTCTCGGCATTTCCGAAACCAACGTCGGCACGAAGATCGGCCGGCTCAAACAGAAGCTCCGCGCGCTGGCGCGCAACGTCTGAACAGGAGGACTCCATGGAACTCGAGGATCTGAAGCGCCGCTGGGAAGAGCGGGATCGAAGGCTCGAGACGGGCATCCGGCTGAACACGCGCCTGCTGCAGGCGTCCGTCCTCGGCAAGGCCGAAACGTCGCTCCGGGGTCTGTCGCGGCTCCTCTGGTTCGAGCTGCTGACGAGCCTGCTCGCCGCTTTCTGGTTCGGTTCGTTCCTCGCGAACCACGTCGGCGAGCCGCGCTTCCTGCTCCCGGCGGCCGTGCTGCATCTGTCCGTCATCGCCCTGATCGTCGCGGGTGTCCGGCAGCTCGTGGCCCTGAAGGCGCTCGACTACAACGGTCCGGTCATCGCGATCCAGAAGCGGCTGGAGTCGCTGCGCATCGAGAGGATCCGCGCGGTCATGGCGACGCTGCTCTTCGCGCCCGTTCTCTGGACTCCTCTCCTGATCGTTTCGATGAAAGGCCTCTTCGGTGTGGACGCGTACGCGGCCTTCGGCACGGCGTTTCTGATCGCCAACCTGCTCTTCGGTCTCCTCCTGATCCCGCTCGCGGTCTGGATCTCGAAGCGCTACGAGACGCGAATGGAGGCCTCTCCTCTCCTCCGGAGCCTGATGCGGACCCTCGCAGGCCGCAGCCTCGACTCCGCGGCCGCCTATCTGGGCTCGATCTCCGATTTCGAGAAGGAAGAGGCCATCCGGACCTGAGGGGGAGAAAGGGTCAGGCGCCAGTGTTTCCCGGCGGCCGCGGCCCGAAGCGGCGGACCGCCAGGGCGATGGGCAATCCCACGCAGGTCATGTGGACGAGCAGCGGTAACGGCCAGAGTGGCGGCAGCGATCGCTTGACATTGGAGAGATAGAGCGTCCGAAGGGCGGCCGTCAGCGGAATGACGCCGCGGTACATGACGAGGAGCCAGAAGACGCCGAAGAGGATCCCGCTCGGCACGGCCCACTCGACCATCACGGGAAAGCGGCGGCTGAGCCAATAGAAGATCGCCGTGGCCGTGAACGCGACGCCGAAGTGCATCGCGAGACCGAGCGCCGCCGTGGCGAACCCGCCCTCGAAGCTCACCGGCCCCAGCAGAGCGCCGGCAATGCCCTGCAGCATGCGGACGGGCGAGACGTCTCTCGCAAGCGAGATGATGATCGCAGAGGTGATGTCGAGCACGCCGCAGAGGAGGCCGCCCCAGAGGATCGCGCGGCCCGCAGTTCGCCGGTCTCCGTCCGAGGAGGTGATGGGGCCGCTCAAAGCCGTCCCGCCGGCGGCCACTTGCCGGCCCGCCTCGACCCCCCGGCCGTCGCGCCGACAGGGACACTCATCGGACGCTCAGTCTCTCCGGATCCGCGGCCGGCCGCAAGGGACCGAGAGAACGGGTCAACTGCCGGCGCCCCCGGCCGCGGCGGCTGGAATTCCGAAGGTGCCGCCGACGACCTCCAGGAACGTCCGCTCCTCGCGAAGGATGACGCGCTTCTCCCGCGCCAGGGCGAAATTCGCCCGCGCTTCCGGATCCTCTTTCAGGCGCGCCCGGTAGGTCTCATACGAGGCGAGGCTGTCGAAGGCGACCAGGCCCCACGCCACCGTGTTCGTCCCTTCGTGCGGCAGGAAGTACCCGACGAGATGGCCTCCGCATCGCGGGATGATCCGGCCCCAGTTGGCCGCGTACTCCTGGAAGGCGTCCCGCTGGAACGGATCGATCTCATAGCGGATGAAGCAGGTGATGGTCATCGCATCCTCCCCGATTCGGAGTATCCTCCCCGGTGAACAAGGACGCTTCGTCCACCATCAAAGTATGAATTCCGAGCCCGCCGAGACCAGCCTCTCCCGGATTGCCGGGGCCATCGCCGAGCCGGCCCGCAGCCGCATGCTCTGCTGCCTGCTGGACGGCCACGCGCGAACGAGCACCGAGCTCGCGGTCGTGGCCGGGGTCAGTCCGTCGACAGCCAGCGTGCACCTGTCTCGCCTCAAGGCGCAGCAGCTCGTCAAGGCGCTCGCCCAGGGCAAGCACCGCTACTACAGCCTCGAAGGCGCCGAGATCGCCAAAGCGCTCGAAGCGTTGATGGTCGTCGCCGGCGGCTCTCGCGAGCGGTTCGTGCCGAATACCCCGAGCCGTCTCCGAGCCGCGCGCACCTGCTACGACCACATGGCGGGCGGACTCGCGGTCGCGCTGCGCGATCGCCTCGAGCGGATGAAGTGGCTGTCGTCAAACTCGGAAGCGGGCGATGCCTACGACCTCACCAGGAAGGGCGCGGCCGAGCTCGAAGCCCTGGGCGTCGACATCGGCGCGACCCGGGCCCTGCGGCGCCGCTTCGCCTACGCCTGCATCGATTGGAGCGAGCGACGCCCCCACATCGGCGGCGCGCTCGGCGCAGCCCTGCTGACCCTGGCTTTACGACGAAATTGGGTCGCCGAGGACCTGGACAGCCGGATCCTGACCGTCACCCGAGTCGGCCGGCGAGAATTCCAGGCCCGATTCGGCGTCCTCGCTTAGCCTGCGGTCCTGCGCCGGGATGCAAGAGTGATCCCCACGGCACCAACCGGCCCAACCCAGATCGTCTGGCCCCCGAAATAGCCCCGCGCCTGATCCGTCTCGATCGCAGGGGTGCTGGACTGATCAGGAAGACGTGGGGTCAGTCTTTCGAAATGGTATTATTGCAGAAGCTTCGGCGATCGGCGCCTCGGAAAGCGGCAAGCAGGTCCGTCGGAAGCGGTGCCTCGAAGTCGGCGGCGATGATGATTCGTCCCTTCCATGCGCCGGGCTTGCGGGCCTGGGCAAAATGCTCTATCGGAACGAGGCGCGCCCTGGACCGGCCGGCTTTGGCGATCACGATCTCCTCGCCTTTGGCCGCCTGCTCGACCAGCTGCGACAGGCTCGCCTTGGCCTCACAGAGACTTACGATCTTCGCCTTGTTGACCACCTTGACGAAGTCTCATGATCCTGCGCCACCTGTCAACCGTTCCTCCTAAAACGGGCGCCCTCACCCCTTCCCTCTCCCGGGGGGAGAGGGGGTTGGGGCGGCGGCCTGGAGGTAGCGGCGGGGGGTTGAGCCGAGCTCCTTTCGGAACATCGCGATGAAGGCGCTCGGGCTGTCGTAGCCGACGTCGAGGGCGACGCGCGTGACCTTTCGGCCTTCGGAGAGGAGCTCGACCGAACGGATGAGGCGGGCGCGCTGCCGCCACTTCTCGAAGGTCAAGCCGGTCTCGGACGCGAAGAGGCGCTGCAGCGTGCGCGGGCTCGCGCCGGCGGCGCGGCCGAGGGACGCGAGCGGACGGCGGGCGCCGGCGCTCGTCGCGAGGAGAGCGGCGGCCCTGACGGCCCGCGGGTCCCGGGGGAGCGGGAGCTGTAGCGGGATGACCTCGACCGCGACGAGCTGCTCGAGAAGGAGCGAGATCGCGTGGGCTTCCGACATGAGGTGCGGATCGGCCGCCGCCCGCCTGGCGACGTGGAGGATCAGCTCGCGCAGGAGCGGGGAGACGTTCATGACGCGGCACTCGCGCGGCAGGCGGCGCGAGAGCGGCGGCCGGAAGTAGAGAGTCCGCAGGCTCACCCGTCCCCTCATCTCGACGCCGTGACTCAGTCCGGCCGGGACCCACAGGGCCCGGTGCGGCGGAACCATCCACTCGCCCTGCGCCGTGCGCACGCGCATTCCCCCGCGCGACGCGTAAACGAGACGGTCCCAATCGCTTGCCGAGTCGTGGATGGAGCCGCCCTTCGGGAACGTCACGGCCATGCTCCGGACGCGGGGCTCGTCTTGAACGGGCGCGGACCAGCCCTGGCGTTTTCGCGACATTTCCTGGCAGTTTATCGCGAGACGCCACCCCGCGGCCGAGCGTAGTCTCTCGCTCGGAGGACGGCCATGACACCGACCCTGAAGCACTTTTCGATCAACGCGGACGACATCGCCCGCGCGCGGCGCTTTTACGAAAGGATCTTCGGCTGGACCTTCCAGCCGTGGGGGCCGCCCGACTTCTACATGATCGGCATGGGCGAGCCCGAATCCGGCATGCGGGGCTCTCTCCAACGGCGCCGCGCGCTCGCGCCGGGCCTGAAAGTCAACGGCCTGGAATGCACGTTCGCCGTGGACGACGTCGAAAAAGTCGCCGCCGCCGTGCGGGCCAACGGCGGCCGCGTCCTCATGGAGCGCACCATCCTCGCCGGCATCGGGGAGCTGATCTTCTTCCAGGACCCGGAAGGCAACGTCGCGGGCGCGATGCGCTACGACGAGACGGTGGAGTAGCCATGCGCCTGTCGAACGGTTCGGCCGTCCTCCTGCTCCTCCTTCTCGTCCCGCTGGTCCTCAAGGCGAGGAGTCGTTCCGGCGAAGGGGACGGCTCCTGTCGTCGCTTCGAAACCGGTCATGGTGATCGTGGCCTATCGCCCGCGAGCCGGCAAAGAGGCGCTCCTCCTGGAACTGACCCGACAGCACCTGCCCGTGCTGCGCGCGCAGGGGCTGGCGACCGACCGTCCCTCCTCCGTCATGCGCGCGGCCGACGGCACGATCGTCGAAGTCTTCGAGTGGAAGTCGCAGGCCGCGATCGACTCGGCCCACGCGAATCCCGCGGTCGCGCAGATGTGGAAGCGCTACGCGGAGGCCTGCGAGTACGTCCCGTTGAAAGACCTGAAGGAAGCCGCGAACCTGTTCGCCGCCTTCGAGCCGCTGGCGCCATGATCCTGGCGCTTTAGCGTCTTTACGTCTCACCGGGCGCCCTCACCCCGGCCTGCCGGCCGCTCGCTTCGCGAGAAGCGTGGCCTTCGGCCACGGCCGGCGCTGAAGTAAGGCGAGGGGAGACCCCTGCGCTCCCCCGGGGGAGAGGGGGTGGGCCCGCGCCTCAGCCGGAGTAGAGGCGGAAGCCCTCCGAGGAAAAGTCGGGGTCGAAGGCGAGGGCCTCTTCGATACCGCGGGATTTCATGACGAGAAAGCTCACGTGATCCACGAAGCTCACGCGACGCTTGCCTGCCCGAGCCAACCGCCGGGCCGCTTCTTCGTGGAGTCGCCTGTCCACCCAGATGATCTCGAAGCCCGAGGCGCTTTCAGCGAGCTTGACGGCCGCGGCGGCCCCGAGCCGGTGCTGCAGCAACGCGAGCGACTCGACGAGCACGTAGTTGTGCGTCAGGAGCCTCTCGCCGGATTGCAGGAGCCTGTCCAGATGAGCCACGGCCTCTTCGTGACGTGCGTCGGCCCGGTCGGCCAGGGCATAGATCGCGGACGTGTCGAGGAAGATCAGCGGCGCCCTTTCTTTTCGAGGAGCGCCTCCGCCAGCGCCTCGTCGTGCCGCTCGGATACCGGCGCGCGCCCGCGTTGAACCGACTTGCCGGCGCCGACGAAGGAGAACTGCCGGCTGCTGGTCCTCCGTCTTGCGGCGCTCCCGCCGAAGGACCGCTGCAGCGTCTCCCGGATGACCGAGGAGAACGAGCGCCCGCCTTCATACGCCAGGCGCTTCACAGTGGAATAGGTCTCCTCGTCGAGCTGGATTTGGGTCCGTTTCATTCCACATCATGCCATCATGATGTCATGATGTCTACTGAGCCTTTTCTCAGCGAGCGCCCTCACCCCGGCCCTCTCCCGGGAGAGGGAGACAGGTTACTGCGTGGAGGCGGTGAAGTTGTCGGCCTGATGTTGGGAGGTCCTGGAGGTGCCGGAGCCGATCAGGATTCCGACCTGCCCTGCCGGGAAGGTCGGGTCGGTGGCGGTGGTTTTTACGACGCCATTGAGCTCGAGAGAGAGGGCCGTTGCCGTCATCGTTGGCGTCGCGCGGCCCGTGAGGCGGAAGGGGACGTTCCTGGCGGGGTTCGCGATGGAGGTGGAGGCCAGGATCGTCTCGACGCCGTTGACGAATCGGGAGATGAGCAGGCGGCTCGAGCCGCCGACCTGGCGATAGATCAGGTAGTAGTTGCCCGGGCCCTGGTAGTCCAGGAGGATGCCGAAGCGGGGTCCCAGGTTGTTGTCTACGGAGGTGAAGTCCGCGGCAGCGGATTGCGTCGCGCCGGACAGGGTGGAGACCACGGCCATGTGATTGCCGGCCAGAGGCGCGTTCTTCAACGTGTTGACGCTCACGACGAGATCGCCGGCGATCTCCGACCAGGCGCTGCCGAGGTTGGTGGAGTCGTCCCGGTTGAAGTCGTCCGAGAAACTCCCGCCGCCGCCGCCGGTTGGCGTGCTCGTCGGCGTCGGAGTAACGCTATTGGTCGGTGTTCCGGTCGGTGTTCCGGTCGGTGTGCCGGTCGGTGTGGATGTCCGTGTGGAGGTCGGTGTACGGGTCGGCGTGCGTGTGGGTGTACTGGTCTGTGTCCGAGTCGGCGTGCGTGTCGGAGTGCTGGTCCGTGTGCTTGTCGGTGTGCGTGTCGGCGTACGAGTCGGTGTGCTCGTCGGCGTGATGGTCGGGGTCGGCGTCCCCACGGTCGGAGTGGGAGTCGAGGTCGGAGTCGTGGTCGGCGTCTGCGGCGGGGCTCCTCCGTAGCAATTGTCCGCGTTGAAATTCAAGATGCCGTTGGTCTTCGACGTGTCGTCGTAGCAGACGTGCGCGGGGATCTTCCAGGCGTGGCCTCCAAGGCCGGCGACGTCCCCGCCGGTCACGTCCGGGCCGATCGGCGGCCAGGGCATGACGCCCCACCAGCCCGGCGTCGAAGGCAAATAGAACGAGGCGGGAAGCGTCTGGGTGGATGGGACCGGGTTGGCGTAGAGGCCGATGCCGGAGGGCACCTCGCCCGGCTGGAATCGAGAGGTCCCGGTAAACGTGTCGTAGTTGCCCCAGCGCATGAGCGTGGACTTGACGAGGGGGTCTTCCTTGGATGAGGGGAGGCCCCCGGAATCGCCGAACCGATAGATCGAGGTGTCCGGCCTTATGAACGTCGGCGTGAAGGACTCGTAGTTATCGTGGTAACCGGCCGTCCCCAGCACGTTGCCGACGATGTTGAAGTACCGGCTGAAGGAGTAGAGGTTGACGGGCACGGTCTGCGCGAACTTGCCCGGTTCCAGGCCCGAGAAGAAGTTCCGGAACGCGGTCGAGAAATTGTGCGTGCCGTGGATGACGTCGCCCTGGATGCCGGTCCCGTCATTGCCCTCGTGCAGGATCATGTCGATGCCGGCGGCGTGTGTCGTGTTGCTCGGGATCATCCACCCCGGCGAAGGGGTGTATTGCATGTCGATCATGTAGTTGTAGGCCTGGACCGTCCCCGAGACAGATCCGCCGAGCATCAGCGGCGCGGTGATGTGCTGGAAGATGTTGTTCTCGACCAGGTTGTCGGAGCCCATGTAGGACTCGACGCCGTAGCTTTGCGAGGCGGCGTTGCGGGTGCCGTAGAAATAGCTGTCCCGGACGGTCGAGTGCATGGTCTGGTAGAGCCAGACGTGATTGCGGTCGGCGTCGAGGCTCCGGACGTTCCTGACCCAGGAGTCCGACGCCCAGATGAGGTAGGTATTGGATCGGTTCCCCGAGGTGTTGCCGGTGTTGTCCACCGTCAGGCTCTCGACGCCGATGCCCGTGACGAATCCGTTCGCGTCGCCCCAATACGCCTGCGGGCTCTGCGAGGCTCTCCAGTTCGGCATGTACAGCCCGGGCGAAACCGTGACCGTGGTGCCGGCGATGCCGGTGACCCTGAGGTATTGCGTCTGCGCCCGGTTGGTGCGGCCCGCCCCGCCGGGGCCTTCGTCGGCGCACACGGGGTTGGTCTGGCACACGAACACGTTGGCGGTGTCGCTCGGGTCGTCCAGCTGGTCCAGGATGATCACCATGCCCGCCGACAGGCCGGTGGTGTTGGCGAGGACGATCTGGGTAGACCCCGGCGCATAACCGCTCGTCCAGTTGGCGGTGTGCAGCGGGCTTCCGACGTAGTAGCTGTAGTTGCCTGCCGTCGGGCCGAGGCAGATGTCGGCCCCCATGCCACGGCACGACGAGGCGCCCGTGAATCTCAGGAAGGTCTGGTCGGGACCCGCGCCGCGAAGCGTGACGTTGCTCCTGCCGTTGAAGTCGATCCCCGCCGAGAGGTTGTATGTCCCGGCGTTGAGAAAGACGACTTGCCCGGGCGGGCACGACTGGATCGCGCTGTTGATCTGTGCCGCCGTCGCGCCGGGATTGAACGTCGCGCAGATCGCGGTGCGATTCGGAATGCCTCCGATGACACCGGCCCGGCTCCAGTCGATCCGCCGAGCGGGATCGATAACGGTCTGGGCGGCAGCAGAGAATGAAGTGGCCAGGACAAGCGCGGCGGCAAGCCGGGCGCCGCGGGTTTGTCGAAGTCCTCGACACCGCCATCGGGCCCATGGCCGGACCGGAGTCCGATCGAGCCGGATCTTCGGAAGGCTTCCCCGGCCCGCTGCAAAGGTTGTAAACATCTTCATCGATTTCCGAAACGGGAACGTTCGAATCGGAGCGCCGACCATGCTACCCGTTTGAGGCCGGATGCACAAATGACGCCTGGAGCGAGCACTTCGACTCGGTCAACTTCTCTCGTGACCGGAGCAGTTCCTAAACGAGCGCCCTCACCCCGGCCCTCTCCCGGAGGGAGAGGGGCAAGGGCCCGATTACTTTGCCGGATCCCAATAGACGGTGTAGTTCGGGTCTGAGGGAAGAGGGTTCTTCTGGAGGAAGTCCCAGGCCCTCGCGTTGATCTCCTTCGCGTTGAGGAGGTAGTTGTGGGTCTGGCCGGGCATCTCGAAATACTCGACGGGAAAGCCGCGGGACTTCAGTGCGTCGCGCGTCGCCCGGACCTCGTCGAGCGGGAAGATCCTGTCCTGCGTGCCGATGACGATCAGGTAGGGGATCTTTCGTTTCGCGTAGTCGAAGAGGTTGTAGTACTTCGGCACGAGCGATCCCGCGTAGGCGGCGATCGAGGCGAAGTACTCCGACTCGAGCGCCGCCATCTCGAGCGCGAAAACGGCTCCGGCGGAATGCCCGAAGAGGTAGACGCGCCGCCCGTCGATCGGATGCTTCGCGGCGACCTGCTCGACGATGTCGTGCAGGAAGAGCGGGCCGTCCTCGGGCGAGGTCCAGTGAACCCGATCGTACGAGGAGGGCCCGACGACCACGATCTTCTCTTTCTCCGCGAGGTCCTTCCACGCCGATACGTAGTTCTCGCCGTTCTGCCCCGAGCCATGGAGCGTGATGAGCAGCGGGACCTTCTGGCCGGGCGCGATCCCCGCCGGAACGAGGAGGAAGTAGGTCCTCTCCTTTTCCCTGAAGGAGATCTTCTCCTTCGAGACCGTTCCCGCCTCGCCCGCCGCCGCGCCCGCCGCGACGAGGAAGGCCGCCGCCCAAACACCAGGCCGCCGACTCATGCCCGGAGTCTACCGAGTTCGAGCCGGATCCCACACCGGCGGACTATCATCGTGCCCCCGAGATGCTCACCCTGACGCTGGACGACTTCAAGCGAGCGCGAGCGCGCATCGCGGAGCACATCAAGCACACGCCGCTTCTGACGTCGCGGCAGCTCTCCGAGCGCACCGGGCTGGACGTCCGGATGAAGGCCGAGCTCTTCCAGCGAGTCGGGTCTTACAAGATCCGCGGGCCCTTGAACAAGTTCGCGCTGATGCCCGAGGAGCAGAAACGGCGCGGCGTGGTCTGCTCGTCGGCGGGGAACCACGCGCAGGGAGTGGCGCTCGCCGCGAAGATCCACGGCATTCGCGCGGTCGTCTGCATGGCGGAGAACGCGACGCCGGCCAAGATCGCCGCCACCAGGGCGTACGGCGCCGAGGTCGTCCTGCACGGGACGATCTGGGACGAGGCCAACGAGAAGGCGAAGGAGCTGGTGCGCGAGCAGGGGCTGACTTACGTGCACCCCTTCGACGACGAGGAGCTCATCGCGGGCCAGGGGACTCTGGGCCTCGAGATCGTCGCAGGACTGGCCGCAGGTGGACGCCGTCATCGTGCCGATCGGCGGCGGAGGGCTGATCTCCGGCGTCTCCATGGCGGTCAAGAGCCACAACCCGAAGGTCCGCGTCATCGGCGTCGAGTCCTCCGACGGCCCCGCGATGAAGATGTCGATCGAGGCGGGGCGTCTGGAGACGATCGACTGCAGGACCATCATCGACGGCCTGCGCGTGCGCCGCGTCGGCGAGATCAATTTCTCCGTCGTGCAGCGGTTCGTCGACGAGATCGTCGCCCTGCCGGATCGCGAGATCTTCGACGCGATGATCTGGATCATGGAGCGCTGCAAGCTGGTGGTCGAAGGCGCCGCCGCCGCGCCCGTCGCCGCGCTCCTGAACGGGCTCGTGAGACTGCCGGCCGGCTCGCGCGTCGCGGTCGTCCTGTCCGGGGGCAACGTGAACCTCGACCAGTTGCGGGCGCTGCGGTGGAACTGAGACGCCGGGCGCAGCGCGTCCCTTCACGGGGGGAGGAGGAGGCATGAACGAATACCGGGAGCGGTTGCTGGGGCTTCTGGGGAAGGACTCCCCTTTCGAGGTGCTCGAGGCGACGCCGGGGCGGGTCGCGTCGCTCGTCGAGAGGATGGGCGAGAAAGGGCTCGACACCCGGTTCGGGCCGGGGAAGTGGACGGGGCGCGAGGTCGTCGGGCACCTGGCCGACGTCGAGATCGGCACCGGGTTCCGGGTCCGGCAGATGGTCAGCGAGCCGGGCCACGTGATCCAGCCGTACGACCAGGACGCCTGGGCGCGCCCCTACCCGCGGCTCGACACGCAGGTCGCGGTCCGGTCCTTCACGGCTCTGCGCGCCTGGAACCTCGCCTTTTACCGCGCCCTCTCCTCCGAAGACCTCGCCCGCGTCGCGATGCACCCCGAGCGCGGCGAGGAGAGCGTCGAGACGACCATCCGCATGCACGCCGGGCACGACCGCAACCATCTCGCGCAGCTCGAGCGGATCCTCGCCCAGACAGGCGAGTAGTCTCCATCGGCCCTCATCCTGAGGGGCGGAGCGACGAAGGATTCGCTTGTCATCCTGAGGAGCGCAGCGACGAAGGATCTGCCCTGGATGGATTGAGCAGATCCTTCGCTGCGCTCAGGATGACACGACGTGCGGGGGCAGGCCTACATTTGGGCACTTGAGGCTACGGATCCCCTTCGTGGAGGACGCGGGAGCGGCGCGGGAGCCTGCGCCGCACGAGGCCGAACCGCTCGACGGAGTGCTTCTGGATGTGGGCCATGGCCTCGTCCACGGAGTCGGTGAAGAGGAGGAGGTCGAGGTCCTCGCGGCCGATCGTGCCGACTTCGACCATTTCGTTCAGGAACTCCATGAGAGGGCGCCAGTAGTCTTTGACGAAGAGGATCAAGGGAAAGCTCTCGATCTTTCTCGTCTGGATCAGCACCGCCGCCTCGAAGAACTCGTCCATCGTGCCGAGGCCGCCCGGCATGACGACGAAGGCATACGAGTACTTCACCAGCATGACCTTGCGGACGTAGAAGTGGCGGAAGGTCACCCGGCGGTCCAGATACGCGTTGATCTTCTGCTCCTGCGGGAGAACGATGTTGCACCCGACGGAGAAGCCTCCGGCCTCCTTCGCGCCGCGGTTGGCCGCCTCCATGATGCCGGGGCCGCCGCCGGTCATGACCGTGAAGCCGATCTTCGCCAGCCGCTGCCCCACGGTGCGCGCGAGCGCGTAGTAGGGGTGATCCTCCTTGAACCGCGCCGATCCGAAGACGGTCACGCAGGGCCCGGCGAAGTGAAGGGTGCGGAAGGCGCGGATGTTCTCCGCGATGATCGTCAGAAGCGACCGTAACTCGCGGCGGCGCGAGCGCGGCCCTTCCAGGAAGAAGCGCTCGTCCTGCTCGGGATCGGCCGGCTGGGTGAGGCCGGGGGCGTCGTCGGGATCGGGCTTTGAGCTCATGGTCTAAGGTCTAATGTCTAAGGTCTAAGGTCCCAGGGGCCTGACATTAGACTTTAGAACCTTAGACCTTAGACCTCTTCCTTCCGGGGGCGAGCAGATCCTTCGCTTCGCTCAGGATGACAGAGAGCCGCGCTCTACTTTCCTTTGGCCACCT
The DNA here is from genome assembly GCA_963741435.1 of uncultured Acidobacteriota bacterium. Lineage (GTDB taxonomy): Bacteria > Acidobacteriota > Thermoanaerobaculia > UBA5066 > Gp7-AA6 > JAWOLE01. Next base: position 158,809 of record CAVUIX010000014.1, on the reverse strand, counting down.
CGAGGCGGGCCTGCGCTAGCTCGAGGCGGGTGCGGATCTCCTCCAGCGTCTCGCGGGAAGCTGTCTTCAGGTCCTCTTCGGCCTGGACCCGGTCCTTCTCGGCCGTGCCGGCGTCGATCTGGGAAGGCTCCTCGGCCACGTCCGCGAGAACGGAGACGGCGTCGTTGGCGACCTCGGCGAAACCCGAAGAGAGCGCCAGCGACTTCTCGCCGCCGGCTCCCCTGTATGTCGAGCACTCCGGTCTTCAAGAGGCTGATGAGCGGCGCGTGTCCCGGCAGGATGCCGAGGTAGCCGAGCTCTCCCGGCATCTCCACCTGTTCCACGTCGGCCTCGACGACCTTCTTTTCCGGAGTCACAACAACGAGTTTCAGAGCCATCATGTCCATCCTAGCGGCGGCGGGAGCGGGCGCTCCCTACCACCTATCACCTACCACCCACCACCTCGTCAGAACGTTCCCTGGATGAGCCCGCCGTCCACCTGGATCGTCGCGCCGGTCACGTAGCTCGCGCGCTCGCTCGCGAGGAAAGCCGCGACCTCGCCGATCTCCCGCGGCTGCCCGTAACGTCCGATCGGGATCGTGCCCTGCACGCGCAGAGCATAGTCCTCGATCGAGATTCCTTCCCGCTTCGAACGGATCTCGTTCAATTCGATCTGCCGATCCGTCAGCACGTGGCCCGGCACGAGCGCGTTGACCAGCACGCCGTCGCGCGAGAATTCGTTGGACATCGTCTTGGTCAGCGCGGAGAGCCCCGCCCGCAGCGTGCTCGAGATGGTCAGAAGCGCGATCGGCTGCTTCGCGGTCAAGGACGTCAGGTGAATGATGCGCCCCCACCGCCGGCGCCGCATCTCCGGCAACACCAGCCGGCAGAGGCGGACGACGTTCATGAGCGTCAGATCGATGCCGCGCCGCCACTCTCCCTCGGTCAGGTCCAGGAAGTGCGCCGCCGGCGGGCCTCCCGTGTTCGTCACCAGGATGTCCACCGGCCCAAGTTCCGTGACGACGGACCGATACCAGGCCTCGAGCTCTTCCCCATTGGTCACGTCGCACGGGAAGATGTGGACGGCGGCGCCCGGAGCCTCCGCCAGGATCTTCCCGCGGGCCGCCTCGAGCGAGGCCGTGTCGCGCGAGCAGATCGAGACCCGGCACCCTTCCTTCGCCAGCGCCGTCGCGACCGCGAGGCCGATCCCCTTCGAAGCCGCCGCCACCATCGCGACACGCCCGCCGATTCCGAGATCCATCGTTTCGCGGACCTTAGACCTTGGACCTTAGACTTTAGACCGCGCCGCCCTCAGGCGGCGCTCTTCGCCAGCTTCGCCGCTTCCTCGCGCACCTCTTCGATGGTGCCGACCATGTAGAAGGCCTGCTCGGGAATGTCGTCGCACTTGCCGTCGACGATCTCCTTGAAGCCCTTGATCGTGTCGGCGATCTTGACGAAACGCCCCTCGCGCCCGGTGAACTGCGACGCGACGTGGAAGGGCTGCGAGAAGAACTTCTGCATCTTGCGGGCGCGGGCGACCGTCAGCTTGTCGTCCTCCGAGAGCTCGTCGATGCCGAGGATCGCGATGATGTCCTGGAGGTCCTTGTACTTCTGGAGGACCGCCTGCACGGCGCGGGCGACCGCGTAGTGCTCCTCGCCGACGATCCGCGGCGTCAGGATCTTGGAGGTCGAGGCGAGCGGATCGACCGCCGGGTAGATCCCCAGCTCGACGATCTGCCGCGAGAGAACGGTCGTGGCGTCCAGATGCGCGAAGGCCGTCGCCGGTGCCGGGTCTGTCAGGTCGTCGGCCGGAACGTAGATCGCCTGCACGGAGGTGATCGAGCCCTTCTTGGTCGAGGTGATCCGCTCCTGGAGCTCCCCCATCTCGGTCGCGAGATTGGGCTGGTAGCCGACGGCGGAGGGCATGCGCCCCAGAAGCGCCGAGACCTCCGAGCCCGCCTGCGTGAAGCGGAAGATGTTGTCGATGAAGAGGAGCACGTCCTTCCCCTCGGTGTCGCGGAAGTACTCGGCCACGGTCAGGCCCGTCAGCCCGACGCGCAGGCGCGCGCCCGGCGGCTCGGTCATCTGGCCGTAGATGAGCGACGCCTTCGACTTGGACGGGTCTCCCGGCTTGATGACGCCCGACTCGGTCATCTCCAGGTACAGGTCGTTGCCCTCGCGGGTGCGCTCGCCCACGCCGGCGAAGACCGAGTAGCCGCCGTGGTGCATCGCGACGTTGTTGATGAGCTCCATGACGATGACCGTCTTGCCAACGCCCGCGCCGCCGAAGAGGCCGGTCTTTCCCCCCTTGGAGTAGGGCTCGAGGAGATCCACCACCTTGATCCCGGTCTCGAACATCTCGACGTCCGTCGACTGGTCCTCGTACCGGGGCGGCTCGCGGTGGATCGACCACCGCTCCTTCGCGTTGACCGGTCCGAGGCCGTCCACCGGCTCGCCGACGACGTTCAGGATGCGCCCCAGGGTCTCCGCTCCCACCGGAACCGAGATCGGCGCTCCCGTATCAATGGCCTTCATGCCGCGCACCATCCCGTCGGTCGGCTTCATGGAGATGCAGCGCACGCGGTTCTCCCCGAGGTGCTGCGCGACCTCGGAGATCACGTCGATCGCGACCCCCGTCTTGCTCGCTTCCTCCTTGACGACGACCGCGTTGTAGATCGCCGGCAAGTGCCCTTCGGGGAACTCGACATCGAGCACCGGCCCGATGATTTGCACCACGCGACCAACTTTTCCTTCAGCCATAAATCCTCCAGAGTTGTCTAAGGTCTAATGTCCAAGGTCCAAGGTCTAAGGTCCCGGGGGCCCGACATTAGACTTTAGACCTTAGACATTAGACTTCTTGTTACTTCTGCGCTGCCGAGCCTGAAACAATCTCTATTAACTCTTTGGTGATGCGCGCCTGCCGCGCGCGGTTGTAGGTCAGCGTCAGCGAGTCGATCAGTTCCCCGGCGTTGCGGGAGGCCGAGTCCATGGCCGTCATGCGGGCGGCGTTCTCCGCGGCGGCCGATTCGAGCAGCGCCCGGAAGATCGCGAACTCCAGATACCGGGGGAGCAGGCGCGCCAGGATCGTCTCCGCGTCCGGCTCGTAGATGAAGTCGGTCAGGCGTCCTTCCGAGGCCTCCGCCACGGCGGTCTGCCCGTGCTCGATCGGCAGGACCTTCACGACCCGGATCGTCTGGGCGATGACGGACTTGAACTCGTTGACCACGAGGTAGACCGCGTCCGTACGGTCTTCCGTGAACTCGCCGGAGAGATAGCCGGCGATCTCCTTCGCGTGGGCGTACTCGATCCGGGCGAAGATCCCCGGGTAGGACTTCGGCGCCAGGAGCTTCGCCCGCCGCTTCCAGTAGTCGAGCGCCTTCTTGCCGATCGGCAGGATCGTCACGGACTCCCATCCGCGCTTCTCCGCGAGGAGCGCCAGGACGGCCCGGTGGACATTGGCGTTGAATGCGCCCGCCAGTCCCCGGTCGCCCGCCACGATGAGAAGCGTCACGCGCTTTTCCTCGCGCGAAGCCAGAAGCGGGTGCTTCGGCTCTACGACGCGCGCGGAAACCGAAGCCAGGACCTCGCGCAGCAGCTTGCCGTAAGGCCGCGACGCGATCGCGCGGTCCTGCGAGCGCCGCAGTTTCGCCGCGGCGACCATCTTCATCGCCCGGGTGATCTGCTGCGTGTTCTTCAACGACCGCAGCCGCCGTCTTATGTCTATGAGCGAAGCCATTGAATCGGTTCCTGACCTTAGACCTTAGACCTTAGACTTCTAGGCGGCCACCGCGCCGGCGTTTTCCTTGATGAAGCGGTCCTTGAAGGTCTGAATCGCCGCGCCGAGCGCCTCCTCGGAGGCCTTCTCGAGCTTTCCGGTCGAGGCGATCGCGGAGAGGACTTCCTTGTGCTCGCTCTTCAAGAACTGGTGCAGCCCCGCCTCGAAGGGAAGAATCGCATCCACCGCCAGCGAATCGAGATACCCCTTCGTTCCCGCGAAGATCGAGGCGATCTGCAGCTCGACGTCCATCGGCTGGTACTGCTGCTGCTTCAGGACCTCGACCAGGCGCCGGCCACGGGCGAGCTGGGCCTGCGTCGCCTTGTCCAGATCCGAGCCGAACTGCGAGAAGGCGGCGAGCTCCCGGTACTGGGCAAGATCGAGCCGCAGCGTCCCGGCCACCTGCTTCATGGCCTTGATCTGGGCGCTGCCGCCGACGCGCGACACCGAGAGGCCGACGTTGACGGCCGGGCGCACGCCCGAATAGAAGAGGTCCGCCTCGAGGTAGATCTGCCCGTCGGTGATCGAGATGACGTTGGTCGGAATGTAGGCCGAGACGTCGCCGGCCTGCGTCTCGATGATCGGGAGCGACGTCAGCGAGCCGCCCCCATTCGCGTCGGAGAGCTTGGCCGCGCGCTCGAGCAGGCGCGAGTGGAGGTAGAAGACGTCGCCCGGGTAGGCCTCGCGCCCCGGCGGGCGCCGCAGGAGAAGCGAGATCTCGCGGTACGCCTGCGCGTGCTTGGAGAGGTCGTCGTAGATCGTCAGCGCGTGCTGCTTGTTGTAGAGGAAGTACTCCCCCATCGCGCAGCCGGCGTACGGGGCGACGTACTGCATCGGGGCCGGCTCGGCGGCGGAGGCGGAGACGACGATCGTGTGCTCCATCGCCCCGTGCTCCTCGAGGGTCTTGACGACCTGCGCGGCGGTGGACTTCTTCTGGCCGATCGCGACGTAGACGCAGATCAACCCCTTCCCCTTCTGGTTGATGATCGTGTCGATCGCGATGGCGGTCTTGCCCGTCTGGCGGTCGCCGATGATGAGCTCGCGCTGGCCGCGGCCGATCGGGATCATCGCGTCGATGGCCTTCAGGCCCGTCTGGACCGGCTCCCGCACCGGGTGCCGGTCGATGACGCCGGGCGCGATCCGCTCCAGCGGGTAGAACTCGGTCGTGGCGATCGGTCCCTTGCCGTCCAGCGGCCGGCCCAGAGCGTCCACGACGCGGCCGACCATCGCGGGGCCGACGGGCACCTGGATGATCTTGCCCGTGCGGCGCACCTGCTGCCCCTCGATGACCTCGCGCGACTCTCCGAGCAGCACGACGCCGACGTTGTCTTCCTCGAGGTTCAAGGCCAGGCCGAAGAGGTCGTGGCCGAAATCGAGCAGCTCGCCCGACATCGCGTTGTCCAGGCCGTACACTCGCGCGATCCCGTCTCCGACGGAGAGGACCGTGCCGACCTCCGCGACGTCGATCGCCTTCTCGTAGCCGGCCAGCTGCTGTTTCAGGATCTCCGTGATCTCGTCCGCTTTGATTTGCATCAGGCCCTCGCGTTCTCCCTTTCCTTTGTCTGCTTCTGAAACCGTTCCACGGCGTGGCGGACCGAAGCGTCGAAGATCTCGCTGCCGATCTGCGCCACGAAGCCGCCCAGGATCTTCTCGTCCACATCCACCCTCAACCGGACCCGCCGCTTGACCGAGCGCGCGAGCCCCTCGGCGATCCGCGCCCGCGCCGCCTCGTCCACCGGCCCCGCGACCGTCACGCGCGCGGCCACGACGCCGCCCGCCCTGTCGGATTGGTCCCGGATCGCCGAGAGGATCTCCGACAAGCCGAGCGCGCGGCCGTGCTGGAGCGCGAGATTGAGCAGCCTCGTTCCGAACTCGTCCACGCCCGCCTTCTGGGCCAGCCGCGCGAGCGCTCCCGATTTGGCCTGGAGCGGGATGGCCGGCGAGGAGAAGAAGGCCTTCAGGCGAGCGTCCTCTCCCAGGGCGTCCCGGATCGCGGCCGCCCCCGCCAGGAAGCGTTCCACGTCGTAGCCGGCCGGGGCGGTCTGGAGGAAGGCCTGGGCGTAGCTTCGGGCGAAGGCGCTCATGAACGCTCCGGGAGGCTCTCGACGGCTTCCTCGACGAGCCGGCGGCGGTCCTCCTCCGTGATTTCCGACGACAGCCGCTCGATCGCCGCGGCCGCGGTCAGATCGGCCGCCGCGCGGCGCAGCTCCTCCTTGGCGAAGGCGAGACGCCGGGCGATCTCTTCCTCCGCTTCGCGGCGCACTCGCTCCGCCTCTTCGTCCGCCTTGCGGATCAAGCCGGATCGGGCCTCTTCCCCCTCGGCCAGCCCGCGGGCGCGCACTTCCGCGAGATCGCGGTCGAGCTGCGCCATCCGCTCGTGGATCTCCGTCTCCAGGCGCGCCGCCTCCTCGCGCTGCTTCCGGCCCTGCAGGATGCGGTCCTCGACCGCCTGCTGGCGGGCGCGGAACGCCTGGGCCAGGGGCCGGGCGACGAAGTACGTGAGGACGCGCGAGGAACCCGACGAGGTTGACGATCTGCCAGATCCACATCGGCACACCCAGGAACGCCTCCGCGCCCTCGGCGGGCTCGGCGAGGAGAAGGGCCGACAGGTGGAGATGGAGCAGGCTCACGCGGCGAGCCTTCGTCCGAGGACTTTTTCCGCCAGGGCCCGCGCGAGAAGCCTGGATCTGGCGGGGCAGATCCTCGGAGGAGCGCTTCGCCTCCGACGCGATCTCGGCGCTGGCGCGCTCGAGCGTCGCCGTCGCCGCCGCGCGCGATTCGGCGAGCTTCTTCTCCAGGTGCGCCCGCCCCTCCGAGCGCAGGGCCTCGCGCTCCTTCAAGGCCTCGCGGCGCGCGCGGGAAAGCTCCTGCTCGATGTGCCCGATCGCGTTGGCGAGGCCCTGGAGGCTCTCGGCGTGGACCCTCGCGGCGGTCTTTTCCTCCGATTCGCGCGCCTCGAGGATCGCGGAGAGGGGAAGAAAGAGGAACTTCTTCAAGATCGCGTAGGCGATCAGGAAGGCAAAGATGACGTAGAGCAGCGTGACGTCGGGAACCTTGATCATGATTCCTGACCGGTGTTTACCCCCGCGTCGCGGCCGAGGCGTCGAGACGGGGAAGTGGATGTACGAGCGAGATTCGAAGCCGCGGATCAATAGCACAGTCGAGCGTCGAGAGTCGAGAGTCTTCCGAGAGCACTCCCACTACCGACGTCGCGGGGCGTAGCGTTAAGTCTCCTTATTTTCAATAGTTACGTGTTGCCTGGCCGTGGGAAGGGGAGCTCGACCAGATTGGAGCTCTCCTCCTCCCCCATCTGGCAGCCGCCATGGAAAACCGCCCCCTCCTCGATCTCGAAGAATCGGCGTCGCGATGTCTCGCGAAGACTCGCGACTTCGCGCGAGGAGCTCCACCCGCTCCGTCGCGCGCACGGACCCCTTGAGCGATCCGTTGACCGAGAGGCGGCCGACGTCGATCTCCGCCGTGACCTCGGCGGTGTCGCCCAGGATCAGTTCGCTGCCCGACCGGATCTTCCCCTCGAACTTCCCGTCGATGCGGAAAGTGTCCTCGAAGGCCAGGTCTCCCCGGACGTGGCTCCCCTTGTCGATGAACCCGTTCAACGTCGATCCCTCGCCCCGGAGCTTCATGGATCCTCCCATTGTTTGATCCTCCGATCGCTCGACCATCTGATCCATTTCTTCCCGGCCGATCAGCTCTTCCCGGAAAGCCTCTCGAAGAGGCCGATCAACTCGTCTTCCGAACCGAACGCGATCTCGATCCTCCCCCCGCGGCGGCGGCGGACGATCCGGACGCGGCTCTTCAATCGCCGCGAGAGCTTCTCCTCCGCGTCGCGGGTGAAGGGATCCGCCCGCCTCTCCCGGACGACCTTCCCCTCCGCTCCCGAAGGAGGCGACCCGCTTCTCCGTCTGCCGGACCGAGAGCGCGCGCCGGAGGATCTCCTCGGCGAGCCTCTCCTGGTCATCCGCCGAGGAGAGCGCCGCCAGCGCCTTCGCGTGCCCCGCCGAGAGGGACCCCTCCCGGATCTTCTCGCGGACGGAAGGCCGGAGCTTCAGGATCCTCAGCGCGTTGGCGACGGTGGCCCGGTCCTTCCCGACGCGCCGGGCGACGTCCTCCTGCGTCAGATGGAATTCCTCCTTCAGGCGCGCGTAGGCGGCGGCCGCCTCGAGCGGGTTCAGGTCCTCCCGCTGGAGGTTCTCGACCAGGGCGACCTCAAGCATCTCCTTGTCCGAGCGCCTCTCCCGCACCACGACCGGCACGCGGTTCGAGCCCCGCCTGCGCGGCCGCGCGCCAGCGGCGCTCTCCCGCCACGATCTCGTATTTTTCCCCGCGCGCGACGACGACGATGGGCTGGACGATCCCCTGCTCCTTGATCGAGTGCGGCGAGCTCTTCGAGGGTCCCGGCCGCGAAATCCCGCCGCGGCTGAAACCGGCGCGGCACCAGCCTGTCGATCTCGACCTCCCGGGCGAATGTTCCCCGGGGAACATCGTCCCTTCCCGGCAACAGCGCCGAGAGCCCGCGGCCCAGGGCCTGCTTGCGGCGTCAAGATCCCGCCCCCCGGCGCTTCAGGAACTCGCGGGCCAGGGCGAGATAGGCCTCCGCGCCCTTCGACTTGACGTCGTAGGCGAGCACCGGCTTACCGAAGGAAGGCGCTTCCCCCAGGCGGACGTTTCTCGGAATCACCGTCCTGTAGACCTCGTCTCCAAAATGCCGTCGGATATCTTCGGTGACCTGACGTCCGAGGTTAGTGCGGTCGTCGTGCATCGTCAAGACGATCCCTTCGAGGCGAGTGACGGGTTGAAGCCGAGCTTCACGCGCTCGATCGTCTCCAGCAGTTCCGTCAGCCCTTCCAGGGCGAAGTACTCGGTCTGGATCGGGACGAGGACCGAGTCGGCGGCCGTCAGCGCGTTGACGGTCAGGAGCGAGAGGGCCGGCGGGCAGTCCACGAAGAGGAATTCGAACTCGGTCGCACCGGATCCAACGCGGCGCGAAGGTGCCCCTCGCGCCCCGGCCTGTTGACGAGCTCCACCTCGGCGCCGACGAGGTCGTGCCCGGAAGGGAGAAGCGACAGGTTCGGGAAGCGCGGTAGGGCGGATAGCCGGGAGCGCCTGTCCCTCCATGAGAACGTCGTAGGCGTCGGGCCCATCCCTCCCGCGCGGGAACCCGAGTCCCGAGGTCGCATTGGCCTGTGCGTCCAGATCGACGATCAGGACCTTGCGATCAAACGCAGCGAGCGCAGCGCCGAGGTTGATGGCGGTTGTGGTCTTGCCGACTCCCCCCTTTTGATTCGCGATCGCGATGATGCGGCCCATCGGCGGCGGATTATGACGCGCGGCGATGGTTCCACGTGGAACCTCCGGCTTTAGCGCCGGCGCAAGAGGGCGATGACTCGCCGGCGTGAGCCCGGCACCGGGAGGACGGTCTCGAGGGAAAAGACCTTCGCCAGCGGGCCTTCCAGAGCCGGCGGGTCCGTCGTCCAGGCCAGTAACGCACCCCGCTCGACGAGAAATGGCGCGCTGCCGATCTGTTCCGCCAGATCGCCGACGGCGCGGACCGTCGCAGCGTCGTAGACGGGCTCCTCGAGGCTCTGAACGCGCCCGTCCAGAACATACGCAGTTCTGGACGGGAACGCTCCGGGCGGCGTGGCGAAGGAATGCGGCACGCCTGCTGGCGGGGCTCGAGGAGCGTCACGGCGAGATCCGGGCGGGCGATGGCCAGGGGGATTCCGGGCAGGCCGGCGCCGGAGCCGATGTCGAGAAGTCGAGTGCCATGAGGAATTAGCTTCTCGCCCAGGGCTGATTCGAGGGCATGGGAGACGAGCTCCTCGGCGCTGAAGGGGCCCGTCAGGTTCGTGCGCCTTCTCCAGAGGTCGAGCTCGGCCAGGTATCGCGCGAGGAGCGCGACGCGGGATGGGTCGAGGGAGAGCCCGAACGGCGGGATCTGCTCTTGCGATCTCCGCGGCGAAGAATTCAGGCGGCCGCGCCCCGGCCTCTGGCAACACGCGCGGAGAGTATCGCGACGGCGGCCGGCGTAACGCCGGGGATGCGCGAGGCCTCGCCGACGGTGCGCGGGCGGCGCCTCGACCACTTCTCGACGATCTCGCGCGAGAGCCCGGACACGGCGCCGTAATCGAAGTCCTCGGGGATGCGCCGGGACTCGAGCGGCTTCATCCTCTCCACGCGCTCCTTCTCGCGCCGGATGTAGCCCTCGTAGCGAACCCGACTCTGGAGAATGCTCCTTTCCTCGGGAGAAAGCTCCGCGAAGATCTCGGCAGCGTAGGCCTCCATGCCATTCGGCAATAAGTCGCTTCGTTGCAGTAGTTTATGGAGAGACGTCGGCGCCTCGAGCACGATTCCGAGCTGTTCGAGGACGACCTCCCGGGTCTGCCGGTCGGGATAGAGGATCCGCCCGGCCAGCTCCGCCTGCGCGCGCCCGATCCGTTCTTCGCTCCGCATCGCGGCCGCGTACTCCGTCTCGCAGACGAGGCCGAGGCGCCGGCCGTGCGGCAGGAGGCGCGGCAGGACGGAGTCCACACCGAGGAGCAGGCGGTACTCGGCCCTGGAGGTGAAGAGGCGGTACGGCTCCTCGAGCCCCATCTTCGTCAGGTCGTCGATCATGACCGCCGCGTAGGCCTCCGAGCGCTCGAGCACGAAGGGCTCTTCTCCCTGGACCGAGAGCGCCGCGTTGACCCCCGCCACAGAGCCCCTGCGCCGCGGCCTCCTCGTAGCCGGAGGTCCCGTTGATCTGGCCCGCCAAGTAAAGACCTGGCACCACCAGCGTTTCGAGCGTGACGCGGAGCTGGTCGGGGAAGGAGAAGTCGTACTCGACAGCGTAGCCGGGGCGCAGCATCCGCGCGGCCGTCAAGCCGGGGATCTCGGCCAGGATCGCGCGCTGGACCTCCTCCGGGAGCGACGTCGAGAGCCCGTTGATGTAGATCTCCTGCGCCGTCCAGCCGTCGGGCTCGAGGAAGATCGTGTGGCGCGGCTTCTCCGCGAACCGCACGACCTTGTCTTCGATCGAGGGGCAGTAGCGCGGGCCGATGCCCCGGATCTGCCCGGAGTACATGGGGCTCCTGTGGAGGTTCTCGCGGATCAACCGGTGGACGCTCTCGTTGGTCGCGGTCTGCCAGCAGAGGGCCTGCTCGCCGGCGAGCCTTTCGGTGCGGAAGGAGAAGGGGACCGGGGGATCGTCTCCCCGCTGCGGCTCGCAGGCCTCGTAGTCCACGCTGTCGCGGTGGACGCGCGGCGGCGTGCCGGTCTTGAAACGGCCGAGTCTCAGGCCCAGCCGGGCGAGGCCCGCCGAGAGCCCCCTGGCCGCGGCCTCGCCGACGCGGCCTCCCTCCGTCTTCCTCTCCCCCGTGTGCATCAGGCCGCGCAGGAATGTCCCCGTCGTCACGACGACCGCCTCCGCCTCGATCGACAGGCCCTCCCCCGTCACGACGCCGGCCACGCGTCCCCGCGCGTCGAGGAAGTCCTCGGCCATGCCTTCGACGAGCGTGAGATTCGGCGTCTCTTCCAGGGCCTGCCGCGCCAGGAGCGAATAGAGCGCCCTGTCGCACTGCGCGCGCGGCCCCCAGACCGCGGGGCCGCGGGAGCGGTTCAAGACCTTGAACTGAATGCCCGCGCGGTCGGCGAGGACGCCCATGAGTCCCCCGAGCGCGTCTATTTCGCGCACGAGCTGCCCCTTGGCGAGCCCGCCGATGGCCGGGTTGCACGACATCCGGCCGATCGCCGACAGTTCGCCGGTCAGAAGACCCGTCTTCCGGCCCATGCGCGCGGCCGCGTGAGCCGCCTCGATGCCGGCATGACCGCCGCCAATGACCAGGACGTCGAACTTCATCTCTTGAATTGCGATTGGAGGATTGTGATTGGGGACAGAATGAGCTGCCCAAATCACCAATCCCAATCACCAATTCTGCCTCGAAGCGACTATTTCCCTATACAGAAGGTCGCGAAGATCTGCCGCAACACATCTTCGGCGGTGGTCTCGCCGGTGAGGTCCGCGAGGGCATCGAGGGCGGCATCCAGATGCGTCGCGGCGTACTCGGGCGACTCGCCTCGGGCGAGGGCGGCGAGAGTCTGGTCGGCCGCCGCTCGCGCCCGCTCGACGAGGTCCCGCTGGCGCACGGAGGCGAGGACTTCCGATGCCGCGTCCGTCGTGACGTGGCGGGCGAGTCGCTCCTCGAGCAGCGCGCGGAGCGCCTGCCCCGCCCCGGGGGCGATTCCCGAGAGCGGCGTCGCGCCGGGCGGAGCGCCGTCGAGCGGGCGCCCGGAGAGCCTGTCGATCTTGTTGGCGATGACGAGCGCCGGCGCGCCGTCGAACCTCGCGAGCGCGGCCGCGTCCTCCGGCGTCCATCCGACCTCGGCGTCGAAGACGTAGAGCACCATGTCCGACGCCTCTGCCGCCTCCCACGCGCGCAGGACGCCGATTCTCTCGACCGTGTCCCCGGTCTCCCGCAGGCCGGCCGTGTCCACCAGCTCCACGGGAATGCCGCGCACGTCCGCCGTCGCATGGAGCGTGTCGCGAGTCGTCCCGGGCACGTCGGTGACGATGGCCCGCGAGCTGCCGACGAGCGCGTTGAAGAGCGTGGACTTTCCGGCGTTGGGACGGCCGACGATCGCGACCCGGCAGCCCGCCGAGAGAAGCCGCCCCGTCTCGTAGCTGGCGGCCAGACGCCTGAGGGTCTCCCCCGCCGATTCGATCCGCGAAAGCGTTTCCGGCGACACCGCCTCTCCGACATCCTCGGAAAAATCGATCGTCGCGGCCAGACCCGCCGCCGCCGACACCAGGTCCTCGCGGATCTCCCCCAGGAGACTGAGAGAGGCGCCCCTCCATCCGCCGGGCAGAGAGCCGGGCGGCCGCTTCCGTCCGCGCTTCGATCAGGTCCCGCACGGCCTCGGCCTCGACCAGATCCATCTTGCCGAGAAGGAAGGCGCGCTCGGTGAACTCTCCCGGCCGCGCGGCGCGGGCTCCGGCGGCGATCAGGGCCGCGAGCATCCGCCCGGCCACGACGGGGCTGCCGTGGATCGAGAGCTCCGCCGCGTCTTCGCCCGTCGAGGAAGCCGGCCCCGCAAAGTAGGTCGCGAGTCCCCGGTCGATCACCTCCCCGCCGCTGTCCACGAAAGAAACGAGGTACGGATGCCTCGGGGAGATTTCCACGGGCAGCCCCCGCGTCACCGCGCGCAGGATCCGGCCGCTCTCGGGCCCCGAAACACGCAGGAGCGCGAGCGCGGAACGGCCGACAGGCGTCGCCAGCGCCGCGATCGTGTCGAGAACTGACTCGGTCCTAGGGCGCATGCAAGAAGTCCAAGGTCCAATGTCCAAGGTCGAAAGTAGCCCGAAAGCGAGGCGCCGGTCGTGCTTTCTACTTCGGACTCTGGACCTTCGACTTCGGACTGATGGCCGCGCGAGGCGCGGGCAATCACTCAACTGGCTTTGGGCCGGACCGCGACTCGCTTCAGGAACCCGTCGCCCTCGCTCTCGGTCTCGATCTCCGGGTCCTCGGCCAGCGCGAGGTGAATCAGGCGCCGCTCGGCGGGGGAGAGCGGCGGCAGCAGCTGCGGCCGGCGCGTGCGTTTGGCCTCCTCAGCCGAGCGCAGGGCGAGCTCTTCCAGGGACTCGCGCTGATGCGCTCTGAACCCCTCGGCGTCCAGGCGCGGATAAACGGGCCGGCCCAGCTGCTTGGAGGCGATGCGTCCCGTCAGGACTTCCAGGCCGCTCAACCCTTCGCCGCCGGAAGCGAGCAGGGGCTCGACGTCGTCGCCGATGAGCTCGAAGAGCATCTCCTCCGCGGGACGCCGCCGGATCTCGACCAGGAAGCCCGCCGCGGAGAGGAGCTCCGAAAGCGTCGCCTCCACGGCGACAAACGCCTCCTCGTCCATCGCCCCCTCGGGCGGGGCCTTCGGCTGCGGCGGACGCTCCGCGCCCGGCAGCCGAGAGAGTTCAAGACCGGAGCCGGGCACCGGCTCCGGCTCTTCCGGACTCTCGATCCTCGACTCCCGGCTCTCGGCCTTCCGCGGCTCCTCGAGCTCGATCTCGACGACGCGTCCGCCCCAGAAGGACCTCTCGTCTCTCACCACGCGGTATTTCAGCTCTGACACCGGGACCCCGATCGCTCGCGCCGCCGCCTCGATCGCGTCCGCCTCGGTCTTTCCTTCGTATCTCATCTGCGCCTCTCTTCCCGCCTCACCGGTTGCGACTCTGGACCCTGGACTTTGGACCCTGGACCCTCTTCACGCCCGGACCCTCTTGAGCTTTGCCGGCTTCTCGGCGCTCGGTTCGTCTTTTCCCATCTTCTGGATGAGGAACTGCTGCAGGATCGTCAGGACGTTGGAGAAAAGCCAGTACAGGACGAGCCCCGACGGCATGTCCTTCAGGAAGAAGCCCCAGATGAGGGGCATCGCCATGAAGATCTTCTTCTGCGCCGGGTCCACGGTGGTCGGCGTCATGGCCTGCTGCACGTACATCGTCACGGTCATCAGGATGAGCAGGACGTAGGTGCGGTCCACCGCCGAGAGATCGGTGATCCAGAGGACGAACGGCGCGTGGCGCAGCTCGATCGCGCGCGAAAGCACGTTGTAGAAGGCCACGAGGATCGGAAGCTGCAGCAGGATCGGGAAACAGCCGCTCATCGGGTTGTAGCCTTCCGCCTGGTAGAGCTTCATCAACTCCTCGTTCATTTTCGCCCGCTGCCCCGCGTCGCTCTTGGCCTTCTTGTACTTGTCCTTGATCGCGTTCATCTTGGGCGCGAGCTTCTGCATCTTCTTCATGGACGCGTAGCTCTTGTGCATCAGCGGGAAGAGGAGGATGCGGATGGCGAGCGTCACGAGCAGGATCGCGACCCCCCAGTTGCTGACGAACCCGTAGGTGCGTTTCAGGAGCCACAGGAGCGGCCGCGCGAGGATCCCGTACCAGCCGAAGTCCACCGTCTTCTCCAGGCCGAGGTTCAGGCTTTCCAGGATCTCGACGTCCTTGGGCCCGTAATAGGCGCGGGCGGAGAGCTCGCCGTTGCCGGTCAGCCCCGCGCCCACGGTCGGTGCAGGCTTGCCCTCCTTGTCCTTGAGCGGAACCGGAAAGGCCACCGCGCTCGATGCCTGCCTGGGGAGGAGAACGGCCAGGAAGTAGTTGTCCTCGAGTCCCGCGAACCCGCGCTCGGCCAGCGGCCATTGCACGGCCTTCTCCATCTTCTCGGGGCGCGCGCGTTCGAACCCGCCGGGCGTCGCGGCGATCGCCGTCGCCGGTGTCGTGTACCGGGAAGCTTGCTCCTCCGCCGTGGGATTGCGGATCCCTGTCGCGGCAATGAGCCGGTAGGGCGGGCCGACGACGGCGACCTTCACGTCGAAAAGGTATCCGGCCGCAAAGCGAATCTCCTTGGTCACGGCGACCTTGTCGTCGGCGTAGGCGAACTTGAGAACGCGGTCGGATGAGCGCTCGACGGTAAAGAGCGCGCCGGCAACCCGGGCGGTCAGCTCGGGGTTTTCCGGGAAGACGACCGCGAGCGGTTTTTCGGCGGGCGCGGGGAGCTGTCGCACCAGCTCGAGCGGCTTCTTCTGGTCGTCGGTGTGGCGCAGGAGCAGCAGAGACGTCAGGACGGCGCCCCGATTGGAGAATGTCGCGCGCAGAAGGTCGTTCTGAAGCGTCACCGGCGTCTCCTCGCGCGCGGCGGCTGGAGCGGGAAGACTCTCCTGCTTCTGCGCCGGGACGGGCGCCGCGGGGCTGGCGGGGCCTTGAGCGGCCGCCGTCGAAGCCGGCGCCGAGACGGCCGCGGGAGGACTCTGCGCCGGGGGCTTGCGCGGCTTGGGCACGAGGAGCTCCCAGAGGCCGAGGACGGCCAGAGAGAGCGCGGCGGCCAGCAGTAACCTTTTCTCCATCAGTAATTACGGCACGGGGTCGAAGCCGCCGGCATGGAAGGGATGGCAGCGCAAGAGGCGCCGGAGAGCCAGGAACGAGCCCTTGCGAAACCCGTGTCTCTCGATCGCCTCGCGGGCGTAGACCGAGCACGTCGGCTCGAATCGACACGCGGGCGGGAGCCACGGCGAGATGGCTCTCTTGTAGAAATCTATGACCGCGGTCGCCGCGCGCGCCGGACTCACTTTCCCCCTTTGAGGCGCGAGAGTCCCCTTCCGAGAGCCGACAGATAGTCCTCGGCGAAATCGGAAAACGTGGCCCCGGCCGCCGACGGGCGGACGTTGACGACGATCTGGACGCCGGGCGGAAGACCCGCGCGGTTGCGGCGGAAGATCTCCCGCAGGCGGCGCTTCAGACGATTGCGCGCCACGGCGCCCCCCGTCCTCCTTCCCGCGGAGATTCCGATGCGGGAGTTCGCCGCGCCCTTGCGCGCGAGGAGAAACAGCTGGACGTGGCGTCCGGACACCCGGACCCCGGAGGCGTAGCACTCTTCGAATTCTCTTCGCTTTCGAAGGCGGTCGTCGCGGGAGAAGTTCTCCCGCACGGCCTGGCCTGGGCTCACACCGAGAGTTTCTTGCGTCCCTTGCGGCGGCGCGCCGAAAGCACGGCGCGTCCGGACCGGGTCCGCATCCGCACGAGAAACCCGTGCGTGCGCTTGCGCCGCCGGTTATTGGGTTGAAAGGTCCGCTTCATAAAGAGCCGGCATCCTAGGGGTTGGGCCCGGGGAAGTCAAGCAAGGCCGCTCTCCCAACCAGCCTTCAAGAGCATATACTGCCCCGCCCCGAGGGTCTTTCCACAGCCTGTGGAAAACGCTGTGGAAAAAAGGTGCTCGATGAACGAACTCTGGAACGCGATCATTTCCAGGCTGGAAGAGAAGCTGGACGGCAAGGAACTGAAGACCTGGTTCGAGCCGACGAAGCAGATCTCCCTCGTTGAAGGCCCCGGATCTCCCGCTCTCGCGGTTTCCGTCCCGAGCGGCGTTTTCGCCGACTGGATCTCCTCCCGCCACGGCGCGCTCCTCTCGGAGGTGGCCGCGGGGCTGGGCTTTCCCGGCCTCGAGATCCGTTACGAGCCCGTCTCCGCGCCGTCCCGGGCGCCCGGCGCCGGTGGCCGCGGCCCCGACGGTCGTGTCTCGGGGCCTTGTTCTGAATCCCCGGTTTCACCTTCGACACGTTCGTCGTCGGCTCCTCCAATCAGTTCGCCCATGCGGCCGCGCGCGCGGTCGGGGAATCCCCCTCCCACGCCTACAACCCGCTTTTCCTCTACGGCGGGGTCGGCCTGGGCAAGACGCACCTGATGCACGCGATCGCGCACGAGGTCCTGCGCCGCTCCCCGGACAGGAAGGTCCTGTATCTGTCGGCGGAGCGCTTCTTGAACGAGCTCATCAACGCGCTGCGCTTCGAGAGGATGCACGAGTTCAAGCAGCGCTACCGCGAGCTCGACGTCCTTCTCATGGACGACGTTCAGTTCATCGCCGGAAAGGACTCGACCCAGGAGGAGTTCTTCTACACCTTCAACGCGCTGCACGACGCGCAGAAGCAGATCGTGCTGACCTCCGATGCCCTCCCCAAGGAGATCCCGACGCTCGAGGAGCGACTGCGGTCGCGCTTCGAGTGGGGCCTGATCGCCGACATCCAACCGCCCAACCTCGAGATGAAGGTGGCGATTCTCCGCAAGAAGGCGGCCGCCGAGAAGATCGAGATCCCCAACGACGTGGCGCTCTTCATCGCCGGCTCGGTGCGCACGAACATCCGGGAGCTCGAAGGGCGGTTGAACCGCGTGCTCGCCTTCTCCTCGCTGACGGGCAAACCGATCTCCGTGGAGCTGGCCAGGGAGACCCTGAAGGACATCCTCGGAACCGAAGAAAGCCGGGCCGTTCCTTCGGAGATCCTGAAGCTCGTCGCGGCGCACTACGGCCTGCGGGTCTCGGACATGAAAGCCAAATCGAACGCCAAGCCGATCGCTTTTCCCCGCCAGGTCGCGATGTATCTCTGCCGCAAGCTGACCGGCCTCTCCTATCCCGAGATCGGCCGGCTCTTCAACGACAAGCACCACTCGACCGTCATGCATTCCGTCGAGAAGATCGAGCGCCTGGCCGAAGACGACCCGAATTTCCGCAAGGTGGTCGAGTCGTTTCTGCAGCGCTACCGCTGACTCCGGCGGCCGCCCCGCCTTTTTCCTCTCGCCGCTTTTCCACACCCGCGCGCGGGCTTCGATCCGGACGCTCGCGGAGGAAAAGTTCTCCGCGAGTCTTTTTCGTCGATCCTCGTTTCGAGCCCATTTTTCGGGCCTTTTCTCCTCATTGACGACTTCTCAACAGTCCTACGACAACTCCTAAGTGTGATAGAATTTTTTCTCTTACCGGAGGTGGGAAACTCTCATGGAATTGACCGTCAGGAGGGGGGATTTCTTGAATGAGCTCACGCTCATGCAAGGAGTCGTGGAGAGGAAAAACACCATCCCGATCCTCTCCAACATCCTGCTGAAGGCCGCCGACGGGCACCTGAGTTTCACCTCCACGGACCTGGACTTGACGCTCCTGTCCGCCGCCCAGGCGAAGGTGTCGCGGCCGGGCAGCGTGACCGTGCCGGCCCGGAAGCTGTTCGACCTGATCCGCAACCTCCCCGAGGCCGACGTCGCCCTGAAACTCATGGATAACAACTACCTCGGCGTGGTCTGTGAGCGATCGAACTTCCGTCTCGTCGCCGCTCCGGCCGAGGACTTTCCGACGGTGCCGAAGGTGGAGGGGAAGGCGGAAGTGACTCTTCCGCTGAATCTCTGGAAGCGTCTCTCGAAGAAGGTCTTCTATGCCGTGTCGGCCGAGGAGACGCGGTTCCAGCTCATGGGAGCGCTCCTGAAGGACAAGGGGAGCGCCTTCGAGCTGGTGGCGACGGACGGGCACCGGCTGGCCCTGATCGATTTTCCCAAGGGGGCAGGCAAGTCCAGCATGCCCGACGTGCTCGTGCCCAAGAAGGCCATCGCGGAGATTCTCAAGATGGACGGAGCGGGTGAAGCGGGAGACCTTTCGATCCGGCACTCGGAGAATCACCTTCTCTTCTCCGTCGGGGGACGCCAGCTGATCGCGAGGCTTCTCGACGTCAACTTTCCCGATTACGAGAAGATCCTCTCGAAGGGGAACGACAAGGTCGCGATCGTCTCCCGGACGGCCCTCCAGGGCGCGCTGCGGAGAGTGGCTCTCTTCTCCTCCGAGCGCTCGCGCGGCGTGAAGCTCTCGTTTGACAAGGAGCTGCTGACGATCACGTCCGCCAGCCAGGAGCTCGGCGAGGGGAGCGAGACCCTGGACATCCGCTACGACAGCGAGCCCATGGCGATCGGGTTGAATGCCCAGTACCTCCTCGATTTTCTCGAAGAGGCCGAGACGGAAAACGTGCGGCTCGAGCTCAAAGACGAAAACACGCAGTGTCTCTGCCGCCCGGAAGGCGACATCGAAGGCGCATCGCGCTATCTCTACGTCGTGATGCCGATGAGACTCTAGAATGGCCGGATTTTAGCGGGGACCTTCGGCCCCCTGGCGTGAAAAGGACTGCTTGCGCTTAACCCGGATTACCGCCCACTCCTTTCGCAATCTCTCCCCGGACCCCGTTTTCTTCGGCGGCGGCACGACCGTCATCGCCGGGGAGAACGCGCAGGGCAAGACCAACCTGCTCGAGGCGATCGCCCTCGTGTGCGGCCAGCGCTCCTTCCGCCCGGCACGCCCGCAGGAGATGGCGGCGGGAGAGGCGGGGTTTCGCGTCGAGGCCGTCGTGGCGCGCGAGGCCGGACCCGAAACGCTTGCCGTCGAGTGGTCGCCCGGCGCCGGCAGGAGATTCTCCCGCGGCGGAAAGGAGATCGGGTTCCGCGAGGCCTCGCGCCTCGCGCCCGCCGTCTTCCTCTCTCCCGAGCACCGGGAGTTGCTCACGGGAGGCCGGGCCGCCCGGCGCCGGTTCCTGGACCGCCTGGCGCTCTTCTGCCGGGCCGCGGCCGGTGAAGACCTGGCCCGCTTCGAGCGCGCCCTCTCCCACCGGAACGCGCTGCTCGCACGGATGCGGGAGGGCTCCGCGAGGCGCGACGCGGAGGAGCTGGACGCCTGGACGGAGGAGTTCGTTCGAGCAGGCGCCGCGGTCCGCCGCCACCGCGCCCTGGCGCTCTCGGAATGGCTGTCGTTCTTCGGCCCCCTCTGCCTCGAGGCGGGGCCGGACTATGCGGCGCTCCGGGTCCATTATTCAGCCGGAGGGGAATCGGAAGAGGACTTGCGAGCGGCTTGCGAGCGGCTCTCTCCGGCCGAGCGCCGGCGGGGCCATTGCCTGGCGGGGCCGCAGCGCGACGACCTGGTCTGGACCCGCGGCGGGAGGCCCCTTGCGGCGACGGCTTCCGCGGGAGAGCTGTCCCGCGTGGCGGCCATGACCAAGCTCGCCGAATGGCGCGCGGTCGCGCGGGCGGCAGGAGAGGCTCCCCTCTTCGGTGTCGACGAATTCGATGCCGGCCTGTCGGCGGGAGCGGTCGAGGCTCTCCTGGAAGCCCTTCCGCCGGCCGAGACGGTTCTTTTGACGACCGCGTCGGAGCCCTCGCGGTGGCGGCGCATGGCCCCCGGCGCGTCCGTTGTCGAGATGCGGGCCGGACGCGTCCACGAGCGGCCCCGCGCGGTCAATGACCGGGAAGTTGGAGGGACGACAAGGGCACACGCTTACTTGTGACAGATATGAGCACCGCTTACACGACCGATTCGATCAAGCTCTTGAAGGGCCTCGAGGCCGTCCGGAAACGGCCCGGGATGTACATCGGAGACACCGACGACATCCTCGGGCTCCACCACATGGTCTTCGAGCTCGTGGACAACTCCATCGACGAGGCGCAGGTCGGCTACTGCGACCACGTCGGCGTGACGATCCACCCCGACAACTCCGTCACGGTCGAGGACAACGGGCGCGGCATCCCGGTCGGAATGCACAAGGAGCACAAGCGCGAGACGCTCGAGATCATCATGACCGACCTGCACTCGGGCGGGAAGTTCGACGACAACTCGTACAAGGTCTCGGGCGGGCTCCATGGCGTCGGCGTGTCGGTCGTCAACGCGCTCTCCAGGCGCCTGGAAGTCGAAGTCCGCCGCGAGGGGAAGGTCTGGGTCCAGAACTACGAGCGGGGCGTCCCGCAGGCGCCGATCAAGGCGGTTGGCACGTCGCGCAAGACCGGCACGAAGATCACCTTCTGGCCCGACCCCGAGATCTTCTCGGTGCACGAGTTCCATTTCGACGGGCTGTCGCAGCGCCTGCGCGAGCTCTCGTTCTTGAATCCCGGGGTCGGCATCTCGATCCACGACGAGCGGACCGAGAAGAAGCACGACTTCGCCTACGAAGGGGGGATCCGCTCCTTCGTCGAGCACTTGAACAAGGCCAAGCAGCCCATTCACGACAAGGTCATCTTCTTCCAGGAAATCAAGGGGGGGACGGGGGACCCCAAGCGCGACACCGACAAGGAGCGCGTGGAAGTCGCGCTCCAGTGGAACGAGGGGTACGCCGAGACGATCTTCACGTTCACCAACACGATCAACAACAGGGACGGGGGAACGCATCTCGAAGGCTTCAAGACGGCGCTGACCCGGGCGCTCCAGAAGTACGCGGATCAGGGCGGGCTGACCAAGGCATTGAAGGAGACGGGCCTCTCCGGCGACGACTGCCGCGAGGGCCTGACCGCGGTCGTCTCCGTCAAGGTCCGAGACCCGAAATTCTCCTCGCAGACGAAGGACAAGCTCGTCTCCTCCGAGGTCAAGACCTGGGTGCAGCAGGTCGTCTACGAGAAGCTCGGGTCCTACCTGGAAGAGAACCCGCGCGTCGCCAAGAAGATCGTCGAGAAGATCGTCGAGTCGGCGCGGGCGCGCGAGGCGGCCCGCAAGGCGCGGGAGCTCGTCCGGAGGAAGGGAGCCCTCGACTCGAGCTCGCTCCCCGGAAAGCTCGCCGACTGCCAGGAGAAGGACCCGGCCTTCTCGGAGATCTTCATCGTGGAAGGGGACTCGGCCGGCGGCAGCGCCAAGCAGGGACGAAACCGCCGCTTCCAGGCGATCCTGCCGCTGCGCGGGAAGATCCTGAACGTCGAGAAGGCGAGGCTCGACCGGATGCTCGCCTCCGCCGAGATCCGCACGCTCATCACCGCGCTCGGCACGGGCATCGCCCAGGACTTCGACGCCGGGAAGGCCCGCTACCACAAGTGCATCATCATGACCGACGCCGACGTGGACGGAAGCCACATCCGCACGCTGCTGCTGACGTTCTTCTTCCGGCACATGCCGGCCTTGATCGACAAGGGGTTCGTCTACATCGCGCAGCCTCCCCTCTTCAAGGTCGCCGAGGGGAAGAAGGAGACGTTTCTGAAGGACGAGAAGGAGATGTCGCGGTTCCTGCTCGCCCGGATCGGCGAGGACCGGTCGCTGACGTCCGAGATGTCCGGCGCGTCGGCCGCGGGCGCCAGGCTCGTCGCGCTGCTCGAGAAGATGGAGGACTACCGCGGGCACATCGGCAAGCTCGCGACCCGCGGCATCCCCGAGGGCCTCGTGCGCGCCCTGCTCGACCGCGGGATGCTGTCGAAGAACGACTTCACCGACAAGAAGAAGGTCGAGGATCTGGCCCGCGCCGCGCGCGCCTTCGACGCCGAGAAAGTCGAGGTCGTCTCCGACGAGGAGCACTCGGGCTGGTCGCTCGAGATCCTGCGCCGCGTGAACGGCGTCGCGCGGACGGTCACGATCGACGCGGAATTCGTCGGCAGCTACGAGATGAAGCGCATCCGCGAGGCGGCGCGCTCGATCGGCGCCTTCCTGGACGGGCCGTATCTCGTCAAGAGGAACGGCGAGACCGAGCGCCACCAGACGCTCCCCACCGTCGTGGACGCCATCTACGAGTCGGCCAAGAAGGGCCTCGTCGTCTCCCGCTACAAGGGCCTGGGCGAGATGAACGCCGAGACCCTCTGGCAGACCACGATGAACCCGGAGAGCCGGCGCCTCCTCCAGGTCAACGTCGAGGACGCCGTGGAGGCCGACGAGATCTTCTCGATCCTCATGGGGGACGCGGTCGAGCCGCGCCGGGACTTCATCGAGAAGAACGCCCTGAACGTGAGGAATCTGGATATTTGATGGGAGAAGTCAAGAGTCGAGGGTCCAGAGTCGAGAGTTTGAAAAGGAATGAGCCTGGATCCGAACGCTCGACGCTCGAGCTCGACGCTCGACTGAAACATGAGCAGCAACATCCTGACGCCCGAAGAGCGCGTCCCGGTCACGATCGAGGAGGAGGTCCGGCGCTCCTACCTCGATTACGCGATGTCCGTCATCATCGGGCGGGCCCTGCCGGACGTGCGCGACGGGCTGAAGCCCGTGCACCGGCGCTCCCTCTACGCGATGTGGGAGCAGGGCAACCTCCACAACAAGCCGTACAAGAAGTCCGCCCGCATCGTCGGAGACGTGCTCGGCAAGTACCATCCGCACAGCCCCGACGCGGTCTACGACACGATTGTCCGCATGGCGCAGGACTTCTCCATGCGCTACACGCTGGTCGACGGGCAGGGCAACTTCGGCTCGGTGGACGGGGACAACCCGGCCGCGATGCGCTACACCGAGGTTCGCCTGACGCGTCTGTCCGCGGAGCTCCTCGGGGAGGACATCGACAAAGAGACCGTGGACTGGATTCCCAACTACGACAACTCGCTCCAGGAGCCCACGGTCCTCCCCTGCAAGTTCCCCAACCTCCTGGTCAACGGCAGCTCCGGCATTGCCGTCGGCATGGCGACCAACATCCCGCCGCACAACCTCTCGGAGGTCGTGGACGCGACGATCGAGCTGATCCGCCATCCCGACGCCACGCTCGGGCAGCTGATGAAGAAGCTTCCCGGGCCCGACTTCCCCACCGCCGCGTTCATCCACGGCGCCGACGGAATCCGCGAGGCCTACAAGACCGGGCGCGGAATCGTGCAGGTCCGGGCCAAGGCGATGATCGAGAAGGCCGCGCGGGGGGACAAGGAGTCCATCGTCGTCACGGAGATCCCCTATCAGGTCAACAAGGCCAAGCTCGTCGAGCGGATCGCGGAGCTCGTCAACGAGAAGAAGATCGAGGGGATCTCGGACCTGCGCGACGAGTCGGACCGCGACGGGATCCGCATGGTCGTGGAATTGAAGCGCGGCGAGAACGCGCAGGTGATCCTGAACCAGCTCTACGCGCTGACGCCGATGCAGTCCACCTTCGGGATCATCTTCCTCGCGATCGTCGAGAACCAGCCGCGGATCCTGCCTCTGGCGGACCTGCTGCGCCATTTCATCGACCACAGGAAGACGGTCGTCATTCGGCGCACGCGCTTCGACCTGAAGAAGGCGGAGGAGCGCGCCCACCTGCTGCGCGGCCTGGCACTGGCGCTCGCCAACATCGATCAGGTCATCAAGATCATCCGGGCATCGAAGGATCCGAAGGAGGCCAAGGAGCGTTTGATTGCCGAGGTCTCGATGGCGCTCGCGGGCCTCGAGAAGTTCATCGGGCAGAAGCTCTACGAAGAGGGAACGAAAGCGAAGGACAAGCAGGTCGTGCGCCTGGACGACGTCCAGGCCCAGGCGATTCTGGACATGCGGCTGCAGCGGCTGACCGGCCTCGAGCGCGAGAAGATCGTCGCGGAGTTCAAGGAGGTCCTGGCCCTGATCGCGAAGCTGCGCGAGATCCTGGGCTCGGAGAAGCTCGTCCTGGACATCATCGTGAACGAGCTCTCCGAGATCAAGAAGCAGTTCGGAGACGAGAGGCGCACCCAGATCGTCGCCGAGGCGACGGACATCGGCATCGAGGACCTGATCGTCGAGGAGGACATGGTCATCACCGTGTCCCGCGGCGGTTACATCAAGCGCTCTCCCCTGTCGCTCTACCGCGCCCAGCGCCGCGGGGGAAAGGGGCGCATCGGCGCGACCACCAAGGAAGAGGACGTCGTCGAACACCTCTTCGTCGCATCGACGCACGCCTACATCCTCGCCTTCACGAGCAGCGGCCGCATGCACTGGATCAAGGTGTACGAGGTGCCGCAGCTCGGCCCGGCCACCCGCGGCAAGGCGATCGTGAACCTCCTGAACCTCGACCCCAACGAGCGCCTGGTCGCGCTGGCCTCGACGAAGGATTTTCCGGAAGACCGCTTTCTCGTCTTCGCGACCAAGCGCGGCCTCGTCAAGAAGACCCCGCTCGCGGCCTACGCGAACGTGCGCTCGGGGGGGATCATCGCGATCAACATCGAGAAGGGGGACGAGCTGCTCTCCGTGCGCGTGACCGACGGCACGCGGCAGATCTTCATCGGCACCCACCAGGGACAGGGCATCCGCTTCTCCGAGAAGGACGCGCGGCCGATGGGGCGCGACACGACGGGCGTCATCGGCATCACGCTGAAGAGAGGCGGACGACTACGCCGTCGAGATGGACGTCGTCGAGGAGACGGGCCACCTCTTGACCGTCACGGAGAAGGGGTACGGCAAGCGCTCCGAGGCCTCGGAATACCGCTTCCAGCAGCGCGGCGGGTCGGGGGTCATCAACATCAAGGTGACCGAGAAGAACGGGCCTGTTGCCGGCATCAAGTCGGTCACGGACGCCGACCAGCTCCTGCTCGATCACCCAGAGCGGGATGCTGATCCGCATCAAGGTCAAGGACATCCGCGAGACCGGCCGCGCCGCGCAGGGCGTGCGGCTGATCTACCTCGAGGAGGGAGACCGGGTCGTGGCCGTCGCCAAGCTTGCCGAGCCCGACGAAGGCGAAGACGAGCCGCAGGCGACGCTCCCCGTGCCCGGGGAGACTCCTCCTCAGGGCGGCGGCAAGAAGGGGCCGGGCGGGAAAGAAGCGTCGCCCTTCCTGGAGGACGAGTAGACCTCTGCCCTACACCGGGACGCGAGGCGAAAAGTTCGCTTTGCCGATCAGCGGCCCGCGCCCTGGATCACGCCCTCGGCGAGGATGATTTCGACGCGGCGGTTCTTTGCGCGTCCTTCCGCCGTCGCGTTGTCGGCGACCGGCAACTTCGGGCCGTAGCCCTCGGCGCTCATCCGCTTCTCGGCCACGCCCTGCTGCCTCAGGAACGCCATGACGGAAGCCGCGCGGTCCTTCGAGAGCCTCATGTTCAGCTCGTCGGTGCCGGTCGAGTCGGTGTGCCCCTCGATCCGCAGGTTGATGTTCGGGAAGAGCGAGACGATGCCGGCGAGCTTGGCGAGCGCGTTCTGCGCGTTCTGCTTGAGCGTGGCCTTGTTGACGTCGAAGAGGATGTCGGGGAGATTGACCACGACTCCGCGGGCCGTCTTGCTGATCTGGGCGACCTCGGAGAGCGCCCCCGTCAGCCTGCCGGCGAGGTCGTCGCGCTCCTTCTGGAGCCGCTCGTTCTCCTTCCCCAGCTCCACGTTCTGGGCCTCGAGCGTGGCGGCCCGGTCCTTCGCGCTCTGCACCTCCGCGGCGAGGGCGTCGGCCCTCTTGCGCGCGTCGTCCGCGTCGCGTCGCGCGGCCTCGGCCGCCTCGGCGGACAGGCTGCCCGCGGCCGCGGCCCGTTCCTGCGCCGCCGCGGCGTCTTTCTGCGCCTGCGCGGCCTGATCCTGCAGCTTGGCCACCTGCTGCTGCGCAGCGGCGGCCTGTTCGCGGGCCGCGAGGGCTCTTTCCCGTTCGGCGAGGGCCTGCTCCTGCGCCGCGGCGGCCTGCTGCTGCGCGGTCGTCTTCTGCTGCTCGAGGGCCTGCATCTCGGCGGCGCGCCTGGCGGCGGCCGCGGCGGCCTCCTCCGCGGCCATCTGCTTGCGGGTGTCGCGGATCGCGGTCGAGGAGAGCGAGAGGCTCCGGCGGGCGTAGTCGATGCCCACCTTCTTGTTGCCTGAGTTGAAGGAGTTGGTCGCCTGGGTGAGCGCGGTTTCAGATTGACGGATCGAATCCGCGGCGTACTTCTCGGCGCCGATGTGCTTGGCCTGGTCGAGGACGTGCTGGGCCTGGACGAGATCGACCGGCTGGCCTCCCGGGTACTGCATGGCTCCGATCTGCGCATTGCCGAACGCCGTAGCCGGGCCGAAGCCCGAGAAGGTGATGCCCGCGCTCGGCGCTTTACCGCGCGGAGGCGCCAGCGACACGAAGCAGACGAGGTCCGAGGGCTGCAGCACCAGATAGTACGGCTCGGCCGTGACCATCAGGGCAAACTCCTTCTGGCCGGTCCGGTACTCGCCGCTCCCGGAGGAGTCGCGGACGATCAATTCGCCGAGGTTCTCGGCATGGCCGTCGCGGGCGACCGCCCAGACGACGTACGAAGTGACGTCGCCGCCGAACAGGATCGCAGGCGGGAGCTTCTTGTAGTCGATCTCGATCCGCGCCTGGCCCTCCTTGAACTTGACCGAAGCCTCGCCCGTCGCGGGCGCGACCCGGATCGTCGCGGCCAGCTGCAGATCGATGCTCGAGCGCTCGGGAAACTGGACCACCGAGAGCGGGACGTCCGTGGCCGACGCGGACAGCGTAGCGAGCCAGATTGTCGCCAGAGCTGCCAGAAAGGTCCTGACGGTTCGCGTGTTCATGATGCTCCTCCTCAGCCAGTCGGCGGGTTTCTAAGTTCGACCGGGGGGCCAAGACTATATACAATCCCCGCCCCATGCGGTTTTTCCTCGATAGCGCCGTGCTGGATGAGGCCCGGAAGGCCCGGGACTGGGGCCTTCTGGACGGGGTCTGGCTGTCTCCCGAGTCGGCCGAGAAGGCCTCGCTCGACTACCGGCGGGCGATCCGGGACCTCGCCGCTTTGACGGACGGGCCGGTCTGCGCGGCGCTCTCGGCCGGGGACGCCAAGGGAATGTACAAGGAGGCCCGGGAGCTGGCCAAGCTCGGCAAGGACGTCGTCATTCAGCTTCCGGTCTACCCGGAAGGCATGCGCGTGGCGCGGCTTCTCGCACAGGACCA
The DNA here is from genome assembly GCA_963741435.1 of uncultured Acidobacteriota bacterium. Classification (GTDB taxonomy): domain Bacteria; phylum Acidobacteriota; class Thermoanaerobaculia; order UBA5066; family Gp7-AA6; genus JAWOLE01. The sequence continues at coordinate 131,231 of CAVUIX010000014.1, read as the reverse complement.
GGTTGCCGTGTGCGCCTCCGGCTGCTACTCGGCGGCGCAGGCCTTGATCGCCGCGAAGGCGAATGTGGCTTATGTCGCTCCGGCCGTCGGGCCCCTGGACGAAGTCGGATCGATCGGCATGGACCTCGTCGAGCAGGTCATTCGCATCTACGACAACTACGGGTTCCAGACGCAGATCCTCGTGTCACAGCTGCGCAATCCCGTGCACGTGCTCGACGCGGCCCTGATGGGCGCGGATGTCGCGACCATTCCGCCGGACGTCTTCGAGCAGCTGCTGCGCCATCCTCTGACCGACGGGCTCCTGGCGGGAAGAAAGCAGTGAAGGTTTCGGCGGACCGCATCCTGTATCTCTCTCGCGTCATCCTTCGCAGGTTGAAGGAAAACATGAATCTCGTTCAGAAGACCGACGACGAGACTGTTCGCCGCGCGATCGTGAAGGTCCTGACCGACAGCTACAAGGAGCTTGACGAGCTCGAGCAGAAGGTGGAAGCCTCCGTCTCGCGGCGCAAGAAAGTCTCGCCGAGGGACCTCGAATTCCAGTTCGCCAGAAGTCTTGAGGAAGAACTGCGCAAGCGCGGCGCCTGAGCAGGCCACTCCGGTCCCGCTGTGAAGCCCATACACAAGGCACTGAAAACAAGTCTGTTGCTCGTTATAATGCTGTTGGAGTACAATTGGGTTGATGTCAAGCCAATTGGGTTGGCCAGGTGAAATAAACCTCGACAGGGCCTCACGCGAGCCCCTTTCGGGCCAGCTCGCTGCTGCGCTGGAGAGGAGGATCTCCTCGGGTGCGCTGCCTGAAGGCGCGCGCCTCCCGGCCACGAGAGATCTTGCGGCTGCCCTCAAGATCAATCGCGGAACGGTCCAGGCGGCCTACCGCCACCTCCAGGATGCTGGCCTCGCGCGCGGCCGAGTCGGGAGCGGGACTGTCGTCCACGCTCCGGCTTCGCCGTCGCCGTTCGACGCGGATTCGCTTCTCTCCGCGCGGGTCTCCGGTTTGTCCCCGGAGGACTCCCCCGCCGCCGGCGCTCCCCTCATCGCGGACTTCTCCCGGCTGACCCCGGACGAGAGGTTCTTCCCTCTCGAGGAATTCACGCGCACGCTGTCGGAAGCGTGGGGCCGCAGGCCCGACCTCTGGCAGTACGCTCCCCCGCTCGGGTTCGAGGAATTGCGCCGCGAGATCTCCGGCCGCCTCTCCGAGCAGGGCCTCCACAGAAGCCCCGACGAGATCCTGGTCACGAGCGGCGCGCAGCAGGGCCTGGATCTCGTCTTCCGCACCTTCACGGATCCGGGAGACGCCGTCGTCATGGAATCGCCGACCTACTCGGGGGCGCTGGCTCTGGCGCGCTTTGCGGGAGTCCGGATCGTCGAGCTGCCGATGGGGCCCGACGGGCCCGACGCCAGGCCCCTTCTCGCAACGAAGGCCAAACTCGTTTACCTGATGCCGGAGAGGCAGAATCCGACTGGCGTGACGACAGGCGAGGCGCGCCGCGCCGAGATCGCCGAGGGGGTGGCCGCCTCCGGAGCTCTCCTTGTCGAGGACGGCTACGAAGAACCCGAGTCGGGCTTGAAGCCGCTCGCCGCGCGGCTTCCCGACCGCACCATCTGGCTCGGGACCCTGTCCAAGGACCTCGTGCCGGGATTCCGCATCGGCTGGATCGCAGGCCCGACCGCCATCATCGAGCGGCTGGCCCGGGTGAAGAAGACCGCGGACTTCCAGACGCCGCTGCCGCTGCAGGCGGCCGTCGCCGCATTCCTGCGCGAGGGTGGAGACCGCCGGGCCCGCCGCGCCCGAGCCTTCGACGTGGAAGCCAAGCGGGTCTCGGCCGCAAGGCTCTTGAAGGCTCACCTGCCGGAGCTCTCCTGGTGGGGAGGAGAGATCGGAAGCGCGCTCTTCTGGCTGCATCTGCCGCCGCAGATCTCGGGCCGGCGCGTGGCTGCCGCCGCTGCGGCGCGCGGAGTCGGCGTTGCTCCGGGAGGCGACTTCGACCCGAGAGGGGAGGACCGCGCCAACGTGCGCCTCTCCGTGTCGCGCGTGGACAAGAGAAATATCGAGCAGGGAATCCGCCTCTTCGCCGAGGCGGTACGCGCCGTGGAAGCCAGCTCGGGAGCGCGGACAGTGCCTGTCGTATGACGACAATGAGAATTCTTGCGATGGAGGCGGCTCCTAAAGAGAGGAGATTCAGATGACGACGGATGACAGTTTTCGGGTAAAGGTCGGTTTGGCGGAAATGTTGAAGGGCGGCGTCATCATGGACGTCGTCAACGCGGAGCAGGCGAAGATCGCGGAAGACGCGGGCGCGGCGGCCGTGATGGCGCTGGAGCGCGTGCCCGCCGACATCCGGCGCGACGGGGGAGTCGCTCGCATGTCGCCCGTCTCGAAGATCCGCGAGATCCAGCAGGCCGTGACCATCCCCGTCATGGCCAAGTGCCGCATCGGCCACACCGCCGAGGCGAGGATCCTCGAGGCCCTGAAGGTGGATTTCATCGACGAGTCGGAGGTCTTGACGCCGGCGGACGAGGAAAACCACGTCTACAAGCACGACTTCAAGATTCCCTTCGTTTGCGGCTGCCGCAACCTGGGCGAGGCCCTCCGGCGCATCGGCGAGGGGGCGGCGATGATCCGGACCAAGGGGGAGGCGGGCACCGGAGACGTCGTGCATGCGGTCAAGCACTTGCGGGAAGTCTTCCGGGACATTCGCAACCTGACCCTGATGAGCCGCGACGAACGGATGTCCGAGGCCAAGCGCCTGGCGGCCCCGTATGAGCTCGTTGTCGAAGTGGCCGAAACGGGAAAACTCCCGGTCCCCAATTTCGCCGCGGGCGGGATCGCGACGCCCGCCGACGCCGCGCTCTGCATGTCGCTCGGCGCCGAGGCGGTCTTCGTCGGGTCCGGAATCTTCAAGTCCGAGGACCCGGCCAACCGGGCCCGCGCGATCGTCAAGGCAACGACGCACTGGCGGGACGCGCAGGCCCTGGTCGAGGCCGAGGAATCGCTCGGCTCCGGGATGAAGGGAATCGAAGCCGCGAGCCTGCCCGAAGAGGCCCGGCTGCAGACGCGGGGATGGTGATGAAGGAAGGGGTGGCCGTCCTGGCGCTGCAGGGGGACTTCGAGGCTCACCGCAAGAAACTCGCGGCGATGGGGATCGAGTCGTTCGAGGCGCGCCGGCCGGGGGAGATCGAGGACGCGGCGGGTCTCGTCATCCCGGGAGGGGAGTCCACGACGCTCTGGAAGTTCTTCGAGTCTGCCCCCTGGGAGGAGGCGATCGGGCGCTTTGCTGCCAGCGGCCGGCCCGTGCTCGGGACGTGTGCCGGCGCGATCGTGCTGGCGCGCGAAGTGACGAATCCAACGGGGAGAGGAATGGCCCTGATCGACATCGGCGTCGAGCGCAACGCCTATGGCCGGCAGGCGGACTCCTTCGTGGGCACGGTCCGGGCGCCGGACCTCGGGGGAGAGCTGCCCGCCGTCTTCATCCGCGCTCCGAAGATCCGGCGGGTCGGGCCCGGCGCCGAGATCCTGGCGACGCGCGCGGGGGAGCCGGTGCTCGTTCGACAGGGCAATGTCGTTGCGGCGACCTTCCACCCGGAGTTGACGGAAGACGATCGCGTGCACGGGCTCTGCTTCCAGAGCGCGGGACGGCAAAGAAAGAGCGCATGAGCCTCGTCCGTGTGGAGCAGCGCGACGGAATCGCCGTCGTCTGGCTCGACCGTCCGCCGGCCAACGCGTTTTCGCCGGAGCTGGTCGGCCGGCTGCGCGCCGTCCTGCGCGAGACCTCCGGCGCGGCGGCGCTCGTTCTCACTTCGGCCAACCCGAAGCTTTTTTCGGCGGGATGGGACCTGCCTCTCATATCCGCTCTTGACCGCGCCGGAATGAAGGACTTCCTGGAGTCTTACTGCGATCTCGTGCGCGAGATCTTCCTCTGCCCGGCCCCGCTCGTCGCCGCGCTGCCGGGCCACGCGATCGCGGGCGGCCTGATCGTCGCCGCGGCGGCCGACGAGCGGTATGCCGCGGAGGGTCCGGGGCGGTTTGGCCTCTCCGAGGTGGCGCTCGGGGTGCCGCTGCCCGCATGTTGTCTCGAGCTTTTCCGATACCTGCTCGGTTCGCGCACGATGGAACGGCTCACGGCGTCGGCGGAGAACATGCCGGCCGACCCGGCTCTCGCGATGGGATTGCTCGACCGCGTCGTCCCCGCCGCGGACCTGCTCGATTCCGCGCTGGAGCGGGCGCGCCAGCTGGCCCGGGGCTCCGCCCTCGCCTACGCCGAGGTCAAGCGCCGCGCCCGCGCCGAAGCGGCCGCGCGTTTCGACGCGTCCCGAAAGGACGACCCCTTCCTGGACTTCTGGTTCGGCTCCGACGCGAGACAACGCATCGCCGCCCTCATGGAGAAACTGACTCGGGAAGAAGAATTCGGCTGTCCGGTCATCCTGAGCGAAGCGAAGCGATCTGCTCCGGCATCCCGAGTGGCAGATCACCTCGTCGCTGACGCTCCTCAGAATCGACAGGGGCATGATGATCCCGACCGACGAGATCCTCGAGGCCCTCGAGATGCCCGCGCTCGGAGCCCGGGATCGGCTACCTCCAGGCTCTCTTTGCCCGCTTCAACGAGCGAGTCCCCTTCGAGACGGCCTCGAAGATCGTGCGCAACGCCGAGGTTTCCGAACCGGCCGAGAAGCCGCGCCGGCCGGAGCTCTTCTGGGCCGAGCATCTGGACTCCGGCTCCGGCGGGACCTGTTTCGCGCGCGTCGCGGCGTTCCATGCTCTTCTGTCCGACCTGGCCTTCGACGGCCGTGTCGCGCTCGGCCGGGTCCAGTCGGACTTCGATCACGCCGCGCTGCTGGTGACGCTCGACGGGGAGGAATGGATCTGCGACGTCGGCTTTCCCCTCCCGGTCCTCCTGCGCTGCGCCTCGGGGGAGACCGAGACGCCTCTCTGCACCCTGCGCGTCACGCGCGGCGCCCGCGGCTGGCGAGTCGAGCTCCTCGAGGGCGTGCCGGAGGGGCCCCGCGAGCTCGAGATCTTCGAGGCGCCCGTCCCGCGCGAGCAGTTCGAAGAGCGGTGGCGGGAGACGTACCGCCCCGGATCGAGATTCCTGACGGCCGTTTCGCTCCGGCTGGAAAAGCAGGGCCGGACCGTTTCCTTCTCGGAGGGAGAGATCCGCGTGGACGATCTCCATTCCCGAACCCGCATCGGCTTGCCGCCGCCGCGGGCACCGCTGCTCGAGGAACAGTTCGGCATCGACCGGCCGCTTCTCGAGCGCGCCTTTGCCCTGGTCGGGGACCCCGAGCCGGAGACGGCCTCTGCGCAGGTGAGCGTTTATCTCGAGTCGGACCGCACCGCGGAGGACGCGTTCCGAGCGATCTCTTCGCCGGAGGGGTACCGCGCGCTCATGGAAGGGCGCCGCCGGCGTGACGGAGCGTGAGCGTGGAGACGCCGGTTGGCGCGTGCGCCTCTCTCCACCGGGAACGGAAAGCGGGGAATCGAAGGAGGCGGGCATCGAGGAGCAGATCACGGCGAACGAGAAGACCCGAACACTCCGTGTCCTGCGGGGGAGCCAGGAGTCCTTCTACGAGGTTCTCCTGCGGGAAGAGAAGACCTTCCTCGTCCGGCGGCTCGTCCTGCCGGGGCCGCGCCTCGACCTTCTTCGAAACGATTCCCTGCGCGGCCGCTTCGCCGGGAGCCTCGCCGTGGACCTGCTCGCGTGGGCGAGACTCCTGGGAAGATAGATTCCAGATTCCACATTTCAGATTCCAGGTGGCAAGGTGCTCCCTGGAATCCGGAACCTGGAATCTGGAATTCGCTAAAACCGGAAGGAGCGTTCCGATTCGAGAAGCCGCAGCCGCGGCTCGCGCAGGGCCGCGATCTCGCGGCGGATGCGCGAGAGCGAAGGCGGCTTCATGTGGTAGAGGTAGATCGGCACCCGGAGCGGAGCCTTCGCGATCTCATCGGCGATCAGGCGCGGCGTGAAGTGCCCGGAGTCGCAGGCCAGCTGCGCCTGCGTGTTGGAAAAGGAGACCTCCAGGAAGATCGCCTTGAGATTGCGGGCGCGCCGCGCTTCCTCCCAGAGGCGGTCGGTCGGCCGGGTGTCCCCCGTGAACAGGACCGACCGCCCGTGCTTGGAAACGACGTAGCCGTAGGCCGGCACCGTGTGGCGGACGGCAAAGGGCGTGATGGTCGCGCCCCCCGCGCGGAAGGGCCTGCCTTCGGCGACCGGGCGCAGCCGCACCGTCGGCCGGGAGCGAGAGGGCAACCGCGTGAAGTCCGGCCAGACGCGGTCGTTGAAGACGTCGCGCGAGAGCGTCGAGAGGACGGGCGCGGGGGCGAACACCTCGAGCGGGCGGCGCTGGCCGTAGAGATTGTCGCAGAGAAGCGGCAGGGAGGCGATGTGATCGAAGTGCGCGTGCGTCAGCACGACCCGACGCACGCGGCGCTGGGCCGACAGCGGCAGCGCGTCGGTCAGGCAGCCGGCATCGATCGCCGTCTCTCCGTCGAGCAGGAAGGTCGTCAGCCGGTAGCCGGGCGCGGACCCGCCGTAGGGGCCGAGAGCCCGGACGGCGAGTGTTGTTCCGGGGGACACGCGGCTCCGATTCTAGCCTCGGAACCAGGAACTTGAAACCCGGCTCTCGTTGACCGGGCAGTCGGCCCGGGCCGCGGGGGAGTCGGTAAAGGCCTGCCCGGCCGGCTAGAACGACGGGCCGATGTAGAAGGACGTCTGGACGCCCGACAGCGTGTGCTTCAGGTTGGTCAGCCGCGCGAAGTCCCAGTGGAGTTCGAGGCCCAAGAGCGTCACCTGAAAGCCAGCGCCGTAGGAGGCATGCCCGTCGATCAGCTCGTTGTTGCTCGAGTCCCAGAACTGGAAGTCCTGCCCCTTCAGCTTCCCGGCGCCGATGTCGAAGAAGATGTGCGCGCGAATGTTGCGCAAGCCTCCGATGGGGAACACGAGGTAATCGATCAGCGGAATGCGCAGCTCGAAATTCCCGAAGGCGACGCTGTTGCCGATCACCGCCTGGTAATCGAGCCCGCGCAGGGTGTCGAGTCCGCCGAAGTAATAGACGGTCGGAAAGTTGCCGGTGGAGTACCCGCCGAAGAGGCGGAAGGCGAAGAGCGACCGCGCCGTGATCGGGATGTATTGGCGAAAGTCGAGCGTGGCGTCGTAAGTCAGCGTCGGGGAGTTCTCCGGCTGGAGCGTAACGGGGTTGATCTGCCCCTTCTTCAAGTCCGGCGCCCAGGAAGTGGACAGGCGGTAGCGCCGGCCCGAGTAGGGGCCCCACTCCTGGTAGAGCGTCGTGTCTCCGACGAAGGTGCCCGCGATGATGGGGAAGTTGTCGTCCCGCGGAAACACGACTACGCCCTGCGAGCCGTCGGCGTTCGTTTGGACGTAGGGATAGTCGATCGAGCGCGAGATGAAGCCGGTCTCCATCGAGACGCGGTGGTAGCGCGAGAGCGGATAGATGAACGAGAACAACCCGCCCGTGTTGCGGTAGGCCCTGCGGACCCGGTCGGTCCCGCCGGTGGTCTGATCCACCGTGGTGAAGTAGGTCCGGTCGTCGAAGAGCGTGACCCCCTTCTGCAGGCGTCTGCTGATGTCGTAGTAGGCGAGCTGGATATTCGTGAAGTTGGACACCGACTGGAGGACCCCGATGAACCGGTGGTCGCCCATGTTGTCCCCGAAGATGAGAATGGTGTTGGAGACGAAGGTCTGGTCCGTGTTGACCCCGGCGTTGACCTGCGCGTCCTCGAGCTGCAGCTTCCTGCTCGGCTTGGCCGAGACCTTCTCGGGGTCCACGGTGACCTCGATCGCGGGCTGGTAGGGGGTCGCGGCCGGCTGCGCGCTCGGGCTCGGGGCCGGGTTCAACTCCGGCAGCCGCTTGACCGGCTTGTTGGTGTCGGCGATGTAGAGCGTGAAGCGGCGCTTGTAGTACGCCGAGAAGACGAGCTTCTCCGTGTTGTCGCGGCCCACGAACACGGTCGGAGAGAAGACCCCGGCCACGACGTTGGTGTGCATGAGCGTCTCGCCCGTCTCCAGGTTGACGGAGTAGATGTTGTAGATCCCCTGGTCGCGGTCGGAGATGAAGAAAAGCCTCTTGCCGTCGGGGGACAGCGACGGATCCTCGTCGTTCCAGTCGCCGTAGGTGACCTGCTCGCGCGTTTCCGGGGCGTCGGCGCGCATGCGAATGATCTTGGACCTGGTGCCGCCCCGGACCGCGGAGTAGTAGATCCATTTCCCGTCCGGGGAGAAAACCGGGGCGAAATCCGATGACTCGTCGTCCCGGGTCAGGTTCGTCATGGTGCGGGAGGCGAGGTCGTAGGAGTAGATGTCGGCCTTGCCCTCGCGCATCCCGCGGAAGGCGACGAGCTTCCCGTCGGGGGAGAAGGCGGGGGACAGCTGCTGATCGACTCCGGGCATCTCGACGCGCTCTCGAATGCCGCCGTCCAGGGCGTTCAAGAGCAGCAGGTCGCGGCCCCGTTCGCGGCGCGCGAAGACCGCGACGGTGTTTCCGTCGGGGGAGACGGCGAGATCGGTGCCGATCTGGGGCCCCGTCGTCACCCACTGCGAGATGAGGTACTCGTAGGAGGTCGTGTAGCCCTTCGTCAGGTTCCGGTAGAGCTTGCGTTCGCGCGTGGACATCACGACGACGTCGGCTTCGTCTTTGTAGGTCGAGAACGCGGCGACGAAGTCGCCCGAGGGATAGGCGCGCGGGGAGAGCTCCGCCGACGGGGTGTCCTCGATCTTGAAGCGCTCGCCGAAGTCGATCGGCTCCCCCTTCTCCGTCAGGATCTTCAGATACCGCTGCCGGAGGAAACGGCGGAACCGGATGTCGAAGTCCTCGGGCGAGATGTTCAAGGTCCGTCGGATCGGCTTCTCCAGGCTTCCGCCGACCTGGCTGCGGAACTCGAAGAGGAACTCCCTCACGGCGTCCTTGCCCCACTCGGCGGCGATGAAGTCGAAGACCGCGTGCCCGAAGCGGTAGGCGAAGAAGCCGGAGATCCCCCTCTGGGCGATCTCCGGGACCTGGTCGGCCAGGACGGCGTCGCGCAGGACCATGCGGTCCTTGTTGTCCTCGTCGTTGCCGTAGTAGGAGGCCATCCCTTCGAGGAACCACTGCGGAGCGCTGGTGGTCGCGGCCCGCAGGTAGTTGCCGCCGAAGAGGATCTCGAACTGAAAGACGTGCGTCAGCTCGTGCGCGATCAACTGCTGAAGCTTCTCGTCGGCCATGTCCACGGGCAGGACCATGCGGTTCCGCGAGGGGAGCGCGAAGGCGCCGATCCCCTCGGGGATGAAGTTCAAGAGGGTGTTGGTCTGCTCGAAATCGGAGTGAGTCGCGTAGTAGATGAGATTGATCGGCTTGGGGATCTGGAAGTTCAACTGCCGCGAGATGTCGTCGTAAGCGCTCTCGGCAAAGGAGGCGACCTTCTGCAGCGAGGCCCGCTCCTTGTCGTAGAAATAGATCGTAAAGTGCGTCGACCGGTAGGTCTTCCAGTCGAAGACGTCGTAGACGATCTTGTTCTGCTCGAACACGTTCTCGTACTGGGCCAGGGCGGCGCCCGGCATGAGCACGAGGAGCACGGCGAGAAGCATTTTCGACTTTCGGCCGAAGGCGTTCGCTGCGCGAACGGCGGCCGAGAGGTTCAAAACCAGGGCCCGGATCATCGGCACAGATTGGCTTGGCCTTTGTCGCACTTCTCTGCCTCGTTGAAAAATTAGTCGGTGAAGAGGTAACGGTCGGCTTCGCGTTCGCGGGCGACGAAGAGGTTCAGGATCTGGTTCTCGAGGGAGAAGAGGTTTTCGAAGAGACCCTGCAGCTCGTCGGCGCGCCGGCCGCCGGTCTGCCGGAAATCCTTGAACTCGTCCTGGAGGATCTTCTCTCCGGAATGTCCGTCGAAGACCAGGAAGACGATGTCGAAGAGAAACCCGGTCTGCTCGACGTAGACCTGTCGGTAGTAGGTCTGGCCGTTGATGGGGGAGACGTACTCCTCCGTCTTGTACCCGGAGCGGTCCTCGATGCGGAATTCGAGCGAGCCGGAGACGATGACATCCGCGCCGGTCGTGACGCCGACCGACCGCCAGAACTCGGTCGCGCGCGAGAGATCGGCCAGGTTCTGAGTCGGGAGCTTCAGGTCGGCGGGAGTCTCGACGACCTCGAGCTTGGTCTTCTTGTCCACCTGTTTCTTCAGGAAGCGCCGGAATTCCCCCTGGAGGTCCACGTTCTGGAGCCGCTTGTCGCGCGCCTTTTCCGCTTCCGTGACGAGGATGAACGGGGCGAGCGCCAGCCTCTCGTTGCCGCGCAGGGGCAACCGGGGCTTCAAGGGGAGCTTCAACCGGACCTGGCTGACGCCGGCGGCGACTGGAGGGGCCGCGAGCAGCAAGGCGAACAGCACGGCTCCGGCCGTCCGTCCAGCGGTCCGAAAGGCGTAGAGAACTTTGCTCCCGGTCGCGGCGCGAGGAGTCTCCCAGGGGGGAGGCAGTCCCCCTCGCGCCGCGGGAGCGGAGCCCCGGAGCTGATAAGCCCGAAGGGCGAAATCCAAGCGGAGCGGGCGTAGCGACGGTTAGGGGGCACCGGCGGCTTTCCCCGTCGTGCGGGTGTAGGAGGTGTAGAACTCGGCGAACCGGGCGTAATTGCGGCGGATGTACGAGTCGTTGGGATCGAGCTGGAGCGCCTTCTTGTATTCCTCGAGCGCGCGGGCGAACTCGCCCGTCGCCTCCAGCGCCACGGCGAGGTTGTTGTGGGCCCGCGCGTTGCCCGGCTCCCTGGCGATGGCCTGCTCGAAGCGGAACGTGGCCTCGCGCCAGAGTCCCTTGTGGGCCACCTCCGAGCCGAAGGCGATCTGGGACTTGGCGCGTTCCGTCTGGGAGTAGGAGGTGCAGCCCGACGCGACGAGGAGAAGGGCCGCCAGAGATCTCCAACTCATTCTCACGCTCCTGTCCCGCCTGCCGGGGTCGCTATTATAGGAAAGCTTTTCGGGCCCGGAAGATTTCCACGGAATCATCCCTCTCTTCGAGATGAAAGGATTGTAAATGTTGGCGGGAGTCGCAGAATGAGCCGGGACCCGGTCCTGCGTCGCGCGGCGATCTCCTGGGCGCGCGGGGGAGAGTTGACCCCGCAACGCCTCTGGCCCGTCCTGCGTGCGAGGGGCGGGGCCGAGGCGCTGCTGGCCTCTTCCGAAGAGGATCTCTCCCTCTGGCTCGAGTCGGGATCGAGGGCACGCGCGATCCTTCGGTCGGCGGAGGACCTGCCGGCCGAGCGGTGGGCCGGGCAGCTCGAACGTGCCGGCATGCGCGTCGTGACCGCCTTCGACGAGGAGTACCCGGCGCTGCTGTCGCAGATTCCCGACCCGCCCTTCCTCCTCTACGCGGCCGGCAACCTCGAGCGGCTCCGCCTTCCCGCGGTCGGCGTCGTCGGGTCGCGGGCGGCCACGCGCTACGGCCGGGACGTGGCCGAGCGGCTCTCGCGCGAGCTGGCGCTGGCGGGCGTCACCGTCGTCTCGGGCTTCGCGCGGGGCGTGGACGAGGCCGCCCACCAGGCGGCGCTCTCGACCCCCGGCGGAACGATCGCGGTCCTGGGGTGCGGGCTGGACGTGGAGTACCCGCGCGAGCACGCGGCGCTGAAGAAGGCGATTTCCTCGCGCGACCTTCTCGTCTCGGAGTTTCCTCCGGGCACGGAGCCGAAGCCGCAGAACTTTCCCGTGCGCAACCGCATCATCGCGGGGCTCTGCGCGGGCGTCGTGGTCGTCGAGGCGTCGCGCAGGAGCGGGTCTCTCATCACCGCGCGCCTGGCAAACGAATTCGGCCGGGACGTCTTCGCCGTTCCCGGGAGCGTCTTCTCGCAGACTTCGATCGGCACGCACGAGCTCCTGCGCGACGGGGCGATCCTCTGCCGCGGCGCGGAGGACGTCTTAGCCGAGCTCTTCCCTGCGATCGGCACGGGCCGGATAGCCGGAAGCCCCGGCCCGCCCGGGGTCGGCGCGGCCCTTTCCGAGGAGGCCCGGCGCGTCTGGGAAACGCTTCGCAAGGAGGAGGACGCCTCGGCCGAAGATCTGGCGCAAGGCACGGACCTTCCCGCCGCCACGGTTCTGGCCGCGCTCTTCGAGCTCGAGGAGGCGGGGCTCGCCGTCTTCGGCGAAGGCGGCCGCTACGGAGCCCGGAGGAATTGACGATTGGAGGATTGACGATTGATGGATTGGACGCCTAATCCTTCAATCTTCAATCTTTCAATCCTTCAATCATCCCTAAGTCACTGATCCGGCAGAGAGTCGGGGCCGGGAATAGCTCTTTGTTGCGGTCACCGGCACTCCCTCCCGGTTTGCGCTTTGGGCCGCGTTGTGGCAGGGTGCTCCGCCCTAATGGTCGCTCGCAAGAACCTCGTCGTCGTCGAATCGCCCGCGAAAGCGAAGACTCTCGAGAAGTTTCTCGGCAAGGACTACCGCGTCCTCGCCTCGTACGGGCACGTGCGGGACCTGCCCCGAAAGGGACTGGGCGTGGATCGGGGCAACGCCTACGAGCCGACCTACGAGGTCGTGCCCGGGAAGGAAAAGACGCTCGGGGACCTGAAGAAGGCCGCGCGCGACGCCTCCGCGGTGTTCCTGGCCGCCGACCCGGATCGGGAAGGCGAGGCCATCTCCTGGCATCTCCAGGAGGCCCTCCGGTCCTCGGGAAAGGACGCGGTCTTCAAGCGCGTCCGTTTCAACGAGATCACGAAGAAGGCCGTCCTGCGCGCCATGGAGGACGCGGGCGAGATCGACGCGCGCCTGGTGGACGCGCAGCAGGCGCGGCGCATCATCGACCGGCTGGTGGGCTACGAGGTCTCGGACCTGCTCTGGAGAAAGATCTGGCGGGGGCTCTCGGCCGGGCGCGTGCAGACGGTCGCCCTGCGGATCATCTGCGACCGGGAGCGGGAGATCGAGGCGTTCAAGGCGGTCGAGTACTGGACCGTGGACGGAGAGCTCCAGTCCTCCGCGCCGCCCCCGTTTACGGCGCGCCTCTTCGCTTTCGACGGGCAGAAGCTGAAGTTCGACGGCACGGACCCGCGGCTGCCCGACGGCGAGGCCGCGGAGCGCGTCCGTGAAAACGTCGCGGGCGCGGTCTGGAGAGTGTCGCGCGTCGAGACGAGCGAGAGGCGCAAGAACCCGCCGCCTCCGTTCATCACGTCGCAACTCCAGCAGGCCGCCGCGCGGCGCCTCTCTTTCGCCGTCCGGCGCACGATGCAGATCGCGCAGCGCCTTTACGAGGGGCGCGAGATTCCGGGACGCGGCACCGTCGGCCTGATCACCTACATGCGGACCGATTCGACGCGGGTCTCCGAGGAGGCGCTCGCGGGCGTGCGCGACCTGATCCGATCGCGCTACGGTCCCGAGGCTCTGCCCGAGGCCCCCCGGTACTTCAAGAGCAAGCGCGGCACGCAGGACGCGCACGAGGCGATCCGGCCGACGTATCTCGACCTGCCGCCCGAGACGGTCACGCCCAACCTTTCGCCCGAGGAAGCGAAGCTCTACCGGCTGATCTGGGAGCGCTTCGTCGCCTCGCAGATGGCCCCCGCCGTCTACGACGCGACCTCGGCCGACATCGAGGCGGGACGCGCGCTCTACCGCGCCTCGGGCTCGACCTTGAAGTCTCCCGGGTATCTCGCGGCCTACGGGATCCCAGCCGAAGAGGAGGAAGAGACCGACAAGGAGGAGGGCGCTTCCAGCCGTCTGCCGCCGCTCTCGCAGGGCGAGACGCTGCGGCTCCTCTCGGTGACTCCGGAAAAGAAGGAGACCCAGCCTCCGCCCCGTTTCAACGAGGCGTCGCTCGTGAAGTTCCTCGAGGAGAACGGCATCGGCCGCCCCTCGACCTACGCGGAGATCCTGCGCAAGATCGAGGACCGCGAGTACGTCCGGAGGAAGGACCGGCGCTTCGTGCCGACGGCACTCGGGCGCACGGTCATCGACATGCTGATTCCCTACTTCGACGACTTCTTCGAGACCTCCTACACCGCGCGGATGGAAGAGCGCCTGGACGACGTCGAGGAGGGGAAGCTCTCCTGGAGGAAGGCCCTCTCCGAGTTCGACAAGACCTTCACCCGCGACAGGGACCGCGCTCTGGCCGACATGGTCTCGGGGAAAGCCGGGATTCCGCTGGCGGAGGCGCGAAAGCTGCTGAAGTTCCCCATCGCGCCGGAGCTCTCCGAGAAGTGCCCCAGGTGCGGCAAGAAGCTGAAGCTGCGGATGGGCAAGAACGGCCTCTTCATCGCCTGCAGCGGCTATCCCAATTGCACCTTCACGCAGAACATCCCCGACCCGGACGAGGACGTCGTGGACGCAACGGATCTGGAGAGCACGATGTGCGAGGAATGCGGCTCGCCGATGAAGCTGCGCCAGAGCCGCGCGGGATCGGCGTTTCTGGGCTGCACGGCGTACCCCAGGTGCCGCAACATCGTCAACGTCGTGATGGCAGGCGGAAAGCCCGAGGCGCGGCCCGATGAGCCGACCGGGCAGCTCTGTCCCGAGTCGGGGCACCCGCTCGTGCGCCGGCATGGCCGCTTCGGCGTCTATGTCGCGTGCAGCGGGTACCCGGCCTGCAAGTACAAGCCGCCCAAGCCCGTCAAGGACACGGGCGTCGCCTGCCCGAAAGACGGCGGTGTCATCGCCGAGCGGCGCGGGCGGTTTCGCCCCTTCTACGGCTGTGTCAACTATCCGGCCTGCGACTTCACGCTGTCGGCGCGACCGATCCCCGAGTCGTGTCCGCAATGCGGGAACCCGTACCTGCTCCTGCGCGAGAGAAAAGGCGGAAACGTCCTCACCTGCGACAAGGGCGGATGCGGCTTCGAGAAGCCGGCAGGCAAGCTCCCCGAAATGAAGGAAGTCCTTCTCGCATCCGCTCCCGCGGCCATCCGGCCACGCGCTGCCCGCGACAAGAAACCTGCCCCGCGCCCCCGGAAGCTCGCATAATTTTTGAATCCCTCCGGATCCCTGTCATTCTGAGCGAAGCGAAGAATCTGCTCAGTCGGCTTCCGGAACCTGACGCGGGCAGATTCTTCGTCGCTTCGCTCCTCAGAATGACAGAGACGGTCGGTGTCGGTAAATTACCCGAGCTAAGATCCGCCCATTCCGGGATCGCAGGGAAGGAGCGGCATGCACAAGACTGTCCGGGCGTTCGCCTTTTCTCTCTTCGTTGTCCTCCTGGCGCCGGCGGCGCTCCTGGCTGACAAGTCGCTTTTCTGGCGGCGGATGGATGTCGCCGCGAGGCTGGACGCTCAGGGGATCCTGCACGTGGCCGAGCGGCAGGCGATCGTCTTTACCGGGGACTGGAATGGAGGGGAGAGAAAGTTCCGCATCCTGCCGGGACAGAGGTTGCGGTTCACAGGCATCTCCCGGCAGGACGAGGCCGGGCAGATGCGGCCCCTCGCCCAGGGGAGCCTCTCCGATGTGGACCGCTTACGCGTTCACGGATCCGACGACGCTGCGGTGGAGGAGCCGGCTTCCCTCCGACCCTCCCTTCGAGAGGACAGAAATCCTTTACGAGCTCGACTACGAGCTGTCGGGGATCCTTCTGAAGGAAGGGGGAACCTACGTCCTCGACCACGACTTCGCCTTTCCCGACCGGTCGGGACGAATCGAGGCTTTTGCGCTCGACCTCACGCTCGACCCCGCATGGAGGGCCCGCGCTCCCGTGCCCTCCAGGCTCGAGCGGGGGCCGCTTGCCCCGGGCGCGGGCGTCGTCGTCCGGGTCGAGCTCGAGCACACGGGCGGCGCGAAGCCGTCCGCCGTTCGACTCGGGACGAGCCGGGGAGAGCGGCTCGGCCTCTTTCTTTTCTTACTCGCCGCGGTCCTCCTTCTCGCCGGCGCCTTCTATCGAAGGGAGTCCGGGCTCGGGCGCTTCACGCCTCTCCCGCCTCCCGAATCGATCGATGCGGCCTGGCTGGAGAAGAACATCTTCATGCTCCGGCCCGAGGAGGTCGGCGCGCTCTGGGACGAGACGATCGGTGCGCCGGAAGTGGCCGCGGTGCTCGCGCGGCTCGCGGCCGAGAAGAAGATCGCGTCGAGCGCGGAGGGCAAGAAGCTCACGATGCGCCTCCTCGTGCCGCTCTCCTCGCTCCAGGGCTACGAGAAAAGCCTTCTGGAGGCGCTCTTCTTCAACGGCCGGGAAGAGACGGACACGGACGCGATCCGCGCGCACTACAAGAGCAAGGGTTTCGATCCGGCGTCGAAGATCAAGGAGGATCTGGAGAAAAGGCTCTCCGTCCACGCCGACTTCGGCGACCGTTCGCCCCGCCCGAGGCGATGGCCGACCCTCGTTCTCGCGCTCCTGGGCCTGGCGTCGATGGTGCTGGCGACGGTCTATCGCGGGCGCCGACGGCGGCGCGATCATCGGAGCCGTCATCACGTACGGCATCCTGTGGGGGGTCGCAGTCATTCCGGCCTACTTCTGGCAGAAGCGGATGCACAACTTTCTCCTGCCGTCGCTGGGATTTCTCTGGCTCCCGGTGGCGCTCCTGTACTTCTCGTACCGGGGGATGGCCTCCTTCGCGCAGACGGTGCCGCTCTTTCTCGTCGGACTCTTGTTGCTGAAGCTCGCCATCGTGAACAACCTCTTCAACGTCGCAAAGACACGCAACGGGCCCCACCGCATCGCGCGGCGCAAGACGCTCGTGGCCGCCAGGGAGTTCTTCGCGCGTGAGCTGAAGAACCCCCGGCCGCGGCTGGAGGATCGCTGGTTCCCCTACATCGTGGCCTTCGGTCTCTCCTCCGGAGTCGAGCGCTGGTTCCGGGCGTACGGGGGGGAGCATGCCGCCGTCGCGTCCCGGGCGGCCGGAACCTCTTCGTCCGGCGGCTCGTCGGCTTCCCCCTCGGGCGGATGGACGGGCGGGGGAGGCTCCTTCGGGGGAGCGGGAGCTTCGGCCTCCTGGGCGGCCGCCGCGGGCGCGCTCGCGGCGGGGGTGTCCGCTCCGTCGTCGGGCGGGTCCGGCGGCGGAGGGGGAGGCGGGGGCGGCAGCTCCGGGGGCGGAGGCGGCGGAGGCTGGTAAGAGCGCCGCGCCCTCTTCAAGAACAATGGCTGAGTGGCACAAGGCCTTCGCGAAGGCGCGATCCGAGATTTCCGGCGACGCCGCGACAGAGATCCCCGCGCCCGGCGCAAGCGATTCGCCGCGCCGCGTCCGGCTGTACACCAATGCTCGCACTCCGGCTCCGCCGGCCGCGCGCGGGGCCCTGCGGCAGATCGCCCGCGATCTCTCCGACCGGTCCGAGCGCGGAGACCCGAAGGTCCTCTTCGCGAAATACGGCGGGGGGTGCGTCCCGGCGGCGATGAGCATTCCGTTCACGGGCGCCGGTGTTGCGATCCTCGTCTTCCTGCCGCGCCAGGCACCCCATCAGATCGTTCCGTGGGTCTTCGGCGCGATCTTCACGCTGGCCGGGCTTCTGCTCTTCTCGATGGGGCTCTCCGGGGTGCGATCGGCCGCCGGCCGGCAGCGCCCCTCGGGAACTGAGCCGTGGCATTCGGACAACGCGTGGGATCCCCACGGCGCCCGTCCCGACGCTCCCGGCAAGTCGTTCGCGGGTTTCCTGGGAGGGATCCTCTTCTTCCTCCTGATCGGCGCCTTCAACGTGATGTGGACGGTGCGCAAGGACTTTTCCGGCTGGATCGTCGTCACGATCGTCCTCGTCGTCTTCGACGCCCTGGGGCTGCTCATGATCGTGAGCATCCTCGTGGCGATCGTGCAGCGCATCCGCGCGGGCTCCCCGCGCCTCTCCTGGAAGAAGTTCCCCTTCTTCACCGGCGAGCGCTTCGAGGCCTCGTTTCTCTCCGGCCGCCCGCTCCACGTCACGGGGCCCGTCCGCGCGACGCTTCGCTGCGTCGAGCAGGTCAACGAGGAAGCCAACGGCCGCAGGGAAGCTCACCCCTACGCGATCTACGCGCATTCGCAGACTTTCGAGCCTCCCGGCGCGCGCCTCTCCTCCTTCGATTTTTCCTTCGATGTTCCCTCGAAGGTTTCCGGCACCGACCTTACGAGGAGCGAGCCGACCTACTGGCTTCTCGAAATCCGCGCCCCGTTGACGGGCCCCGACTTCTCCGTCCAGTTTCTCGTTCCCATCTACGCCCGCCCCTCGTCCCGGTCTCCCGCGCCTTCCACCTGACCGCGCGCGCACGCGGCGGCGCGCTCGAGCAGGAGCTTGCGCTCGCGCGCGTTGCGCGTGAGCGATGCCGCGCGCTCGAACTCGGCGCGGGCCTCGTCTGAGCGGCCGAGCTTCGCGAGGAGGTCGCCGCGCACGCTCGGCAGGAGGTGGTAGGCGGCAAGCGACGGCTCCGAGGTCAGCCGATCGGCGAGCTCCAGGCCCGCCTCCGGTCCGGAGGCCATCCCAACCGCGACCGCGCGGTTCAGCTCCACGACGGGGGAGAGCGTGAGCCGGGCGAGCGCCTCGTAGAGCGCCGCGATGCGCGCCCAATCCGTCTCCGCCGCGGTGCGCGCCCGCGCGTGGCAGGCGGCGATCGCGGCCTGCAGCGCGTACGGGCCGAGCGCGCCGCCGAGCGCCTCGGCGCGCTCGAGCGCCGCGAGGCCGCGGCGGATCAAGAGCTGGTCCCAGCGAGCGCGGTCCTGATCGAGGAGAAGGACGGGCTCACCCGCCGGCCCGACACGCGCGCGCAGGCGGGACGCCTGGATCTCCATCAGCGCGACGAGGCCGTGGACCTCCGGCTCCTTCGGGAGGAGCCCGGCCAGGATGCGGCCGAGTCGAAGCGCATCCTCGCAGAGCGCGGGCCGCATCCAATCGTCGCCGGCCGTCGCCGAGTAGCCCTCGTTGAACACGAGGTAGAGGACCTCCAGCACCGACGACAGGCGCGCGGAGAGCTCGGCCCCGCGGGGGACCTCGAAGGGGACGCGCGCCTCGGCGAGGGCCCGCTTGGCCCGGACGATGCGCTGGGCGATGGTCGGCTCCGGGACGAGGAAGGCGCGCGCGATCTCGGAGGTCTCGAGGCCTCCGAGCAGGCGGAGCGTGAGCGCGACGCGCGCTTCGGTCGAGAGAACCGGATGACAGGACGTGAACATGAGGCTCAGGAGATCGTCGCCGATGTCATCGTCGGCCGCGGCTTCGAAATCTGCCACGGACATCTCCTGCCGGGCTTCGATCTCGCGGCCGAGCTCCTCGTGCTTGCGATCGAGCAGGGTGTTGCGCCGCAGCAGGTCGATCGCGCGGTGCTTCGCGGTGGCCATGAGCCAGGCGCCCGGGTTGTCCGGGATGCCCGACTCCGGCCACCGCTCGAGCGCGGCGACGAGAGCGTCCTGCGCGAGGTCCTCGGCCAGGCCGACGTCGCGGACGATCCGCGCCAGCCCGGCGATCAGCCTGGCCGACTCGATCCTCCAGACCGCTTCGATCGCGCGATGCGTGTCGGCGGCCGTCACGGCCGCCAATCACATCATCTTGTCCGACGTTCCGGGACCTACTTCTTGTCCGCGCCGATCGTGATCTTGAAGCCGTCGGGATCGGTCAGTGAGAAGTCGCGCGTGCCCCAGGGCTGGTCGCGCGGCTCGGAGTCGAGCTTGCCGCCTCGCGCCTGGATCTCCTTCGCCAGAGCGTCGACGTCCTGCGTCGTCGTGCAGTAGAGCCGGAAGCCCTCTCCCTTCTTCCGGTTGCGCCCCTTCTTCCAGTCGTCCTGTCCGATCATGAAGGTGACGCCGCCGGCCTGGAGCGACACCCCCATCAGCGTCCCGTCCTGTTCCCAGCGCTCCTCGACGACGAACCCGAGGATGTTCCGGTACCAGGCAAGGCTCTTGTCCAGGTCGTTCACGGTGAAGCTGGGCGACGCCTCGCCCAACTTGATCCCACCTGCTTTCGCGGCGGCTCTTCGCGGGCGCCGGCCTGGCCTTCTTCGGCGCGGGTTTCTTCGAAGCCCCTTTCGACGTTTTCCTCTTCACTGCCATTTGATCCTCCAGTTCTCGTTCGGGACGGCCTCTCGGCCGTCCACTTCTCGTTCAGGGGGTCGGGATTCTATTTCATGGAGCTTGCCGGCTATCCTGTAGCGTGAACCGCGCAATTCACTCGAGGTCCGGCGCGCATGATCGTTCACCTGCTCGACGGGACGTACGAGCTCTTCCGCCACTTCTACGGGATCCGGCGCGGCGGGGGAGAGGATCCCCCCTTCGGCGCCGTGGCGGGCGTGCTGCATACCGTGGCGCAGATGCTCGAGGGGGGCGGGACGCACATCGGGGTCGCGACGGACCACGTCATCGAGTCGTTTCGCAATGGACTCTGGCCGGGATACAAGACCGGGGCAGGCATCGAGCGGGCCCTGCGCGCCCAGTTCGTCCCGCTCGAGCAGGCGCTGGCCGCCATGGGCGTCGTCGTCTGGCCCATGGTCGAGCTCGAGGCCGACGACGCGCTCGCCTCCGCGGCCCACCTCGCCGCGCGGGACGAGCGCGTGGAGAAGGTCTGCATCTGGACGCCCGACAAGGACCTCGCGCAGTGCGTCGTCGGCGACCGCGTCGTGCAGGTGGACCGGAAGAGCGGCCGGATCCGCGACGCGGACGGCGTCCGCGCCAAGTACGGTGTGGCGCCGGCGCACATCCCGGACTACCTCGCCCTGGTGGGCGACGCCGCGGACGGCTACCCCGGACTCCGGGGCTGCGGCCCCAAGACGGCGGCCCGGCTCATCGAGCGGTACGGCGCGCTCGAGCAGTTCCCTCTTGAAGCCCTCGGCGAGAACCGCGAGCGCGTGCTCCTTTTCAAGAAGCTCGCCACGCTCAGGACCGACGCGCCGCTCTTCGATGACGTGGAAGCGCTGCGCTGGCGCGGCGCGGCGGCGTCCTTCGCGGAGGCCGCCGCGAAGATCGGCGACGCGAGGCTAGCCGCGCGCGTGCGGGACCTCGAGGATCGGCTGCCGGAGAATAGCCCCGGAGCCTGAGCCGGCGGACGCGGCGATTACTTCTTGCCCACCCGCGCGCGGATGCGCTCCTCCTGCTCCCGCATCTCGGGCGTGAACGCCTCGCCGAAGTCCTCCGCCTCGAAGACCTGCCGGATCTCGACTTCGGTCTCGTCGAACGGCGCGCGCTTCAACCACTCGATCGCCTCCTGCTTCGACTTGACCTGCCAGAGCCAGAAGCCGGCGACGAGCTCCTTGGTCTCCGCGAACGGCCCGTCGATCACCGTCTTCTTCCCGCCGGAGAACCGGACCCGCACGCCCTTCGAGCTCGCCTGGAGTCCCTCGGCCGCGAGCAGAATGCCGGCCTTCTCCAGCTCCTCGTTGAATTTCCCCATCTCGGTCAGGATCTTCTCGTCCGGGAGGACCCCCGCCTCCGAGTCCTTGTTTGCCTTGACGATCACCATGACTCGCATTGCCCTGTCTCCTTTCGATTCGGTCTCTGAGCCGGGTCCCCGGGCGACCTCGACCGGGCTCAAACCCAGGCTCTACTACCACGACGAACGAGGCCACGCCGGATCGACATGCCGAACAGCCTTCTCTTGGCCGGGGGGCGGACCTTCTTGTACGATTCTCGCCCACGGCGGCCGGGTGAGGAGATCGCAATGAAGAACAGTGATCCGCGCATCGATGCCTACATCGCGAAATCGGCGGGATTCGCGAAGCCGAT
This sequence comes from uncultured Acidobacteriota bacterium, assembly GCA_963741435.1. Classification (GTDB taxonomy): domain Bacteria; phylum Acidobacteriota; class Thermoanaerobaculia; order UBA5066; family Gp7-AA6; genus JAWOLE01. The sequence goes on along the minus strand of CAVUIX010000014.1, from coordinate 109,682 downwards.
CCTGAAGCACCTGCGAAGGCTCGTGCACGAAGCGTGCCCCGACACGGAAGAGACTCTGAAGTGGAGCATGCCGGCTTTCCTGCATGCCGGAAAGATCATGGCCGGGATGGCCGCGTTCAAGGAGCACTGCACGTTCGGGTTCTGGCACAAGGACATGGTCGCCGTGCTCGGCTCCGACGGCGACAAGGAGTCAACGGCGATGGGGAGCCTCGGCCGCGTCACGAGCTTCGACGACCTTCCCTCCGACAAGAAGATGCTCGGCTACATCAAGAAGGCGGCCGCGTTGAACGAGTCGGACGCGCCCGCGAGGCCGCGGCCGGCCAAGCGCTCCGCTGCGCCGCTCGCCGTCCCGGCGGACCTCGCGGCGGCCCTGAAGAAGAGCAAGGCCGCCGCCGCCACGTTTGAGAAGTTCAGCCCCAGCCACCGCAAGGAATACATCGAGTGGATCACCGAGGCCAGGCGCGACGAGACAAGGAAAAAGCGTCTTGCCACGACGCTCGAGTGGCTCGCGGAAGGAAAGTCCCGCAACTGGAAATACGAAAACTGTTGAGGCGGCGGATCACTCCTCGCCGCTGACCCGGCGGCGCCGCACCTTGACACGCGAGCGCTGAACCTTCTCCTCGAGGCGCCGCTCGCGGGCGGCCCCGGTGGGCGCGGTCTTCTTCCGCGGCTTCGGCCGCGCCGCGGCCCGTTGCAGCAGAGCCACGAGGCGGGCCCGGGCCGCGGCGCGATTGCCCGCCTGGGTGCGGTGCTCGCGGCTGTCGATCAACAGCACTCCGCCCGCGCTCATCCTCTTTCCCGCGAGCGCGGTCAGCCGCGCCTTGACCTCTTCCGAGAGCGACGAGGACGCGACATCGAAGCGCAGCTCCACCGCGGTCGAGACCTTGTTGACGTTCTGGCCTCCGGGGCCCGAGGCGCGCACGAACCGCTCTTCCAGCTCGTGATCCGGAATGCTGATGGCCGGCGTCACGCGAAGCATGGGGACCTTTCTGCTTCGATTGTACCGGGGCGGCCCCGCCTCGTCCTGTGCTCGACCGGGGCAAGCGGATAGCATCCATGGCGCGGGCGATGAGAGCGCTCAAGAGATTCGTCTATCGCAACTGGCAGAGAGTCCACGGGGTGCGGCGGCTGGAGCTCGCCGTCCTGACGCGGTATCTCGACCTTGCCTCCGGGCAGCGGATCCTCGACGTGGGCAGCGGCAAGGGGGCCCTCTGCGGTCAACTCGATCGCGCCGGATACGCGGTCGTGGGCGTGGACCCCTCGGGCGCGGCGACACGGATCGCGAAGAGCTACGTCAATCCGGAAGGCGCCTTCGTCCTGGGGGCGGGGGAGTCGCTCCCTTTCTCCTCCGGGCGATTCGACCGGGCTGTGTCGGTCTGCGTGCTCGAGCACACGAAAGACGACAGCCGGGTCCTGGACGAGGTCCACCGCGTCCTGAAGCCCGGCGGAGTCTTCGCCCTGACCGTGGACTGTCTCGATTCGCCGTACATCCCGGAGACATTCCGGCGGCATCACCGGGAGGAATACCGCTGCAACCAGCTCTACAGCGACGCGAAGCTGCGCGAGATGCTCGCGCGCGCGGGCTTCGAGATGCTCGACACGCGTTACCTCTTTGCCGGGCGCCTCTCGATCGCGATCCTGCGGTTCGGCTCCCTCTTCCACTACCGGAGCGTCTTCATCCTGCTCTTCCCGATCCTTTATCCGCTCCTCCTTCTCGACCACGTCCTGAATTCGGAGAAGAGCAGCGGAATGATCCTGGCCGCGAAGGCAAGAAGAGCATGAGGGCTTCGGTTGTAGTATTGGTGATTTGTGATCGGGTCGGAAAACGACCTTTCACCCTCATCACAAATGACAAATCACCAATTCTCTTGGCTGCCGGAGACCGCAACCCGGCCATGGCCGCTATTACAGGCAGGGCATTCGACCTGTCGAAGAGGAGCATCGTGCGGGTGTTGCACTCGTGGGTGCACTTGCAGAGGGTGGCGCGCTTCTTCGCGTCGAAGGCGGCGACGGCGGCCGCCTCGCGCAGTCTCCGGAAGTCGTAGTCGAAGTCGCGGACGTTGCCGAGGCTGTCGCCGATCAGCTCGCAGCCCGTGACGACGCCGTCTTCCGAGAGGATGAACTCGCGCTCGCCGGCCAGGCAGAACTGTTCGAAGGGGCCGCCCTTCGCCTGCCTCGCGATGTATTCGTAGCGGAGGCGGTTGACCTCGCGCCGCGCCCGTGTCCGCACGCCGCGCCAGCCCGACTGGATTTCTCCCGGCGGGTATCGCCGGTCGGTCTTCTCGCAGATCCGCCGGTAGAGGTCCACGTCGAGGTTCTCCTTCAAGGACGGGTCGAACGCCTCGCCGCGGATCAGGTTGATCGAGTGCTGGTGAGGGCGGTAGGTCTCGTAGATGAAGTCGCAGAAGGCCTCGAACTCCTTCTGGTTGTCGCGCATGAAGACCGTCGTGACGCCGACGGTCAGGTTGGGCGTCGTGCGGGCGAGGGCGAGGAGGTTCTCGAGCGTCGCGATCGCGCGGTCGTAGAGGCCGGGCACCCGCCGCACGAAGTCGTGGTAGTCGCGGAAGCCGTCGAGCGAGACCGTCAGGCCGAGCGAGAGATCGGGATCGAAACCGCAGATCGTCTGCGCCGCCCGCGCGATCTCCTCCGGGCCGAACCCGTTGGTCGGGATCGAGCAGGTGAAGAACCTCGTGCGCTCGAAGTACAGGCGGATGACCTCGGGCAGGTCGCGGCGGAGAAAGGGCTCGCCGCCGCCGATCAAGAGGAGACGGATGGGCGGGAGAGTTCGCGTGAGCCTGTCGATCTCGTCGAAGGTCAGCTCGCTCTTGCCCGCGTTGATCGGATAGAAACAGTGCGCGCAGCGCGCGTTGCAGACGGAGGTCACGAAGTGGGTCCACTGGGCCAGCGCCTCCCCGGGGGCGATCCAGTCGCGCGCGAGCGCGAGCCCCTGGGCGAGACGCGTCCCGCTCACGTGCGCACCTCGCGCGCGGCCGGCGGGTTCTCGAAAGCCCCAGCCTTCCGGTACTCCCGGCGCGCCTGGAAGAATCCACGGATGCGCGCCGTCTCTCCCGCGAGGAGCCAGGGAAAGAGCGCGAGCGCACGGCCCGCTCTTCCCGCCCGCGCCATCCGTGCCAGGACGATCCAGAGATGAGGGTAGAGAAAGACGAGTGGCGGGCAGCGCACGAGGATGCGGCCGGGGCGGTCGTGCAGGACGCGGGTCCGGTAGATCGTGCGCCCGGCGTTGACCTGCCGAGCGTGAAACGTCTCGCGGTCGAGACGTTCGTGGCGATGGGTCATGACGATCCCCGGGTCGTACCAGAGCCGCCCGCCGCGTTCGAGCACTGCCGCGCCGAAGGACGCGTCCTCGCCGAGGTTGGTTTCAACGAAACGGACCGGCCCCACCGCCTCGCGCCGGTACGCGACTCCGAGCGTCGGGATCAATCCCTTGAAGGAGGCGCGCCCGCCGATCCACTCGGAGTGATTGAGATACAGATCCAGATCTCCGAAGAGCCCCGGCCGGCCGCTGACGACCCTGCCGCCGACCGCGACGATGCCGGGATCGCGCTCGAGATCGGCGCGGACCCGCGCGAGCCAGTCGGGAGGCGCGGCGACGTCGGCGTCCAGGAAGGCGAGGACGTCGCCCGTTGCGGCCTCGATTCCGATGTTGCGCGCTCCGCCGGCGTTGCGGCGTGCCTCCGTGCGGAGGACTCGCGCGCCCGCCGCCCGCGCGGCTTGCGCGGTCCCGTCGGTCGAGGCGTCGTCCACGACGAGGACCTCGAGCGGCGGCTCGGTCTGGGTGAGCGCGGAGGCAACCGCTTCGGCCACGATGCGTTCGCCGTTGCGGCACGGAATGATCACGCTCGCGCGCATGGGAGGGATTGTACGGCTCGCGGCCCGTACAATCCGGCCGTGCAGAGCCCCTGGGCGAAGTTCTCCCTGCCGGGCCAGGACCCGGCCTATGCCCGCGGGTACTCGAAGGAGTTCCGCGCGAGCCTGCGCGAGATCTTTGGTCCCTTAGTCGAGCCGGTCAAGGAGTGGCCCTCCGGGACGCATGCCTGGATGATGGCCGAGGTCCCCGGCGAGGGCTCGCTCACCACGTTTTTCCGCGCGCTGGAGAAGAGGCTGACTCCGGCCGGCTCGCTCTGGGTCGTCTTCCCCAAGAAGCCCTTCCTGGAAGAGATGTTCTTCCCCTTCTCCTGGGGGGATGTCCAGAAGGCGGGGCTCTCCGCCGGCCTCGTGGACAACAAGATCGCCGCCTTCTCGCCGCGCCTGACCTCGATCCGCTTCGTCATTCCCCTCGCCCGCCGCAAAACGCGTTGAGCGGACTCACCGTGTCCAGTCTTCGCAGTTGAGGCCGGTGACGCGGCGGAATTCGCCGAGGTCGGTCGTGATGAGCGTCGCTCCGATGGAAAGGGCGTGGGAAGCGATCAGGAGATCGAGCGGCCCGATTGGAGTGCCGAGGGCTTCCAACTCTGTTCGGATCCGCGCGTAGTGCCGCGCCGTCTCCGAGGTCAGCGGGAGAATGCTGATGCCCTGGAGAAAGGCCTCGATCGAGGGGCCAATCCTGAGCGCCGGGTTTCTCGCCAGGCCGTATCGAATCTCCATCTCGGTGATCACGGACAAAGCGACAGAGGCGGCGGGGATGGCTCGTAAGCGCCGCTGGAGGAGGGGAGAGGAACGTCGGATGTGAAAGCTGACGGTGTTCGTGTCCAGCAGATACCGGATCGTCATCGGCTATCGGCGTGGATGCAGCGGGTCCTGCCGCTCATGCGGCATCGCGCGGTCACCGACGTCGAATTCCGGCGCCGCGCCCGCCAGCGACCAGAAATCGAGCGGCCAGCCCTTCGCGTCTCGTTTGACCTCGAGAGGCTCGAGGATGACGGCCCGTCCCTCACGCCGGACCGTCACCTCGGAAGTGGAAAACCGCATCTCCTTGGGAAGTCGCACTGCCTGACTCCTCCCCGTCCAGAAGACGCGTGCGCGCAGGCGTCCACTGCCCCGCGAAACCTCGGACCGGGATGTCGAAAGAGCCTTTCGCTTGGGCATCGGCGTCTCCTGGTAGCTACCAGGAGTATATATCACCTCCGCCCCGGGCACCCGACCCATAGAATCCGTCCGTCATGTCTGACGGCGTCACGGTCATCGGGGCGGGGCTCGCGGGGTCGGAGTGCGCGTGGCAGCTCGCGCGGCGGGGGCACCGCGTCCGGCTCTACGAGATGCGGCCGAAGGTCGGGACGGCGGCGCACCGGACGGAGAAATGCGCCGAGCTCGTCTGTTCCAACTCCTTCCGGTCCGACAACCCCTTGAACGCGGTCGGGTTGTTAAAGCGCGAGATGGAGCTTCTCGACTCGCTCGTCATCCGTTCTGCCCGTGCAGCGGCCGTGCCGGCGGGCGACGCTCTGGCAATGGACCGGACGATCTTCGCCGACCTCGTGACCGAGGCGATCGCGTCGCGGCCCGAGATCGAGCTCGTGCGGGAGGAGGTGCGCCGGATACCGCCGGAAGGCTTCGTCGTCATCGCGACCGGGCCGCTGACCTCGCAGGCGCTCGACGGCGAGATCGGAAGGCTGCTCGAGACCGAGGATCTCTATTTCTATGACTCGATCGCGCCGGTCGTCGTCTCCTCTTCGCTCGACTTCTCCAGGATGTACGCGATGTCCCGCTACGGGAAAGGGGAAGGGGAGGACTACTGGAACTGCCCGCTGACGAGAGAGCAGTACGAGGAGTTTGTGGGGGACCTGCTCTCCGGAGAGACGGTGCCGGTGCATGACTTCGAGAAGGGGATCTACTTCGAGGGGTGCCTGCCCATCGAGGTGATGGCCGAGCGCGGGAAGGAGACCCTGCGGCACGGGCCGTTGAAGCCCATGGGCCTCGCCGATCCGCGCACCGGGCGACTGCCCTGGGCCGTCGTGCAGCTGCGCCAGGACGACCTGGCGAAGGAGCACTACAACATCGTCGGGTTCCAGACGAAGCTCAGAGTCGGAGAGCAGCAGAGGATCTTCCGGAAGATCCCGGGGCTGGAAAATGCCGTCTTCGCGCGCTACGGGATGCTCCACAGGAACACCTACATCCGCGCGCCGGCTCATCTGGACCGCTTCTGGCGGATGCGGCGGGAGCCGCGCATCTTCTTTGCCGGCCAGATCACGGGCGTGGAGGGGTACGTCGAGAGCGCGGCGACGGGTCTGGCGGTCGGGTTGACGATCGCGCAGCTGCTGGAGGGGAGGGAGCCGGTGGCCGTTCCCTACACGACGGCGATCGGGTCCCTGGCTCGGCACTGCTCGGAGCGGCCGCCGGAGAAGCCCTTTGAGCCGATGAACGTGACCTTCGGCTTGATCGAGGATACGTCGCATTCGCCGATCCGCGACAAGGCGGCGAGGAGGAAGATGATGGTCGAGCGCGCGCTCGCCGCGATCGGCGAGTGGAAGGAACAGATCGAGGCGCGGCAGGAGGTCGCGCGGTGATCGTCGCCTCGGCGCAGTCAGCGCCTTCACCCTGTTCCTCTCCCGGGGGGAGAGGAGGGAGGCCTCGCCTCACGCCTCACGCCTCACGCCTTACGCCATGGTGAGCTGGGACGACATCGCGGCGGCGCGGAGGCGCCTCGAGGGCGTCGCGATCCGCACGCCGGTGCTTCGCTCGCGGCAGTTCGACGAGGAGGCCGGGGCGTCGGTCTACTTCAAGGCGGAGAACCTCCAGCGCGCGGGCGCCTTCAAGTTCCGCGGCGCGTACAACAAGATCAAGACGGAGATGGAGCGGCGGAGCTTCTCCGAGGTCGTCGCCTATTCGTCCGGCAATCACGCGCAGGCCGTGGCGCTTGTGTCGAAGCTTCTGAATGTCAAGGCCACGATCGTGATGCCGAAGGACGCGCCGGCCTCCAAGCTCGCCGCCACGCGGGGCTACGGCGCCGAGGTCGTCCTCTACGACCGCTACTCGGAGAGCCGCGACGAGATCGGAGAGAGGCTCGTGCGCGAGCGGGGCGCGCTTCTCGTGCCGCCCTTCGACGACGACCTGATCATGGCCGGCGCGGGCACGGCCACGGCGGAGTTGATGGAAGAAGTGCCGGATCTCGATTTCCTTCTCGTTCCCGTCTCCGGCGCGGGCCTGATCGCGGGCTCGGCGACCGCGGCCAAACACCTTCGTCCGCAGATCACGGTCTATGGGGTCGAGCCGGAGACCGCCAACGACACGGCCCTCTCGCTCGCGAAAGGGGAGCGCGTCTCCATCGGCGTCCCCCGCACGATCGCCGATGGCCTGCAAGTCCCGAGTCCCGGAAAGCTGACGTTTCCGGTCGTTCAGAAAACCGTCGAGGCCATCCTTCTCGTATCCGACGAGGAGATGATCGAAACACTCTGCTGGATGCTGGAGAGGATGAAGGTGCTGGTCGAGCCTTCCGGCGTCGCCGGCGCCGCCGCCGTGCGCCACAAGAAGGCCGATTTCTCCGGCTCGCGGGTGGGCGTGATCCTCTCGGGCGGGAACCTCGACCGCGAGAGGCTCGCGGGGTTTCTCTCCCGGACCGCGACGGCATGACGCGGCGCGGTCTCGGAGTCCTTCTCTCCCTGGTCTTCTCGGGGTCGGCGCTCCTCGCGCACGACTTCTGGATCGAGCCTTCCAGCTTCCGTCCTGCGGTCGGCTCGGAGCTCTCTGTGTCACTGCGCGTGGGCGAGCATTTCCGGGGCGACCCGGTCCCGCGCGACGACCAGCGGATCGTCCGGTTCGTCCTCTCTTCGGCCGCCGGAGAGACGCCGATCGAGGGCCTTCCCGCGACCGACCCCGCCGGGTTTGTGCGGATCGCGTCGCCGGGATTTGCCCTCATCGGGTACCGCAGCAGCCGGACTCCGATCCTGATCGAGCCGGAAAAGTTCGAGAAGTATCTGGCCGACGAAGGGCTGGACGGGGCGCTGGAAGCTCGAGCCGCGCGGGGCGAACGCGGAAGGCCCGGCAAGGAGGTCTATTCGCGCTGCGCCAAGTCTCTCGTCGCGGGCGGCGGATCGGGGCAAGCGGGGTTCGACCGCGTTCTCGGTCTGACGCTGGAGGTCGTCGCGGACTCCAATCCGATGAAGACGCGTCCCGGGGGGAAGATGTCCTTTCGAATTCTCCACGAAGGGAAACCTCTCCCCGGCGCGCTTGTCAAGGCGATCGCGCTCGAAGATCCGGATAACACGCTGGCCGCGCGGTCCGATGCCAAGGGCCGCGTCACCTTCGTTCTGGCCCGCAAGGGGGTCTGGCTCGTCAAGGCCGTGCACATGGTGCCGGCCCCGTCCGAGACCCGCGCCGATTGGGAGAGCCTCTGGGCCTCCCTCACCTTTGAGATCCCTTGAAATAGCCGGCGTCTTGCCGCGATTTAGGAGCACCGTGAAGTCCGCACGCATCGGTCTCGTACTGCTTCTCGCGATCTCTTCGATTGCCTGCCGGCGCGGTCCCGGGCCGGACGCGCGGGAGGCGCGCCGGTTCACGTTGAAGGGCATCGTACGCGAAGTGGACGCGGCGCACTCGCAGGTGACCGTCGAGCACGAGGCGATCGCCGGATACATGCAGGGCATGACCATGCCCTTCCCGGTGAGGGACGACCCGCGGGTCTTGAGGCTGCTGCGCCCGGGGGACCGCATCGAAGCGACCCTGGTCGTCGAGAAGGAGAGCTACAGGCTGGAAAAGATCGTGACGCGCGGGTTTGTGGGAACGCCGGCCGCTCCGGCCGTATCGGCGCGGCCCACCGACTCCGGCAGCTCCTCGTTCGTCACGCCGGTTCCCAATCGCGGCGTCCAGGTCGGCGACACCGTGCCCGATTTCGCCTTGAAGGACCAGACGGGCTCGACGGTCCGCCTCTCGCAGATGCGAGGGGAGCCGGTGGCCGTGACCTTTCTCTATACGCGTTGTCCGATCGCCACGGCCTGCCCGCTGACGACCGCGAAGTTCTCAAGGCTCGACGCGATGCTCGCGCGTGAGAAGTTCGGGCATCTCCTGGTCGTCACCGTGGACCCGGAGTACGACACGCCCGAAGTGCTGGCCGAATACGCGAAAAAGGCGGGCGCCGACCCGAAGCGTTGGAAGTTCCTGACAGGATCGCCGCGGGACGTCGCCCGCGTGGCGTCGAGCTTCGGCGTCCTGTACTACCCCGAGCACGGCCAGATGATCCATTCCCAGGCGGTGGCGGTTCTGGACCCGCGGGGCCGCCTTGCGACGATCTACTACGGAGAGACCTGGCAGCCGGAACACATCTTCCGAGACCTCGAGAACGCCCGAAAGGGATGAAGGAGAGAAGCAAATGAAGAAGACGCGGATCCTCGGCGCCATGGTGTTTTGCGGCATCGCCGGCGCGGGTGTCGCGCTCTTAGCAGGCGATCAACATCCGTCGGCGCTCTTCCTCGAATACTGCGCCAAATGCCACGGGCAGGACGGGACCGCCAACACGCCCAAGGGCAAGCAGCTCATGGCGCGCGACTTCACCGACGCCGAGTGGCAGTCCTCCAAGAAGGACGAGCAATTGATCAAGCAGGTGACGGCCGGGAGCGAGGACATGCCGGCCTTCGGCAAGAAGCTCACGAAGGAGCAGATCGAGAGCCTCGTCAAGAACGACGTGCGGGGCTTCGCCAAGAAGAAGTAGCTATCAGCTGTCAGCTATCAGCTTTCAGTTCTTGTTCTTGAGCCCTTCGATAACGTTCGAGAGAGACCGGTCTGGCTGAAAGCTGACAGCTGAGGGCTGACAGCGTCTCAGTAGACCGGGTCCTCGAAGGAAAACCCCAGGACTCCCGCCGGCGTTCCCGGCAGGCGCTCGGTTTCCTTCAGCAGCCGTTCGTCCGCGATCGCGCACAGCTTGAACCTCGCGCCCGGCAGCTTCGCGGCGGCCGGAGAGACGGAGAACTGCTGCGCGGCTTCCCAGAGGTCGCGGCCCGAAAGGAGCCGCGCGTCGGCGCTCTTGACGAGCCCCTGCAGCTCCACGTGCTGGGCGTAGTCGTTGATGCGGAAGAAATCGTGGCGGGCTCCCGACGGCGGCTCGATCGTGAAATCGGGACGGCGCGTCGTCGTGAGAGCGCCCGAGAGCGGAGCGCGTGTGATCAAAACGCATGGCTCCGCGTCGGCCTTCGCCGACACGAGCGCGCCGACGCGCCTGGAGACGGTGTCGGTCGGAGTCTCGGGCTCCGGCAGTTCCACGGAGTCGTCGCCCAACCTGACGAGGCCGACCAGGAGCGGCAGGACGACTGTCCGTCCGCCTTCCTCGAAGACCTGGCGGTCGATCCAGAGACCCGGCCGGCGCTCCTTGAATTGCGGCGTCCCGCGCAGAGCGCGGAAAGGGCGAAGCTCCATGACACCGGGATTCTAGGCCGGAAGACGGGAGCGCGGAGACGGGAGACGGGACGACGAGAGACACAGGGTTACACTGGTCGCGGTGATCACGCTCTCGCGGGCAATCGCCGGCTTCATCGCGTACCTGGCCGACGAGCGGCGCTTCTCACCCGCGACCGTGCGCGCCTACCGGACCGATTGCGACCGTTTCGCCGCCTTCTGGGAGAACGAGTTCGCCCACAAGGAGGCCGCCCGGACGCCCCTCTCCTCGATCGACACGCTGGCCGTGCGCTCGCACCTGGCGTCGCTTCATCGCGAGAACCTCGCCAACCGTTCCCTCGCGCGCCATCTTTCGAGCCTGCGGGCGTTCTTCCGCTGGGCGTGCCGCGAAGGGCACCTGGCAAAGAGCCCGGCCCGGGGCCTGCCCGCGCCGCGGATTCCGAAGACGCTCCCGCGAGCCATGAGCCTGGCGGACACCGAGACCCTGCTCGACGCCCGCGAGGAGGATTCCTTTCCCGAGCGGGAACGGGCGCTCTTCGAGTTTCTCTACGCGACCGGACTGCGCGTCTCGGAGGCGGCGGGCCTGGACCTGGAGGACGTGGACTTCTCCGCTCGATTGGCGCGCGTCGTCGGCAAGGGGAGGAAGGAGCGCATCGTTCCCTTCGGCGAGGAGGCGGAGGAGGCGCTGCGCGATTACCTTCCCGCGCGCGCGGCGCGGAGGCGTGGCTTCGAAGGCACGCGTGATGCCGTCTCCGACGGCGAGCCGCTCTTTGTCAACGCGCGCGGCGGAAGGCTGACCACGCGCTCGATGGCGCGTCTGCTCGAAGGCCCGCCTGCGTGCGGCCGGACTCCCGGCGGCCATCTCTCCCCACGCCCTGCGCCACACCTTCGCCACGCACCTGCTCTCCGCCGGCGCCGATCTGCGGGCGATCCAGGAGCTGCTCGGCCACGCGTCGCTCTCCACTACCCAGAAGTACACCCACCTGGACGCGGCGCGACTGCGGGAGGTCTACCGCCTCGCGCATCCCAAGGCCTGAAAGAAATTGTGAATTGAGAATAGTGAATTGTGAACTGGCGCTGGCCGGCGCCCTGCTTCTCCTTCCCCTCCCCTTCTCCCCCGGGGAGAGGGCCGGGGTGAGGGCGCGTTAAGGCGGGAGACGAACCGGAAAAGCACGTCCTCGTCTTCCGTCTTCCCTCTGCCGTCTCCCGGCCCCGGTGATGCGTTATCCTCCCAGCGATGCAGCGCGAAAAATGGCATTCCACCACGGTCGTCTGCGTGCGCCACAACGGCAAGGTCGCCATGGCCTCCGACGGGCAGGTCACACTCGGCACGACGATCATGAAGCATGGGGCGGCGAAGATCCGCCGCCTGAAGGGGGGCGACGTCATCGCCGGGTTCGCCGGCTCCTCCGCCGACGCCTTCGCCCTCTTCTCCCGCTTCGAGATGAAGCTCGACGAGCACCGCGGCAACCTCGAACGCTCGGCCATCGAGCTCGCCAAGGACTGGCGCACCGACAAGATGCTTCGCCAGCTCGAGGCCCTCTTGATCGTCGCCGACAAGACGACCTCGCTCCTGATCTCGGGAACCGGCGACCTGATCTCGCCCGAGGAGGGGATCCTCGCGGTCGGCTCGGGCGGTCCCTACGCGCTCGCGGCCGCCCGCGCCTTGCTCAAGCACCGCGCCGACCTCTCCGCCGCCGAAATCGCCCGAGAGTCCCTCTTGATCGCCTCGGCCATCGACATCTACACCAACGACCGCATCACGCTCGAAGAAATCTGACGAATCGCGACGGTCGGCACCTTCGCGTTCGTTCGCGGCAAGCCCGCGCGCATCCGGAAGTGTCTGTAGCCTGCTGCGAAAAGAAAAGGCCCGGCGCTCGAAGGCGCCGGGCCGGACTCGATGAATCGCGAGACTACTGCTTCGGACCGATCACAGGTCCATTGCCCACGAGAACGAACCCCGGAGGGGGAGCACCGGCGTTGGTCGTGCAGAAGGTCTGGGCCGCGGCCGCCTGCGCGGCGACGGAGCTCTTCCCGGCAGCGCTCTGGTTCGCCGGCACGGTGACCGTGGAGCAGGAGAACGCGCTGTTCCCGTCCCGTCAGTGGTCCTCACGACGATCAGGTAGACGCGTCCGTCGCCTGAATCCTCCCGTTCGGCGCGCAACCGAAGCGTGTCGAGGGCGATGTTCTTCGCGTCGGGAGACATGTCGCCGATCGTCAGAGGATCGACGTCGGGCTCGTCGGAGAAGACAGTGACCTGGCGATTCACCTGGCAGATGCCCGTCGAAGTCGCTGAGAGACCCACGTTGATGAGGTTGTGGTTCGGAGGCCACAGCGACGAGGTCGCAACCGAAGCGACACTGGCAGGCCGGGCAGCCCTTGTCCGCCGTGTCGTCGAAGAAGCCGGTCACGGTGCCGGAGTAGCCGGCCGCGCAGAACCCGCCGACCGTCGTCTGCTGGATGGCGAGGACCAGGGTGTGTCCGGCCGGGACATTGACCGGGAAGGAGCTGATGTCCGCGCTCCCGCCCGCGTCTCCGAGGTAGTTCAGGCAGAGGTTCGCGCCGTTGAAGCTGTCCAGATATCCCGCGGCCAGAAGCCTCCCGGCTCCCGGCGGGCCGCAGGCCGACTGGTCGAGAGTCACCGTGAGGCACGCTTGAACCGCGGCGGGGTTCACGAACGAGAACGTGTCGTAGAAGCGCGGGTTCGCGTCGAATGCGCCGGGACAACCCTTGGCGCTGCCGCAGACGCTGGCAACCGCGTTGCGGCCGAGACGTCCGGCTGTGGCCACCGCGTCGGTGTTGGTCAGGGTCCCCGAGAAGGTCTGCGAGGGTCCTCCTCCACAGGTCGGGAAACTGAAGTTGAACACCCGGACGCCGCCCAGAGTCGAGGTCTCGGTCAGCGTGAAGGCGATCGGCGTTCCACACACGAAAGCCGGCGTGGTGTGGGCCGCGTAGGGCGTCTGGTTGCCTCCGCTCGCGTTGATTGCCAGGTTCGGGTAGCTGGAGAGCGCTTGATCCACGACGACTCCCGGAGTCGAAGTCGAGAGGACAGCCGAGATGCCGGTCTCGGCGACGCAGCCGTCGTTCTCGAGAACGGCGTTGACCTTGAAGCACTCGTCCCTGTTGATGAAGCCGTTACCGTTTCCGGGGCTGTCGTCGAACGAAGAACTGATGCGATTGATCAGAGGAGTCCCGGTCAGGCAGAAGTTCGCCGCGGTCGTCCCCCCGTTGCTGATGGTGACGTTCTGGGAAGCGGAGGTCGCGCAGTTGGCGAACGGGTCGGTCGCGGTGACCGTGTAGTTGCCGGGAGGCAGGTTGATCGAGTACGTGCCGTCGGCGATCGTGGCGCTGCCGTGCCCGTCGGAGACCGTGATCACGGCGCCCTTGATCGGCTGGCCGTTCTGGCAATACGTCACGGTGCCGGCGAGCTTGCCCATTGCCGGCGAGACGCAGCTCGGGAACTTGAAGGCGCCGATCCTCGTCCGCCAGTTGAAAGAGGTGTTTCCGGCCCCGTAGTACTCCTGCGTGTACCAGAAGGTGCAGTAGTCCACCGGGTCCACCTGCATGGCGCTGTAGTCGCCCCAGCGGTTCGAGGTGCCCGTCTGGGTGCCGAGACCCGCGAACATCGTCGCTTCTCCCTGGAAGAGGCCGCCCGGGGGATCGGTCACGAGCCTGCCGGCCCAATTGATCGTGGGAAAGATGGCCGGGCCGGTGCCGCCCTCTCTGGCGGTGATGCTGTATCCGAGGGCGAGGTTTCCGGAGGCGTCCTCCGCGGCGCTCCCCATCCAGCGGCCGACATTGTCGGTCACCGGGTTCGGCGCGAAGGTCGCCTGCTCGGTCGTGGTGATGACGCCGCCCGGGCTCGTGCGGCTCAGCTCGAAGTACCGCGGAGCGGCCCGGTAGTTGGTGGAGTTGACCGGGGTAGCGGTGCCGACGTTCACCGTGATGTTCGACACCCAGGTCTCGAAGCCGCCGCGGTTCTGATACTGCAGCCGGTGCATGAAGCGGGAAGCGAGCGACTCCAGGTTCTCGCCGGGAGACGGCTCCCGGACGTCGCCGCGCCCGCCCGGATCGCGGCCGTCGTAGGCCGCGAGGAGGGCCGGGACTGTCCGCTCGCTCCAGTGAACGTGGAGTTTGCCGGTGTCACGAAATCGGGGGTGAACTCGAAGAGCCGCGCTCCGTCCACCGCGTCTCCGAAGGAGACGGAGAGGGGATAGGTGAAGATGTTCTTTGCGCCGGGCGGCGGGGGCGTCAGGCCGTCGAAGTCGGAAGGGAGCATCCCGAAGATCCCCTCGGGGTGGTTGACCGCGCAATGGCCGGCGGTGAAGCACAGGTTGAAGTAGAGGCCCGTGGCCGTCGGGTCGCCGACGAGCATCTTCGCGCGGTCGAAGGCGAAAGCCCCGCCGCCGTCGAAGCCGCCGCCCCGGAAGAACTGGTTGGTCGTCATGTAGTAGGCGTCGGGCCAGGTGCCGAGCTTGGGATAGTCGGGGAACTCCTCGCCGGGCTGGATGAAGTCGTACGCGTAGTACGCGCCGGCCGGATCGGCTGTCTTGGAAATGGCGATGCACTGGTGGTAGGGCGGGGCGTTGGTCGCCGTGAAGCCGAACTGCGAGAGGATCCATCGGTCCGCCAGCTTGTCGTACTGGACGACGGGGTCGCCGTCATTCGTCGCCGCGCAGATGCCGCCGAGCTTGGCGAACAGCGGGCTCAGCGCGAACCGGCCGGGAGGCAGCAGCGCGCCCGTGGTCTTGTCGTAGATCCCGGTCAGGAGGTTCGTCATCTGCACGTAGTGGTGCGGTCCGACGGCTCCGTTCGTGTCCGGGGGCGCGACGGTGCCGCCGAAGACCGCCGTGTTGTTGGCGGCGCTGTTGCCCTCGAAGGTCAGGCTGGGCCCCGGCATGGCGTTCACTATCTCGACCGAGGTCATTCCCTTGAGAGTCGCATCCCGGCGCACCAGGCCCGCGGCCGAATCCGGGATCGGGCGGCCTTCCGCTGAGTTGAGCTCGTTGATCTCGATGCCAGGTTGGCTCTTCGTCGGGTCGGCCTCCGCCCTGGATCCCGGCAGATTGCGGACCGGATCCGTTTCGGCAAACGCGACGGCATGCATGACAAAGGGCTCGGGCCCCATCGCGCTCATGGCCTGTGTCTGGGCCAGCTGGGATGCCGAGGAGGCACTGTCAACTTCGCCCGGAGTGCCCGCGCGAACTCCGGTGGCGACGCTGGCGCTGCCTCCGCGCGTCGCCGGCTGCGCGCCGCTCTGAGAGACGGGCCGCTGATGAGTCGTACACGAGAAACAGAGGACCGCCAGAAGACTGAAACCGATGGAGAGAAACCGGGACCGTTGGGTCATGAGGGCCTCCTCTTCCGCAAAAGGGATCACACCCCGAAAGGAGCTGAACGCTCCAGGGGAACTGATTCCATGACTCGCCTTCGCCAAAAGTGCACGTGGGATCCGCGCGGTACGCTATTCCTCGCGGCTCAGTCGCGTCAAGCTGGACCAAAGTCTAAGACGTGCATTCATACACATCGGATTACGCCGAGACATGAAGAAAAGATAAAAAGAGGGCCGGCTGGTTTCCCGAGCCGGCCTGACTTCCCGAGGTTCGAAGCCATTCGAACGCGCTTGAAGGGGCGCCCCCCGGCGTGCGGGGAGCGCCCCTTTCCGATTACTGCTTCGGCCCGATGATGGGACCGTCGCCGATCACGAAGTAGCCCGGAGGCGGTGCGCCGCCGTTGGCCAGGCAGAAGGCCCTGGCTGCGGCCGCCTGAGCGTTGACCGAGGCGATGGACGCGGCGCTCTGATCGTGGGTCACGACGACCGTGTTGGCCGTGAATGCCGTTCCGCAAGCGTCCGTGGCCCTGACGACGACCAGGTAAACGCGCCCGTCGCCGGCTTCGCTCCGTTCGGATCGCAACCGAAGGGTGCCGATGGCGATGTTCTTGGCGTCGGGAGACATGTCGCCGATCGTCGTTGGATCGACGTCGTCCTCGTCGGAGAAGACCTGCACCTCGGTCGTCCGCGGCCCGGGGCAGTCACCCGTCGCGGTCGCGGCCAGGCCGACATTGATGAGGTTGTGGTTCGCCGGCCAGAGCGAGGATGTCGAGACGGAGGATGTCAACGCGGGACACTCGCCTCCGCCGTCAGTGTCGCCGAAGAGACCCGAGATCGTGCCGGTGTAGCTCGCGCAACCAGTCGTTGCCACCTCATGGACGACGAGCACCCACGTCCGGTGCGCCGGTATGGTGAAGGCAAATGACGCGGTTCCCGCGAAGCTCGCGCCGGCGTCCGCCCGGTAATTCGTCTGGATGTTGTTCGGGTCGAAGCTGCCCGCATACACTGCATAGAAGATGTTCGTCGAGCAGCCCGAGGTGACATTGACCGTCACGCAGGCTGCGACGTCGCCGTCGTTGGTGAAGTTGTACGCGTCGTACCGGCGCAACACCGAGTCCACGACGGTCGGAGTCGCCTTGACGGAGCCGCACACGCTCGCGATGCCGTCGCGGAAGAGGCGTCCCGTTTGCGTCGGATCACCCACCGCGATGCTCCCCGAGATGTTGATCGTCGGCTTCGTGCACGACGGGAGGCTGAAGGGGAAAACGTGGGCCCCGGTCGCGTCGTTGACCGTTTCCGTGAAGTTGATTGTCGTCCCGCACGCGAAGGAGGAGGAGGTCGAGACCTCGAACGGCAGCGTGTTGGCACCGGTGCCGCCCTCGGAGATGTCCGCATAGGGGGAGCTGGGCTGTCTAATGGTGACTCCCGGCGTGCTCGAGGAGAGCGTGGCCGTGATTCCGGTGTCCTTCAAGCAGCCGATGTTGGTCAGTGTCACGAAGAGGGTGTTGCACTCGTTCTTGTCGATGATTCCGTTGGTGTTGCCGCCGGTGACGGCCACCGACTTGAACTGCAGGTTGGGCGACCCCGAGATGCAGGTGTTGAGAGTCGAAGTCCCTCCGTCGGTGATCGTGACCGAGACCGGGGATGTCGGCGCACAGTTCGAACCGGTCACGTGGACCGAATACGTCCCCGGGGAGAGTTTGATCGAGTAGGTCCCGGACGCGGTGACGGGGGCCGTGTGCCCGTCGGAGATCTCCACCAGCGTGCCCGCGGCGGGAGAGCCGGTATCGCAGAACGTGACGGTTCCGGTGAGCGTCCCCTGCGGCGGAGCCGCGCAATCGGGATTGACCTTGAAGGTTCCAATTCGGGTCAACCAACCGGCAGCGCTCGTCGCCTGGCTGGCCGCCGTGTAGTACTCGTCCGTGAACCAGAAGGTGCAGTCGTCGCTCGGATCCACCGCCATCCCGCTGTAGTCCCCCCAGCGGTTGTTCGTGGTGGTCTGCACGCCGGTCCCCGCGATCAGCAGGTTCTCTCCCTGGAAGAGCCCGCCCGGCGGATCGGACGCGAGCCGTCCGGCGTAGCGGATTCCCGGGAAGACCGTCGTGCTCGAGACGCTGAATCCGACGCCGATGTTCCCCTCGTGGTCCATCGCGGCGGCGGCCATCCAGCGGTTGACTCCGTCGGCCGGGGCGTAGGTCGCCTGCTCGTTGACCACGAAGTTTCCGGCTCGGAAGAGGCCGGCGCAATTCGTAATATCGGACGCCCGCGCGGAATGTCGCCGAAAACGTCGTCGAGGCAGGCGCTCCCACCGTGTGGTTCAACACCAGAGACTCGTGGTCCCCGAAGTTGCGGTACGCCATCCTGTGCATGAAGCGGTCCGCGATGGAATCGAGGGCCGTCGTCAATGACGTTGGCCGGAGGGGCGCTGACCTCTCGGATGTCGCCTCCTGCCGGCCGGGTTGGTCGGGTCGAAGGCCGCAACGGCGAGCGGCGCGGCATAGGTGGTTTGAGGCTCGGTGAACGTGGAGTTTGCCGGAATGGCGAAATCCGCGTGGAAGTCAAACAGCCTCAGGCCATCCGCGGGATCGCCGTAAGTGTGTGGACGTGAGATAGGCGAAGATGCCTGGCCGGCCCGCGGGAGGCGGAGTCAGTCCGTCCAGATCGGCGAAGAGCCCGCCGCCGATCCCCTCCGGGTGGGAAGCCAGGTTCAGGTTGAAGTAGATGTAGCCCGCCGTCGGGTCGCCGGCGAGGATCTTCTTGCGGTTGAAGGCGTAGACGCCGGTTCCGTTGAAGGGTCCGCCGTTGGTGAACTGGTGGACCATCATGTAGTAGGCGTCGGGCCACACGCCGAACTTCGGATAGTCGGGGAACTCGTTGCCCGCCGTGATGAAGTCGTAGACGTAATAGGCGCCGGTCGGATCGGCCGTCTTGGAGACCGCGACGCACTCGTGGTAGGGGGGGGCGGTCTGGCTCGCGAACGCGAACTGAGAGAGGAGCCAGCGGTCAGAGAGCGGATCGTAGAGCACGACCGGGTCGCCCGCGTCCTGCACCGAGCACTGCCCGCCGATGGGGGCGAAGAGGCTGCTCAGCTTGAATGGAGCGGTCAGGGGCGTTCCGGCCTTGTCGAAGACCCGCACCAGAAGGTTGATCTGCTGCACGTAGTGGTTGGGACCCACGTCTCCGTTGTCATCGGAGGGGTTGACGCGGCCTCCGAAGGCGTTGAAGTTATCCGTGTTGTTCAAGCCGTCGAAGCTCACGATGGGAGGGGTCAGGGCCTTGATAGCAGCCGCCCTGGTCTGGAGCGCGCCGTCCGCCCTTCGTTTGACCGCGGACGGGACCGCATGGCGAACCTCGGGATTGTCCGGACCCTCGGCTGCTTCACGGTCCTGATCGGTGAGATCCGTGGCGACGGCGGCCGGCGGCAGATCACGCACCGCCGGAGATTCGCCGAACGCGATGGCTTGGACGTAGGCCGGTCCGCCCTGCGCCGCCATCGCCTGCGCGCGCATGGCGACGTCAAGATGAGCCGCAGGTTGCGGAGCCTCGCCGCCGCCGATGCGGCCTGAAGCGACCGCCGCTGCGCGAGACGGCGCGCGAGTGTCCGGCGTGACTGTCCGGGGTGACTGATGGGACGTGCAGGAGAGAATGAGGAGGACGAGAAACGAAACACCGACGCAGGTAAATCGAAGACGGTTCTTCATACGCGTTACCTCCTTGTGACAGAAGAATGCCGGGGGCTCCGGAGAGCCAGCGGCCCTCGGGAAGATAATCCGAGACTGGCACGTGATTGCAGACGCAAAGCTATTTTGCGCTTACCTTCAAGTCAAGGAGATTCCCCGAGTTCTTTCCAAGCGCCGTGCGATTCAATTCTCTGAATGCGCGATGAACGAGCCCGTGCCGATCACTGTATTAGACAAAAGTCTAAGGTCGGCTCACCAAACAAAAACGGGGCCGGGGTCCCAAATGCCCGGGTAGCTGACAGGCTTGGAGAGGTGGCCAAGGCGAATCTCCGCTTGCCGTTGCAGTGCCGGCCCTCTGGTATTCTCAAATGATGCGGGCGGCAGGATAAGGGAGGCCGGGCGACATGGTCTTTCTGATGCCGGGGGAGAAGGCGGCGCCGCCAGCGGCGAAGAAGACGCCGGGGTCGCTGACGCCGCGCGAGATCGTCGCGGAGCTCGACAAGTTCATCATCGGGCAGAAGCGCGCCAAGAAGGCGGTGGCCGTGGCGCTGCGCAACCGCTGGCGGCGGCAGCAGTTGGAACCCGAGATGGCGCGCGAGATCCTGCCGAAGAACATCCTGATGATCGGGCCCACGGGAGTCGGGAAGACGGAGATCGCCCGGCGGCTGGCGAGGCTGGCCGACGCGCCGTTCATCAAGGTCGAAGCGTCCAAATTCACCGAGGTCGGCTACGTCGGGCGGGACGTCGAGTCCATCGTCCGCGATCTGACCGAGGTCGCCGTGCAGATGGTGCGCGAGGAGAAGACACTCGAGATCCGGGACCGCGCCCGCGCCCGGACGGAACAGCGGCTGATCGATCTTCTCCTGCCGGCTCTCCCCGAATCCGAGGCTGAGGAGACGCGGGGGAAGCTGCGCGGCCTCCTGCGGGACGGGAAGCTCGAAGACAGGATGGTGGACGTCGAGGTCGCCGACAAGACGTTCCCCTCCTTCGAGATCGTGACGAACCAGGGTGTCGAGGAGATGGACATCAACGTCAAGGAGATGCTCCCCGGCCTCTTCGGCGGCAAGAAGAAGCGCCGCAAGGCGACGGTCGGCGAGGCGCGCGAGATCCTGCAGGCGGAGGAGGAAGGCCGCCTCGTGGACCCGGGCCAGGTCGCGCGCGAGGCCGTCGAGAGGGCGCAGTCGGCCGGCATCGTGTTCCTGGACGAGATCGACAAGGTGGCCGGACGTGAGTCCGGACGCGGTCCCGACGTGTCGCGCGAAGGCGTGCAGCGCGACCTGCTGCCGATCGTCGAGGGGACCTCGGTCAATACGAAGTACGGCTTCGTCAAGACCGACCACGTCCTCTTCATCGCGGCCGGCGCGTTCCACGTCTCCAAGCCCTCGGACCTGATCCCGGAGCTTCAGGGGCGCTTCCCGATCCGGGTCGAGCTCGACTCTCTGACCGAGGAAGACTTCGTGCGGATCCTGACCGAGCCGGAGAACGCGCTCCTGAAGCAGTACAGGGCGCTCCTCGGCGCCGAGACCGTGGATCTCACTTTTTCCGAGGACGCCATCCGCGAGATCGCGCGGGACGCCGAGAGGGTAAACAGATCGCTCGAGAACATCGGCGCGCGCCGCCTCCACACGATCATGGAGAGGCTGCTCGAGGAGATCTCCTTCGCGGGCCCGGAGAACGCGGGCCGGGCGATCGCGATCCAGGTCGACGACGTGCGCGCCGCTCTCGCCGATCTCGTCAAGGACGAGGACCTGTCGAGGTACGTTCTGTAGGAAGTCGAGAGTCGAGAGTTGAGAGCCGAGAGTTGAGGTTTGAAGCTCGCGAATCGGTCTATTCCGGCGACAAGACTCTGCGATTCTTCTCTCCATTCTCCTCGTCGTTTCTCTGACGCTCGCCGCGGGCTGCGGGAAGAAGGGGGATCCGCAGCCGCCGCTGCCGCGAGGCCCTCGCGCGGTCACGGATCTCTCCGCCGAGCAGGAGGGGGGCGAAGCCGTGCTGACTTTTTCCTATCCCGACCGTTTGCTCACCGGGCAGCCGCTGACGGATCTGGAGTCGATCGAGATCTATCGCGTGATCAACCCTCCTCCGGCTCTGACGTCTCCGAAGCCTGCCGCGGCGGCGGGCGGCCCGAAGACCGACGAGGCTCCCGCCGCGGCCGCGCGAAGGGCCGCGGTGGCCGTCCGGGCCGCGGAGCAGTCGTTCCTTCAGGGCGCGCAACGCGTTTTCGCGCTCCCGCTCGCGGCCCTGGCGCAGCACACGCAGGGCGCGTCGATCGTGTACCGCGACGGCCTGGGGCCCCTCCTCAAAGATGGAAAGTTCCCCGCGGCGGTCGGCTACGCCGTGATCTCCATGCGGCGAAACGGGGAGAAGAGCCCGCTCTCCAACATCGCGGTCCTCGCGCCCGACGTGCCTCCTCGCGCGCCCGTGATCCTGGCCCTGACCCCGGAGGACGGACGGATCTGTCTCGAATGGCTGCCGCCCGCCTCGGACATGCTCGGCAAGTCCGTCGAGGTCGGGGGCTACTTCGTCTACCGCCGCATCCTGCCGGAGGAGGAGTACGAGACTCCGCTCAACTCCAGGCCCACGACGGGCACGGCCTACGTGGACGCGGGCGCGCCCTACGGGAAGCTCGCCTACACGGTCCGCGCCGTTCTTCCGAACAAGCCGAAGGTCGAAGGCGCGCCGGCGGACGAGGCGGCGGTGGATTACCGGGACATCTTCCCGCCTGCGCCCCCCTCGCGCCTGGACGCCCTTCCCGAGGCGGGTCTCGTGCGCCTGGTCTGGGATCCGGTGGCGGCGCCCGACCTCGCCGGCTACATCGTCTTCCGCGCGGAGGGGACCGGGCAGCCCGAGCGTTTGAACGCCGAGCCGATGAAAGACAGTTTCACGACCGACACCTCGGCAAGACCCGGCCACCGCTACCGCTACACCGTGCGCGCCATCGACAAGGTCGGCAACATCAGCGGGCCGAGCCCCGAAGCCATCGGCGGAACCGCTCTGAGAGAATTGCCGCGGTGTCATCCCGAGATCCTGTCGTCTGTCATCCTGAGCGAAGCGAAGGATCTGCCCTCTCGATCGGCGGCGAGAGCAGATTCTTCGTCGCTTCGCTCCTCAGAATGACAGGGGAAGGGCAATGACGCTTCCCACGCGATTCGTGAAGATGGCCGGCGGCGGCAACGACTTCCTCCTCTTCGAGGCGGATGGCCGCCCCCTCTCCGAGGAGGACCGGCGCCGGATCGCGCTGCTTTGCCGGCGCGGGCTGTCCGTGGGCGCGGACGGCGCCCTCTTCCTGTCGGGAAGCGAGCAGGGCCGCGTTCACCTCGACTACTTCAACGCGGACGGCGGCCTCGCGTCCTTCTGCGCCAACGGCACCCGGTGCGCGGCGCGCTACGCGGTGACGCGGGGGCTCGTTGAAGGACGGGAACCGGTGCTGGAGACGGGTTGGGGATTGATCCCGGCCCGAGTCGAAGGCGCGAGCGTGACGCTGCGTCTTCCGGCCTTCGCGATTCCGGGCGGGCCCGTCGGAATCTCCGGCGAAGGACTTCCACCGGAGGCGACCCCGATCAACGTGGGAGTCCCGCACCTCGTGGTCTTTGTTCGCGGCGATCTCGCGTCGCTTCCGATCGACCGCCTCGGACCGCCGCTGCGCCGCCATCCCGCGATGCCCGACGGGGCGAACGTCAATTTCGTCGAGGTCACCGGGCACGGGAGCATTCGCGTGCGGACGTACGAGAGGGGAGTCGAGGGCGAGACGCTCGCCTGCGGCTCCGGTGTCGTGGCGTCCGCGATCGCCGCGGCACGCTTGAAGCTCGTCTCTCCGCCGGTCGTCTGCGCGACTCGGAGTGGCGCCGCCTTCACGGTGGATTTTTCCGAGCGGGACGGCCAGATCGTGGACGCCAGGCTGACCGGAGACGCGCGGGAGATCTACGCGGGGCAGTTGAATGCGGAGGCGTGGGAGGAGTGACTGGGAGAACTGGGAGACTGGGAGACTGGGAGACGGGGAGATGCTGAGATGAAGAGAATTCCGTTTGGATCGCCCGAGGCGCCGCCGCGGGCTTCGAAGATCGTGGCCGTGGGGCGCAACTACCGCGAGCACGCGAAGGAGCTCGGCAACGTCGCGCCCGAGGAGGAGCCGCTCCTCTTTCTCAAGGCTCCCTCGGCCCTGGTCCTGGATGGAGGCGACATCGTGCTGCCGCCCGAATCCGCGCGCGTGGACTACGAGGGGGAGCTCGCGCTCGTCATCGGGAAGACGATCAAGCGCTGGCCGCAGGAGCGCTGGCTGGAGGCGCTCGCCGGGGTGTGCTGCGCCAACGACGTCACCGCCCGCGACCTCCAGAAGAAGGACGGCCAGTGGGCCCGCGCAAAGTCCTTCGACACGTTCTGCCCGGTGGGTCCGGAGATCGTCGCCGGTCTCGACGCCTCGGACCTGGCGATCGAGACGCGCGTCAACGGCGCCGTCAAGCAGTCCTCGCGCACCTCGGAGATGGTCTTCTCTCCGGCCTTTCTCGTCGCCTACGTCTCGCGCATGATGACGCTCTTCGCCGGGAGACCTGATCCTGACGGGCACGCCTGCCGGCATCGGCCCCCTCGCCCCCGGCGACGTCGTGGAAGTCGAGATCGAAGGAGTGGGGACGCTGCTGAACCGCGTTGTCAACGGCGGAGGAGATCGCCGTTGAGCCCGGCGTGGAGCCGTCCTTTCGCAGCCGTTTGTCTGCTCACATTCGCGCTGGCCGCCGCGGCGCGCTACGAATGGCGGAAGCTTCCGCGTTTCTTCGAGGGTTCCCTTCGATGGCGCCACGAGACGGACATCCAGGCGAGCGCGAGCGGCACGAGCTTCTGGTTCGACCGCGACTACGCCTCCTTTCTCGAGGCCGTGCTTGAAGCCACGCCTTCCGGGGCCACGGTCGCCGTCGGAGTTCCGAAGAGGCCCCCCGCATACCTTTACCAGGCCGCCTTCACTCTCGCGCCGCGCCGTGTCGTCGTGTTGAGCGATGTAGCGTCGGCCGACTACGTCGCTTACTACAAGGATGCTTCCGTCTCGCCGCTTCGAGGTGTCCGAATTGCCGGCGGGTTGCTGGTCCGCCGATGACCGGCGTGGTGCTCGCGCTCGTCGCGACGCCTCTCGCCGGCTACGCCCTCGCACGGCCTCTCCTTCGGGGGCTTTGCCGGAGCGAGCGGTTTGCGTGGAGTCTTGCGGTCGGCCTCCTGATTGAGGCCTTCGTCACGCTCGTCCTCGTCGAAGTGAGGCCGGGGTCCGATCTTTCGGCTCCGCTTTCCCTCTCGACGGGATTGCTCCTTCTGCCGCTTCTTCTCCGGAGATCTCCGGAGCCGGACGCGCCGAAAATCGAGAGTCTGACTCCATCGACCCGGGTTCTTGTGGCGCTCGCCGCTGCCGGCGTGGCGCTCTTCGCGCTCGCGGCTGCCTCGGAGCCGATGTGGTCGACCGACTACCTCGCGATCTGGGGTTTGAAGGCGAAGACGATCTACCTGACGGCGTCCGTGCCGGCGCGTCTTTTCCATGATCCCGCGATCATCTGGTCCCGTTGGGACTATCCTCTTCTTCTTCCGCTCGATCTTGCCGCGCTCGCGGCCTGGGCGCGCGGCTGGGAGGGCAAGGCCCTCGCGCTGCTCTATCCGTTCTGTCATGCGGCGACCGCCGCGGCAGCCTTCGGCTTCCTCGCTCGCCGAACTCAGGCCTTCGGCGGCGCGATCGCGGCTGCTCTCATCGCGTGGTTCTTTCCGCTCTATGCCCCCGTCAACGTCGGCACCGTCGAGGTTCCGCTCGCCCTCGGGTTCGTGCTCCTTTCGACGGCACTGCTCGACGTTTTCGAACTGGGTACGGCTGCTTGTCATGCGAGGCTTGCTCTGGCGTCGCTCTACTGCGCGGCGATGAAACCCGAGGGGACGCTCTTTGCCGTTCTTGCGGCGCTGCTCTGGGTGGTCGCCCGGCCGCCCGCCCGCGCCCGGGCGACTCCGCTTGCCGCGCTTCTCCTGCCCCCCGCGTTGCATGCAATGCTGATGCACTGGGCACGCGGCAGCGTGCCCGTGCGCGACTACGACATGACGCTGCTGTCGCCATCGCGTTGGGGCGAGTGGCTGGGACGGATCGGCGAGGCCGCGGGACGGATCGCGAGCACCGATGTCGTCGCGGCGGCGGTCCCGCTCGCCGCCCTGGCGGCGTTTCTCGTCCTGAGCTCATCGGGCCGCGTTGATCGGTTGCTGCCGATCCTGACAGCGCAGGCCGCCTGCTACCTCCTTGCCTGCTCGCTCTCGGCATTCGGCGCCGTCTGGCTCGCGGCCGCCGCGTTCGGCCGCATCGTTTGCGCGCTCGTTCCCGCGCTTGCCGTCGTTCTTGGAGCGCGTGCCGTGCCACTGGCCCTGGACCGACGTATCCCCTAAAGGATTTGACACCTCGTGGGATCTGTTTGCCGAGTCCTCGACGGCTCTCGGCCCGGCTTCTCTGAAGTTGGGTACCGGTGGCGCCGAGCGCGATCCATCGACTCCTTCGAAGCAGCCGGCTCGGGTGGGCTCGCTTACATCGCCTTTCTCACGACGGATGAAATCCAGAGATTCGCCGGCAATCCCGCGCGGGTTGCCGAAGCCAGGTCAGAGCGCAATCTGGCGGGGTTCTACTACTGGGACGCCAACCTTGCGGCGGAAGGGTTTACGACGCCCGAGGCGCAGCAACTCGCCTATACGACGCTCAAGGGTCTGTTCCCGGACAAGCTCGTCCTCTATCCGACACGCCTCGATCCGATCGTCTGGAGCCCCGATTTCCTGGACTGGTATTTCCGGCCCGCATTCACCGATCTGGTGACTCCCTATTTCTATCCGGTGGGCACCACGTTCATCGGGGAGGCGCGGGAAGAGGACCAATGGCGAGAGCGGCTCGCGACGCTTTTGGCGGCGCTTGCTCCCCGCGTGCCTGCCGGCAAGGGGATTCTCCCGGTCCTGCAGGGGTACGAGCAGCAGGGCTATCCGCTCAGCGCGCGGTTCCCGGCCGCGCAGTTGAACGTCTATCGCGAGTTCTGGCCGGACCTCACCGATGTGGCAGTCGAAGCATGGGAGTTTTTTCCAGGGTCCGAACCGCTCGTCGAGCTTGCCGATCTGCCGACGCTGCAGAAGGGGTTCTGCGGTCTCTTCGCGGCTCTTGAAGGCCCGAACGCGCGCTGCCGGTTGAGACCGACGCTCGGCTGGAGATGAGTGTTCAGTCTCGCAGCGTGTCCAGGAGCGTCGCCGGCAGGCCGCCGAAGGCGCCCGAGGACATGAGGATCAGGACGTCCCCGGCGCGCGTGTTCTGCCGGAGGAACTCCGGGATCTCGGAGATCGAATCCGGGGCGAAGGCCGGCTTGCCGGCGGCGGCGAACCGGCGGACGAGCGCCGCGCGGTCGAGCACGGTCTCGGGGGTCAGGCGCTTCGCGTGGAAGACGGGCGCGATGACGAGCGCGTCCGCTCCGCTGAAGGCGCGGGCGTAGTCCTCCTCGAAGATCTTGCGCCCGGCGGTGTTCGAGCGGGGCTCGAAGAGCGCCCACAGGCGGCGCCCCGGCCAGCGCTCGCGCGCCGCTTCGAGCGTGCCGGCGACAGCGGTCGGATGGTGCGCGAAGTCGTCCACGACGAGAATGCCGCGGGATTCTCCCCTGACCTCGAGCCTCCGGCGCACGCCCGCAAAGCGCGGCAGCGCCGCGGCGATCTCTTCCACCGACAGGCCGAGGCCTCGCGCGAGCGCGATCGCGCCGAGAGCGTTGCGGAGGTTGTGCCTGCCCGAGAGCGGCGAGGAGAGGCGCCCGGCCGGCTTTCCATGCTCCAGGAGCGTGAAGTCCATTCCGGCCGGGTGATCTTCGATTTCGCGCGCCGAAATATCCGCTCCGGCGTCCGCGAGCGACACCCTCGTCACGGGCGCTCGGGCCCGCAAGAGCGACTCGCCGACACGGGCGTCGTCGGCATTGGCCACGATCGAGCCTTCGGGCGGCACGATCGCGACGACCTGCCGGAAGGCTTCGAGCACGGCGGGGAGATCCGGATAGAGGTCCGCGTGATCGAATTCGATGTTGCCGACGAAGAGGTGCCGGGGCTCGTAGTGGAGGAACTTCGGCCCCCGGTCGAAGAAGGCGGCGTTGTACTCGTCCCCCTCGAGCACGACGTGCGGCCCTCCTCCCCGGCGATACCCCCGCCCGAGGTTCTTCATCTCGCCCCCCACGAGGAAGCTCGGGTCGCGGCCGGAGTCGAGGAGCAGCCAGGAGAGGAGAGCCGAGGTGGTCGTTTTGCCGTGAGTGCCCGTGATCACGATCGAGATTTTTCCGGGAAGGAGGTACTGGCGCA
Organism: uncultured Acidobacteriota bacterium; assembly: GCA_963741435.1. Taxonomy (GTDB): domain Bacteria; phylum Acidobacteriota; class Thermoanaerobaculia; order UBA5066; family Gp7-AA6; genus JAWOLE01. The sequence goes on along the minus strand of CAVUIX010000014.1, from coordinate 82,076 downwards.
CTGCCTGTGGCAACGAGAGGACAGGCAGGCCCCGCCGGAAGGCCTCCGCCGCTTCGGGATTGTCGCGTGTGGCGGCGTTTCCGACGATCAGGGTGTCGCAGTCGGGTGGGACGTGGTCGGCTGAAAAGCCCCGGACGAGAGGGATTTGCAGGGATTCGAGGAGCGTGGACATCGGAGGATAGAGCTCGCCGTCGCTGCCGGTCACCTGGTGTCCCGCTTCCACCAGCAGGGCTGCCAGAGGCACCATGGCTATCCCCCCGATCGGCGCCATGTGGAACTTCAAGTCCGGCCTTTTCTGCTCAAATCGCTCGCCCGATCAACGAAAACGCCCGTTCTCTCCCCTTTTATGGAAATATCCGTCGGCTGGAGGGAGTTTGACCCAGACGTCATACTAAGACAGGAGGAGTCGGAAATGCGTCACAACTCTAAACTGGCCTGCCTCGCTTTGTCGGCCGTGTTCGCGGCCGGGATCGCGCAGGCTCAGGCTCAGAAGCCCGCAGCAAAGGCGCCGGCCAAGCCGGCAGCCGCCGACGCCAAGAAGGCCGTCGCGGCTCCCAAGATCGAGGTCATTCCCGAGACAAACGACGCGGGAATCGTCCCCAAGGGGAAGGTCATCGAGACGACCTTCGTCATCAAGAACCACGGGGGAGCGGACCTGGTGATCTCCGACGCGCGGCCGGGTTGCGGATGCACTGTCGCCTCCTTCGACAAGGTCATCAAGCCCGGCGGCGAGGGAAAGGTCCAGACTTCGGTGGACACCAAGAGCTTCTCCGGACCGATCTCCAAGTCCGTGCTCCTCGTCTCCAACGATCCCGAGCGCGCGCAGATCAACCTCTTCGTCAAGGCGACCGTCAAGCCTTTCGTGGACATCCTTCCGCAGCCGTACGTCCGGCTCTCGGTCGTCAAGGGCGACACGGACGCGCGCGACGTGATCATCGTGTCGGAAGAGAAGTCGTTCAAGCCCGCGATCGCCGAGGCCGCGCAGCCTTACGTCAAGGCGGAGATCTCGCCGGCCGGCGAGAAGGACAAGCTGCCGGGCCACCCGGGCGAGCAGTACAAGCTGCACATCCTCGTGACGGCCGACGCGCCGGAGGGGCTCCTGAACGCTCCGATCCGCATCACGACGAACGTTTCGCAGCAGCCGAATATCGAGATCCCCGTCTCCGGAATCGTGCGCGCGCGGGTCTCCGTCACGCCGGTCATGGTCAACTTCGGCAATTTCACCGCGGGCAAGGACCCGATCACGCGCAACATCGTGGTGACCAACAACAAGCCGGGCAGTCCGATCAAGGTCACGAAGGCCGAGGTCTCGATCCCCGGCTTCATCACCGACGTCGTTCCCGACCCAGGAGGGCATCTCCTACACGGTCGTCGTCAAGGCCGGCGACAAGATCAAGAAGGGGACGCTCGACGGCACGGTCAAGCTCTACACGACGGACAAGGAGAAGGCCATCATCGAGCTTCCGCTGCGCGGCGAAGTCCTCTGAAGAAACGCCCCGACTCTTCCTTCCAGAAGCGCCTCGGCTCAGCCGGGGCGTTTTTTTATCGGGTGATCGGGTGAGGGTGATCGGTGATCTGCGATCGGTGATGGAGGATCGGGTGTCGATCAACGCCGCGTCGCTGTTCGGCGTGAGGCTACGAACATTGCCAGGATCTGATTGGCTTCTTGCAGGAGCGGCTCGGTCTTCTGTCTTGGAATGATTGCTGCTTCGGCGAGGAGCTCCAGCCAGAGGATCGATTCATCCGCCTCTTCCACGACGATGCCGATCTTGGCGACGAATTCGGCCTTCGAGCGTGCTCGTCCAGCAGCTCGATAGTTCGCCGCCACGGAAGTGGCGGATCGCAGCAACTGCCGTCCAATGACGCGTGCCTCTTCACTCTTCGGGAGAGCCTGAACGAGCCGAACCGCATCCAGTGCGAATGCCTTCGTTCTCCGCCTCATCCTCTCCGGGTAGGAAGCGTCTCCGGCTTTCTCCATCACCCGATCACCCGATCGCAGATCACCCGATTCTTGTGATTTTTTCCAGGATGTCGTCTTTCCACGTATACCGGAGGCGCTTGCGGCCCTTGGCGGCGTTTTTCTGGAGGGCGTAGCCGTAGAGGAGCGGCAGGGCCACCGAGGTCTCGACGAAGGCCATCTCGTGGGTGGCGGTCTTCGAGACTTTTCCCCAGGAGGTCGCTTCCGAGAGGGTCGATCCTCCGAGGCCGCCCCAGTGCGGAGCGTCGGTCGTGACCTGCAGCGCGTACTTGTGGCCGCCCGTGTCGAGCCCGAAGATGTAGGACATGACGATCGAGTCGTTGATGTAGTTCTTGGGCACTCCGCCTGACACGTATATGGCCGCCGTCGCGGGACTGTGAACCACGATCTGAGTGAGCTCGTAGTTGTCGCGGATCGACGAGATCGTGAAGGGCTCCTTCCCTTCCTTGCGGAAGCGGTGGTAGTGCTCGGTCAGGCCGATGCCGATCGAGGAGTCGTTCAAGGCCGGCACGAAGAGCGGGACGCCGTTCCTGCCGCAGGCGCCGAGGATGGACCCCCTGTCGCTCTTTGCCTTCTCGGCGAGGAGCGCCAGGAACGCGCGCGAGGAGAGCTTGCCCGGAGCGAGCGTGTCGGCGAAACGCGAGACCGCCAGGTCCGTCTCCCAGTATTTTTCCTCGTCCATGAACGTGTCGTAGAGGCGATCGATGTAGAGGTCGCGCAGCTCCCTGTCGTCGGCGTCGGCGCGCCCGTGGTAGTGGCGGCCGCCGCGGACCTGGTAGTAGTCCTGCGAGATGATGGCCCCCGTCGAGACGACGACGTCCACCATGTTCCCCTCGATCAGGTCCACGATCACCTGGCGCATGCCCGCAGCGATGAGCGACCCGGCGAGCCCCAGCAGGATCGTCGGGCGCTTCCGGTCCCGCAGCATCGCTTCGAAGACGGCGGCGCACTTCCCCAGCGCCCGCGCCTGGAACGACGCCTCGCGATAGGAGTCGAGAAGCTCCGAGACCGTCGTGCCGCGGCGGATCTTTACCGGCGTCGTCGGCTTGCCGAGGAGCGCCTTCTTGCGTTTCCTGTCGACGCCGACCGCGGCTTCGTGCGTGTACTCGCGGGCGCTTCCCGCGCGCCGGGTCTTGTTTCCTTCCATGTCTGCGGACCTCCGGAAAGAATGCGGTACGCCGCCATCGCGGCCGCGTAGCCGGAGTCGATATTGACCGCCGTGATTCCGTTGGCGCAGGACGTCAGGGCCGAAAGCAGGGAAGAGAATCCCTGGAGCGAGGCTCCGTAGCCGCCGGAGGTCGGAACGGCGATGAGCGGGCGTCCCACGAGACCCGCGATGACGGAAAAGAGCGACGCCTCCATTCCGGCGACCGCGATCACGACGTTCGCCTTCTCGATCTCCTCGATGCGCGAGAGGAGGCGCAGCACCCCCGCGACGCCGACGTCGGGAACGAGCGTGGAGGAGACGCCCAGGTATTCGAGCGTCGCTCGCGCCTCCTCCGCCACCGCCGTGTCGGCCGTTCCACCCGTCACGACGGAGACGGTCCCCTCCAGCCGGCGCATTGGTTTTCCCACCGAGAGGTGGAGCGTCCCCGACCGCGGGTCGTAGCGGGCGCGGCCGGGCAGAGGAGCGACCGACACCTCTTCCCACTGCTCCGCCGAGAGGCGCGTGACGAGCACGTCGTGCGCCCGCGCGAGCTGCCGGCAGATCTCGACGACCTGCGAGGGGGTCTTCCCCTGGGCCAGCACGACCTCGGGAAAACCGACGCGGCGCATCCGGTCGAAGTCGAGCGTGAAGTCCTGTTGCACGCCCCGGATCATATCCGGGGCCGGGAGGCGGAAGGCGTAAGGCGGCAGGCGAGGCACGAAGCAATGTCTCTTCGCCTACCGCCTCCCGCCTGCCGCCTCCCGAAACTCGTTTCGTTGAATGGTCGTTCGCCTCGAAGTGTATGTTGCCGCTTCTTCGACGGCTCTTTGACTCGTCTCGGCCAAGGGAAGCGGGTGAGAATCCCGCGCGGCCCCCGCCACTGTCACCGGGGACGCCCCGGGCAACAAACCACTGGACGCGTCGGATCGAATGTCGGTCGCGCGTCCGGGAAGGAGCCCGGCGGCGGAGGATCCGGAAGCCAGGAGACCTGCCGGACGAAACGCTTCTCGGTCGGGGTACCGGAGAGAACGCGCCTTCGAATTCCCGCGGGCGCGGGGATCCTTTTCGAGCCCCCCGAGATTTCTCGTCTCGTCGAACGGGAGGTTCGAATGACGACCGCGGACCCGCTCGTCCTCCTCGGCGCTCTTTCCCGGCGGCTGTCGGCCGCAGGCTTTCGGCTCTCGCCGGCCGTTGCTGCGGTCCTGGCGGCGCTCTTTCTTTCCCCTTCGATCTTGCGGGCGCAACAGCCGGCGCCCGTGTCCGAGTCGGTCGTCGTGACCGCGACCTCGCAGCCCGACGAGGAGAAGCAAGTCGGGTCGGCCACCACGGTCATCACCCGCAAGGAGATCGAGAAGAGCGGCAAGACGCTCGTGCTCGAGTTGCTGCGCTTGGTGCCCGGCCTCGACGTCGTGCAGTCCGGAACGCCGGGCTCGTTGACCTCGATCTTCACCCGCGGAACCAACTCCACGCAGACACTCGTGCTCGTGGACGGCGTCCGCATGAACTCCCCGTACTTCCCGGGCTACGACTTCTCGGCCATGACGACGGAAAACGTGGAGAGAATCGAGGTCGTTCGCGGTCCGTTCTCGGCCCTCTACGGGTCCGACGCGATGGGGGGCGTTGTGCAGATCTTCACGAGGCGCGCTCCGCAGGGGATGTCCGGCCGCGCCACCGGCGAGGCGGGCAATCAGGGCCAGGGCCAGGGCTCCGCCTTCCTCTCGGCAGGAGAAGGACCCTTTTCCGCGACCGGCAGCTTCCGTTATGCCGCGTTCGGTGGCGATCGGCCCAACACCGACTGGAGACAGCGCAATGGCTCGGCCGGCCTCGAAGCGCGCCTGTCCGGAGGCGGCCGCGTCGCCGTCGAAGGGTCCATCCTCGACGGCGAGGTCGGCAACCCGGGTCCGGTGGGCGCCCCGAGCACCGCGCGCGGATTCTTTCGCGAGGAGCGGCTCGCGATTCCGGGGAGCTTTCCGCTTTCCGACGCGAACCGTCTCGACGTCCTGCTCGCGGACGTGCGGTCGAAGCCCGCCTATCGCGACACCGACGGCGGATTCTCCTCTCAGACCGACGCCGAGACGCTGCAGGCGCGCATCACGGACACCGCGAGGATCGGCGCGCATTCCCTGACGGTTCTCGCTTCCTGGGAGCGCTGGAAGGTGGACGACGCGAGCAACTTCGGAACGAACCTGGACGGTCAGCGGACGACCCTCTGGGGCGCCGGCGCGCAGGACACGGCGACTCTGGGCCCCGTCACCGTTACAGCAGGAGCGCGCTTCGATCACCACTCGGTCTTCGGCGACGCGTGGAGCCCGCGGGGGACGATCGCCTGGCTTTCTCCCGGCTCTCTCTGGAAGGTACGGGTGTCGGGCGGCGGCGCATTCCGCGCCCCCACTGTCGGCGAGCTCTACTACCCCTTCGTCGGCAACCCGGACTTGAAGCCCGAGCGCGCAGTCTCCTGGGAGGCGGGGGTCGAGCGTTACGTCGCCGGTGGCCGCGCCGAAGTGTCCCTCTTCTGGAACGACCTGAAGGACCTCATCGTCTTCGACTTCGCGCAGTCGAAGAACTTCAACGTCGGCCGGGCACGGACGCGGGGCGTCGAGGTGGGCTGGCGTCAGGAGTTTCTGGCCGGGCTTTCCGCAGACGCGACTTACACCTACCTCGACGCGCGCAACCGTGTCACCGACACCGCCCTGGCGCGCCGCCCCCGCCACCGCGCGGCGCTCGGCCTGGACTGGAGCCCTCTGTCCGGCTTCGACATCCTGCCGCGCGTCCTGGTCGTGGGGAAACGGCCCGACGGAGATCCGCTGACGGGCCGTCCGGTGGAAGACCCGTCCTACCTTCGGTTCGACATCGCCGCGCGCTGGCAGGTAACGCCTCTTTTCGCGCCCTACGTGCGCCTGACGAATGCCTTCGATCGCGAGTACGATGAGGCGGCGGGATATCCGGCCGCAGGCAGACTCGTTGCGGGAGGCCTCGAAGTGAGGTTCTGATGCCGCGCATCACGAAGGTCTACACGAGGACGGGCGACGACGGGACGACGGCGCTGGGCGGCGGGAGCCGCGTCGGAGAAGGACTCGCCGCGCATCGCAGCGTACGGCACAGTGGACGAGTTGAACAGCCAGATCGGTCTCGCGCTCGCGAGCGGCGTCAACGACGAGATCGCCGGCCCCCTGCGCTCGATTCAGAACGATCTCTTTCACCTGGGCTCGGACCTCTGCGTCCCGGAGGAGGAGAAGGCACGGCGGCCCGTCCCGCGATCGAGGAGCGCCACGTGGCGGCGCTCGAGAGCCTGATGGACCGCCTCTCCGAGGAGCTGCCGCCGCTCGAGAACTTCGTCCTGCCGGGGGGCACGCCCGGCGCCGCGCAGCTCCACGTCGCCCGCACCGTCTGCCGCCGCGCCGAGCGGCTCGTCGTCGCGCTCGCGCGCCGCGAGAGCGTGGGACCGCACACGGTCCGGTACCTGAACCGCCTCTCCGACGCCCTCTTCGTGATGGCCCGCCACGAGAACAAGCGGCGGGGAATCCCCGACGTCCTCTGGAACAGCAGGGCGTGACCGTCGCTCCGCGCTTGCGCGGGATCTGCGCCTCTGCGGGCGCACCGGCGAGCGACTCGGCCGGATGCGGCCTCGACCGCCCGCCTGATCCCGCGCAAACGCTCCGCTCCCGCGGCGCGAGGCTCCTCCCTCTCCTGGGAGACTCCTCGCGCCGCGAGCACCGGGCGCCATTCCCTTGATCTATTGGATTTGTCGTTGAAGAGATGTCGAGGTGACCCTTACCACCCTGTCATCCTGAGCGAAGCGAAGGATCTGCTCTGGTCGCTGCGCTCCTGCGGAGTGAGGCGAATCGTATGTTGTGACTTAACTCCCGACTCTTGACCCTCGACTTTCGACTCTCGAGAAGTGACAGAATTGTCGCCGTCGTCGAGGAGGAGAGCCATGAACAGACGGCTTGGGACCCTGCTTCTGGGCATCAGCCTGATCTGGATGGGCTGCAAGAGCGCCGGCCACGCTGCGGCGGCGTCCAATCCGACACCCGCTCCGCCGTCTCCCGTCGTGATGCTCGCGCCCACGCCCGTTCCGGCCTCCATTCCAGCGTCCGCTTCCACCGCTGAACCTTCCGCCGTCGCGCCTTCGGCCGCCGCCCCGCTCCGCCGTCGCGGCCCTACCAGGACATCTTGAAGTTGAAGCAGGCGGGCCTCTCCGACGAGTTCCTCCTGAACAAGATCCACACGGAAAACGTCCCGTACCAGTTGACGACGCCGGAGATCGTGGAGCTGCGCAACGCCGGGGTCTCGGAAACGGTCGTGCAGGCGATGATGCGATCGGGCCAGCCTCCGGCCGCGACGAGCGGGGTGGAGGTTGCCCGCAAGGCCGAGTTCTCGGGCTTTGCGCGCGTGGGCAAGGGCTTTCTCGGTCTCGGCACGTCGGCGAAGAAGGTCGGGCGGCTCGTCGTGGACGGCGAGAACGTCTCCTGGTTCGATGCCGAAGACCCGAAGAAGAACTTCTCGATCTACGCGCGCAACATCAAGGAGGTCTTCAACACCTGCGTGCTCCGCCCGGGTCAGAACCTCTGCCTCGAGTTCGGCTTTGTGACGCACACGGGAGAGGAGTACCGTTTCCGCGATTCGGGCTGGAAGAACGGAGACAACAAGCTCGTCCTGGACGCCACCACCTACTTCCGCCAGGCCTTCCCGACGCTCTTCTTCTCCCAGCGCGCCGTCTCAGAGATGTAGCCGCTTTCGCTGCACCGGCGTTCGGCTCCATGAGTTCGAGGCGGTGGGATGGAATAAGAGTACACGGTTGCTGGGCCCGCCCGAAGCTACCGGACTCCACGAACACGCTGAGGCGTTCATAGCTCATCGCTCTCCGTCTTTCCACCAGAGGGCGAGGAGCCAGACGGTCGGGACGACGGCCAGGGAGTAGGCGAGGAGGTGGCCGATCCTGCCGTCGGGACCGAGGATCTCCGTCGCGTTGTGAATCGTTTCCGAGGCCGGCAGGACGCGCGCTTCCGACAGCTCGTGGACGCCGTAGAGAAGGAGCTGCACGACGAAGATCGAGAGGAAGGCCGCGAGGATGTTCAGGAGCGCTTTCAGGTCAACGCCGCGGCCCAGGCGCGTCCAGGCGAATCCGATCGCGACGGCCGCGGCGAGGCCGAGAGCGAGCCCGAGGGACACGACCGCCGAGCGCATCTGGAAGAGCGCGGTCGAGATCATGAGCGCGGTCTCCATCCCTTCCCGCGTGATCATGAGGAGCGTGAAGCCGAAGACGCCCCAGAACGCCTGCCCGGCGGTTCCGGAGACCGCCCTCGCCTCGACCCTGTCTTCGATGTCCTGTTTCAGGTGAGCCGAGACTTTCTTCATGTACACGAGGAGGCTCGCCACGAGGACCGCCGCGACGAGCGCGAGGATCCCCTCCCAGAGCGAGCGGTTGGCCGCGCGGCGGAAGAAGAGGAAGGCGCCGTAGCAGGTCGCCAGCGAGACCAGGGTGCCGGCGTAGACGGCGCGGGCGAGCGCCGGCCGCCCGGTGCGCTTCAAATACGAGAGGATCAGCGCGACGATCAGGAACATCTCGATCCCCTCGCGCAGCGCGATCGCGAATCCTTGCCACATCGTCGGCTCCCCGGACTTCGGGCTTGACAGGGCCCGGAAAGCGCGGAAGAATACCGCAACTGAGACTGAGTCGCAATCGCATGAGAAGCCGGGAGCGTGAGATTTTCCGCAAGTACCTGGAGCGGCGCGGCTTGAAGCTGACCGCCGAGCGGCAGGCCCTGTTCGACGAGCTCTTCGCTCGGCACGAGCATTTCGAGGCGGACGACCTCCTCGTGCGGCTGCGGGCCAAGCACAAGAAGATCTCGCGCGCCACGATCTACCGCACGCTCGATCTGCTCGTGGACTCGGGGATCGTCGGCCGCGTGCGGATCCGGGAATCCGGATACCGCTACGAGCGCCTCCGCGCGGGGGAGCACCACGATCACCTGATCTGCAACGAGTGCGGCCGCGTCATCGAGTTCTACGAGCCCAGGATCGAGAGCCTCCAGGACGAGGTCTGCGAGGGCTACGGGTTCCTGCCGCTGTCGCACAGCCACCAGATGCGGGGCATCTGCCGCCAGTGCCGGCCGCGCATGAAGCGCGAAGCCGCTCCGGCCTCGGCGCTTTCCGGTCCCCGGCGCTCCGGCCGCTTTCGCGTCCTCCCGAACCGCTGACGCCATGTCCGATGCGACGGCGCTCCCGTTCTTCGCGGTCCTATTGAGACTGAGTCTCTGTCTTAACAGTCCTCCGCCGCCTCCGCAGGCGCCCCCGGCAGGAGCGGTGGTCGAGCGGCGGCTGGCCGCCATGGGCACGGTGCTCAGCCTCGCGGTCTCGGGGCGGGATCGAGCAACGGCGCTCGAGGCCAGCGAAGCCGCGGTGGGCGAGATCGCCCGTGTCGAGGAGCGGCTGACGACGTGGCGTCCCGGTGGACCCCTGAGCCGCTTGAACGCTGCGAGCCCCGGCGAGACGGTCGTCGTGGGCCGCGAGGTCGCCGGTCTTCTCGCGGCGGTCCTCGAGTGGTCCGAGAGGACGCAACGGGCGTTCGATCCCACTGTGCTCCCTCTCGTGCGCGCCTGGGACCTGCGCGGGGGAGGGCGCGTGCCGGCGAGCTCCGAGCTTGCTCGGGCGCTCGCGGCGACCGGGCCGGAGCGATTCCGGATCGATCCCACGACCGCCGGCGCGCGGCGCCTGTCGCCCGACGCAGGCATCGATGAGGGGGCCTGGGGGAAAGGGTACGCGCTCGACCGCGCGGTCGGCGAGCTTTGCCGTACCGGCGTGCGCAAGGCCCTCCTCGACCTGGGCGGCCAGGTCTCCGCCATCGGCCGCGCGACCGTGGCCATCGCCGACCCGCGCGACCGCGCGCGCATTGCGGTGTTCCTCTCGATCGCCGACGAGTCGGTCTCCACGTCGGGAAACTCCGAGCGAGGCCTCCTCGTTGGCGGCAGGCGCATAGGGCACATGCTCGACCCGCGCACCGGACGTCCCGCGCCGGACTTCGGATCGGCGACAGTCGTGGCCTCCTCGGGGCTCGCGGCAGACATTCTCTCGACCGCGTTCTTCGTGCTGGGGCCGGAAGAAGGGCTCGAACTCTCCGAGAGACTGCGCCGCCAGGGCCAGCCCAACGAAGTCTTGTTTCTCGTCGTGTCGGATGGAGCCTGGAAGGCCGTCGCGTCGCCCGGGCTGCGTTCGCGTCTGGAGTGTCACGAGCTGCAAATCCGCGATCAGGGTCCTCCTGTCATCCCGAGCGAAACGAGGGATCTGCCCCGGTCACGATTTTCGGATTCGACGGGAGCAGATTCTTCGTCGCTTCGCTCCTCAGAATGACGGACGGTATGGCCGGCCTCAGGATCGCTCTCCTCGCGGCTTGCGTCTTCGTGGCGGCTTCGCCCCCCGCTCGCGCGGACGAGCCGCCGCAGACACTCGAGCAGCGCGTCGAGCGGCTCGAGAAACTTCTGGCCGCAACGCGGGCCGAGCTTGCAACCGCCAGGTCCGCGGCCGGGGCTGATCCGCAGCGCCTGGCCGAGATCGAGCGGCAGATCGAGATCCTTGCCCGGGAGATCGAGCAGTTGAAACTGGGCGAGGCGGCGCCGGCCGCCGCCGAGAGCAAGGATCTGCGTTACGGTGTCGGCCCCGCCGCTTCGAAGGTCTATGGCAAGAAGGGCGTCTCGATCGGCGGCTACGGCGAGTTCATCTACCAGAGCTTCGCCGGCTCGCGACAGGACGGCGAGCCCTCGGGGATGCGCAACCAGGCGGATCTCGCGCGCGCGGTCCTCTATTTCGGGTACAAGTTCGACGACCGCTGGATCTTGAACACGGAGATCGAGGCGGAGCACGCCGTTACCGCCTCCGACAAGGGCGGCGAAGTGGAGGTGGAGTTCGCCTACCTCGATTACCTCTTCTCCAGACCCGCGCGCGCCCGGGCCGGCCTGGTGCTCATCCCGATGGGGCTGATCAACGAGCTGCACGAGCCGCCGACGTTTCTTGGCGTCCTTCGGCCAGACGTCGAGGAGCGTCTGATCCCCACGACCTGGAGGGAGCTGGGAGGCAGGTCTTCTACGGCGACGCTGGCCGCTTCTCCTACCGGCTCTACGGCGTCAACGGCCTGAACTCCGAGGGTTACTCGGCCGAGGGGATCCGCGAGGGCTCGCAGGAAGGCTCCGAGGCCGCCGCAGAGAACTGGGCGGTGACGGGACGGCTTGATTGGGTGCCCATCTCCGGCGCCCTCGTCGGAGTGTCCTTCTTTTCCGGGAACTCTGATCAAGGGGAGCGCACCCCCTCTGGTCGCGCCTTCTCCGCGAACACGACGCTCTTCGACCTCCATGCGGACTGGAAGTGGAGAGGACTCTGGCTGCGGGGACTCTACGTTCGCACCTCGGTGGGGGACGCCGCGGCCATCAATGAAGTCAACGGGTTCAATGGGGACGAGTCGGTGGGGAGCCGCCAGTGGGGCTGGTACCTCCAGGGAGGATTCGACGTCCTTTCGCTCCGCTCCGGCGCGCGGGCGTCACTCATTCCGTTCGTGCGTTACGAGCGGTACGACACGCAGGCCGAGGTCCCCGCGGGCTATTCGCGCGATCCCGCGAACGACGTGACGGTCCTGACGATCGGCGCCGTCTTCAAGCCGATCGAGCCGATCGCGATCAAGATCGACTGGCAGCAGAGAAGAAACGCGGCGCGCACCGGCGTCGACCAGTGGAACGTGGGCCTTGGCTATCTTTTCTAGACGAGCGCTCGCTGTCACGCTGATCCTCGCGGCGGCGCCGGCGGTCGCGAAGGTCTTCCTCACTCAGGAAGAGGCGTTGAAGCTCGCGTTCCCGGGAGCCGTGGTCGAGCGGCGGACGGCCTTCCTGACGGCGGCCGAGTCCAGGGACGTGGCCGCGCTTTCAGGAGGCCCGCCGCCGTCGGCGCTGGCCGTTGCTTATGTCGCGACGAAGGAGGGGCGTCTCGCCGGCACCGCGTACTTCGACACGCACGTCGTGCGCACGCAGCCGGAGACGCTGATGGTCGTCGTCACGCCGGAAGGAACGATCGCCCGCATCGAGATCCTCTCGTTCTCCGAGCCGGAAGACTATCTTCCGCGCGAGCGCTGGTATGCGCAGTTTCCCGGCAAGGCTCTCGACGAGGAGCTGTCCGTCAAGCGCGGCATCCGGGCCGTCTCGGGCGCGACGCTGACCGCGCGCGCGACGACGGAAGCCGCGCGGCGGGTCCTCGCGCTCCACCAGGTGCTCTCGCGGCGCGAGAAAAAGCCGTGAAGGCCTGGGAGGTCCGGGTCATCCGATGGGGGTTCGGTCTCGTTTCCGCGAGCGGCGTCGTCTACGGCGTCATGAAGTACTTTCTCGCGGGCTCCGATCCCGACTCGCGCCTGGGGCATCCCTGGCAGCCGGCGGTCCTGGCGGCCCACGTCCTCACGGCTCCGATCGCGGTGTTTGCGATGGGCCTGCTGTTGCGGGGCCACGCGCTTCCCCAACTCAAGCGCGGCGAGCGCGAGGGGCGCGGGACGGGCCTGGCGCTCACGGCGGTCGGGACGCCGCTCGTCTTCTCGGGCTATCTCGTCCAGGTCTTCACGGGCGAGACGCTGCGAAAGGGGACGGGATGGATCCACGCCGCTCTCGGCGTTCTGTTCGCGCTCGCCTTCCTACTGCATATCCCCGGCTCAAGTTCTCCAGACGATGCGGCGAAAACGCCGCCCGAGACGGAGGAGGGCGTGTCGTGACGCGTCCAGACGCTCGTCCGGGTCCCTGATGACGCGAGGCTCTCCGGACTCGTAGACCGAGAGCGCGCCTTCGGCGATCTTGCGCCTCGCTTCGCGCATCGAGGCCGCGAGCCCGGCGGCGACGAGGACGCGCGCGGCGGATGTCTCCGCGGCCGGCAGTTCCGTCGTCTCGATCTCCTCCGGCAGCTCTCCTTTCGAGAAGGCGCGCCGGAAATCTTCTTCGGCGCGGGCCGCGGCCTCCTCCCCTTGAAACTGCCCGGTCACCTTGCGCGCGAGATCAGCCTTGACGTCCCGCGGGTTTTCTTCTCCCGACTCGACGCGGCGGCGCCGCTCCCGGATCTCCGCGGCGGGAACGTCGGTCAGGAGCTCGAATAGCTCCAGATCAGCCTGTCCGGAATGGACATGAGCTTTCCGTAGATCTCCGCCGGCGGCTCCTGGATGCCGATCGCGTTGCCGAGCGACTTGGACATCTTCTCGGTGCCGTCGAGTCCCGACGAGCAGCGGGAGCGTCATGACGACCTGGGGCTCGAGCCCTTCCTCCCGCATCAGGTCGCGGCCGACCAGGAGATTGAAGAGCTGGTCCGTGCCGCCGAGCTCGACGTCGGCCTTCAGCGCCACCGAGTCGTATCCCTGCGCCAGAGGGTAGAAGAGCTCGTGGAGGGCGATCGGCTGGCGCGCGGCCCAGCGCTTCTGAAAGTCGTCGCGCTCGAGGATCCTCGCGACCGTGATCTTGGACGCGAGGCGGATGAAGCCTTCGGCGCCGAGCGGCGAGAGCCAGCGGCTGTTGAACTCGATCGCGGTCTTCTTCTCGTCCAGGATCTTGAAGGCCTGCGTCGTGTAGGTCTTCGCGTTGGCCTCGACCTCGTCCCGCGTCAACTGCGGGCGGGTGGACTTCTTGCCGGAGGGATCGCCGATCATCCCGGTGAAATCTCCGACCACGAAGACGACGCGATGGCCGGCATCCTGGAAGTGGCGCATCTTGCGCAGAACGACCGTGTGCCCGAGGTGGATGTCGGGGGCCGACGGATCGAATCCGACCTTGACGGTCAGGGGTCCGCGGGCGATCTTGCGGACGAGGTCTTCCTCCTCGATCAAGTCCACGACGCCGCGCCGGAGGATCTCGAGCTCGGGGGGGCGGGAAGTCACGGCGGGCCGGGATTATAAGTGCCGCCCGCGTTCCGGCAGAGCGTGCAGGCGAGAGTCTCTTTTTTTGTCCGCCCCGGCGTCGGGCCGCCTCCCTGCGTCGGCACGCGACGGCCCGGCCTCGACAGGGAACCCCTGGCCGTCGCTTGTCGCTCAGTCGCACAAGAAGCACGGCGATGGCCGTACCTTGCCATGCTCCTTCGCTCACGCCTCCTCCGGGAGGCGGTCCCGCCACCGGGGCTTCACACGGGCTAAGCCGAAGTGCGAGCCCCGGAGTCGGCGGCGTTTCCCGGAGGAGATGATGGGTGACGAGCATGGAAGAGCGCGACCGGCACCACGATGAAACTGCGAGGAACCCTCAGCGCCGGCCGGGTTCGACCGTTGCGGCAGGCCGGCGCGTGCCGACGGAGGGAAACGACGACGGCTGCGGGGCGGGTTATTCGCCGCTATCTTCATTCAGAAACGCGGGCTCCACCAGGGCAGACGCTCGGCGCCGTCAACGCTGCCGGCCGCGATATCGTCTAAACGGCGGGAGAAGAGGCCCGGGAGGAGAAGCCGTGGGATTCCCAGGTCTTCGTGTCGTGAGCCGGCTTCTGGCGGGAGTCCTCGCGGCTCTGCTGCCCTTCCCACTTCTCGCCGAGACGGTGACGTTGCCGGTGGTGGCGTCGGTGACGGGAGTGGGAGGAGTGCCGTTCGTGTCGGACGTGAGGGTGTTCAACACCTCGTACACGGACACGTTGACGGTGACGGCGGTGTACCGGTTCAACGGCGCGACGCGAGAGTTTCTGCTGGCGGCGCGCGAGGCCAGGGCGTTCGACGACATCGGGGTGAGCCTGTTCGGGGCGCCGGGCTCGGTCGGGGCCGTGGAGTTTACGAGCGCCGGAGAGGCGGGGAGCCTTGTCGTGACCTCCCAGTTGCGCTCGCCGGCGACCGGGGGCGGATTCGTGGGGATGTTCATTCCGGGGCTGCCGCCGTCGGCGGCTCGGGTCCTGACGGTGCTGCCGGGGCTCGCCAACGGAGACTCGCGAACAAACATCGGCGTCTACAACCCCAACGAAAGCGGGGTGACGGCGACGATTCGGCTGTTCGACGGGCCGGTGCTCTTGGGGACTAGGGCCGTGGAGCTCGGGGCGCACGGCGGCACTCAGATCAACAACATTTACGAGCAGATGGGATTCGGGAGTCTTGTCACGTCGAACGGATACGCGACGGTGGAGGCAAGCGACCCGGGCAGTCCGTTGTTCACGTACGCGGCGGAGGCGGACAACAAGTCCGGAGATCTGATCCTGATCCTGGGAACGCAGGACGCCGCGGCGCCTCCCGGCTTCAACCCTCCGACCGCGACGGCGACGAACACTCCCGCCCCCACGCCGACGCCGACGCCGACGCCTTCCAGCATCCAGACGATCACGATCAACGTCAAGGCATGGGACTTCAACCCCGGCGGTCCCGTCTCTCAACCGCTCGTCCTGAGGGTCGGGACGACCTACAGGCTCGTCTTTCACAACGTGGACACCGCCCAGACGACAAACCCGCGCCACGGGTTCTCCGGGATCTCGGATCTCGGCCTGCCCGGAACCGACAACATCGAGTTTGGAAAACCCGACTACGTGATCCCATCGTTCACGCCTCAGCCCTTCCAGCGCAACAGCTATCCGTTCACCTGCACGAACAACGAATGCGGCGGCGATCCGCAGCAACACGCGGGCATGATCGGCCTCCTCATCATCGAATAGTCGCTCGCGGGCATCTCCCTGCGCGGGGACGCGGCGGCCCTTCTTGGCGAGAGAGAATGCCTGGCCGCCGCTCCGCTCCGCCGGCGCAGAGAGTCTGTCGCTTCTCCAGGCGACCGGCTGGTGCGCCGCCGGAGAGGCCCCA
The DNA here is from genome assembly GCA_963741435.1 of uncultured Acidobacteriota bacterium. Lineage (GTDB taxonomy): Bacteria > Acidobacteriota > Thermoanaerobaculia > UBA5066 > Gp7-AA6 > JAWOLE01. Next base: position 66,191 of record CAVUIX010000014.1, on the reverse strand, counting down.
CTCCGGGAGAAGCCCGCGGCTCATGAGGTTAGCCCCGAGGATCAAGCACAGAGCTTTAGGGATCGCTTAAAATTGCGGCAATGGAAGAGAAAGAGACGGGCGAGACGGTGGACAAGGACCTGGGCGAGGACGACAAGCGCGCCCGAGCCGCGGCGGTGAACCGCAAGAGGGCCCTCGAAGACTGGGAAGAGAAGAAGAAGCGATGGCGGCGGATGGGAGTTCCCGAGCCGCTGCCGGCGGCCGGCTCGCCAAAGGCGAAGAAGTGACGGCGGCACGACTGCTGCTTGCGTTTTCGTTCGGACTGATCGCGAAGGGGGCGCCGATGGCAATTCAGATCGAGAGTTCCGCATTTTCCGAGGGGGGTCAGATTCCCCGCCAGTACACGTGCGACGGCAAGGACATCTCTCCGCCGCTGTCCTGGAGCGGAATCCCGGAGGGGGGCAAGAGTCTCGCCCTGATCTGCGACGACCCCGACGCCTCCAAGACGTGGGTGCACTGGGTGATCTTCAATCTTCCCGCGCGGGCGAACGGACTGCCCGAGGCGGTGCCGGCGCGCGAGAGCGTCCTGGGAGGCGGGACACAGGGCACCAACGATTTTCGCAAGATCGGCTATGGCGGGCCCTGCCCTCCGAGCGGCACCCATCGCTACATGTTCAAGCTCTACGCGCTCGACACGGAGATCAAGCTCTCCTCGGGCGCGACGAAGGCGGACGTCGAGCGCGCCATGAAGGGTCATGTCCTGGCGCAGGCAACCCTGATGGGCAAGTACTCGCGCGGGTAAGTCCGGACTAGCCTTCTGCGCGACAGCTTCCGAAGGCTCGAGCGGGAGGTCGTCGCCTGCCGGCGCTGCCCCCGGTTGGTGAAATGGCGGGACCTCTCGGCGCAAGACCCGCCCCGGCGCTTCCGCGGCGAAACCTACTGGGCCAGACCTCTCCCGGCGTTCGGCGACACGCGGGCGAGCATCCTGGTCGTGGGCCTGGCGCCGGCGGCCCACGGGGGCAACCGCACCGGGAGGATCTTTACGGGAGACGAGTCGGGAAACTTTCTCTTTCAGGCCATGTACGAGGCGGGCCTCGCCAATCAGCCCGATTCACTCCGGCGGGGTGATGGTTTGAAGCTCTCCGGGGCCCTCGTGTCGGCCGCCGCCCGGTGCGCGCCGCCCGGCAACCGGCCCCTTCCGCAGGAGCTGGACAACTGCAGGGAGTATCTGGCGCGGGAGTTGTCGCTTCTGCCCCCGTCGGCCGTGCTCGTCGCGCTCGGGGCGCTCGCGTTCGACGCCTGCCTGAAGGTTCTCGCGCAAACAGGGTGCGAGATGCCGCGGCCTCGCCCGCGCTTCGCGCACGGCGCGGTCTTTCGGATTGGAAGCCGCGCGCTCCTCGCTTCCTACCACCCGAGCCAGCAGAACACCTTCACGGGGAAGTTGACGCGGCCGATGCTCAGGAAGGTGTTGCTCCGCGCAGTGCGGGAAGCCCGGAAAACAGGGGATCCTTCGTCGCTTCGCTCCTCAGGATGACAGCTACGCCGACCCTCTGGCGAGGATCGGCTGCGCTGTCACTTCTTGAAGAGTCGGTCGAAGGCGGCGCGGGCGTCTTCGGGCGTGTTCAGGGCCTTCGATCCGGCGAGGTCGAAGGACTTCGCGGGCTCGTAGAAGGTGCAGGCGTTGCGCACGTTCTTGTCGGGGATGCGGGCGGGGATGGGTTTCGCGCATTCGAAGCGCGCGGAGGTGTCGAAGAGGGCGCACTGACGGCAGGCGTGCAGGTCGGCACCGCACCGGACGCACGTCGAGTCCGTGCGGATCCCTTCCAGGTCCCGACGCTTCTCGCCGCAGGCGCGGCAGGCGAAGACGACGGCCTTCTCGATGTCGGCTCCACGGCCGCGCGGGCCCTCGCCGCGCGGAGGACGGGGCCCTGAAGGCCGGCGGCCGGAGGCGTCCCGATCCGTATCCATGTAGCCGCGGTGGCGGTATTTTCGATCGTCGCTCATTGAAGACGTTGTGAGTGGTGAGTTATGCGTTGTGAGCCGGAAGCCGGACCCTCGGTTTCGGGAACCGATTCTATCGGGTTCCGAGGAGAAAGGGATAGGGGTTGACCGGCGTCCCGACCCACCACTGTTTTGCCGGGCCCAGACGGAAGATCGCGAAATGAAGGTGCGGCGCCTTCGCCGAGGCGTCGCCCGTGGAGCCGACGTAGCCCAGGCGATCGCCCCGGCGCACGAGCTTCTTCTCCCGGACGTCCTCCGCGTAGCGATCCAGATGAGCGTAGTAATAACAGTAGCCGCGGTCTCGGTCGAACTCGTAGACCGTCAGGCCTCCCTGCTCGCTGGTGAAAAGCTTCTCGATCGAGCCGTCCACCGCCGCGACGACCGGCGTGCCGCGCGGCGCCGGGATGTCGATCGCTTCGTGCCTCTGCGCCGAGCCGCGCGCTTCTTCGAAACTGTCGCGGAGATCGGCAGCGCGGGCTCCCTCGACCGGCATGACGAGCGGCTCCCGGCCCAGCGTGAATCCGGCCAGGGGCGTGAACCGCACGGCCGGGGGAGTGATCTGCGAGCCCTCCGAGAGCGGTCCCACGGTCACCGTGGCTTCCGGCGTCGTCGTGACGAGTCCTGGAGCCTCCGGAGGCGTGGTCGCTTGCCGCGCGAACTGACCGCGGCCCGAAGCGATGTCCACCGTGGTGCGGGCGAGAGGATGGCCGGGAGTGAGTCCGCCGGTCCTCCAGAGGTAGTAGTAGAGCGCGAGGGCTCCCGCGAGGAGCCCGAGCACGAAGACCGCGATCAACCTCGCGCGAGACGATTCAGCCGGCATGGTCCATTAGCCTACTCCGGCGCGAGTTGCTCCGTCGCATGCGGCGGGGCTATTCCTCGAGAATCGCCGGCGTGCCCGGGCCGACCATCTTCGAGAGCTCCGTGACATCCCAGTTGGTCAGGCGGATGCATCCGTGCGACTGCGTCTTGCCGATCTGCGACGGCTCGGGTGTGCCGTGGATGCCGTAATGCTCCCTGGACAGATCGATCCAGGCCACGCCGACCGGGTTGTTGGGTCCCGGCGGGATGACCGCCTTCCCGTCGGATCCCTTCGCGTCCCAGAAGAGCTCGGGGTTGTAATGAAAGGAAGGATCGCGGCCCACGCCGAGGATCTTCCATCTTCCAATCGGCAGGGGATCATGGTCGCTGCCGCTCGTGGCCGGATAGCGGGAGAGGATCTTTCCTTCGGCGTCCAGCGCGGCGGCGGAGCGCCGCGACTTCGAAACGACGACCGAGGCCGCCTTCGCCGGAGGCGGGACCTCCACGTTTGGCGCCAGGATCTCCTCTCCCGCGCTGTCAAAGCCCGAGCCCGGATTGAGTTTCTTGAGCAGAGCGGGACTGGAATGGTATTTCTCGGCGAGACCCTCGAGCGGGGAGCGGTAGGAGAGCGCGGGCAACTTCGCCTTCTCCATCATTTCCTCGGGCACCGGGATGAAGGGGCCCGCGACGTCTTCCGGCGTAATCGTTACGCGAACGAGAGCGGGAGCCGTGTCCGCGTTCAGGATCCTCCAGGTCTCTTCAGCGACGATGCCGCTGGCTTCCAGGCCGTGAGCCGTTTGAAAGTCCGCGATCGCGCCGCGCAGATTGGCGCCGTACCGCCCGTCGATCTCCCCGCAGGAGAAATGCGCGCGGGCGAGCAGGATCTGCGCTCTCAGAACCGCGGCGCCGGCGGAGCCGGGGCCCACGACCTCGGCGAGCCCCGGATCGTTGACGGCCGCGGCGTCGATCGGGGCCTCGACTTTCCTGGCCTCGTGAGATGGGGCCTTCCGTGATCTTGCAGGATGACGGCTCGCCGCGCCTCCGGAAAAGGAGACGACAGACAGCGCAACGGCGGCGGCAATAGACAACACGGCATCCCCCTCGGCAGGGGCGTTTCAAGAACGGTGCCGTCCATCGGAGTTGACGGCGGGATGCCTGTGAGTCCGAACGGGCTAACCGCCGGTCCTGGGAGGGTCGCCTGGCCGGCGCGCCGTCGCGGAGACCGGTTCGGCGACGACCACGAGCCGCTGCGGGGCGGCGCCGACCCAGTTGAAGGGATAGCAGGTTATGAGCGTCAGCCGGGGCTTCTTCGTGGCCTGGAGGACCCGCACGGCGTCGGGGTTCACGATCTCGCGCGACACGACGCGGTAGGAGATCTCGCCCGAGGGCGTCTCGAGCTCGATCCGGTGCCCTTTGTGCAGCCACCCGAGGTGCCGGAAGTGAGAGTCCCGGTGCGCCGTGATCACGCAGTTTCTGCGCGAGGTCTCTTCCCCGGGCAGCTCCGAGCCCGGCACGTGGCCGGGCCCCTTCTCCAGAGTCGCCTGATCGTCGCCGCCGAAGACCACGTAGTCCATCTCCGCCGCCGGGATGCGCAGCCGCGCGACCGGCCTTCCGTACGGATAAGGGCGCGCGGCAGCCGCAGGAGCGGCGGGAGTGGGAAACGCGGCGGTGATCCCGGGGTTTTCCTTCGGCGTGGACGCGATTGCGGCGGGCGTGGCCGCGGTGGACGGAGGGGTTGCCGCGAGCGACCGCTCCCAGTCTCGCCGTCCCGCAACCTGGGCCAGGTGCCCGCGATAGTAGTGCAGGGCGGCGATCCCCAGGAGAACGGCTCCCGCGAGGATCAGAACCGGAGACAGATAACGTCTGACGCTCATCGCATCCTCTCCAATCAGAAACCGGGGCGGGATTAATCCCGGCTGGCCGGGACCTGTCGCGGGCAACCCGGTTTAACATTGGCGGGATGGAGGCACACCAGAAGGCGTTGAAGCTCTGGCAGGAAGGGACCGACCGGCTCCTCGCGGGAGATCTCGAGGGGGCCATCTCTCTTTTCACGCGCTCCCTCGAGCTCAAGCCCACGGCGGAGGCCTACACGTTCCGCGGATGGGCGTATTCCTTCGCCGGCCGCCTGGACGAGGCGATCGAAGAGTGCCGCAAGGCGATCGCGACGGACCCGTCCTTCGGCAACCCGTACAACGACATCGGCTGCTACCTGATGGAGCAGGGCAGGCACGACGATGCCGTGTCCTGGTTCGAGCAGGCCAAGCGCGCGCCGCGCTACGAGCCGCGGCACTTCCCGTACCTGAACCTGGGCCGGCTGCGGGCGGCTCGCGGAGAGTTCGCCGAGGCGATCCTGGAGTTCCAGGGCGCCCTCGCGCAGGCGCCGGAAGACCCCATCGCCCGGCAATTCCTGGACACGCTGAAGTACAAGGTGAACTAGAGGGAAGATTGCTGATTCGTGATTTGTGATCGGGGTCGGACATCGCTCATTCAGCCAATCAGGACAGGAATTCCTTTCGCCGCCGAAATGTTTTCCTGATTCCGAGTCTCTCTAAAGGAGTGAGCTAATGGATCGCTTCGACATGACACCGGCCTCGGCGTTTCAGCCCGCCCCCTTGAGCGCGGAGCGGGTGACCGCGTTCCTGCGTTCGGTCTATGGCTGGATGTTCGTGGGTCTGGGAATCACGGCGGCCGTGGCGCTTGCGGTCGCGGGATCGCCGGCTCTGCTCCAGGCGATCGTCACGACGCCGATGCTCTTTTTCGGCCTCATCATCGCCGAGCTGGCGCTCGTCTTCATCCTTTCGGCCCGCGTGCAGAAGCTCGCGCCGGCGACGGCTTCGGCCCTCTTCCTTGCCTACTCCGCGTTGAACGGCGCGACGCTGTCCTTCATTTTCCTGGCCTATTCCGGCGCGTCGATCGCTTCGACGTTCGTCGTCACGGCGGGCATGTTCGGGGCTCTCGCGCTCTATGGCTCGACGACGAAGAAAAGCCTCGCGGGGCTCGGCCACTTCGTCGGGATGGGGCTCATCGGGCTCCTCCTCGCGATGGTCGTCGGGTTCTTCTGGCACTCGAGCGGACTGCAGTTCGTCATCTCGGTCGTCGGCGTCATCGTGTTCACGGGGTTGACGGCCTGGGACGCCCAGAGGCTGAAGGTGATGGCGGCCTCGCTCCCGGAAGGCGGCACCGGGTCCTACGCGGTCGTCGGCGCGCTCTCTCTGTACCTCGACTTCATCAACCTCTTCCTCTTCATGCTGCGCTTCCTGGGCGGCCGGCGGGACTAACCGTCGCTCCGCGCCGAGCGCAGGACCTGCGCTTTCGGCGCACCGGCTCGCGGCTCGGCCGGATGCGGCCTCGACCGCGAGCCTGGTCCCGCGCTCGGAGCTCCGCTCCCGCGGCGCGCGCCTCCTCCTTCGATTACTTCAGGAGACTTCGCGCGCCGCGACCGGGGCGCTACTCCGTCGGTCCGCCCCCGACCATTGGAAGTCGGCCTACGCCCGCGTCGGCAGTGGCCCGCGGGAGCGCGACGTCTTCCACCGCCTTGTCCGTTTCTCCGGGGTTGCGGAAGATGTTGGCTTCGACGCCGTACTGGCGGTTGTAGAGGTCGGCGTAGCGTCCTCCGCGCGCGAGAAGCTCCTCGTGCCGGCCGCGCTCGATGATCCGGCCGTCTTCCAGGACGAGGATTGTGTCGGCCCGGCGGATGGTCGAGAGACGGTGGGCGATGACGAACGTCGTGCGCCCCTTCATCAGCTCGGAGAGGCCCTGCTGGATCGCCGCCTCGTTCTCGCTGTCGAGTGACGAGGTCGCCTCGTCCAGGATCAGGATGCGCGGATCGGCGAGGATCGCCCGCGCGATCGCGACGCGCTGGCGTTCCCCGCCGGAGAGCTTGACGCCGCGCTCGCCGACGACCGTGTCGTACTTCTCGGGCAGTTTCGCGACGAAGTCGTCGCAGCGGGAGATCTTCGCCGCCCGCAGGATCTCTTCGTCGGAGGCTTCCGGGCGGGCGAAGGCGATGTTCTCCAGGACCGTGCCGTCGAAGAGGAAGTTGTCCTGGAGAACCACGCCGAGCTGCGACCGGTAGTCGGAGAGACGAACGCCGGAGAGGTCTTTTCCGTCCACGAGGATCGTCCCCGAGGCCGGCCGGTAGAAGGCCGCCACGAGGCCGATCAGCGTGCTCTTTCCGGAGCCGGAGGGCCCGACCAGGGCCGTCGATGTGCCGGGTCTCGCGGTGAAGGAGATGCCGTGGAGCACGGGAACGCCCGGCTTGTATTCGAAGATCACGTCCCGGAATTCGACCAGCCCCTGGATCGGCGGCAGGTGCGCGCGCGTTTCGTCGCCGGCGTCCTCGGTCAGCTCGTTGCGGATCTCCCGGATCCTCTCCAGACCCGCGAAGGCTTCGGTGATCTGGCTCCCGATCGAGACGATCTGCACGACCGGGCCGACGAGCATGGCCAGAAGCGCGGTGAACTGGAAAAGCGCGCCCATCGTCATGCGGCCGGCCAGCACGTCGTTGGACCCGACCCAGAGGATCGAGACGGAGATCGCTCCGAAGAGAAGCGTCGAGAAGGCCGTCACGGCGGAAAACCCCGTCATCGTCTTCGCAACGTTGCGGAAGAGCCGGTGGACTCCCTTGGAGAAGACGAGCGCCTCCCGCCGTTCGGCCCGGTACGCCTTGACGACGCGCACTCCGGCAAACGATTCGGTCAGGCGGCCCGAGACCTCGGCGTTGATCCTGGAGCGTTGCCGGAAGAGGGGCCGCAGGGTCTTGAAGGCGTAGAGCAGGATCAGGCCGAAGAGAGAGAGGATCGCCAGGGCGATCCCCGTCAGCTTCAAGTTCAAAGCGAGAAGGATGACGAGCGCGATTGCGGCCGTCAGGAGGCCTCCGACGACTTCCACGAGACCGGTTCCGACGAGATTGCGGATCCCCTCGGCGTCGGTCATCACCCGCGAGAGGAGCGCTCCGACCTTGGTCTGATCGAAGAAGGAGACCGAGAGCCGCCCGACGTGCCTCTGAACGCGGCGGCGCATCTCCGTGATCGAGCGTTGGGCGGCCTTGCCGAGGACCTGGGACAGGGAATACGACGTGACGGCCTGGAGCAGCGTCGCGCCGGCCGCGGCGAGAACGAGAGTGGGGAGAAGCTCGCGCCGCCCCTTTCCGAGGACCTCGTCCAGGAGGTATCGCGGCATGAAGGGGATGACGAACCCGGCCAGGCGGTTGACGAAGAGAATCCCGAAACCCAGGGCGAGCCGGCCCTTGCGTGCCGTGACGAGATCGGCGGCGTCCCGCAGGATCGTGCGCAGGGGAGGGGTCTTCTTCTTCTTTTCCTCCTCGCCGCGGCCCCGGCGCCCCTCGCCACGGGGAAGCCGGGACGTCACGCTCCCGCCGAACAGGCCTGTCCGTGCCATCCCTATTGCTCTCCCGGGATGCCCTGCCGGCCGAGGCAGAGTCCTGTTGTTCGATACGTCATGAGCACGCCAGAACAGGCGTCCGCAACCCGGCATTTCGGCCAGCGGCGGAAGGGTCCCGATTTGACAAGTATATTTTTCAAGAAATACTATTTTGTCATGGATTTGTCACGCGAAATTCATTGCATCACCGAGCGGGCGCATGCGGCCGAGGTCCTGCAACCGCTGCGCCTGGAGATCCTTCGCCTTACCCGAGAGCCCACGTCGGCCTCCGAGATGTCCCAGAAACTCGGCCTCTCCCGCCAGCGAGTCAACTACCACGTACGTGTCCTGGCTCGAAGCGGGTTCCTGAAACGGGCCGGACGCCGCCGCCGCCGCAACATGATCGAGCAGCGCTACGTCGCATCGGCCCGGGCGTTCCTCCTGTCGCCGGAGTTGCTCGGCGCCGTCGGCGCCGACTGGCGAAAGGTCGAGGACGCCGCGAGTGCCGCCTACCTGCTGGCGCTCAACTGCCAGATGGGGTCCGATCTCGTCCGGGCCTGGCGCGAATCGGGAGCGGCGGGCAAACAGGTTTCGACCCTTTCGCTCAAGTCTCAATTCCGATTCGAAAGTCCGGAGCAGAGAGAGCGGTTCACCGAGGCTCTGCAAGAGGCCGTCGTCCGCGTCGTAACAGATCACACCTCTCCCAACCTGAAGCCGGACGGCTCGCCCGGCCCCGGTAGCGCATACCGCCTCGTCCTCGGCTGCTACCCCTACCTGCCCCGGGAAACCGCCGGAGCCCCTGCGAAGGGCTAGCCGTGAGTCTAGCCCTGTCATCCCTTCGCTTCATTCCCTGTCATCCTGAGCGCAGCGAAGGATCTGCTCTTTCCTTTTTGGAGAGGCATCTTCCTGCTCAGGGCAGGCTCTGAGCTAAGCGAAGAATTTGCTCATCCAGCCGGGGCAGATCCTTCGTCGCTCTGATCCTCAGGATGGCAGCCGGTTCATTAGTCGGACACACTCCTAGCCGTTCCGCGCGGCAGAGACGATCAGTCGGGACGAGCCCAGTCGAAACGGTTCACCGGAGAGGGAGCCGAGCAGTTTGATCCGCGAAAACCCGGCCCCATCGAGCATCGAGACGACTTCCCGGCACGTGTAGCAGCGGTGCCGCGCCAGGCGGACCTCTTTCTGCCCGCCGCGCGTCAGCGTGTATCGGTTCTCGATCCAGCCGGTCTCGAGAACATAGCGGTTCCTGGCGGCGAACCGGATGTCCCCCACCTCCATCTCGTAGCGGTCGCGAAAGTGCGGCAGCAGGGCCTCGGCCGCCTTGACGGCGTCGATGACGAAACGCGCGCCGGGCTTGAGAGCTCGGGCGACGGCTTCGAGAAAACCCCGGTCGCCTTCATCTCCGAGGTAGCCGAAGCTCGAGCCGCCGCAGAAGGCGCCGTCGAATTCTTCATGCCAGGGCAGGTCGCGCATGTCCGACTGCCGCCACTCGACGGCGAGCCCCCCGGACGCGGCGCTTTCGCGGGCCGCCGCGAGGAAATCCTGCGAGATGTCCACGCCGGTGACGCGGTATCCGCGCCGGGCGAACTCCAACGCCAGCCGGCCGTCACCGCACGGCACGTCCAATAGCCGCGCGCCCGGCCGGACATCCAGCAGCTTTTCGAAGAAATCCGCTTCTTCCCGAGTGGCCTCGGGCGGCATGACCCTTCGCCAGAAATCCACGATCAGGCCGGTGAAGAAAGTCTCCCACCAGTTCGCATCCGCTCTCACAGAAGTTCTCCTTTTCAATACGGCCGTTGCGGCCGTGCTTCTGCTGTCATCCCGAGCGAAGCGAGGGATCTGCCCTCGTCCTCTGAAGGCCACCGGGAGCAGATCCCTCGTCGCTACGCTCCTCGGGATGACAGTCCAACTCCAAGGCGGCCGGCGAATTTACTCGGCGGGTCCCGGGGACGGGACTAAGGGACGGCGATCATAGGCAGGCACCCAGTCTACCCCAGGGGTGAGGCATTCCTTCCCGGCGGGGGCAAAAGAAAAAGGGCGGCCACGAGGGCCGCCCCGCCTCGATTCCGGGTGACCGATGTCTAGTTGATCGTCCGGGTCCAGGTCCCGAACGGTTTGAACGCGCTGCACCTGGCGCCCGCGGCGACGTCGATCGCCATTTTCGGACCCGGCCCCGGCGAAGATCCGAGGGCCGCGCCGCCGAGCAGGTAGTCATCCTCATCCTGGGAGTCGATCGTCGCGTCGAAGTGGCTGTCGGCCTCGGTGTCGTTGAACCAGAGCCGCGCGGTGGCGGAATCCTCGCCGCTGCCCGAGCAGGCGTTGCGCACAAGGAGCTTGATGGAGAGCGTGTCGCCCGGCGCGATGCCGACGGCCGTCGGGAGGTCCAACGGGATCGAGTCGAGCTTCGCGTTGTGGAACCCGCTGCCTCCAGCGGCGACGCTCGGGAGCTCGCCCGAGCCGACGAGTGTCGAACCGTTGTAATAGATCTCCGCGCGCAGATCGAACCGAACGCGAACGCCATCGCTGTTCTCCAAGCCGGCCCTGTTCTTCAAGCCGACCCACACATTCGCCGGGGAGAGGGCCGAGAGAAGCGGCAGCCGGAAGTAGGCCACAGGCATGTCGTGGTCGGAGATGCGCTCGGGGCGGTTCGCGTCGTTGCGGAAGGACTCGGGGAAGTCCGCGCCGTTGCGCGCGTAGTGGAGGCCGTCGAACCGCCCCATCAGGTTCTGCGTGACGAGCTCGTGGTCGAGCACCTGGGCCGCCCCGTCGAAGGAGTAGGAGTAACGGTCCGCCGCCGGCACTGTCTCCGCCAGGTCCGTGAGGTTGGGGTTGACCAGGTCGGGCGAGCAGAGGACGACCTCGTCGCAGGGGGTTGGCGTCCCCTTGATCGTGTCCGACCATGTCCACGTAGCCGTCGGAGAACTCGTAGGCGTTGTAGTCGCCGATCGAGACGATGTGCTCGTTGGGATCGGCAACCTGGCGCGCCTGGATCAGGTTCGCCAGCGACTCCGCCTGCGCGCTGGCGCTTGGTCCGCACCCGGTTGCCGTCGACCGGGTCGTCCACGGCGGAGAGGGAGCGCAGGTGGTTGACGATGACCGTGATCGGGAAGGGTGCGCCGGCGGGAGCCTGGACCGCCGCGCGGAGCAGGAGCGGTGGCCGATCGTTCAAGAGGGCCGGCATGCCGGTGTTGGGGTCGATGTAGGTCTCGTCCTTGTTGTACTGGGTGACGTCGAGAACGGTGACGCGGCTGCTCTTGACGAGGAACCCGACGTCGATGCCCCCGATGTCGTTGCCTTCGGAGAGATATGCCTGGTAGCCCGGGTTGGGCTGTCCCGCCGCGACGGCGTCGGCGTTGACCTTGCTCGCGACGGCCTGGAGCGTCGTCAGGTTCTCCATCTCCTCCACTCCGAGGATGTCGGGCATCCGCAGAACGTTGCGGATCGCGAGGGAGGCCTTGTTCAGCCTCATCGCGAATGCCGCCGGCGTCAGCACGGCGTCCTGCGTCGCCGGATCGTCGGTCGTGTCGAAGAACCGCTCCATGTTGAAGGAGGCGACGGTGAACTCGTCGGCCGCGGGAACGGGGACCGGGACCGCGCTGATGTTGCCCGATGCGGACGGAGGGCTTGCCGGGTCCGGGTCGATCGTGTAGGTCCGGAAGGCGTAGTCGAGCGGCCCGGTCAGGTTGGTCACCACGGCCCCGGTCGTGACTTCGAGCGGCGAGGCGCCGATCAACCCGTCGCTGTCCACGCGCAGCCGCTCGGGATTCCCGTCGAAGCGCGGCACGCAGCAGGGCGAGCCGGGCGGGAGCGGGTCGGGGACCTCGATGCCCGGCTCGCGGAAGGGGCGCGCGATCCCGGTGATGACGCCGTAGAAGACGCCGTTCGAGGCCGACGTCGCGTTGGCCTCGTTGATCGTGCCCTGCGTCGGCGCGATGACGGTCAGGGAATCCACGTGCACGCGCATCCCTTCGTACCTCTCCAGCTGCTCGATCGAGCCGGTCGGGCTCGTGTCGGCCGCCGTCAGCGTGACGGGCGCGGGCAGCGGGTTGCCGCTCGAAAGCAGCGTCACCGTCGGCGCCCCCGCGATTTCCGTCGCGGGAGGACTGTTGACGTCGGCCGACGGGATGAACTCCTGGACCGTCCCAGCGACCTTGACCTCGTTGCCGACAGCCGCGGCCGCCGGCGGCGCGGAGGAAGTAAAGACGAAGACGCCTTCGGATGTGCTCGGGTCCGCATCTTCGAAGCCGGGTTTGGTCTGGAAGAAGAAGCCGTTGGTCTTGACGCCCGTCACGATGCCGATCGTCGACACGAGCTGTCCCGCGAACGGCGAAGTCGTGCCCGAGCCCTGGATGTCGTGGATCGCGACGAAGGGCGGGTTGACGGCCAGCGGAATCGAGCCCCCGCTGCTGCGCGCTTGCGCGTCCGCGACGGTGAAGGGAAGGCTCTTGTTGCCGGCCGTCGTGCCGCCCGAGACGGTTGCCTGGTAGGAGAAGACGTTGTCGCCGGCCGTCACATCGCCGTTGGACCCGTCGTCGAAGAACGTCTGGGTCGCCGAGCCCCCGATCGCCGAGAGGTTGGCACTGACGGTGATGCCGGTGCTCGGAGGATTCGCGCCGGGCGTGACCGAGACCGTCAGGAGAGACATCTGTCCGGGATCGACCGCCGGGGGGTTGGCCGCTCCGACGCCCGTGGGAGGCGTCGGGCCGCCGCAGGAGTGCGTGGCGGAGGCGGTGTTTCTCGGGGCGGGAGCTCCCGTCGAGAAGTCGGCGTTGTTGTTGTCCGTTTCCGCGCAGCCGCTGTCATTGCGCAACGCGGCCGTGGTGTTGGTCAGTGTCGCGGTCGGGCCCGCCCCTTCGAAGCAGTTCGTCGTCGTCCCGTAGCCGACGAAGTCCACGATCGTCGCTCCGGAAGGACAAACTGTCCCGCCCGTGATGGTCGTCTGGTTGTTGACGAGGGCCACCTTGCCTGCCCCCGAGGCCATCGCGATCGTGCCGATGGCGTCGGGCGGAGGCAGATCCACCGTTCCTCCGGCGCCCGCGGCCTCCTGGATCAAGTAGTAGTGGCCCGGTGCGATCGATCCGAGAAGGTTCGTCTTCTGCCAGGAACTGCCGGCCGTCGAGGCGTACTGCACGGACCAGCCAGACACGTCCACCGTCGAGGCTCCGAGGTTGTAGAGCTCGATGAAGTCGTTCTTGAGCGTCGCGCCGGTGTTTCCGCCGCCGCCGTAGACCTGACTGATGACGATCGTCGAGGACGTGGCCAGGACGGTGCCCGGAAGCAACGCCAGCGCGAGCACAAGGCCGGAGAAGAGAACTGCAAACGGGAACCTGGTGGACCGGGGACGCGGCAAGCAAATCATCGTGATCTCCTCTTTCGCCTGATCGAAAAGTAAGCATCGTGCGTCGGAGCCCAGACGCGCGGAGTTTCGATGTCCGTTGAGACTCGCGATTTATATACCAGGGGGAACGGAGAGGACACTCTCGACTCTTGGTAGGAGAAAGGTCCAGTACCTTCAGCCGCGAGAAGCGCCGTAGGGGTCGGGGAGGAGCTTCTCCATGATGCGCTCGGGTTTCGAGGGGGCGGTGAAGCCGACCTTGCGATAGAGGCCGTGGGCATCGGCGGTCACGAGCATCCAGCGGCGGAGTCCCTGGAGATCCGGGTGCGCCATGATGACCTCCATGAACCAGGTGGCGAGTCCCCGGCCCCGGTGGGACTCGAGGACGAAGACGTCGGCGAGGTAGCCAAACGTCGCCTTGTCGGTGATGACGCGGGCGAAACCGATGAGCGGCTCGCCGTCGTAGAGGCCGAAGCAGAGGGAGTTCTCGATCGAGCGGTCCACCAGCTCCCGCGGGATCCCCTTCGCCCAGTAGGAGCCGCGCAGAAACTCGTGGATCGCGCCGCGGTCGAGCCTCTCCTTCTCCGTCGAGACCGTGAAGCCGTCCCGCTTCCACTCCATGGTCACCGCGAGAGTCTCGCCCGGCGGATCTGCTGCGTTTCGACGATCCGGATTCCGGCGGCCGGCTCCTCGACGGCCGCGACCAGCGCGGCCACCATCTGTTCGAGCGTCACGGGGTAGAGCCGCCGCGCCGTGTCCCGCGTCGGCGGGAAGAGCTGCAGGAGACGGTAGACGGGAAGGAAGAGATACGGCCAGCGGTGGCCCGGCCCCAGCACGTACCAGGGGCGCAAGAACGTGGCGTTCAAGCCGGCCGCGCGGATGGCCGTTTCCCCCTCCGCCCGCGCCTCGACGTAGGCCTTCATGACCGGCGCCGGCTGCGCGACGCTGACGTAGACGAAGTGGGAGACGCCCGCGGCGGCGGCGGCCTTCGCCGAGGCTCGGACCGAGGCGAGGTCGACGGAGCGAAACTCCGCGGCCCTGGCCGGCGAGGGATGCGCCACGCCGACGAGCTGCAGGAAGGTGTCGGCCGGGGCAACGCGGGGGGCGAATGTCGCCTCGTCGAGGGCGTTTCCGACGACCGGCTCGCAACCGGGAGGGAGCTTCCCTTCCGAACCCTCGCGCACGAGCGCCCGCACCCGGTGCCCGCGCGCGATAAGCTCCGGAGTCACGCGGCGACCCATGTAGCCGCTTCCCCCCGTAACGAAGACCTGCCGCGAAGGTCTCATTGGCATTGGCGCCAACTCTAACTCCCGGCGGCACGCACCGGCGAGGTCCGGGCTGGAGAGACAAGACAAAGGCCGGCTCCGTTTCCGGGACCGGCTGTACCCGGGCTTGGGACTGTCGTCTCGAACGGACTGATCGTGCAGGTCCCGCAGGAGGAGGACGCTTGCCCCGATGCGGTGAATTCAGTAGTCTGATGAGATTGCGTAAGGCTGCGTCAACCCCTCGCGCCACCGTCTGCCTGTTTGCGTTCCACCCCTTGTTGTTGTCGGAGTTCGAAAGGCTCCTCTCCGGCGACGACAAGGCGCTGGTGCTCGATCGGCGCGTCGAGCCCAACCAGCCGCCCGACGCCTCGCTGGCGGTGCCGCGCGCATCGGTTTACGTCGTCGAAGCGCATTCTCACCGTCAGGTCACGGAGGCCTATATCGCAGCGATCCTCGCGCGTTACCCCAAGGCGCGGCTGGTCGTGATCGCGGAAACGCTCGCCGAGGCGAGCACCTTTCCGCTGCTTCGCCAGGGCGTCAAGGGACTGCTCAAGTACTCCGAAACCGCGGCCTACCTGGCGCGCACTCTGCGCGAGGTGGCCGCCGGAGGTTTCTGGGTGCCGCGGGCGCTCCTCTCGGCGTTCGTTGATTCGACGCTCGAGGGATTGCAGCGCCCCCGCGCGGCGCCGGCCGGCGTGCACATGAGCAAGCGCGAACAGGAGGTCCTGGAGCTCCTGATGCAGAACCTGTCCAACAAGGAGATCGGCAGCAAGCTGCACATGTCCGAGCGCACCGCGAAGTTCCACGTCTCCAACCTGCTCGCCAAATACAGCGTCCAGCGCCGCGCCGATCTCATCCTGTTGTTCGTCCAGGCCGAGCGCGACCGCCAATAATCGTCGCTCCGCGCTTGCGCGGGATCTGCGCCTTCGGCGCACCGGCGAGCGGCTCGGCCGGATGCGGCCTCGACCGCTCGCCTGATCCCGCGCAAGCGCTGCGCTCCCGCGGCGCGAGGCTCCTCCCTCGTCTGGGAGACTCCTCGCGCCGCGAGCGACCGGCGGCATCCCGGTGGTCTATTGGATGGGTCGCTGAGGATGCGTCAAGGTAACCTTGACCTCCCTGTCATCCTGAGCGAAGCGAAGGATCTGCTCTCGTCGCTGCGCGTCCCGGGTCGAGCCGGGTTCGCACTTTCAGATGCAGGCTTGCTATACAGTAGAAAGGGAACAATTTTGGCCGGAAAATGAGGGACAGCGCGCAGACGGCTCCGAAGCATCCGGTTCACCCGATCGTCGCGCTCGACTACCGGGTGCGCATCCCCGGGATGATGTTTGTCGCTCTGTTCGCCTTGTCGCACTTCCGGGGAAGGCCGCTTCGCGCCGCTGCTCATCGCGGCGATGGTCTTCACGGGCCTCGTCTGGCCCCACGCGGCGTACTTCCTCGCGCGGAGGGCGCGCGATACCAAGCAGGCGGAGCTGCGCAACCTGCTCCTGGATTCCTTCATCGTCGGTTGCTGGATCGCGGCCATGTCCTTCTCGCTCTGGCCGACGGTGGCGATGGTCGCGACGATGATGAACGGCAACCTGGCGGTGGGCGGGTTTCGGTTCGCAGCCAAGGGCGTGCTCGGCATTGTCGCCGGCGTCCTCGCGGCCGGCGCGCTGCTCGGGTTCCAGCCCGTGTTCGCCTCCGGCATCCTGACGACGTTCTTGAGTGTCGTTGGGCTCTTCGTCATGGTGTCCATGTTCGGAATCCACTCGTACATTCAGACCTCCCGCGTCTACAAGGCCAAGAGCGACCTCGCGGCGCAGAACGAGCAGATCCAGGAGCAGAACCGGGTGATCGAGCAGGCGCGGCGGTCCGCGCTCGAAGCCAGGGACGCTGCCGAGGCGGCCAACCGCGCCAAGAGCGCGTTCCTGGCGAACATGAGCCATGAGCTGCGCACGCCGCTGAACGCCATCATCGGGTACAGCGAGATGCTCGAAGAGGACGCGGAGGCTTCCGGCAACGCGGGCTTCGTAGCCGACCTCCAGAAGATCCGCTCCGCGGGCAGGCACCTGCTGGGTCTCATCAACGACGTCCTCGACCTGTCCAAGGTGGAAGCCGGAAAGATGAAGCTGTACCTGGAGACCTTCGACGTGGCCGGTGTCGTCGAGGAGGTCGTGTCCACGGCGAGACCGCTTATGGAGAAGAACGGGAACACACTCGCGGTGCGATGCGCGCCGGACGTCGGACAGCTGCGGGAGGACATCACGAAGGTGCGGCAGGTCCTTCTGAACCTGCTGTCGAACGCCGCCAAGTTCACCGAGAAGGGCACGGTTGCCCTGGACGTGACGCGCGAGAACGACGTCACCGGAACCTGGGTGGTGTTCCGGGTCCGCGACACCGGAATCGGAATGACTCCCGAACAGCTGGGCAAGCTCTTCCAGGCGTTTACGCAGGCGGACGGCAGCACCCAGCGCAAGTACGGCGGGACCGGCCTGGGCCTCGCCCTCTCCCGAAAGTTCTGCGTGATGATGGGAGGGGACATCAACGCCCAGAGCGAGCCGGGCAAGGGCTCGACGTTCACGATGCGTCTGCCCGGCGACGTCGAGAACGTGGACGGGGAGGCCACCTCCATCCACGTCTCGGTCAGGAAGAGGATCTCCCAGATGGTGCGCCTGTCCGGCGGGGCCCCGGTGGCGGTCCAGGCTCCCCGCCAGCGGATGCTCGTCATCGACGACGACCCGGCCGTCTGCGAGCTGATGACGCGCCTCTGCTGCAAGGCGGGGTACGACGTCGTCACCGCGGCGACCGGCGAAGAAGGCCTGAGACTCGCCAGGGAGAAGCAGCCGAACCTGATTACGCTCGATGTCGTGATGCCGGGAATGGACGGCTGGGCCGTCCTGAAGACGTTGAAAGCGGACCCGCACCTTTCGGCGATCCCCGTCGTCATGATCACGATCGCCGACGACCGGCAGCGCGGCCTCGCGCTCGGCGCGGCCGACTACCTCGTCAAGCCGGTGGACCGCAACCGCCTGGCCGGCGTGCTGGAAGCCCACGCGCCGTGCCCGCCGGAAAGCTAGCGGGGAGACGTCACGGTGGCCAGAATCCTGCTCGTGGAAGACAACGAGATGAACCGGGACATGCTCTCGCGCCGGCTCTCCAAGCGCGGATACGAGGTGTTGATCGCCCAGGATGGAGGAGAAGGCATCGCGATGGCCCATTCGCAGTCTCCCGACCTGATCCTGATGGATATGAGCCTGCCGGTCGTGGACGGATGGGAAGCGACGCGTCGAATCAAGTCCGGGGTAGAGACGCGCTCCATTCCCGTCATCGCCCTGACCGCGCACGCGATGGCGGGGGACGAGGAAAAGGCTCGCTCGGCCGGTTGCGACGACTTCGACACCAAGCCGGTCGAGCTGCCGCGCCTCCTGACGAAGATCGAGGCGCTCCTGCAGCGGCCCCGGACCAGGCCGGGCCCGACGCCTTGAGGCGGGAATTCGAGCGTGCGGCCCTTCCCGCGAGCCTCCAGGCGATTCGAGACTTCATCGAGGATGCCTGCCGGCAGGCGGGAGTCGAGAAGGCGGCCGCGCACGGGCTCGTGCTCGCCGTGGACGAGGCCTGCGCCAATATCGTCGAGCATGGCTACGCGGGGAGAAAGCCCGGGCCCATCGGAATTTCTTTCGACGCGGAGGCCGGGAGAATCGTGATGACGATCACGGACAGGGGACGAGCGTTCGACCCGAAGGACGCGCCGGTTCCGGATCTCCATTCCGGCTGGCGGGAGCGGCGGGTTGGCGGCCTTGGATGGCATCTGGTCAGGCAATTCGTGGACGAAATCCATTACGACCCGGACGCCCGGAATGGAAACAGGCTGACCCTTGTCAAGGCGATCGGGCGGAGCGAGGAGTGAAGAAATGGAAATCCTGACGGAGCAGCGTGGGCCGGTGATGGTCATTTCGATCGTCGGGAGCGTGGACGGGATGACGGCCCCGACCCTGACCGGCTCGTTCCGCGCCCAGGTGACGGGCGGGTACATTCACATCGTGGGAGATTTCGCGCGCGTGGAGTACACGTCCAGCGCGGGCCTGCGGGCTCTGCTCGAGACGGTCAAGGAGACGCGGCAGCAGGGGGGCGACCTGCGGCTGGCCGGCGTGCAGCCGGAGGTGCTGCGGGTCCTGGAGCTTTCGGGCTTCACCCACATCCTGAAGCTCTTTCCCGATATCGAGTCGGCCGTGGCGAGCTTCTCGGCGTGAACGTCGAGAGCCCCCGGGCCAGGCGGGATGAACCGCGGGTAGCCGTCGTCCTCGGCTCGGGGAGCGTCAAGTGCGCCGCCGCGCTCGGCTTGTTGAAGGTTCTGCGGCGCGAAGGGATCGGCATCGACATGATCGTCGGCTGCAGCGGCGGAAGCCTCTACGCGGCGCTCATCGCTCTGGGACACGACGTGGAGACCGCCGAGGCGATGACGCGCCGGCTCTGGACGAAGGAGCTGACGAGCCGCCGCAACCACAAGTCCCTGTTCTCCGTCTTCCTGCCGCGGCTCTTCGGTTTCGACGAGAACTTCGGCATGGTCAACGACACGCTGATCCTCCAGCGGTTGAAGAAGGCATTCGGCGACGCGACGCTCGAGCAGGCGCAGATCCCGCTCTACCTGACGGCGACGGACTTTCACACCGGGGACCAGGTCGTCTTCGAACGCGGGTCCGTCGTGGATGCGATCCGCGCCTCCATCGCCATTCCTTACGTCTTCCGGCCCTGGCCCGTCGACGGCCGCCTGCTGGTGGATGGATTCATGTCGGACCCGATGCCGGTCGGGGTCGCGATCAAGCAGGGAGCCAACATCATCGTCACGATGGGGTTCGAGAGCCCCCTGCAGCCGAAGGTCAACTCGCCCCTCCGGTTTGCCTTCCAGCTCTCCTCGATCACGTCCAACAACCTTCTGAAGTCCAACTTCGCCTTCCACAACCTGGCCCACCACGCCGAGATCCTGCCGATCCTTCCCGAGTTCAAGGACCGGATCCATCTCTTCGACACCGACAAGATCCCTTACGTCATCGAGGAAGGGGAGCGCGCCGCCGAGCGCCAGGTCCCGTACCTGCGGCGTTTGCTGGCGGGAGCCTGATCGCATGGCGAGCGAAGAACGCGATTCTGCGATCGACATTCGGAGGACGACGGCTCCCGTTCCCCGCGCGCCGAGGATCGGCGTCGTCATCGGGTCCGGCTCGATCAAGTGCGCCTCGGCTCTGGGCCTGCTGCGTGTTCTGAAGAAGGAGGGGATCCCGGTGGATCTCGCGGTGGGTTGCAGCGCGGGCGGCCTCTACGCCTCGGCCCTCGCCCTGGGCTGGGATCTGGACGAGACGGAACGGCGCAGCCACGAGATGTGGCAGGGCCTCTTTGCCCGCGTCGATTACGGAATGATCCTGAGGGGGCTCTTGCCTCGCCTCTTTCGCGCCCGGGGACCCGTCGGTCTCCTGGACGAGCGCCGGTTGAAGCAGGTTCTCGAGAGCCTCTACGGCGAAACGACGTTTGCCGACGCGCGGATTCCTCTCCATCTCGTGGCCACGGATCTGAAGACCGGCGACAGCGTCGTCCTCTCTCGGGGGCGCCTCTTCGACGCCGCGCGCGCCTCGGTCGCGATCCCGGTGCTCCTCTCCCCCTGGGCGGTGGACGGGCGGCTCCTCTTCGACGGCGGCGCCTCGGATCCGCTGCCGGTCAGCGTGGCCATCCGGGAGGGGTGCGACATCATCCTCGCGATGGGGTTCGAGAATCCGCTGCACGAGTCGGTGGGATCGCTGATGAGCCTCGTTTCCCAGACCACCTGGATCACCATGAATAACCTGTTGAAATCCACCTACTCCTTCTACAGCGCGGCGCATCACGCCGAGATCGTTCCGATCATTCCGACCTTCGAACGGCACGTCGGCCTGCGCGACTCCACTCTTCATCCATACATGATCGAGAGGGGAGAGGAGGCGGCCTCCAGGCAGCTCCCCTTCCTGCGGCGCCTGCTCGCTCGCGTTTGAGAGTCCTTAGTTCCTGGTCCTATCATCTCTTCGAAAGTCATTCTGGATTGGGGCAGAGACCCGATGGCAGCTGAAATAGGCCGGGTCCTCGTCGTGGACGACGTCGAGGCCAATCGCGACCTGCTCTCCCGCCGCTTGAAGCAGCAGGGCCATGCGGTGTCGGTCGCGGAGAACGGGCGCCGGGCGCTGGAGATGGTGCGGGCCGAGCCGTTCGACCTCGTCCTCCTCGACATCATGATGCCCGAGATGGACGGGTACCAGGTCTTGAGCGAGATGATGAGTGACCCGGTCTTGAAGCACATCCCGGTCATCATGATTTCGGCCGTGACCGAGATGGACAGCGTCGTCAAGTGCATCGAGCTCGGCGCGACCGACTACCTGCCCAAGCCCTTCAACCCCGTGCTGCTGAAGGCCCGCGTGGGCGCGACGCTGGAGAAGAAGAGGCTCCGCGACAAGGAGCGGCTCTGGGCGAAGAGCCTCGAACGGGAGCTCGAGATCGGGCGCGAGATCCAGAAGAGCTTCCTGCCGGAGGAATTGCCGCAGGTTGCCGGATGGGAGATCGCGGCGCTCTTCCGGCCGGCCCGCCAGGTGGCCGGCGACTTCTACGACGCCTTCTCGCTGCCGTCCTCCGGGAGGATCGGCCTCGTGATCGCCGACGTCTGCGACAAGGGGGTCGGCGCGGCGCTCTTCATGGCCCTCTTCCGCAGCCTCCTGCGCGCCACCGCGACGGGTGCCGCTTCGGGGCCGGAGCCAGGCACGGAGCTCCTGCGCACCGTCCGGCTGACCAACGACTACATCGCGCGAACGCACGGCCGTTCCAACATGTTCGCCACGCTCTTCTTCGGAGTGCTCGATCCCGCGACCGGCTCGCTCCTCTACGTCAACGGAGGACACGAGGCCCCGATCCACTTCGGACCTGGCGGCGCAAAGAGTCGCCTGTATCCCACCGGCCCGGCCGTGGGCATGATGCCGGACATGCCCTTTGAAGTCCGGGAAACGCGGCTGGAGGCGGGGGAGGGGCTTCTCGCCTTCACCGACGGCGTGACCGACGCGCGAGGCGCCTCGGGCCTCTACGGAGAAGGGCGCCTCCTCGCTCTGCTGGGTCAGCCCGTCGCCTCCGCGGCGGCGCTCCTCGACGCCATCGAGGCGGGCGTGCTCGCCCACGCGGCCGGCTCGGAACAGGCCGACGACATCACCCTTCTGGCCGTTCTGAAGACGTAAGGGCCCCCCGGGAGATAATCCGCCGAGCGGGGGTCCGGCGATTCTCGCGGGGAGGGCGTGATGAGGTTTGTCCTTCGCCTGCTGATCAACGCCGCGGCGCTCTGGGTCGCCACGCGGATCGTTCCGGGCGTGACACATTCGGGAAGCGAAGTGAGCCTCTTTGCCGTCGCCCTCGTGTTCGGCTTGCTCAACGCGCTCCTGCGCCCCCTGTTGACTGTCCTGTCGTGTCCTCTTCTGATCCTGACGCTCGGGCTCTTCACCCTCGTCATCAACGCCGTGATCCTCCTCTTGACGAGCGGCCTCTCCGGGTCGCTCGGCATCGGCTTCCACGTGGACGGTTTCTGGGCGGCGTTCCTGGGCGCGCTCGTCGTCTCGATCGTGAGCATCCTGCTCTCCATCTTCGTCCGCGACGTCTCGGACGTCGCTCCGCGCTGACGCGGGATCTGCGCCTTCGGCGCACCGGCGAGCGACTCGGCCGGATGCGGCCTCGATCGCTCGCCTGATCCCGCGCCAGCGCTCCGCTCCCGCGGCGCGAGGCTCCTCCCTGCGGTTACTTGGGAGACTCCTCGCGCCGCGAGCACCGGCGGAATCCCGCTGTTCTACTGAACGCGTCGCTGAGGATGTGTTGAGGGAACGCTTACCCCTGTCGTCCTGAGCGAAGCGAAGGATCTGCTCACGTCGCTCCGCGCTTGCGCGGGATCTGCGCCTTCGACCGCCCGCCTGACCCCGCGCAGCGCCTCCCGCGCCGAGGCTCCTCCCTGCGTTACTTGGGAGACTCCTCGCGCCGCGACCGGGGCTGAGAAGATGACGACGCAAGCGCGCGCCTAGGCGTTCTCTGGTGTTTCCGGTTTTCCGCTTTCCGAGAGGAGATGGGCGATCGAGTTGGCGTAGTAGGCCAGGAGCGGCAGCTCCTCCGGATGAGCGCTGTAGAGGCCGCCCGACTCCGTGACCAGGTGGCGCAGCGTCAGCATCCGCAGCCCCACGGTGATCGCATAGTCCTGATCGCCGCGCGGGACATAGACGTGAGCGCCGCGGGCCTCGAGCTCCCGCATCAGATCGAGCGCGGCGCCCTTCAATCTCCAGCTCGCTCCAGGCCCGGGCCGGATGACGCAGGAACGCCGTCGCCACGAGCGAGACGGGCACCGCCGGCACGACCCGCGCGACCTCGGCCATGAGCTCGCGTCCGAGCTCTTCGATGGCGGCGGAGCGTTCCTCGCGCCCGAGCGCCCGGAAATCGACGCCGCGGCGCCGGATGTGTTCTTTCAACGACACCGGGGAGCCAAAGTTGACGCAGGCGTAACCGAAGCGGTGCCACTTGTTTCGCGCGAGCAGCCAGAGATTGCGCAACAGGAATTGCGACACCTGCCGGACGGACGCGAACGCCCCGGGTGGAGGCGCCTTGGCGTCGAGCTCGCGAAGAAAGCTGCGGTCCTCGAAGACGCGGTCGTAGTTGATCCCGACCGGCACGAAGACGATGTCGCGCTCGCCGGCCGGATCGAAGGAGCGGGCCATGTAGTCGAGGATCCCGAGCTTGGGCCGGCGCAGGCGCCCGTCGCGCGAAAGGCCTCCCTCGGGAAAGACCGCCTGCGTGACGCCGGCCTGCGTCGCCATGGCGACGTAGCGCTCGAGGACCTTGCGGTAGAGCGGGTCCCCGGAGCTCCGCCTCACGAAGTACGCCCCCATCGCGCGGATGAGCGTCTGGAGCGGCCAGATGCGCGCCCACTCGCCGACCGCGTAGGAGAGCGCGGCTTTCTCGGCCGCCAGGTACGACACCAGGATGTAGTCCATGTTGCTGCGGTGGTTGATGAGAAACACGACCGTTGAGGCCGGGCCGATGGAGGAGAGGCCGCGCTCGTCGGAGTAGCCGAGCCGGACGCGGTAGAGCGAGCGCGCGATGGTTCTCGCCAGCCAGTAGCCGAATCGGAAGTAGACGTAGGCATTGAAGGCCGGCACGATCTCCCGCGCGTAGCGATGGATGCGATCCTGCACGACCTCGCGCGGCGTCCGGGCTTCGCGCGCCTCGACCTCGGCAGCCTCCTGCACCTGCGGATCGTAGAGCAGCCGGTCGATCAGGACCTCGCGCTTGGTCAGCTTGAAGGCGGGATCCGGATCTTCAGCCGCGTGTTGATCTCCTCGAGCACGCGGTTGACGCGCCGCCGCAGGAACCAGCGCGCGCTCGGGATGAGCAGCCGGTCGAGCGCGGACCAGAGCGCGAGCAGGCCGAGGACGATCGCCAGCCACAGGGGGAGCGTCAGCGTGACGGCCATGACGGCGCCCACGCTTCCGGGCGGATTGGTGTAGCTCACAGATTCGGCTCTCTTTGCCTGCCAAGAGTATCTTGACCCCGATGAAAGGCAGTCGCTGCGAGGCATACCCGGCGCTGCAGAAAGAGAACCCTGCGGTAGATCGTTAGAGGATTCCGTCCAGCCGCTGGATGGGCCCTCGCCCAAGTCAAAAAAGCCCGGCGCGAAGAGGGTTCTTCGCGCCGGGCCGCCAAAAATAACGACTTAGATCACTGCCTCGCCACGCACCCCGGGTATTTGAAGCTTCCGATTCGGGTCTGCCAGCCTGCCGCGCTGCTCGCCTGGCCGGCCGCAGTGTAGTACTCGTTGACGTACCAGAAGGTGCAGTCATCGGTCGGATCGACGGTCATGTCGGTGTAGTCGCCCCATCGGGAGTTCGTTGTCGTCTGGACGCCCGAGCCGTTGATGACGACCCCCTCGCCGAGGGTCAGCTGTCCCAGCGGATCACCGGCGAGCCGGCCCGTATAGCGGATTCCCGGGAAGACGTCGTCCCGTTGACCACGCTGTAGCCGAGGGCAATGTCCCCGACCGCGTTCTGGGCGATGCTGCCCATCCAGCGATGCACGCCATCGTTGGGCGCGTAGGTTCCCTGCTGGTAGAGCGAGTACGTGGCACCGGTCCGCCGGATCTCGTACCAGCGCACGCCCGCCACGCCGGGAAGCGCCTCGACGGACTGATTGGTCACGAGCGCCTCGTAAGTCCCGAAATTGCGGTAGGCGAGCCGGAAGGTGGGCCGCTGCCGGTAGGAAAGGATGTCGAGGTACTGCGCCGGATTGACGATCCCGGGCTGGGGGAGGCAGTCGCGCGAGGTCGGCGCGCAGGGAAAGATCGAGTCGAACGGGGCCACGGGAAGCTGCGCTTTCAGAGTGAGCGAAGCCTCCGGAGTTCGCTTTCCACTTGACCGACAGTTCCCAGATGTTCAAGGCATCGAACGTGCCTCCGTACCCGGCGCCGTCGTCCTGCGTCCCGACGATTGGAGCGGGCGCGCCGTCCTTCGGCCGCCGCTTGCCGTCGATGTCCGCCGGGAGCAAGCCGTCGCCGATCAATTCGAGAGGCACGACATCCGAGTCGATGAAGAAGTGCACCGCGCGGGCCTTCGGGTTGCCGGCGATCATCTTGTTCTTCTCGAGCGCGTAGACGCTGATGCCGTACTGGACTGTGGGCCCGAAGTCACGCGAGGTCAGCAGATACGAGTTCGTCCAAACGCCGTACTTGGGGTAATCGGGGAAAAAGAAGAGGTCGTTGAACGTCGTGTTGAATGCATACCGGTAATAGGCACCGGTCGGGTCGCCGGTCACCGAAACCGCGACGCAGTTGTAATTCGGCACACTCCCATCGGCTCCTCGGGTCGTGAACTGGCTCAGGAGCCAGCGGTCCTCGAGCTGGTCGTACAGCACGATGGGATCGCCGGACGGGTCCGTGCAGTCGGGGATCGCAAAGCCCGCCCACAACGTGCCGGTCTCGACCGGTCCCGAGCAGCAGGTTCCCGGTCTTGTCGTAGACCCCGAAGACCAGGTTGATCATCTCGACGTAGTGGTTCGGTCCGACGTCGCCGTTGGGATCCGGCGGATTCACGCGGCCGCCGAAGATATTGAAGTTGTCCTGGTTGGACAGGCCCTCGAAGTTCGCCAGCGTGCCGGGTATCGCCGGAGTCGCGACCCGCGCGCCGTCCTTCTGAAGGGCTCCATCGCCCGAGTACCCCTGATCGGGGATGACCGGCCCGCGCTCCGGCCGGATCTCGATAGGCTCCTGCGAGGAAACGGGCGGCAGCCTCCGAAGCGGCGCTTTCCATGCGAGGCTGGACAGGGGCAACGAGACGTCGAACGCGACGGCCTCCGAGAAACTTGGCGTCAGCGGCGCCGCCTGTCTAGCCCCCGTCGCGGCCGTCGCCGTCCCCGCCGCTGCGACGAGGATGGCGAGGGCAGCGACCGCCAACCCGAGAAGCTCGACACGTTTCGCCTTTAATCGGTGCATCATAGCTAACCCTCCTTTGATCCCGCACACTTGCGCCGAACGGCCAGGAAGTCAAGATTCAACGAAGGCAATTTTCCAAGTAGCATTCGCCTGTTGACCCCATCCCCAACCGTACTGCAGCATCGAAGACCATGTATTGCGAATGGTTTTGACCGCTGAGCAATGATGCTTCACGCCGGATTTCATACTTTGGCCCTACAACCATTGTTGGCGTCTATTCGGAGAGCAGAGGACAATTACGAAACTCTCATACATGTGAAATTTGCGCCCTCCCGATAATGCTCTTGATGTGATTCGCGCGGACGCAGGCCGCTGTTTGGAACCGTGGCTTGGCGCGAAGCCTCAGGCACTCTGCACGAAGGGGGCATCCAGGGCCGTGTTCTCTTGCCTCCAGCGAGGACTGCCGGCGTCCCACTGAGCCAGTGGTTTCGGAAGACTTCCCCCACGCGTGGCCTGTCACGTTTCTGACCCGGGGATGTCAGCCTGGGTCCCCCACTTCCAATTCACAGCGGCAGGCGACTGCAATGATCGCGGGGAGACGAGATCACTCCACTCTGCCGCGGGCGGCGACGCGGAATTCTGTTTCGACGCGGCCGGCGCGGACTCCGTAGAGGCGGTCGTGGAGATTAGAGACGACGCAGGCGTGGTTGGGGAGGATGCGGACCCGGTCTCCGACGCGGAAGGAGTCGCCCTCTTCGATGCGCGCGACGCCGTGCTCTTCCGAGAGGCTCTGAAGGCGGCTTGACGTGCCGAGGATCAGGCCGTGGCCGTTGGACCGCGGGCGCAGCGTGTCCTGAGAGAGGGTCTTCGATCCGGCGTCCAGACAGACGCGATCGCGAGCCGGGACGCTCACGACGGTCGCGAGGACGGTCATCGCGCAGTCTTCGAGGGCGCAGGTGCCCAGGGCGGCCTGCGAACCGTCGTGGAAGACGTAATTTCCCGGCCGGCATTCCGTGACGCCGGCCACCCGCATCGCGTGGCGGGCGGACGGCGTCGAGCCGACCGAGACCTCCTCGATGGGAAGCCCCGAGCGCCGGAGCGCCCCGGCGCAGGAGAAGAGGATCTCTCCTTCGAGTTTTCCGATTTGGGCGATGGCCTCAGGGGTTTCGGCTTGATAGACATGGCCCGCGTGCGTGAAGACGCCGCGCAGTTTGAGCCCGGGAAGCTCCGCGATGCGCCGCGCGACTTCGAGAGCGTTCTCCGGCAGGACCCCGACACGGTGATAGCCGACGTCGATTTTGAGCAGCACGTCGAGCCTTCTTCCCGCGGCTTGAAAGGGTTCCGACAGTTGCCGCGCCCCCTCGACGCTGTCCGTGCCGACAGCCAGGCGCAACCTGTCGGAGAGCGCCAGCAGGCGCTCGGCTTTTCCCAGTCCGGCGACCGGATAGGCGATGAAGATGTCGTCGAAACCGGCCTCGGCGAAGACCTCGGCTTCGGAAGTCTTCGCGAGCGAGATGCCGGCCGCGCCCGCCGCGAGCTGCATCCGGGCGATCTCCGGGCACTTGTGCGTCTTGGCGTGCGGGCGCAGGCGCACTCCCGCCTCCCGCGCGCGCTCGGCCTGGCGGGCGATGTTCTTCTCGAGGACATCGAGATCCACGAGAACCGCCGGCGTCGGGAGGTCCTCGATCGGCCGGTTCATGCGGGCTGCTGCCGTGTCATGCAGTGGATCGTGCCGAGTCCCCAGACGAGCTCCACCGCGTGGATTCCGACGACGGGCCGGTCGCGGAAGAGCGCGGAGAGGATGGCGAGCGCCAGTCGGTCCTTCGGATCGTTGAAGGTCGGAACGAGGACGGCCGCGTTGCCGATATAGAAGTTCGCGTAGGAAGCCGGGAGCCTTCGCCCGTCGAAGAAGAGGGGCGCCGGCATCGGGAGAAACACGACCTCGATCCTCGAGCCGTCCTCGAGCCGCATCCCCTCGAGCCTCTCGCGGTTTTCCTCGAGCGGGCGGTAGTTCTCGTCCGTGGCGTTCGTCTCGCGAGAGACGACGACGGTGCGGCGGTTGACGAAGCGGGCGATGTCGTCCACGTGGCCGTGGGTATCGTCGCCGGCGATGCCGCGGTTGAGCCACAGGACGTTGCCGGCGTTGAGGAGCTCCTGGAAGGCCTTCTCGTACTCGCGGCGCGTCATGCCGGGGTTTCGCACCTGCACCTTTTCATCGAGCAGGCACTCTTCGGTCGTGATGAGCGTCCCCGAGCCGTTGACGTCGATCGCACCGCCTTCGAGCACGATCTGCCGGCCACCGAGCCGCGCCGGCAGGAGGGGCAGACCGAGAGCGCTCGCAACTTTCGGCGGGATGGCGTCGTCCTTCTTCCAGTCGTCGTACTTTGCCCAGCCGTTGAATCGGAAGCGGCGGACCGCGACCTCCGGCCGTTTCCCCTCGCGCCGCAGGAACGTGGGCCCCGAGTCGCGCGTCCATCCCCGGTTCGTCGGAAAGCGGAAGAATTCGACCCGCGCCGCGTCCACGCCGGCCCGCTCGAGCACGCGCCGCGCCGAGAGCTCGTGCGCCTTCGACTCGACGAGAACCCGGATGGACTCTCCGGGCACAAGCTTGCGGACGATCTCCGCGTAGACCCAGGGGATCGGGCCGAACCTGCCCGGCCAATCGGTCCGGTTGTGAGGCCAGCCGATCCACGTCGCCGCGTGCGGCTCCCACTCGGCGGGCAGGCGGAAGCCGGCCGCCGGCGTCAGGTCTTTAGAGACCACGGATCTTCGTCGAGATACCGGCGGGTGATCCCGGAATAGGCGTCGATGCGCCGGTCGCGCAGGAAGGGCCAGTTGCGGCGCACGTCCTCGATGCGCACCGGGTCGATCGCGGCGACGAGAACCTCCTCGCGATCCGCCGAGGCCTCGGCCACGATGACCCCCTGCGGATCGGCGACGAAGGAGGTTCCCCAGAACTCGATGCCTGCGCCGCCGCCTTCGGGCTGTTCGAGGCCGACGCGGTTGACCGCCGCGACGTAGAGGCCGTTGGCGATCGCGTGGCCGCGCTGGACCGTCCGCCAGGCGTCGCGCTGCGCCGCTCCGTGCTCCGCCTTCTCGTGCGGATGCCAGCCGATCGCCGTCGGGTAGAAGAGGACGCTTGCCCCCGCGAGCGCCGCGAGCCTCGCTCCCTCCGGGTACCACTGGTCCCAGCAGATGAGCGTCGCGATCCGCCCCGCGGCGGTATCGAAGGCGGGGAAGCCCAGGTCGCCCGGCGTGAAGTAGAACTTCTCGTAGTAGGCGGGGTCGTCGGGGATGTGCATCTTGCGGTAGAGCCCCGCGATCCTCCCGTCGGAATCGATCACGGCCGCGCTGTTGTGGTACAGGCCGGGCGCGCGCCGCTCGAAGACGGGGGCGACGACCGCCACGCCGTGCCTTCGCGCCGCTTCCGCGAGAGCCTCCGTCGTCGGGCCCGGCACGGGCTCGGAGAGATCGAAGACGGCGGGATCCTCCCGCTGGCAGAAATAGCGCGACCTGAAGAGCTCGGGCAGGCAGACGATCCGCGCGCCGCCCCGCGCCGCCTCTCCGACCTTCGCCACCGCCTTCTCGAGGTTTTCCCGCGGATTGGCCGAGCAAGCCATCTGGACGAGCCCAATCGAGAACTTCTCCGGAGGATTCATCGAGGGGAGCCTACCTCGTCAGGAAGCGCCACGGTAAAACGGGATCACCTTCAGCAGGAAGAACGCGGTCTCGTTGACGAAGAGCGCCGCGAGGAGGGCCAGCAGGCCGATGTCCCGCCGCCTCCCTCGTGGAAACAGGCTGGCGGCCGGAAAAACGAACGCCAGGACCAGGAAGGGGAGCATCGCGAAGAAATACCGCCCGTTCGTCGCGCGCATCTGGCCGTAGATCTCGTAACCCTCGAAGCTGTTGAAGAGATAGGCGAGCGAGAAGACGAGAAAGACGAAGTGAGAGCCGCAGAGGATCGCTTCGCCCGCCTCCCGTTTCCCGAAGACGAGCGGCAGCGCGAGAAAAGGCACGGCGGCGAGAGCGCTGTAGAGAACCCGCTTGACGGGCTCGGATCCGTCGCCGCGCGCGAACAGCCAGAAGAAGCAGAAACCGAAAACGAGCGCCGCGGCGGCCCCGGCGAGCGGGCGGAAATCGTTCGGCCGGCGTCTCCAGAGCCAGATCCCCGCGCCGGCCGCGGCGGCGAGAGCCAGGAGAAGATACGGAGCGAGAAAGAGGCCGGAGATCTGGAACCATCGAAGGCTGCCGCCCCCCGTGCCCGTCCATCCGATCAAGCCGAAGAAGTTCTTGAACGTGTGGTCCACGACCGGTTCCTCTCGCAGGTAGGCGAGGAAGCTCGCGAGGTGAAAGCGCTCCCGGGAGATGGGATGGACGCGCGCGTTGCCGAGAAGCCACCAATGGCGCAGCACCCAGAGCGCCGGAAGAGAGACGGAGGTCGCGCCGATCGCGATTGCCCGGGCCAGCCGGTTCCATCCCCGGCACCGGAGCCGGAGGACGCACAGCAACCAGAGCGCCGCCGCGACGGGCACGATGGAGAGCTTGACGGCGCCGGCCAGGGACAGCGCGGCGGCGGTCTTCAATCCGTCGGAAAAGAGACCCGAGCGCTCGAACCGGACCCAGCAGAGAGCCACGAGGCCGCTGGCGAACGCGAGGAAGATGTCGTGGTTGGTGCCCGAGGCCATGTGGCTGAACATCGGTATGAAGCCCACGCCCGCCGCGGCCGCGAAAGAGAGGAGCGGATCGCCGCTCGCCTCGAGGAACGCCAGGAAGAAGAGAAGGAGCGCCGCCGCGCCGGAGACGGCCGAGAGCAGCCGCGGCGCGCGGTAGAGCCAGTGCGGGTTGCGCGTGACCGCGCGCGCCGCCGACAGCAACGGCGCCGCGAGGAGGTGATAGAGGGGAGGGTGCTGGGCGACCCAGTTGCTCATCGGAGATTCCGCCGCCCCTCCGTGCATCCAGTCCGCCATGACGTCGGGAGGCACGACGCTTCTCCCCTGCAGAGGAAGCCCCTTTCCTTGCGCGAGGTCGCTCACGATCGCGTAGTGCCCCGTCTCGTCCGGCACGTCCCAGAGCGGCGTGACCCACCACGCAAGCACCACCGCCTTGACGAGGAACAGCACCGCCACGGCAACCATCGCGCGCCCGGCCGCCCGCTCGAGGGCCGCTCCGGTCCGAAGGTCGCTCCGCTCCGTCAGAAAAGCACCCTGGACCAAGGATAAGACACGGCGTCGCTCGTGCCTTCGTCCCCCGTGCTTTCGCTCAGGCCTTCTCGATCCGATAACCCAGGGCGAGGATGGCCTTGATTGTCTCCATCGCCGTCGAGCGGTCGTATTCCTTGTCGGCCTCGGAGAGCTCCTCGTAGGGGACGAGATTCGGATGCTCCTTGCGCTCGTCGTCGCGCTGAGGGCCGTAGCGCCACCCCTCCGCGATGCGCTGGCGAGCCCAGTTCTCGTGCGTGTTGCGGGCGAGCAGCTCCGTGAGCGCTTCGATCGGCCGCGGGAGGACGACGCCCGAGGTGTCGCGCGGAGCCGGCTTGTAAGTCACGAAGCGCTCTCCTTCGATCTCTTCGTTCTATATACCAGCAGGCCGCCCCGGCCTGTCACCGGCCGCTCGTCGCCCGACGAGGCCGGCGTCGAACATCCTGCGGTCCACCGGCGAGAGGCGCGTCTCGACCCGCGCCGGCAGAAGGCGCGTGTGACGGAGACCGGCCAGGTACTCGGGGATCTCCCAGAGATCCTCCTCCGAGGTCATCCAGTGGATGGCGTCGAAGCGCGACAGGTTGACGGGCCGGGAGTAGCGGCGCAGCGTCTTCTGCCGGCGCAGGTTGAAGTACGACTCGACATAGGAGAGGACGAGCGAGCGGATCGTCGGGTGGATCGGCTCGCGAAAGCGCAGGCCCGAATAGTTCGAACGCGCGATGGCGCCCCAGCATCCGCTCTCGCGGAAGACCGCCAGCACGTGATCATCGTCCTGGACCGCCTCGAGGTCCAGGACGAGCGGGGGATGCCCCTGCGCGCGCAGGGCCGCGGCGGCAAAGAGCGCGCCGTCCATGCACTGCACGGTGCGCTCGCGCAGGACCCTTCGGGGCGAGCGGCAGCCCGCGCCGGCGACGTCGTAGTCGAGACCGTCCAGGAATTTCTGGATGCGCCAGGGAGGAGTCAGGCCGGAGAGAAACCTCCTCTCCCGCCGGGTCAGGCCGGCGTCCCGGGGAGGGTTCTTCGTCCGCTCGCGCACGCGCGGATTATGCCCGTCTTTCCCCAAGGGACTCGAGCGCAAGAGTCTCCCGCCGGGAGCGCGGAATAGAATCCGTCGCGATGAGCAGGGCGGGGTACGGGGCGCTCCTCTGCGCGACAGCAATGGCAGCGGTCCTTCTGGCCGGTTGCCGCAAGTCGGAGAACCGGCCCTCGCCCGCCGCGTCGGAAGCGGCTCTCCATCCCCCCTTCGGGTACATCGACACGCCGAAGGAGAACGAAGCCGTCGCATCCGGTTCCCGGGCCTACGGCTGGGCGCTCGATGATTCCGGAGTCAAGAGCGTCACCGCCTCGCTCGACGGCGGCCCGGCGACGCCCGCGGAGCTTGGCCAGGGTTCTCCCGTGGTCAAGCAGGCTTATCCCACGTTTCCGAATTCGGACAAGGCCGGGTTCATCTTCGAGATGCCCTCGGTCGCCGCAGGACCGCACCTTCTGGTCGTGACGATCGAGGGGAAAGACGGCGGCAAGACCAAACCCCAGGAGAGGTTGATCGATAGGCGCCTTCGAACTATTCGACTCTGCCGCGGGCGGCGACGCGGAATTCCGTTTCGACGCGGCCGGCGCGGACGCCGTAGAGACGGTCGTGGAGATTAGAGACGACGCAGGCGTGGTTGGGGAGGATGCGGACCCGGTCTCCGACGCGGAAGGAGTCGCCCTCTTCGATGCGCGCGACGCCGTGCTCTTCCGAGAGGCTCTGAAGGCGGCTTGACGTACCGAGGATCAGGCCGTGGCCGTTGGACCGCGGGCGCAGGGTGTCCTGAGAGAGGGTCTTCGATCCGGCGTCCAGACAGACGCGATCGCGAGCCGGGACGCTCACGACGGTCGCGAGGACGGTCATCGCGCAGTCTTCGAGGGCGCAGGTGCCCAGGGCGGCCTGCGAACCGTCGTGGAAGACGTAATTTCCCGGCCGGCATTCCGTGACGCCGGCCACCCGCATCGCGTGGCGGGCGGACGGCGTCGAGCCGACCGAGACCTCCTCGATGGGAAGCCCCGAGCGCCGGAGCGCCCCGGCGCAGGAGAAGAGGATCTCTCCTTCGAGTTTTCCGATTTGGGCGATCGCCTCAGGGGTTTCGGCTTGATAGACATGGCCCGCGTGCGTGAAGACGCCGCGCAGTTTGAGCCCGGGAAGCTCCGCGATGCGCCGCGCGACTTCGAGAGCGTTCTCCGGCAGGACCCCGACACGGTGATAGCCGACGTCGACTTTGAGCAGCACGTCGAGCCTTCTTCCCGCGGCTTGAAAGGGTTCCGACAGTTGCCGCGCCCCCTCGACGCTGTCTGTGCCGACAGCCAGGCGCAACCTGTCGGAGAGCGCCAGCAGGCGCTCGGCTTTTCCCAGTCCGGCGACCGGATAGGCGATGAAGATGTCGTCGAAACCGGCCTCGGCGAAGACCTCGGCTTCGGAAGTCTTCGCGAGCGAGATGCCGGCCGCGCCCGCCGCGAGCTGCATCCGGGCGATCTCCGGGCACTTGTGCGTCTTGGCGTGCGGGCGCAGGCGCACTCCCGCCTCCCGCGCGCGCTCGGCCTGGCGGGCGATGTTCTTCTCGAGGACATCGAGATCCACGAGAACCGCCGGCGTCGGGAGGTCCTCGATCGGCCGGTTCATGCGGGCTGCTGCCGTGTCATGCAGTGGATCGTGCCGAGTCCCCAGACGAGCTCCACCGCGTGGATTCCGACGACGGGCCGGTCGCGGAAGAGCGCGGAGAGGATGGCGAGCGCCAGTCGGTCCTTCGGATCGTTGAAGGTCGGAACGAGGACGGCCGCGTTGCCGATATAGAAGTTCGCGTAGGAAGCCGGGAGCCTTCGCCCGTCGAAGAAGAGGGGCGCCGGCATCGGGAGAAACACGACCTCGATCCTCGAGCCGTCCTCGAGCCGCATCCCCTCGAGCCTCTCGCGGTTTTCCTCGAGCGGGCGGTAGTTCTCGTCCGTGGCGTTCGTCTCGCGTGAGACGACGACGGTGCGGCGGTTGACGAAGCGGGCAATGTCGTCCACGTGGCCGTGGGTATCGTCGCCGGCGATGCCGCGGTTGAGCCACAGGACGTTGCCGGCGTTGAGGAGCTCCTGGAAGGCCTTCTCGTACTCGCGGCGCGTCATGCCGGGGTTTCGCACCTGCACCTCTTCATCGAGCAGGCACTCTTCGGTCGTGATGAGCGTCCCCGAGCCGTTAACGTCGATCGCACCGCCTTCGAGCACGATCTGCCGGCCGCCGAGCCGCGCCGGCAGGAGGGGCAGACCGAGAACGCTCGCAACTTTCGGCGGGATGGCGTCGTCCTTCTTCCAGTCGTCGTACTTTGCCCAGCCGTTGAATCGGAAGCGGCGGACCGCGACCTCCGGCCGTTTCCCCTCGCGCCGCAGGAACGTGGGCCCCGAGTCGCGCGTCCATCCCCGGTTCGTCGGAAAGCGGAAGAATTCGACCCGCGCCGCGTCCACGCCGGCCCGCTCGAGCACGCGCCGCGCCGAGAGCTCGTGCGCCTTCGACTCGGCGAGAACCCGCACGGACTCTCCGGGCACAAGCTTGCGGACGATCTCCGCGTAGACCCAGGGGATCGGGCCGAACCTGCCCGGCCAATCGGTCCGGTTGTGAGGCCAGCCGATCCACGTCGCCGCGTGCGGCTCCCACTCGGCGGGCAGGCGGAAGCCGGCCGCCGGCGTCAGGTCTTTAGAGACCACGGATCTTCGTCGAGATACCGGCGGGTGATCCCGGAATAGGCGTCGATGCGCCGGTCGCGCAGGAAGGGCCAGTTGCGGCGCACGTCCTCGATGCGCACCGGGTCGATCGCGGCGACGAGAACCTCCTCGCGATCCGCCGAGGCCTCGGCCACGATGACCCCCTGCGGATCGGCGACGAAGGAGGTTCCCCAGAACTCGATGCCTGCGCCGCCGCCTTCGGGCTGTTCGAGGCCGACGCGGTTGACCGCCGCGACGTAGAGGCCGTTGGCGATCGCGTGGCCGCGCTGGACCGTCCGCCAGGCGTCGCGCTGCGCCGCTCCGTGCTCCGCCTTCTCGTGCGGATGCCAGCCGATCGCCGTCGGGTAGAAGAGGACGCTTGCCCCCGCGAGCGCCGCGAGCCTCGCTCCCTCCGGGTACCACTGGTCCCAGCAGATGAGCGTCGCGATCCGCCCCGCGGCGGTATCGAAGGCGGGGAAGCCCAGGTCGCCCGGCGTGAAGTAGAACTTCTCGTAGTAGGCGGGGTCGTCGGGGATGTGCATCTTGCGGTAGAGCCCCGCGATCCTCCCGTCGGAATCGATCACGGCCGCGCTGTTGTGGTACAGGCCGGGCGCGCGCCGCTCGAAGACGGGGGCGACGACCGCCACGCCGTGCCTTCGCGCCGCTTCCGCGAGAGCCTCCGTCGTCGGGCCCGGCACGGGCTCGGAGAGATCGAAGACGGCGGGATCCTCCCGCTGGCAGAAATAGCGCGACTTGAAGAGCTCGGGCAGGCAGACGATCCGCGCGCCGCCCCGCGCCGCCTCTCCGACCTTCGCCACCGCCTTCTCGAGGTTTTCCCGCGGATTGGCCGAGCAAGCCATCTGGACGAGCCCAATCGAGAACTTCTCCGGAGGATTCATCGAGGGGAGCCTACCTCGTCAGGAAGCGCCACGGTAAAACGGGATCACCTTCAGCAGGAAGAACGCGGTCTCGTTGACGAAGAGCGCCGCGAGGAGGGCCAGCAGGCCGATGTCCCGCCGTCTCCCTCGTGGAAACAGGCTGGCGGCCGGAAAAACGAACGCCAGGACCAGGAAGGGGAGCATCGCGAAGAAATACCTCCCGTTCGTCGCGCGCATCTGGCCGTAGATCTCGTACGCCTCGAAGCTGTTGATGAGATAGGCGAGCGAGAAGACGAGAAAGACGAAGTGAGAGCCGCAGAGGACCGCTTCGCCCGCCTCCCGTTTCCCGAAGACGAGCGGCAGCGCGAGAAAAGGCACGGCGGCGAGAGCGCTGTAGAGAACCCGCTTGACGGGCTCGGATCCGTCGCCGCGCGCGAACAGCCAGAAGAAGCAAAAACCGAAAACGAGCGCCGCGGCGGCCCCGGCGAGCGGGCGGAAATCGTTCGGCCGGCGTCTCCAGAGCCAGATCCCCGCGCCGGCCGCGGCGGCGAAAGCCAGGAGAAGATACGGAGCGAGAAAGAGGCCGGAGATCTGGAACCATCGAAGGCTGCCGCCCCCCGTGCCCGTCCATCCGATCAATCCGAAGAAGTTCTTGAACGTGTGGTCCACGACCGGTTCCTCTCGCAGGTAGGCGAGGAAGCTCGCGAGGTGAAAGCGCTCCCGGGACATGGGATGGACGCGCGCGTTGCCGAGAAGCCACCAATGGCGCAGCACCCAGAGCGCCGGAAGAGAGACGGAGGTCGCGCCGATCGCGATTGCCCGGGCCAGCCGGTTCCACCCCCGGCACCGGAGCCGGACGACGCACAGCAGCCACAGCGCCGCCGCGACGGGCACGATGGAGAGCTTGACGGCGCCGGCCAGGGACAGCGCGGCGGCAGTCTTCAATCCGTCGGAAAAGAGACCCGAGCGCTCGAACCGGACCCAGCAGAGAGCCACAAGGGCGCTGGCGAACGCGAGGAAGATGTCGTGGTTGGTGCCCGAGGCCATGTGGCTGAACATCGGTATGAAGCCCACGCCCGCCGCGGCCGCGAAAGAGAGGAGCGGATCGCCGCTCGCCTCGAGGAACGCCAGGAAGAAGAGAAGGAGCGCCGCCGCGCCGGAGACGGCCGAGAGCAGCCGCGGCGCGCGGTAGAGCCAGTGCGGGTTGCGCGTGACCGCGCGCGCCGCCGACAGCAACGGCGCCGCGAGGAGGTGATAGAGGGGAGGGTGCTGGGCGACCCAGTTGCTCATCGGAGATTCCGCCGCCCCTCCGTGCATCCAGTCCGCCATGACGTCGGGAGACACGACGCTTCTCCCCTGCAGAGGAAGCCCCTTTCCTTGCGCGAGGTCGGCGACGATCGCGTAGTGCCCCGTCTCGTCCGGCACGTCCCAGAGCGGCGTGACCCACCACGCGAGCACCACCGCCTTGACGAGGAACAGCAGCGCGACGGCAACCATCGCGTGCCCGGCCGCCCGCTCGAGGGCCGCTCCGGTCCGAAGGTCGCTCCGCTCCGTCAGAAAAGCACCCTGGACCAAGGATAAGACACGGCGTCGCTCGTGCCTTCGTCCCCCGTGCTTTCGCTCAGGCCCTCTCGATCCGATAACCCAGGGCGTGGATGGCCTTGATTGTCTCCATCGCCGTCGAGCGGTCGTATTCCTTGTCGGCCTCGGAGAGCTCCTCGTAGGGGAGGAGATTCGGATGCTCCTTGCGCTCGTCGTCGCGCTGAGGGCCGTAGCGCCACCCCTCTGCGATGCGCTGGCGAGCCCAGTTCTCGTGCGTGTTGCGGGCGAGCAGCTCCGTGAGCGCTTCGATCGGCCGCGGGAGGACGACGCCCGAGGTGTCGCGCGGAGCCGGTTCGTAAGTCACGGAGCGCTCTCCTTCGATCTCTTCGCTCTATATACCAGCAAGCGGCTTGTCACCGGCAGCTCGTCGCCCGACGAGGCCGGCGTCGAACATCCTGCGGTCCACCGGCGAGAGGCGCGTCTCGACCCGCGCCGGCAGAAGGCGCGTGTGACGAATACCGGCCAGGTACTCGGGGATCTCCCAGAGATCCTCCTCCGAGGTCATCCAGTGGATGGCGTCGAAGCACGACAGGTTGACGGGCCGGGAGTAGCGGCGCAGCGTCTTCTGGCGGCGCAGGTTGAAGTACGACTCGACATAGGAGAGGACGAGCGAGCGGATCGTCGGGTGAATCGGCTCGCGAAAGCGCAGGCCCGAATAGTTCGAACGCGCGATGGCGCCCCAGCATCCGCTCTCGCGGAAGACGGCCAGCACGTGATCATCGTCCTGGACAGCCTCGAGGTCCAGGACGAGCGGGGGATGCCCCTGCGCGCGCAGGGCCGCGGCGGCAAAGAGCGCGCCGTCCATGCACTGCACGGTGCGCTCGCGCAGGACCCTTCGGGGCGAGCGGCAGCCCGCGCCGCCGACGTCGTAGTCGAGACCGTCCAGGAATTTCTGGATGCGCCAGGGAGGCGTCAGGCCGGAGAGAAACCTCCTCTCCCGCCGGGTCAGTCCGGCGTCCTGGGGAGACTTCTTCGTCCGCTGGCGCACGCGCGGATTATGCCCGTCTTTCCCCACAGGGACTCGAGCGCAAGAGTCACCCGCCGGGAGCGCGGAATAGAATCCCCCGCGATGAGAAGAGCGGGGTACGGGGCGCTCCTCTGCGCGACAGCAATGGCAGCGGTCCTTCTGGCCGGTTGCCGCAAGTCGGAGAACCGGCCCTCGCCCGCCGCGTCGGAAACGGCTCTCCATCCCCCCTTCGGGTACATCGACACGCCGAAGGAGAACGAAACCGTCGCATCCGGTTCCCGGGCCTACGGCTGGGCGCTCGATGATTCCGGAGTCAAGAGCGTCACCGCCTCGCTCGACGGCGGCCCGGCGACACCGGCGGAGCTTGGCCAGGGTTCTCCAGTGGTCAAGCAGGCTTACCCCACGTTTCCGAATTCGGACAAGGCCGGGTTCATCTTCGAGATGCCCTCGGTCGCCGCAGGGCCGCATCTTCTGGTCGTGACGATCGAGGGGAAAGACGGCGGCAAGACGGATCTGAAGCGTCATGTGCAGATCAAGTAACCGTCGCTCCGCGCGGAGCGTGCGACGTGGCGTTGCTACCGGCTGGTGGCTCGGCCGGATGCGGCCTCGACCGCCCGCCTCGTCGCCCGCTCCGTGCTGCGCTCCCGCGGCGCGAGGCTCCTCCCTTCGGTTACTTCGGGAGACTCCTCGCGCCGCGACCGGAGCTTGGCACGCTGTCATCCCGAGAAGCGAGGCGACGAGAGGATCCCCGTGAGTCCCCGGATGCGAGGGCAGATCGTGAATCCCCGGAGAATCGCGGCGAGAAGCTCTTTTTTGTGCCGCGGATGCTACCCGATCCGGCCGTTCCTCCCTTCGCGGATACCACGCTAGCCGCTCCCTCGGCGGAGAGAGGAGAGATACTTCACGGCGTGCAAGAGTGGGGTCTCCACGTTGACGAGCGTCTGCAGTCGGCCGCGACGTTGCCGTCCTGGTGCTACACGCAGGAGCGCGTCCTCGAGACGGAGCGGGAGCGGGTCTTCGCGCGGACATGGCAGCTCGTGGGGCGCGAGGACCAGGTCTCGTCGCCCGGCCAGTTCTTCACGGCCGAAGTGGCCGGCGAGCCGCTCCTCGTCGCCAGGGGCGCGGACTCCCGCGTCCGCGCCTTGTCCAACGTCTGCCGTCACCGGGCAGGGCCCGTCGCGGCGGGCGAGGGGACCTGCCAGGCCTTCCGCTGCGGCTATCACGGCTGGAGTTACGCGCTCGACGGCCGGCTTCTGAACACGCCCGAGTTCGATGGCGTGGAGAACTTCCGCAAGGAAGAGCACGCGCTGCCGCAGTTCCGCATCGAGACCTGGATGGGCCTCCTCTTCGTCAATCTCGACGACAACGCTCCTGCGCTCGCCGAAACGCTGGAGGACTTGCCGGCGCGCCTCTCTTCCCGCGGGCTCGAAACGATGCGGCCCGCCGCGCGCAAGGACTGGACGGTCGAGTGCAACTGGAAGGTCTACGTGGACAACTATCTCGAGGGGTATCACATCCCGATCGTCCACCCGTCTCTCATGAAGGAGCTCGACTACGCGCGCTACGTCACGGAGACCAGCCGCTGCTATTCCCTCCAGCACTCGCCCATCCGGCAGAGCGGCCCCGGACGGTTGAAACGCACGGGCAGCGAGGACGAGGCTCTCTACTTCTGGATCTATCCCAACCTCATGCTGAACGTCTATCCGGACAACTTCTCGACGAACCTGATCCTGCCTCTCGGACACGAGCGCACGCTGACCGTCTTCGAATGGTTCTTCCCCGATCCGGAAAGGCCCGAGACGCGGGAAGCGGTCCGGCGGACCGTCGAGTTTTCCGACGAGATCCAGCTGCAGGACATCGCCATCTGCGAGGCGGTGCAGAA
The DNA here is from genome assembly GCA_963741435.1 of uncultured Acidobacteriota bacterium. Classification (GTDB taxonomy): domain Bacteria; phylum Acidobacteriota; class Thermoanaerobaculia; order UBA5066; family Gp7-AA6; genus JAWOLE01. The sequence goes on along the minus strand of CAVUIX010000014.1, from coordinate 25,753 downwards.
GGGGCTGAAGTCCCGCACCTACGACCGGGGCCGCTACAGCGTCCGGCGCGAGAACGGCGTCCACCACTTCCACTCGCTGCTGGCGCGGGCCCTGCGGGAGGACTGAGCCATCGCCATGAAACGACGACCTCGCCCCTGGCGTTCGAGCACCGGTTGAGCCCACTACTGCCGATGCCGGAGTTCCGGGCGCGCCTGTTGAAGATGGCGTCTTTCGGCTTCGCCCTGATCGCGGCCTCGCTCGCGGTCGGGATGCTCGGGTACCACTACATCGCCGGACAGTCGTGGCCCGACTCCTTCCTGAACGCGGCGATGATCCTGTCCGGCATGGGCCCGGTCGGGGACTTGAAGAACACCGCGGCGAAGATCTTCGCGGGTTCCTATGCCCTCTACAGCGGCCTTGCCCTCATCCTGATCGCCGGAATCATCCTTTCCCCCGTCGTCCATCGCTTCCTGCACAAGTTCCACCTGGAGTCTGGCAAGAAATCGGGAGGCGAGTGAAACCGCGCTGACCCGCTAGACTTGGGAACCAGATTCCCGATCTAAACTCTCAGGAGGTTGGATGGACGCTCCCGACACGCGATCCCTTCCCGAGAACGCCTACAAGACGCTGGCGGCCGGCGAGACGTATCAGCCGCTCGTCCCCGCGCAGGCGAAGCCTGCCCGAGACGTCCGGACGCGCGATTGCCTGGGGCATCTTCCTCTGCGTCGTCTTCACGGTCGCCTCGGCCTATTCGGGCCTGAAGGTCGGCCAGGTGATGGAGGCGGCGATCCCGATCTCGATCCTGGCGATCGGCCTCGCGCGCGTTTACCGGCGCCGCTCGACGATCCTGGAGAACGTCATCATCACCGGGATCGGCGGCGTCTCCGGCGCGGTCGTCGCGGGCGCGATCTTCACGCTTCCGGCCCTCTACATCCTGAAGCTCGACCCGCATCCGTGGCAGACGATCTTCATCTGCCTCGCCGGCGGGTGTCTCGGCGTGCTGTTCCTGATTCCGCTGCGGCGCTACTTCGTGCGCGACATGCACGGCCAGTTTCCCGTACCCCGAGGCGACGGCGATCACCGAGGTCCTCGTCACGGGCGAGAAGGGGGGCTCGCAGGCGAAGCTCCTCCTCCAGGCGACCGCCATCGCCGGCGTCTACGACTTCTTCGTGACCACCTTCGAGGTCTGGAAGGAGTTCGTGGACCTGCGCTTCGTGCCAGCCGTCCGGGACCTGGCCGACAAGGCGAAGATGGCCTTCTCCTTCGACGCGGTCGGCTTCATCCTGGGCCTGGGCTACGTGATGGGCCTGCGCTCCTCGCTCCTCCTCTGCGCGGGAGGCGTGCTCGCCAACTTCATCCTCGTCCCGCTCGTCTGGTTCATCGGCAGCCACCTGGGAGATACGGCGGTCTATCCGGCCGCCATGCCGATCGCCAAGATGACGGCGACGCAGATCTTCCGCGGCTACGTCCGTTTCATGGGCGTCGGCGCGATCGCCACCGCCGGCATCTTCGGGATCATCAAGAGCTTGAAGATCGTCGCCGGCTCGTTCGGCATCGCCGTCAAGGCCTTCCGGGCCGGGGGAGAGCACAGCCTCGAGAGGACCGACCGCGACATCTCGATCATGCAGATCCTTCTCGGCGTCGTCGTCAGCGCCATCGCGGTAGCGGCGTTCCTCGGGAGCCTCGGGGGCGGATCGGCGAGCGTGCTCGGCGTCGGTCTCGCGCTGACACTCGTCTTCTCCTTCTTCTTCACCTCGGTCGCGGCCAACGCGATCGCGACGACGGCGCGAAACCCCGTCTCCGGGATGACGATGCTGACGATCATCATCTCCTCGGTGGTCCTTCTGGAGTTCGGCCTCTCGGGGCGGACGGGCATGTTCTTCGTCATGGCGATCGCGGGAATGGTCTGCACGGCGCTGTCCGTGTCGGGACAGGCGATCACGGATCTGAAGACCGGCTACTGGCTGGGCTCGACGCCCGCGGCGCAGGAGCGCGTCAAGTTCCTCGGAGTCATCGCGGCGGCGGCCGCGGCCGGCCTGACGATCGTCATGCTGGCGAAGACCTTCCAGTTCGGGGAGGCCGCTCCCGGCGATACGCGGGTCGTGCTCGCCTCGCCCCAGGCCTCGATCATGAAGGCGCTCGTCGAGAGCTTCATGAGCCGGCAGCCCGTGGCCTACGTGCTCTTCGGAGCGGGAGCGATGGTCGCCGTCGTCATGGAAATGCTGGAGGTGCCGGCCCTGACCTTCGCGCTCGGCATGTACCTGCCGCTCGAGCTGAACACTCCGGCTCTCGTCGGCGGCTTCCTCGCCCATTTCCTGACGAAGCGCTCCGAGCGCGTCGGCGGCCACGCCGGCCAGACCATGCGCGAGCGCGGCGTCATCATCGCGTCCGGCCTGATGGCGGGCGGCGCCTTGGGCGGCGTTTTCGGCGCCGCCCTGCGCCTCTTCCCCTGGTACAAGGAAGAGCTGGTCAAGACTCCCTTCTTCGACAACGAGCCCGTCTCCCAGCTCGTCAGCGCGGTATTGTTCATCGGTCTTTGTGTCTATCTCTGGCTCGGATCCATGAAGAAGGAGCAAACGGCATAGAACATCCCCTGTCATCCTGAGCGCAGCGAAGGATCTGCCCCGGTGCGTCCGACAGTCCTTCGGAGCAGATCCTTCGTCGCTTCGCTCCTCAGGATGACAGCGGACTTCGAGGAGGCTGCCTTGTCCGAACAAAATCTCGATCAACTGACCGCGACCGCGATCCTCGGCATCGACACCCTCTGGGGCGGGGACGTGATGAACCCTTCCGGCACGGGGCGGTTCATCGCGGATTCGTGGTTTGCCGACGAGCCGCTGCCGCCGGCTTACACGCACCCGGCCGCGAAGAAGGTCCGGGACTCGGGCGGAGTGTCCGCCAAGCAGCCGGACAAGGCTGCGATCGACGCGTATCTGGCCGCCGTGGACGTCAAGGGGGCGATCGGCGCGATGTCGTCGGAGGGGAAGAAGATCGGCGGCCTGCGCGGCGCCTATTTCGAGGGCCTGGGAGTCTGCTTCGCGGCCATGTGGGATCTCGTACAGGAGATCCTCGGGCGCGGAGAGCCGGTCCCCTACGAGCGCTGCGTCATCGGCTCGACGGGCAAGTCCCCCGAGCCGTCGCATCCGGAAGGAAAGCGCCAGCGAGTCGCGGAGCTGCTGGCGAAGGCCGGCTATCCGTCCAGGACGGGGGACGAGCTGCTCACCGCCGTGGACGCCTGGCGCCGCGAGCGGATGGTGCCCGGCAAGTCCATCCCGATGCTCGCCGACGCGTTGATCGCGCAATTCTCCGCCGGCACGGCGAAGTACCTCGCCCCGCATCTTCCGCGGGACCTCTCCGGCGTCCCCCTGGCGAACATGAAGTTCCTGCCGATCAAGGACGCCTGGTTCTCCGGCTCGATGAACTACATCGGCCGCGCGCGCAAGGCCGACGGCACTCCCGAGTACGAGGCCACGTACGAGATCAACGCGTCGCTGCAGATCTCCGTTCCGGAGTTCGCTCAGCTCGTCTCCCACGAGGTCGTGCCCGGCCACGTCACGACGTCGGCGGTCATCCAGGCCCTCTACGTACGCAAGCGCCTCGGCTTCGAGGCGACGGTCCTGACGATGAACTCGCGCGGCGCGGCGCTCATGGAAGGGATCGCCAACAACGGGATCCTGATCGCCCACGGCGTGACCGAAGTCGAAGAGCTCCCCGGCGACGACATGCAGCTGGGCGTCCTCCTGGCACTGCTCCAGGACGACGCGAAGAACCAGTCCTCGTGGCTGACCTGGAAGGAAGGCGTGGCGCAGAAGGACGTCGCGGCGACGCTGCGCCGCGACTACCTCGTCTCGGACGAGCGCGCCGACAAGCTCTCCGGCGCCTGGGGACGGCATCCGCTTCTCGGCCGCATGTACCTGCCCTGCTACCGCGCCGGCACCGAGGCCGTGGCGGACCTGCGCCGCCGCTACCCTTCCGGAGAAGGTCCTCCCCGCCCTCTACGGCTGCCGCGGCCTCGTGGACGTCGTCACAGTCCGCCAGGCCCTCGAGAGCTAGCCCGCATTATTCATGATCGACTCCGGCCGCCGCTCCGATCTTTTCCGCCGATACGGCGTCAGCGCTCCTCTGCGATGCGCCCCGGCATCGCCGTCGTCGCGCTTCCTTGTCTCGACGAAAAATCTCAGTCGCGGACAACCTGTCCCCGGCTACGATCATCGGTTTCCTGTCCCAACGTTCTTTGGCGCAGAGAGTTGCCCGTGTTTTGGCCGGGTGACCATGAATAATCCGGGCTAGCGCTGTCATCCCTTCGCTTTCTGCCTTGTCATCCTGAGCGCAGCGAAGGATCTGCTCTCGCGCCTTGAGGCCAGAGCAGATCCCTCGTCGCTCCGCTCCTCGGGATGACAGGGGTATTGGGCGGGCTTCCGACGGACTCCTTCACTTACGGGTTGACGACGACGGTGCCGGTCATCATGGAGCCGTGGACCATGCAGAAGTAGGGGAAGGTCCCCGGCTGCGCGAACTGGTGTGAGAAGGAGCCGGAGGCCTGCACGCCGGAATCCCAGAGACCGTTGCCCGTGCAGCAGGTTCCCGACGTCGTCGAGTGCGAGATTGTGTCTACGAAATTCCACCGGACGGTGTCTCCGGCCTTGATCGTCGTGGTGCTGCTGGTGCTCTGAGAGTCCATGAAGAGATTTCCGGGCCCGACGTTGACGATGCGCGTCGAGGAGCCCGTCGGCGGCGGGGTCGGCGTCGGCAGTGCGCCCGGCGTCGGCGTCGCTGCCGGCGAAGGCAGGATCGCGGGCTGGGTCGGAGCGGATTTGTTGTCGCCGCAGGCAGCGGCAAGGAGCATCAGGGCGGCGGTGACTGCGAGAAGCAACGAACGTCTCATGGCTTACCTCCAGAAAGAGACCGGGAAATCGGTTCTCCATCGTGAGCGCCATGCAGATGGCCTGCCTTCGCGGCACGGCATTTAGGCGCCGCTAAGCGCCGCCTAAGTCACTTCTTAGACGTCGTTGAAGTGTTTCTTAGATTCGGCGCGCGCTGCCGCCGCCACGCGGCGTAGGCGGGGAGCCCGAGAACGAGCAGGCCCAGGCCGATCAGGGATTCCATCGGCCTCTCCTTGAGCGTGTTCGCCATGAGCGCGAGCGAGGAGAGGATGAAGAGGGCCGGCACCCAGGGATAGCCCCAGGTGAGGTAAGGGCGCGGGGTCCGCGGCTGCGCGCGGCGCAGGACGTAGAGGGCGGCTCCGGTCGCGGCGTAGGCGAGGACCTCGACGAAGACGACGTAGGTGTAGAGCTGCTCGAAGGTCCCGGAGAGAACGAGGACGCTCGCCCACACCGCCTGGGCGAGGAGGCTCGCGGACGGGACGTGGTGGCGCGGGTTGATTTTCGCGAGCGACCGGAAGAAGAGCCCGTCCTCCGCCATCGGCTGGTAGATGCGCGAGCAGGTGAGGATGTTGGCGGAGAGGCAGCCGAAGATCGAGACCAGGATGGCCGCGGAGACGAGGCGAGCCGCCCCCGCTCCCAGCAGCGTCTGCGCCGCCGCCTCGCCGACCCGGGGCGTTTGAGACAGGACCGGAATCGGAAGCGCCCGCAGATAGACGAAATTGATCAGCGCGTAGATCGCGATGAGCGCGGCGGTCCCGATGATCAGGCCGCGCGGGATGTTGCGGCCGGGATCGCGCACCTCTCCCGCCGAGAGAGCGAAGCAGTACCAGCCGTCGTAGGCCCACAGAACGGAGATCATCGCGACGCCGAAGGGGGCGAGCACGGCCGGCGGAAGCGCCGCCGCGAGATCCGGCCGCACCGGCGCGGTGACGAAGAGGCCCACACCGGCGAGCGCAGCGAGGGATCCGATCTTCAGGATCGTGACGAGGTTCTGGACCCAGGCCCCCTCCTTGACGCCGGCGAAATTGACCGCGGTCAGGAAGGCGATCGCGAGGACGCCCGCGACTCCTCCGCCGGTCAGCCTCCAGGTCCACGTCCCGATCGGGACGGAGGCGAGCACGTGCCGCGTCGAAAAGAACGGGACGAACCCGCCGAGATACTCGCCGAAGCCCGCGGCAAGGGCAGCGATGCCGCCCGACATGATCACGAGGAACGAGCCCCATCCGAAGAGGAATCCCGCGAGCGGACCGTAGGCTTCCTTGAGGAAGTGATACATCCCGCCGGCGCGCGGGAACATCGCGCCCATCTCGGCATACGTCAGCGCACCCGCCAGCGTCAGCAGCCCACCGACGATCCAGGCGGCCAGAATGAGTCCGGGATGCGGGAGCGACCTCGCGATGTCGGCGGGCGTCAGGAAGATCGCCGTGCCGAGCACCGCGCCGATCGTGATGAGCGCGCCGTCCCACGCCCCCAGGACGCGCCGCAGGCCGACGCCTCCGGCGTCGCGTTCCAGATTCCAGGTTCCAGATTCCAAGTGACTCCTAGAATGTCACCGAAATGCTCCTTTTCCCATCCCTGGAATCTGGAACCTGGAATCTGGAATCCGCCCCCCCGAAACCCGGCATCGCGGATAGAGTGGCGCCGTGGCGAACGCCGTCCATCACCGCTCCGACTTGAAGGAGATCGCCCGACGCGCGATGGTGGAGCGGGGACTCGAGCCGGGATTCTCCCAGCAGGTCGAGAAGGAGATCGGCAGCATCCCGGGGCCGGCGCGCGCGAGCGCTGCGGGGATGCGCAACCTGCGCGATCTCCTCTGGTGCTCGATCGACAACGACGACTCCCGGGACCTCGATCAGCTCACGGTCTCCGAGAGCGTGCCCGGAGGCGCCGTCAAGATCCTGGTCGCGGTGGCCGACGTGGATGCGGTCGTCCGGAAGGGCACGGCGATCGACGCTCACGCGCGGCAGAACACGACCTCCGTCTATACGGCGGCGGAGATCTTCCCGATGCTGCCCGAGAGACTCTCGACGAACCTGACCTCGTTGAACGACGGGGAGGACAGGCTGGCGATCGTCGTCGAGATGACAGTCGGCGAGGACGGGTCGATTGCCGGCTCGGACGTCTACCCGGCGGCGGTCCACAACCGCGCCAAACTTGCCTACGACGCCGTCACGGCCTGGCTCGAGGGGAAGGCGCCGGCGCCCGACGCCGTCCGGCGCGTGGCCGGAATGGATGAACAACTCCGCGTGCAGGACGCGGCCGCGCGCAGGCTCCGCGCGCTGCGGTTCGAGCAGGGCGCGCTCGATCTCGAGACGCTGCAGCCGAAGGCGATCTTCGAGGGAGAGACGGTCGTGGCCCTGCGGCAGGAAGAGCACAACCGCGCCCGCCAGTTGATCGAAGAATTCATGATCGCCGCCAACGGGGTGACGGCGCGCTCTCTGGAAGAGAAGGGGCGGCCGGCGTTGCGGCGCGTCGTGCGGTCGCCCGAGCGCTGGCAGAGGATCGTCGAGGTGGCCAAGGAGCAGGGAGAGCATCTGCCGCCGGAGCCCGACTCGAAGGCGCTGTCGAACTTCCTCGTCAAGCGGCGCAGGGCCGATCCCGACCGGTTCCCCGATCTTTCGCTCGTCATCGTGAAGCTCATGGGGGCGGGGGAGTACGTCGTCGAGAGTCCCGGCGGCTCGACGGCCGGCCACTTCGGCCTCGCGGTCAAGGACTACACGCACTCGACCGCGCCCAACCGGCGCTTCCCGGACCTGATCACGCAGCGGATTCTGAAAGCCGCGATGGCGGGCGGGGCGGCGCCCTATTCCGAAGGGGAGCTCGAAGATCTCGCCGTCCACTGCACGCAGCAGGAGGATGCCGCGGACAAAGTCGAGCGGCAGGTGCGCAAGTCCGCGGCCGCCCTGCTCCTGGAGAGGCGTATCGGCGACCGTTTCGACGCGGTCGTCACCGGCGCCTCGGAGAAGGGAACCTGGGTGAGGATCTTCGACCCGCCCGTCGAGGGCAAGCTCGTCCACGGATTCGAGGGCCTCTCCGTCGGCAGGAAGCTGCGCGTCAAGCTGATCTCGACCGACGTCGAGCGCGGCTTCATCGATTTCGTCAAGACCTGATTCACTCCTGTCATCCCGAGGAGCGAGAGCGACGAGGGATCTGCTCCGCTGGGGTTGGAGAAGGCGGGAGCAGATCCTTCGCTGCGCTCAGGATGACAGGACCGGACGCTCAAGCATCGGCCTGGCTGCGCGTATCCTTTAGTCGGAGGTGCTCGCCATGACTTCCACGGCGGTCGGCAGCGGTTCTCGAAAGCACATCGCCCTCGTCGCGCACGACAACAAGAAGAAGGACCTCCTGGAATGGGCGAAGTACAACCGGGACCTCCTCGCGAAGCACGATCTCTATGCGACGGGGACCACCGGGACCCTGCTCGAAAAGACCCTCGACGTTCCGTTCACGAAGCTCCAGAGCGGCCCTCTGGGGGGCGACCAGCAGATCGGCGCCAAGATCGCCGGCGGGGAGATCGATTTCGTCATCTTCTTCTGGGACCCGCTCGAGCCTCAGCCGCACGACCCGGACGTGAAGGCGCTCTTGCGGATCGCCGTGGTCTGGAACATCCCCGTCGCCTGCAATCGCGCCTCCGCGGACTTCATGATCTCCTCGCCCCTCATGTCGTCGCCGTACGAGCGGCAGCTTCCCGACTACCAGGAGTACCGGGACCGGCTGAAGGGCGGCGGCTCCTGAATCTCGAGCCGCGAGACGCGAGCCTTCTGAAACATCTTCGCGGGGCTCCCGTAGGAGCGGCTGAGGAGGAACCATGCCTCTCATTCTCATGACGGCTCTTCTGCTCACGGCATCCGACGCTGCGCCGGAGCGTCCCGCCGCCGACCTCGAGTCGCGGCGAAAGGCCTTTCAGGCGTTGCTCACCGACCAGTGGGAGTACGCGCTCTCCCACGGCCCGGAGTTCGCCTCGATCCTCGGGGACAAACGGTGGAACGACAAGGTCTCGGACCTGTCCCGGAAGGCGATCGAGGCGGACCAGGCGATGGACCGCGTCTTCCTCGCCCGCTTCGAGTCGATTGACACGACCGGCTTTCCCGAGCAGGAGGCCCTGACGAGGACTCTCCAGATACGCAACTACAAGGAGTCAATCGCTCGCGAAAAGTTCCACAACTGGGAAATGCCGGTCACCCAGATCTCGGGCATCCACTTGAACGCCCCGCAGCTCGTGAGCCTTCTGTCCTTCGCGACTGTCAAGGACTACGACGACTACGCCGCCCGGTTGAAGGCGTTCCCCAGACAGATGGATGACGTGATGGATCGGATGCGCAAGGGGATGAGCGACGGGCTGATGCCTCCGCGGTTCCTCCTGGAGAAGGTCGTCACCCAGGCCGAGGGAATCGCCGGGAGCAAGGCGGAAGACTCCCCCTTCGGGCGCCCGCTCGCGAACATGCCGGCATCCTTCTCCGAGGCCGACCGCGCGAGGATCCGCGAGGCGCTCCTCGGAGCGATCAACGGCTCCGTCCTTCCGGCCTACGGGAAGTTCGCGAAATTCGTGAAGGAGACCTACGCGCCGAAAGGCCGGACCGAACCCGGGATGTGGTCCCTGCCAGACGGCGAGGCCCGCTACGCCGCGGCGGTCAAGAACTCGACAACGACAGACCTGACCCCGGAGCAGATACACCAGATCGGCCTGGCTCAGGTCGCGGAGATCGAGAAGCAGATGATGGAGATCGCGACGAAGCTCAGCTTCTCCGACCTCGCGTCGTTCAACGCCGCGATCGAGAAGAACCCGAAGCTCCGCGCGTCTTCCCGCGAGGAGATCCTGACGATCTACCGCGGCTACATCGGCCAGATGATGCCCGAGCTGCCGCGGCTCTTCGGCCGGCTCCCGAAGGCCGGCTTCGAGGTCGCGCAGGTCGAGGCCTTCCGGGAGAAGGAGGCGTCCGGCGCCCAGTACAACCAGCCGGCCAAGGACGGGTCGCGGCCGGGGCGCATCATGGTGAACACGAGCGAGCCCGCGTCGCGCAAGACGATCTCGATGGAGTCCACGGCGTACCACGAGGGGGTCCCGGGGCACCACCTGCAGATCGCCATCGCCCAGGAGTTGGAAGACCTTCCGCCGATCAGGCAGCAGTCTTTTTACACCGCGTTTGTCGAGGGGTGGGCGCTCTACGCCGAGAGGCTCGGCAAGGAGGTCGGCTTCTACAAGGACCCCTACAGCGACTACGGCCGCCTCCAGGACGAGATGCTGCGCGCGATCCGCCTGGTCGTCGACACGGGCTTCCACTTCAAGCGCTGGAACCGCGCTCAGGTCGTGAAGTTCTTCCACGACCATTCGGCGATCGACGAGGTCGAGGTCCAGAGCGAGACCGACCGTTACATCTCCTGGCCGGGCCAGGCGCTCGCCTACAAGATCGGACAGTTGAAGATCCTGGAGCTGCGGGAGAGGGCTCAGAAGGCGCTCGGCAGCCGGTTCGACATCCGCCGCTTCCACGACGCCGTCCTCGGCGCCGGGGCGCTCCCCCTGGACGTCCTCGAAACGAGAATCGACGCCTGGATCGCCGCGGAGAAGTCCGCGAAAGCCTCCTGAGTCCGCGAAGACGGGGCCCGCGGTCGGCATTGGGTGAGGTAGGGGCGGCCCTTGGGCCGCCCGCCTCCCGTCGTCGTCTGTCGCGCGATGTCACGGGCGGGGTAAACCCCGCCCCTACGGCACGAAGAGCACGAACAGTGGCCCGCGGAATCAAGTTAGAGTCTGTCTTCTTGGAGAAGCAGGAGTGATGCATGAAACGCGATTTCGTTCCGTTCCTGGCCGCCGGCCTTTTCCTGTCCGCCGTCCTTTGCGCCGCCGTGCCCGCTAAGAAGGCTCCGCCGGCGGGTAAGCCCGCGACGGTGGCCGGGGCGAAGGCCTTCCTCGACGAGGCCGAGAGCAGGCTCCTCGCGCTCGGGACCGAGGCGGGGCGCGCGAGCTGGGTCCAGTCCACGTACATCACCGACGACACGGAGATCCTGGCCGCGGCGGCCAACGAGCGGCAGATCGCGGCCACGGTGGCGTACGCCAAGCAAGCCACCCGCTTCGACAAAGTGAAGCTCCCCGAGGAGCTCGCCCGCAAGATGAAGCTCCTGAAGCTCTCCCTGACGCTCGTGACTCCTTCCGATCCGAAGGAGGGCGAGGAGCTGACCCGCATCACAGCCGCGATGGAGGGCGCCTACGGCAAAGGAAAGTACTGCCCCCCTGGCAAGGACAAATGCCTGGACCTCGAGGACATCACGAAGATCATGGCGAACAGCCGCGACGCCGCCGAGCTCCTCGATGTCTGGCGCGGGTGGCACGCGATCGCGCCCCCGATGCGCAAGGACTTCGCGCGGTACGTCGAGCTCGCCAACAAGGGGGCGCGGGAGCTCGGATTCGCCGACACGGGCGCGATGTGGCGGTCCAAGTACGACATGCCGCCGGCCGATTTCGCCCGCGAGCTCGACCGCCTCTGGGAGCAGGTCAAGCCCCTCTATCTGTCGCTCCACGCCTACGTGCGATGGAAGCTCCGGGAGAAGTACGGCGACGCGGTCCCGGCCAACGGCCCCATCCCGGCGCACCTTCTCGGAAACATGTGGGCGCAGACGTGGGACAACGTCTATCCGCTCGTCGCTCCGAAGGACGCCGATCCCGGCTTCGACCTGACCCAGATCCTGAAGTCCCGGCAGACGCAGCCGCTCCAGATGGTCCGGTACGGCGAGGGGTTCTTCGGGTCCCTCGGCTTCGATCCGCTGCCCAAGTCGTTCTGGGAGCGCTCGCTCTTCACGAAGCCGCGCGACCGCGACGTCGTCTGCCACGCGAGCGCCTGGGACGTGGACAGCGTCAACGACCTGCGGATCAAGATGTGCATCGACATCACGGCCGAGGACTTCACGACGATCCACCACGAGCTCGGGCACAACTTCTACCAGCGCGCCTACAACACCAAGCCCGTCCTCTTCCGCGACAGCGCCAACGACGGCTTCCACGAAGCCGTGGGAGACACGATCGCCCTTTCGATCACGCCGGAGTACCTGGTCCGGCTCGGGCTTCTCGACAAGGCGCCCGACGCCTCCAAGGACATGGGGCTCCTGCTGAACAAGGCGCTCGAGAAGATCGCGTTTCTCCCCTTCGGCCTGTTGATCGACCAGTGGCGCTGGAAGGTCTTCTCCGGGGAAGTGACGCCGGCCAACTACAACTGGGCCTGGTGGGAGCTGCGCCAGAAATACCAGGGCGTCGTGGCGGCCGTGCCGCGCAGCGAGCAGGACTTCGATCCGGCGGCGAAATACCACGTCGCGGCCAACGTCCCCTACATGCGTTACTTCCTGGCCGACATCCTGCAGTTCCAGTTCCACCGCGCCCTGGCGAAGACCGCCGGCTGCACGGAGCCCCTGCACCGCTGCTCGATCTACGCGAACAAGGAGGCGGGCAAGAAGCTCGCCGCGATGCTCTCGATGGGCATCTCCCGCCCGTGGCCCGAAGCCCTCGAAGCCCTGACGGGGCAGCGTCAGATGGACGCCACCGCGATTCGCGACTACTTCGCGCCGCTCCAGAAGTGGCTCGACGAGCAGAACAAGGGCAAGCCGGTGGGCTGGTAGGACGGAGCCCGGTCGTCGGGCCCTCGTCACGTCTTCCCGTGCCGTAGGGGCGGCGCTCGCGCCGCCCGCCTCTCTCGGGTTATGACGGGGGCGGGAGGGGAGCCCCCCTCCCCTACGACACGGTGCCCAGAGCCCTCGTCGCGCTCCTTACGACTCCGGCTGGAGCGCGCGCCACCGCGCTGCGAGCACGATGACGCCGAGGATGAAGTAGGCGGCCGCGAGGTGCAGGGAAGTTGCGCCGGCCTGCCAGGGGAGAAAGAGAGTGCCCTGCGGCGCCGGCGAGTGGATGACACCGAAGAGGCAGAGCAGAGCCGAGCCGAAGAAGTAGAGCGCTGACCTGACGAACCGCCGGTCGATCAACTCCGCCGCCGCGGCGCCCCACAGGAGCGCCGTGATGATGAACCCGCTGGCGAGGAGCTTGAGAGTGCCGACCGTCTCCGCCAGCTCCCCGGACGGAGATGCCCCGGCGGGCAGGAGAGACCCGACCTCGAGCGAGATCAGAAAGGCGATCGAGGGAAGAACCGCAAGCGACACCGCCGGGCCGTGGCGCGCCGGCGTGGCCGTGAACGCCTGCGCCAGGACTTCCAGGCCGATGTAGATCAGGATCGGCGCGACGGCGGCCGCCGGGATCCAGTCGATCAGGAAGGGCAGATACCCGAGCACGCCTCCGAGGCCGACGAAGAGACCCGTCGCCAGGGCGTAGCCCGCCCCGGCTCCCATCTTCTTGTAGGCCGGGTGCCCGATGTAGGGAGTGCTCTCGACGACACCGCCGCAGACGCCGGCCGCGAGCGTCGCGAGCCCTTCGGTGGCGAGAATGGCGCGCGTGTCGTACTCGTCGCCGGCGGCGGCCGCGCTCTCGGTGTTGTCCGTCCCGCCCACGATCGTCGCCACGGCGAACGGGAGCGCGATCGGCAGGTATCCCCACGCGAGCGACAGCCCCCCGAGGAAGGCGAGGCTCGGCCACGGCATCGCGACATGGAGGCTCCGGGAGGCTTCGAAGGAAGCCGCGGGGAAGAGGCCGCGGACGCCGGCCGCCGAGAGAGCGTAGGAGACGGCCACGGCGAGGAGCACGGACGCGAAGGCGCCGGGCAGGCCCCACGGGAGGCGGACTCTCCCGAGCAGCGTGACCAGGATGACGCCGAAGGCGATGAAGCCCACGATCGGATTGGCCAGGACCTTGAGCAAGGGCAGGAGGCCGATGAGCGCGATCCCCGCCCCTCCGATCGAGCCGAGAAGCGCGGCCCGCGGCACGGCGCGGCGAACCGCGTTGCCTCCCAGGGCGAGGCCCGTCTTGACGAGGCCCAGCAGAACCGTCACCGCCATCCCCATCTTCCACGTGAGCATGGCGTCGCCCGTGGCGACGTAGGCCGGGCCGAGGACCGCGAACGACATCCCGAAGACGCTCGGCGCGTTGATTCCGAGCGGCATCGCGGTCACGTCCTCCCGCCCCGTCCGGCGCGCGAGGCGCCGCGCCATCGCGGCATAGATCAGGTCGCCGACGAGGACTCCGACGGCCGTGCCCGGGACCATCCGGTACAGGACGATCTCCCTGGGAAACCGGAACACCCCGACGAGAACCGCGGTCAGGATGACGAGATTCGCCACGTTGTCGAACATCAGCGCGAAGAACGCGTTGGCGTCCCCCGCACGAAACCAGCGATAGCGGCTCATGCGGATTGGTTGTCGGAGGCGCTCGGAAGGCTCTCAGCGGCGGCCGTGCTTCGCCCTCACTTTGCTGTAATCGAGAAGCCCGGTGTGCGCGATCAACTTCCAGTCGCCGACCGACCTTCGTGTAGACCTTGCAGGCCCGCCCCTTCCAGTGGAAGTCCCGGCCCGCCTCATCGCGCCAGAGCGTATCGACGTCGACGACCGCGAAGGCCCCGTCCTTTTCCCGCGAGAGGACGATCTTCACGATCTGCCGCCGGTTGTGGATGAGGCTGTGCGTTTCGAAGAGCTCCTGCCACCCTCGCCGCCAGCGGTCCGCGTCGAAGCGTCCGAGCTCCATCACCCAGAGAGCCGGATCGTGCGCCTCGGGGCTCGGCGGCCACGGCCACACCATGTCGGGGTGAAAGATCGTCAGGAGCAGGTCGGCGTCCTTGCTGTCCCAGGCCCGCGTCTCCCGGTGAACGATCTCTTCGATTTCGCGCTCGATTCGATTCATCGTCTCAGAAAAAGGCGGCCGGACTCGCGCCCGGCCGCCGCTCGAGAAGCACGCTCCTCTGAGATTAGAAAATCACGCGGACGCCGAACTGGAACTGCCGCGGGTCGCCGGAGCCCTGCTGCACCGTGCCGTCGAAATTGAACACGAGGTTGGTGACCGCAGGCTTCTTGGTGTTCTTGCTGTTGAAGAGGTTCCACCCCTCGACGGAAGGCTCGATGGTCACGCCCGAGATGTCGAACGGCCGGGAGATCCGCAGGTCGAAGGAGTTGTACTGGTTGTCCTTGCGCCCGAGGTTGCGGGTGGTCACCGTGCCGTCCGGGTTGATGCGGTCCTGCGGAGTGGTTGTCGGCACGCCGGCCGCCGTGACGTCCAGGGGCTGCGCCGAACGATAGGAGTACCGGAAGTTCGCCGCGATTTCACCGGGCGCGATCCAGAGCAGGTAGGCGTTGACGCGATGCCGCTGGTCCCGGTCGGAATAGCCCCACTCCTTCGAGAACTCCGAGGTCGGGTCGGAGGGGTCCTCGTGGATCTTCGCGTACCGGAGGGTGAAGGGGTCCCGCTCGTTGTCGTCGTCCGACTTGTCCTTGGAGTACGTGTAGTTGGCCTGGAAGCCGACGCGGTCCGAGAAGCGCTTTGTCACGCCGATGGTCCAGCCCCAGTACTTGCTCGACGCCGTTGGACTCGACCGTCGTGAGCTGACCCGACGCCGTTGGTGCCGTCGGGGCCGAGGCCCGTGCTCCAGGGAGAGCCCAGCTCCGCGGCGTTGCGGTTGACGAAGCGGGTCAGGTGCGTCGTCTTCGCGTAGTTGTACTTCAAGAGGGCCGCCCAGCCCGGAAGGACTTCCCGCTCGACGGAGGCGCTCCAGGCCGCGGTCCGGGGGTTCTGGAAGTCGCTGGAGGTGACGAAGACGCCGGGATGGTCCGGGCGTGCCGAGGTTTGGGAAGCGGGAACGAGTTGCGTATAGGCGGGCGGCAGCGGGCCGCCGAAATTCCGGAACGTGCTGCCGCGGTCGATGCTCCTGGCCGATGCTGCCGTTGGTCGAGCGGGTCGAGGCCAGGACGAGCCCGGGGATCCGGGCGTAGAAGAGGCCGATGTTGCCCGCGGAAGACGGTCTTGCCGTCCTTCCACGGGTCGTAGGAGATCCCCGACGCGAGGCTGCCACATCTTCCAGTCGGACGGGATGGTCCCGTCCGAGGGGAAGGTCTGTCCGTTGACCGTCTTGCCGATGAAGGCGGCGAAGAAGACCTGGTCGGGCGGCGTGATCGGATCGGGCTCGACCTGCGCCTCCCACCGCAGCCCGGCCTGGATGGTGAGGTTGGGCATGGGCTGCCAGACGTCCTGGATGAAGACGGCCGGCTCCTTCTGCGTGATCTTCTGCGTGCCCGCCTCGTCCACGGTCAGGCCGCCGACGCCGGCCTGCTGGATGTAGAGGAGGACGTCCTGACTTGTTTTCCGGGTGCGCCAGGTAATCCAGAAAGCCGGCGGTCGAGCCGAACTTGAAGAGTCCGTTGCCGAACCCGCGGAACGTCTGCGACGAAGCCACCTCGTTGTATTCGACGCCCGCCTTGAACGTGTGCGGGCCCCGGAAGTAGGAGACGTTGTCCACGAACTGCATCCGCGTGTCGTGATAGTCGACCGGGATGAAGAAGGGCATGCCGAAGCGGTACCCCTTCGACGAAATCCATCGCCGTGTCCGGAAGGGGCCGGGTCTGCCCGGTGATCAGTCGGGCCCGTTGTACGGGCGCGGCCTCTCCTCCCGCGCCCACTGCGCGCGAAACTCGTTCGACAGGCTGGGCGTGAACAACGTCAGCGCCGTCGCCGTTCCCGCGTTGGAGTAGTCCCTCTCGTCGGCGTTCGCAGCTGCGCCCCCAGGAGTCCACGTCGAACGTTCCGTTGTTCTGGTCCGACCACGTGTAGTTGTAGCGGCCCGTGATCAGGTTCTGCGAGTTGACCTGCCAGTCGATCTTGGCGAGGAAGACGCGGGCGTCGTTCGTCCGCTCGATCGAGCCGTTCTCGTTCGGGGCTCCCGAGGGCCGCGAAGCGCGGCGACGATCGCCGGCTCGATCCGGTTCGGGTCCACCTGCTTGGTCGAGCGGGCGCGCTGCCCGTCGAACGCCAGGAAGAAGAAGAGGGAGTCCCTCTGGATCGGCCCCCCGAGCGTGGCGCCGAGCTGCCCCTGGTCGAAGTCGAACTCCGGCTTCGCGTTGCCATTGTCGTCGAGCGGGCGCGCCGCGAAGTTGTTGTCCTTGTAGTAGACGTGGGCGGTCCCGTGGAAGTCGTTCGTGCCCGACTTCGTGACGACGTTGATGAAACCCGAGGAGGAGCGGCCGAACTCGGCGTTGGCGCCGTCGGCCACGACGACGACCTCCTGCATCGCGTCCAGGTTGAACGTGAACGCGGGCCTCTGGCCGCCGCGGTATTCGCCGAAGAAGGGGTTGTTGAAGTCCGCCCCGTCCACGGAGACGTTGTTCTGGATCCCCTTCTGGCCGTTGACGATCAACTGCTCGCCGTCGGGGCTCTGCACGGTCGAGACGCCGGGGGTCAGCTTGGTGAAGTCGATGAAGTTGTGCTGGATGTTCGGCAGGTTGTTGACCGCCTTCTCCTCGATCCGGGTCGCGCCCGCCGTCCGCGACGTCTCGACGACCGGAGCCTCGGCGGTGACCTTGATTTCCTGCTGCACGGAGGAGAGGTCGAGCTTCAAGTCGAGGGTGATCGTCTCGCCCGACGCCGAGCCGGAGCCCTTCGCGCACGAGCGTGGCGAAGCCCGGGAGAGTCACGGTCACGCGATAGGGGCCGAGCGGGAGGAGAAGGCCGCGGAATCTCCCCTGCTGGTTCGTGGTCAGCGTCTGCTCGAAGTTGGTCGCGGTGTTCTTGAGCGACACGGTCGCGCCGGGCAGCGCCGCTCCCGACGGATCCACGACCGAGCCCTCGATGACTCCGGTCGTGGCCTGTGCTTGGGCGGTCAAAACGGGGGTGAGAAGGACGACCAGGGCAAGACCCACCAGAGCCAACCGGAGGTACTTCGACATACCGCCTCCTCCTTTTTTGCCGCGAAGTTAAGTTGGCGCGTATTCTTCCACTTCGACGCTCCGAGTCAAGGCCGAAACGAATTCGTCAGAGAAAAAACCGGGGCGGGTCAGTACGACAGGCGAAGGAGTGTGGGCGGACCCGACGCCGCGGGCACGACGACGAAGAGATCGTCGAACCGGTCGGCGGGAATCTCGACCGGCTCGGCGCAGCCCAGGGCCTTGAGCAGCGGCGGCACGGTGTCGCCGTGGCCGACGACGAGGACGACGTCGCGCGCGTGCTCGGTCTTGAGCAGTCTTCGCGAGCGGCAGAAGATCCAGGTTTCCCTGGGCGTCCCTGGGCTCGTACTTTTGCACCGTGATCTTCAAGGCCTGCGCGAGCGGCTTCGCGGTGTCGAGCGTGCGGACCGTGTCGGTCGAGTAGATCGCGGTCACGCCGGTCCTCTCGAGGATTGCCGCGAGCTTCTTCGCCCGGGCCCGTCCCTTCTGCGGACAGCGGCACCCCCGGGTCATTGGAGTCCGAGGCCTTCTCGGCGTGGCGCACGACGAAGACCGCGCGCTGCGCCGCCGCCGGCCGCGCCGCCAGGAGGAGGACCACGCGCCGCGAGGATCCAGAGAAGCCTTCGTCTCACGTCGGGGAACTCTACAACGCGCGGCGCGGAGGAGGAGCTCACGGAGAACCGGTGCCTCACGACCTTGCGGCCTGCGACCTCGCCCTCTTTTTCTCAAACGAACGCGGCCCCGGGGCGTCTGAATGGTTGGAAGAGGTCGAAAAGAGGTGCAAGTTGGGCCGCCATTGGAGGATCGTTCGCTTCTCTCCCGTTTTGCGAAGGAGGGGAATCTGCCGGATTCGGATCGCCCGGGCGGACCGTGGGACGAGGAAGCGCAGCTGCTCGAGGGATGCCGGGCGGGGAACGTCTCGGCCTTCGAACGCCTGTACGAGATGCACGGGGCGCGCATGAAGAGCGTCGCGGCGAACCTCCTCGGCAGCCTGGCCGACGCGGAGGACGCGGTCCAGGACTGCTTCCTGAAGGTGTACCGCGGAGCGGGGTCCTTCCGCGGAGCCTCGCGCCTCTCCACCTGGATCTACCGGGTGCTCGTCAATACCTGTTACGACATGCTGCGAAAGCGCGGGCGCCGCCCGCTCGAAGCGCGCACGGAAGCGGCGACGGACTCCGGCCGCGAGCCTGTGACCCCGGCCTCCGACCATCCGCTCCGGCTCTCCCTCGAAGCCTGCGTGAAGGACCTGGATCCCCGGCGCCGGGCGGCGTTCCTCCTTTTCGAGGTCGAGGGATTCACGCACCGTGAGGTCGGGGACATCCTGGGCGTTCCGGAGGGGACTTCCAAGACCCTCCTCTTCGAGGCCCGGCGGGATCTGCAGCGCCGCCTCTGGAAGCGGGGCGTCGTGGCGCGGGGGAGCGCGTCGTGAGCGGCGCGTGCCGGAAGTTCGAGAAGGCGCTCGCGCGCGGGCCGGAAGCCGTCGAGGCGCTGGAAGTCCACGCCGCCTCCTGCGGAGATTGCGGGGAGCAGCTGCGTCTCTGGAAAGAGATCTCGCAAGCGGCGCCGGCGCTCAAGAAGGAGTGGGAGAGCCCGGATCTCTTTTCGCGGATCGCCCGCGCGATCGAGGCCGGGCCGCCGCAGGCCGGGCAAGCCGCCCCCGCCGCGGCCCCGCGCCGGCGCAGGACCTGGATCCCCGCGGCCGCCGCGGCGGCGCTCTTCGTGCTTTCGATGATCGGGCTCTCCGTCTTCAAGCCCGGCGAATCCGCGCGCGATCCGCTCACCCGTCCCTCCTACGGCAAGGAGCCTCTCCTGGGAGACGAGACCCTGAAGGAGGTCGAGACGGCGGAGGCGAACTACCTCGCCTCGATCGCGAAGCTCTCGCAGCTGGCGGAGGCGCGCATGGCCAACCCCGACTCTCCGGTCATGGCGAGCTACCGGGAGAAGCTGCAGTTGCTCGACAGCGCCATCGCAGACCTGCGCGCGCAGCTGGAAGGAAACCGTTTCAACACGCACCTGCGCAGGGAGCTCATGGCCATGTACCAGGAGAAGAAGCGCACGCTCGAAGAAGTCGTCAAAGAGGTCAAATCATGATGAAGTCCTGCCGCCGTTTTTCGCGTCTCGCGTCGCGGGCCGCGCTCGCCGCCATCCTCGCCGTCCTGGCCTTGCCCGCCGCCGCCGACAGCGGCCGCGAGGAGGTGACCCGCAGCTTCCAGAAGTCCCTGCCGCTCAAGGCCGGACAGAAGCTCTCGGTCGAGCACACAAACGGAGCGGTCCGCGTGCGCGGGCGGGCCGAGTCCCAGGTCTCCATCGACGCGCGGATCCGCGTCTCCGCGCGGGACCGCGCCGAGGCCGAGAAGTTCTCGAGCGCGATCGAGATCGAGGTCGAGCCCTCTTCCGGCGGGATCTCCGTGCGGACGCGCTACCCGCAGCGAGCACTCCGGATTCTTCCGCAACATCTCCTACTCCGTGGACTACGAGATCACGATGCCCGAGGCGGCGGCGCTCGCCGTGCGCAACCGCTTCGGCGACGTCGAGGTCGAGGGCTTGAAGGCTTCCGGCGACGTCGTCAACAGCAACGGGAAGGTCTCCTTCCGCGCCGGGCGGGGCAAGCAGCGGCTGGAAAACTCCTTCGGCCCGGTCGAGATCGTGGACAACGCCGGAGACGCCACGATCGTCAACTCCAACGGCCCGGTCACGGCGACGAACGTGGACGGAGACCTGGAGATCCGCGGGCGCTTCGGCCGCGTGACCGTCAACAAGGTGGGAAAGCGCTGCCAGGTGACCAACGGCAACGGGGACGTCTCGGTCTCCGACGTCAAGGGCGAAGCCACGATCGCCAACTCCTTCGGCCGGCTCGAAGTCCGCAACGTCGGCGGGAACCTCGATGCGCGGGACACGAACGGGTCGCTCTCCGCCGAGGGCGTGGCCGGGCGCGCCGAGCTGACCGCGAGCTTCGGGGCGGTCACTTTCGCGGACATGCGCGGCGGGGTCAACGTCACCGCGACGACCGGCCACGTCAACGGACGGAAGGTGACGGGCAATGCCGTCGTCCGCAACACGTTCGGCGCCGTGGAGCTGACAGACGTCTCCGGCTCCGCGGAGGTGGAGAACCGCAATGGCCGGATCCTGGTCAAGGACGTCCACGGCGGAGCGAGGCTCGTCAACCAGTTCGGCGAGATCGACGCTTCCGGCATCGGCGGCGACGTGACCGTGTCCAACAGCAATTCCAAGATCACGCTCACCGACGTCGCCGGCTCGGCCGACGTCAACGGCTCCTTCGGCGAGGTCCGCGTCACGCAGGTGAAGAGGGGTGTAAAGATCGTCTCGGGCAACGGCCGCGTGACCCTGGCCGACGCGGGCGGCTCCTCCTCCATCCGGACGAGCTTCGGCGCCGTCGAGGCCGCCCGCATCGCCGGGGACCTGACGGCCGAGAACTCCAACTCGTCGGTGCGCGCCACCGACATCAAGGGCGGCGCCTCCGTGCGCACCTCCTTCGGCGCCGTCGTCCTCCAGGGCATCGGCGGGCGCATCGAGGTGGACGACCAGAACGGAGCGGTGGACGTCAAGGCGCTCTCGGCCGGGGGCTGCCAGGACGTGACCGCGAAGACGTCCTTCGCCCCCATCCGCGTCGCGATCCCCGAGGGCGCGGGCTATACCGTGACGGCTCGCACCTCCTTCGGAAGAGTCCGGAGCGACGTGCCGATCACCTCGACGGGCTCGCTCTCGGACGAAGGCATCACCGGCAAGATCGGCGACGGCAAGTGCCGCATGTCCCTGACCAACAGCAACGGCAACATCGAGATCGTGAAGGCAGGTGGTAAGTGAGAGGTGGTTCATGGCAAGAAACTCGCCCCGGAGCCGTCGGCATTTCCCTGCGTCGGCACGCGCCGGCCGACCGTAACGGTGAGAACCGGCCGGCGCTGAGGGTTCCTCGCAGTGTCACCTGTGGTGCCGGTTGCGCTCTTCCATGCTCGTCACCCATCACCGACTCCGGAAAACGCCGCCGGCTCCGGGGTGGATTCGGGTGGACCGGTCCGCGTCGAGGCGGTCTCTTACCCCGGTTGACGCGGGGGGCGTCTCCCGCTACTTCCTGGCGCGGCGGCCACGGGCTCGATTGGCGAAGATGAAGATGCCGGCGAGGACGGCCGCGGCGGCCACGAACAGGAGGATTCCCACCCGCCCGGCCCAACGCACGACCGTTTCGAATTGCTGCCCGCCGAAGTAACCGAGGAGGGAAGAGCCGGTTCCCCAGAGGATTCCTCCCGCGGCGTTCCAGGGGAGGAACCGGCGGTACGGCATTTTGGCGGCGCCCGCCGCGGCCGGAACAAACGAGCGCAGGAACGCGACGAAGCGTCCCAGGAAAACGGCCGGCGCCCCCTTCGTCTTGATCCAACGCTGCGCCCTGGCCCAGCGCTTCTTGACTCTCCTGTGGGACACGTTCTCGCCGTAGCGCCGGCCGACGAGGTAGCCGATCGAGTCGCCCAGGATCGGGCCCGCCACGCTGGCCGCGATGACGCCCAACAGAGGGACATGAGCGCGCGAGGCAAGGACCCCTCCCAGGATCACGGCCAGTTCTCCGGGAACCACGAACCCGACGAAGAGCGCCGTCTCGGCCGCGGCGAGAAAGAAGACGGCGCCCACCGCCCAGGGGCCCGGGATCGAGAAGAAGAGCGAGACAAATCGGTCGAGCACGTGCCGGAACGGGAACGGTTGGCCTTACGCTTACCAGCGATGGAAGGCGGGGTGACCTTCCTTGACCGCAACGAACGTGGCGCGGCAGGTCGCCGTGACTCGAGCGTTCGCTTCCAGAGTCGTTTCGACAGTGGCGCGGTCCGCGAGCGACTCGACGACCCGCGCGCGGAGCGTCAAGACGGCGTCCAGGGGAGTCGGGCGCTTGAAGGTCACGTGGAGATCGGACGTCACCATGCTGGGAGGCTTGCTGGCGCCCGACGTCTTCATCAGATGGTGGATCGCCGTCCAGTTGCTGTGGCAGTCGAGCAGGGCTCCGATGATGCCCCCGTTTACGACTCCCTCGAAGGCCTCGTGGTGCGGCTGGGGCCGCCATTCCGCCACGACCTCGTCGCCGGACTCCGCGGCGAAACTCTTGATGCGTAATCCCTTTTCGTTGGCCGGTCCGCAGCCGAAACAGCGGTTCTGAGGCGCATAGCGGTCCTGGAGGCTTTCCATCTCGAGAGATTACAGGAGAGCGCGGCCCGCCGATAACCTCCTGAAAGGAAAGCATCTTCCCCGGGTTCAGAATTGGTTCGAATTGCTCATTCGCGTGGGAGCGGACCTCGTCAATATAATCGCGCTCTCGCCGGGCATCTCTGCTTTCGCTGCGAGAGCGGAAACGGAGTTGCCTATGAC
Source organism: uncultured Acidobacteriota bacterium (assembly GCA_963741435.1). GTDB lineage: Bacteria > Acidobacteriota > Thermoanaerobaculia > UBA5066 > Gp7-AA6 > JAWOLE01. The sequence continues at coordinate 2,734 of CAVUIX010000014.1, read as the reverse complement.
AGTTGCAGAAATGGAGAAGCCGAAAGTGCTCGAAAAGGAACCCGCGACGCAGAATCTGGACGCCCTCTCGATCACGGATCGCCGGACGGGAAAAATCTACGAGGTGCCGATCAAGAACGGAACGATCCGCGCGATGGACCTGCGGCAGATCAAAGTCAACCCCGAAGACTTCGGGCTCATGACCTACGACCCGGCGTTCATGAACACCGCGTCGTGCCAGAGCAAGATCACGTTCATCGATGGAGACAAAGGGATTCTGCGCTACCGCGGTTATCCGATCGAACAGCTCGCCGAGAACTGCACGTATCTCGAGGTGGCGTACCTGGTGCTCTACGGGGAGCTGCCCAACCGCAAGCAGTACCAGCAGTGGGAGCGTGACATCACGTTCCACACGATGATCCATGAGTCCTTGAAGAAGTTCATGGACGGCTTCAACTACGACGCGCATCCGATGGGAATGCTGATCGCCACCGTGGCCGCGATGTCCACCCTGTATCCCGAGGCGCACAACATCAGCGATGCCGCCATCCGCACCAAACAGACCCACCGCCTGATCGCCAAGATGCCGACGCTCGCTGCGTTCGCCTATCGCCACAGCATGGGGATGCCGTACGTGTATCCGGACAACAGCCTGTCGTACGCCGAGAACTTCCTGAACATGCTCTTCAAGATGCCCTCGGAGAGCTACAAGCCCAACTCGGTCATCGCGAAGGCGCTCGACGTGCTCTTCATCCTGCACGCGGACCACGAGCAGAACTGCGGCACCAACGCGATGCGGTCGATCGGCTCCTCGCACGCCGACCCGTACTCCTCGGTGGCCGGCGCGGCGGCGGCCCTCTACGGCCCGCTCCACGGCGGAGCGAACGAAGAGGTCCTGAAGATGCTCGCCGAAATCGGCTCGAAGGCCAACGTGCCGGCGTTCATCAAGGAGGTCAAGGAAGGCAAGGGCGAGAAGCGCCTGATGGGCTTCGGCCACCGCGTCTACAAGAACTACGACCCCCGGGCCAAGATCATCAAGAAGATGGCCGACCAGGTGTTCGATGTCACCGGAAGAAACCCCTTGCTCGACATCGCGCTGGAGCTCGAGCGGATCGCGCTGCAGGACGACTACTTCGTCAAACGCAAGCTCTATCCCAACGTGGACTTCTACTCGGGTCTGATCTACCAGGCGATCGGCATGCCGACGGCGGCCTTCACGGTGCTCTTCGCCATTCCGCGCACGTCCGGCTGGATCGCGCAATGGCAGGAGCTGCTGGCCGACCCGGAGCAGAAAATCGCCCGTCCCCGCCAGGTCTACCTGGGCTCCGACGAGAGACAGTTCGTTCCGATCGACAAGCGCTGACCATCCTCGGCAGTTTTCCAACAGGCCCGCATCATGGCGACGTGATGCGGGCCTTGATTTCTCTCCCTTTCCCCCCGGGAGAGAGCTCGGTGAGGGCGTGACCCGGGAGACTCAGGCGATGGAAGCCACGAGAGACTCCAGCACCTCCGGCCACCCCTTCTCGTAGTCCTCGAAGGCCTCGGGACGCCCGGCGAGTCCGCCGTGGACGAGCGTCAGGCGCGTGCCGCCGGGAACGGCCTCCAGCCGGATCTCGACGGAGTTTCGAAGATCCGGGAACTTCGAGTTGAACCAGGTCTTCACGAGGCGCCGGGGAGGCTCGACGACCTGGTATTGCCCCTTGACCCAGGCCGCCTCTCCCTGCAGGCTGGTGAACTCGAAGCGGTACTCGCCGCCCGGCCGGAGATTGACTTGCGCGCGCGTCATGGTCCCCTTCGCGCCCCACCATTTCATCAGCTCCTCCGGGTCCGTCAGGGCTCGGAAGACCTGCTCGGGTGTGGCGGGGACCTCCCGCACGAAGGTGAGCGTCTCTTTCCGGCGATCGGCGATCATGGCGGCGGCTTTCGGCCGTAGGCGTTCGCTTCGCGAACGGCGGCCGAGAGAGTTTAAACCGGGGCCGGGCCCCCGTGAGCGCCCATAAAATGTAAGCCATCATGAACGCCGGTCAGATCGGCCTGCTCGTCGCCTCTTCCGCGGGAGCCGGGGTGATGAACGCGATGGCGGGGGGCGGTACGATCCTGACGTATCCGGCGCTCCTCTTCGTGGGCGAGTCGGCCATCACGGCCAACGCGACCTCGACGGTCGCCCTGTGGCCGGGGGCGGCGGCAAGCCTCTTCGGCTACCGGCGCGAGGTCGCGGAGCACCGCGATTGGCTGAAGACCCTCTTCCTTCCGAGTCTTCTCGGAGGAGCGCTCGGCGCGGTGCTCCTTCTCCGGACGCCCGTGAAGACCTTTGCCGGCCTCGCGCCGTTTCTCATCCTCTTCGCGACCCTTCTCTTCATGGTGCAGGGCGTCGTCGCGCGCTGGGCGCAGAAAACCGGCCGCGAGCATGGCGGACGCACACCCGGGCGTCTGACGGCGGCCCTCGTCTATCAGTTCGGCGTCGGCGTTTACGGCGGCTACTTCGGGGCCGGCATCGGCATCCTGATGCTCGCCGTCCTGGGGTTCCTCGGCCTCTCCGACATCCACGCCGCCAACGGCGTGAAGAACTTCTTCGGCATGTGCATCAACGGCCTCGCGGCCGGTTACTTCATCGTCCGCGGGGCCGTGGACTGGCCGGCGGCCCTGATCATGATCGCGGGCGCGATCGCCGGCGGCTACGCCGGCGCCGGCTTTGCCCGCCGGATCGGCAGGGAGAAGGCCCGCGCCGCCGTCGTCGTCATCGGCTTCCTCGTCG
>CAVUIX010000013.1:0-92342 GCA_963741435.1 uncultured Acidobacteriota bacterium | reverse complement strand
GCGCCACGCCTGCTGCAGCCGCGCCCGGAAGTCCGCCTCGGATTCGAGGGGCCGCGAGATCTCCTTCGACGAAGGGCTGCGCAACACCAGAAGGGTGCGGTTGCGATAGAGAAAGGCCGCGAGGTCTCTCCCCCAGGCCTCGTAGCTCTTGCCCCGGGCGGCGGCGGAGGGGAGGTCTTCGAAGACGGCTCCGGCCGCGGGTTCCTTCTCGAGGTCGGATACGGTCAGGCGAGCCTCTTTCGCCTCCTCCCAGCGCACGGCCTCCGGGCCGCCGGCGACCGGGGCGAGCAGGACGACCTCTTCGCTCGAGGACACGCCCGCCTTGCGGTCATCGAAATGGATTTCCGCGGAGCCGAGGATCGCGGGCCGGTAGAGGAGCGCCGCGCCCGAGGGAGCGCTCCCCCTTACCGGAGCGAAGTGCTGCGCGACGTCGGGGGCAAGGACCGGTCGTGCCGCGGCCGCGAGCGCTGCCGCCGGCGCGGCCGAGGGCGTCTGACCCGCCCTCCCCGCGTCCCGCGCCTTGCGCGCCGGGTCCATCAGCATCTTGATCTGCGCCCGGGTCAGCGGGCCGCGCAAATAGCAGAGGCTCCAGCGCGTCTCGAAGACCTCGGGAGCGTCCTCGTGGACGTTGTTCATCAGGAAAACGCGGCTGCCAAGGCCTGCGAGCGTCTTCTCCATCCTGCCGCGATCGAATCCCTTCGCCCCGGCGGCGGCTCCCTCGAGGCCCTCGAGGACGCGGGACTTGTCGCGCTCCGTCTGAAGCCGGCCCAGGAACCAGGTGCCGCAGTTGGAGAGACCCTTGTAGTCGAGGTCCACCGGGTTCTGCGTGGCGAGAACGATTCCGACGCCGAACGCTCGCGCCTGCTTGAGCAGCGTCAAGAGCGGCGCCTTCGCCGGCGGCGTGGCGACCGGCGGAAAGTAGCCGGCGATCTCGTCCATGTAGAGCAGGGCCCGCAGGCTCGTGGTGCCCGGCTGCGCGCGCATCCAGCCGACCACTTCGTTCAAGAGCAGGGTCACGAAGAACATCCTCTCGGCGTCGGAGAGGTGGGCGATCGAGAAGATGGACACTCGCGGCTTGCCCTGCGCCGTGCGAAGCAGACTCCCGACTTCCAGGGGCTCCCCTTCGAGCCAGGCGGAGAACCCCGGCGCCGCGAGCAGGTTGTTCAACTTCATGGCGAGCGCGAACCGCTCCTTCGACGGGAAGAAGGCCTCCAGGTCGATCACGCCGATTTTCGAGAACGGGGGCGCCTGGATCCGCGAGAGGAGCCCCGGCAGGTCCACGTCCTCTCCCCGGCTCCAGGCCTCGCCGAGGATCGTGGCGATCAGGATGTGTTCGCGGCTCTTGACCGGGTCCGCCTCGATGCCGAGAAGAGCCAGCAGGCCTGTCGTCGTCGTCGCGGCCCGCTCGCGCAACGCCTCCTCGTCCTCGCGCACGGCCTCCCCCGGGGAGGCGAAGGACTTCAGGATCGAGACCGGGAGCCCCGCCGAGGACCCGGGCGTGTAGATCGCGAAATCGGCCGAGGCTCGCAGTTTTGCGATCCGCTCCGGTCCCTGCCCCCAGTCGGCGAGCCCCTTTCTCCACATCTCCGCCTGCGCCCCGGCGTACTCGTCCGGCGACTGGCCCTTGCGGGCTGCGTCTTCCTCGTTGATCCAGGGCCGGAACTCGGAGGGGGAAAGGTCCGGGAACGTCAGCAGCATGTCGGCGAGGTCCCCCTTCGGGTCGATCAGGATCGAGGGGATGCCGTCGATCGCCGCCTCCTCGATGAGCCCGATGCAGAGACCCGTCTTGCCGCTGCCGGTCATGCCCACGCAGACGGCGTGCGTCACCAGGTCTCGCGAGTCGTAGAGGACAAGCTCCCCTCCCCGCTTCTTCCTGGCGAGGTCGTAGCGCCGCCCCAGGTAGAACACGCCGAGCTTCTCGAAATCCTGCACGGCGGCATTCTATGGGAGCGAAGAGTCGAGCTCGCGGAAGTCACTGACGCAGGCGACGTGTCACTTTCCAGGCGATCAGGCCGCTACCGGGCCGACGGCGGGGTGACCAGGGGTCGCTAGAATCACGCCACGGTGGCGACGTGAAAGGACGAACGTGGACGCTGATTGCCGCGGCGGCGGTTCTTGGCTTCGTCTTCCGGAGTCCCCTGACTCTGGCGGTGCTCCATCACGAGACGGCTCAGCGGCCGGAGGTGGCTGGGGAGCCCGTGCAGGCTGCCGACGACGCGAAGCCGTTCGAGCACGTGGCGGGCGGGAAGCGTTACCGGATCGTGCCGCGGTTTAAGTGGGACGAGTCGGCGCGGGTGATGAGCGAGGAACCATATAGCGCAGGCGCCGCGGGAGCTCTGATCCCCGTGGACTGGGTGCTCGGATGGGGACCGGTCTTATCGCCGCCCTACGCGGGCAGGATCCACTACACGCAGTTGACCCGCTTCTATCTGTGGGGCACTTCGGACGGCCGCCTCGACCGCGGGACGATCGTGACGCACACGGCCAACACGCACGTCATCCCCGCTTCTCCCCGCCTGCGCCGCGCGGCCGCCTGCGTGAGGAAGGGAGACGACGTGCGTCTGGAGGGCTGGCTCGTGGACGTCGACGGTATCGACAACGAGTCCTTCCACTGGAAGACGAGCATCTCGCGCACGGACGAAGGCCCCGGCGGCTGCGAGACCGTCTACCTGACTCGCCTCACGGTCAATACCCGCGCCTACGAGTAGCGCCGGGTCCGGCAAATGGGGGCCCTCACGGCAAAGCCTCCCAAGGCTCCAAAGACTCTCTCTTTACACACTTTTTACACGATACCTTGGTTGACAGGCGTAGAGTCCCGCCGAAGTCTGGGAGATCCCAGCAACCAACTGTCCCGGCCAGAACGAAGCTCGCGCTCAGACCGGGCCGAGGAGATTCGAACATGACGAGATCGCGTGTCGCGCGGTTCCTGTCGGCTGCCTTTTGGATTGCCACGCTCGCTCTCGGCCTGGCGTTGCCGGCGGGCGCGACCGTTGTCGTCACCGACGCCGCCGCATTCGTCGTTGCGATCGACAACAACGACGCCGTGAGCGTCGATTGTTCCGGCGGGGCCGTGCGGGTCTTCGATGACGGAGTACCCACGACCTACACCACGACCTGCGCGGCGGTGGCCAGCTTGACGGTCACGGCGACCGGCACTTTCGACAATACGATCAACCTTTCCGGTGTCACGGCGGCGTCGTTTACTGGCTTGAGCGCCTTCGTGCCTGCTGTGTCGATCGCGGGCGGAGGCGGAGTCGACACCATCACCGGGAGCGAGCTCGCGGACGCGATCCTGGGGGGGCCCGGCAACGATACGCTGCTTGGCGGGGCCGGCAATGACGTCTTCACGTGGAACCCGGGCGACGGGAGCGACACCCAGGTTGGAGGAGCGGGCGCCGACACGATGGTGTTCAACGGGTCGGGCGCCGCGGAGGTGTTTGCGGTCACAGCCCTGGGGGCCGGGTTCCGTTTCACCCGCGACGTCGGCGGCATCATCATGGACTCCACGGAAATCGAAAGGCTCACCCTGAACGCTCTCGGCGGCAACGATACGGTGACCGTGGGATCTGACCGGTGTGGCGAATTTGACGGCGATCGGCCTGCTGATGGGCGATGGCGACGACACCGTGAACGCCTCGGCTCAGGCGAACGCGGCGATTGCGCTGGGCATCGACGGCGGCGCGGGCAACGACAGCCTGACCGGCAGCCCGAACGCGGACACGATCACCGGCGGCCCGGGCAACGACACGATCGTGGGGCTGGGCGGAGTCGACGTCATAGACGGTGGCGACGGCGACGACACGATCACCGGCGGCCCGGGCAACGAGACCCAGGTCGGTGGAGCGGGTAACGACACCTTTATCTGGAACCCTGGCGATGGGAGCGACACGCTGGTGGGAGGAGCGGGCACCGACACGATGCTGTTCAACGGGCGGGCGCTAACGAGGTGTTCGCAGTCACTGCGGTAGGGGCCGGATTCCGGTTCACCCGCGACGTCGGCGGCATCGTCATGGACGCCACGGAGTCGAGACGCTCACCCTGAACGCTCTGGGCGGCAACGATACGGCGACCGTGGGGTATCTGACCGGTGTGGCGGATCTGACGGCGATCAACCTCTCGATGGGCGATGGCGACGACACCGTGAACGCCTCGGCTCAGGCGAACGCGGCGATTGCGCTGGGCATCGACGGCGGCGCGGGCAACGACAGCCTGACCGGCAGCCCGAACGCGGACACGATCACCGGCGGCCCGGGCAACGACACGATCGTGGGGCTGGGCGGAGTGGACGTCATAGACGGTGGCGACGGCGACTACACGATCACCGGCGGCCCGGGCAACGAGACCCAGGTCGGTGGAGCGGGTAACGACACCTTTATCTGGAACCCTGGCGATGGGAGCGACACGCTGGTGGGAGGAGCGGCACCGACACGATGCTGTTCAACGGGCGGGCGCTAACGAGGTGTTCGCAGTCACTGCGGTAGGGGCCGTATTCCGGTTCACCCGCGACGTCGGCGCATCGTCATGGACGCCACGGAGATCGAAGCGATCACGCTGAACGCCCTCGGCGGAGACGATATTGTGGCGACCGTGGGCCTCGCGGGGACTTCCCAAAACCTGAGCGGCGGGACTCAGACGACCGCCGACATCCTCAACGTCGACGCCCAGGGGGCCTGCGCGGTGGTGGCGCCTGGAAGTTTCGCGATCGATGGCGCTCAGCCGATCACGTTCACCGAGTTCGAGCAGTTTACCGTCCAGAATCAGTGCGCGGCGATTTCGGGTATTCCGACGCTCTCTCCTCTCGCCGTGGCGGCTTTCGCCGCGTTCCTGGTCCTGGCGGCCTTGGCGGTGATGAGGTTCCAGAGATCGGCCTAGTCGAACTCTTGAACTGGCCAACACGCACGTCATCCCCGCCCCTGCCCGGAAGACGAGCATCTCGCGCACGGACGAAGGCCCCGGCGGCTGCGAGACCGTCTACCTGACTCGCTTCACGGTCAACACCCGCGCCTACGAGTAGCGCCCGCGCCCGAGTGGGATTCGGCGTCGATCGCGTATCGGTGTATTCCTTGCCGGAATCTCTTCGGCTGGGTCTCCCGGTTATCGCGCGCCGGTGACGACGTAGAGGTCGTCGAGGATCCGGCGATAGGAATAGACATAGGACTTCCCGTCGGCGGAGAGCAGAACGGGGAAGACATTCAGTACGCCCGCGGCGTCGGCCGGAGCGAACGAGCGGATCGGTTCGCGGCGCCCTGTCGCCAGATCGAGGCGGTAAACGGTCAGCGGCATCTTCCTGGAGTCGGACAGGTACAGGCCGCGACCGTCGGCCGTCCAGCGGACGACGGTTTCTTCCCGTTCGACGCCGGGGACCGGCCGAGGCTCGCCTCCGTCCGTCGGGTAGAGCACGATGCCACGGTTCGGCGCGATCGCCGCGACCCATTTGCCGTCCGGCGAGACGCCACCGCCAAACTGAGACGCTCCTTCCGGAGAGATCGCCCGTCTCGCGCCCGTTTCCGTGTCGACGATGTAGAGGCGAACGCCGGCTCCGCCTTCGCTGGCCCGCACCACGGCGCGGCGTCCGTCTGGCATCCATATGGCCCACTGGAGAGCGAGCCCCTTGATCGGGACGGTTCGCGGGGTGCCCGCTCCCGTTGGAAGGATCATCAGCTCGGGCGGTTCAGTCACGCTCTGAGCGAGCACGAGGCGGCCGTCCGGCGAGAGCGACATGCTGCGTGCCTTGCCCAGCAAGACCGCCGGCGAGCCGTCGGTCCTGCGCACGTAGGCGAGGTAGGTCTGTCCCCCGCCCGTCGCGGCTCCCTGCTCGTCGAACAGCAGCGTGCGGCCGTCGGCCGACAGATCCGAGGGAAATGACCAGTCGTGCCACGAGAGGTTGCGCTCGCTCGGTTCGCCGGGGCCGAGCCCGAGGATCTCGCGGCGCCTCCCGTTGCTCGTGATCAGGACGCGGCCGTCGCGCGCGACGTCGCGCAACAGCGGAGAGCCGGGCAGGGCGAGCACCGTTCGGGATTCGCCGGAAGGCCCAACGGCCATCAGGCCGTCGCCGGTGTACCAGACCTCGTCGCCCTTCGGCGACCACGCCAGGCCCTGGAGCGACGAAGAAATGCCGCTCTGGAAGAGACGGCGGCCGGTCAGGTCGATGACGACGACGCGGCCGAGCCCGTCGCCCCTCAGCGGATGGTCGGCAAAAGCCAGGCGGCGGCCGTCCGGCGAGACTCGAGGCAGGTCCATCCATCCCGGCGACGTCGCGAGGACCTTTCCGATCGGGTACTCGAGGCGCCACGTCCCCTCCCTGGGGCCGTGTCACCGCGAGTTGCTGCCCGTCCGGCGACCAGTCCGCGTCTGTTATGTCGTCGGCGAGCTCTCGCGGGGCGCCGCCGTTCAACGGCACCCGAGCGAGCGTTCCGACCGACTCGAAGCCCACGAGGAAGCGCCGCCGGAGCAGGATGGCGACATCGCTCGAGGAGGAGATGCCGATCAGCGTCGCCGATGACAAGCCCAGAGGCCGCGATTCGGGAGAGTCGGCTTGCGTGCCGAAGACTTCCGACGGCTTCCCGTCCCAGGCCGCGGAGTAGACGATCGTCTTTCCGTCCGGTGCAAAGCGGGCGCCGTGGATGGTGCCCCTGCGAAACGTCAGTTGCCGGAAGGTCGGCCGGCTCGCCGGCGCGGGGCCGCCGAACTGGCGCACGGCGAGAGCGCCCAGGAGAGCGCCGAGCGCCAACGCCGCGGCTGCTGGCGCGAGCCAGCCTCGCCTCGGGCGCGGCCGCGCGGCCGGGAACGTCGCGGCGGATGTCTCGGAGAGATGATCGCGCACGCTTCTCAAGTCGCGCGCCAGGTCTTTCGTCGAGGCAAAACGCTCGTCGGGCTCCTTCGCCAGGCACCGCTCGATCGTCCAGCGCAACGGGGCGGGGGCCGCGGGATTCAGCTCGGCGATGGCCTTCGGCTCTTCGCGCAGGATGGCCGCCAGCGTCTCGACGCCGGTCTTGCGCTGGAAGGCGCGCTCGCCCGTGGCCATCTCGTAGAGAATCGAGCCGAAGGAGAACTGGTCGGAACGGAAGTCCACCGCCTGGCCGGCCGCCTGCTCGGGCGACATGTAACCGACCGTCCCCATCACGGTGCCCGGTTCGGTGCCCGGCGCGCCGGCGGACACCGTCGGGCCTTCGGGCGCCGCGATGCCGCGCTCGGCCAGTTTGGCGAGGCCGAAGTCCAGGATCTTCACGTAGCCGTCCTTCGACACGATCAGGTTCTCGGGCTTCAAGTCCCGGTGCACGATTCCCGCCGCGTGCGCCGCCGCGAGGCCCTCGGCGACCTGAGTGCCGATATCGAGCGCGCGCCGAATCGGCAGAGGCCCGGAGGCCAGGAGGTCCCGCACCGTCCGGCCCTCGATGAGCTCCATGGCGATCCAGACGGAGCCGTCGGACTCGCCGACGTCGTAGACCGCCACGATGTTGGGGTGCGCGAGCGCCGAAGCGGCCCGCGCCTCGTGCTCGAACCGCGACCGCCGGCCCGCGTCCCCCGCCGCTTCGGTCGGGAGGACCTTCAGGGCGACGTCGCGCCCGAGCCGCGTGTCCTTTGCCCGGTAGACCTCTCCCATCCCCCCGGCGCCGAGCGGCGCGAGGACCTCGTAGAACCCCAGACGCGATCCCACGGAGAGCGGCATCTCCGGATGATAAGTCCTGCCCTCACGCCTCCGCGTCAGTCGCCGCCGGGGTTCACCGGCAGGGTCGCAGACTGGGTTGCCAGCGAAAGCCAGGAGTCGCCCGTCACGTTGTCGGCAGAGACCCCGAAGGCGCTCCACCGGAAGTCCGTGCCGGGAGTATCGAACGGGACGTAGGTGACAGTCAGATATCCGTTCTGGCTCGGTGTGACCGTCGCGGGCACGGCGACTAATTGCATGGAAAGCGGCAGAAGAGTAATCGTCTGAGTAATCGGCGTACCGCCGCTCCGGAACGTGACGGCCCAACTGCGGGTATTGACCGGGTCCAGATTGACCAGGCCGATGTTCGTGCGGAAGGCCGCATTTTGCCGGAGGCCGAGAGCGATCGCGCCATTGGAACCCGTGAATGTTGTCGGACGGCGGCCCCCACGCCCCAAACGAAACCGTTCCCGCCGAGCCTGGCTGTGGAGTCCAGATCCGAAACAAGCCGAGAAGCTTCGCGCTCGTGTCCACGATGTCCGAGAGCGGCAGCACGGCCGTGATCAGGAGCGCGCCGACACCGGTCCTGGCCAGGTCCGATTCGGGCCCGAGGAGGTCGGCCGCGGCGACATTCGTCAAGGCTGTGAGCGAGGTCCGCAGCGGGGGTTGACCGGCCGCCGACACGCCTTGCGGGATGAAACGCACCAGAACCTCCTGATTGATATTGCGAAAATTCGCAAAGAATCCATCGGTCTTGAAGAATGTGCCGTTGAGACCGGGACTGTTGATGACGACCGGAAGCAGGATCTCGTAGTCGGGCCCAAAGCCGGAGGTGATGGATAGAGGTCGGACCGCCGCGCTGCCTGCGACCATATCGGCAATCGGAGCGGGCGGCCCGAGAATCGGTGCGGGCCACTCCGAGGCATCACTCAGAGCCAGCAACGGCCACCCCAGGAGGAAAAAACAGCGAACGACAGGAACTGCTTCATCTTTCCCTCCGAAGGTCCGACAAGTTACCGACGGCTTCGTAAGGACCATTCCTAAAGTGCTTCGTCATGGTATCGCGGCGACAGCGGCCGCGAACCCGAGCACGAGGACGACGCCCCGCGTATCTTTCATGCCCAGCATGGCATCTGGCGAGACTGACCCCGGCCCCCGCCGCACGCACGTCATCCCCGCTTCTGCCCGGCTGCGCCGCGCGGCCGCCTGCGTGAGGTAGGGAGACGACGTGTGCCTGGAGGGCTGGCTCGTGGACGTGGACGGTATCGACAACGCGTCCTTCCACTGGAAGACGAGCGTCTCGCGCTCCGACGAAGGGCCCGGCAGCTGCGAGACCGTCTATCTGGCGCGCTTGACGGTCAACACCCGCGCCTATGAGTAGTGCCCACCGGGTGCTGCGGCGGGGTCAGAGGTTGTGGAGGCGTCAGTTGTCGGTGGTGTTCACCGGCAGGGTCCCCGACTGAGTTGCCAACGAAAGCCAGGAGTCGCCCGTTATGCCTCTTCACGGTCCATTCCTGGAGTGCCACGAGAATAAGCCCGTACCGACAGACTGGCCGGCGTATCTTTCATGCCCAGCATGCCATCCGGCGAGACTGACCCCGCCTCCCGCCGCCTCACGCCGCCTCAGCAACTTATCGGGACGCCCCGGGTGAGCGTCGTGGTGCCGGTCTACAACCGCGGCGCTTCCCTCCGGTGGACGCTCGACTCCGTGCTCGCGCAGAGCTACCCGAGTTTCGAGGTCATCGTTGTGGACGACGGCTCGAGCGACGACAGCGCCGCCTTCGTTGCCACCAACTATCCGGGCATCCGGCTGATCCGGCAGGAGCGCAATCGTGGGGCGGCCGCGGCGGTCAACCGCGGCGTCGCCGCGGCCCGGGGCGAGCTCATTGCCCTCCTCGACAGCGACGACCTCTGGTCCCCGGACAAGCTCACTCTCCAGGTCGAGGACTTCGACCTCCATCCCGAAGCCGGGGTTTCCTTCACCGACATCACCTACGGCCGCTCTGGTGTCGGCACGCTCTACTCGTGGCTCTACCCTCTCGACCCGGGACGGCTGCTGGAACAGCTCATGGAGGAAAACCCCGCGCTGCCCTCGGCGGTCATGGTGCGCAAGCGCGATTTCGAGCGCGTGGGCGGCTATGCCGAGGACATCGGGTCGGCCTACGATCGCGACCTCCTGCTTCGCCTGGCTGTCCTGGGACCGTTCCGGTTCCTGCCCGTTCCCCTCGTCCGCCGTGTGGTGCGGGCCGATGCGCTCTCGCGCGCGTCGATCCGGTTCGACCGTGACTTCGACCTGGTCGTGGAGCGCTTTCTCAGTCGGCCCGAGGGCGCCCCGTGGCGCGCGAAGGCGCGGTATCTCTTCGCCTACCAGAAGTTCCGAATCGGCGCCCGGCGGGCGCTCGCCGGGGATTGGCGGCGGGGGCTCGCAACCGTCGTTCAGGGAGTCCGCCAGGATCCCCTCGTGGCCTTTCGCAATCCACCGGGCCGGCGGCTCGTCAGGACAATGCTCGGCGCGGCGCTCGAAATCGCTGGGGCGCGGCTTGCGCGGCTCGCGGGAAAGCGGATCGGCGCAGCCGTGGAGTGGCGTCTTCACCGCCTGCTTTCTCGAGTCGGCCTCGGCGAGCCTGTTCGTCGCTACCTGGCGCCACCGGGCGTCTCGTTCCGGGCACCTCCGGACGCGCCGGAGTAAGCAGCGTCAGGCGCCAGTCGTTCCGCCAAACACCGGGTTAAGCCCGGCCCGCCGGCAGAGATCCGCGAAGGCCTCCAGGAAGCGCGAGCGACTATGTGTCGCCGCGACCCATTGTCGCCCTTCGGCGCCGAGGCGTTCGCGCAGAGGCGCATTGTCCAGCAGGCGGCGCAGGCCGCCGGCGAACGCCGGAAGGCTCTCGAGGCCGGTCCCGTCCCAGCGGCCCACGTAGACGCCGAACCGCGACGCCACGTCCTCCGGGTTCTGACAACTCAGTAGTCGGGGTCTCGCACGCGAGGGCTTCGAGGAAGCTCACGGGCAAGCCCTCGTGGATTGAAGTATTGACGAGTACCCAGGCCGCGGCGAGAGCCGCCTCTTTCTCGGCGCCGTCGGTGTGGCCGAGGAGCTTGACGTTGGAGGGGAGGTCGGCCGGCGCCCAGGAGCCCGCTCCTCGGAAGTGGGTCTGGCCGAGCAAGAGGAATGTCACCTCGGGAAAGAGCCGGGCCAGCTCGACGGCGATCCAGGGACGCTTGTAGGGATCGAGCCGTCCGAGGAAGACCACCGTGGGGGAGACGCTCTTGCGCGCGGGTGCGGACGGAACGTCGATGATGTTGGGCAGCGCGAAGATCTCTCGCGGGGCAATGCCATAAGTACCCGGCACCTTCGCGCACAAATAGGGAGTGGTCGTCGCGACCAGGACCTTTCGGCGCCACCACCGGGCTTGCCGCACAACGCGGGCGAACGACGTGCAATCGATCGGGCTGACGCCCTGGGGTCGGATGCCCGGCGCCCCCGGGATCTCGAGCGTGCCTACCAGGGCCACGTCTTCAGGAGGCCGGGGATCCCGCGCCCAGAGAATCACGGGCGTGCGCCGGCAGGCCCGGATAGCGCATTGATAGCCCGGCCGGTAGTCGATGAGAAGGAGCAGGTCGAGCCGCTCCCGCCGCACGCGCCTGGCGTACAGCGAAGCACTGCCGTCGAAGCCCAGGAGCCGGGTGCCGTGGACGATCCGCTCCCCACCTCCCTCGGCGACCTTCACCTCGCCGGTCAAGAAAACGACGTCCACCCCGAGCTCGGGATGTTCGCCGAAGCAGCGCGCCGCCTGGGCCGCCGCCCAGCCAAAGCCTCCAATGCGGCCGACGTTGCGGTCGAAGAACTCGTTCGCAACGATCCCGAGCTTGACCCGGGGCCGCACCGGGGCGACAACGTCGCTCACAGGCCGGACTCGACGAGGTGCGGGATCCGCGCCTTGGCCTCCAGAGTCGCTACGAGGGTTGCCGTGAACTCACCGGCCGAGTACGTGGCCCGGGCGTGTCGGGCGCAGGTGGCTCCCCAGTCGGCACGCGTCTTCTCGGAGGATCCGAGCCGCGCCAGGGCAGCGGCCAGCGCCGGCACGTCGCCCTCGGGCACCAGAAACCCGCGGGCCAAGGCGCCCGCGGGCAGGACTTCCGGGATCCCCGCGTGGCGCGTCGCGACGACGGGAATGCCGAGGGTCGCGGCCTCCATGACGGCGACGGGAGTCCCCTCGGTGTCTCCGGAGTCGTCCTCCTTGCTTGCCAGCACGAACAGGGACGCTTCCCGGAGCGCCGTCATCGTCTCGCTCCGGGGCAGGAATCCATGAAAAGAGATCCAGGGGCGAAGCCCCTCCTCTTCGACGAGCCGCTCGAGGCTCGGGCGCAGCGGTCCGTCGCCCACGATGTGATACGACCAGTCGGGCCCCAATTGCGGACGCGCGGCGGCGAAGGCGCGGATCGAGTCCTCGATCCCCTTCTTGGGGACCAGGCGCGCGATAGTCAGGAGCCGCCCGGCCCCTCCTGTCGCCTGGCGGCCGGATGTCCCGGCCAGCTTCGGATGGACGCCGAGGCGCACGACCGCGACGCGCTCCTCCGGAGCCCCCGCCTCTACGAGCCGGCGCTTCAGGTACTCGGAGTTAGTCAGGAGGGCCGCTCCCGAGGCGAACAGGTCGGCGTAAGCGTCCGGGTCCCTGCGCAGGACGGAGCCCACGTCGTAGCCGTGGAAGTAGACGGCGAAGCGGCGCCGGGCCAGGGCGGCGATCGGCAGCCAGGCTTGGCCCGTCGGGCCGAAGTGGGCCACCACGACGTCGGCCAGGCGGACCTCTTCGAGCAAGGCGCCGGCCACGACAAAGGAGAACCAGAGTCGGCGGCGCCGCCGGATGCGGAGCAACCGGACGACCGTGCCGGCCGTGGCCCACGGCCGCTTCAGGAGGGCCAGGCCAAATACTCGCCGTCTCTTCCGCGGGTCGAGCGTGCAGGACACGAGCCCGAGGCCCTCGCCGCCCGGCAGCTCTTCCCGGGCCGCGGCGACGACCGCCACAGAGTGGCCGGCACGCTCCAGCCATCCGACAGGCTCGGAGACGAAGGTCTGGGTCACGCTCGGATAGGTCTCGACGGCGAAACAGATTCGCATTCGGCTGTCACCCATTGTCTTCGGCGGGAGGGTCTCGTGAGCCGACTCGGGGTCAGTCCTTTCGTACGGGTGTATTGACGACCCGGAGCCGGCGAGTGGGGAGGGGGGGTTGGTCGGGCGTCGGACTGGCGCCGGGTTCCTCCGGGTCCGGCGGCAGGGGCGTGGCGAAGAACTTGAAGAGGCCGGCGGAAATCGCGGTGATCACGGCGACGGTGTACGCCAGCTGCTTGCCGTGCCAGAGGCCGTCGAACCACTCTCGGAACTGGGCGGAGAGCACACCCGCTTTCCCTCCGTAGACCTCCAGGTCGTGCAGGTACGCCTTGGTGGTCATCGGGTCATAACCGAGAGGGTTCTCAGGCGGGGGCTGGGCGGTCAGGTAGATCACGACGGCGGCCGCGAACCCGAGGAGGAGGATGGCGCGAGTCCCCGCGCGGACGCGCGCCTCGGGGGTCATCAGCGCCCATTTCATCCTTCTAGACTACCCGATGAGCGGTACCGTTCTTTCCGCTTGGCCCGGCCTTGTGGCAGTCTTAGTCCATGGAGACGCGCGGGTTCGACCTGGTCGTCATCGGTTCGGGTCCGGCGGGGCAGAAGGGAGCGATCGCCGCGGCGAAGCTCGGGAAGAGCGTGGCCGTTGTCGATCGAAAGGAACGGATCGGGGGGGTCTGCCTCCACACGGGGACGATTCCTTCGAAGACCCTGAGAGAGGCGATCCTGTATTTGTCGGGATACAGACAGCGCGCCTTCTACGGCCGCGACTATTCCCTGAAGGACGAGATCGCCGTCAGCGATTTGACCTTCCGCGTCCGCACGGTCATGGCCAAGGAGCTGGAGGTGATCAGGGCCCAACTGAAACGCAACCATGTGACGACGGTTCACGGCACGGCGCGCTTCACCGATCCTCACACCCTGGAGGTCAAGACCGCGGATGGGGACGTGCTGCTCCGGGCCGAGCACGTTCTGATCGCCTGCGGAACGCGCCCCGCGGAGAGCGCCACTGTCCCGCTCGATGGCCGGCGCATCCTGGATTCCGATCAGCTGCTCGAGGCCGAGCGGCTCCCGCGAGATCTGATCGTCGTCGGGGCGGGAGTGATCGGCCTCGAGTACGCCTCGATGATGACCGCGCTGAACATCCGCGTGACGATCATCGAGCAGCGCCCCACCATCCTCGACTTCGTCGATCGGGAGCTCGTCGAAACGCTCCACTACTTCATGCGGCAACGCGGGGCGACCTTCCGGCTCGGCGAAAAGGTCGTGTCGGTGGGCGTCGATGAGCGCAATCGGGTCGTGGCGAGCCTGGAGAGCGGAAAGCAGGTTCACGGGGACGCCCTGCTCTATACGGTCGGGCGGCATGCGAACTCGGATCTCCTGAACCTCGCGGCCGCGGGCCTGGAGGCGGACTCGCGCGGGCGGCTTTCCGTCAACGAGCATTTCCAGACCGCCGTGCCTCACATCTATGCGGCCGGCGACGTGATCGGATTTCCGTCGCTCGCATCGGCCTCCATGGAGCAGGGACGCCTGTCGAGTTGCCATATGTTCGGGACCTCCTGCGAGAGCCGCCGGGAATTCCTGCCCTATGGGATCTACACGATTCCGGAAATCTCGATGGTCGGCAAAACGGAGCAGGAGCTCACGGAGGCCAGGATTCCCTACGAGGTCGGGCAGGCCAAGTACGAGGAGCTGGCCAAGGGCCAGATGCTCGGCGTCGACGTGGGACTCCTGAAAATCCTGTTTGACCCGAAGTCACTCAAGCTCCTGGGAGTTCACGCCATCGGCGAGAGCGCCGCCGAGATCATTCACATCGGCCAGGCGGTGCTTTCGCTCGGGGCCACGATCGAATACTTCCGGGACACGACGTTCAACTACCCGACCCTCGCGGAGGCCTACAAGGTCGCCGGCCTGGACGGGTTGAACCGTCTCTAGCCGGGGATCGCATCGGGCGCCCTTCGCCCGCTAAGACTCGTTGGATGAAGCACATCGGCATCGTTGCCTGCAGCGCCGAGGGCGCCGCGCTCTGCTATCGGCTGATCTGCCGCGAGGCTCTCACGCTCGTCGGCAAGAACGACCATCCGCGCATCACGCTCGATTCGATCGCGATGGCCGGCTGGCTTCCGGCGTTCGACGCCGCCGACTATGCCGGCGTGGCCGGTCTCATGCTGGAGTCGGCGCGGCTCCTCGCGGCTGCGGGCGCGGATTTCCTGATCTGTCCCGACAACTCCGCTCACCTCGCATGGGATCACGTCCAGGCGGCGACGCCGCTCCCGTGGCTCCACATCGCGCGCGTGGTGGGCGAGGAGGCGTCGCGCCGCGGCTTCCGGCGGGTCGGCATTCTCGGCACGCGCTACACGATGGGGGGGCCCGTGTACTCGAAGTCTCTTGGCGCGCTGGGCATCGAAGCCGTGGTGCCCGAGGCCGCGGACTTCGAGACCGTGGACCGCGTCATCTTCGCGGAACTGGTCGATGGGGTCTTCAGCGATCGATCGCGGCAGGCGTACAACCGTGTGATCGCCCGCCTCGGCGAGCGGGGCTGCGACGCGGTCGCCCTGGCGTGCACGGAGATCCCGCTGCTCGTCCGCGCCGAGGAGTCGTCCTTGCCGATGCTCGACTCGACACGCCTGCTCGCCCGCGCCGCACTGATGGAAGCTCTCGGGTAAATTGAAAGCCGATCCGGGCAACGATGTCACCCCTTGGGCAAATCGGCGAAGACGACAGGAGGCAAGTATGTATCGAGCTCTCGTTTCCGCGATCGCGTTTCTGATCCTGGCGGTCCCGGCATTCGGTCAGGCGAAGACCGGGGGCGTGGTGAGAGAGCATAAGAACCCGCCCGGCTTGAGCACGCCGCGGGGCTACTCCCACACGGTCTCGGTCAGCGGCGGCAGGACGGTTTACATCGCGGGGCAGGTGGCCTACAACGCCCAGGGTGAAGTCGTCGGCAAAGGGGACCTCAAGGCCCAGATGCGTCAGGCCTTCGAGAACCTCCGCGTCGCGCTCTCGGCCGCCGGAGGATCGTTCAAGGACCTCGTGAAGATCAACACCTACGTGGTCGGCTACAAGCCGGATCAGCTCCCAATCCTGCGTGAGATTCGAGCGGAGATGTTGAAGGACCTGACGCCGCCCGCGAGCACCCTCGTCGGCGTCCAGGCCCTCGTGAATCCCGACCTCCTGATCGAGATCGAGGCGATCGCCGTGGTCGACTGACGCTTCTTTCGGTCCGTTCGGGTCCTCGAGGGTCCCGGGCGACGGGCTCATGCGCGAAGCAGACCTGCTTCGCAGGCGCCTTCAATGACGCGTTGGCCGGCCTCGTTTTCGATCCAGGCGTCGATTTCCAGGCGGTGCCTGGCGCGATCGACGGAGCGCACGAGGAAATGCGCGGTCACGGTGTCGCCGACATAGACCGGAAGCAGGAATCGGATCGTCTGCGACCGGTAGATCGCGCCGGTCCCCGGCAGCAGCATGCCCACCATCGTCGAGAAGAGAGACGCGGTCAGCATTCCGTGAAGGACGCGGCGGCCGAACTGCGTTCTGGCCGCGAACTCGTCGTCCACGTGAAGCGGATTCGTGTCTCCCGTGATCTCGACGAACCGCCGCACGTCTTCGTCCGTGAAGGTCTTGCTGAAGCTGGCGTGCTGACCGGGCTCGAAGTCTTCGATCCGCGCGACGACTGGAGAAGGTGTCAAGGTCGCTCCCGCGATTTACGAAACTCCCGATTCGGCGGCTCAATTCACGCGTTTGACTCGATGTCGTTGCGGTAGAGGTCGTAGGCCTTCTGGTACTCCATGACCCGCGCGACTTCGGCGCAGAACGCTTCGCTGTATCCGGCGCGCCGCAGCAGATGGAAACCCATCTCCATTCCGGAGGCGATGCCGCCGGCCGTCACGATCCGCCCGGCGTCCACGACCCGGGCCCGGCTGATGCGGCAGGCGGGGGCGATCTTCGCGAGCCGGTCGAGGGGGACCATGCCGGCGGGGGACGCCTCCACGCGGTCGGGTTCCTTGCGGTTGGTGGCCGGCAGCCCGTCGAGAAGGCCCATTGTCCCGTAGATCCAGGATCCGGTGCAGACGCTCGTGAGCATCGTGCTCTCCGGAAGGCTCCGGATGAAGTCGTGCAGGCGGCGATTGTGCAGCTCCTGCCGCGTCCCGAACCCTCCCGGGATGAGAAAGGCGTCCATCGCCGGGGCGTCGAGGAACGAGTAGTTCGGCAGCACCGTGAAACCGGCCTGTGTCTGAACCGGTCTCAACGCGTCGGCGACAAGAAACGCTTCGAGCTCGGGATCGAAGCGCCGCGCCACGGAGAAGACCCCGTAAGGCGCCGCGAAGTCCACGATCTCGGCGTCCTTGAAGACGTAGATGCCGAGGCGGAATCCGGGGATCCGCGGTGTTTCGGGCATGGCGGCCTCCATTCAGACTCTATAGGCCGATTGAAAAACCGGCAACTCGCGTCGCCTCTGACGATTGCAGTTCCGGCGGCGATAGGCCCCGATTGAACGGTCAGGCCCGCAACAGATCGAGAGTGATCTGGACGGCGTTCTCGACACTCAGCAATTCCTGTTTCGTCAGCCGGCCGATCCTCGAACGAAGCCGCGTCTTGTCGATCGACCGGATCTGGTCGCCGAGGACCCGCGCGGGCGCGCCGCGGACCTCGATTCGAGCCTCTCCGGGATAGAGCGATTCCACGTTGCTCGTGATCGGGAGGACGACGACGCGGGACCCGTAGCGGTTGCAGGAATCATTCGAGATGACGACCGCGGGGCGAGTCTTCCGGATCTCGGTCCCGAGGGCGGGGTCGAGGGCGACCCAATAGACATCGCCGCGGCGCGGCGCGTTCCTTACGCGGGCCAATCCTCGGTCTCCGTCTCGGACCAGTCGGATGCGAGACGTCCGCGCCACGGCTCCCGGGCCGCGGCCCTGTAAGCGGCGTCGAGCGTCGCCCGGTCCGGATGGATCCGGGCGCGGACCGCCGCCTCGATGAACGAGCTGATTTTCCTGCGAGGCAGCTCCTTCTTCAGCCGCTTGTAGAGCGCCTCATCCATCGTGATGTTCAGCCGAACCGACATGGGCTCTCCCCTTGATCTACTCTGTATTATATACAGCGTTGCCTTGATACGACGCGGGTGGCCGTGGTTCGGAAGTCCCGGCCGCCGGATTCTCCGTCCTCAGGTCTCGAGCCAGCCGCGGGAGCGGTGGACGGCCCTGGCCCAGCCGCGGTAGGCCTCCTCGCGGCGGTCCGCGCTCCACTGCGGTTCGAAGGTCCGGTCCTCGCGCCACAGGCTCGAGAGCTCGGCGAGCGAGGCGTAGGCGCCGCGGGCGAGGCCGGCGGCCTGGGCGGCGCCGAGGGCGGTGGTCTCGCGGACGGCGGGTCGGACGACGGGGATTCCGAGGACGTCGGCCTGGAGCTGCATGAGGAAGTCGTTCACGGTGGCGCCGCCGTCCACCTTGAGTGACTCCGGCGAACGGCCGCTGTCGGACGTCATGGCCTCGAGGACCTCGCGGCTCTGGAAGGCGATCGCTTCGAGGGTCGCGCGCACGAGGTGGGCGCGCGTCGCGAAGCGGGTCAGGCCCACGATCGTGCCGCGGGCGCTCATGTCCCAGTGCGGCGCGAAGAGACCGGAGAACGCGGGCACGAAATAGACGCCGCCGGCGTCCGGGACCGAGCGCGCGAGGGGCTCCGTCTCCGCCGCGGTCGCGACCAGGCCCAGCCCGTCGCGGAGCCACTGCACGGCGGATCCCGTGACAGCGACCGACCCTTCGAGCGCGTAGGCGCGCTCTCCGGAGGGCGCTGCCGCCGCGGTCGCGAGGAGGCCGAAGCGGCTCGTGGAGGGAGCGTCGCCCGTGTGCTGCAGCAGGAAGGAGCCGGTGCCGTAGGTGTTCTTCGCCTCTCCGGCGCGAAAACACGCCTGCCCGAAAAGCGCCGCCTGCTGGTCGCCGAGATCCGCGCACACCGGGATCCGCGCGCCGAAGGGTCCATCGGGAAGAGTCCAGCCGTAGGGCTCCGCCGCGATGGAGGGTTCGATCCGCGCCAGGGCGCCCGCCGGCACCTCGAAACGGTCGAGCAGGTCCGGGTCCCAGGCCAGAGTGGCGAGCGCGCAGAGGAGCGTGCGCGAGGCGTTCGTCGGATCGGTCACGTGGGCTCCGCCGTGAGAACCTCCGGTCAGATTCCAGATCACCCAGGAATCCATGGTGCCGATCCGCAGGCGCCCCGAGGCGGCGAGGGGCCTGGCCTCCGGCACGTTGGCGAGGAGCCAGTGGATCTTCGTCGCCGAGAAGTACGTGCGGATCGGAAGTCCCGTGCGCGCCCTGCACCTCCGGCTCGAAGCCGCCGGCGATGAGCGCGCGGCACTCGGTGTCGGTGCGCGTGTCCTGCCAGACGATCGCGGGCGCGATCGGGACCCCGGAGCGCGAGTCCCAGAGGACGACCGTCTCGCGCTGGTTCGTCACGCCGAGCGCGAGCACGGGCTCGCGGGGCCCGGCGGCGACCGCTTCGGCGACGACGCGGTCGACGTTGTCGCGAATCTCGAGAGCGTCGTGCTCGACCCAGCCGGGATGGGCGAAGGCCTGCGCGTGCTCGCGGTATGCGGAGGCGACCACGCGCCCGGCCAGATCGAACAGGAAGCAGCGCGTTCCGGTCGTTCCCTGGTCGATCGCCGCGAGGAGAGACATCGGACAAAAGCTATCAGCTCTCCGCTTTCAGCCCGCCGCCGTGCCGGCGCAGAGTAGTAGCGCCTGGTTTCGGCCAGGAGCCATCCTGTCCGGCGGAAAGGTCGGGCCGACAGGTCCTGTCGCCGGTCGGCTCTCGACCGCGGCGCTGCGGGTACGCGAACGGCAGTCGAGACAGTTAAAGCGAGGGCTTGCGAGTGAGGCTTCCATGCCCGTCGCGCGAGGTCTCCGTCCGGAAACGCCACCCGCTCGGCGCTCTCACCTCGGCTTAAGCCGGACTGCGAGCCTCGGTGGCGGGCCGCCTCCCGGAGGAGCGATGAGCGAAGGAGCACGCCACACGAGAATCTGTCGCCTCGCTCTTCCTGCGACCGAGCGACCAGCGACGGCCAGGAACCTGGTATTCGCCAGGAATCAATGTCGCTTCAGTCCAAGCCCAGGTTTTGAACTCTCTCGGCCGCCTGGTCGCGAAGCGACCGCCGCGGCCGAAAGCCGGAGGCGGCCCGACGCCGGGGCGGCGTATTCGCTAGATCCTCAAACCAGGTCTCTACCCGCCGCAAACGCGTCTGGCGATGGAGCGCTGAGCGCGTTAATCTGACGGTGATGGTGCGACGAGGGGAGATTTTCAACAGCGTCACGCACCTGGTGGGGTCCGTTTTTCGCGGTGGCGGGGCTCGTGGTCCTGCTCGCGGCGGGGGTGCGCGCGGGCGACCCGTGGAAGATCGGAAGCTTCGGCGTGTACGGGGCGGCCCTCGTCGCGCTGTATCTCTTCTCGACGCTGTACCACAGCCTGGACGGGCGGCCGAAGAGGATCTTCCGCAAGCTCGACCACACGTCCATCTACGTGCTGATCGCCGGGACCTACACCCCTTTCGCGCTCGTCGCCCTGCGGGGGCCGGTGGGGTACGGTCTGCTGGGAGCCGTCTGGACGCTCGCGGCGCTGGGGATTCTCCAGGAGTTCCTGCTGCCGAGGCGGATCGAGGCCCTGTCCGTCGCTTTGTATCTCTTCATGGGCTGGCTGGCGCTCGTCGCCTTCGTGCCGCTCCTGCACGCGATCGGATGGGCGGGGATGGCGTGGCTCTTAGCCGGAGGGATCCTCTACACGGCGGGCGTCTTCTTCTACCTCGTGGACGAAAGGTACGCGCACAGCCACGGCGTCTTCCATCTCTTCGTGCTCGGCGGAAGCATTCTCCATTTCCTCGTCGTGCTGCGCTTCCTCGCCTAGGAGCGGCTCTATTCCCTGGCCGGCATCGAGCCGAAGGCTGGCTGGTCGACGGGGGAGACGTGGTATCCGGCGACGGCAAGAACGTCACGATGCCGGACCGGGATCGAGTCGGACGGCGTCAGGCCCAGGAGACGCGGCGCGCCCATTCGGGAAGCGTCGTCGGCGCGATGCCGGATTCCCTGGACGTGGCCGGGATGTCGACGTCGTAGCCGACGCGGTCGAACCACTCGAGCATCAGCGCGTAATCTGTACTGAACTTCCGGACTTCCTCGATGGGGACCTGGACAAATTCCACCGTCTTGCCGGCCGCCTGGCCGATGATCCTGGCCGTGTCCGGCAGCGTGCGGGCGTCGCCCTGCGATGTCGATCGCGCGGCCGTTCAACTTCTGGTCATTGTCGAAGGCCCAGCGCCCGTACTTGCCGATGTCCTCGACGGCAATCATCTGGAGCACGGTCTGCGGCTTGACGGCCATCATCAATTTGCCGCCGTCGATGCCCGGCTTGAACCACGGCGAGAGGAAGTTTTCCATGAAGAAGGCCGCGCGGATGATGACGTGTGACGGGAAGCCGAGCGAGCGGACGGTCTCCTCGACACGCCACTTGTTGTCGAAATGGGGGATCCCCGTCTTGCGGTGGGCCGAGGCGACGGAGCTGTACACGAAGTGCTGCACGCCCGCCTCCCGGGCGGCCTTCGCGAAGCGCTTGCCCTGGACCTCCTCTTTCTCCACGCCGGCCTCCCAGGTGTTCTGCACGGCGAAGGCGCCCCAGGCGCCCGCGAGCGCCCTGGCGGTAGAGGCCTCGTCGTCCAGATCCCCCTGCACCAGCTCCGCGCCGAGCCCGGCGAGGCTCAACGCCGGGGCGCTCTGCGGTTTGCGAGTCATCGCCCGGACGCGATATCCGCGCGCCAGCAGCTCGCGGGCGACGGAACCGCCCTGCTGCCCTGTCGCTCCGCTCACCAGTACCGTTTTCGAATCGGCCATCGCGCTCTCCTTTTCTCGAGTCTCCGACCAATGGGATTCGAAACCATATCCTCCTGGCGACGCTGGAACAAGACGGCAAAGTGGTAGTGTGTCTCAATCAAGTCCGCTGTTTCAGGTTTCGCGTCGAGCGCTGTTATTGCGCAGGAGGACCTCATGAGAACCTGTCGAGCCTTGTCAGCCGTCGCGATTGTTCTCGGGGCATTGAGCCTCGGCTGTTCCACCACCAGGGCCGCGCGCGTCCTCGGCACGCCTTCCAGCCTCGGCAACGGCACCGTGGCGAGCTATGCCGAGTTCGACGCGTCCGGCGCCCCGAAGGCGGTCGGCGTGGTCTTCTCGCCCGGCGCCCTGGACGCCTTGCCGGCCGCGCCGTCGGACGGGCATCGGTGTCTCGACGCCAACAACGACGGCGTGATCGACCTCGCCACCGAATGCTCGGCCTGGCACGAGCGCGTCCTTCCCGTTCCGACCGAGGCCAGCCGGCGGCCGGACGTCCCGTTCAAGTGGGCCCTGCTCAACTGGAACTCCCGCGGGCACATCCCGCCGGGCGTGTTCGACGTGCCCCACTTCGACGTTCATTTCTATATCGAGCCGATCGAGAACATCTTCGCCATCCAGCGGGGAACCTGCGGCCCCGAAATGGTTCGGTGCGACCAGTTCGCGCTGGCGCGCAAGCCGATGCCGGAAAACTACCTGCCGCCGAACTTCCAGGACCTGGGGCTCGTCGCGCCGGCCATGGGCAATCACCTGGTCGATCCGGCGGATCACGTGTTCCACGGCGAGAAGTTCAAACGCCACTGGATCTATGGCGCCTACGACGGCCGCGTCATCTTCTACGAGGAGATGGTCGACCTCGGCTACATGCAGTCGAAGCCCGACGCGTGCTTCCCGATCCAGTCACCCGCCGCCGTCGCGCTGACCGGGTACTACCCGACCCGGTCGTGCATTCGCTACGCGGCCGGGAAGGGCGAGTACACCGTCTCCATGGAGGACTTCGTGCTGCGCCAGGCGAGCCCCGCCGGGCCGCTTCGGAACGCGCCGAGCGACAAGCAGTAGCGTGGGCCGCCCCCGCCTCCCTCGAAGAAGGGAGCGGGGGCAGTCGCGGCTCGCATCCTGGCGTTCATCAACGTCTGCCTCCGGAACAACAAGAGGATTCAGAGATCCAGTTCTTACCCGAGGCCGCCCCCACGAGAAGGCCGACGACGATCAAATCGAATACGAGGATCGCCCACATTTCGGTGTTGCCTTTCATGGTCTCGACCACTCCTTGCTGATTTCCGGGATGGCTTGACGGGGGCAGATCCTTCGCTGCGCTCAGGATGACACGGCGCGCGGGATCGCGCGCCGTGTCACTTCTTCCTCGCGAAGCCCCGGATGTCGTTCTTGACGAGACTCTCGATCTGCTCCGGAGTCAGTTTCTTGCCGAAGGCCGGCATCGATTCGCCTCCGGCGACGATGGCCTTGATCAGATCGGCGTCGCTCTTGGCCGACCGCCAATCCGGCGTCCGTGAAATCGCGCGCCATCAGCTGCTTTCCCTTCGGCGTGTTGCCGGTTCCGTCTTCCCCGTGGCACCGGGCGCAGAACTCCTTGAAGAGAGCGGAGGGACCCTCCTGCCTCTCCGTGGCGAAGAGGGTCACTCCCAGGGCTGCGATCAGGCCGAATACTGCGAGAGCTGCGGTCCTGGTTCGCTTCATTGTTCTTCCCCTGTCTTCTCTGCGGTCCTCGGGACGCCCGCTCACGACACGACCCTGATTGTTCCGAACATGTTCCCGTGGCCGATTCCGCAACTCGGCATATCGCAGGCGTAGCCGAATGTGCCGACCTGACTGGCGCTCGGTGTGATGGTCACGATCGTGGCGGGAGCGCCCGCGGAAAGAGCCCGCGCCGGGATGCCGAGGCCGGGGACGCCGCCGAATCCGTGCGCCGGAAGGCCGGCCCGGTCGCCGTCGCTGATGTGCAGTTCGTAGGTTTGCCCGACGTGCATCGTGAAGTTCGGGCCGGCGCCGTCGAAGTTCCACTGAAACTCCGTCGCGACCAGGTTGACCACGATCTTTGCCGGCGCGGTCGGCGTGGGGGGCGGCGTCGCGGCCGGAGGGGCCGTCGGCGTTGGAGTCGGAGCGGGAGGCGTCGGCGTGGGTATGAAGTCGAAACCGGAGGTGTCGAACTGTCCGCAGACCGTGCTCCCGACCTGGGCGTTGTGGTACGTCTTGGTATGTCCGGTGGCCACTTCCGTGACCGTCAGCGTATAAGTCAGGTCCGTCAGTGCTCCAAAGAAGACCCAGTAGCTCTGGCCGATCCCCGAGGCGTCCACCATCTTGACGATGACCTCCGGGTTGCCGGCGTTTCCGGTGATGTCGGGAATGCTGAAGAGCCCGTAGATATCGGTTTGCGAAATCACCTGGCCCTGCCCGGTCGCGCCCGTTCGCGGGTCCGCCGCCGACAACGTCACGTCGAAGGGATGGGACGAGATGATCCTCAAGGTTTCACTGGCAGTGACCGACATGATCTGGCTGGACGTGACGGATCCATGGGGAGTCGTCACCGTCAGCGTCACCGGGTATTCGCCGGGGTTCGCGAAGGCATGAACGGGATCCTGCGAAGCGGAAGTTTTTCCGTCGCCGAAGTCCCAGTGCCATGACATCGCATCAGGTTGCGACGCGCCCGTGAACTGAACCGGCGACTTCGCCGCCGGATTGGCCGTGACTGCCGCGAATGCCGCGGGCGGCGCCGCCACGTCCTCCTTGGCCGAGGCGGGCTCGCTCGAGGCGGCCAGAAAGAGCAGAACAACGGCCGCGAGAGCGGAAGAGGAAAGCAGAACACGCAGACTCGACGCGAAGAGAGAAAGGATCCACTGAGACATCCGCTGGGGGTGTTTGTTTGTAATCATGGGGCTAAGTAGTCAAAGCCCGGAAAGAAGATTTCCGCGCTTAGGTATCGTCAATCTCCTGCTTAGTCGGCCTTAAGAAACTCAAGCCAGACCACCGCGATCAATCGACGGTAATGTGAGCAGGCGCTGAGAGATAGCGATCTTTCGTTGAGGCCGGGCCCGAGACGGCAAGGCGAGTGACGCGTCAGTTCGTCGGCTGATTTCCAAAAGGAGACCTGGTCGGAAATCCTAAACAAAGGCTTAATCCGCGAAACGGCAAACGACCGGAAGGCGTACTCGAGGTAAAGACCCTCCCACAAGCCTGCCTGATGCGCTCCGCTAACCTGGCGCGGGGCCCCGCCTGTCGGCGCTCACGATCACAGGAGGTTCTCGTGGGCTGCGGCGCTCCCTAGTAAGCTGGCGCTGCTCATTCCCGGAGGAGACGCCGCTTTGACGAGGGATGTTGATCGGGAGACCGGATCGCCCAAGCTCGGGCTCTGGTCGGCGACGGCGCTCGTCGTCGGTCACACGATCGGCGTCGGGATCTTCCTGACGCCCGCGGAGCTGATCGGGGCGCTCGGTTCCCCGGCGCTGACCTTCGGCCTCTGGCTCGCATGCGGCGCGCTGGTCCTCGCCGGCGCGTTCACGTTCGGGGAGCTCGCGGTGCGATACCCGCAGGCGGGCGGGCCCTATGTGTACCTGCGGCAGGCCTGGGGCGAGCGCGTCGCGTTCCTCTACGGCTGGCAGAGCATCCTCATCATGGACCCGGGCGTCACGGCGGCGCTGGCGCTGGGGCTTTCGCAGTACCTCGTCGTGCTGTGGCCGGCCGCCGCGGGCAGCGAGCGCTGGCTTGCCCTGGGCACGGTCTGGGCGCTGGCGCTCGTCAACATGGCAGGGTTGAGAGTGAGCGCCCGCGTGCTCAATCTGCTGACGGCCACGAAGGTCTTCGCGCTCGCCGCGGTCGCCGTCGCCGCGCTGACGATCGGCGCCGGGAGCTGGTCCCACTTCACGCCCTTCGCGGCCCGGCGCCCCGGGGCTCCCGCTGTCGGGGACGCGCTGGCGCTCGGCCTCGTCGCCGTGTTCTATTCCTTCGGCGGCTTCTGGGAGGCGAGCCGTGTATCCGGCGAGATCCGCGATCCCCGCCGCCAGTTGCCGCGCGCGCTGGCGCTCGGCGTGACAGCCGTGACGGCGGCCTACCTGGTGACCACGCTGGCCTTCCTGTACCTCGTGCCGTCGGAGCAGGCGACGAGCGCATCGGCGTTCGGCCGGCGCGCCGGGGAGGCCATGCTCGGCCGCGCCGGACCCGCGGTCTTCGCCTCGGTCGTCGTCCTGTCCGTCGCGGCGAGCGCGATGGCGCTTCTCCTGATGGCGCCGCGTCTCTACCTCGCCATGAGCCTGGACGGCGTGTTCCCCTCCGCGCTCGCCTCGCTCCATCCGGTCACGAAATCTCCGGCCCGCGCGACGGCCCTGCTGGCCGCGATCGCCAGCGTGTTCGTGCTCTCCGGGACGTTCCCGCAGGTCGTGGCCTTCTTCATGTGCACCACGCTCGCCTTCATCGCGCTCGCGGCCGCGGGGCTGTTCGTCCTCAGGTGGAGGGAGCCGGAGACGCCCGGATTCCAGTCGCCGGGCTATCCCGCGACGCCCGCGCTCTTCGTGTTGTTCCTCGTCGCGGTGATCGTTCTCATCGCCTTCGCCCGGCCGCTCCAGGCGCTGGCCGGCTTTGCCCTCGTGCTCCTCGGCCTGCCGGCTTACCATGTCCTCCTGGCCAGTGGAAAAAGCCTCTGATTCAATTTCAAGGGACAAGGGGGCCGGCTCCGGTCTTAAACTCTCTCGGCCGCCGTTCGCGAAGCGAATGCATGCGGCCGAAAGTCGAGACAACAGATGACGTGGATCAAGACCATCCCCTTCTCGGAGGCGGACGAGAAGCTCCGCGGCGCGATCGAGGGCCAGCGCGCTCTCTATCCGCCGGAATACGCGCAGCCGACTGCTCTCAACCCCGACGACTCGGCCGGGGTCGTCGCGTCCCATTCCCTGATCCCGGACGCGCTGTACCACGCCTTCGCGACGTTTGGCGCGCTGATGTCGCCGGACCTGCCGCTGACCCGGCGGCAGCACGAGATGATCACGACGGTCGTCTCGGTGACCAACCGGTGTTTCTATTGAATCGAATCCCACGCAGAGTTTCTGCGTCGGGTGACCCTGGATGAGGCGCTCGTCGAGGCGATCCGGCGGGACTACAGGACCGCTCCGATCGACGAGCGGGACCGCGTCATGCTCGACTACGCCGCCCTGCTCACGAAGGACGCCACGCAGGTGAGGCCGGAGAACCACGCGCGGCTGCGCGCCGCCGGCTTCGACGATCGCGGGATTCTCCAGATCACCCTGATCGCCTCGTGGTTCAACTACATCAACCGGGTCGCCGACTCTCTCGGCGTGGGCCGGGGTCCGGGGCCGTCGCTGTGAGAGCGTCGTGCTGCAAGGAACAGGGTCAATCGTCTTCAATCAGATCGGAGGAATAAGATGCCTGTCTCGGAAGCCTTCGCGCAAAGCAATCGATTGCAGCGGGAGCGCCTGCGCGCGCTGGTCGCCCGGCTGGACGCGAGCAAGCTGGCCGTGCGTCTTCCCAACGGTTGGACCGTCGCGGGCGCGCTCGCCCACGTCGCGCTCTGGGATCGCCAGCGCCTCTGCCTGATGCGCCGGTGGGCCGCCGGTGACATGCGCGGCGGCGATCCTCCCGGCGAAGGCGCTCGCCAGTATGACGGCGATATCTTCAACGACGCTGTCCAGCCGCTGCTGGAATTGATCCCGCCGGAGCGGGCGGCGGCAGCGGCGGTACAAGCCGCCGAAGAGGTCGACGCGTTTCTCCTCCAGGTCTCCGACGAAGTGGTCGAGATGGCCCTGGCGCGTCCCGATGCGCCGAACCTCGACCGGGGATCCCACCGCACGCACCACCTCGACATCGTGGAGAAAGCCCTCGCGGAATCGCGTTAGCCCCATCGAAAGGAGACGTCATGGTCAAGGTCGCCCTCTTCGTCCGTCTCGAAGCGAAAGCCGGAAAGGAGGCCGAGGTCGAGAGCTTTCTCAAGTCCGGGCTGGCCCTCGTGGAGCAAGAGCCGGCCACGACGGCCTGGTTCGGCATTCGACTCGGACCTTCCACTTTCGGCATCTTCGACGCGTTCCCCGACGACGCCGGCCGGCAGGCCCATCTCACCGGCCGTGTCGCGGCGGCGCTCATGGCGAAGGCGCCCGAGCTCTTCGCGCGGCTACCCGTCATTGAGAAAGCCGACGTCCTCGCTTCCAAGGTGCCATAGGAGATTCTCCGGCGGGCGTGCAAGCCCGGACTTCACCCCGGCGGCGTCGCTGGCGAGACTCTTCTCTGCCTACTGCCGGTTGG
Source organism: uncultured Acidobacteriota bacterium (assembly GCA_963741435.1). GTDB lineage: Bacteria > Acidobacteriota > Thermoanaerobaculia > UBA5066 > Gp7-AA6 > JAWOLE01. The sequence goes on along the minus strand of CAVUIX010000013.1, from coordinate 64,471 downwards.
CCGTCAGCGCCTTCATCGCCGCCTCGAGGGTCGGGTCGGCGCCGGCAAAGTAGTCGCTTGCCCGGGTCGCTACGGCGATGTCCGGCGTCATCGTCACGCGCTCGTCGCGACCCGTTACGGGCTGGTTGAGTCCCGAGGAGATCGTGCCCCGAAGCCCGGAGTCGGGAAGCTCAAACTTCCGCTCGTTTCCGTAATGGTTCGGCTTCGACCCGGTCGGCTGCCCGACGAAGACGGCTTGCGTCCACTGATCGATCCGCGCCGCGAAGGTCTGCGCCGCCGAGAACGTCATGCGGCTGGTCAGGACCGCGAGCCGCACCCCCTGCGTGTCCGCCGCGATCAGCGTGCGCAGCAGCTCGTCGGCCTTGCTCGATTCGCCGCCGTTGTTCAAGCGCAGGTCCACGGCCACGGCGCGCAAGCCCGCGATCCGCTGCCGCAGGGCAATCGCAAACGCCGCCAGCGTCTCGTCGCGGCCGTCGTTCATCGCGTTGATCTGGACATACAGAACGCCCCCGGGGAGCTCGGTGGCCCAGAACGGGTCTTCGGCGCGCGACAGGTAGAGCGGGGCGGGCGCTGTCCTGGGCGGGATCAACTTCTCATGCAAGGCGGCCGGATCGATCGGCTCGGCGCGGACGGCCGTCCGGCCGCCACCCTCGAAGCTCAGGATGGCGGCGTTGCGATCCTCCGCCGCTCCGACAGCGGCCAGGAAGTCCGTCAGCGTCGCGTAGAACGGGGCGGCCCAGAGGACCTGCTCGGCGTTGTCGTGGCTCACGTACGGCTCGAGGCGGGCGAGCACTTCCGCGGCCGGGACGCCGCCGATGCGCTCGACGCGCTTTCCGATCAGGCTGCGGTCCGAGGCGTCGATCACGTACAGCCCCTCCTCGAACGACCACAACATCAAGGGAAGCCGGAGCAGCGTTCCCTTCTTCATCCCGAAAGGCCACATCAGCGTATGGCCGTCTCCGACGGAGGCGAGGAGCCGCTGAATCTCGACGACAGGCCTGCTCGTCGCTCAGGCCGCCGATCCGCGCGCTCAAGGCCGCGTGCCGCGCCTCGAGGTCGGGTGGGAGGCCGCACTCGCGGAACCGGGGGTGCACCCGCTTCAATTCCGCCGCGAGCACGCCCAGGTCCTGGCGCCACGCGGCTGTCCGGTCCGCCGCGAAGAGGGGCAGGGAAGCCGCCACCAGCAGCACAAAAACCGGAATCCGGACGCGCATACTTCCCTAAACGGCGGCTCCGGTCCGAAGTTCAGTCAAACGAAGTCCACCCTTGACCAAAAAGTCCTGAAATGTCGGATACAGGTCCGTGGCGGAGTCCGGCATCGTCTTCAGGCCGGGCGCCACGCTCCAGAACAGCGCCCGCGATCGACACGCTCATCGGATTCCGGGCGAGGCCCGGATGTGCGAAGAGGGACAGCAGCCGCGGACGCGTCTCGCGCCCATGAGCATCCGCGCTGCACGTGTGCGGGACGGAGCGATCCGGCGACATCGCCAATCCGTCTGCACGGGCAAGATCTACGGCGTCTGCATGCTCCGATCACAGGTTACAGTTCGACACGGCCCCGGAGAAGTGGATCTGACAGACGCGAAAGAACCCAATCTGACGGCGGGTCAGCCGGACATTCAGGTCCGAGAATGGCGACCGGGGAGAGGGCAAGAGCGATAGGCTGACCCCGTGGCGGCGCTGGATGCGAGGGTCTGCGACCGGGCGCGGCTCGCCCGGGACGCGCGGTTCGACGGGCGCTTTTTCATCGCCGTCCTCTCGACGGGCATCTATTGCAGGCCGATCTGTCCATCACCGACCGCCAGGCGCGAGAACGTTCGGTACTTCACGTCGGCCGAAGAAGCCGTTGCGGCCGGCTTCCGGCCCTGCCTTCGCTGCCGGCCCGAGACGGCCCCCGGGACGCCCGCGTGGAACGGCACCTCGACGACGGTGAGCCGGGCCCTGCGTCTCATCACCGAAGGCGTGCTCGACTCGGAAACCATCGCGGGCCTGTCGGAGCGCCTCGGCGTGAGCGCCCGCCACTTGAACCGGCTCTTTCGCGTCCATCTGGGCGCATCTGCGGCCGCCGTCGCGAGAACGAGGCGGCTGCAGTTCGCGAAACAACTCATCAGCGACACGGATCTGCCCATGTTCCGGGTCGCGCTGGCGTCCGGTTTCCGAAGCGTCCGCCGCTTCAACGACTCCATCCGCGGGCTCTACGGCAGGACTCCCTCGCAGCTGCGCGGGATGCGGCCGGTCGCGTTGCGCGCGCGGCGGGACGAGTACGTCTTCCGCCTTCCCTACCATCCTCCCTACGATTGGGAATCCCTCCTGGCGTTTCTCGCGGGCCGCGCGATCCCGGGGGTCGAGGAAGTCGCTGCGGGCGCCTACCGGCGTTCGTTCTCGCTCGAAGGGCGGCACGGGATCCTGGAGGTCCGGCACGACGAGAGCGCCGCGGCGCTGGAGGCGCGCATCCGTTTCTGCGAGCCTCTCTCGCTCCTGCCGATCGTGACCCGGCTGCGCGCCCTGTTCGACCTGGCCGCGGACACATCGGTCATCGCGCAACACTTCCGCCGCGACCTGCTGCTGGGACGGCTGGTCCGCAAGTACCCGGGCCTGCGGGTTCCGGGCGCGTGGGACGGCTTCGAGCTGGCGGTGCGCGCGATTCTCGGCCAGCAGGTCTCCGTGGCCGCCGCGTCCACGCTCGCGGGGCAGATCGCGCAGAAATTTGGGGAACGCCTCTCCGTCACCGATTCGGGCGGACTCACCACGGTGTTTCCAACGGCCGCGGCGATGGCCGATGTGAGCCTCACCGGAATGCCGCGGGTCCGGGCGCGCGCGATCCGCTCGCTCGCGCAGGCCGTCGCCTCCGGCCGCATCGCATTCTCGTTTTCCGGCGCGGAGGAGGCAACGCTCGCGAGCCTGGCGCGCATCGGAGGCGTCGGCGATTGGACGGCGCAGTACATCGCCATGCGCGCGCTGCGCCAGCCGGACGCCTTTCCCGTCAACGACCTGGTTCTGCTCCGAACGGCCGGCCAGGGCCGCCCGCTGACAGCCGCGGCGTTGCGCAAGCGCGCCGAACAGTGGCGGCCGTGGCGCGCTTACGCGGCTTTGTACCTGTGGCGCGCCGCAACCGACCTGGCCCGCGAACGAGCCGCGCGAGTCGCGCGCGCCGGGGATTCGCGGTCGGCGGAGGGAATCGCCGCGGGTTGATGTTGCGCTACTGCGAGTTGTCGACGCCGGTTGGCCGGTTGTTGCTTGCCGGCGACGGTGAAGGGTTGCGCAGGATCTCTTTCCAGGATGGGTTCCATCCGGTCAGACCCGCGGAAGGCTGGCAGCGAGCCGAGGTGCCGTTCCGGGACGCCATCGCCCAGCTCGAAGCCTACTTCGCGGGAAAGCTGCGCCACTTCGATCTCGCGCTGGCGCCGGAGGGCACGCCTTTCCAGCGGGAGGTCTGGTCCGCGCTCATCACGATCCCCTACGGCGAGACCGTGTCATACGGCGAGCTTGCCCGGAGGCTCGGCAAATCGAATGCGCCTCGAGCGGTGGGCGCGGCCAACGGCCGCAACCCCATTCCGATCATTATTCCCTGCCACAGGGTCATCGGCGCGGACGGGTCGCTGACGGGCTTCGGCGGAGGGGTGGCGATCAAGCGCCGCCTCCTGGACCTCGAGTCCGGCAGCCTGTTTTCGTGAGACGTTTCCTGAAGGAAGCAGGGGGAGGCACGGATGAAGTCATCTCTTCGGGTGCGCGCGCTCTGGGTTGCCCTTCTTCTCCTCTGCGGTCTCCGCGCGGAGGCGGCGAGCCCGGCTGCCACCTCTTCACAGTGCGCCGGCGCCGAGCACCGGCGATTCGATTTCTGGGTCGGCGACTGGGACGCCTACGAGGTCGGCGGCGGCGACAAGCCTGTCGCGCGCGCGCGCGTGGAGCATCATCCTGGGCGGCTGCGGGTTGCGCGAGACCTACGAGCAGGCGGACGGTCTCGTGGGCGAGAGCTTCACGACCTACGACGCGTCGCGCAGGCTCTGGCATCAAACATGGCTGACCAACAGGGGACGTCTCCTCACGATCGAGGGGACATTCCAGGGCAACAGTCTGACCCTTCAGGGATCGCAGATTTCCGCCGACGGGCGGGTAGAGAGACTGTCGGGGCGTCTGGACCCCTCAGGATGGCGGCGTTCGGGAGACGGCCCAGACTTCCGCCGACGGAGGCAAGACCTGGCGGCCGCTCTTCGACATCGTCTTCCGGCGCCACAAGGGAGAGCCCGCGGCCGCCGGGGACGATTCCAGGACTGTCGCCGCGCTCGACACGGAGTATCAGGCGGCGGTCAAGGAGAACGCCGCGGCCACGATGGACAGGATCCTGGCCGACGACTTCGTCCTGGTCACCGGCAGGGGAAAGACCTACAACAAAGCCGACCTGCTCGCCCAGGCGCGCAGCAAGAGCACCGTTTACGAGCACCAGGAAGAGCTCGAACAGCACGTTCGGGTCTGGGGCGATACGGCTGTCGTGACAGCGCTCTTATGGCTGAAGGGAACCAACGAGGGCAAGCCCTTCGATTACAAGCTCTGGTTCAGCGACACCTACGTCCGGACGCCGTCGGGCTGGCGCTACGTCTTCGGCCAGGCCTCGATCCCGCTGCCGGAGAAGAACTAACCCGCGCGGGAGCCGTAACATCGGTTGCGGCTACGCGTGAAAGGAGTCGTATGAAGCCAATCATTGTCGGCATTCTCCTGTTGGTCTCCGGCTTTGCGAACGGGCAACCCCAGGCCGCTCCGACGCTGAAGTCCATTCTGCTGGAGCAGCTGAAGAGCACGCATAATGACCAGGACTGGTTTGTGCCGGCGATCAAGGCCCTCGATAGCCTCTCCGCGGAGCAAGCGACCTGGAAGGACGGCAACGCCAATCATTCGATAGCGCAACTTGTCAACCATCTGACATTCTGGAACACGCAGCAACTGGCCAAGTTCAGAGGCGAAGCGCCTCCCGCCTACAGCGGCAAGAACGACGAGACATTCGCGGGCAATGTCGACAAGAAGAGCTGGGACGCCGCAGTGAGGCAATTGGACGAAGTGCTGACGGCATGGGAGAAGGCCATTGAGAGCGCGGATGATACCAGGCTGCGCTCCTGGTATTCCACGATCGCGCATATCAGCACTCACAATGCGTATCACACGGGCCAGATCCTCTACATACGCAAGCAGCAGGGCTCCTGGGACGCGGCCAAGGGCGTGAAATAGCGGTGCGCCGGGAGAAGTGAGCGGGGGTGGCGACAGACGTTCGGCGGATCGTCGCCAACCTGGCGGCGTTCTACGATTTCACGGACAGGACCGTGGCCGCCGTCGGGGCTGGCGGCGGTCAGCTGGTGGAGTATGGTCGTCCGGCCCGTCGCGTCATCGCCGTGGACAGGGACGAGGCCGCGATCGGGCAGCTTGCCGCGCGGGTCGCTGAACGAGGCCTGGCCGACAGATTCACTCTCGTGACGGGCGACTTCCTCAGGGTCCGGCCGTTCGGTGATGTCGTCTTGTTCGAGTTCTGCCTGCACGAGATGGCGGAGCCGGAACGAGCGCTCCGGCACGCGGGAGATCTGACCGGCGATGTCCTGGTCATGGATCATTCGCCCAAATCACGCTGGTCGTGGTACGCGGCCGAGGAAAACAGGGTGGAGGCAGGCTGGAAGGCGGTCGAGCGGCGACCCATCCGGCGGCAGGAAGACTTCGAGGCGTTTCAGCATTTCCGCGACTACGAGGAGCTCGAGGCCAGGCTGGGCGCTCAGGGGCCGGCAAGCCGGCGACGCATAGGCCCGCTTCGTGGCCGGACGGAGATCTCCATTCCCATGCCCTTCCGGCTGGCATTGCTGTAGACGCCGCCGCGCCCCGTCGGCGCCGGGACATTCACGTCCGAAAGCGGCCACTCTGGCAAGGCGGAAGGAAAGTACGCTCCCGCAGATGGAGCTCGACGCGAGAATGGGTCGTTCCCGGCCGCGCGAGACGCTGGCGCCTGCGAAAGAGGAGCGGCTCATCGTGCGCCTGCGGCTTCTGATTCTGTCCGTCTGCTGGCGCCTGCGCTGGCTGCCTCCATTCGTCGCCCGCGCGTCGCTCGGCCTGCTATTTCTCAAGACCGGCTGGGGCGCGCTCCACATCCTCCCGAAAGTGGCCGCCTACTTCGCGGAGCTTGGGATCCCTGTGCCCGCCCTCCTGGGGCCATTCGTGGCGGGGACGGAGCTTGTCTGCGGCGGTCTTCTTCTGGCGGGGCTGCTGACACGCCTGGCGAGCCTGCCGCTCATCGTAACGATGATTGTCGCGATCGCCACAGCCAGGAAGGCCGAGATCCACGGGCTCGTCGACCTCTTCGGGATGAAGGAGTACCTGTATGTCGCGCTGTTGCTCTGGCTCGGCGCGTTCGGGGCCGGGCGGATCTCTCTCGATGCCCTCCTGGCAAACCGTTTCTCCGGCGGCGAGACGGATCCGGCGACTCGCTGATCGTCGCCGATATTCACGTCCGAAAGCGGCGACTCGAGCCGCGCGAAGAGACGTAGTCTGGCCGCGCCATGAACTCGATGGCCTGGCCCGCTTCCGCCGATCACGCGGCTCCACAGGAGCCGGCGCTCGAAATCGTGCGGCGAGCCGAGGAGCTGGGGATCCCGTGGCAGCGGCTGTTGCTCGACGAGATCGAGGCCGAGGTGACGCTGCGGCGTCGCGCCGGGGACGCCGGCGCGGAGATGCCGCTTGCGACGGCGCTCACGCTCCTGCCCTTCTCGTTCCTGAGATCGTGGCGCGTGCGTGATCGAATCCAGGCTCTCTCCTGCGAGGCGCGCTCCGCCGCGTTTCAAACGGCCGTCAGGGAATTGCGGATGGTCTCTCGCCACCTGATCGGCCGGCCCGGCGGCGGACGCGCCTCCTTTTCGGGCCGCCTCTGGCTGGCCTATCAACGCGTGCTCCTGTTGCAGCGGGCCTGTCGGGCCGCGAGCAAGAGCCGCGGAACGAACGCCGAGCGGCTGGCGTTCGTCTGCGCCAGGACGCGCTGCTCCTTCGACGACGCGGCCTGGGCCCTCGGCCACGAGGACGCGCCCCGGCCCGGCCACAGGCTCGACGCCGCAATGCGGAAGGCGCGCGAGGAGGGTTTAGAGATTCCGAGGGAGGCGACGGAGACGCGCTCCCTCAAACGGCTCCGCCGCATCGTCCACGCCTCACCGCGTCCCGGGCTCCGTTAGTCCGGCGAATCCAATTTCCGGAATCGAGGTCCATTATTCCGTTTGCACAGCTTATCCACAGTATGTAACAAACGCGGGATCCAATATCCGGAGATTTACTCCATAATCCCGTTCACATACGCCCGTCTTAATGTGAGCCACGTGTTGCGGAACACGCTGACGCGGAACGACATCGGTCTTCACTCTGAGTATGGCAGGCGCGTTGCTCTTGCTTAGCGCGCGCCTTTCGATCTCCGGAGGCCATACAAGGAGGACAAAGATGCGGTGGAGACGGTGTTGGCGATTGAGTACGGGTTTTCGAATCGGTCTGACTCTCTCAGTCTGTCTTCTTCTTGTTGCGTCGATCGCCGTCGCGCAGACGACCGGCACGATCGACGGGACCGTGACGGATCAGAACGGCGGGACGCTCCCCGGCGCGACGGTCGAGGCGGCGAGCCCGAACCTGCAGGGCACGCGGTCGGCGACGACGGGCTCGGATGGCCGGTACCGTTTCGCGAGCCTGCCTCCGGGGTCCTACACGATCAAGGCGAGTCTGTCGGGGTTCGGCTCCGCCCAGAAGGCCGCGAACGTCACGCTGGACGCAACGGCGACCGCGAATCTGCAGCTGCAACTGGCGACGACGGAATCGGTGATCGTCACGGGCGACGCCCCGCTGATCGACGTGACGTCCACGACGACCGGGAGCAACTACAGCGCCAGGATCATCGAGAAGCTGCCGGTCGGACGGAATTACGCGTCGATCGTGCTGTCGCAGCCGGGCGTCCAGATCGACAACGGGGAATCGCAAGGGCGGTCCCCGTCGGGCGCCGGAATGATGAGTAGCGGCGGAATCTCCGTTTACGGCACGACCTCGGCGGAGAACCTTTTCTTGATCGACGGGGTCAACACGACCAACGTGATCAAGGGATTCCAGGGCAAGGCGATCAACACGGAGTTCATCCAGGAAGTCGAGGTCAAGACGGGTGGATACCAGGCGGAGTATGGCCGGGCGACGGGCGGCGTCGTCAACGTGATCACCAAGTCGGGCGGAAACGAGTTCCACGGCGACGTCTTCGGCTACTACAACTCCCCGGGAATGAGCTCGAACCAGAAGTTTCAGACGGCCCCGTCCTACTCGCAGGACGGCGATGCATTGAACACGCCCGGCTTTGTCACGACTCCGCTCGACCGCCGGGAAGCGGGCCTGGACCTGGGCGGGTACGTTCTGAAGGACAGGGTCTGGTTCTACGGCGCGTACGACAGGACCGTCAGCGACAACGACATCGAGCCTCTGACGGGCCAGTTGTCCAACCAGCTCTTCAACCAGCACGTCGTGGCGAACCTGTGGTCAGGCAAGCTGACGGTCAACGTCGCCCAGGGGACCTCCCTCGTGGGGACGGCCTTCTCCGACCCGCAGGTGAACACGGGGGCCCTCCTGGTGCCGGCGAGCACGAACCCCAATACCTACAACGGCCGCCGTGATATCGGCGGCACCGACTATGCCGGCCGTCTCAACCAGCTCTTCGGCTCGTTCGGGATCCTGACGGCCCAGTACAGCTACCACGAGGACCGGTTCAACACGACGCCGGACGGCGCCGACGTCGTCCGGGTCAACGACACGACTCCGGGCCAGCACAGCGGGCCGTGCCCTCCGGGGTTCGGGTCGTCCTGCACGGCGACGATCGCGCTGGGCGGCTACGGCAACGTCTTCGGGCCGACGGTCAACAACGCTTCCAAGCGCGACCAGTATTCGGGCAGCTTCACCGCCTACGCCGCGAACAACGAGATCAAGATCGGCGGCGATTATCAGAAAGACACGACGTTCGGGGCGACGTATTTCACCGGCGGGCAGCGCGTCACGATCATCACCTGCACGCAGAAAGGAACGAGCGTGTGCGACCTGGCGCAGGCGCCGTTCTATACAAACGCTCTTGGCGACACGCACCAGGTCTACTTCTCGCACGCGTTCTATACGGCGAACGCGACGGACCTGACGCCGCTCGTCACGGCTCCCTTCAACACTCCGTCCAAGCGGGCGGGCGCCTTCGTCCAGGACCAGTGGCGGATCGTCCCGAACCTGACGGTCAACTTCGGGGTCCGCTGGGATCAGGACGAGTCCGACAAGGGCAACGGGCAGGTCGCCTTCAAGCTGAAGGACGAGTGGGCGCCCCGGGCCGGCTTCGTATGGGACTTCGTGGGCGACGGGACGAGCAAGCTCTACGGCTCGGCCGGGCGCTTCTACTATTCGATTCCGACCGATCTGAACGCCCGCGTGTTCACGGCCAACACGGTCGTCGCGTGAACTACAACTACAGCCTGACGGATCTGAACCAGGCGGCGAATGCCCCCCGCAACCGCGTGATCCAGGTCGGCACGTTCGACGGCGAGCCCGTGGACCCGAAACTCGACGTCTCCCTACCAGGACGAGTACACGCTGGGGGTCGAGAAGGCCCTGAATCCGACTCTTTCGATCGGCTTAAAGGGGACGTACCGGACCCTCGGCCGCACGGTGGAAGACCGCTGCGACCTGGACTACACCGATCCGCTGGCGCAGAAATCAACCTGCGCGATCTTCAACCCGGGAACCGCGAGCGTGCAGAACGGCGGCATCCAGGGGTGCAACGGGTCCGTCAATCCGACCGACCCCACCGCCGGCGAGTGCGGCCTGCCGGCCGTGGCCGTGGGCCCGGCCAAGCGCATCTTTCGCGGCATCGAGCTGACGGCGCGCAAGCAGTTCACCCAGACGCTCTGGGCGCAGGCGTCGTATCTCTATTCGAGCCTGCGCGGCAACTATTCCGGCGCCATCCGCGAGGCCGGCGGCCAGACGGACCCCGGCATCAACGCAGACTATGACTACAACCAGTTCCTGACCAACGCCTACGGCAACCTCGAGCTCGACCGGCCGCACCAGTTCCGGCTGGATACCGTCTACAATGCACCGTTCGGCCTCTCCGTTGGTCTTCAGACTTATGTCCGCAGCGGCGTGCCGACCTCGCGGCAGGGCTATTACAACGCGCTCTACCCAACCGAGCTCTTCCTGGATGAGCGCGGGTCCGATGGCCGCCTGCCGACCGACTACGAGGCGAACCTCTCGCTGGCATACAACATCAACATCGACAGGGTCACCGTGACCCCGCAACTCTACGTTTTCAACATGTTGAACAGGCAGACAATCACCGCCGTCGATCAGCGTTTCAACCCGAACGGCTCTTTCGTCACCGGCAAATCGAGCCCGTTCTACGGCCAGGCCGGCGTTGAGCCGGGAAGGACCGGCCCGGACGGGACCTTCTGTCCGCTGGCGAGCGCGGGGCCCTGCACGGACAACCAGGACTTTCGCAAGGCCACGGCGCGCGTCGGCACCCGGTTTTTCCGAGCGGCTCTCAAAGTGTCGTTCTGAGGCAGCCCTCGCCCTTCCTTCCTCCCTTCCGGGGGCGGCTCGCGCCGCCCCCTCTTCTTATCGAGCAGCGGTCCAGGGTGGTCTCGCGCGCGGCCTCGAGAGAGACCGGTTTCGGGTTATTCTTGGCCGCGATGGGCGTCAAGGGTACTGGGAGCGCGGGCGGGAAGCGAACAGCCCGTCCCGAGAAGAAGAGCGCTTCGGGACTGAAGACACGCCCCAATGACGCGAGCGTCGCCGCGTTCTTGAACGGGATCGCCGACGAGCGGCGCCGCAAGGATGCCTTCGCCGTTCTCGCCCTGATGAAGAAGATCACGAAGACGCAGCCGCGGATGTGGGGAGGGAGCATCGTGGGCTTCGGCCTGCGCCACTACCAGTACGCGAGCGGCCGCGGCGGCGACTGGTTTCTCGTCGGTTTCTCTCCGCGCAAGGCCGCGCTGGTGCTCTACTTCATGACCGGCCTCGAGCCGCACGCTTCCCTCTTGAAGTCCCTCGGCAAGCACAAGACGGGCAAGGGCTGCCTCTACATCCGAAGCCTGGAAGACATCGACCAGCCCACCCTCGCCGCCCTCATAAAGCAATCCCTCGCCCACCTGGGAACCCGCTGACTTTCGACCTTAGACCTTGGACTTCTTCAGATAGCCCTGTCCGCGCAGCGCGCGGCCGGGGGGCTTCCGTAGGCGCAGGACTAATCTCCTCTTCCCGGAGGATGCCAGGACTCGCCTTGAGGGCGCGCGGCCTTAACGTTCCACTCCTCAGCAGAGTGCGCAGCGCAGCGAGTCCGCTGCGCCGATGGCGCTCGCAAGACCGCCGCCCTCGTTTTTCAGCAGCCTAGTAGCGGTATCTCTGGAAACCGTTCGCGGTATTGGTCGCTGTATTCCTCACTGCACTCGTGAATCCGACGGGCTGTGTGTACGTAGCCGCGAGAGGAACTCCGTCGGCGGCCTGCGCGCCCGTCGTGACGCGGATCTTGTATGTGGTTCCTGAATTCAGGTTCGCCGCTGGATTAACGGTGAACGTCGTGTTTCCCGCGCCTGGCGTCGGAGCGCCCGCCATCTTGACGCACTTCGCGAAGTTATTGCTGGAGACCTGCAGCGTCCCCTTGCAGACCGTGTTGGCCGTATTGACGGTGATCGAGGATATGTTGGCCGCCCTGTTGAACGTCACGCTGATCGGGGTGTTGGCGGAGCACTCCCGTCGCGCCATCGCCCGGCACCGTGGCCGTGACGACAAACGGAGTCGGGATCGGAGTAATCGTCGGCGTATTGGTCGGCGTTCTCCTCGGCGTCCTCGTCGGCGTCGGGGTTGGGGTATTCGTCGGCGCGCCGGTCGGCGTGTTCGTCGGAGTATTCGTCGGAGTATTGGTCGGCGGAGCAGGCGTGTTGGTCGGCGTCCTCGTCGGCGTGACGGTCGGCGTGTTGGTCGGGGTCCTCGTCGGCGTGACAGTCGGAGTATTGGTCGGCGGAACAGGCGTGCTGGTCGGCGTGTTCGTCGGCGTATTGGTCGGAGTCCGAGTCGGTGTCGGCGTCCCGCCGCTCACGCAACAGACGTAAGAGGAGTTGGCGATCGAGACGTCGTCGGCCCGCACGCCCGCCCCTGAGACGCCGGTGTCGCTCCCCATGCGCCACTTCAACTGGATGTTCTGCCCGCTGGCCGCGGCCGGCAGGTTCGCCGTCGTGGTGATATAGCCGCCGGAGTTGCCGGTCCAGGCGGCACGTCCGGCGAGCGGATTCTGGCAGAGCGGTTGAGATGGTGCTGTTGTAGCCGCCGGCAGTGAAGCTTCCGCCTGCGGCGAGGATGTCCTGGAAGGCGCCGCCGTCGATGCTGATCTCCAGCACCATGCCGTCGAACGTGCTCTCGGTGTTGTAGTTGTTCTTGAAATTCACTTGCCACGCGCCGGCTGGCACCGCGATGGTCGGACTGGTCAGTTCCGCGAGGCCGGGGGTGTCCGGCTCCGGCGCGAAGGCATCGTTCGGCGCGCTGAAGGGGGTGGTCGCTGACGTCACCCACGGAGATTCGGCGCCGCTGGCCGTCGTCGTCCAGCCGGCGGGAAGCGCCGGAGCGACGACGCCGTCGAAGTTCTGGGAAAAGGCGGTCGTCGTGACCAATGAGCCAAGCGTGAAGTTAAAGACGGCGTTTCCGAGGTCGTTCGCGCCGTCCTGGAGGTGAATCGTCGCGGTGAGGGTGCCGCCACAGGTTCCGGTCGCGGTAAAGGTGAACGGCTTGCAAACGGTCGCTCCCGGCGCGATCGCACCGTAGGTCTGCGGGCCGCTCGCGCCCGTGACTCCGCCGGTGTTCTGCAACGTGCCGACGAGATTCGTCGTTGAGCCGCTCCCGATGTTCCCCAGGCAGAAGCTCACAGTGACCGTCTCGTTGGGGTCAATCACGTTGTTAGGGGGCGCGCAGCCTTCGGCGGTGATACTCGAGCCGTTGGCCACGATCACCGGTGTCGGAGTCGCCGTGCAGTTGGCGAACTTGAAATTCCCGATTCGCGTGCGCCAGTTGAAACTCGCGTCGTGGCGTAGTACTCCTGGGTATACCAGAAGGTGCAATCGTCCACCGGATCGACAGTCATGGCGCTGTAGTCGCCCCAGCGGTTGACGGTGTCCGATTGACTGCCGGTGCCGTCGAACAAATGGGCTTCCCCCTGCGCCAGCGTGTTGATCGGATCGCTCGATAACCGCCCGGCGTAGCGGATCTGCGGGAAGATGCGCGGCGCTGGAGGCGCTGAACCCGAGGGCCAGATTGCCCAGCTTGTCCTGCGCCGCGCTCCCCATCCAGCGCCAGGTGGTGTCCGGCTGGTAGGTGCTCTCCTGGAAGACCGTCACCGGGCCGGCGGTCACGTTGCGCAGCTCGAACCAGCGTATGCCGGCCACTCCTCCCGAGCTGACCGTGTAATTGCCGACAACCGATTCGAAGGCGCCGAAGTTGCGGTAAGCCAGCCGGTGCATCAACCGGTCGGCGATGGCGTCGAGGCCGTCGGCGGAGCCGAGCTGGGGCACGCAGGATCGCGTGAAGGGACAGAGCAGCGTAAATCCCGCGGCGGGCGGGCTGGCGAAGAGAGTGAACGTCGTGTTGGCCGGCACGGCGAAGTCGGCGTGCATGTGGAAGACCTTGTAGACGCCGGTGGCCGGGAATTCCACGAACGTCGCCGGGGCGCCGGCCGGCGGCAGGGTTGAGCCGTCGAGGTCGGTGGGGAGATAGGCATCCTCGCCGGGCCCGCCGGTGATGCCGGTGCTGACGAAGGTGGCCGGGAGGCCGGCGAGCATCTTCGCCCGGTCGAAGGCGAACGGCTGCGGGCCGAGGAAGGCCGTGCCCGCCGAGTTGAACACGTTCATGCTCATGTAATAGGCGTCGGGCCACACGGAGATCTTGGGATAGTCGATGAAGTTCGTATCGGTGAGATGAAAGCCATAGCGGTTATAGCTGCCGGTGGCATCGGCTCGTGGTGGAGATCGCGATGCACTCGTCCGTTATGAACGAGCCGCCGGCGAACTGGCTGACGAGCCAGCGGTTGGCGAGCTGGTCGTAGAGCACGACCGGGTCGCCGTGTCCGCTGGTCTCGCAGAGGCCGCCGAAGCCGGTCCAGATCGAGGAGATGGCCACGGCTGGTCCTACCGCGGCGCCCGTGGTCTTGTTGAACACCTGCAAGCCTTCGTTGACGATCTGGACATACTGCGTCGCGCCCACCTCGCCGTTGGTGTCGGGAGGCGCGCAGTTGCACACCACGCCCGGGAACGCGATGCCGTCGAAGTTCAGTATCGGGGCGGGCATGTTCAGCGTGGGGGCGTGCGCGCTCTGGACGACTTCATCGGGGCTGTCTTTATGGTTCGAGGGTATTTTCGGGTTCTCGTTTGCCTCGCGCTCGGCACCCAACGTTATGGGCGCCTGCTCCATGTCGCGCAGCGGCGGCGAGGTGTCGTTGTGATACGAGGCGCCCGTTATGACGTAGCTGTTTGGGGCCGGTACTTTTACCTGAGGCACCACGGAGGAACGGAGCACGGCGTGGTGAAGGCTCGGAGGCAAAGACATGAGCTTTTTCGGAAGGAGAAGCGCACCTGTCGAGATTTTGGTAACTTGAGCCTTGCTCAAAGGCACCAAGATCACGACTGGCAGAAGCATGACAATCAGTGCGACAAGAATCCGTCTGGCTCGTCTCTTCATGTCGGACCTCCATCCGGTTGTCAACTCAGATAACACCCTGGCAGTCGGGAAAGACTATTTGTGCAAACGGGTACGGGTCAAGGGGATTCTTGGTCCTCCATCAAAGACCCTCCGATGAAGCGGGGAACAAATACCGGAAGCCCTCCTAGACGTTAGTCCAATCCCTCGTGGCCGGGCATGGCATCGCCGCTGCCGAGACCGCCGCGGCCGACGAGCGTTCAAGCTCCTGAGAAAGCGCTGCTTATTCGACGCGCCTGTTCAGCGCATGGTGGTGCTCGAGGTTGGACGCGCTACGTAGCCAGGACCCCGCAGCGCGCGGCCCGGCGTCTTGCCGGTGATCTTCCCGTCGTCCACGACGAGGACGCCGTTGACGGCGACGTAGCGGAAGCCCTCGCTGTAGCGGTTGGGGCTTTCGAAGGTCGCGGCGGAGCGGACGGTCGCCGGGTCGAAGACAGCGAGGTCGGCGGCGAAGCCGGGCTTGACGAGGCCGCGGTCGGATAGTCCCGCGGCCTCCGCCGCGAAGGACGTCATCTTCCGGATCGCTTCCTCGAGTCTCAGGACTTTCTCCTCGCGCACGTAGTAGCCCAGAATGCGGGCGGCCGAGCCCCAGCCGCGCGGGTGCGAGGTCTCGTGCGAGAGGGGTCCGTCGGTTGCCTTGGCGGGGGAGTCGGTTCCGAAGGAGACGATCGGGCTGGCCAACGCCGCCCGCACGTCCTTCTCGTCCATGATCGCGATGATGCAGCCGGCGTTGGCGCGGTCGGCGAGAACGATATCGACGACGACGTCGCGGGGGTCCTTCTTCTCCGCCGCCGCGATCGCCGCGATCGTCCTCCCCTCGTAGGACTTCAGCTTCGGATCGAGGACCTCGGCCACCATGACGCCCTCGGCGCCTCCCGAGCCGAGCCACTGGTTTTCCCAGTCGGTCGCCTCTTTCGCCATGTCGGCCTTCACGCGCTCGCGGGTGGCCGGGTCGGCGAGACGCTTCAAGAGCGGCTCCCGGCCTCCCTCGCGCACCCAGGGGGGCAGGCAGGCGTCAAGGCCGTTGGAGGCGCGGTTCCACGGGTACTGGTTGGCCGCGACGTCGAGGCCTTGCGAGCGCGCGTCCTCGATCGCTTTCAGGATCTCCGGCATCCGGCCGAAGTTGGGTTTGTAGGCGGTTTTCAAGTGCCAGATCTGCGTGCGGACCTTCGCCTCCCGCGCGATCGTGAAGACCTCCTCGAGCGAAGCGGACAGGCGGCCGGACTCGGAGCGCTGGTGAGTGAAATACGCCCCGCCGTATCGCGCGGCGACTTTCGCGAGCGCGACGAGCTCCGCGGTCGAAGAGTAGATGTTGGGGATGTACTGGAGCGAGGAGGAGACGCCGAGCGCGCCCTCCCTCATCGCCTGGTCCACCATCGCTTCCATGCGGGCGAGCTCCGCGGGCGTGGCCGGCCGGTTCTCGCGGCCGACGACCATCGCCCGGACTCCCCCCGAGCCGATGAAAGTGCCGATGTTGATGGCCGTCCCTCGCCGCTCCAGTGTGGCGAAAGTACTGGTCGAGCGTCCGCCAGTCGGGGCGCACGCCGTATTTCCTGTAGATGTCCTCGTTCTCGGCGATGATCTTTTCGTCGATCGGCGCGATCGACTCGCCTTCGCCCGTGACCTCCGTCGTGATGCCTTGCGTGATCTTGGACGCCGCGCGGCCGTCGACCAGGACGTTGTACTCCGACTGTCCGAGCAGGTCGATGAACCCGGGCGCGACGACGAGGCCCGAGGCGTCGATCGTGCGCTCAGCCGGCGCGGGGGCGAGCCTGCCGACCGCCGCGATCTTCCCGCCGCGCACCCCGACGTCGGCCGCGAACCAGGGAGCCCCGGTCCCGTCCACGACCCGGGCGTTGACGAACAGGATGTCGTAGGGAGCCGGCCCTTTCGCGGCCGGCGCGGCAGCGCAGAGACAGAGCGCGAGACCGGGCAAGATGAGCTTTTTCATGATGTCAGTCTATGATCGTTTCGTGGTTCTCTCAGGCTTCCGGGACGAGCCTCGATGACGTCTCCGGCGGGAGCGCGCGCTCGCGACCTCCTCGAAGAGCTGGTCGCGATCCCCTCGGTCACGGGCGCGGAGAGGCCGGTGCTCGACTTCCTCGAGGAGCGCTTCCGCGCGAAAGGACTGACCGTCGAGACCCAGAAGGTCTCCGCGGGGCGCCGCAACCTCTTCATCCGCCGCGCCCCCGCGGCCGTCGTCTTCATGACGCACGCGGACACCGTGCCGCCATTCTTCCCGCCGCGGCGCGAAGGCGAGGTTCTGATCGCGCGAGGGGCCTGCGACTCCAAGGGGAGTCTCGCCGCCCAGGCGGTGGCGTTCGAAGACCTCGTCGCGGAAGGCGCGGCCGTGGGCCTCCTCGTCCTCGTGGGAGAAGAGCGGGGCTCCGACGGCGCGCTCGCGGCCAACCGCGAGCCGCGCGGAAGCCGGTACCTGATCTGCGGGGAGCCCACGCAGAATCGCTTCGTCGCCGGATCGAAAGGGTGCCTCCGGATCCGTGCGGTCTCTCGCGGGGTCGCGGGACACTCTTCGGTCTCCGGAAGCGGCCATTCCGCCGTCCTGCCGATGCTCGATTTCCTGGCCGACCTGCGGGCCGCGTCGCTGCCGGCCCATCCGGTCTTCGGCGACGCGATGATGAACATCGGGGTTCTGGAGGCCGGGTCGGCGCCCAACGTCATCGCCGACAGCGCCCGGGCCGAAATCATCTTCCGGACCGGCGAGCCGGTCGAGGCTCTGCTCGCGAAGATGCGCCCCGCCGCCTCCGGACGCGTGACCCTCGAGGTTCCTTACCGCTCCGACCCGATCCTCTGTCGGGTTCCGAAGGGACAGGGCGCGGCGGAGATCGTCTCCTTCGCCTGCGATCTGCCGCTTCTGCCGGCCTGGGGTGAGCCGATCCTCGTGGGCCCGGGATCGATCCTGGACGCGCACACGGCCGAGGAGAAAGTAGACCTGGCACAGATCGACGAAGCAGTTAGTATCTATACGTGATCTCGCTCGCGGTCTCCTCGCTCATGGGGAGGCGTATCTGGAACCAAAGCAGGGATAGGTTTCAGGTTCAAGGTGTCAGGGGAAATGCAGGTGTCAGGTGCCAGGTATCAGGTGTCAGGGACGGGGGCAAGGCACGCCCAACCTGACACCGGGCACCTGATACCTGACACCTGCTTTGTTCACCTTCCGTTCACTCGCGGCACCATACTGTCGGCTCGAAAGGAGAGGATTCTATGAGCAGGATCGGGATCGTTTCCGTTCTGGCCGTGGCCCTGGCGGCCTCCCTCTCCGGCGATTCTCCAAACAAGGCCAAGACGCACGGATACGCATTGTCCGGCACGGTCGCGAGCGTGGACGAAAGCCATAAGACCTTCGTGGTCAAGAACGACGCGGGCAAGAGCACGACGCTCGTCTGGACGAACGCGACGACGGTCGTGGGAGGCCAGCTCAAGGCAGGCGCCAGCGTCACGCTTCGCTATCTCAACAAGGACGGGAAGCACATCGCGACTTCGGTGAGCGTCGGGGAACAGGTCGCCCAGAAGACGCCGGCTCCAACGCCCGCCGCGACCCCGCCTCTGAACCGCTAGGAAGACTCGGCCAGAGGAAGAACCGCGCGGAAGATCGCTCCGCCGCCCGGACGCTCGGTGATATCCACGCGGCCGCGGTGGGCGCGCACGACCTGGTCCACGATCGCCAATCCGAGACCGGACCCCTCGGGATTGCGCGCGCGGGCGGGCGCCAGCCGCACGAACCGCTCGAAGATGCGCGATCGTTCCTCGGGCGCGATCCCCGGGCCCCGGTCGCGGACTTCCAGCCAGGCCTCCCCGCCGCCCGCGCCCACTTCGACCTCGACCGTCGTGCCGGGCTCGGTGTAGAGCACGGCATTGGAAATAAGGTTCGAGGCGAGCCGCATCAGGCCTTCCCGGTCTCCCGAAACCCAGGCCGGGCCGTCGTGAGTGAAGAGGCATTGGACGCGGCGGGCCGCTCCGAGCGGCTCGGTCGTGTCCACGGCCTCCGCCGCGATCGTCGCCAGATCGGTCGTGTCGCGGCGCGGGGTGGGAAGGGCGCCGTCGCCGCGCGCCAGATGCAACAGGCTGTCCACCTCGCGCGCGAGACCGCGCGAGACTCTCTCGATCGTTTGAAGCGACTCGTTCCGTTCCTCGGGCGACGCGTCCGGGCGGAGGGCTTCCTGCGCCTCCCCGACGAGAACGGCGGTCGGAGTCTTCAACTCGTGCGCCGCGTCCGCGATCAGGCGCTTCTGGGCGCGGAACGCGCTTTCCAGCCGCTCGAGCAGAGAATTGATGACGGCGGCGAGTCGTCGAAATTCCTCGCCCCGCTTGGGAACGCGAACTCGCTCGGACAGATCGGTCGCTTCGACCCGCTCGGCGAGCTTCGTGACTTCCTCGACCGGCTTCAATGCCCGCGTCACGACACCGGCCAGAATCGCCGCGGTCCCGAGGAACCCCAGGATCACGAAGCCGGCGAGGGCGCGGTCCAGGCGCCCGAGCGTGCGCAGATTCGGTCCGATCCACCGGAAGAGAACGAGGGTCGAGCCCCGGGCCTTCTGCTGGAGATGAGTAACGAGGAAACGGCAGGTGCGCGCCTGTCCGCTGTAAGGCTCCACCGCCGTGTAGGGGACCTCGGGACGATCCTTGTAGGGCACGATGCCCCCCGGAAGCGCCTGCTTGAGCAGGTTGCCGGAGGCCGCGACGGGAACGTCTCCCTGAAAGAGGATCGCCGAGTGGTTGGCCAGCCGGAACTCGAAGGCGTTGGCCTCGAGACCCGCTCTCAGGGTGTCGCGCTTGGATTCCAGGAGACCCTCGAGCTCGAAGCTCGAGCCCAGGGCCACGGCCAGCGTGTAGAGCTCTTCGTCGATGTCGTTGAACGTCTTCTCGCGGATCAGGGACCGGGCGCCGAGCGCCAGCAGACCCGAGGAAGAGAGCGGAAAGCAGCGCTCCCGAGAGCGCCAGGCGCGCGCGGGCCTTCTCCAGATGCAGGAACCCGAAAGGGCGAGTTTGCGGGCCGTCCGGCCCCGCCCGGAGGCTTCATCGCAGTCTGTAACCCATGCCCCGGACCGTCTCGATGCGGGATGGCCGGCCCGGAGAATCGATTTTTCGCCGCAGGCGGCCGATCAGGACGTCGATCGTGTTCGACATCGGCTCCTCCCGCTCGCCCCAGGCCTCTTCGAGGATCTCCTCGCGCGAGGTCACGCCTTCCGGCCGCCGGAGCAGGGTCTCCAGGATCGCGAACTCCCGCGCGGTCAGCTCGAGGAGCGCTCCGTCGCGCCACGCGAGCCGCCGCGCGGGATCGAGCGTGAGGTTTCCGCACGCCAGCTCCTGCGGAGGCCGGCGCTCGTTGCGGCGCAGCAACGCGCGCGCCCGCGCCGCGAGGACCGAGAGGTCGAACGGCTTTCCGAGGTAATCGTCGGCGCCCTCGGAGAGTCCTTCGACGGTGGACTCGGGATCGTCCCGGGCCGTCAGCATCAGGATCGAGTTGGCGAACCCCTTCTTTCGCGCGCGGCGGCAGACGTCGAGGCCGTCGCCGTCCGGGAGCCGGCGGTCGAGCACGAGCAGGTCATACTCGTGCAGGTCCAGGAGATCCTCGGCTTCTTCGATGCGCGACGCCTCGTCGCAGGCGAGTCCCGTCCGCGTCAGCGTCCGCACGACGAGCGACCGCAGCCGCAGGTCGTCCTCCAGAACGAGCGCTCTCACGAGCGAATTGTAATGAGTTCTCCACTCGTCAGAAGAAGAACATGCCCGCGGCGGCGCCGAACATCAGGAGCGCGGTGGCTCCGACCACGATCCGGCTGAGCCACGGTATGGGCTGCTCGGCCATGCACTTCTTGTTGCAGGCGACGAAGAGGATGCCGACGAGGAGGAAGGGGGCGAGCAGGCCGTTGACGATCGCGGTCCAGTACAGCGCCTGGACGGGATTGACGTCGAGGAAGTCGAGCGCGATGCCGGCCGCGGTCGAGAGGATGACGACGCCATAGAAATAGCGGGCGGCTCCGAGCTTCTTGTCGAGCCCCTGCCGCCAGCCGAACGTCTCCGCGAACGCGTAGGCGGCCGAGCCCGAGAGCGTCGGGATCGCGAGCAGCCCCACTCCCACGATCCCCACCGTGTAGAGCAGCTCGGCCAGACGCCCCGCGAGCGGGCGCAGCGCCTCCGCGACCTGTTTCGAGGTCTCGATCCTTGTCATCCCGTGGCGGTGAAGAGTCAGCGCGGTCGTGAGCACGATGAAGAAGAAGACGAGGTTGGAAAAGAAGGTCCCCACACCGACATCGATCCTCCGGTCCCCGATCTCCCGGGCCGTGGCGCCGATCCGGGAGCGCTGCATCCTGTGCCCCATGGCCTTCTCTTCTTCGACTTCCTGGGAGGCCTGCCAGAAGAAGAGATATGGTGAGATCGTCGTGCCGAGAATCGCGACGAATGCTTCCCATCCTCCTTTCTCGCGCGGGAGGGAGGGCGTGAAGGAGTCGTGCAGGACACTTCCCCAGTCCGGCCCGACGTAGAACGCCGTCGCAACATACGCAAAGAGGACGAGCGTCAGCCACTTGAGCGCGCCGGCGATCTGGTAGTACCGCAGGCGGATCGTCGCCCAGGCGATACCGACTCCGAAGAGGATGACGAAGTAGTGCGAATCGAGGCCCGATAGAGTCTCGGCGGCGTCGGCCATTCCGGAAAGATCGGCCCCGATGTTGATGGTATTGGCGATGAGAAGGGCCATCGAAACGAGGGCGAGGCTCCATCGGGGGAACCGCTGCTTGAGCGCCCCCGCCAGGCCCCGGCCGGTGACCATCCCGATCCGCGCGCAGGTCATCTGCGTGACGGCCATGAGCGGCCAGGTCAGCAGCGGTGTCCAGAGAAGCTGCGTGCCGAAGCGCGCGCCGACGATCGAATACGTCGCGATGCCCGAGGGGTCGTCGTCCGCCGCTCCCGTGATCAACCCCGGGCCCAGGACCGACAGGAAGCGGCGCAGGCGACCAGGCCGGGAGGGCGTCTTCCTTGCTCTTGTTCTTACTCATGCCCGCGAGGGCCTTAGCACAAAGCTTGCCGGATTGCCGGCGAAGGCGCTGGTAGGATTGACGGCAAGAGACGACGGAATGCGCCTGTTCAAGAAGATTCTCTTGATTGCGGTTCTCCTTCTCGCCGCCGCCGCCGGCGTCATCGCCTGGAAGATCGGGCCTCGCAACGTCATCGGCATGCTGCGGTACGACCAGAGGAAGGAAGGGAGTCTCAAAGTCGGCGACCGCGCCCCCGACGTCTCGCTCGTCTCGCTGGACGGCAAGACTCCGGTGCGCCTCTCCGAGCACGTCGGCGGCAAGCCGCTCGTCCTCGTCTTCGGCAGCTACACCTGACCCCCGTTCCGCCGCGCGGTCGCGCGAGTCGAGAAGATGTACGAACGGTACGGCGACCGCGTCGGCTTCCTGACCGTCTACATCAAGGAGGCGCACCCGCTGGACGAATGGCAGATGGACTCCAACGTGAAGGAGAGCGTCTGTTACCCGCAGCCGAAGACGCTCGCGCAGCGCGTCGCCATCGCGAACGATTTCGTCAAGCGCTTCTCCTACCGCGTCCCGCTCGCGGTGGACGGCATGGACAACCCGGCCAACGCCGCCTACGCCGGCTGGCCCGAGCGCTTCTACATCGTGGACGAGAAGGGCGTGATCGTCTACAAGGGCAAGCCCGGCCCCTTCGGCTACCACCCCGAGGAGGTCGAATCCTGGCTCGCGCAGCGCTTTCCCGGGGAGAAAACCGCGCTGCTCCGGTAGAACGAACGTGACGCTTTCGCCAGGCACCCGGCTGGGCTCCTACGAAATCCTCGCCCCGCTCGGGGCGGGCGGGATGGGAGAGGTGTATCGCGCCCGCGACGCGCGCCTCTCCCGCGAGGTCGCGCTGAAGGTGCTGCCCGAGGAAGTCTCGGGCTGACCGCGACCGCCTCGCCCGCTTCGAGCAGGAGGCGCGCGCCGCCTCGGCCCTGAACCATCCCAACATCGTGACGATCTACGAGGTCGGCCGTTCCGGCGAGACCCCCTACATCGCGATGGAGCTCGTCGAGGGAAGACCCTGCGGGATCTCCTGGCCGAGGGGCCGCTGCCCTCCGGCGCGTCTCTCGATCGCGCGCAGGCGGCCGAGGGGTTGGCCAAGGCGCACGCGGCCGGATCGTTCACCGGGACCTGAAGCCCGAGAACCTGATGGTCTCCAAGGACGGGTACGTCAAGATCCTCGACTTCGGCCTCTCCAAGCTCGTCGCGCCCGATTCCGGAGGAGTCTTTCCGCGATGCCCACGCTCGCGAGGCCCGAGACGCAGCCGGGCACTGTCTTGGGCACGGTCGCCTACATGTCGCCCGAGCAGGCGAGCGGGCATCCGGTGGACTACCGCTCGGACCAGTTCTCGCTGGGCTCGATCCTCTACGAGGCGCTCGCGGGCCAGAAGACCTTCCAGAAGAACACGGCGGCCGAGACGATGTCGGCCATCATCCGGGATGACCCGGAGCCTCTGGGCAGGCTGCGCCCGGACTCGCCGCCGCCTCTGCGATGGATCATCGAGCGCTGCCTTGCCAAAGACCCGGAGGAGCGCTACGCCTCGACGCGAGATCTCGCGCGCGACCTGGCGAGCGTGCGCGATCGCATCTCCGAGGTCTCGAGCGCGGCCGAAGGAATCGTCGCCGCGCCGGCCCGCAAGAAGAGCGCCCTCGCCCCGCTCCTGCTGGGCGCGGCCCTTCTCGTCCTCGGCGTCGTCGGGGGAGTCCTGGTCTCGCGCGGTTCTGCGGCGAAAGGGTCGGCCTCCTCCGCGCGTTTTCACCGCTTGACATTCCGGCGCGGCATGATCCACAACGCGCGCTTCGCGCCGGACGGCCAGACCATCCTTTATGCGGCTACATGGGCCGGGGAGCGGCAAAGGCTCTATGTGACCCGGCCGGGCAGTCCCGAGTCGTGGGCGCCGGACCTCGGAAGCGGAAACTGGGACATCCTCTCCGTGTCCCGTTCCGGGGAGCTCGCGGTGCTCTCCTTTCCGGATGCGGTTCTGGCGCGTGTGCCCATGGCGGGCGGAATTCCGAGACAAGTCCTTCAGGGCGTACCCTACGCAAGCGCCGACTTCGCGCCGAACGGGAAGGACCTCGCCGTCGTCCACGAGGTGAATCACCGCTTCCGGCTCGAGTTTCCGATCGGCAAGGTGCTGCTGGAAACGGCGGAGGTCATCGGGAGCCCGCGGTTCTCGCCGCGCGGAGACCAGATTGCCTTTCTCCACGACATTGAAGGAACGACGGAGGTCCGCCTGGTCGAAACGTCGGGGAAGGGAAACCGGGTGCTCTCCTCGGGTTGGTCGGCTGTCACGGGAGTCCCCTGCTGGAGTCCCGACGGCCGGGAGATCTGGTTTACCGCGGGGCGTCAGGGCGAAGGGCGAGCGGTTCAGGCCGTAGATCTGGCGGGGAAGGCGCGGCTGGTGACCGTCGTGCCGGGGGATCTGGAGCTGGATGACATCTCCAAAGACGGCCGCCTGCTCGTCGCTCACCACACGCTCTTCGAGATTCTGATGGGGCGAGGCGCCGGCGACGCGAAAGAGCGGGACCTGTCCTGGCTCGACGCTTCGGGACCCGCCGATCTCTCTCCCGACGGAAAGACGCTCCTGTTCCTCGAGTTTGGCCAGGGGGGCGGTTCGACGCCGAGCGTTTACGTGCGCAAGACCGACGGATCCGCAGCCGTCCGGTTGGGCGAGGGGAAACCCTTCGCGATTTCCCCGGACGGGACCCGGGTTCTGGTTCGCGTCGGCCCCCCGGGATCCCTTCCGCATCTGGCCCTGTTGCCTACCGGGCCCGGAGAGACGACGCCCGTCGCCAACGACCGCTTCGTGGGATTCGACTGGGCGCTCTGGCTGCCCGATGGAAAGCGAATCGTGTTCTCCGCCGCGGAGAAGGACCGCCCGTCGCGCCTCTATGTCCGGGACCTCCAGGGGGGCAAAGAGCGGCCGATCAGCCCCGAGGGAGTCACTCTCCAGGAGACTGCCAGGACCGTCTCGCCCGACGGCAAGTCAGTGCTCGCGTTCGCGGGGAACGGCAAGGCCTTTCTCTATCCGATTGAGGGAGGAGATCCCCGGCCGGTCGCCGGCTTGAATCCGGACGACAGGCCAATCCAGTGGACGGCGGACGGACGTTTCCTCTACGTCGTTCGCCGGGAGGAGGTGCCGGTCCGGATCTGGGTGCTCGATCCGGCCACCGGCCGCCGTACGCTCTTCAAGGAGGTCTCCCCGGCCGAGCCGACGGATAGCATCTTCTATTTCCTCATCACGCCGGACGGTCAGTCCTACATCTACAACTATCAGCGGGCCCTCTCCGACCTCTACCTGGTCGAGGGACTGAGATAAGCGATTTGTGATTTGTGATTGGTGATTTCGTGATCAGCGTCGGGGGAGATGGCGATCCTGCTCAACCAGAGTCTTTCCGGCGGGATCCTGGCGCGCGTCCCGATGGCCGGCGGGACTCCCCGGCGAGTCCTCGAGGATGTCTACTATGCCGGCGCGGACTGGGCGCCGGACGGCAAGGATCTCGTCGTCGCGCGCCATCCGGATACACGCTGCATCTGGAGTACCCGATCGGCCGGGTGCTGACGCAGGGAGACGTCGGATCGCCGCGGTTTTCTCCGAATGGGAAACTCATCGCCTTTTTCGAGGATGTCGGGACGCAGGCCGTCTCGGTCGTCGATCCCTCGGGCAAGAACCGCCGGATCCTCTCGGAAGGCTGGGCGAGCTCCGGGAGTGCCCGGGTGGAGACCCGACGGCAAGGAAATCTGGTTCACCGCTTCGAAAGAGGCAGGGCAGCCGGAGGCGATTTACGGGGTGACGCTTTCGGGCAAGGTCCGGTTCGTCCTCCGGGTGCCCGGAATCCTGGAGCTCGACGACGTGTCCCGCGACGGCAGCGTCCTCGCCGCGCACCACACCATCGCCCGCGCCGTCATGGGCCGGAGCCTCTCGGAGGAAAAGGAACGCAACCTCTCCTGGCTGGATTCTCGGATCCGGAGGACCTCTCCGCCGACGGAAAACACTCGTGCTGACCGAGAGCGGGGAGGGAAGCGGCCCGAGACCGACCGTCTACCTCCGCCGACCGACGGATCACCGGCCGTCAAGCTCGGAGAGGGGCGGGGGATGTCGCTCTCGCCGGACAAATGGGTCCTCGCCGCCGCCGGCGAATCCGGCAAACCGCGAGGCCTGATCCTGCTGCCGACGGGAGCGGGTCAGTCGAGGCCCTGCCCGGCGGCCAGTTCGGGATTACGGCGGCGCGGCCTTTTTTCCCGACGGCAAGAGGATCGTCTTCGCCGCCCAGAAGCCCGATGGACCCTGGGACTCTACGTTCAGAGCCTCGAGAGCGGAGATCCCCGTCCGTCGGGCTCGATTCCAAGCTCGCGGCGCCCGAGTCGGGGGAGGTTTCGGCGATGCCGACGCTGGCCCGGCCCGAGACGCAGCCGGGCACGGTCCTGGGCACGGTCGGCTACATGTCGCCGGAGCAGGCGAGCGGCCAGTCGGTGGACTATCGCTCCGACCAGTTCTCGCTGGGCTCGATCCTCTACGAGGCCGTCTCGGGAGAAAAGGCTTTCCAGAGAAAGACCGCGGCCGAGACGATGTCGGCCATCATCCGCGACGAGCCCGAGGCGCTCGGCAAGCTTCGGCCCGAGGTCCCGCCGCCGCTGCGGTGGATTGTCGAACGTTGCCTCGCCAAGGACCCCGAGGAGCGCTATGCCTCGACGCGCGACCTGGCCCGGGACCTGGCGGGCGTGCGGGACCACATCTCCGAGGTCTCCGGCGGCGTGGAGGCTCTCGTCGCCGCGCCCGCGCCGTCAGGACGGCGCCTTCGGCAGCTTTTCCTTGCCGCGGGAATTCTCGCCGCCGGCATCGCCGCCGGCGCCCTGGCCGTGAAAGGTCTGTCGAAGCCGCCGGCTCAGGCCCCGTCGTTTCACCGGGTAACCTTCCGCCGCGGTGAGATCGCCAACGCCCGGTTTGCTCCGGACGGTCAGACGATCGTCTATGGCGCGCGCTGGGCCGGGGAACCCTAGCGGGTTGTACCTGACGCGATCGGACAGCCCCGAGTCGCGGCCTTTTGATTTTCCGCTCGCCGACATCCTCGCGATCTCCTCTTCGGGAGAGATGGCGATACTGCTCGGGAACGCGCCGACGGGAGTTCTCGCCCGCGCCCCGCTGACCGGCGGAGCCCCCCGGGAAGTCCTCGAGGGAGTCCTCTACGCGGGCGCGGACTGGGCTCCGGACGGGAAAGACCTCGTCATCGCGCACCAGGTGGCCAATCGCGCCCGGCTGGAATACCCGATCGGGAAGGTGATCCTGGAATCCAGGGAAGAGGATTTTTCCTGTCCCCGGTTCTCGCCGGCAGGAGATCAGATTGCCTTTTATCAAGCAGACAGCTCGGGAAACGCCTCTCTGGCCGTCGTGAAGACCTCGGGGAAGGAGAGACGAACGCTGTGGAACCAATTTGGCGAAATCACAGGTGTCCCATGCTGGAGGCCGGACGGCCGCGAGATCTGGATCACCACGGCGCCGCCCGGGTTGAGCCCCGCTCTCTACGCGGTTGATCTCGCGGGAAAACGCCGGCTGGTCGCGCGCGCGCCGGGAACACTGGAACTGGACGACATTTCCCGCGACGGCCGCGTGCTCGCCGCTCACCACACCACGGTTCAAATCCTGAACGGACTCGTCGCGGGCGAGGAGAAGGAGCGCGATCTCTCCTGGCTCGACGGGTCAGTCCCCGCGGATCTCTCGGCGGACGGGAAAACGCTTGTGTTCACGGAAACCGCGGAGGGAAGCGGAGGAAGACCCGCGGTCTATCTGCGCCGGACCGACGGCTCGCCCGCCCTGCGCCTGGGAGAAGGCGCGGCGATCGCGCTCTCTCCCGACGGCAAGACCGTCCTGGCCTCGGTCCGTTCGGCCGATGGAAAAGAGCAGCACCTCGTCCTCCTGCCGACCGGCGCCGGCGAGACGAGGACGCTCAAGAACGACGGCCTGGAGAGCTTCGGAGGGGGAGGCGGCTGGCTCCCCGACGGGAGGAGAATCGTGTTCATGGCGAGCGAGAAAGGCCACGGGCCCCGCATCTACATCCAGGACATCGAGAAGGGCGCCGCGCGGCCGATCACCCCGGAGCGGACGGGATCCGGCCCGCGACGAATCCAGTCTCGCCGGATGGGAAGCTCGTCATCGGAATGCACGGGCCCGGGAAGGCTTCGCTCTACTCTGTCGAGGGAGGAGAAGCGCTGCCCGTCGCGGGCCTGGAAGCGGGGGATGTCCCCGTCCAATGGAGCTCCGATGGGCGCTCCCTCTACGTCCGTAAGCGCGGAGAGGTCCCCAACAAGATCTGGCTGCTCGATCCCTCGAGCGGGGCCCGTCGCCCCTGGCGCGACATCTCGCCGCCCGAGTCGGTGACTACGATCCCACGGCTCCTGATCACGCGGGACGGCAAGTCCTACGTCTATGGCACGCAGCGTACTCTTTCCGAGCTGTACCTGATCGAGGGACTGAGATAAACGATTTGTGATTGGCGATTTGTGATTGTTTTCGAACGACCGCCGTAGACGGTCAGCCTCTGCCCCAGCCGTCCCGGAACTCGTTGCGGCGTCTCCAGATGTAGACGAGGATCACGACGTTGACGGCGAGGACCACATAGCGGTGCAATCCCGACGGCCTGCGGAAGATCTCGAAGATCTCGAGCGGAATGCCGAGCGCCGCCAGGACGAGCGTGAAGTAAGTGGACCACCAGATGCGCGCCGTCAGGAGAGTCGCCTCGGTCCCGAAGACGGCCCCGACGAAGAGTGAGGCGACGCCGATCCCGATCGCCCAGCCGGGCGTCAGGTGGGAGACGGCCTTCACGAGCTCGTTTTCCGGAGAGGACCGGAAGAAGCGCGCGACCTCTTGCGCTGTCGGAAACGGATCCGCCCTCGAGAGACTCAGCGCGGCGATCCCGACGAGAAGAAAGACCACCGACTTGAAGTACTTGAAAATGATGATCGCGAGGAATCCCCCCGACAGCTTGTTTTGATTGTGCATGGGTCCGCTCTTCCGATCCTATCCGTTTTGGCGTCGCGGCGGCCTGTCGCGGGCTTCGTGATTTGATTGTGCGGCTTTCCTGGGAGGTGCGCATGGTCAAGCCGGTGCCGGTGTTCCTTCTCGTGCTGCGGTGGCCGCGCTGCGGCGGCTGCGGCTGAACCGGAGCGGCCGGTTCTCATCTACCGGCCCGCGCACGGGGAGTTGAAGTACACGTTCGGGGGCGCGGCGGCCGCGCGCCGCATCCAGCCGGGAACGCGGATCGTCTCCTGGACCGAGGACTGTTACGACGGCGCGGTAACGAAGCCGGGCCAGATGCCGTCAAAGGTCCAGCTTCCCGGGCACGACAACCCGCAGACGGGCCCCTTCTATGTCGAGGGCGCGGAGCCGGGAGACACGCTCGCCGTCCACATCGAAAAGCTCGAGCCGGCGCGCGACTACGGGATCTCCTCTTCGTTTCCGGGCTTCGGCGCGTTGAACGGCACCGACCGCACCGCGATCCTTGGCGCGGATCTGCCCGAGACGGTCTGGTTCTACCAGGTGGACAAGGCGAAGGGCGTCGCGCGGACGCGCTCGCAGGACGGCAAACACTCCTGGGAAGTCCCGCTCGCGCCTTTTCTCGGCTGCCTCGGCGTCGCGCCGGCCGGAGGAGAGGTGCGCTCGACGATCGTGCCGGACAACTTCGGCGGCAACATGGACTGCCCCGAGGTGCGCGCGGGCAACACGGTCTATCTCGGCGTGAATGTACCGGGCGCCCTCCTCTCCTTCGGCGACGGGCACTTCGCCATGGGAGAAGGAGAGATCATCGGGACCGCGGTCGAAGGCGCCATGAACGTCGAGCTGACGGTGGACCTCGTCAAGAAGCGCCAGACGCCCTGGCCGCGGATCGAGAACGCAGAGTGGATGATGTCCATCGGAGCGTCCCGGCCGCTCGAGGACGCCGCCCGGATCGCCTTCAAGGACATGGTCGCCTGGGTGCGCGAAAAGACCGGGCTCTCCGAGATGGACGCCTACGAGTTCGTCTCGCAGACGGCGCGCGCGCCGATCGTCGAGATGGTGGACCCGCAGTACACGGTGCTCGTCAAGATCGAGAAGAGCCGCCTGCCACGTCGCTCCGCGCGCTCCGCGGGATCTGCGCCCTGAGGGGCGCGATCCCGCTCCGGCGCTCCGCTCCCGCGGCGCGAGGCTCCTCCCCCCTGGGAGACTCCTCGCGCCGCGAACCGGGGCAGGCACGACCGGAATACCCCTAGGTGCTAGAACAGAGGAGGAACGAAGAGCCTCTCGTTCGCTCTGTCGCTTCCAACCGCCGGGACGGGGCCCGTTCAGAATACCGCCGACTGACTTGCGCGGCGGCGAGTTCCTTCTCGGCTGAAGCCTACTCGATCGTCACCTTCCCGGCGAGGATCGAGCCGTCGGCCTGGAGCGTTCCTTCCGCTTCCACCATCGCGCCGACCGCGATGTCGGAGAAGGAGGCCGAGGATCCCTTCTTCTTGAACTTCGTCGAGGAGTCGGTCCTGACGGTGATCGGTCCGGCCGCCGTTGTGACGACGAAGCTCTTCGCGCCGGAGTCGATGGATGCGACCGTGCCTTCGGCCTCGCGCTCCCCGCCCACATTCTCGCTCTGGAGCAGGATCTCGGTCGCGAGGTAGACGCCGTCGGCCTGAAGCATGGCCTTGACGTGCACGCGCATGCCGGCCCCGAGGCTGGACAACGGGATCGTCGTGTTGCCGCGGCGGATCAGCGTCGAGGAATCGGTCTTGACCGTGACGGCGCCCAGACGCTGGTCGAGGACGACGAGCGAGCTTCCTCCTGCGTTGGTCGACTGGACGAGCCCCTCGATCTCCTCGCCGGCATGCCCGCGGGGCGTGATGACGGCCATCGAGCCATGGACGGCGGCGGTGATCTGGTTGGTCCCGGAGGCGAGGACGACGGGCGCTCGGGCATTGATGTCCGAGCGCGCGAACTCCATATCCACCGTTCCTGCCGGGACGCCGTTCAAGGTGAAGTTGCCCGAGGCGTCCGTCACGGCCGACGGGCCGCCCTGGACGACGCGCACCGTCACGCCGGAGAGACCGATCTCCATCCCCTGGGTCGTCGCCCCGGAAGTCCCGGCGCCCAGGATGACGGTTCCCGAGACGGTGGCACTGCCCATGGCCGTCGGCGAAGAGGAGGACTCGTGGCAGGAAGCCGTCAGAGCGAGCGCCGCGAGCGCTCCCAGCCTGAAAGCAATTGATCTCGGGATCCGCAGGAAAGTGGACATGGGAACCTCCGTGGGCGAAGGACGCCGAAGATCGGTTACGACTCGGACACATTCTCCCCCCGATACAATCCCTGTGCCACCGGGATCTCGTCTTGGTCCTGGCCGGCGCCAGGAGCGTGTCCGGGTAATCGCAGTCTTGGCCGCGCGAGCCGAGCGCGCAAGCGCGCAGCGAGGTGCTAGGGCCGGAGCACGGCTTTGATGATGGCGAGGCGCTCCATGTCTTCGAGTGCCTGAGCCGCTTCCCCGAGGCTGTATTCGCGGGTGATCAGATCGCGCCAGCGGAAGCGCGCGTTGTGGCGGGCCATCAGTTGCAGCGCGCGGTGGAGGTGCGTGAACTCGAATCCCCAGCAGCCGAGGATCGTCGCGTGCTTGCGGTTGATGTGGCGATGGGGGTTGATCGTTACGTCGCCGGCGTCCGTGTACTGGCCGACGACGACGTAGCGGCCGGCGTCGCGCAGCATCTCCAGCCCCTCGGGGACCGCCGCGGGATTGCCCGAGGCCTCGATGACGACGTCGGCGCCGCGGCCGCCCGTGCGGTCGCGGACCCAGGCGACGCGGTCGGTTGACGCTCGCGACTGCCGTGATGTCGAGCGTGTCCTCGGCGCCGAGCCTCCTCGCCGCCTCGAGCCTCGCCTTCGGCGCGCCGACGACGAGGACGCGCAGCGCGCCGGCCAGTTGCGCGAAGATCGCCGCGTTCAGGCCGACCGGGCCGCTTCCCTGCACGACGACGGTGTCGCCCATCGTGATGCCCGCGCGCTCGACGGCATGGAAGCCCGTCGGCAGGCCGCAGCCGCCGCCCATGAAATCGAGCGCGTCGATCCCTTCGGGCAGCGGCAGGACCCTGACTCCCGGCAGGATCTCGATTTGCTCGGCCCATCCGCCGAGGAGCCCGTCCGCGGCCGAGGTCGTGATGCCATAGACACGGCGGTGAGGGCACCGCGTCGCGGCCTTCGCGACGAGACAGTGCCAGCAGTTTCCGCAGGTGCCGAAGACGTCGAAGAAGGTCACGAGCGCTTCCGGCCTCGGATCGCGCGCCCTTCGACGTCCGCGAGCGGTCCATTCGTCTCGAGGACGCGGCCGCAGTTGATGTGTCCCGGAATGATCGGGTACGGGACGCCGGAGAGGCGGCCGTGGTGAAGGTGGACGTCTGTCCCGCAGACCTCGGTGGCGACGGTCTCGAGCACCGCGCCGCCCGGCTTCGCCCGGGGCGCCGGGAACCGGCGGCGCTCCAGCGGCCGGCCGGGCCCCGCCATCACGACGGCTTCGACTGTTTCCATTACCTCTCCGTTTTTCGCGGATGCGCGAGCGAGAGCAGCGAGCCGACCGCCACGGTGATCGCCGACCCGATGAGCGAGTACCAGGGCCAGGCGATCTTCTCCCCGAGCGGGAAGGGAATCCAGCCCTTCGAGCCCAGCCACAGCGCCAGCATGAAAAGGGTCGAGAGCACGACCGCCCACAGAAGGTCCGCCTGACTGGCGCGCCGGGCGTAGATCGCCAGGAGAAACGCTCCGAGGAGTCCTCCCGCTGTCACGCTCGCCAGTCCCAGGGCGACCTGGACGGCCGGCTGCGACTGAGTCAGTCGCGAGAAACCGACGGCAAGCACCGCCAGCAGGACGCTCCAGAAGAGAGTCAGCGCGCGGCCGAGGCGCAGGCCGCTCCTCCCCGCCAGGCGCTCTCTTCCCCGCATGGGAGCGACCAGATCGTGTGTCAGCGCCGATGCGAGCGAGTTCAGCGCCGATGACTCCGAGCACATCGCCGCCGAGAAGATCCCCGCGACGAGATAGGCCGAGACGAAGCCGGGCAGATGCCGCACGATGAACGTCGGGAAGACTTCGTCGGGTCCGTGGAAGGCGCCGGCGGCGGAAGGATCGATCGGCCGCCCGTGGAAGAAGGCGAAGAGCATGACCCCGATCGAAAGAAAGAGCGACATCTGCGCGAGGACGACGAAGCCGCTTCCGATCAGGGCCTTCCGCGCGTCGCGCAGGCCGCGGCAGGCGAGCAGCCTCTGGACGATCAACTGGTCGGCGCCGTGGCTCGCCATCGCGAGGAACGTCCCGCCGAAGACCCCCGCCCAGAAAGTGTAGGGGCGGGCAAGGATCGAGCTCGAAATGGAAGAGGCGCGCCGGCTGGCCGGCCGAGGCGTTGGCGGCGAGCGCTCCGGCGAAGCCGCCGGGCACCTTCGCGAGGAGAAATCCGAGGGCGAGGAGGGCTCCGGAAAGATAGATGAAGACCTGGATCAGGTCGATCCAGATGACCGCCTTGATCCCTCCGAGAAACGTGTAGAGCGCTGTCGCCGCCGCGAGGATCACGACCGCCGCCCAGATCGGAATCCGAAGGATGAGCGCGATCGGGATCGCCGGCACCGCCAGCCGCACGGCCGCGGCCATGACGCGCGTCACCATGAAGAGGAGCGAGGTGAAGCGCCGGGCGGCGGGACCGAATCGTGTCTCGAGCAGCGCGTACACGGTCGTGAGCTCCCCCTTGAAGTAACTTGGCAGGAGCAGGAAGGAGACGGCGATCCGCCCGAGGATGTAGCCGAAGACGAGCTGCAGGAAGGCGAACCCGGTCCGGTAGGCGTCGCCGGGAATCGACAGGAACGTCAGCGCCGAAGTCTCCGTCGCGACGATCGAGCCCATGACGGCCCACCAGGGCATCGCGTGGCTGCCGAGGAAATACTCGCGCGCGTCCTTCTGCCCCCGGCCGATCCAGGCGCCCAGCACGTTGATCCCCGCCAGATACACGAGGATCAGGACGAGTGTGGGGAGCCCCACGCGCAGGGATTCCATCGTTGGCGGAAATTATCCCTTGTTAGAATCCTCCGCCTTCATGGCTCTCTCCGCCGGGACTCGTCTGGGGCCCTACGAGGTGCTGGCGCCGCTCGGGGCCGGAGGCATGGGCGAGGTCTACCGGGCGCGCGACCCCAGGCTCGGGCGCGAGATCGCCGTGAAGGTGCTTCCCGAGAGGATCGCCGCCGACGCCGAGGCGGTCGCTCGCTTCGAGCGGGAGGCCTTCGCGGTCGCGGCCCTCTCCCATCCCAACATCCTCTCCATCTTCGATTTCGGTCAGGAAGGCGGAGTCTTCTTCGCGGTCACGGAACTCCTCGAAGGGGAAACGCTCCGCCAGAAACTCGCCGCGGGGCCGCTGACGGCGCGCAAGGCCGCCGATTACGCAGCGCAGATCGCGGAGGGACTGGCGGCCGCTCATGCCCGGGGAGTCGTCCATCGCGACTTGAAGCCCGAGAACCTGTTTGTGACGAAGGATGGCTTCGTCAAGATTCTCGACTTCGGCCTCGCCCTGCGGATCTCCGCCGGAGGCGATGAAACCGAGGCGGACACGCTCGTCGCGCTGACCGAGCCGGGAGTCATCGTCGGAACGGTCGGCTACATGGCGCCCGAGCAGGTCCGCGGCGAGCCCGCGGACGCGCGTTCGGACATCTTCTCCTTCGGAGCCGTCCTCTTCGAGATGCTATCGGGTGCCCGGCCGTTCCGCCGCGAGAGTCCGGCGGAGACCCTGACCGCGATCCTGCGCGATGAGCCTCCGGAGATGCCCGAGCAGGTTCGTCTCGCGTCTCCGGTTCTCGAGCGGATCGCGCGGCGCTGCCTGGAGAAGAGCCCCGATTCGAGATTTCAGGCGGCGCGCGACCTCGCGTACACGTTGGAAGCGCTCGCGGAAGTCCCCGCCCCCCGCCCCTCCGCGTCTGCGGCCGCCGCCGCCGGGACGGGGGAGAGCCGACGCTCCGTGGCCGTCCTCTTCTTCAAGGACCTCGCGGCGAATCCCGAGAACGCGCACATCGGCCTGGGGCTCACCGACTCGACAATCACCGAGCTTGCCCTGGTCAAGTCGCTTCTCGTGCGGCCGACGGCCGCGATCCTCCGCTACAAGGACCGGGCGGTCAGCCCGGAGGAGGCGGGGCGCGAGCTCGGCGTGGACGCGGTCGTGGACGGGAGCTTTCAGCGCTCGGGCTCGCGGCTTCGCGTCACCGTTCAGTTGATCGCGACGTCCGATGGCCGCTCCCTCTGGGGATCGAAGATCGACACGACGCTCGACGACATCTTCCGGATGCAGGACGAGGTGTCGCGCAAGATCGCGCAGGCGCTCGAGGTCGAGCTCTCGCCCGCGGACGAGCGCCGGATGGCGCGGGCGACCCGGCCGTCGGGAGAGGCCTACGAGCTTTACCTGAAGGGGCGGTCCTACCTGCTGTCGGAAACGGTCGAGGGCACCAAGGAGGCGATCACCGCGTTCGAGCGGTCCTACGAGCTCGACCCGCACTTCGCGCTCGCGCTCGTGGGGCTCGCGAGCGCCTACACACGGATGGGATTCACGTTCGACCCGGGCGGGGACTGGCTCGACCGCGCCGAAGCGACGAGCCGCAAGGCCACCGTCGTCGAGCCGGGCCTCCCCGAGGGGCACTACCTGGAGGGCCTGCTCGCCTGGCAGCCGAAGCGCGGTTTCGACCACGCCACGGCGATCCGCGAGTACCTGGCCGCGATCGCGGGCCGCCCGAACCTGACGGAAGCCCACCAGCGGTTGGGAGTCGTGCTCTTCCACGTCGCGATGCTGGAGGAATCGGCGGCGCATGCCGGGCAGGCGCTGGCGATCGACCCGGAGGATTCGCAGACGAAGATGTATCTCGGCTTTGCCCGTTATCTCCAGGGCCGCTACCAGGAGGGACTGGAGATCTCGATAGCGTCCCAGCGGCAGCCGTCGATCTGGAGCAACTACCAGATCGCGCTATGCCGGCTTCATCTGGGCGACGTGGACGGGGCGGCCGACGTGGCCGAAGCGCGGGAGTCTTTCGAAGGGGACCCCGGGTATCACTCCCTGCTCGGTCTGATCGCCGCCCGGCGCGGGGACGCCGCCGAGGCTCGCCGCCGGATCGAGAGGACCATCCGGCTCCAGTCCGGACAGCGCTTCGTCGAAATCCCCATCAAGACCGCGTCCTTCGGCCACTACCACCACGCCCAGTACGACATGGCGTGCATCTCAGCCCTGATCGGAGACAAGACAGCGGCGCTCGATTTCCTGACGCAGTCCGCGGGAAACGGCTTCCCCTGTTACAGCTTCTTCGAGAGCGATCCGTTCCTGGAATCTGTCCGCGAGGAGCCCCGCTTCCACGCCCTGGTCCGGGACCTTCGGGTCGAATGCGAGGGCTACCGGAGCATCTACCGCCAGGCCCAGGGCGCGAGCGACGCGCCCGCACACCCACACAGATAGGGCCCGGGGAACTTCGCGTCCCCCGGGCCCCGGATTCGATCGAGCGAGCTAGAATCCCAGCCCACCAGATGACACTCCCGGCCGGCACACGCCTGGGACCGTACGAGATCCTTGCGCCCCTGGGCGCGGGCGGAATGGGCGAGGTCTATCGGGCGCGTGACGAGCGCCTGAAGCGCGACGTCGCCGTCAAGGTCCTGCCAGCCTCGTTCTCGAGCGATCCCGAGAGGATGCGACGCTTCGAGCAAGAAGCTCAGGCGGCCGGCGGCCTGAACCACCCCAACATCCTCGCGATCCACGACGTCGGCACGGTTGACGGGTCGCCGTACCTCGTCTCGGAGCTGCTCGAAGGCGAGACCCTTCGCGAGCGGCTCGTCGCCGGAGCGCTTCCGACTCGAAAGGCGATCGACTTCGCCGCGCAGATCGCCCGGGGGCTCGCCGCGGCGCATGAGAAGGGGATCGTCCATCGGGACCTGAAGCCCGCGAACGTATTCGTCACGAAAGACGGAAGGGTGAAGATCCTCGACTTCGGCCTGGCCAAGGTGGTGTCGGTGCCGAAAGGGATCGGAGCCACGGAACTGCCCACCGAGGCTGCGGGCACCGAGCCCGGAGTCGTTCTCGGAACCGTCGGATACATGTCGCCGGAACAGGTCCGCGGCCTTCCCGCCGACGTGCGGTCCGACATCTTCGCCTTCGGCGCGATCTTCTACGAGATGCTCTCGGGCAAGCGCGCTTTCTCGGGCGCGAGCGCGGCCGACACGATGAGCGCGATCCTGAACAAGGAGCCTCCCGACCTCGCCGAGACCAACCGCAACATTCCTCCGGGCCTCGAGCGAATCGTCCGCCACTGCCTGGAGAAGAACCCGGAGGAGCGGTTCCACTCCGCCCACGATCTCGCCTTCGACCTTCAGGCGTTGTCGGCGGATTCGGGCGCGGCGTCGCGGCCCGGCGCGGTCGTTGCGCAACTGCGCCGGCGAAGGACGATCCCTCTCGTGTGGGCGTCCTTGGCCCTCGTCGCCGGAGTGATCCTGGCGGCCCTCGCGGCAACCGTTCTCGCCCGGCGCTCCGGCGCGCAGCCCCCCACGTTCCAGCGATTGACCTTCCGCCGGGGCCTTGTCTGGACGTCGCGCTTTGCGCCCGATGGCCAGACGATCGTGTACGGCGCCTCCTGGGAGGGGCAGCCCGTCGAGATCTTCACGGCCCGCGCGGGGAGCCCGGAGTCGCGGGCCCTCGGCATCGGCTCGGCCGACATCCTCTCGATCTCGAAATCGGGCGATCTCGCCGTCTGCCTCAATCGCCACTTCACGACCGGATGGGAGACCGTCGGGACCCTCGCGCAGGTGCCGCTTTCCGGCGGCGCCCCCCGGGAGATCCTGGAAAACGTCTCGGAGGCGGACTGGGCTCCCGACGGCAAGACGCTCGCCGTCGTCCACGAGGTCGCCGGAAAGTACCGGCTGGAGTTTCCG
Organism: uncultured Acidobacteriota bacterium; assembly: GCA_963741435.1. GTDB lineage: Bacteria > Acidobacteriota > Thermoanaerobaculia > UBA5066 > Gp7-AA6 > JAWOLE01. The sequence continues at coordinate 26,757 of CAVUIX010000013.1, read as the reverse complement.
CCCGGCAAGGTCCTTTACGAAACAGCCGGCTGGATCCGGCTGGCGCGCGTATCGCCTAAGGGAGACCGCATCGCCTTCATGGATTTGCCGACCCACGGAGACAACACGGGCCCGCTTGCCATCGTCGATCTGTCGGGAAAGAAGACGAAAGCTGAACGATCGCGGAGGCCAGGGCCTGGCCTGGTCGCCGTCGGGAAACGAAATCTGGATCAGCGGCGGGAGCGCCCTGAGGGCGGTCTCGCTCGACGGCGCCGAGAGGATCGTGGCCCGGGTCCCGGGGGGAATTCTGGTGCAGGACGTCACGCCCGACGGCAAGGTCCTCGCGATCCATTCCAGCATCCGGCGCGAGATCGAGGGCCTGGGTCCCGGCGACCTCAAGGAACGGAATCTCTCGTGGCTCGATTGGTCCTTCCCGGTAGGACTATCGACCGATGGCCGGCTACTCCTCTTCGAAGAGCAGAACCGGGGCGGTGACACGGGTTACGCGATCTACTCTCGAAAGACCGACGGGTCTCCCGCCGTGAGATTGGCCGAGGGCAACAGCATGGGGCTTTCGCCGGACGGCCGATGGGCCCTCGCGATCGTCGGTCCGTCCGCGTCGCGGCAGATCGGCCTCCTGCCGATCGGGGCCGGCCAGAGCCGGCTGCTGCCCCGAGAAGCCATCGATTACCAGCCGTGGGGCGCGTGGCTCCCCGACGGGAAACGCTTCGTCTTCGCCGGGGTCGAGCCGGGACACGCCACCCGCCTCTATATCCGCGACGTCGAGGGAGGCGCCGCGCGGGTCCTGATGCCGGCGGAGATCCGCATCTCGTTCACCGGGATCACGGTGTCGCCCGACGGGAAGTCCGCGACCGCTCTGCTCTCCGACGGGACCGCCACGATCGTCTCGGTCGAGGATGGAAAGGCCCGGCCGCTCCCGGGCATTTCGCCCGGGGAATCCCCCGTCGGATGGAGCTCGGACGGAAAGGAGCTCTTCATCGCGCAGATCCAGGGATTGCCGGCGAGGATCTTCCGGCTGGATCCGGCGACTGGACGCCGGACTCCCTGGAAAGAGATCGCTCCCTCCGACGCTTCCGGCGTCTTCGCCGTTGACCCGATCCGGATGTCCGGTGACGGGAAGTCCTACGTCTATTCCTACCGGCGCACGCTCACGGACCTCTACCTGGTCGGCGGATTGAAACCCCGGTAGCTAGCCGCCAGACTTCCCTGGGGCTCTTCCCGCCGGGACTCGCGCAGGAGGCGCCATGCGGGGGCGCCGGACGGATCCGGCGCCCCAGTCAACTAACTAGTGGACGACGGTGTTGCCGCCGTCGAGATTCTTCTCCAGCGTCTTCGCGCCGTTCCACTCGGACGAGAAGACGAGCGTGTTGCCGCTCCAGAGCGTGACCCCGATCGAGTCGTTGGTCCCGGGCTCGCCCTTGTCGGTGATGGTGACCTGCAGCGAGAGGTTCCCGCCCAGCCCGATTGGGTTGGCCGGATCGGTGATGTCGGTGAGGTTCGCCTTCGAGCGGAAGTCCGCCAGCCCGAAGCACGTCGAGCTCGGAGGACCGTCGCATGGGGCCCCGCTCGCCGTTTTCAGAGCGAGCCCGAGCGAGTCCATCGCCGTGGCCTTGATCTGGTACGTCCTGCCACCGCCGCTGTAGATCAGGTTCAGGTGACCCTGGAGGTTCTTGAGGTTCTTGCCGTACTTGACGTTGAAGCCGAAGTTCATCTGCGAGCCGGAGCCGGCCGGAGTAGTCCCGGCGGAGTGTCCGATCACGAGGTCGCCGCCGCCGGTAATGAAGCTGCCATCTGGCGCGGCGACCTCGACCACGCCGGTACCCGTACCCACGTAGTAGTTGTTCACGGAGATGCCGATCGAGTGCGCGCCGATCGCGAGCGACTTCGTGCAGCTCGCCGTGCCGGTCGTGAGGGCCCCGTTGATCAGGGCCACGGGCAGCGGCCCGCAGAGGGTGGTCGCTCCCTCCTTGAAGGTCACGGTCGCGTTGCGAACGTCACCCGGCTCGCTATCGGCGAAGGCCGGAAGGAGCGAGCTGTCACGCACCGTCGCCCGCAGGAGCACGTTCGCCGAGGAGCCGCCCGGCGCCGTGAAGGCCAGCATGTCGCCCGTGTAGGTCGCGTCGGCGTCCTCCCTGGTCACGACGATCGTGAAGGAGGTCGCGCCCGAGTTGCCGGTGTCGTCCGAGACCGTCACGGTGACCGGATAGCTCCCCGGAGCCGCGGTCGTGGCTCCGGTGACCGTCCATGTGCGCGTCCCGGGCAGCGTCGTCCCCGGCGAAGTCGAGGCGATTGCCAGGGACATTCCCGCCGGCAGGCCCGACGGCGCCGCGGTGAGGTTCGATCCGAACGTGTCGGCGTCGGAGGCCGAGATCGTCACGGTCGGCGAGAGGGAATCGCTGTACTGCACGAAGGCGCCGCCCGGCGGCGCGTCGTTGGTCACGACCGGCGCGGCGGCGATCGTGAAGTCCGAGTTCGAGATGTCGAAGAACACGTTGTCCACGGCCTCGACCTTGACGCGCGCCTGCGTGGTGGCGACGTTCGGGACGGTGACCGCCTGCGACCCGTCGTTCGGCGTGCTCGCCGCCAGGGTGTATGGGTACGTGTGACCCCCGTCGGTGGACAGCGAGATCTTCACGTTCGCCGTGCTCGTCGGCGCGATGTCCGTGTTCGCCACGTCCCACGTCACCGTCTGTGTCGAGCCGCCCGGCCACGTGCCCACCGAGTCCGGCGAGGTGACCCGGAACGGGCCCGCGTTGGTGGCGAGCAGCAGGGTCGTATCGGCGCTGTTGACCCCGCCCATGTTGTCGCGAGCCGTAAACCGGAAGTGGAGCGAGAGCGGGCTCGCGTTGACGCCGGCGAAGCCGACGTAGTCCAGCGTCGGAAGGAACTCCATGAAGCATTCCTTCACGGCGGGCGGCACCGGCGGGGCGATCTCCATGCTCGGGCAGGCGCCCGTGTCCGCGTTCGTGTTGTTGTCCAGGATCTTCTGCAATTCCGGAAACACCCGCGTCGGACTGGTGGTCAGGTGGTTCTCGCCCGGAGAGTCGTACATCAGAGTGCCTTCGGGGGTGACCAGCGCGGACTTGGGAAACATCGCGAAGAGCGCACCGTTCGTCTTGGTGTTGTTCAGGAGCGATGTGCCCGCCGTGCCGCCGCGGTCGTTCTGCTCCCAGCTGTAGAGCAGCGGGTCGCCGTCGGCGTCCGTCGCGCTTCCGGTCAGGGCGAACGGGGTCCGCAGCGGGATCGTGAACTGGACCGGCGCTGAGACCCCGGGAATCGCGTTGCCGGTGGGCGTGATAGTCCCGCCCTTGTTGTCCACCGGGCCGCCCTTGTCGGTCTCGCCCACGAAGCCGGACGCGCCCGCGCTCAGGTTCGTCAGCGACAGGAGGAAAGGCACGTTGGTGGCGGCGAGTGTGCCGCCGAACGTCACCTGGAACCCGTTGCTGCTCGGGGCGCCGCCCCCGCCGAAGTTGGCGATTGTCACCGTCGCCCCCGCCGGAAGGATGGGCAGCAGCGCCGCCTGGATGCCGGCGGCGTTGTAGTTCACGCCGTTGGTGATCAGGGCGGAGTCGGTCCCGTTGTAGTTGATGGTGAAAGAGTCGTTCGCGCCGCCGTGGATCGTCTCCTCGACGGAGGCGAAGCAGCCGCCGCAGCTCAGATTGACGAGTCTGGAGGTTCGGCACGTCGATCCCCGCCGACGCGCCGCCGTAGGTGACCGTGAATCCGGTCGAGGCGGCGCCGGAGACGGTGACCGTGCCCGCGAAGCCGGCGATGCGCGTTGATCGCGGACTCGATGTTCGCGTTCGTGTAGGGGAGGCCGTCCCGCCGATCACGAGCCGAGTCGTTTCCGCCGATCCGACCTGGAAGGGGGAGGAAGACCGTCGCGCTGCCGCCGCCCGAGTTGGCGAGGCCGGACAGCACGGCGGTGTACTCGAACGTGCGCGGCGTCGGAACCGCCGTGATCGTGAAGATGCCGTTGTAGCCGGCGACGCCGACGCCGGAGATCGCGACGACATCGACCCACCGACCGGTCGTGGTCCGCCGCTGTGCTGATCGTGACGGTGGTGCCGGACTCGGTCGCGCCGGGCACGGCGAGGGTGACGGTGCCGCCGCCCGACGTCGCGAGGCCGGAGATGGGGTTCGTGTACTGGAAGGACCGCGAGCTCGGAACCGCGGTGACCGTCGAACGTGCCGTTGTAGCCGGCGACAGCCGACTCCGGCGATCGTCACCGAGTCTCCGGGCCGCAGCGTGTGCGCGCTCGCGGTTGCGATCGTGACGGTGTTGCCTTCTTCCTCGGCGCCGCCGCGGGAGGTCGCTCCCGGCGCGGCGTTGATCGTTAGGCTCAGAGGGCTGGATCGTGGAGGCGGAGGCATAGCCGGGGCCGAACGTCACGACCTGGACCTCGTTGCCGCCGCCGAAGTGCCGCAGCGAGGCCGTCTGCACCTCGTTGATCGCGGCCTGGTTCGAGGACGTGTACGTCGAGATCTCCTGCTGGCTGCGCTGGCAGAAGTACGGGTCGCTGTGCGGCTGCAGGTCGTCCGTCAGGCAGATGCCCGCGTAGGCCATGACCGACTGGCCGCTGCCGGGCTCGACCGAGTTGGCCGCGCTGCGGTTGCCGCCCGAGCAGTTCAACTGGTTGCCGTTGAAGGGGTGATTGCCGCTGTACTGGTGGCCCATCTCGTGCGCCACGTAGTCCACGGCGTAGAAGTCGCCGACCGGCGTCGGGATGCCGGTGCAGCCGCCGGCCTTGTTCGAGCGGCCGACGACGCCGAGGTTGGCGACGCCTCCGCCCGGCTGGCCGAGCCCGAGATGGCCGATGTCGTAGTTGGACGCGCCGATGATCTGCCCGATCACGAACCGGGCTCGCGTCGTCGAGGAGCAGCCGGTGACCTGCGACTGCGTGAAGCAGGGCGCGGCTCCGCACGGGCCGTTCGGGCCGGTCGCGGCGGCCCAGGTGTCGAGGTTCAGCAGGTCGTTGTTCGCGACGAGGTCCATGTGGATCGAGATGTCGTCCTCGTAGACCTGGACGACGCGGTTCATCAGCGTGACCTTCGCCGCGGTCACATTCGGGGAGCCGCCGAAGAAGGCGGCGTAGCCCGGGTCGGTGATGAGCGCCAGGCGGTAGGTCCGGAGCACGTCGCCGGTGGGGGGATTCGGGCTCACGTCGAGCGCGACGACTTCGTAGCTCACCGTCGCCGAGCCGTCGCCGTCGGTGGCCTCGATCCCGTGGGCCCCGAGTTGTCCGGCCGGATCCGCGTCGAATGCCGCGTCGAACGTGCCCAACCCGTCGGCCACTGCCTGGATAGTGCGCGTGCCGCCCTGCGGATCGGAGATCGTGATCGTGATCGTGGCGTTGTCGGCGAAGCCCACGCCGTGGAGCGTCACCTGGGATTGCTGCCGGTAGTAGGCGTGCTCGACCGTGATCTCCGGGGAGTCCAACTCTCTCTCGGTGAAGACGCCGTGCGGGTTCTCCTTCAGGTCGCGCGCGTAGTACGTGACGTAGACGCTCGTGTCGAGGTGGTAGTAGGGGTCGATGTACCAGGCGCCTTTCGACGAGCGGACCGAGGCGTGGAACCCGAGCGGGGTCATGTCGGCCCGGATCGTGGCCGTGGGGTCGTCGATGCCACGGCCCCTGTATGTCTTGATGTCCGGGTGCTTGGCGGCCAACTCGGCTTCCATGACCGGCGAATCCGCCAGCGTGAAGCGCTGGAACTGGCCGTCGGGTGCCGGCAACGCCAGGACGAGCGGACTCGCCTTCGCGGCCTGGGTCCGCTCGAGCGGCGCGCCCGCGAGCAGCGACCTCATGCCGTCATGGTTGAGCGTGAGGGCCTGGGCGCGGGCGGGACGGACCGCGGACATGTGAGCACCGGCGGTGCGGATCTCCGACGGCTTGCCGGACACGTGCTGCCAGAGGTTGCTCGTCTGGTTGGCTGCCCTTTGTCGTTCCGTGTCCGCCGTCGTGGGCGCCGCGGCGGCGGCCATTGCTGCTGGCACGGCGATGGCAACCATTGCGAGTAAGCCGAAGATCGCGCTCCCGAGCCGCCCGGAGTTCCTGTTCGTGGTCATGGTTCCTGTCCTCCATTCACTCGAAAGAGAGCCGGTTCCAGAAGCAAACCGGCGGCTGAAATGAACTGTGCGTCTGCGTGCCGCCGCTGGGGCGGCGATTGCTTATCCATGGTTCTCGTTGAATTCAGATGTGCCGGTAGCTAATGGCAAGTGTGACTCGAGCGCAAGAGGCGGTTGTTTCAGATTCCAGGGCTCCTGCGCGGCCGATTCCTCAACCCGATGAAAAAAGGCCGGCTGCTCGCGCAGCCGGCCCTCGACCAAAGTCGAAGAGTCTCAATTCCTCAGAAGGTCTTGCTCCACGTGCCGAAGACTCTATGGCTTGTATTGCAGGCTCTTGCCTGAAAGCCGCCGCGCGGCCTCCAGCAATGTCTCTTCCTTCTTGGCGAAGTTCAACCGGGCGCGGGTCTTGCCGCCGCCGCGGCGCGTGTAGAAGGAAGATCCGGGGACGGCGAGCACTCCGACCTTGCGGGCGAGGAAATTGACCAGGGCCCAGTCGTCTTTCCAGCCGAGGGGCTTCGCGTCCACCATCACGTAGTAGGAGCCCTCGGGAGGCGTGAAGGCGAGACCCGAGCGTGACAGCGCATCGAGCAGGATCGTCCGGCGCTTCGCGTATTCGCGGCGGAGGTCCTCGTAGTAGGAGTCGGGAAGAGCGAGCGCCACGCAGCCGGCCGCCTGGAAGGGCGAGGGGGCGCAGAGCGTGACGTAGTCGTGGACCTTGCGAATGCGCGCCGTCAGGGGCGCCGCGGCGACGGCCCATCCCACGCGCCAGCCGGTCACGGCGTAGGTCTTGCCGAGGCCGCTGACGGTGACGGTGCGGTCCTCCATGCCGGGCAGCGAGGCGAGGCTGACGTGCCGGTGCCCCTCGTACCAGATGTGCTCGTAGATCTCGTCCACGACGGCGATCACGCCGAATCTCTGGCAGAGACGCGCGATCTCCTCGAGCTCAGAGCGCGAGAGGACCCGGCCCGACGGGTTGCCCGGAGTATTCAGAATCATCAGGCGTGTCTTTTGGTTGACGGCTTTGGCGAGCCGCGAGAGGTCGAGCGCATAGTCTGACTCCCGTAGAGGAACGAAGCGAGGCTTCACTCCGGCGAGCGCGCAGGCCGGCACGTAGTTTTCGTACCAGGGCTCCAGCATCACGACTTCGTCGCCGGGCTCGGTCAGGCCAAGGACGGCGTCCACGAGCGCCTCCGAAACGCCGCAGGTGATCGTCACCTCGGTGTCGGGATCGACCGTCAGGCCGTTGAAGCGCGCGCATTTCTTGGCCACGGACTGCCGGAACTCGGGAGACCCCCAGGTGAAGGAGTACTGATGATGCCGCGGCTCCGAAAGGATCCCCGGCAGCGCTTCGAGAAGCTCCCTCGGCGGATCGAAGTCCGGCAGCCCCTGCGCCAGATTTACGCCGCCGACCTGCGCGCCGATGCGCGTCATCTCGCGGATGACCGACTCCTGGAAAGGGCGCGTGCGACGGGAGAGCGAGAGCCTCTTCTTCACCCGATCTAAAGTATCGCCTACTTCACCCGATCTGGAGTATCGCCTGCGAAACGGACCGGCCCTGCTCGCCGTTCCCGGCGGTTTCACCGCCGGTCCCCTTCGCGCTCTTCCGGAGAGACCTCAGGCCGACGTTCCTCCGGAAGAGACGCGGTCGGCAACCGATCCGCGACCAAGTGACGTCGAACCAATAGCTTACAAAGAATGATGCAAACGAAGGTTGAAAAAGACTCATCGGTAAAGTACAAAACTGGGGTCAGATTCAGATTCGGGCAGTTGACGGTGGCCAAAGCCGTCGGCGTAAGAGAAGGGAGAATCAACTCTACGGGTACTGGCCGAAGTCTGTCTTCAGGGGCGCCTCAGCGTGCCAGACCACGAGAAAGGAGGACAGGAGGAGGCTCCGACGTAAACGGTATCGCAACGAAAATGTTCAACGAACAGACAACCAACCAATATGAGGTAACTCATGAAACGTTTGACTGTGTCCCTCGTCGTCATCCTCGGGCTTGCTCTTGCCATTCCCGCATTTGGCGGCGGAATCAATCTGAGCGGTCCGCACTACAATCTGAACATCATCGGCGTCGACAATCCAAAGACCGCAGACCTGACGGGTAGTGAGCGGCACACGATCTTTGTGGCCCTCGGCAACAAGGATGGGGCGCCTACTCGGTCCAACATCTGGCTTACCCAGGGACCGTTCGAGGTTTGCGACGGAAACGCTTTCACCCAGGCCTATGACTGCTCGGGTGCGGCGCTCGGAAACAAGATTGGCGCCGTGTTCCAACTGCCGTGCGACACGAATGTCCCGACCGACGTACGAGTGCACCGGTTTTTCGCTCGACTACACGGTATGGATCAGAGCGCTCGGCCAGCATGGCGGACATGCGACGATGACCCTTTGCGCAACCGATGACACCGGGGCTCTGATCTGTAATACCGGGGAGAACGTTGTTTCGCTCACCGCCCACGGGAAGCGTACTTTTACCAATGTGACGAAACAGCTGACGACGCTTCAGGATGTCTGCTTCGATATTGACGGCAATGTCTTCTGCGGAGATGTCCCTCTTTTCGAGCAAGACCTCGTCGATTGGGTCTGGTTTTATGACAACAACGGTCTGAAACTGGCCCAACTCAGGTTCTACGTTAATCGAGTAAGCTGAGGCTCACGCGAGTAATTCTGGGGCCCGGCAGTGCCGGGCCCCCTTTTCTGCGCCATGATTAATCCAGTCTGCTGTGTCCTGTTCCTGACAGCCACGGCTTTCGCCGGGGAGGCGGGGGCGCCGCAGGCCAGTCTGACGGCGACGGACTATGATTTCGGGGAAGTCCGGCAGGGACAGACCGTCTCCCACGATTTTCCCGTCAAGAACCTCGGCAAAGGAGTGCTGAGGATCGAGCGCGCTGAGCTCTCCCGGTCAGATATGACGCTGCGCGCTCGGCCAATCGAGCCGGGCTCCGAAGGAAAGATAGGCCTCGAGCTGAAGACGGCAGAGCTCGCGGGAAAGATCGAGGTCCAGGCGCTCGTCTTCTTAAATGATCCGCTTCTTCCGAAGGCCGTTCTCACTCTTCGGGGAAGAGTTCGCCCTCCAATAGAAATCCGTCCCTTCGGCGCGGTATTTCTTGCTGCGTTCAAGGACGAGCCGGTCGAGCGGATGCTGACACTCGTGAACAACGAGGCAAAATCGTTTGCCATCAAGCCGATTCGGAATGAAGGAAGTCACTTCACCGCTTCGCTGAAGACCGTCGAGCCCGGGAAGGTCTACTCCGTCAGTGTCAGGGTGGTTCCCGGCACACCCGCAGGCAGGTACGAGGAGACCCTCGTCATCGAAGCGGCCACTCCGGAAGTCAAGGTTTTGAAGATTCCGGTTCACCTCTTTGTCAAGCCGGATCTGTATGCAACCCCGGACGCCGTGGATTTTGGAGAGATCTCCTTGGAGCAGATCCGCTCGTCGGCCGGGATTCTGGATCTGCTCAAGCAGACCATCCTCGTGAAGAGCCGCCGCGATCAGTTCTCGATCGTGTCGGTCGTCTGCGATCTGCCGGCGGTCACGGTGCGGCAGACTCCATCCAGCCCCAGCCAGACATTTCGGATCGATGTCTCGCTGAACCAGGCTCGGCTGGAACGAGGTCCGCTGCGAGGCGCGATCGTCGTAAAGACGAGTGACTCGGAGTTGCCGGAGGTCAGGATCCCGGTCCGAGGCGACGTCCGGTAGATCTGGTTCCGCAGATCCTGACGGCGGTCATTCGGACTTCACGGTAGCAGCGGCGGAGTTCCCGACGGCAGCGAGATGAGGCAGCTCGGATCCGCGCGCCTTGAAGATGCTCTCTCGACCCTCGACGTGCTCTCGCGCTCTCGGGCGCCCTGGCCGCCCTTGCGATCGTCGTCATGAAGATCGTTCCAGCCGTCCCAGGCAGCTTTACGCGCGCCGAGTGAATCGCCTTCGCGCTCTGGTCCTCCCCGGGTTTGCCCTTCTGGCTGGGAAGGACGAGCCAGCGCGCCGCTTAGTGTCCCGAGCCGCGCCTGGCTGTCGCCCGCGAGATGGCGGCGACAACACCGGTCGAGCCAGCGCACGCTCGCGCGACAAACGCCCATTGCCGCGGCGATTTCCCGCTCGCTCCACCCCTGGACGTAGTGCAGGTCATAGAACTTCCGCAGCTTCGCCGGGAGCACGGCGGCCTGGGCGCGCAGGAGATGATCGAATTCCGGGTCGTGCGCCACGCACGAGGCCGAACTTGCGAAGGAGCGTTCGCGTCGGCGCTCGCGCGCCTGCCGGCGGAGCAGGTCCACGGCCTTGCAGCTCGCCACGCGGAAGACCCACGCCGCGCTGACCCGTGTCGCCAGGCCCTGCTCCCAGAGAGCAATGCGCACCTCCTGCAGAAGATCCGCACGGTCTTCGGTTCCGAGGCCGTACTGGAGGGCGACGCGCCCGGCGAGGCGTGTCAGGTAGCCGGTCTCCAGCCAATCTCCGGTAGAAACCGTCCTGGGCGCGGCGGCGCCGTCCTTCCCGGGCATCCGGAGGACTCCTCTCGACCAGAGTATAGGTCAGGGGAATCGCCGGGATTGGGAGAACCTCGACGCCGCGGTTGTCAGCCGCACCTTTGGAGAGTCTGTTCGAGCCGCTCCTTTCCCTGCGTATCGTGCAGCAGGGCCGCAACGGCGGCAGCGATGCGATGTTCCGTTGCGTCCTCGTACCATGTGAAGGCAGGTGAGGGATTGACCTCGAGACAGACCCAACGGCCCTCCGGCGTCCGGCGCAGGTCGACACCCGCCAGGTGGAGGCCCATGGCACGGCTCATCAGGACGATCAGGCGGGCCAGATCCTCGGGGATCTCGATGGCCCGCAGATCGACGTCGAATCCCTGCCGCGCGGCGTACCGGTAGTCCGCGGCTCCGGACCGGGCCTCGCAGGCGAAGGTTGACTCTCCTACAACGTGAACCCGCACGTCGACGCCGGGTATGTGCTCCTGGAGCTGCACCGGACCATCCGCCACGCGGTCGAGCCGGGTGTCCGGCGCCTCGAGCGTCGAGACGATGCTGCGGATGCCGCTGATCGACTTGTAGACTACGGTGCCGTGAGATTCGAGGAAGGCCTGCGCGGCCGATACGTCCGTCGTGACGAGAGTCTCGGGGACGTCGAGGCCGCAAGCTCGGATCAATCCGAGCTGATAGGGCTTCGAATTGTTGGCGCGGGAGAAATGCGGCCGATTGATCACGCGGGCGTCGAGGGCGGCCGCCAGCCCGAGCAGAGAGTCGACGGCTCTCATGGCCGTGTCGCTCGGCACGCGCGGCTCGACGGGGCGCAGGTAGAAGGCGGTGACCTCGCCGACGTCGAAGCGCCGACCTTGTACGGAGAGAAACCCCTCGACCCGGCTTCCGAACACGAAGTCAGCTTCGACCGCATCCAGGCCGTCGGCGTCGAGCCACAGCGCCGGAGCGCCGCGGGCGAGCAGCGCCTCATAGACTCGGGTCGCCGGCGAGTCGCAGCGGCCGCCCCAGACGAGGATCATGCGGCTGGTCCCTCCAGGTGCGTGCGAAGCGCGGCGCGAACCGGGCCCACCGGATCTCCGCCGGGAATGACCGCGACCACGACCCCGTCGCTATCCAGGACAACCCTCCCGTAAACCACCCCCGCCGCACCCAGAAGCGCACGGGCGTTCTCCGCGGCCGTCCGATCCTTTCCGCCCCATGTCCGAGCGCCGAGCACGGTGACGACATCGGTCCCCGACGTCGTCGCGACCGGAGTGTGAGCGCGAGCGGATCGGAGCGGGCGGACGGGAAGGCCGAGAGACCCGGCAAACTGGAGCCACCGCTCCGGCCGCCAGACTGTCGAGCCAATCCCTCCATCTGTGACGGGATTGACAACGCGCGCCGACGACCCCCCGAGCATCGCGATCAGCAGCGCCGTCCCTTCGGCCGCCAGGTACGTCCGGTCGGCCGGGTCAACGCCGACGAGCTCCTCTGGATACACGCTGGAACGCCGCACGAGGATTCCGGAGACATCGGTGTCCGGGACGACCCGGCCGCCCACGACCCACCGGTTCCTCTCGGGCCGCGTCGGGCGCAGCACCCACCCCGCCTGGAACAGGTCCTCCGCGGTGCAGAGCGCCGATCCCGGCCACTCCGCGACGAGTTGACCGGCCACGCGGTCGTGCCGGCTCCCGACGACGATCACCATCGAGCGGCGCCCGAGAGCTCGCTAGCTCTTCCGCCGGGTCTTGCGCGAGCGCCTGGTCTTCGCGGGCGCGCCTCTCTCCTCCGGCTTCGCGCCGGCCGCGGCGAATGCCCGCTTCTCGATGTTCTCCGTCCGCTCCTTGGCCGTGGCCTTTCGCGGCCGAATCTTCGGCGGGTGCAGCGTAGCAACCCCCACCTCCGGCCGCTCCTCGGGCGAAATGAAGGCGCGCTTGCGGTCGAGCTGCCCCTGGAGCCGGTCGACTTCGACCGCGACGCGCCGGACGTTGTCCAGCCAGGTCTCCTCAGGGATGATGATCTCGGGATCGCCCTCCGCGATCTCCTTTCCGAGGAATTCGAACTCCCGCTTGGCCACGAGGTCGTGCTCGAACTTCAGATGTTCCTTGATCTCCTTGATCTCCCACTTCAGCTCCTTCCAGTGCTTCTTGCTGACCTGGACTGTGCAAGGAGCCGACGGGATGCCGTTGGCGATGACGACCAGCCGATAGCTCCCGATGGGCAACCCGGAAGGCACGGAGAAGCGGGTCGAGTGCACCACCGTTCCCGTCTGGACCGCCAGCGTCGAGAAGTCGAAGGTTCGACAATAGTGCACGTCGGATGCCCCGATGCGCTTGAGCCGCACGATTGGATAGTTGGTGGCTTGCGAGGCGTCATCGCCGTAATAGACGCACTGGGAGAGGCCGTTGAGCTGCCGGCCGTGCAGCGTGTAGTCGAATCCAGGGTGGAGCACCGTCGGGCACGAGGTGATGCTCGGCCGCCACGCGGAATCGTATGTGCCGTCGGGAGTGTAGATCTCGACCAGCGTGGAGCCGGCCGTCCAGAGCAGCTGCCCGTTGGGCAGCACGAGCATGCGGCCCCAGTAGGCTTCGTTTCCCGCGTTTGTGGGGCGGGGAATGGCGGTCATCGTGTTGGTGCCGGGGTCGTATTCGAAGAAGTAGGTCGGCGACTGAAAGGTCGCCGGCGTTGTGATGGGGCTGGCCACAACGAGCACTTTTCCGTTGGGAAGCAGCGCCGCCGGCGCGTCCACGGCCCCCAGCGCTTCTCCGGGATTGACCGGGGGGATGTTCGGTCCGGACGCCCACGAGCCGGGCTGATTCGCGATCGCGGGCATCGTGTAGAGGGCGGTCATCCCCGTGGCTCCGATCACGAGAACCCGGCCGTCCGGAAGCAGCACCGACGCTCCGATCTCCGTCAAGCTGTCCACGAGGGAAGAGGGTGTCGAGCCCGCCGCCACCCAGGCGTTCGCGGGCAGGACGTACTTCTCCGCGTGAGGCGGGTTCGAGCAGTCCACGGACAGGATGGTTTCGTCCGGGAGCAACGCCCAGGATTCCTCGGACACGTTGCTGATCTTGTCCGCCGTGGCCGTCCAGCTGTTGGCGACGGGATCGTAGACGGCCGTCTTCTTCGTGTGGATCTGGCCGAGCAGGAAACGTCCGTCGGGCAGGACGCAGCAGGGCGCGTCTCCGATCTGGGTCCAGCCGGCGGGCGTGCCGATGGTTGTCCAGGCGTTCGTCACCGGGTTGTAGATCTCGGCGGCGTCGAGGTCGACATGAGAGCCGAAGTTGTATTCGCCTCCGGCGATGATGAGCCGGCCGTCACGGAGAATGCCCGAGGCGTAATAGAGCGGACCGTCGGCGCTGTCGGCGACTGTCGTCCAGGTCCCGTTGATGTAGCTCCCGCTGGAGCTGGGGGTCAGGCGGTACCACTTCTTCGTGCTGACCCCCTGGCAGAGGATGGTTCCATCAGTCAGCAGGAAGCTCGTGCACACGCCCGCGACAGGGGAGTTGGTCAGCGGTGTCCAGTATCCGGCCATTGTTCCTTCCTCCCGGCCAGAAAAGGAGCCGGCATCCCAGGGGCTGGCCATCCCACTCCGTGAATAGGGAGACGCCGCCGTACATCCTCTAGTCGTTCCCGACAGGGGTATTGGGCTAAGACGTCCGGAACATTCTTCTCCGTCTCCCCCCGGGAGAGGGACGGGGTGAGAGCGGGGCTACGGGCCGCCGGTCTCCAGCCGGATCCCCAGTCCCGCGCCGCGCCGGGCGGGGACCGGCACGAGATTCCAGGAGATGGACTTCTCGCCCTCGGGCGCATGCAGGCGAACGACGGTGTGGCCGACCGCGGTGCCAATGATCGCTCCGGCCACGACATCGGAGGCAAAGTGGGCGCGGTCGTTCATCCGCGCGAAGGCGACGCCGCTCGCCAGCGTGTAGGCGACGACCGGCACGACCCAGCCGCGCGACCGCGCGGCGAAGACCGAGGCGACCGCGAACGCTTCCGTGGAGTGCCCCGAAGGAAAGGACTGATCGTTGGAGAGAGGGTGGTATTCGTCCGCGTCGCTCCCCTGGGACGGCCGCAGCCGGCCCACGGTCTTCTTCAGGATCGGCGTGATGATGCCGGCGGCGAAGATCTCCGCTTCGATGGCATCCCGGCCGGTGTCCCGCAGCTCGGTGTTCTTGAACAGCAATCCCGCGCCGAGGGAACCCACCGAAACGCCGATTGCCGCGTAGGAGCCCAGAGGCGTCACGTCCGCCGAGACGGAGTCGGTCCCGCTGGAGCGGTTTCGGGCGATGGCCGCGTCGATGCGCTGGTCCTGCGTGGAAAGAAGGGCGACGGACGCCACGGCGATGGCCGCCTGCGTCCAGCTGCCGCTGTCCCAGTGCAGGGGCGCCAGCAGGATCACTCCGCCGTCGGCGACGTAGCGTTGCGCCTCGCCCTTCAGGGCGGAAGAGATTGTGTGGGTCGAGGCCTCCGTGTTGGATGAGTCCAGTTCCGGCGTCGGGGTCTGTGCCCGCAGCGCCGCGCAGAGAAGAAGGACCGTCCCCGCGCAAGCGCCCTCGCGCCGGCGCCGTCTGCGAACCACCTCCAGGCTGCGCATGCCCTTCTCCTCGCCCGCGGAGTCCACCCCGCCCGCGCCGAAAGAGACCACGATCGGGAATCGCCGCGTTCGGTCAAACGAAAGATCCTCCTGCGCAATTCCAGCGCCGGCTCCGCTTCCGGTACCCTGTCAATAGAATGGGTCATCAGATGGGCGTACGGAACAGAGCTTACAGAGCTTAATGACCCTCTTCCTCTGGGCGATGCTGGCGGTGACCTGCGCTGCGCTGATGTGGGCGTTGGCCGCCTTTGACCGGCTGATCGACATCGGGACCGGAGCGCCGGGCGACCGGACCGGCGGCCGAAAGGTCGAGAGAGGCGTAATTCCGGCCGCGAAGGGATCGTCCTTCCGGAACGGATTGGCTCGTAACCGTCTCTTCGTCGAGTGGCTGTTTCAGACGCCGGAGTGGGCCGGCGAGCTCCGGATTGCCCGAAGCCTCTTCCGCCGTTTCCGAATCGGTTCCGCCATCGCGTTCATGGGGTTTGTCTCGTTCGGCGCCGGGGCGTTCCTGCACATCTGAGCCATGTCCATCATCCCGACCGCGATCCTCCCCAAGAATCTCCTCTCCGGCATCCGCCGCGAGAAGCCTCAGATCCGGGTGTCGCAGATCCTGATCGAGTCGGCGGCGATGGACGCCGCGGGCGTCTACTCGCGATTGCGCACGAGGCCCGAAGGGCTGACCACGGAAGGGGCGGAGGCTCGCCTGGAGCAGCACGGGCCGAATGTCCTCGCCAAGGACCAGCGGCCGGGGATCGGCAAGCTGCTCTGGCACGCGGTGCTCAATCCGCTGGTGATTCTGCTCGCGGTGCTGGCGGCCATCTCCTTCGCTGACCGGCGACGCCCGGGCCGGGGTCGTGATGTCGCTGATGATCGCTCTCGGCGTGGGTTTGAAGCTCATCCAGGAGGCCAGGGCCGACAGCGCTGCCGCCAGGTTGAAGGCCATGATCTCGGTCACGGCCACCGTGGTCCGCGACGGCGTGCCTCGTGAGATCCCCGTCTCGCAGCTCGTGCCCGGCGACGTGGTCCAGCTGGCCGCGGGAGACATGATCCCCGGCGACGTGCGCATGGTCGCGGCCAAGGACCTGTTCGTGATCCAGGGCTCGCTGACCGGCGAGAGCTTTCCCGTCGAGAAATTCGAGATCGAGAAGAACGCCGCGACGACGGCGCCCCTCGAGCTGACGAGCATCGCGTTCCTGGGGACGAGCGTCGAGAGCGGTTCGGCCCTGGCCGTCGTCGTCGCCACGGGAAAGGACACATACCTCGGCGGCATGGCCCAGTCACTCTCGGAACAGCCGACGCTGACGGCCTTCGACAGGGGCATCGCCCGCTTCACCTGGCTGATGCTCCGTTTCATCCTGGTGATGGTGCCGCTGGTCTTTCTCATCAACGGCCTGACCAAGGGCAATTGGGGCGAGGCTTTTTTCTTTGCCGTCGCGGTGGCGGTGGGCCTGACGCCCGAGATGCTGCCGATGATCGTGACGGTGTGCCTCTCCAAGGGCGCGCTGGCGATGAGCCGCAAGAAGGTGATCGTCAAACGCATCAACGCGATCCAGAACCTGGGCGCGATGGACGTTCTGTGCACCGACAAGACCGGCACGCTGACTCTGGACCACGTCATCCTGGAAAGGCACTGTGACGTGGTGCTGCGAGAGGACGACGGGGTCCTGGCGCTGGCGTACATGAACAGTTACTTCCAGACAGGTCTGAAGAACGTCCTGGACCGGGCCGTCCTGGCCCATCGGGAGACCCACACCGAGGCGCACATTCCCGACTACGCCAAGGTGGACGAGATCCCGTTCGACTTCCAGCGCCGCATCATGTCGGTCGTCGTCCGCACGCCCGAAGGCAAGGACCGCATCATCAGCAAGGGAGCCCCCGAGGCGGTCTTCGCATGCTGCAGGGAGTTCGAGCTCGACGGAGAGCTCCTCCCGATGGACAGCTTTCTCATCGAGGAGCTCAAAGAGGAGTACGAAAGACTGAGCGCCGACGGCTTTCGCGTCCTCGCCATCGCCAGCAAGGACATCACGCCTCGTGGCGTCGTCGCCGGCGACGCCACGCCCTACGGCAAGGCGGACGAGTGCGACCTGGTCTTGAACGGCTACGTCGCCTTCCTCGACCCGCCCAAGGAGACCGCCACGGCGGCCATCAAGGCGCTGCAGGACCACGGCGTCAATGTCAAGGTCGTCACCGGCGACAACGAACTTGTCGCCCGCAAGATCTGCAAGGAGGTCGGACTCTCGACCGACTTCGTGCTCGTCGGCGGCGAGGTCGAGAAGATGACCGACGAGGAGCTCGCGGACGCGGCCGAGAGGACCACGGTGTTCGCCCGCGTCTCTCCCGCCCACAAGCAGCGGATCATCCGGGCCCTGCAATCCCGCAAGCACACCGTCGGCTTCATGGGCGACGGCATCAACGACGCCCCCGCGCTGCGCGCCGCCGACGTCGGGATCAGCGTGGATACCGCCGTGGACATCGCCAAGGAGTCGGCGGACATGATCCTGCTCGAGAAGTCCCTCATGGTCCTGGAGGAAGGCGTCATCGAGGGGCGCAAGGTCTTCACGAACATCCTGAAGTACATCCGCATGGGCGCGAGCAGCAACTTCGGCAACATGTTCAGCGTGCTGGGCGCGAGCGTCTTCGTGCCGTTCCTGCCGATGCGGCCGATCCAGATCCTGGCCAACAACCTTCTCTACGACATCAGCCAGACAGCGATCCCGACCGACGACGTGGATCCCGAGCAGGTCGAGAAGCCCCGCCCGTGGGACATGAAGAGCCTGACGCGCTTCATCGTCTTCATCGGCCCGTGCTCCTCTGTTTTCGATTACACGACCTACCTGATGATGCTTTACATCTTCCACTGCTGGAACGTCAGCACGCCCCTGGCCGCGGCGCACAGCGCGAGCCTCTTCCAGACCGGCTGGTTCGTGGAGAGCCTGCTCACGCAGACGGTCATCATCCACATCATCCGCACCAAGAAGATCCCGTTCCTCCAGAGCCGCCCGTCCTGGCCGCTCATGGTCATGTCCGTGTGCATCATGGCGGTCGGGATCGCCCTGCCGCTGACGCCGCTCGGCGCCTACCTCGGCTTCACGGCGCTGCCGCCGCTCTACTGGCCGCTCCTCACCCTGACGCTCCTCTGCTACGTCCTGCTGACGCAGGGCGTGAAGACGTGGCTGGTGCGGCGCAAGTGGATCTGAGCCCGGACGACCCGGCCTGACGCGAGTTACACTCCCGTCACCAATCCACGGCTTTCATTTCCATTCAGGGGAGGCTCCTATTCAGGTTCGGCCTCGAGGCATGCGACGCAAGCTCACGACGGCTCGCCTGACCGGTGATCGGCGCGAGTCCGCTCTCCGAAGCGATTGAAGCGCTTCGGTGTCGCATGAGACACCCGGTCATTTCGGGCCTGATTAGAAGGCTCGGCCCTCACTTCCGGGCGCCGAGAGAAGAATAACGCTGGCGCAAGATGCAAACGTATCATAGGATACGTTTTCCCCGTTCCAATCCCAATCGCTAACCTCGGTTCGATTCCTGGGCGGTTCTTGAAAGGAGCCACGGCGTGAGACACATCTTTGGCTGGATCTCCGGGCACCGCACGGTCGCTCGCGGCGCCGTTTTTCTCCTCCTCCTCGCCGCCGCCGGCACGGCGCTGGCGCAAACGCCGACCGCGGGCCAGAACGTCAACATGGTGTCCGGCACCTCGTGGCCGGGCGGCGACCCGTTCCTGCAGCGACAGAACGAGCCGTCCCTGGCGGTCTCCTCGCGCAATCCGCTCCACCTTCTCGCGGGCGCGAACGACTATCGCACCGTCGATCTGCCCGTCTCTGACATCGTCCCCGGGTCGCTCGCCGGCGACGCGTGGCTCGGCGTGTTCAAGTCGTATGACGGCGGCCTGACGTGGCAGAGCTACCTTCTGCCCGGCTATCCCCAGGACAACTCGCAGCCGGCGTCGCCGCTCAAGGCGTACTCCGCCGCGGCGGACCCGACGGTTCGAGCCGGAACGGGCGGCGTCTTCTACTACAGCGGAATCGCGTTCAATCGCGGCACCAACAGCGGCGCCGTCTTCGTCTCGACCTTCCTCGACACGGACCAGAAGGAAAACGGCAGCGCGCCGGCCGGAAGGGACGCGATCCAGTACCAGGGCACCGTGGTCGTGGACGCCGGCACTTCGGGCCAGTTTCTCGACAAGACGTGGATCGCGACGGACATTCCGCGCGCGGGCGCGGGAACCTGCACGTTCAGCGCGTTCGGCCAGTCCCAGACCGTCATGGCCGGCAACGTCTACGCCGTCTGGAGCCGGTTCACCGGCAGCCAGAGCACCAAGATCATGTTCTCGCGCTCGCTCGACTGCGGGAGGACCTGGTCGAACCCGACCAAGCTCTCCGAGTCGAGCTCCATCAACCAGGGCACGAACATCGCGATCGACCCGACGAACGGCAAGATCTACGTCGCCTGGCGGCAGTTCGCGACCTCCAGCAACCCCGACTCGATCCTCGTCGCGCGTTCCGACGACTTCGGCGCGACGTTCCCGTCGAAGAACACGGCGACGGTCGCGACGCTGACCCCGTTCGATCAGTCGACGACCGGCACCCGCTTCCGCTCGAACGCGCTCCCGTCGGTCGCCGTGTCCGTCGATGCGAGTGGAAACAGCCGCGTTCACGTCGTCTGGGCGCAGCGCACGGGGCTCGCCCAGGACGGGCGGATCGTGATGTCCACGTCGTCGAACGCCGGGAAAACGTGGAGCAACCCGGCCGTGATCGACGCATTCGGCGGACCGGCCGCGAGCGGCCACCAGTTCATGCCGCAGATCACCTTCGCGGCCGGGCGTCTGATGGTCCTCTACTACGACCAGAGGCTCGACCAC
This sequence comes from uncultured Acidobacteriota bacterium, assembly GCA_963741435.1. Classification (GTDB taxonomy): domain Bacteria; phylum Acidobacteriota; class Thermoanaerobaculia; order UBA5066; family Gp7-AA6; genus JAWOLE01. Next base: position 6,773 of record CAVUIX010000013.1, on the reverse strand, counting down.
ACGCTCACGCTCTTCCAGCCGCAGGACAGCCCGTTTCTGGGCCTCTACACGACCACGCAGGCTCCGAGGGGCGAGCTCCTGCTGCCCGGCGGGGCCGGCCTGGTCTTCACTTCCTTCATCGACGACGATCCGGCGTTCCTGCCGAATCGGCGCCATACGATCGACCTTCGGGTCGCCGAGGCCCTGCCGGCCGCGTCGCCGAGCTTTGCCTCCTCGCTCGTCTCGCAGTACCGGATGGGCCTCTGGGCGCCGGACTCGTCGGGCGTCTATCGCGACGACGAGAACCAGCCGATCTCGCCGCAGCCTCCCGACAAGCTCTACCAGCTCCAGGTCAACGCGCCGAATCTCCCGATGTTTTCTCTCGGGACCCTGCCGTTTCTCGGCGACTACATCGACATCGCCGGACAGAACTTCGTCGCGGACGCCGCCGGGAACTGGTCCTTCAACACGTCCTCCTCGAATCCGCCCGTCTTCTACGCGACCTGGACGGACAACCGCGACGTCGTGCCTCCCATGGATCCGGCGACGGGCCTCGTGGACTGGACGAAATACACGCCGCCGATCTCCGCGACGAACGCCGGCGACGGGACGAGCGCGAGCATCCTCGATCCCGCGCAAAGCGTGCCGCCAGTGCCAGGCCGATCTACACGGGCAGCCGCAACCAGAACATCTACATGAGCCGCATCACGGAGGGGCTCCTCGTCGGCTCGCCCCAGGACGCGAAGCCCCTGGATCCGGCGCTTCAGCGCGCCTTCGTCGTCACGCTGCAGAACCAGACGAAGGAGATCCGGACGTTTCACCTCTCGATCGCCAACCAGCCGCCGGGAGGGCAGGCCTCGTTTCTCCAGGCGTCCCTCGATGACGGATTTCGACGTGACGATTCCGGGCGGCTCCGGCGCCGCGCGGCCGATCTTCGCCAGGTCGAGCAACCCCGCGGCCAGCATCCGGGTCAACGTGACGGAGACGGGCCGAACTCCATCGGCCTCTCGGGCTCGGTGATGCTCAACCCGGAGGGATCGGTGTCTCCGCTCGTCCAGCCGGAAGGAACGACGGTCGACATCGGGGGAATCGAGGTCTACACGCCGAGTTTCGCGGTCTGGAACCCTGCGAACCCGAACCCCTACGTGAACATCTCGGACCCCAACAGCGCGATCCAGAACATCTCGAACCAGAACATCTCGAACGCGGATCCCTCGATTCAGAACATCTCGAATCAGAACATCTCCAACCAGAACATCTCGAACCAGAACATTTCCAACCAGAACATCTCGAATCCGAGCCCGGCGATCCAGAACATCTCGAACCAGAACATTTCCAACCAGAACATCTCCAACACGACGGCGGCGAATCAGAACATCTCGAATCAGAACATCTCCAACCAGAACATCTCGAACCAGAACATCTCCAACACCCCGATCACGGACGCGACCTACGCGGTAACGAACACGGGCAACACGACACATTCCTATCGTGTGGCGCTCTACGGAAACAATCCGTACAACACGCCGCTCCAGATCATCGTCACGAAGAACTCCGCGACTCCGAGGGCGGCCGCGGACTGCACTCTCCAGAGCCTGCCGCAGAGCATCGCGGTGGCGCGGGCGGACGACGCGGCGATCTCCACCACGCTCCCGGACGCCACGGCCCCGAACATCGACGTCGGAGCGGTGACCAACGCGACGGTTCCGATCGGGCCCGGCGAGACGGTCTTCGTGACCCTGCGGGGCGCGCTGACGCACGACCAGATGACCCTCCTCACCCGGCAACTGACGCCCGTCGTCACCGCGCACGGCGCGAACACCGGCGGAGCCTTCTCCGACTTCGCCCTGCTCCTTTCGATTCAGACGGCGGGAGGATCTCTCCCGGCGGCCGTCGTCGGAACACCCTACAGCGCGACCTTCCAGTCCTCGGGCGGAACTGCGCCGATCACCTGGACGCTTCTGTCCGGCGCGCTGCCCGGAGGCCTGACGCTTTCGGGAGGCTCGATCTCCGGCACCCCGTCCGTCGCCGGGACCTTCACCTTCACGCTCCAGGCAACCGATTCAACGTCCCCGACGCCACAGACCGCGACGCAGACGCTGACGCTCGCCGTCAGCGCCCGGCAGACGACGGCCGCCCTGTCACTCTCGCCGAGCGCCGTCCTCGCGACGGCCGGAAGCGTCGCGACACTCACGGTGACCGACACGGAGGCCGGAGGAACGGCATCCGCTCCGTCGGGGACGGTGACCATCGCCGGAACGGGCGGCGTGACGGGCGGGAGCTGCACGCTCGCGCCCACGGGAGCCAGCCAGTCGAGCTGCCAGGTCACGGTGACGGCGCCGACGAGCGGCTCGGACACGATCACGGGGACCTACGCCGGAAGCGACGTCCACAAAGGGGCGTCCGCCACGGCGACCCTGACGGTCGCCAGCCTCACGACCTCGACCTCGGTCTCCTTCTCGAGCGGCACGGCGGACGTCGGGGAGCCGGTGACGGTGACGGCGACCGTCGTCAACACGTCCCCCGGCGTCACCACGGTCACCGACCGGAACGGTGAGCTTCTCCTCGTCGGTCGCGGCCGACGTCTTCGGCAACCCTGGATCCAGCTGCACGCTCGCGGGGTCCGGCGCGGCCACGGCATCGTGCTCGGTCTCCGTGACCGCGTCCTCGGCGGGCCCGCATGTCATCACCGTGAATTACGCGGGAGTCTCCGGCGTATTCCAGACGAGCGGAGGCAATCTGACTCTCAATGTGAACGCGCGGGCCACGGCGACTGCCGTGACGGTATCGCCGAATCCGCTCCTCGCGGGTCTGGGCGGCACGGTCGCCGTCAGCGTGACGGACGTGGATGCGGCGGGCACGAAGTCGAGCCCGACAGGCACAGTCTCCTTCTCTTCGACGGGCTCGGGCGATACGTTCACGCCGGCGGGCTCGTGCACGCTCGTCGCGGGCACGCCGACCTCGAGCTGCTCGGTCACGCTGTCGGGCAGCGTCGTCGGGAATCGGACGGTCCTTGCCGCGTACTCCGACCCTTCTGCGGCTCACGGCCCGAGCAGTTCCTCGACCGCTCTCGTCATCCGGGGAAACACGGTGACGACGATCACGGGCGACGCTCCCGCACCGTCGGGTCTGGGACAGCCCGTCACGGTCAGCTTCACGGTCGCTCCGGCCGCGCCCGCCGCCGGGACGCCCACCGGCACCGTCACCGTGACGGACGGCCTCGGCGCTTCGTGCTCGGCAACGCTCCCCTCTGGGAGCTGCTCGCTCGTGCCCGCGTCGGCGGGATCGGTGACCCTGACGGCAACCTACTCGGGAGACACGCTCTTCCTCGGCAGCTCGGGCACCCGCCTGCACTCGGTCCTGCTTCCGTACAACTTCACGGGATTCCTGTCGCCGCTCACGACGGCGGGAACGCTCGCCGCTCCGAGCGACTCCGGCTCGGGCAACTTCACCAAGGGCGTGCCGATCAAGTGGCAGCTGCGGGACTCGTCGGGAGCCTTCCTGACGAGTCTGACGACGACTCAGACATTGCAGGCGACCTATTACGTGGGAGGCGTCTGCACGGCCGGACAGGCGACGGGAACGACGTTCGTGCTCTACCTGCCGACGAGCGGCGCGACGGGCGGCAGCACGTTCCGCTACGACTCGACGAACAACCAGTTCCTCTTCAACTGGTCGACCAAGCAGGTCACGACGGGACCGGGCTGTTACGAGATCGTTCTCCAGTTGAACGACGGCAGCGCGCCCAGGGCAACGAAGATCAACACTGCAGTAGGACTCGGGGGCGGCAACCGCCGCCCCGCTATTTTCCCTGGAGGCGGCGCCTTGCGTCGGCGACCATGGCGTCGCCTTTTCCGGTCTTGACCGCGAGGAAGCTCTTGTAGGCGTCGGCGGCGCCCGGGCTCTTCAAGCCCTCGCGCGCCCGGCCCAGGTAGTAGTCGGCGTTCGGGATGAGCCGGCAGGTCGGCGATTCGTCGAGGAAGATGGCGGTGGCCTCCCCGCGGCGTTTCACGCACGTCTCGAACTCGGCGTCCGCTTCCGCAAAAGCTCCCGCTTCGAGATAGGCCTTGCCGAGATCGAGCCGGCCGGCCCAGGTATCGGCGATCTTTTTTGCGGCGAGGAAGCGCCGGATCGCCTCGGCGGGCTTGCCGCGGGCGAGATCCGCCTCGCCGCGGATGAGCTCCGCGTAGGCCTGCGGATCGGGCTCGAGGCGCCCGGCAAGCTCGCTGGCGAGCGCCAGGGCCCTGGATTCGCGGCCCGCGGCCAGATAGACGCGGGCGGCGGGATAGAGGATGTTCTCTCCGCGGGCGAGCGACACGGCCCGCTCGGCTTCCGCGACCGCGGCGGAGACGTCCGGCAGGGCCAGGTGAGCCTCGGCCGCCGCGAGCAGCTTGACCGCCGCGGAATCGGAGTCCTTGTTGGCGAGGTCCGCCTCGATGCCGGCCTGGAGGATCGGCAGGGCGTCCGCGTGGCGGCCCTGATACGCGGCGATGTCGGCGAGTCCGCTGGCGGAGGCCGAGGCTCCGCGCGCGTCGACCCCGGCCGCCTTGCGATAGGTCTCGGCGGCCTCCTCCGGCCGTCCCATCGCCAGCTGCGACATGGCCTTGCTGACGTACGCCAGCACGAACTTCGGGTTCAGTCGGAGCACCTCGTCCTGCTCCTTGATCGCCGTCGCGAAGTCTCCCGCGTACATCGCGTCCAGGCCGAGGTTGTTGCGCTGAGGGACGTTGCGCGGGCTCATCTCGACCGCCCGGCGGGCATTCTACCAGCGCGCGGGCCATGTCGCGCTTGTAGAAATAGGAGGCCGCCAGGTTCGCCACGCCCGCGGTGTCCGCGGGGAACTGCCGGACGAGCGCGCTGAATTCCTCGATCGCGTTGTCGGGGTTGCGAGTCAGAAGGTAATAGCCGCCGCGCGTGCGGTACTTCTCGCGATCGCTCATCCGGTCGATGCGGGCGAACGCTTCCTTGTACGACTTCTCCGCCTCCGCCCGGCGGCCCCGGTTGCTCTCGACAGCGGCGATGCCCGCGTAGGCGCGGCCAAGATTCGGATCGAGATCGATCGCCTTGCGGTAGTGGCGGATCGCCTCTTCCCAGTTGCCGGCCCACTGGAGGTCCTGGGCTACGGCGTACTCGTGCGCCGCTTCGAGGGATCCGGCCGTGAACGTCTCGGCGGCCGCGAGCTGGAGGGATGCGGGAGTCTGGTCGCCCAGGGCGCTTCGCACCCTCGTCGCCAGATCCGCGACCACCTTCAGGACGCGGTCCTTCCCCGACGCGGTCGCGGATTCCGAGACGATCGATTTGCCGGTCGCGGCGTCCACGGCGCGGACGGAGACCTCGTAGTCGTCCCCCTTCTTCTCGATCGAGCCCGCGGCGACGACAGCTGACGCCCTCGCGGACGGCGACCAGCTGCGCCAGCGCCGGAGTCAACGTGGTCGTTCCGGGCTGGAGCTGCGCGGCGACCTTCCGGGCGCTCGCCCGGCTGTACGAGGAGATGAAGGAGGCGCCTTCGAGGGAGAGCCCGAAGGAGGGCTCGAGCGTTCCGTCGAACACCGGATCGCCGGTGCGGTTCTCGAAATCGCTGATCAGTACGGACTTGGTTGCGACGGGCGCCGGGGCCCTCGCGGGAGCGGGAACCCGGTGAAGCGCCCACCAGGCTCCCGCTGCAAGCAGCAGACGGCGGCGGCGGCCGCCAACGCCGGACGGATCCAGCGGCGCCGGAGCGCCTCGTATTTGAAGGAAGAGCGAAACGTCTCTGCCTCGAGGTCCGCGAGGATTTCCGCGACCGTCTGGTAACGGAGGGAGGGATCGATCTGCAGACACCGCTCGATGATCCGGGAGAGGAAGGGAGGAAGCTCTGGATTGACTTCCGAAGCCGGGCGCGGGGGGCGCAGGGTCCTCTGAAGCATGACGTCGTAGGGGCTGCGTCCCGTGAACGGCAACACTCCCGTCGCCATCTGGTAGAGGATGACGCCCAGGGAATAGATGTCCGAGCGGCGGTCCGTCTCCACGCCCTTGACCTGCTCGGGCGACATGTAGAAGGGCGTTCCGAGCACGGCGCCCGTCTGCGTCATCCCGGATTGCCCGTGAGACTTTGCGAGGCCGAAGTCACTCAGGTAGACGGCGTCCTCCGGGCCGAGCAAGACGTTTTGGGGTTTCAAGTCGCGGTGGATCACGCCCTGTTCGTGCGCGGCCTCCAGGCCCTCGCAGATCTGCCGGAAAATCCGGACGAGCCGATCGGTCGGCAGCTGGCCCGCCTTGATGACTGCCGCCAGGTCTTCGCCCGAGACGAGCTGCATCGTCAGGAACTTGATTCCGTCGCTTTCTCCCAGGTCATAGACCCGCAACACGTTTCGATGGGTGACCTTGCTCGAGAGCTGGATCTCCCGCTTGAACCGGCCGAGCGTCTCCGGATCCTCCGCGATGTCCGACCGGATGAGCTTCAACGCGACGTCGCGGTCGAGGTCCTTGTCGTGCACGCGGTAGACGGCCCCCATCCCGCCGCGCCCGAGGAGGCGCACGACGCGATAGCGCTTGCCGATCTCCATCCCCTCCGGCAGGACGCCGCTCATGGCTCCAAACGATTTGCTCGCCTTCGCCCATTCGACGAAGCTTGGCGGAGTCTCCACGGCCACGTTGTCCTGCGGAATGCCCCGGGTCGCCTCCGCCGCGTGGGGCATCGACGCCACCGCGCCCGAGTCGCCCACCATCGTCTGGTCGGCGTCGAGGCTGTGCCGGCACTCCACGCACGAGACGGCGCCCTCGGGATTCGCGGCCGCGCAGTGTGGACATTTCAT
>CAVUIX010000012.1:0-44699 GCA_963741435.1 uncultured Acidobacteriota bacterium | reverse complement strand
CGGCCGAGGAGGCGGAGGAGGCCGTCCAGGATCGTCAGGGGGTGGGGAGGGCAGCCGGGGATGTGGAGATCCACCGGGATGTCGGCGGGGACGCCGCCGTGAGAGGCGTCGGCGCCGGCGAAGGGGCCGCCGGTGATCGCGCAGGCTCCGACGGCGATCACGATCTTCGGGTCCGGCACGGCGGCGTAGGTCGTCCGCAGCGCGAGCGCCATGTTCGTCGTGACCGTGCCGGTGATGACGATGCCGTCGGCGTGGCGCGGGGACGCGACGAACTGGATTCCGAAACGGCCCAGGTCGAACACGACGTTCCCCGTCGCCGCCAGTTCCGCCTCGCAGCCGCTGCAGCCGCCGGCGGAGACCTGGCGCAGCTTCAACGAGCGGCCGAAGAGCTTTCGCATCCGGGCGTCGAGCCGGGCCGCCAGCTCTGCCTCGCGGCTTGACACGACCAGATCGGCCCGCGCGCTCGCCGCCAGGCGGTAGTCCCGCGTGTAGACGACGGCCCCTTCGGGACACGCCTCTTCGCAGAGTGGGCAGAAGAGACAGGCGCCCAGGTCGACGCGGAGAGGGTTCGTCGAGATCGCGCCGGTGGGACACGCGTTCACGCAGGCGCGGCAACCGTCCCGGCACTTCGATTCTTCGAGGCGTGGGAGTCCGCGGAAGCGCTCCGGCAGCCGGGGCAGCTCCCGGGGGAACCCCGACGTCTGGTTGCCCTGGCGCAGGCGGGCCTTCAACAGGTCGAGCATCGTCCTTCGCTCACAGGTCGTGGCCCGCGTAGGAGAGGTTGAAGCTCTTGTTGCAGAGCGGAAAGTCGGAGATCTCGTTTCCGCGCACCGCCATGGCGAGCCCGAACCAATTGTGAAAGGAGGGATCCACGATCTTGTACGCCGCAAGCCGTCCATCCGAGCCGGTCGCGGCCACGTGCGCGATCTCGCCGCGCCATCCCTCCACGAGCGACACGGCGAGGCTGTCCGGACGGAGGGGCGGCATGTCCGTCCACAGCGGATCCCGGGTCTCCGGAAGCTCGGCGATCTGCTCCTCGAGGAACGTGATCGAGCGCTGCATCTCGAGCCACCGCACCTGCGCGCGGGCCATCACGTCTCCGGATTCCGCGAGCGCCACGGGGATGTGCGCGAAGCGGAAGACGCCGAAAGGATGATCGCGTCGCGCGTCGCGGTCGCAGCCGCTGGCGCGCCCGGCGGGCCCGACGAGGCCCATCTCCTCCGCCGTCTCCCGTGTGACGATCCCCGTCTCTTCGAACCGCGACCCGACCGAGGGAGTGTTGAATGTCAATTCCGCAGTGTCGCTGGCGTCACGGAGCGCGCGGGCCAGGCGGGCGAGGAAGTCCTTTCGCTGTCCGCCGGTGATCCCGAAACGGACGCCTCCCGGACGCAGCAGGCCCCTGCCGAAGCGGTTTCCGGAGAGCTCCAGCAGGAGATTCAGGAACTCACCGCGCAGGCGGCCGAAAAACGAGGCGCCGGGGAGGTACCCGATGTCGTTGCAGAGGGCTCCCAGGTCGCCGGCGTGGTTGGCGACGCGCTCGAGCTCGAGCGCGATCCCGCGGAGCGCCTGGGCGGAGAGCGGCGGTTCCATTTCCGCGAGCGTCTCGAGAGCCATGCAGTAGGCCAGGCCATGCCCGATCGCGGTGTCTCCTGCGACCGATTCGGCGACAACGAGACGGCGAGCGGGCGTTGACCGCAGGAGCAGCGCCTCCGCGCCCCGGTGCTGATATCCGAGCTGGATCTCCAGGTGGAGAACGGTCTCGCCGTGACACTGGAAACGAAAATGACCGGGCTCGATGATGCCCGCGTGGACGGGGCCGACGGCCACCTCGTGAATCCCGGGTCCCTCGACGCGGAAGAAGGGGTACGGACTGCCGGCCGGCTCTTCGAGATCGGGATGTCTTCGCAGCGGCTTGAGCCACGGGTGGCCGTCCGGGTGGATTCCGTGTTCTTCGTAAATCTCGCGCTCGAACGCCTGGGCCTGCGGCAACTTCGTCGAAAGCGCCGGATAGGTCCCGTCGTCCGCGAGCCGCGTGCGCAGGAGCCCGAGGCTTCCGCGTGAATCGTCCGCGAGCACGGCGAGGATCTCCTTCCCGTCTTCGCCGTTTGACCGGGGCAACGCGCACAGGGACGAGATCCGACTCCCACTGGAGCAGACCTCGACGCAGGTCTTCTTGAAGTCATCGGGCGTTACCGCGGGCACATCCTCCCGCCAGACCGCCACGTTGTTGCGAATCCGGAGCATCGCGTTAGCCTCCGAGGGCGCTCGCCGCGCGGGCGAGCGCGTCCGAGAGGAAGGGTGGAATGAAAATGCCGAGGACGAGGGCGCCGCACGCCATGGCCATCGGAGTGACGACGGAGAGCGCCGGGTCCCTGCCGCGAGTCCCGGGCCCGCCGGAGGTCCCCTGCAGCATCGGAAACACCACGGCTGCCATGCCCAGGAACGCCACCGCGAGAAGCGCGAAGAAGAGGATCCCGAGCCACGCGTGCGGTCCTCTCATCGCAGTCTGGAAGATCAGGAATTCGCTCCAGAAAGGACCGAAGGGGGGCGCTCCTCCGATGGCGAGGAGAAGCGCGGTCATCAGGATGCCGGTGAAGGGGATCCTCCGGAAAATGCCTCGGACCTCGCGCGCGGAGGTCGTCCCGTAGGAGCGGAGCACGTTGCCGGCCAGGAAGAAGAGACCGGCCTTGCAGAGGGAGTGGTTCACGGCGTGGAACATCGCGCCATAGCTCGCGGCGCCGCCCAGGCCGACGCCGATCGCCATGATCCCCATGTTCTCGATGCTCGAGTAGGCGAAGAGACGCTTGTAATCGCCCTGGCCGATCAGGAACGCGCAGGCCACTCCCATCGAGACGAAGCCGAGCAGGACGAGCAGCGTCTGGGCGAACGCGAAGTCTCCGGAGGCCAGGCAGACCTGGTGGAAGCGCAGGATCGCGAGGAAGGCGCAATTCAAGAGCGCTCCCGAAAGGAGAGCCGACACGGGGGACGGAGCCTGGCTGTGGGTGTCCGGGAGCCAGGTGTGGAGCGGCGCCAGCCCCATCTTCGTGCCGTAGCCGACGAGCGCCAGCACGAAAGCGGCTTTCAACCACGGCTTCGCCATCGAAGGGGCCGCCTGCATCAACGCGGAAAGTGTCAGGCCCGCGCCGCTCCCCGCCTTGCCGGATGCCGCGATGCCGAGAAAGAAGGTCCCCAGGAGGGCCAGCGCGATTCCCACCGAGCACAGGAGCAGGTACTTCCAGGTCGCCTCGAGGGCTCCCCGGCGCTTGTAGAAGTAGACGAGCGGCGCGCTGGCGAGTGTCGTTCCTTCGACCGCCGCCCACATCAGCGCGAGGTTCTGCGTCGCCGTCACCAGGGTCATCGCCGAGAGAAACCAGAGCAGGCAGGGGACGAACCGGCGCGGCGCCGCCTGCGGGTCGTGAGTGCCCTGGAGGAGATACGGAACGGTGTAGAGCGAAGCCGCGAGGAAGAGAAGGCTGGTGATCGACAGGAACAGCAGGCCCATGACGTCGATTCGCAGGAGAGCATTCGGGCCGGGTTCCGCGGCCCCGGCCCAGAGGGAGGCGACCGTCAAGAGGTGCGCGGCCGCCACGCCCAGAAGGATCGCCAGGCCGACGCGCACGCTCCTGATCGCGAGAGCCGCGAGCCCCAGGACCGCGGGGGCGACGACGAGAAATGCCAGCGCCATCGTCCTGGCCCGCTAATCCTTCAAGGCGGACAGCAGCTCGGTGTCGATGTGGTCGAACTCCCGGCTGATGTGGTGGATCGCGATGCCCATCACGAAGACGCCGACGAGCAGGTCCAGGAGAATGCCGAGCTCGACGGCGAAGGGGATCTCATCGACCAGGGTCTGGCCGAAGATGAAGACGCCGTTCTCCAGCATCAGGTAGCCCACCACCTGCGTGACGGCCTGCTTGCGGCTGACGAGGACGAGGAAGCCGACGAGGAGCGTCGCGAACGCGACCGGCACGAGGAGCGACGTCGGCGCGGGCCGGGGAAGGACGAGCACGGTCGCCAGCCAGAAGGAGAGCCCCACGAGCGCCGCCGCGGCGAGGACCGAGAAATGCAGGCTGATGAAGGGCTCGACCTCGCGGCGCACGTTGGCCTCCCGAATCGCGCGGGAGAGGAGAATCGGGATGACGACGGCCTTGACGACGAGCGCGCCGAGGCTCATGAGCAGGATGGGGACCATGTGCCGGTCGAGCACGCGTCCCCAGAGCGCCAGCGGCAGGAGCGCCAGCGCGACTCCCTGCGCCGCCGAGGCCCGCACGCAGCTCGCCAGCCGGCTCGTCGCGACGATCGCGAGGCTCAAGGCCGCGACGAGGAGGAGGAGGAAGTCGGCATATTCGGTCACGGCGCGCCCCGGTAGAACAGGGCGGCCAGGCCGATGGCCGCCAGGACGGCCGCGCCGACGAGAAACTCGGGCACGCGGCGAAGCCGGAGGCGTGCCATCACCGACTCGACGACGCCGACGGCGACCGCGAGCGCGATCTCGCCGCCGAGGAGAAGGAGAACGCCCGGCCATCCGCCTCCCGCCGGAATCGGCAGGAGAACGTGGACGAGCAGCGCGCCGATCACGAAGAGCTTGACGGCGCTTCCGTAGAGGATGAACGCGAAGTCCGGGCCGCCGTGGTCGAGCACCATGACCTCGTGGACCATCGTCAGCTCGAGGTGCGTGTTCGGATCGTCGACGGGGATCCGGGAATTCTCCGCCAGCAGCACGGCGAAAAGTGAGAGCGCCGCGGCCAGGAACGTCAGGTGCGAGACCCCCCATGTCGTCCAGGGGAGCGTGCCCAGCGCGTCCCCGAACGTCGCGCTCCCGGCCGGGATGCAGACGATGGCCAGGGAGAGAAAGAGCGCGGGCTCGGCGAAGGCGGAGAAGGCGGCTTCGCGGCTGGCTCCCATCCCCTCGAAGCTCGAGCCGGTGTCCAGGGCCGCTGCCATGGTGAAGAAGCGGCCGAGCCCGAGGAGATAGGCGAAGGCGACGACGTCTCCCGGAAAGCCGAGCGGCGAAGCGTTGGACGCGAGCGGCAGGACGAGGCCCGCGCAGAGCACGGCCGCGAGAGAGACGATCGGGCCCGCGCGGAAGATCCAGGTCGTCGTTTGACTGTAAACGGCCCCTTTTCGAAGGAGTTTCCACACGTCGGCGTACGTCTGCAGGAGCGGCGGCCCTGTTCTCCCGGCGAACCGCGCCTTTGTCCTGTTGATCACGCCTGGCAGAAGGGGCGGCACGGCGATCAGGAGCGCGACGTGAAGGGCGAGGTTTGTCATCGGATCAGCCGTCCGGCTCCCGCGAGCTGCCAGACGAGCAGCACGACCAGCGTCACGGCGATGTAGACCAGATAGAGCTGGAGCCGGCCCTGCTGGATCACCTTGAGCCGCGACAGGGCCTTGACCGCCCGCCGTGTCGCGGGGACGAGGAAGCGCTCTCCGGCCATGTCCCCCGCGTGCTCCTCGTAGCGCGCCTTCTCGGGGAAGTAACCGTCCGGCCTGACCTCGTGCACGCGCCGCGGGACGGCGCCGCCGAAGGGCTCGAGGACCGGCTCCGCGAAGGAGGCCGCGGTGTACTGCATGCGGGGCGTCGGGGCGGCGTAGCCGCAGCCCCACGTCGCCGCGCGAGCGACGGAGCGCCCGCGCAGGAGGGCCCGGCGCAGGAGCGCCAGGAGTGCGACGAGCGCCAGGAGGACGACGGCCACGCGCGTGATCGCGGCGAGGGGCCCCACGGACGCCGCCGGGACCGAGGGGAGACGGCCGAGTTGCGTCGCCGCGGACGCCACGAGCCGGATCGCCGCAGCCGGCCAGATGCCGATCGCGACGCAGAGGAGAGACCCGAGGAGCATCGGCGTCCGCATCATGAGGCCCGTCTCATGCGCCGTCCGGGAGGCCTCGGTGCGAGGCTCGCCCAGAAAGACGACGCCGAACGCCTTCACGAAACAGGCGGCGGCAAGACCGCCGATGAGCGCGAGCGCCGGGATGACGGCCAGAGCCGCTGCGGCCCAGACATGCGGAAGACCTGGCACCGGGGGGAACCGTGCGGCCCCACGAACCACCCGGAGCTCGCCTGGAAGGCGCCGACGTAGATCAGCCACTCGCTGACGAAGCCGTTCAAGGGGGGGAGGCCGCAGATCGCGGCCGAGCCGAGCAGAAAAGCCGCGGCTGTCGCCGGCATGCGGCGGGAGAGACCTCCCAGGGAATCGATGTCCCGCGTTCCCGTCGCGTGGAGCACGCTGCCTGCCGCCTGGAAGAGGAGGCCCTTGAAGAGCCCGTGGTTGGCGACGTGCAGCAGGGCGCCCGCGTATCCCAGAAAGGCGATCGAAGGGTTGTGGTGGCTCTGCCCGAGGAGCCCCACCCCGATGCCGAGGGCGATGATGCCGATGTTCTCGACGCTGTGATACGCGAGAAGGCGCTTCAAATCGTGCTGCGCGAGCGCGTGGAGGACGCCGGCCAGTCCGGAGACGACGCCGATCGCGATGAGGACGCCGCCCCACCATGCCGGCGGCGGGCCGAGAAACGTCAGCGTTCGGAGCAGCCCGTAGATCCCCATCTTGATCATCACTCCCGACATCAGGGCCGAGACGGGGCTCGGCGCGGCGGGATGGGCGTCGGGGAGCCAGATGTGCACGGGCCAGAACCCGGCCTTCGTGCCGAATCCCGCCAGGGCGAGCCAGAAGCAGGCCGCCGCGAGTCCGGCCGCGGGCGCCGCCGCGCCGGCAAGGGCGTCGAAGTCGTACGTGGAGCCGCCGCGGCCCAGGATCGCGAAGAGCACAAAGAGGAACACGACGCCGAGCTGCGAGGCGACGAGATACGTCATCCCGGCCCGGCGGACCTCCTCGCGCTCGTTCTCGTACGTGACGAGGAAATACGAGGCGATCGACATGACCTCCCAGGCGATCAGAAAGAGGATCCCGTCTCTCGCGATGACGAGCGCCGCCATCGAGGCGACCAGGAGGTTGAAGAAGAAGAGAACAGGCGCAAGCCGCCGCTTGCCGATGTCGGCGGCGAAGTAACCTCCGCCGTACACCGCGGCGAGTCCCGACACGACGAAGACGCAGACGAGGAAGAACGAGGAGAGAGGGTCGAGGGCGACGTGGAGCTGTCCGACCGGCAGCGCCCACGCCGCCGTGATCGAGCCGCGGTCGCCGCGCAGAAGCGACGCCGTGGCGGCGACCGCGCCGGCCGAACAGGCGATGACGCTCCCGGCGGTCGCCAGACGCAGCGCGGTCCGGTCCGAGCGGCCTGCGAGGACGGCTGCGACAGCGGTCGCGCCGAGGAGGGCGACCGAGGCGAGAACGAGCCCCAGCACTACCGGGCTTCCTTCTCGAGGACGGCGATGCGATCCAGGATGGCGTCCCGCGGCGCCGCGGCGTGGAGGAGTTGCCTCAACGCCTCGTCATGAAGCGCGGCGGCGAGTCTCGAGAGCATCCGCAGGTGATCCCTCACCGAGGGCGTCAGCAGCAGGAACAGGACCTGCACGGGCCGGCCGTCCATCGCGCTGAAATCGACGGGCCGGCGGAGGAAGCAGAGGAAGACCAGAGGCTGGTCGACGTGGACCACGACCGGGTCGCGCGGGTGCGGGATCGCGATTCCCTCCCCGACGCTTGTCGAGGCCAGGGTCTCCCGCGCGAGAAGGAGCTGATACAGCAGCGGCCTGTTCACGCTCGCGGGGATCCCGGGCAGCTGCGCCACGGCAGCCAGGACCTCCTCGCGCCGCTCCCCGGACAGATCGTGGACGATGCCTCCGCGCTCGAGCGCGGCGTGGAGGCCGGGAGCCGGATCGGCCGTCCCGTTGGGAGTGAACAGCTCCGGCGAAACCCGATGCTTGTGCAGGGCCGCCCACTCCTGGAGCGCGACCCGGTTGAAGAGGTACTGGTCGTGCACGCGGTGGGCCGGCAGGGAGCCCTTGCGAGCCCACCGGTAGACGGTCTGCTCGGATACGTTCAGCAGGCGAGCGACATCCCGCACTCTCAGGTCCATGGGGAGGCGGTTGACGTCCGAGTCAGACCCGGCGTCGCGCTGATCTGGCAGCCGGGGGCCGCCGCTCCCGGGCGGAACGCTTTTCGGGAAACCGGCTCAGCCGCTTCGAGGGCGTGACTTTCACCGGAGAGAGCTCGGGCCCGGCCTGCCCGCCGCCCGCGTTTTCGCCTTCTGCCGGAGCAGGCGAATAGAGAAGGCGGAGGCAGTGGGGGCAGGCGCGCAGCGATTGGCGGCGGCGGATCGCGGACTCCAGCTGCGGCGGGAGGCGCAGATAGCACCCGCCGCAGTGGGCCTTACGGATCGCAACGACGGCAGGACGGCGGCCCATCCGTCCCAGGGCGTCGTACGCGAGCAGGAAAGACTCCGGGATGGCGTCGCGGAGGGCGGTTCGACGTTTCTCGAGGGCGCGGATGAAGGCGTCCGTCAGCGGCGCGCCGCCTCGCAACTGCCCATCGGTCGCGGAGAGGTCCTCGAGAGCGCGAACGGTCTTATCCATCGGTCAACGGTGCGCGGCCCTGGCCTTCGTCTCCGGCTCCAGTTTGCGCTCCGCCTCGGCGACGGCCAGGTAGATGGACTCCGCGTCGGGCGCGTCGAGGAGGGCGCGCACGGCCTCCTCGCGGGCGAACATCTGCGAGAGCTTATGCAGCCAGGGAAGGTAGAGCTCCTCGTACTTCAAGCCGAGGACGAAGAAAAGGTGCGTGGGCTCGCCGTCCAACGCGTCGAAGTCGACGCCGGGGCGCGACCGGCCGAGCACCATGAAGGGACGCACGACCTGCTCGGGGTTGCGGCGCAGCGTGTGCAGGAACGCGATGCCGTTTCCCATGGCGCTCGGCATGACGTTTTCGCGCTGGATGAGCGCGCCGACGAACCAGGTCTTGTCGCGAACGAGGCCCAGATGGTCCGCCAGGGCGGCCAGCTCTTCGATCACGGTATTGCGCGTCGTGGCGGCGAGATCGGGAATGACGTGATCGGGCTGGAAGCAGCTCGCGAGCTCGAGCATCCGCCGCGGCGAGTCCTTCAAACCGGGCCCATCCAGGTACCGAGGCATCACGCCGAGCATCTGATCGTCCAGCCAGGTATCGACCATGGCCTTCCGGAAGCGCCACTGGTTTCCGACCTTGACGCCGGGAAGCGCCCCATCGGAGACGAGCTTCAAGACCGTGCGGTCGTTGACGCTCAAGTACTCGGCGAGTTGCTTGACCGTCAGCAAGCGATCTTCCATCCCATCAGGCTCTTTGATGTCCACCGTTGCTTGACATTGCAGTGATACTACCTTACATTACGTTGGTGAGCAACAGATATCCTAGATTTACTCCAAATTACCTTAAACGACGTGAAAGCGCCCCCAGCGCTCACGTTGAGAAGGGGCATGCCCGACCATGAGAGGCAATTCCAATAGAGCGGATTCTGACCGGGAACCAATGATGACCGTCGCCGAGGTCTCCACCTACCTCTCGCTGTCCGCCAGGAGCGTCTACAAGCTCGTCGGTGATCTTCGAGCGCTCAGAATCGGCGGTCGATGGCGCTTCCGCGCCAGCGACGTGGACCAGTGGATCCTGAAACAGCAGGCCGCCAGCGAGGCCCAGGTTGAGCCGGTCGAGGAACTGGCTTCACAGACTCGGCTTTTTTCCCACATGGATGAAACGAACATCTTCCTCGATGTCGCCGACTCGGACGCCTCATCCTTGATTCGCAATGGGATCCAGCGGGCCAGGCTGGATCTGACCGAGGGCCCGGAGCCGGCGGCCAGGGAGCGAATCTACGCCTCGCTCATGGAGCGGGAAGCCCTCTGCAGCACCGCGCTCCATCCCGAGGTCGCCTTTCCGCACCCTCGCGAGCCCGAGAAATGCCCGCTTGGCCGCGATCACATCGTCGTCATCCGCGCCGCGCAGCCGGTTGAATTCGGGGATATCAACGGACATCGGCCGCGAATCGTCTTTCTGCTGCTGGCAAGGACGGTCTCCTTGCAGCTTCAATGGGAAGCGCGGTTGAGCCACCTGCTGCACCGAAAAGGCTTCGTCGAGAAGATGCTCTCGGCGGGCTCGGCTCGCGAGTTCCACGAGGTTGTTTGTCTCCTCGAGCCCGGATTCGGCTACTGCCCGGACGTGAGGGTCTCGTCCGAAGAAGGAGGAACGCAGGGAAGAAGAACAGGATCGCGGACCGGGCCAAGTCCTCGGGAGAGGTCCGGCCTTTCGCACAAGAGACCGGGCCGGGTCCGCGGTCTTGTTCTTCCTCACTGCCGCCGTGTCGGGGCCGTCATTTGACGTATGACATCTCTCCGTTGCCGAAGGACCAGTTCTCCTTCGGGACCTCGACCAGGCTGACGAGCAGGTCCTCCTTGCGAAGGCCCGGATCGCGCGCCAGCTTCTCGGCGAGCGCCCGGTAGAGCGCCCGCTTCTGATCGAGGGTGCGCCCCGTGTTGAGCGTGATCTGGATGAAGACGACGCCGTCCGTGCGTTCGATGCCGAGATATCTCTTGTCGTAGACGAGCCCGCCCGAGGGGTGCTCGGTGAATGTCTGGAAACGGTCGTCGGCCGGCACGTTGATCGTCTCCACCATCGCCTGGTGAATCGCCTCGCCGATCGCGGCCCGGTACGACGCGGATTTTCCTTCCCGGAGAGAGACTCGGACCAGAGGCATGATTGTGCTCCTTTCCTTTTGCCTTCTCGCGCGCTGACCCGCGCCGTAACCGAGTCTACTTCGCTCGGCCGCGGGCGCGAGATCGTGACGCCCCGCTTCCGGCGTGCCCTATGATCCGGTGTCGATGAGCAGCCCCGACGAAGCCACTCGCGGCAGGCCCGAGGCCGTCTACTACTACGGCACGTGCCTCGTGGACCTCTTCTTCCCGGAGGCGGGTCTCTCCGGGATTCGTTTGCTCCAGCGCGAGGGCCTCCGGGTCATCTTTCCACGGGGGCAGACCTGTTGCGGCCAGCCCGCGTTCAACTGCGGCTACCACGAGGAGGCGCGGGCGGTCGCGCGGGCGCAGATCGCCCACTTTCGCGAGCCTTACCCGATCGTCGTCCCGTCGGGCTCCTGCGCCGCGATGATGAAGCGCCACTACCCGGCGCTCTTCGAGGCAGATCCGTTCCAGGCGGAGGCCGAGGCGTTCGCCGCGAGGGTGTTCGAGCTGACGCAGTTCCTGAGCAACGTGCTGAAGGTGAAGCTGACCGACCGCGGCGAGAAGGTGCGTGTCACGTGGCATTCCTCCTGCCACGCGCTGCGCGAGATGGGGATCGTCGAGGAGCCGAGGAGCCTCCTCGCGCAGCTCGCGAACGTGGAGCTCGCGCCGCTGTCGCGGGAGCGGGAATGCTGCGGCTTCGGCGGGACGTTCGCGGTCCGCGAGCCCGAGATCTCGGCGGCGATGGTCGAGGACAAGGCCGGCGACGTCCTCTCGACCGGCGCCCCGATCCTCCTCTCGGGGGACGCCGGCTGTCTTCTGAACATCGGAGGCCGGCTGGCCGCGAAGGGGGAGAACGTCCGCGCCAGCCACGTGGCGGAATTCCTGTGGGAGCGGACGAAGTGAGCGGGCCCGGCCCCGCTCCCGCCTTCCGGCCCGCGGCCGCGGAGGCCCTGAAGAACCCGCAGCTTCGAGCGAACTTCCGGCGGGCCATGGACGGGCTGATGGCCAAACGCGCGGCCATGTTCTCCGACCCCGTCGAGTGGCGCGATCTGCGCGCCCTGGGCGCCGCGATCCGCGCGCGCACGCTCGCGCGGCTGCCGGAGCTTCTCGAGACGCTCGAGGAGAAATGCGCCGCAAACGGCATCCGCGTCCGCTGGGCCGAGACGACGGAGGAAGCCAACGCGATCGTGCTCGAGATCCTGAAGGAGCGCGGCGCCACGCGCGTGGTGAAGGGGAAGTCGATGGTCTCGGAGGAGATGCACCTGAACGACTTCCTCGAGGAGCGCGGCATCGAGTCGCTGGAGTCGGATCTGGGCGAGTACATCATCCAGCTCGACGGCGAGACCCCCTCGCACATCATCATGCCGGCGATCCACAAGAACAGGCAGCAGATCGCGAAGCTCTTCGGCAGGAAGATCCGCGAGGCGAAATACACCGAGGACGTGGACGAGCTGACGGCGATCGCGCGGCGGGTCCTCCGCAGGAAGTTCTTCGAGGCGGACGCCGGGATCTCGGGCGTCAACTTCGCCGTGGCGGAGACGGGCACGCTCTGCCTCGTCGAGAACGAGGGCAACGGACGGATGTCCACGCACGTGCCCCCGGTCCACATCGCGCTCATGGGGATCGAGAAGGTCGTCGAGAGGCTCGAGGACGTGCCTCCCCTCTACAGCCTGCTGACCCGCTCGGCCACGGGCCAGATGATCTCGACGTACTTCAACATGATCACGGGCCCGCGCGGCCCGGGGGAGAAGGACGGCCCCTCCGAGGTCCACCTCGTGATCCTGGACAACGGACGCTCGCGGATCTTCTCCGACGTGGAGCTTTCGGCCACGCTCCGGTGCATCCGCTGCGGCGCCTGCATGAACCACTGCCCGGTCTACACGAGGATCGGGGGGCACGCGTACGAGGCCGTGTACCCGGGGCCGATCGGAAAGATCCTGACCCCGCAGACCGAGGGGGTCGCCCGGCGCCACGACCTCCTCCACGCCTCGAGCCTCTGCGGCGCCTGCGTGGAGGCCTGCCCGGTCGAGATTCCGATCGCGGAGCTCCTGGTGCGGCTTCGCAGGGAGGCGGCGCACGAGGAGCCGGGATCGACGGTCCTCGAGGCAGGCGAGGGACGCGACCGGCTCGAGGACGCGGCCTGGGCGCTCTGGGAAGCGGCTCACCGGAATCCTGCCCTCTATCGCCTGATGGGATTCGCGGCGACGCGTCTGCGGAGTTTTCTCCCTTCCTGGCTGCCGGTTCTCTCCGCATGGACGAGCGCCCGCGCGACGCCCCGTCCCGCCGCGCGGACGCTTCACGAGCTCGCCAGGAAGGCCGGTGTGGATGGTGCCTGACTTAGCGCGCGAGAGGATCCTCGGACGGCTCCGCGGGAGCCCTCGCGGCGTCGCGCCGGCTTCCGATTTCGCCGTGATGGCGCGAAAGACGTGGCCCCCGTCGGAGCGCTACCCGCGCCTGCGCCGGCTGATGGAGGCGGTCAAGACGGAGTTCCTGGAAACGACCGAGGAGGGGTGGCCGGCGGCGGTCTACGCCTTCGTGAAGTCACAGGGCCTGGCGACCCTGCTCTACGGGCCCGACACCCCCGCCGGCCGGCGGCTGGCGCAGGCCTGGCCCTCCGGCGAGGGACCGCGGCTCGTCGCGTACGACCGGCCGGTCGAGCAGATGAAGGAGCGGCTCTTCAACGAGGTGGACGCCGGCTTCACGACGACCCGCGGCGGCATCGCCGAAACGGGCGGGCTCATCGTCTGGCCCTCGCCGCAGGAGCCCCGCCTGATGTCGCTCGTCCCCCCGGTTCACCTGGCCCTGCTCTCGACCGACGCCATCTACGACACCTTCTGGGACGCCCTGCGGTCGCAGGGGTGGGCCGCGGGCATGCCCGCCAACGCCCTGCTGATCTCCGGTCCGAGCAAGACCGCCGACATCGAGCAGACGCTCGCCTACGGGGTCCACGGCCCGAAGCGGCTCGTCGTGGTCGTTGTGGGAGCAGATCCTTCGCGCCTCACGCGCTCAGAGCCTGCCCTGAGCGAAGCGAAGGGATGATCGCGCGCGTGCGGCGCGCGATCACTTGACCGCTCCGGTCGTCATGCCGGAGATGAAGTAGTCGAGCGACAGCGCGTAGACGATCACGACGGGGATCGAGCCGACGATCGAGGAGGCCATCAGCGGGCCCCAGAAATAGACATCGCCGCGGACCATCTCGACGCTGATCCCGACCGGGATCGTGCGGTTGACCGTCGAGCTGATGAAGGTCAGCCCGTAGATGTACTCCTGGAACGAGAGCGTGAAGGCGAAGATGGCCGCGGTCAGGATGCCCGGCAGCACGACCGGGATGACGACGAGCCGCAGCATCTGAAGGCGGCTCGCGCCGTCCAGGAGCGCGCGCTCCTCGATTTCCTTCGGCACGCTGCGGAAGAAGCCCATGAGCAGCCAGGTGCAGAAGGGGACCGTGAAGGTCGGATAAGTCAGGATCAGCGACCAGATCGTGTTGTCGATGTGGAGCGCTCCGACGAACTGCGAGAAGGGGATGAAGAGGATCGTCGGCGGGATCAGGTACGTCAGGAAGATCGCGATGCCGATCGGGCGATTGCCCGGGAAACGGAGACGCGCGAGGCCGTAGGCGGCCGGCACGGCGAGCAGGAGCGTGATCAGCACGACCGCCGACCCGGTCAGGAGGCTGACCTTCATCCAGCGGTAGAACGGCGTGCTCTTGAGGTACTTGTAATGCGTGAGCGTCGGGCTCGCCACGCGGATCACTCCGATCACGTCGTTGGGATGCGCGACATGGCCCTCGGGGACCGTGATCTCCGAAAGCGCGCCGTCCACGGGCGACATGATCGGCTGCTCGCCGATCAGGGCAATCGGCCTGGGGTCCTGTTCGCTGTCGGCGCGCGTCGTGTGGGCGCCCGGGGCGATGCGCCAGCGGATGGGCCCTTCCACGAGCGAGGCCGGCACGATGATGTCCTTGTGGTACGGCTTGCCGGTCGAGCGGTCGGTGCGCGCGAACCAGAAGGGATTGGCCTTCAGGTCGTAGAGGTTCGCGTCCGCTTTCAAAGACGTGATCAGCCCCCAGTAGAAGGGGAAGAGCGCGAAGCCGAGGAACGGCGCGAGGCCCGCGTAGGAGGCCAGAAGAGGCTTCCACCGGCGCCAGAGGGCAACGAGCGACGATCTCATGCCTCCCGCCGCAGAAACTGGAGCATGAAGAAGACCATCACCGCCATGATCGGGAACATGAAGAGGGAGATCGACGCCCCCTTGCCGAGATAGCCGGCGTTGACGCCGAGCTGGTAGGCGTAGGTCGAGAGGACCTGTGTCTGGTCGTACGGCCCGCCCTTCGTGATGATCCAGATGGTGTTGAAGTCGGTGAAGGAGAAGATCACCGAGAAGAGGAGCGAAACCATGAGGATCGGCCGAATCATGGGGGAGATGATGTGGACGAAGCGCTGGAACCCGTTTGCCCCATCGAGTCTCGCGCGCTCGAGGATCTCGTCGGGAATCGCCGTCAGGCCGGCCAGGATCACGATCGTCGTGAACGGGAAGCCTCTCCAGACGTTGACGGCGATGACCGAGAGCATCGCCCAGTCCTTGTCGCCGCGGAAATTGATGATGTTGGCGGGGGAGAGGATCCCCCAGTGGACGAGACACCAGTTGATGACGCTGTAGGTCGAGTCGAGGATCCAGAGCCAGGCCTGCGCCGAGAGCGCGATCGGGATGACCCACGGGATGACGAGCAGGCCGCGGAGGAGCCGCCGCCCGCCGAAGCGGCGGTTCAGAATCAGCGCGCACGGGATTCCGATGCAGAGCTTGATGATCTCGGTGCCGAACGTGTACTTGAAGGTGTTCTTGACGGCGAGGAGGAAGTTCGGGTCCTGCAGCACCCCCTTGCCGTTGGTCTTCACGCTCGTTCGCGCGGGAACGAGGATGTCCAACTTGAGCTCGCGCTGGAGCGTCGCGCGGTCGGTGTACGGGCCGAACGTCACCGGGGCGTCGGAGGCGTGCGCCACGACGCGGAACCTCCCGCCGGAGGCTCTGTCGACCTTCCACTCGAGGTCCTGGAGGAGGATTCCGCCGAGGTAGGAGGCGTCATCCTCCTTGTTCATCTCGAGCAGGGGGATGGTCATTCCGCCGGCCTCGAGGTTGGCCCGGTAGCGGCTTCCCGCCGCCGCGGTCACGATCCTCCCGCTCGCGCGCGAGGCCGCGAGCGCCCGGGCCGCCGCCTCGGTCGGCAGCGTGGCGATGACGAAGTCGTTGGCGAGGATCTGGTAGTTCTCCACCTTCGAGTAGTTCTCGGCGCCGACGAACGTCCACTTCCGGTTGCCCGCCTGCGCGTCGGTGAAGCTCATGGAGATCGACATGAGGAACGGGTAGGCAATGAAGAGGGCGAGGTAGAGGACGGCGGGGATGACCAGCACATAGCCGAGCGGGGCTTCGCGCTCGAGCAGCCGGGCGCGCCCGTCCACCCCCGCCGACTTGGCCGCCAGGACTCGGCGCCTTCGCCGCCACTAGATCGTGGCCTCCGTCTCGCGATCGAAGAGGTAGGCCCGATTCATGTCGAACCAGAGGTCGCACTGCTCGCCGCCGCGGATCCCGGCGTGGATCTCCGTCTCCAACTGGAACGAGCCCGCGGGACTGCTGGCGGTCAAAATCACGGAATGGCCGAGCGGCTCGATGACCTCGATCGTTGCCGGCACCCTCGCCGGCTCGCCGATGGCGGCCCAGGCGGCGTCGGACAGCGCGCGGCCGCTCGCGGTCAACGAAATGTGCTCCGGCCGGATCCCGAAGACCACGCGGCGTCCCGGGGAGGAGGCCAGGTCCGGCCGCGCGAGAGGGAGCCGCAGGCCGCCCGGGAGGACGACGGAGGGGCCCGTTTCGTCCGCCGCGATCTCGCCGTCGAAGAAGTTCATCGGAGGGCTGCCGATGAACCCGGCGACGAAACGGTTGGCGGGCCGGTCGTAGATGTCGAGCGGCGTTCCGACCTGGCAGATCACGCCGCCGTTCATGATGACGATCCGGTCTCCCATCGTCATCGCCTCGACCTGATCGTGCGTGACGTAGACCATCGTCGAGCGGATGGCCAGGTGGAGCCGCTTCAGCTCCGTGCGCATGTGGACGCGCAGTTTGGCGTCGAGGTTGGAGAGCGGCTCGTCGAAGAGCAACACGCCGGCCTGGCGGCAGAGCGCCGCGCCGACGGCGACGCGCTGGCGCTGCCCCCCGGAGAGCTGGCGGGGCTTGCGGTTCAATTGCTCCGTCAGTCCGAGGATGCCGGCCACCTCCCGCACGCGCCGCTCGATCTCGGGTTTCGGCGTGCCCCGCAACTTCAACGAGAACGACATGTTCCGATACACCGTCATGTGGGGATAGAGCGCGTAGCTCTGGAAGACCATGGCGATGTCCCGGTCGCGCGGCGCCAGGTGCGTGACGGACCGGCCGCCGATGCGAATGTCGCCGCTCGTCACCTCTTCGAGGCCGGCGATCATCCGCAGCGTCGTCGTCTTGCCGCAGCCGGAAGGGCCGACGAGAATCAGGAACTCCTGGTCCCGGACCGTCAGGTCGATGCCGGCGACGGCCCGGACGTCTCCGAACCGCTTCTCGACCCCTTCCAGGACGACGTCAGCCATGGATCTTCAGTCAGCGAGGGCTCTGGAAGGGAAGCGGCGAGCCCGCCATGCGCGGGCCCGCCGCTCGAGGATGACTCCGGCTCTAGACGGCACGCAGCTTCTGCTCGGCCTCTTCCATGGCCGCGCGCGGCGCTTTTCCTTTGCAGACCTCGGCGAACATCGTGGGGACGATGAACTTCGCGTACATGCTCGTCGCGGTCTTCGTCATCGGTCCCGGGTAGCCGATGAACTTGACGTACTCCTGATAGTCCTGCAGGAGCTCGAGCTTCGGCTCATGGCCGATGACGGGCATCGGCTTCTTCATGAAGCCCTTCAGATACGGGTGGTTGTAGCCGGTCGAGCCCTCCATCCCCTTCAAGGACTCCTTGTTCATCGTGTAGAGGAACTCCTTGGCGAGGTCCTGCACCTTCGAGAAATTGTAGATACCGTAGGACATCGTCCGCGCGCCGCCCACGCGGAGGCCCGCGGCTCCGATCGGAGGCTTGACGACCTCGAGGTTCTTGTACACGTCGGGCTGGTCCTTGGCGGCGGTGCGGTACGCGGAGATCGGGTTGCAGATCATCGAGCCCTTGCCCGAGGCGATGAACCGGTTGTTGGACGTGTCGTCCCAGCTCAGCACCTCGTCGGTCATCGCTTCCTTGAAGAGGTCCGCGCCGAAACGGAGCACCTCCACGATCTCCTTCTTGGCGAAGGCGATCTCCCCGGCGGTGTTGAACATGTAGGCCTTGAAGGAGAGCATCGTGGGGAAGAGGTTGTCGTTGGAGTCGGGCGTCTGGGAGATCGGGATGCCGATCGGGTAACCGGCCTTCTTCAGCTTGCCGCCGATGCGGACGATGTCGTTCCATGTCGTCTTGTCGGTGTAGTCCTCGCCGACGTCGTGGAAGTACTTGCGGTTGATGATCCAGGGGAAGCTCATGTACCAGTGGGGGACGCAGAGCCACTTGCCGCTTCACGACGGCGATCGACGAGGCCTCGGGGATCCAGCCGCCGAATTCATTGCCGAGCCTGTTGGCGACGCTCCGTGACGTCCACGAGCACGTTGTCGTAGAGCCAGGCGCCGGTGCCGTTCAAGTGGAAGACGTCGTGGCCGCCGCCGCGCGAGATGTCCGCGGCGATCGCGGTCGGCAGGTCGGGCGTCGCGACATAGTCCACCTCGACCTTGCACTTGTTCTTCTCGCCGAATTCCTTCGCGAAGACGTCGAACCACTTGTCGTAGTCGGGAACGAAATGCTTCCAGTGGACGACCTTCAAGACGCGCTCCTGCTGAGCCGAGGCGCTGCGCGTGAAGATCATCGGAGCGGCGAGCGACGCGCCCGCCGCCAGCGAGACCTTGAGAAACTCGCGGCGTCCGAGGCCTTTTTGGGACTGACTCACGTTGCGTTTCTTCATGGCGTCTCCTTCCGAGGGAGTCGCGGGAGCGCGGCTCCCACCCGCTTGCGATTCGCGTTTCCTCCGGGAATCCTATGCCAGACCGGCCCGGCGGGCGCGCGAAAAAGTTTTTGGAAACTGGCAGGGCCCCGCCGTCCGGAGGAGAGATAATCGGCCCGGCCGCTTCGAAAGACAGGGAGAGCGAAGCATGGGTAAGGGCATCGAAGTCCTGGCGAAGCCCCCGGCCGGCGGGGAGGCGGTCCTCTCCCGCGAGGCGCTCGGCTTCGTCGAGAGGCTCCACCGGGAGTTCCAGCCGAGGCGCCGCGACCTGCTGGAACGGAGAGCGAAGCGGCAGGCGGAGTTCGACGCCGGCGCCCTCCCCGACTTTCTGCCGGAGACCAGCTCCGTGCGGAACGGCTCCTGGAGAGTCGCCGAGACCCCCGCGGACCTGCAGCAGCGATGGGTGGAGATCACCGGACCGACCGAGCGCAAGATGATGATCAATGCCTTGAACTCGGGCGCGGACGTCTTCATGGCCGACTTCGAGGATTCCCTCTCCCCGAGCTGGTCGAACATCGTCCTCGGACAGGCGAACCTGATCGATGCCGTGCGCCGCCGGATCGAGCTCGTCACTCCGGAAGGGAAGGGCTACCGATTGAACGAGAAGATCGCGACGCTCCTCGTCCGGCCGCGTGGCTGGCACCTGCCGGAGAAACACGTCGCGGTGGACGGCGAGCCCGTCTCCGGGTCTCTCTTCGACTTCGGCCTCTACTTCTTCCACAACGCGAAGGAGCGGCTCGACCGCGGCACGGGGCCCTACTTCTATCTGCCCAAGATCCAGAGCCACCGCGAGGCGGCCCTCTGGAACGACGTCTTCTTCTTCGCCGAGGACGCGCTCGAGATCCCGCGCGGGAGCGTGCGGGCCACGGTCCTGATCGAGACTCTGCCGGCCGCCTTCGAGATGGAGGAGATCCTCTACGAGCTGCGCGAGCACGGGAGCGGCCTGAATGCCGGGCGCTGGGACTATCAGTTCTCGATCATCAAGACGCTGCGCCGGAAGCGCGATTTCCTTCTCCCCGACCGGGCGCAGGTGACGATGACCGTCCCCTTCATGCGGGCGTACACGGAACTGCTCGTCAAGACGTGCCATCGGCGCGGAGCGCACGCGATGGGCGGGATGGCGGCGTTCATCCCGAGCCGCAAGGACGCCGAGGTCAACGAGAGGGCCCTCGCCCGGGTTCGCGACGACAAGCTCCGGGAGTCGCGGGACGGGTTCGACGGCACGTGGGTGGCGCACCCGGACCTCGTCGGCGTCGCGAGGGAGGTCTTCGAGAAGGCGCTCGCCGGCCGGGCCAACCAGAAGGAACGGCTTCGCGAGGAGGTCTCCGTCACGGCCGGACAGCTCCTCGACATCCGCGTGCCGGGCGGGACGGTGACCGAGACGGGCTTGCGCAACAACGTCAACGTCGGGCTCCAGTACTTGAACTCCTGGCTCTCGGGCAACGGAGCGGCGGCGATCTACAACCTGATGGAAGACGTCGCGACGGCCGAGATCTCGCGCTCGCAGCTCTGGCAATGGACTCACAACGGCGCCGTTCTCGCGGATGGCCGCGCCGCCACGTTGGCGCTCTACGAGGCGATCCGGGCGGAGGAGCTGTCCAGGCTCGGGGGCCCGGGCACGGGCCGCCTGCGGGAGGCCGCCGAGATCCTCGACGGCCTCGTCCGCGCGGAGGAGTTCGTCGAGTTCCTGACGCTGCCGGCCTACCGCTACCTGGAGTAAAGGGGATCTCATGAGCGCCGCAGTTTCACCCCCGGCCGCCCCGCCTCCCGACGCCGTCCTGCCGGACGTCATCGCGCGCATGGCGGCGGTCGTGGGAAAGCGCCACTGCATCACCGATCCTTCGGACCTGCGCACCTACGAGAGCGACGGCCTGATGAGCTTCCGCGTCGCGCCGGGCCTCGTCGTGCTGCCCGGCTCGACCGAGGAGGTCGCCGAGATCGTGCGCATCGCGCGCGCGGCGAATCTCCCGATCGTCCCCCGCGGCTCGGGGACCGGACTCTCCGGAGGCGCTCTTCCGGTCCCCGGCTGCGTCGTCATCGGCCTCTCCCGGATGAAGAAGATCCTCGAGGTGGACCTCGAGAATGGCTGGATGCGCGTCCAGCCGGGCGTCGCCAACCTCGACGTCAGCAAGGCGATCGGCT
The DNA here is from genome assembly GCA_963741435.1 of uncultured Acidobacteriota bacterium. Taxonomy (GTDB): domain Bacteria; phylum Acidobacteriota; class Thermoanaerobaculia; order UBA5066; family Gp7-AA6; genus JAWOLE01. The sequence goes on along the minus strand of CAVUIX010000012.1, from coordinate 23,924 downwards.
CCGCCGGCTACTACTACGCTCCCGATCCCTCCTCCCAGAGCGTCTGCTCGATCGGCGGAAACATCGCCGAGAACTCGGGAGGAGCGCACTGCCTGAAGTACGGCTTCACGTCCAATCATGTGCTCGGGGCGAGGCTGGTGCTCGCGGACGGGAGCGTCGTGGACCTCGGCGGCCCGGCACCGGACACGCCGGGCTATGACCTTCTGGGAGTGCTCGTCGGGAGCGAAGGCATGGTCGGGATCGTGACCGAGGTCGTCCTGCGGGTGCTGCGAAAGCCGCAGGCAACGCGCACCTTCTTCGCGACCTTCCCCTCCACCGACGAGGCGGGCAACGCGGTCTCGGCCATCATCGCCTCGGGGATCGTGCCGGCCGCCATCGAGATGATGGACCGCCTGGCGATCGTCGCGGCCAAAGCCGCAACGGGGCTCGACTGGCCGGACGTCGGCGCCGCGTTGCTCATGGATGCCGACGGTCCGGAGGCCGAGGTCGAGTACACCTCCAACAACGCGGTCGAGCTGGCGCGCGCGGCGGGGGCTCTCGAGATCCGCCGCCCGAAAGACGAGAACGAGCGGCAGCTCATGTGGAAGGGGAGAAAGAGCGCGTTCGCGGCGGTCGGGCGGATTTCCCCGAACTACTTCGTGCAGGACGGAGTGATCCCGCGCTCGGAGATCGCGAGGGTCCTGCGCGAGATCGACGAGCTCGCGCGGAACGCCGGGCTGCGCGTCGCCAACGTCTTCCATGCGGGCGACGGCAACCTCCATCCGCTGATCCTCTACGACGCGAAGATCCCCGGGCAGGAGGCGGCCGCCGAGGACGTCGGGGGGAAGATCCTGAAGATGTGCGTGCGGTACGGCGGCTCCATCACGGGCGAGCACGGCGTCGGCGCCGACAAGGCCGTCTACATGTCGGACATGTTCTCGGAGGCGGACCTGGAGACGATGGCGCTCGTGCGGTGCGCCTTCGATCCGGAGACGCGCTTGAATCCCGGCAAGGTCTTTCCCACGCCGCGCCTGTGCGGCGACCGTCCGGGACCATACCGCCCGCACCCGGCGGAGCTTTCCGGCGAGGCCTGGCGCGAGTGACCGCCTTCTCGCGGCCCCCGGCGGAAGGCGACGCGATCCTCGGGGTTCGTCCGGGAACGGTCTTCGAGCCCTCCACGGTCGAGGAGGCCGTGGAGGTCGTCGGCGAGTCGGGGCGGGGCGGAAAGGCGCTCGCCTTCGTCGGCGGCGGAACGGACCTGGAGCTGGGCGCTCCGCCCAGGAGGCTCGACGCTGTCGTGCGGACGAGCCGGCTCTCCCGAATCGTCGAGCATGCTCCCTTCGACCAGATCGTCGTCGTCGAGGCGGGGATGACCCTCGAGGCTCTCCAGGCGGCGCTCGCGCCGCACCGGCAGCGCCTGGCGCTCGACCCGCCGCTGCCCGGGCGCAAGACGGTCGGCGGCATCATCGCCGCAAACGCTTACGGCCCCCGGCGCGCCCGCTTCGGCTCGGTCCGGGACCTGATCATCGGCATCTCCTTCGTGCGCGCCGACGGCACGCTTGCGCGCGGAGGCGGAAAGGTCGTCAAGAACGTCGCGGGCTTCGACCTGCCCAAGCTCATGGTCGGCTCGCTCGGGACCCTCGGCCTGATCACGACGGCGACTTTTCGACTCCATCCGCTTCCCGAGGAGGAAGTCACCCTGCGCCTGCCCGGCCGGACCGCCGCCGGCGTGCGCTCTCTGATGCGCGCCGTCAAGGAAGCGCAGCTCGAGCCGACTTCCGTCGTCGCGGCCTGGAGGCAGGCCGATCAGTTCGACGTCGCGGTGCGCTTCGAAGGCTTCCGCGCCGGCGTCGCCGAGCAGCGCGAGCGCCTGGCCGGGCTCGTCCGCAAGGAGCCGGAGGGCGCCTGCGAAGTCCTCGACGAAGGGACGGCGCGGGCTTTCTGGTCCCGCCACGACGAGTTGCGCGCGGGTCCTCCGCTGCGCGCGAAGCTCACGGCCCTTCCGACGCACATCGAGGCAATCGCAAGAGGACGTTCTCCCGGACATGCTTGCCGCGCTCGCGGATCCCGGTTTCCTCTGGTACGCCTCGCTCGGGCTGGGATTCCTCGCCGGATCTCCGGCCAACACCGATTCCGCGGCTGCCGCGATTCTCGCCGCCCGCGAGCGCGTCGCCGGCCTGGGCGGCACCCTCACGCTCCAGGCCGCGCCCGCCGCGATTCGCGAGCGCGTGGACGTCTGGGGTCCGCCGCCTCCGTCTCTTTCCCTCATGCAGAGCGTCAAGGACCGGCTCGACCCGCAGGCTCGTTTGTCTCCGGGCCGCTTCGTCGGAGGAATCTGATAATGATTGTCATTGGCGATCGAAGGATCTGTCATTAAGCCCGGAAAATCAGCCGTCCGGCTCGGGCTCAATCACAGACCACGGATCGGTGATCTGGAATGCGCGAGCGCCGCCGTGCGCGAGCGCAGCCTGCTGGATGATTGCGTGCACTGCGGGTTCTGCCTCCCGGCGTGCCCGACGTACGTTTCCTGGGGGGAGGAGATGGACTCGCCCCGCGGCCGCATCGACCTGATGCGCGGCCTCGCGGAGGGGAAGATCGAGTGGAGCGAGAACGTCGCGGCGCATTTCGACCGGTGCCTGGGGTGCATGGGCTGCATGCCCGCCTGTCCCTCGGGCGTGAAGTACGACGTCCTGATCGAGGGCACGCGGGCGGAGCTGGAAAGGCGCTTCGATCGCCCGCTGGCGGAGCAGTTCCATCGAGAGATGATCTTCGCGCTCTTCCCCTATCCGGGGCGGCTGCGCGCGGCGGCGGCTCTGCTGTGGCTCTACACCGAGTCGGGACTCCGGGCTCTCGTCCGCCGGACCGGCCTCCTGCGCCTCCTGCCGCGGCGGCTGGCGCAGATGGACGCCCTCCTCCCTGCCGTCTCGCTCCACAACGTCGCCGCCCGGCTTCCCGAGAGGGTGCCGGCGAAGGGAGAGCGCCGGGCGCGCGTCGCCCTCCTCGCCGGCTGCGTGCAGCAGGTCTTCTTCCCGGGCGTCAACGAGGCGACGCTCCGGGTTCTCTCGGCCGAAGGATGCGAGGTCCTCGTCCCGCCCGGGCAGGGATGCTGCGGCGCGCTCTCGATCCACGCCGGGCGCGAGCAGGAAGCGCTCGCCTTCGCCCGCGACACGATCGCGCGGCTGGAGGAAGATCCGGTGGACGCGATCCTCGTCAACGCGGCCGGCTGCGGCTCGAACATGAAGGACTACGGCCGCCTCTTCGCGGACGACCCGAAGTGGGCCGCGCGCGCCGCGGCGTTCTCGTCGAAGGTCCGCGACGTCTCGGAGTTCCTGGCCGCGCTGCCGCCGGTCGCGCCGCGCCGCCCGATCCGCGCCCGCGTCGCGTACCACGACTCCTGTCACCTCGCCCACGCGCAGCGGATCCGCGCGAGCCGCGCCAGCTCCTGATCGGCATCCCCGGCCTCGAGCTCGTCGAGATCCCCGACGGCGACCAGTGCTGCGGCAGCGCCGGCATCTACAACCTCGTCGAGCCCGAGAGCTCCGAGGAGATCGGCGCGCGCAAGGTGGACAACGTCCTCTCCGTCAAGCCCGACCTCCTCGCCTCCGCCAACCCCGGCTGCACCCTTCAGATCCAGAAGCTCCTGCGCCAGCGCGGCATGGCTCTCCCGGCCGCCCACCCCATCGAGATCCTCGACGCCTCCATCACGGGGCGCTTTCCGCCGGGCCTGTTCGCCGGTTCCGGGGGAAGGAGCGGCTGATTCCGGCGGTGCGACAGAGGATCCTCCTCGTCGAAGAGGACGCGAGCGTCCGTCAGGGTCTCCAGAAGGTCCTCACAGCGGACGGCTACGAGGTCGCGGAGGCGGAGAGCGGCAAGCAGGCCCGGGAACAGTTCGGAAGGTCTCGACCGGATGCCGTGGTCGCGAGCAGCCGGCTTGCCGACGAGAGCGTTCTCGACCTGCTCGGCCACGTCCGGATGGTCGCTCCGGGCACCGCGTTCCTTGTCCTGGCGGACGCGGGCGCGCTCGACGTGGCGGTGCGGGCGCTCGCGGAGGGCGCGGAGCAGTTCCTGGTCAAGCCGGTGGACCGGCCGGCGCTCCTCTTTGTCCTCCAGCGGGCCCTGGAGAATCAGCGCGCCCGGCGCCGCCGTCTGACCGACCAGGCGCTTCGGATACGAAAGTCTCCGGACCCCTTCCTCGGCGCGAGCCCCGCGATCCGCGCGCTCCGAGAACAGGCGATGCGGGTGGCTTCGTCGGACAAGCCCGTCCTGATCCAGGGGGAGACGGGCACCGGCAAGGGAGTCCTGGCCGGCTGGCTCCACGCGAACGGTCCCCGCAGCGAGGAGTGCTTTCTCGACCTGAATTGCGCGGGTCTCTCGTGCGAGCTGCTCGAGACGGAGCTCTTCGGCCACGAGAAAGGGGCGTTTACGGGCGCCGTCGCGAGCAAGGCGGGCCTTCTCGAGGTCGCCGACCGGGGGACCTTCTTCCTCGACGAGATCGGCGACATGGATCTCGCGGTCCAGCCCAAGCTGCTCAAGGTCCTCGAGGAAAAGAGATTCCGGCGGCTGGGAGACGTCCGCGACCGGCAGGTCGACGTCTGGCTGATCGCCGCGACGCACCAGGACCTGTCCGCGCTGGTGGAGGAGAAACGCTTCCGGAGCGACCTCTACTTTCGAATCAGCACGCTTCGCCTGCGTCTGCCGCCCCTGCGAGAGCGCGTGGAGGACATCCCGATGCTGGCCGAGGAGTTCCTTCTCACGGATCGCGTCCGAGCTGCGCGCGCAGCCTGCTGACTCTGTCGCCGGCGAGCGCTCCATCGCCTCGAGCGGCATCCCTGGCCGGGTAATATCCGGGAATTGCGCAACGTGCTCGAGCGTGCCGCTCTCCTGTCGTCGGGCAGCGTCCTCGAGGAGGACGATCTGGGGTTCGACCTCGAGCGCGAGGCCCCCGCCGACGCCCTGGCCGGACTGACGCTTCGGGAAGCCGAGCGGCGGTTGATCGAGCGCGCCCTCGCCGAGGAGCACGGCAACGTGGAGCAGGCCGCGGCCCGCCTCGGAATCTCCCGAAGCTCTCTCTACCAGAGAATCCAGAAGTACGGGATCATCGTGTCCAGAATCTAGATTTCGCGTCCAGAAAATGGAAGGAGGCGCGTTCGAAGCCCGCGGGCGCCGACGCGAAAGTCCTTTTGAGGCAGGCGCTTGACGTGTCGGGGCGCCTGGTGCGGCCTGGCCTCGCGCTTGCTCCCTCTCTGGAGTCAGGCAAAGGAGGAAGTCATGAGAGAACGAAGAGAGAACGGAAGCGAATCGGAGGAGGCGCGGCGCTCTTCGGCGGGCTCATGATCGCGGCGCTGGCATTTTCCGCGGGTGCGGTCGGGGCGAGGTCCCACAAGCCGGCCGGACCCCCGGCCGTTCGAACGGAGACGACGCTCCGTCGGCGCCGGAACCTACGCGACGGAGCCCCGCTGGGTCAACCCGGCGGACCAGGACAGCCGGGAACAAAAGCTCAAGGGGCATTCGGAGCTCGACCTGCAGCTCGACTGAAGAAGCGAACGGCGTCGTCCCTCCGGAGCGAGATCGCGTGTACGCGATCTCGCTTTTTTTGTCGCCGTCTGAAGCCCGGCGGACGTCTTCGTCAGCCCGGCCCGAACCGCTGGATCGCGAGATCGGTGATCTCGCGGCCGATCGCGAGGGAGGCGGTCGCAGGCGTTTCCTGATAAAAGAGCGGACCCGTCCGAGGAGGGGGGACAATTTGCCGTTCGACCGCCGCGATGCCGCGGTCTTTCTGATCAGTGCGGCCATCCTCTACCTCGAGCTCGTCCTGATCCGCTGGCTGGGCACCGAGGTGCGCGTCTTTGCGTACCTCGGGAACCTCGTTCTCGTCGTCTGTTTCTTCGGGGCGGGGCTCGGCTGCTACCGCGCGGCGCACGAGGTATCGCTGCGCTGGCTCGGCGCGGATCTTGAGCCTCGTCGCCGTGCTGATCGCGAATCCCTTGCGCCTGCCGTTCCTCGACCTCGAAGCGGGTGACGTCGGCTGCTGAACGGGTTCGAGGACTCCCTGATCTGGGGGTACGTGCCCGAGCGGACGCTGCTTGCGACCGTCGCGGGCCTCGCCATCATGGCGGTCCTGCTCTACCTGATCGTCTGGCTGTTCGTTCCGCTCGGCCAGCTTCTCGGCCGCGCCCTCGAAGCCCACCCAGCCGTGATCCGCGCCTACTCGGTGAACATCGCGGGAAGCCTCGCGGGGATCTGGCTCTTCGACGGGTTGAGCTGGGCGTCGCTTCCGCCCGTCGTGTGGTGGGGCGTGCTGGCGATGCTGCTTCTTGCGACCGCGGCGGTGTCGCGCCTGCGCGGCGCGTGGGCGATCGGCCTCGCGGGGCTCGTCGCGGTGGCGGCGGTCTGGATCGGTCGGGACGTCAACCTGCAAACCGTCTGGACGCCGTACCACAAGCTGACCATCCGGCCGTTCTATGCGGAGACGCCCGACAAGACGAAGCGGACGCAGCAGGGACAGGTGATCGAGGTCAACGGAACGTTCTACCAGCACATGCTCGACCTGTCCGACGGCTTCGTGCGGGCGCATCCGGACATGCTGAGCCCCGGTCTCGTCGCGCACGGCCACTACAACCTGCCCTTCGCGTTCGCGCCGCCCATCGACCGGATGCTGATCGTCGGCGCCGGCTCCGGAAACGACGCCGCCGCCGCATTGCGGCACGGCGCCCGGCACGTGGACTGCGTCGAGATCGACCCGAAGATCTACGAGCTCGGAAAGAAGCTCCACCCCGAGCATCCCTACGACTCGCCGCGGGTGCGCGTCGTCATCGACGATGCGCGCGCCTATCTCAAGCGCGCGAAGGGCCCGTACGACGTCGTCTGGTTCGGCTGGCTGGATTCGCACACGCTGGGCTCGTCGTTCAACAACCTCCGGCTCGATCATTACGTCTACACGAAGGAAAGCCTGAGGGAGGCGCGCCGTCTCCTGTCGCCGGACGGTGTTCTGGTCTTGAGCTTCTCAGCGGAGCGGCCCTGGGTCGCCGATCGGCTCGTGGGGATGACGCGCGAGGTCTTCGAGCAGGAGCCGGTCGCTTACAACGTCACCGACATCCCGCGCCAGAGCGGCGGCGGAGGGAACCTCGCGGTGATCTGCGGCCGCCGGCCGGTCAACCTCGATCGCGTCAAAGACCCGGAGACGCGATCGTTCCTCCAGGCGCACTCAATCGATCTGCGCGGGACGACGCGGCCGACGACCGATGACTGGCCGTATCTCTACCTCGAGAGCGCGAAGATCCCGAAGCTGCATCTGGCGACGTCGCTGGCGATCCTCGCCGTCGTCGGGCTGTCGCGGCGGCGCGCGTTCGGGCTGCGGCGCGGATTGGACGGGCACTTCTTCGCCCTGGGAGCGGCATTCCTTCTGCTCGAGGTTCAAACCGTCAGCCGCGCGACGCTTCTGTTCGGGATGACGTGGGTCGTCAACGCGATCGTGATCTCGGCGGTTCTCGTGATGATCCTCCTGGCGAATCTCGTCGCGGCGTTGAAGCCGGATCTTCCGCGCGCCTTTCCGGCCGCCGGGCTGGCCGTAACCGTCGCGGCGCTCGCCCTCGTGCCGCTCGCATGGTTCAACGAGCTCGTCCCCGCGGTGAGGATCCCGGTCGCGAGCGCGTTTCTCACCGCGCCGGTCTTCTTTTCCGGCTTGATCTTCATCCGGTCGTTCGCCGCGGCCGCGGACAAGGCGCGCGCCCTGGGCTCGAACCTGATCGGAGCGCTGGTCGGCGGGCTGCTCGAGTCGTTGTCGTTCGTCACCGGCTTGCGTGCGCTCATCGTGCTCGTCGGCGCCTTCTATCTCGCGGCCCTGCTCTGGCGCCGGGAGCCTGGCCCCGAGCCTCGTGCAGCCTGAGGCGTGCCCGTGATCGAGATGGAATCGGGATTGAGGGAGTCGGGGGAGCGCTTAGTGAAGCGCGAAGCGGGCGATCGCGAGATCCGTGATCTCGCGGCCGATGGCGAGGGAGGCGGTCGCGGCGGGGGAGGGGGCGTTGCGAACGTGGAGCGCGTGCGGGCCCTCGCCGATCGAGAAGTCCTCCACGAGCGTTCCGTCGGCGTTGAGCGCCTGGGCGCGGACGCCGGAGGGGCCGAAGACGAGATCCTTGCCCGCGATCTCCGGCACGTAACGCTTGAGCCCCGCGGTGAACGCCTTCTTCGACCAGTCCCGGAACATCTCCGCAAGGCCGGTCTTCCAGAACCTGCGCGCCAGGCGGCGGAAGCCGGGGAAGGCGAGGGCCTCGAGGAGATCCCGCGGCGAAATGTCCCGGCGCCGTAACCCTCCCGCGCGAAGGCGAGGACGGCGTTGGGCCCCGCCAGCACCTCCCCGTCGATCGTGCGGGTGAAGTGAATGCCGAGAAACGGGAAGCGCGGATCGGGCACCGGGTAGATCAGGCCGCGCACGAATCGTCGGGCCTCGGGGGTCAGGGTGTAGTAGTCGCCGCGGAACGGGATGATCCGCTCCTGACCCGCCGCGCCGCCCATGGCCGCGACGCGGTCGGCATACAGGCCGGCGCAGCTGATGAGGTCGCGGCAGACGACGTCCCCCTCGTCGGTGTGAAGGACCTGCTCCGCCCCTTTCGTCTCGATCCCGCTGACCCGGCGCCCCGTGAGGATCGCGCCGCCGCGCGAGCGGATCTCGCCGGCATATCCCTGCGCCACGCGGCGGAAATCGATGACGCCGGTCGTCGGGGCCCAGAGGGCGCGGATTCCCGCCGCGTGCGGCTCGATCTCCCGCATCCGGTCCGGACCGATCTCCTCGATCCCTTCGACGCCGTTGGCGATCGCGCGCTCGCGGATCTCGATCAAGCGAGGCAGCTCCGAGGCCGCAAGCGCCACGACGAGCTTTCCGCATCGCTTGTACGGGATGCCGTGCTCCGACGCGAACTCCTCCAGCGCGCCCTCCCTTCGCGGCAGAGCCGCGCCTTTCGCGAGCCGGGCGCGTAGTAGAGGCCAGCGTGAATGACGCCGCTGTTGTGTCCCGGTCTGGTGCGACGCCAGCTCGCGCTCCTTCTCGACGACGGCGAGCGTCAGGCCGGGCTTGCGCAGGAGGAGCTGATAGGCGGTGGCGAGCCCCACGATGCCGCCGCCGATGACCGGCGAGTCGTAACTAATCTTTTGCCGAGCCTCTCGTAGAGCGTGTAGAGCGCCTGCGTCCCGTCGTCGCCGCGTCCCTCGGCCTCCAGCGCCGTGAGGAGCTGGTGGACGAGAGCAACGCCGGGCAGCGGCAGCTTGTTCTCGCGAGAGGTCTTCAGGACGATCGCGAGGTCCTTCTGCTGGTGCTTGACGGCGAAGGCGGGCTTGAAGTCCCGGTCGATCATCTTCTTGCCGAGCACCTCGAGGGCCCAGGAGTTCGCGGCTCCGGCGGTCAGCGCCTCGTGGAGAGCCGGGAAGCGGCAGGCCCGCCTTCTTCGCGAAGGCGAGCGCCTCCGAGACCGCCATCAGGTTGACGCCGACGAGGATCTGGTTGGCCGCCTTTCCGAGCTGCCCGGAGCCCGAAGGTCCCAGGTGCGTGATCCGCTTGCCCATCGCCTGGAAGACGGCACGCGCCTTCTCCAGCGCCGAGGGGTCGCCGCCGACGAAGAACGTCAGCGTCCCCTCGTTCGCCCCCTTCTGTCCGCCCGGACACCGGCGCGTCCAGGAACGCGATGCCGCGCTCCGAAAGCCTCGCGGCGATGCCGCGGGCCGCCTCCGCCGCGATCGTGGAGGTGTCGATGACGATCGCGCCGCGGGCCGCCCCGGAGGCCGTGCCGCGCTCTCCCAGGTGGACCTCCTCCACCTCCGGCGAATCCGGCACGGAGGAGACGATGACGTCGCTCTCGCGGCCGACCTCTTCGGGCTCGCCACGGCCCGCGCCCCCGGAGACCTCCTTCGCGAACGCCTCGGCCTTCTCGAAGTGACCCGTCGTGACCGTAAGCGGAAACCCCGCTTTCGCGAGGTTGCGCGCCATGCCCTGCCCCATGGTCCCCAGCCCGATGAACCCGACTCGCATTGTGCTCAAGCGCAGCCTCCGCGACCTTAGACCTTAGACCTTAGACCTTCGACTCTCATTTGACCGACCCCACGGTGAACCCGGCGATGAAGCGGTCGAGGAAGCTGTTGTAGAGGACGGCGATCGGCAGCGAGGCGATGATGCACGCCGCCATGAGGGAGCCCCAGTAGTAGACGTCTCCGCGCACGAGGAAGACCGGGACGCCGAGGCCGACCGTTTCGTGCGCCGCGGAGGAAATGAACGTCAGGGCGTAGACGAACTCCTGCGTCACGAGCGTGAAGGTGAAGATCACGACGGTCAGGATCCCGGAGAGGGAGATCGGGATCACGAGCTTGACGAACGCCTGGAAGCGGGTCAGGCCGTCCACCATCGCCGCGTCCTCGAGCTCCCGCGGGATGGACTTGAAGAAGCCCATGAGGAGCCAGATCGAGAAGGGGATCGTGAAGCTCGGGATAGACGAGGATGATGGACCAGAGGGAATCCTGGAGGCCGAGCAGCGCCACGATCCGGGAGAGCGGGATGAAGAGGAGTGTCGGCGGGACGAGGTACGTCAGGAAGATCGCGATTCCCACGCGGCCGCCCCATCGCCCGGTCAGGCGCGTCAGGGCGTAGGCGGCCGGCACGGCCAGGAGCAGCGTGATCGCGACCACGATGATCCCGGCAAACAGCGTGTTGCCGAGCCATCGAAGGAAGAGGGTCTCCTCGAAGAGGAGCTTCAGGTGCTCGAGCGTCGGCATCTGGTTGAAGATGAACGGGTTGTTCTTCAGGTTGTAAAGGTCCGGCCCCCGCTTGAAGGCTCGTGATGAACATCCAGTAGAAGGGGAATCCGAGCAGGATCGAGAAGACGGCGAGCACCGTCCAGTGGACGGCCGTTCCGAATCTCTCCCGCGCGCGGACCCCGATTCTCACGTGATCTCCGCCCGGTGCGCGGTCCGCAGCATGAGCCACGCCACGACGGCGAGAACGGGGACGAGGAAGAGGGAGATCGCCGCCCCTTCCGCGAGGTCGCTGCCGAGGATCCCGGTGAAGAACGCGAGAGAGGGGAGGACCTGGGTCGTGTCGTAGGGACCGCCCCGCGTCAGGATGTAGACGACCGTCATGTCCGTGAACGTGAAGATCACGCCGAAGAGCACGGCCACGTTGATGATCGGCAGCATCATCGGGAGCTCGATCTGGAAGAGCCGCCGGAAGAAGCGCGCCCCGTCCACCGCGGCCGCCTCCGGGATGTCCTTGGGGATGGCCGTCCAGCCCGCAAGAATGATCACCGTCGCGAAGGGGAGCATGTGCCACGTGTGGACCAGGATCACCGACATCATCGCGAGGGAGGGCTCCCCGAGCCACATCGGCGGCGATTGAACTCGTTGGCCAGGTGCAGCCGGATGAGCACCCAGTTGATGACGCTGTAGAGCGAGTCGAGGATCCACTTCCAGCCGATCGAGCCGATCGACACGGGGGCGACCCACGGCAGCAGGATCACGAACCGCACGAACCGGCGCCCGGGGAAGGCGTTTTTCAGAGCCAGTGCCAGGATGTTCGCGCCGATCAGGACGAGGATCTGGGAGCAGATCGTGAACACGAAGGAGTTGCGCAGGGCGCGCCGGAAGGCGGGGCTCTGGAGGACGGACTTGAAGTTCGCGAGCCCCACGAAGTGGTAGCCGACGCTCCCGACCTTGACGTCCCCGACGGCGTAGAAGAACGCGAGGACGAAGGGGACGCCGACGAGCGCGACGACGTACAGGATCGCCGGCAGGAACATCGCCGGCCCGAGCCACCGCTGCCGTCCGAGCGGGTTCATGAGAGCGGAACGGGCGCCGTCCGCGTCCCCTTTTCCCGGTCGAAGAACTTCAACTCCTGCTCGCGGACGGCGAAGGCGTGCAGGCTGCCGCTCTCGAACCGGGCCCCGTGGGTGGAGGACATCCGCGAGATGACCTTCTTCCCGTCGAAGGGGCCGCCCTGGATATCGCCGTAGAGGATCCGTTCGGCTCCCAGGTACTCCTCGTGGCTGACACGGAAGCGCAGCGGAAGGTACGGCCCGCCCCCGCGATCGTCGAGGCGGAGGTCCTCCGGGACGGCCGCGTCGCCGGCCAGATGACTGACGGGGAAGAAGTGCTCGGGCCGGAACCCGACGATGACGTTGCCGTGCTCGGCCAGGTTCATCGGCGGAGATCCGAGGAACGTGGCGACGAAGGTGTCCGCCGGATCGTCGTAAACCTCGGCCGGCGTCCCGATCTGGCGGACGGAGCCCTTGTCCATCACGACGACGCGGTCTCCCATCGCCATCGCCTCGACCTGGTCGTGCGTCACGTAGATCGTCGTCGTGGCGACGCGCCTCTGGAACTGCTCGAGCTCGGTGCGGGCCGAGGCGCGGAGCTTCGCGTCGAGGTTCGAGAGCGGCTCGTCGAGCAGGAAGAGCGACGGCTCCCGCACGATCGCGCGCGCGAGCGCCACCCGCTGGCGCTCGCCCCCGGAGAGCTCGCGGGGCTTGCGCGCGAGGAGATGCCCGATCCCGAGCAGTCCCGCGGCCCACTCGACCTTCTTCTGCCGCTCCGGCGCGGGCACTCCCTGCGCCTTCAGGGGGAACGAGATGTTGCCCAGGACCGAGAGGTGCGGGTAGAGCGCGTAGCTCTGGAAGACCATCGCGATCCGCCGCTCGCGGGGCGTCATGTCGTTGACGACGATGCCCCCGATCAGGATCTCTCCCGAGGTCGGCTCCTCGAGCCCGGCGATCATCCGGAGCAGAGTCGTCTTTCCGGAACCGGAGGGGCCGAGGAGGACGAGAAACTCCCCCTCCCGGCTCTCCAGGTCCACGTTGACGACGGCCCCGACGTCCCCTTTCCTGAAAGTCTTGGTCAGCCCGCGCGTCTGGACGATCGCCATTTTCAGTCCTGTGTCATCCCGAGGAGCGGAGCGACGAGGGATCTGCTCCGGAACGGGAGAGGGACGGGAGCAGATCCTTCGCTTCGCTCAGGATGACAAGATGCGGGACCCCCGGCTTCAATCACGGGAGGGAAGATATCAATAGGGCACCCTGCCGTGTTCCGGCAGGGTGCCCGTAAGAGGTGAGATGGGACCTAGCCTACTTCCACTTGTCGAAGATTCGCCGGATCTCTTTGTCCGCGGCCGCCATGGCTTCCTCGGGCGTCGCTTCGTCGCGCGCCGCCTTGGCGAACATCGTCGGGATCACGAACGTGTTGAAGACCTCGTCGATGCCGGCCGTGGCGTAGCCGGGATAGCCGACGTTCGTCGCCCATTCCAGCACGTTGCCGAGGACCTTGTACTTGTCGGGCGGCACGCCCTTCGGGTCGTTGGCGAGCTGGGTCTTGATGTCCGGCACCGTGCTCGGGAAGCAGGGGAAGTTGTAGAACTCGCTCGCCTTGAAGGCGGCGCCGAAGTTGTCGATGTAGTCCACGAGGAACTGCTTGGCGCCTTCCTTGTTCTCGGCGAAATCCCAGACCACGTAGCAGTCCATCACGTGCTCGGCCGCGAGCCGGCGGACGGGCCCCTTCAGCGCCGGCGCCACCATGATCGCCTTCGACATCTCGGGGTTGTCCTTCTCCGCCGAGCGCGTCACCGAGATCGCGTTGCAGACGAACGACAGCTTGCCGGCGAGGATGCCCCGGTTGTTCGACGACGGATCCCAGGTGAAGACCTCCGGGGTCATGCACTCCTTGAACAGGGCGCGCACGTACTTGATGGCCTCGAGCGTGTTCTTCGAGCTGATCGTGACGTTGCCCTTCTCGTCCTGGTCGCTGGCCCCGAAGGACCAGAGCACGGCCCGCATGGCCATGTTCGTGTCGAGCTCCTGCGAGAGCCCGACCCCGACCGGATTGCCGAACTGGTCCTTGATCTTCTTGCCGCCGACGCGCAGGTCCTCCCAGGTGTCGGGCCCGTTGGGGAACCCGACCTTCTCCCAGAGGTCCTTGCGGTAGTTGCCCGGGTCGGGGACGTAGGAGTCCGAGAAGGCGAAGTATTTCTTCGTCTTCGGGTTGTAGGTGGACTTGTGCGCCAGGTCGATCTTCTTGCCGTGCTTCTTCTCGATGGCCGCGTAGACCTCGCCGTGGTCGATGACCTGCTTCTCGTACGCCGCCGGCGGCGACAGGAACATGAAGAGGTCGTGCCCCTTCTTGGCCGCGACCTCGGCGGCCGCGCGGGCGTTGATCTCGCCGATGGCGATGTGGTCCACGACGACGTTGGTCTTGTTCTTCTCTCCCCACTCCTTGGTGTACGTGTTGTCGAACCATTTGTCGTAGCCGGGCACGAAGTGGCTCCACTGGACGATCTTCAGCGTCTTCTGCTGCGCCGCCGCGCGGGCGGGGAACAGGAAATTCGCGCCGACACCCGTGGCGAGCGCCCCGGCGCCCGTGATCCTGGCGAACTCGCGGCGGGTCAACCCGCGGTGAGTCTTCTTCGACATGGCGCCCTCCTCGCTATGCCCGGCGGCTGCCGCGCGGCCGCTTTCGCGGTGCCGCGCGGCAGGCCGGAACGGAAGAATCAGAAGTAGTAGAACTGGAACTGGACGACGAAGTGGTTCGTGTTCTTCGTCTTCCAGAGCGCCGAGCCCTTGGCGTTCGGCACGATCCGCTCGAACATCGGCGTGATCTTCAGGTTCTGCTGGGCGACGTAGTAGTTGAAGCCGACCGCGTACCGGCGGGAGTTCCTGAACGAGTCGATCTTCTCCTTGTAGCCGTTCCACTCGTACTTGAGCCACGGCTGGAAGTGCAGGTTGACGAAGTAGAAGCCGACGTCCGAGAAGATCTCCTCCTGCTCGAAGCAGGGTCGGGAGCAGGCAGTTGGTCACGTGCGCCGTTCCCGCCGCGTTCAAGCCGCAGCCGCCGTCGAAGTGGATGTAATCGATGTGGGCCGTCAACGAGTTCTGGCCCTTGGCGGGATCGACCTTCCCGAACGGAATGTCCAGCATGAAGTCGCCGCCGTAGCCCTCGTAGCTGCCCTGCGTGTCGAAGCCGCCGCCGATCGCGATGATCTTCTTCTTTCCGAGGTTGGTGCCGACCGGGACGTATCCCATCTCCGTGTCGCAGAAGTTGTAGACGGCGCGGCCGATGAAGCGGAAGTAATTCCGGGAGCCGGCTCGAGGCAGGGGTGGTTGTGGGGGTGCGGATCCCGTCAAACACGCCGCCGCGGAACTCGAGGTGGTTATCGGCCAGATAGCTCTTCATCTGGATCCCCACGTCGCGGCCGCCGTCGCTCTGGCCCCATCGCGGCGCTCTGCAGGAAGGTGAACGTGCCGCCGTCGATCGCCAGGTGGCTCGAGGTCGACTGGAGAGAGTTGCGCGTAAAGGGCATCAGCATCTTGCCGAAGTCCAGGATGAACGTGTCCTTGCCGAACACCTTCCACTCGCCGAACGCGTCCTGCATGCGGAGACCCGGCGTCCGATCCCTTCGCCGCGGTGCCGGTGGTCTTCGCCAGGTTCGGGTTGTCCGTCTGCATGAAGAAGCTACACGTTCTTGGCGAGGTTGCCCGCCAGGAGGAACCGAACCCGGCGGATGAAGAGGCTCTGCTGGTAGCCCTCGCTGATCGGATCCTGGAGCCAATCCCCCCAGGTCTGGAGCTGGAACCCGAGCCGGAAGTTCACCGTGTCATTGACCTTGACGACCACCTGGGCGCGAGCCGGGTCGGGCAGCAGGGCGAGCGCGAGACCCACCGCGATGGCGAAACCGAAGGGACGTCTCAACCTGGGTAGCATCATTTCCTCCTTCTTGCGACTGCCTGAGCAGTCGAGTGTAGCTTTGCTCAATTCAGAAGCCATGCCGGATGTCCCTGTCTTGAAGCGTCACTCTCCTTTCCTTCCCCCGAGTTGGGCGGCCGGCACGGGCCGGATACTCATCGAAGTCCACGCGGGAGCTTGCGCGGAAAGCCTCCCCCGCAGGGCGCCGGTCCGGGTCCTGGAAACTCGCCGCCGCGGGACAGGCGTTCGGCCTCGTCCATTAGAGTTCGCTGGGAGAAAGTCTTTCAGACTTTACCGCGATGTCAAGAGTATTTGAACCCATGGCGCCAAGAAAGGCCGGACGCCGGTTCGGGGATGGTCTGGAATGGGCGGGGCGGCGACAGTGATCTTCCTGCCCCACGGCCTCGGGACGATGCTCGAGATCGTCTGGATCGCCGAGTCCGTGGTCAAGCAGGACGCCGCTCCACGCGCCTTCGTCCTGCTGGGAGACTTCTGGCGGCCGACCGTCGAGATGGCGCTCGCGGAGGCGTCGAACCCTGGCGGCGCCGAAGCGCTCCGTTCCTGCATCCGCTTCGCGGCGGCACCCGCGGAGGCGGTTGATTTCGCCATGAGTCCCTGGCCCGGATCAATCTGATCCGACAGGCCGGCGGCTGCCGGGGTCGCCCCGGTGGCACGAAAAAGCTCGGCGGAATACCCTCGCCGGCCGCTATCCCCGCCATTTCTCGAACCCCTCCGTGATGCGAATTGCTCAATTAAAAAGCAGCCTTGCTTGGCGCTTGCCTCGCGCTCGGCCCTCGTCATATATTCCTCAAAACTAGTAAGGACTAAATACGCGAGATCCGAGCCTCGGAATCGCCACGCATCGTTCACGATCCAGAAGGAGGTCGTCTACCCGCCGAAACCGCTTAGTGAGAGTAACGTCTCGGACCGAAAGGAGGAGGTTCTAAAATGTCATCTGCTGCTGGAACAACCCCGGGGGCCGGAGGCGTGAGCCGATGGTGGCGCGTGGTGGGCGGCCTCTTGATGAATCTCGCGCTGGGGTCGCTCTACGCCTGGAGCGTCTTCGTCGCCCCTCTCGAAAAGGAGTTCGGCTGGAAACGCGCGGACACTTCCCAGGTGTTCACCTGGGCCGTCGTCGTGTTCGCCATCTCCTTCATCCTCGCGGGCCGATTGCAGGACAAGATCGGTCCCTTCATGGTCTCCCTGGTCGGCTGCATTCTCTTGACCGTGGGCTTCCTGCTCTGCGCCAAGACCGACAGCCTGACGTACCTGATCATCTGTTTTGGCGTCGTGGTCGGCATCGGTAACGGTTTCGGCTACGCCACTCCCATCCCTGTCATGGCCAAGTGGTTCCCGGACAAGCGGGGCCTGGCCGTCGGTCTGGCCGTGGCCGGCTACGGCGGCGGCTCGGCCATCTTCGGCCCCATGGCCAACCTGTGGCTCATCCCGACGTACGGCTGGCGAGCCACTTTTACGATCCTGGGCGTCGTCTTCTTCGTGATGACCGCCCATCGGAGCGTTCCTGCTGAAGAATCCTCCGGCCGGGTACCAGGTGCCTGGCTGGGTGCCCGCTTCAAAACCCAAGTCGTTGGCGACGACCTACGAGTTCTCTCCGGGCGAGATGTTGGCCACACCCACGTTCTACTTCATGTGGGTCGCCTACGCGCTGGGCAGCTCGGCGGGTCTCATGGTCATCAGCCAGCTCGTTCCCTTCGCGAAATCCGTGGGCGTCGCGGCCGCGTCGCTCGCGGCCATCAGCCTGGTCATCGGCGCCGCGGGCAACGCCTCCGGCCGCATCCTCTCGGGCTGGATGTCCGACGCTCTCGGCCGCTTGAACGTCCTGCGCCTGATGATCGGCATCTCGGCCGTGTCCATGTTCATTCTGCCGCACACCGGCGCCGTCTTCGCCGTCCCCATTCTCCTCTACATCATGGTCTTCGTCGTCTACTGGTGCTACGGCACGCAACTCTCGGTCAACGCCTCCACGACCTCCGACTTCTGGGGCACGAAGAACGCCGGCATCAACTACGGCCTGCTCTTCACCTCCTGGGGCGTGGCGGGCATCATCGGGCCCAGGATCGGCGGCAAGCTCTTCGACAAGTACAAGGACTACAAGGCGGCCTTCTACGTCGCCGGCGTTCTGGCGATCGTCGCGCTCATATTCGAGATGCTCGCCAAGAAGCCGGAAGCGCCGAAGCAGGGGGCGTAAGGCAATCGTGACGTACCGTCTTCCGAGCCGGATCACCCAGGCGGACTTCTGGGACCGACTCATCGCGAAAGTGATATACATCCCGGTGGGCGTCTGGGCGCCGGGATTTCGTCTTCCGAACCCCGGTCCGAGTCCCCGTCTGGAGGAGACGCCCTCTCCGCGGGGATCGGTCTTCCCACGACTAACAGGAGGTGCTAATGGCTGACACTTCGTTTCCCAAGCACAAAGTATTGAGCTGGCCGGCGGTCCCGATCCCGACCCCCGACGAGGTCTACGCGGGTCTGACGGACCAGGCGAAGGAGTACCCCCTCTCGCTGGAGACGCAGCTGCGGCAGAGCGAGAACTTCAAGAAGCCCGAGTGCCTGACTACGGTTCGGGTCCTCGACCTGAGCAAGGGGATGATCATCGGCAACTGGTGCTCCTCGATGCTCTCGGAGCTGGGGGCCGACACCATCAAGGCCGAGCCGCCCGACGGCGATCCGCTGCGCTGGCAGACGCCGTTCGGCCGCAAGGAGTACATGTTCAAGGACGCCGAGACCGGCGAGCCGATCGGCCTCCACTTCCTCCACGAGATGAGGAACAAGCAGTCGATCACGCTCGATCTCGAGAAGCCGGAGGGGCGCGAGCTCTTGAAGAAGCTCGTCGTCCACTTCGACGTCCTGATCGAGAACTACCCGCCGGGCCAGTTCGACGCGTGGGGGATCGGCTACCGGCAGTTGAAGGAGATCAACCCGCGGTTGGTCTACGCCTGGGTGGGGCAGAAGGGCCAGTGGGGCCCCTCCAAGGACAAGCCGGGCAACCTCGACCCGACGGCGCAGGCCGCCTGCGGGTTCGTCCACGGCACGGGCCTCCCCAAGGAGTTCGGCGGACGGCCCACCCGCTCGGCCATGTGGATGGCCGACCACGTCGGCGGCACCGCGACGGCCATGGGAATCCTGGCCGCGCTCATCTATCGCGACAAGGTCTCGGGCAAGGGCCAGTTCATCGAAGGCACGGCGGCGGAAGGCGTCATCCGGATCCTGGACTACAACTGGGCCTGGTACGGGTATGACGGGAGCATCCGGCCCCGCTACGGCAACTGGGACCTCGCGATCAATATCTACGCCGTCAACCCGTGCAAGGACGGCTACTTCATGGTCGGCGGCGGACACGACCGACTCTGGTACCGGATCTGGCGGACGGTGGGGCAGACGCGTGCCGACCTGGAGGACGAGATCCTGGACGACAAGAGCCTGCGCGTGGTCGTGGCGCGGCTTCCGCACTTGAAGCAGGTCAAGACCTACACGGTTCTCGCCGATTGGCAGAAGGACTTTTCCCGGGCGGACGCGATGCGGGAGCTGCTCGCCCAGCAGGTCGCCTCCGGCGGCGTCAACTACATCGACGAGGTCGCCGAGGACCCGCACTTCAAGTACCGGGGGCACGTGGACCAGATCGAGGACCGGCTCTACGGGAAGGTCCTCTACGGCACGACGCCCGTTCCTGGCGCACAAGGCTCCCGGCCGCCTGAAGTGGATCGGCCGGCCTCTCGGATACGACAACGAAGAGGTCTACCTGAAGCTCCTGGGGCTGGGGCGGGAGAAGCTCGCCGAGCTCAAGAAGCACGGCGTGGTCTAGGTTTAAGGAGGCAAGCAAGATGGCGACCGCACAACCCGATTTCGAAACCTACTGTCAAGAGCTCTTCGATCACAAGACGGCCTTCGGAAAGCCGGAGGTCCTGAAGGGCTATCGCGTTCTCTCCTGCACGCAGTACATCCTCGGTCCCTCCTGCGCCAGCTACCTGGCAGAGCTGGGAGCCGAGGTCATCAAGATCGAGGCGCCGCGGCGCGGCGAGCCGATGCGGCACACGACCCCGTTCAACGAGCCCCTGCTCTACCCGCTCTCCCGCTGGGTTCCGGAGGCGGGCACGGGTCTGGGCTTCTTCGGGGCCAACCCCAACGAGGAGTTCGTCAGCCTCGATTTCCACCGCCCGGAGGCGAGGCAGGCCATGCTGGAGCTCGCGGCCAAGTCGGACGTGATGGTCCAGAACTACCGGCCCGGGACCTTCGACCGGTGGGGCATCGGCTATCAGCATTTCTCCAAGGTCAATCCCCGCATCGTCTACCAGTGGCTGGGCGGGTTCGGCGGCTGGGGGCCGGGACGCGTCCGGGCCTCCTACGACATCCTGGGCCAGGCCATGGGCGGCGCCTTCGGGATCACCGGCGAGGCCGCCGACAGGGGCGGGACGCCGGCCAAGCACACGATCTGGCTGGCGGACTACTGGGGCGGCATGATGGCCGCCGTCACGATCCTGGCGGCCCTCTACTGGCGGGATACGGTCTCCGGCGAGGGGACCTTCATCGAGTACTCGCAGGTCCACGGCGTCACTCGGCAGCTCGAGTCCGCCCTCCCGCTCTACGGCCGGTACGGAATCCGGCGGGAGCGCTGGGGCAACTGGGACACGGAGCTGTGCGTGCACGGGATCATCCAGTGCGGCAAGTCCTCCTACCCGGGCTCCAAGAACCCCCAGGAGGCCGAGGTCGGCTACATCCTGGTCAGCGCGCACACCGACGAGGACTTCAAGAAGCTGTGCGACGTCATCGGGAAGAAGGACCTCGCCACGACCTACGCCAAGCACGACGACCGCGTCAAGGCGGAGAATCAGGAACCCATCTACGACGCCCTGGAGGCGTGGGCCAAGGACAAGACCAAGGAAGACGTCGCCACGCTGCTCGACAAGGCCGGCATCAACAACCAGCCGGTCTGGAACGCCAAGGAAGTCTCCGAGCATCCGCATTGGAAGCTGCGCGGCGCCGTTCAGTGGATCGACGATCCCATCTACGGAGACCTCCACCATCAGGGTCCGGCGTTCAAGATGTCCGAGACGCCGCCGCGTATCAAGTGGGCGCTGAAGCCCGTCGGCGCCGACAACGAGAGGGTGTTCGGCCGGCTGCTCGGGTGGACGAAGGACAAACTCGCCAAGATGGAAGAGGCGGAGGTGATCTGAAATGATCAAACAAGGACTGGTGCTCACTTGCGCCAAATGCTCCACGAAGAACTTCCTCGATCCCTACCCGTTCTGGAACTTCAGCGGCAACACGAAGTGCGCCGGCTGCGACACCCTCTATGCCGTGACGTTCGTCAAAGGCCAGCAGACGAGCGGACCCACGGCAACCACCGGAAAGGCCGACCTGCTGCCGGGCTACGCCGAGGACAAGAACGGCGCCGGGATCACCGGGGAAGGCAAGATCCGCCCGGCTCCGCAGTCGCGGCCCGATCCCTTCACCGGGCAGCAGAAGCAGGTCACGAAGAGCCTCCGGGGCAAGCCGCTCAGCGGCAGCCGTCTCAAGAAGGAAGACCTGGTGGGCAGCCGGGCCAAGTTCATCGCGGACCTGCACAAGGTCTAGGAGCAAACGAACATGCAGGTCCAAGAAGCAACCAAAAGCTCCGAGAGGAGATCAAACGTGGCAGAAACAAAGGAAAAGGAAGCCTCGAGCTACAAGTGCTGCGAGTACTTCGAGCCGGCGCTCGACCCGAACATCCTGCGGGCGTACGTCGGCTACTGCAAGGCTCGGGCGTGGCCTTTCACCGTGATGGTTCCCATCGGCGGCTTTGACAACGAGTGTCCGAAGCCCCCGAACAAGAAGAAGGAAGCCAGCAAGGGATAGGCGTGGCCAACCTCCGGGAGGAGTTCGAGCGGCGCTACGGGCCACTCTGGTCCGGGGCGTCGTCTCTCTCCATCGAGGGTGTCTCCCACGAGCTTCACGACGTCATCCATCGGATCGGCTTCGGCTTCGAGGGGATCAAGATCATCGATGCCCCTCCGGTCGAAGCCGGCCGATACGCCATTCGTTTCTTCGATGGTGAGGTGCGGTGCATCGTGTGCCTCGAGTTCGGGGCGGACCTCATCATCCTGGAGGAGCATCGCGTCCACATCGCCGAATGGCTGGGGGACGCCTACTTCGAGACGGAATTCCAGGTGAATTGCCCTATGGACTTTTGAAGAGGAGAAACCATGAAGGTCAAGTTCTACTATTCCAGCAAGGACAAGCCGGGTGAGCAGTACCCGTGCAACAACGCGGCCTGCCTGGAGAAGATCAAGAGGATCAAAGAACGCCGAGGCCATCGACGTGGCGGGTGTCGAAGACGTGTTTCGCTTCTACCACGCGGCCCTGACGGGTCCTCCCGCGACGGTGCGGGCCGTTTTCGGCATGAAGGGCGGGCTTGAAGCCGACTTCGGCCGCGCGACCCCCGCCGTCCTCGTCTACGGCGACCCGAAGGATCGCTACCCCACGGACGCCTACCCGCGTCAGGATCAGGCCCGGGGGGGACTCGTCGGATGCGAGAAAGCTCTCGAGGACCTCGCCAAGCTGCCGACCACCGAAGACGAGGAGGACCGTTGAGCACGATTCCGGCGAACTACCTGCCCCCGAAGGAATTCCAGCCCGAGCGAATCTACAAGCTGAAGGAGTTCGAGAGCTACCCGGATCCGTTAAACAGCACCGAGGAGCTTCTCGACAAGCAGGTTGCGGCCGGCAACGGCGACCGCCGCGCGGTCCTGATTGCCGACAAGGTCATCACGTACAAGCAGTTGCTCGGGGCCTCCAACAAGATCGGCAACGCCTTGAGGAAGCTCGGTGTCGAGGAGGCGGACCGGGTCCTGCTCCGGTCGCCCAACGTTCCGCCGGCTCTCTTCACGAATTTCGGCGCCCTGAAGATCGGGGCCGTGATCGTCCCGACCTCGCCCATGCTCTCTCCCAACGAGATCGCCCACATCTCCAACAACGCGGAAGCGAAGGTGATCGTCGTGGCGGCGGCGTTTCTGGAGGCGGTGCTCAAGGCGCGGCCGAACCTGAAGACCGTCAAGCACATCATCGTCTTCGGCGGGCAGCCCGAGGAGCTCAAGGCGCAGGGACTTCTCTCTTACGAAGACCTCACGGCCAACGAATCGCCGGCCCTGGATCCGGTCCGGCGCCCGCGCACGGCGGTCTCGGTCCTGCTCTACACGTCGGGGACGACGGGCATGCCGAAAGGCACCGCCCACTACATGGAAGAGGCCCTGATCGTCCCGGACACCTTCGGCAAGTACGGATGGAACGTCGGACCCGACGACATCATCTGCGGTCCGGCGCCGATCTCGCTGGCTGCCGGGTACTCGACCGTAACGTCGATCCCTTTCCGCTTCGGCGCTGCGGCCTCCCTGATTCCCAAGTTCACGCCCGACGGGCTCTTCGAGCAGATCCAGAGCCACAAGGTGACGATCCTGAGCGCTCTGCCCACGGCCTACCGGAAGATGCTCCAGGTCGAGGGAGCGGAGAAGAAATACGATCTCTCGAGCCTGCGCGTCCTGACCGGCGGCGGAGAATCCCTGACGGCCAAGACGTATTTCGACTGGAAGGAACGCTTCGGCCAGGAGATCTACGAAGGACTGGGCACGACGGAGATGATGTACGTCTTCGTCTCCAGCGTCGCCACCCGGAAGGTCAAGCCGGGAGCGATCGGCACCGCGATCCCGGGGTACGAGATCCAGGTCATCACCGAAGAGGGCAAGGTCGCGAAGCCGGGAGAGCTGGGCAGGCTCTACGCCCGGGGTCCCACGGGAACCCTTTACTGGCGCCCGCTCGAGGACGGTCTGCTCGAGAAGCAGAAAGCCCTGATCCGCGAAGGGTGGGTGCTGGTCGGCGACTTCTGCACGTCGACGAGGACGGATACTTGAGCTTCGTGTCGCGGCAGGAGGACCTGATCAAGAGCTCCGGCTACCGCATCGGCCCCGAGGAGATCGAAGACGCCCTCCTGAAGCACCCGGCCGTGGCCGACGCGGGCGTGATCGGAGTCCCCGACCCCGTCCGCGGGCACAACGTCAAGGCCTTCGTCATCCTGAAACCCGGCCAGACTCCCAGCGACCAGCTGAAACAGCAGATCATCGACAGTTGCCGCGAACACATCGCGATCTACAAGCTGCCGCGGATGGTCGAGTTCGTCACGGAGCTTCCGCGCACGCTGCAAGGGAAACTCCTGCGGCGGGTCCTGCGGGACAAGGAGGTTGTTCCCGCCAGCT
>CAVUIX010000011.1:0-11328 GCA_963741435.1 uncultured Acidobacteriota bacterium | reverse complement strand
GAGGAACATCGTTATCCCGCGGCCGCGCAGCTCGACGCGGTCGGGCTGGATCGAGACGATCGTGAATTCCTCGACCATGGCGCCGGGCCCGAGCACCTTGCCGTTGATGAGGGCGACGGGGTTCGACTCGGAATAGACGATTCCGCCCAGCTCGATCTTCGCGCCATCCGGCGCTGTGACCTCTCCGACGTAGGTCTTCGCGTCGGCAGCTGCGCGGGCGGCCTTGCCGTCGGCCGGTGCGGCGGCGGGACGCGGCTCGGCATCGGGCGCTGTTCGGGCGCGCGCGGCTTCGGCCTGAGGCTTCGGAGCCGGCCGTTTCACCTCGCCGCTCCCTTTCACGCTCGTGGTGCCCTGTTCCGCTGCGGGGACCCGGTCAGGCTGACCGCGCGGAGGCGGCGCGACAACGACCGTCTGCAACTCCTGGGTCGGAGGGCTACTTTGGACCTTGGACTCTGGACCCTGGACCGGCGCCGGCCGCCTCGACAAGAACACCACGCCGCCCGCCACGATGCCGGCGGCAATCACCACGGCGGCAACGACCGCCCATCGCCGGCGCCTCCTGGGCGTGTGCTCGGGCACCCACGGGTAGGCGCCGCCCTTCAAGCCGTCGCGGCGGGCCGCTTCGAGCTCCGCCCGCTTCAACGCCTCGTCGATCAGGCTCATGAGAACTTTCCTTCCAGTTCGCGGATCGCCCGCCGCACGTGTCCCGCCGTCAGCGTGTCGGTCCCCGTGACGAACCCGCAGAGGAGCGTCTTGTCGCAGACCGCGTTGATGAGGCGCGGCACTCCGCGCGAGTAGCCGTAGATCTTCCGCACGGCCCAGGGCGTGAAGATGGGCCGGCCGTCCGCCCCCGCCACGCGCAGCCTGTGCTGGATGTAGGCCTCCGTCTCCTCGCGCGAGAGCGGGCTCAGGTGGTAGCGCACGGTGATCCGCTGGCGAAGCTGCATGAGGTTTTTCTGCTCGAGCTTCCCGCGCAGCTCCGGCTGGCCCAGCAGCACGATCTGCAGGAGCTTCGTCTGGTCGGTCTCCAGGTTCGAGAGAAGCCGCACCTGCTCGAGGAGGTCGTCGTCCAGGTCCTGCGCCTCGTCGATAAAGAGAGCGACGTCGTTGCCGATGATCGCCTCGTGGAGCAGGAACTCGTTCAAGGCGTCGAGACAGGAGGCGCGGTCCAGGCGCCGCGGCTTCAAACCGTACTCGGAGAGCACGGTCCGCAGGAGCTGCGTGCTCGTCATGCACGGATTCAGGATCAGCGCCGTCCTGTAAGCCGATCCGAGCTCCTGGAGGATCGCGCGGCAGACGGTGGTCTTTCCGGCGCCGACCTCGCCGGTGATCTGGATGAAGCCCTTGCGCTCCCGGATCCCGAAAAGGATGTGGTTGAAGGCCTCCCGGTGCCGCTCGGAGAAGAAAAGGAAGCGCGGGTCCGGCGTGATGTTGAAGGGCGACTCCCGGAACCGGTAGAACTCGTTGTACATCCGAATAGAAAACTCTCTCACAGGTCAACTTGTTCCGGGGGGTCTGTCCGGTCAGGAAGCAGCCCGTGTCATCCTGAGCGAAGCGAAGGATCTGCTCATCCGACGAGGGCAGATCCTTCGTCGCTCCACTCCTCAGGATGACAGTGCTTCCCCGGACGGATGTCCGCCGGAACCCGGACAGTTGTCCGTTCTCGGATCATTCCGATAACGGATTTGCTAGGGAATCCGAGGATTCTGCTCTCCGACGGCATGGCCCGGGCGTTGCTCTTGTGTCCCGGCGATGATCGAGAACATCTCCGTCATGGACAAGCCCGTCGAGAAGCCGAAAGGGCTCTCGCGCGGGATGTGGATCGCCGCCGGAGCGGCGTTCGTCCTTCTCGTCGCGCTGGCCGTCGCGCTTCCCACGATCCGGCGCTGGGCCCGCGCGGACCGCTCGATTTCCGCATCCCAGGTCCGGATCGGAGAGGTCAGGCGCGGAGAGCTCATTCGCGACACGTCCGCCGACGGCAGGGTCGTCGCGGCGCTTCACCCGACCCTCTTCACGCCGTCGGCGGGCATCGCGGCGCTCGCGGTCAAGGCGGGCGATTCCGTTCGAAAGGGCCAGATCCTCGCGCGGGTGGACAGCCCGGAGCTGAAGAGCCGGCTCGTGCAGGAGCGCTCGACGCTCGGGTCGCTCAAGTCGGCCCTCGACCGCCAGAGGATCGACGCGCGCCAGGACGCGATCAAGAATGCGCACGCGATCGACCTGCTCGAGGTCCGGCTCCAGGCCGCGCG
The DNA here is from genome assembly GCA_963741435.1 of uncultured Acidobacteriota bacterium. Taxonomy (GTDB): domain Bacteria; phylum Acidobacteriota; class Thermoanaerobaculia; order UBA5066; family Gp7-AA6; genus JAWOLE01. The sequence continues at coordinate 9,082 of CAVUIX010000011.1, read as the reverse complement.
GCGGCTGGGGGAGCGCGCGCAGACCGCGTGGGACGAAGGGATCCTGAACAAGAACGACTACGAGAAGGCGAAAGACGACGTGAAGATCGCGGAGCTGGAGCTGAAGAACGCGCGGGAGACGTCGCGGCTGGCGATCGAAACCGCCGATTTCGACATCCGCAGCCGGCAGCTCGCGCTCGAGCGCCAGGCGTCGCTGTCGGAGGAGCTTCAGCGGCAGGTCGAGGGGCTGGCGATTGCCGCGCCCTTCGACGGCGTCGTCGCCTCGCTCGCCGTGCAGGACCGCGACGCCGTCGCCGCCAACCAGGCGATCGCGACCGTCGTGAACCTCTCGCAGTTCGAGGTGGAGATCACGCTGCCGGAGAACTACGCGGCCGAGGTCGCGCCGGGCACGGCGGCGCAGATCCTCTACGAGGGGAAGGAGTACCCGGGCCACGTGACCGCGATGTCGCCGGAGATCCGCGACAGCCAGGGGCACGGAACGGTCGCGTTCGAGGGCGCGGCGCCGCCCGGACTGCGCCAGAGCCAGCGCGTCTCCGTGCGGATGGTGTTCGAGTCGAAGCCGAACGTGCTGAAGGTTCCCCGCGGGCCGTTCCTGGAGAGCGGCGGCGGGCGGCAGATCTACGTCGTCGAGAACGGCATCGCGGTCAAGCGCGAGATCGCGGTCGGCGCCGTGAGCGTCTCCGAGGTCGAGATCGTCAAGGGCCTGTCCCAGGGGGAGAAGGTCATCCTGTCGGACACGAGCGAGCTCGCGGGCGCGAAGACCGTGCTCTTGCGCGATTAGGGTGCTGACTTGAAACGTAGCGAACCTGGAACTTCCTGTCATCCCGAGCGCGGCGAGGGATCTGCTCTCGCCTTTTTCGGTATTCGCCGAGCAGATCCCTCGTCGCTTCGCTCCTCGGGATGACAGGGAAACAGAAGAAAGGCAAAAAGACGATGCTTTCCATGCAGAAGATTCGCAAGGTCTACAGGACCGACCTGATCGAGACCCACGCCCTGCACGACATCTCCGTGGACGTCCACGCGGGCGAGTTCGTGGCCGTCATGGGCCGGTCCGGGTCGGGCAAGACGACGTTCCTGAACATCGCGGGCCTCCTCGACACGTTCGATGCCGGCTCTTACCGCCTGGACGGCCAGGATGTCTCCCGGCTTTCCGACTCGGAGATGTCCCGCATCCGCAACGAGAAGATCGGATTCATCTTCCAGAGCTTCAACCTGATCCCGGACCTCGACGTCTTCGACAACGTGGACGTTCCGCTGCGGTACCGGCGCCTCCCGGCCCGCGAGCGCCGCGAGCGGATCGAGCGGGCGGTCGAGATGGTCGGCCTCCTCTCTCGCCTGAGGCATCTGCCCGCGCAGCTGTCGGGCGGCCAGCAGCAGCGCGTCGCGATCGCGCGCGTGCTCGCGGGAGAGCCGAGGCTCATCCTGGCCGACGAGCCGACCGGGAACCTGGACACGCTCATGTCGCGCGAGGTGATGGACCAGCTGGAGCGAATCAACGAGGCCGGCACGACGATCGTCATGGTGACGCACACGCCCGAATGCGCCTCGCGGGCGTCGCGCCAGATCCATCTCCTGGATGGCGAGATCGTGGACCTGGATTCTCTGCCGGTGGAGGGGCCTCCGGAGAAGACGGCGGCGAGCTTCGCGGCGACGGTTCCCTGACGGGAACGAGGAGAGACGCCATGCTTTTTCACAATCTGCGCATCGCCTGGAAGAGCTTGAAGCGAAACCGGGCGCTCTCGGTCCTGATTGTCACGGGCATCGCGCTCGGCATCGCGGTGTCCACGACCTTCGCCACGGTGCGCCACTCCTTCGCGAAGGACCCGATTCCGACGAGGAGCGGCGTCCTCTATTACGTGCGCCTCGACAGCTGGGACCCGCTGAAGCCCTATCCCGGCGCGGACTCGACGCTGCCGCCGACGCAGGTCACGTACCGGGACATGACCGAGATCATGAAATCCGACGTCCCGAGCCGGCAGGGCGGGATGTTCAAGACCGCCCTGTACGTCTTCCCGGACGCGAAGATCGGCCAGCCATTCCGGGAGACGATCCGGCTCTGCTTCTCCGACTTCTTCCCGATGTTCGACGTGCCGTTCCGCTACGGCTCGGGCTGGGACAAAAAGGCGGATGAGGGCCCGGAGCCGGTCGTCGTGCTCTCCGACGAGATGAACGACAAGCTCTTCGGCGGGAAGAACAGCGTCGGGAAGACGGTGCGGATCTCGGACCGCGACTTCCGCGTCGTCGGCGTGCTCGCGGACTGGGCGCCGAGCGTCAAGATTTACGACCTGACCCAGGTCCCCATCGAGAAACCCGAGAAGATCTACATGCCTTTCAACTTCGTCAAACCGATGCAGCTGCGCACGTTCGGCAACTCCGACGGCTGGGGCAGCTCCGGCGGCCTCTCGGGTTTCGACGGGTTCCTCCAGTCGGAGACCTGCTGGATCCAGATGTGGGTCGAGCTGCCCGACAAGGCGGCGGTCTCGAAATACAAGGACTTCCTGGCGGCGTACGTGCTCGACCAGAAGAAGCACGGTCGGTTCCAGCGGCCGGTCAACAACCGCGTGAGCACCGTCCAGGAGTGGATGCGGGACCAGCGGGTCGTGCCTCCGGAGACGACGGCGATGCTCATCGTGTCGCTCCTCTTCCTGGGGGTTTGCGCCGTCAACCTCGTGGGGCTGCTCCTCGGCAAGTTCCTGGCCCGCTCGAGCGAGGTCGGCGTGCGCCGCGCGCTCGGCGCCTCGCGGGCGGACATCTTCGTGCAGCACGTCGTCGAGTGCGAGCTGATCGGGGTCGTCGGCGGAGCGATCGGCCTCGCCCTGTCGGTCGGCGCCCTCGCGCTCCTGAACCAGTGGCTCAAGACGACGCAGCTGCGCGGAGACTATTTCCACCTCGACATACCGATGGTCCTTCTGTCCGTCGGACTCTCGCTCGCGGCGGGACTCGCGGCCGGCCTGTACCCGGCCTGGCGGACCTGCCGCCTCTCGCCCGCCGTGCACCTGTCGCTGCAGTAACCGGGGGTTCGGGGGACCGCAAGGTCCCCCGCGGAGATTTGAAAGGGGAACGCCTCATGGAATTCGGACCGATTCTCCGTTCGATGCGCCGCAACAAGGTCCGCTACGGCCTGATCGTGGCGGAAGTCGCGCTGACGCTCGCGATCGTGGCCAACTGCGTCAACATGATCCGCGATTCCCGGCGCCAGATGGCGATCCCTTCGGGCTTCGACGACGACAACATCATCCGTGCCGCGAGCCGCCCGTTCGCGCCGGCCTTCAAGGAAGACGGCTACCTCGACAACTCGCTGCGCCAGGACATGGAGGTCCTGCGCGCGATTCCGGGTGTCAAGGCCGTGTCCAACACGCGCTTCCTTCCGTGGCAGGGGGGCGGGAGCTCGATGGAGACGCGGGTCCTCGGGTCGAAGGGGGAGATGCTGCGCAACCAGGTCTACAACGCCGACGAGGGAACGCTCGACGCCCTCGGCGCGAGGCTGATCGAGGGGCGCAACTTCACGCGCGAGGAGACGGCCTCGGAGGCGCTGCGGATGCGGCAGATCTTCGCGAAGGCGCGCCCGGTCGGCGCCGACGGCACGCCCCTGGAGAAGACCTCGCAGGACATCATCATCAGCAAGGCCTTCGGCGCGCTGCTCTTTCCCGACGGCAAGGCGCTCGGCAAGCGCCTGGAGGACAGCGACGGCGACCAGTACCGGATCGTCGGCGTGATCGACCGCTTCTACAACCCGTACGGGTGGCCGATCCACGAGTACGTCATGTTCTTCCCCAGCTATTCCCGCAACTTCGTGGGGGGCGCCGGCTATCTCGTGCGCGCGGAGCCCGGCAAGAAGGCGGCCGTCATGGCCTCGATCGAGAAGGCGCTCGTGACCGCGAACAACGGCCGAAGCGTCCAGGTCCAGGAATTGACCCAGATCAAGGAGCGCTTCCAGGCGCGGACGGCACTCCTCGCCAACATCCTCTCGATCCTGATCGTGCTCCTTCTCTTCATCACGTCGCTCGGCATCGTCGGCCTGACGGTCTTTTCGGTCAACGAGCGTACCCGCCAGATCGGCACCCGCCGCGCCCTTGGAGCCCAGCGCGGCGACATCATCCGCTACTTCCTGCTCGAGAACTGGATCGTCACGACGCTCGGGCTCGCGCTCGGCATCCTGCTCGCGTTCGGCCTGAACGTCGCCCTGGTCTCCAAGGTCGCCGGGCCGAAGATGGAACCCGGTCTGGTGGCGCTGGGAGTGCTCCTGCTCTGGGTGGCCGGGCTCGCCGCGACGTTCCTGCCTGCCCTCCGTGGAGCGCGAGTCGCCCCGGCCGTCGCCACCCGGAACGTGTAGCCTGGCGGGAACCCGTTTGGATAATAGGGACTGAGTCCGGGGTTTTGTCATCCTGAGCCCTTCGCACCCCCGTTGTCATCCTGAGCGAAGCGAAGGATCTGTCCTCTTCCAATCGACGGGCACTCTGCCGCTCAGGACAGGCTCCGCGAAGGATCCGCTCATCCGACGAGGGCAGATCCTTCGTCGCTCCGCTCCTCAGGATGACAGCGATTACACGGACAGTCTCCTGGCGGAGGAACCTTGAGCCAGCCCCGCCGTATCTGGGACAGATGCGTGTCGAGGCGGTTCGCTCGACGGCGGGAGCGGTCCGGCCCGGAAGTCGTTTTCCGGCCAGGGCGGCGGCGCGCATGTCCCGGCTCCTGATCGTCGAGGACCAGCCGGCGATCGCGGAGGCCTTGACCGTCCTCTTCGAGATCCACGACATCCCCTGCGAAGTCGCCGCCAGCCCCGGGGAGGCCCTCGCCCGGATCGGGGAGGGAGCGATCGGGGTGGTCCTCCAGGACATGAACTTCGCGCCGGCGGCGACCTCCGGGCAGGAAGGGATCGACCTCTTCCACGCGATCCGCAGCGCTGATCCGGCGATGCCGGTTCTGCTGATGACGGCCTGGACCTCCCTCGAGACGGCGGTCGCCCTCGTCCGGGAGGGCGCCAACGACTATCTCGCCAAGCCCTGGGACGACGCGAAGCTCCTGTCGTCCGTCCGAAACCTCCTCCAGATGCGCGCCCTGCAGCGGGAAAACGAGAAGTTGAAGGAGACGCGCTCCCGGTCGCGGCGGGAGCTCGCCTCGCGCTACGAGCTGGCCGGCATCGTCTACGAGAGCGACGCGATGCACCGCGTCGTGTCGCTCGCGGTCCAGGTCGCGGCCTCGGATGTGCCGGTGCTCATCACCGGGGAGAGCGGCGCGGGCAAGGAGAGGATCGCGGAGATCGTGCAGGCCAACTCCCGCCGTCGCGGCAAGCCCTTCATCCGCGTGAACGCCGGGGCCCTGCCCGACGAGCTCCTCGAGAGCGAGCTCTTCGGGGCGGAGCCGGGAGCCTTCACCGGTTCGCTTCGGCTGCGAATCGGGCGGTTCGAGGCGGCCGATGGGGGAACGCTCTTCCTGGACGAGATCGGCAACCTCTCCGCCGCCGGCCAGGTCCGTCTCCTGCGCGTTCTCCAGACGGGGGAGTTCGAGCGGCTGGGATCGAGCGTGACGCGGCGCGCGGACGTCCGCGTGCTCGCCGCGACGAACACCGATTTGAAGAAAGTGATCGCCGAGGGACGCTTCCGAGAGGACCTCTTCTTCCGAGTCAACGTCATCGAGCTGGCGGTGCCCGCCCTGAGAGACCGGCCGGACGACATCCTCCCGCTCGCCCGCGCCGCGCTCGAATCCATGCCGCAACAGGAGGACGGAAAGCGGCGTCTCGCGCCGGAAGCGGAACGCGCGCTTCTCTCCCACGCCTGGCCGGGCAACGTGCGGGAGCTCTTCAACCGGATCCAGAGAGCGGCCCTGGTTTCAGACGGCGAAGTCCTGACAGCGGCGGACCTGGGCCTCGCTCGCGAAAAATCGGAGGACGGCGCTTCCGCGGCCGAACCCGAGGAGCGCTCGCGGCTCGAGGAGATGTTGAGGCGCCACGGCGGGAGCGTGTCGCGTGCCGCCGAGGATCTCGGTCTTTCACGCCAGGCCTTCTACCGCAAGATGGAGCGCCTCGGCATCGTGCTCGAGCGCCGGCCGAGGGACTAAGAGTACGTTGTCATTCTGAGGAGCGCAGCGACGAAGAATCTGCTCTTCCGGATCAGAGACCGGAGCAGATTCCTCGCTCCGCTCGGAATGACAGGGCTCAAGACATCAGAGACTCCTTCATGAAGGCGCGCTTCAGCCTGAGCGGTCGGTTCGCGCTGGTTGTCGGGCTCGACCTCGCGGCTGTAGCCGGAGCCTGTGCGGTAGCGGCGTCCCTCGCGTGGCCTCCCGCGAGCGTATTCCTGGCGGGCCTCGCCGTCGGGGTTCCCCTTTCCGCGTGGTCGCTCGCGAGGGCGTTCCGGCCCGTCAGGGAAACGCTGCGAGCGGTGACCGACGGGGTCCGGAGTTTCCAGGAGAACGATTTCGGCGTCCGGATCAGGGCCTCGCGCGAGGATGAGCTGGGAGAGCTCGTCGGCCTCTACAACCGGCTCGGGGACGCGCTGCGCCGGGAGCGAAACGAGATCTACCAGCGCGAGCTGCTTCTCGACACGCTGCTCCAGGGAGCGCCGATGGCGATCCTGCTCGTCAACGAGCGGGAGCGCGTCTCCTATGCCAACACCGCCGCACGCAAGCTCTTCGGGCAATCCAGGCGCCTCGCAGGAAGGGCTCTGGAAGACCTGCTCGAATCCTGCTCCGAGCCGATGCGGCGCGCTCTCGAGGCGGAGGAGGACGCGCTCGTGGCCGGCGCGCGGACGCAAGACAACGGAGGAAGAGACCTTCCGAGTCGTCAACCGCCGCTTCCAGCTGAACACGCAGGAACACCGCCTGATCGTCGTCGAGCGCATGACGGCGGAGCTGAAGCGCCAGGAAGTCGAAATCTGGAAGAAGGTCATCCGCGTCATGAGCCACGAGCTCAACAACTCGCTCGCGCCGGTCAGCTCGCTCGTCCACTCGGCGCGCCTCGTCTCCGAGCGCCCGGATTCGCCGAGACGGCTCGACGCGATTCTCGGATCGGTCGAAGAGCGGGTCCGCCACCTCTGCGATTTCCTCGAAGGCTACGCGCGCTTCGCGCGCCTTCCGCGCCCGCGCAAGGAGCCGGTCGAGTGGCGGCGCTTCCTCGAAACGGCGCGCAGCTTCTTTCCGTTCCGTCTGGCGGTGGACCCCGGCCCCGATCGGGGCTACTTCGACCCCGCCCAGATGCAACAGGCCCTGATCAATCTCTTGAAAAACGCCGCCGAGTCGGGAAGCCCGCCCGAAGAGATCGCGATCGCTCTCGAGCGCGGCGGCGAAGAGGGCCCCTGGCTCCTCCAGGTCCTCGACCGGGGCAAGGGAATGGACGAGGAAACGATGAAGAAGGCGCTCTTGCCCTTCTATTCCTCCAAGCAGTCCGGCAGCGGCCTCGGCCTCCCTCTCTGCACCGAGATCCTCGCCGCCCACGGCGGCTCGCTGCGCCTCCAGAACCGCCCCGGCGGCGGCACCGCCGCCATCTGCGTCCTGCCAGGGGAGAAGTCGAGGGTTGAAAGTTGAGAGTCGTGAGTCAAGACGCCGGGCGCTACGGGCTCTCACGTCTGAGAAGCAATGTGACGAACAACGGCTCGCTCCTCTCTCCGGGCGGCTCGAAGCTCTCCGGCCGATCGCCCAGGCCGTCCTGAAACGCAACCTTCAGCGTTCCGTCGGCGAGTGCGTAGATCATCCAGCCGTTCTCGGCGGCGCCGGTGGCCGAGTCGTGCGACTGCAGCCAGAGGGCTGTTCCGCGAGCATCGTGAATCGGCGTGACCGTGTAGCGGCTCGACTTCCCGGCCGGGCTCGAGATGGAAAGCTGATTGCCGGCGAATACCCAGAGGGCTCCCGACTGCTCCGGGTCATGGATCGGCTTCCCGTTTCCGTTGATCTCGTTGACTCTCCACCGGCCTTCCAGCTCGTGCGCCGCCGAAACGCCCGCGGGGGAGCTCGCAGGCTCCGGCGCGGGCTTCGCAAGAGAGAGCGCCGCCGGAGGCGGCCCGCTTGCCGGAAGGGGCTCCAGCTCCGACGCGCTCCGCGCGAACCAGCTCCGATCGTCGAAGACGTTGCTGCGAATGCGCATCCACTGGTCACTCAACACCGAGGGCGGCGGCTTTGCTGGCGCCCTCCTCGCCACCATGGCGAGCCTCCGGACCTCGAGCACCTCGATCGCGATAAAGCGAGAGTCGGAGGATGCCTTCAAGCGACGGGCGAGCTGTTCGAGCTTCCCGGCGAGCGAGTCCCGCCGAGCCTGATCGAACGGCCCCTCCGCAAAGACGAGCCGGTCGATATCTGTGATCTCCTGCCGGTACTCCTCCGCGCTCAGAGTCACGGGCTCCGGCATCACGTCGCTGAAATCCGCCTTCCCCCGGCAGGCCCATATGCCCAATACGCACAGGACGATTCCCGGCCAGCGGGGCCTGCGGCAGATCACCGTGACTCACCTAGCCCCAAATTAACGACTGGCCTCGCGCGATCTGTTCGCCATAGGTATAACCTCCCTGACCCCAGAACCTCCTTTGCGAACGTTTCAAACCTCGCCCTCGAAGGCGGCTTTCGGCACAGTCAGATGCACGTGTTTCGGCCAGGTGTCCACGCATTTCCGAGATAACGTTCACCAACGCGCTTGATTCGAACGGGCCTTGCTGCGAGTCGGGTCGACCATAGTGTATAACATAGACCTGACCCCAGAGCCTCAGGCGGGCGGCTTGGCATAGTCCTCGCTCGCCATGGAGAGTGCCAGGGATACCCGCATTGAAGATCGTGTCATCGCACCCGTCTTTTTCAGGGCTCTTCGAGCCAGACTTCCTGGCCGGTCGAGACGAAGAAGAGACCGGCCTTTGTGGGACGCCCGGTCAACTGCTGCCAGTAGCGGCGATAGTGGGCGATCTGAGGCTTGTAGAAGGCCACGAGGTCGTCGAGGTTTTCGGCGATGGTGTCGGACTTGTAGTCCACGATCCTCCAGCCGTCCTCCTCTTCGAAGACGAGATCGAGGGCTCCCGTCAGGAGCGTCTCCGCCGGCCCGCCGCTTGCACCGAGGTCGGCGCTCGGGACCATCAGCGCGAAGGGGACTTCGACCATCCGGGCC
>CAVUIX010000010.1:0-49091 GCA_963741435.1 uncultured Acidobacteriota bacterium | reverse complement strand
GAAGAAAATGAAGGCCAAGGCGAAGCGAAAGAGCGGAAAGGCGGTAGGTCTGCCATTCTCGCCTCCCGCCTGCGATCCGACGACGGGACGACCCAAGAAGACCGGGAAGAAGAAGAAGTAGCCGCCGCCGTTTGAACCGGCTCGTCCGAAACCCGGACCTTCTGATTTCCTGGAGCGAGGGGGAGCTCCTGGTCGAGGATCTCCGCGGCGGAAAGGGTTTCGCCGCCGAGTCTGAGACGATTCTTCTCCTGGATTCGTTCGACGGTCCTCGAAGTCCCTCGGCCGTCGCTGACTCGTTGCCGGACTACGACCGGGGGTCAGTGTTGCGGAGCATCGGCAGACTTCGGCGTCTCGGTCTGCTGATACCGGAACGGGAAGGCCGGCGGCGGCTCTCGCGCATCAAGGCGTGGAAGGACAACCTCGCCTCCGTCCGGTATCACCTGGCCTCCCGCGACATCCCTTTCGTGACGAGCTTCGACGCCGTCGATCATTTCCTTCAGTCGCGTTTCGCGGCCGAGCGTCCGCCGCCGCGATTCAAGCGCTATCGCCGCGCGAAGGGCCGGCGGCTGCCTCCCGGGTCCGCTCCGGAGAATCGCGGCGGTCCTGGAGCAGGTCCTCGCGGCTCGGCGAACGGTCCGGGAGTTCGACCGCAGGCCGGTCTCTCTCGTGGATCTGGCCGCGGTCGTGCGCGGGACCTGGGGCCGCACGGGCTGGCTCGAAGCCGGAGTTTACGGGCGCCTGCCGCTGAAGACCAGCCCCTCGGCCGGCTGTCTCCATCCGATCGAGTGCTACGTGCTCGCATGGAATGTTTCGGGACTCCCCGCCGGGCTGTATCACTACGACGTTGCCTCCGACGAGCTTCGCCGGCTGCGCTCCGGCGACCTGCGCGCCGCGGCGGTGAAAGCGGCGTCGGGTCAGGCGTGGGTCGGCCGCGCGGCTTTCCTCTGCGTGATGACGGCCGTCTTCGAGCGGACCCTCTGGAAGTATCAGATGGAGAACGCGTACCGCGTTCTCTGGCTCGACGCCGGGCACCTCGCGCAGACGTTCTGCCTCCTCGCGACCTCGCGCGGTCTCGGTCCGTTCACGACCGCCGCGATCCAGGACACGTTCCTCGAGAACCTGATCGGCCTGGACGGAGTGAAGGAGTTCCCGGTCTATCTCTGCGGAGCGGGCGTCCCGGCAAAGAAGCTCACTTCCCGTTGATCCTTGCAGGGATGCTGTGTTTCCGTTTTCTCCGTCAGCGGTGGGACGCAGCCGCTGGATCCCCGGTGGCTCGCCAGGAGGGCGCCAGCGGGTGGCCCGGCTCGGTCCGGGCGCGTAGCTCCTCGACGTACTTCACGATCGCGCGGTGCTGGCTCTTGCCGTCGAGGCCGGCCTCCGCGACCACCGCGGAACCCTGGCCGCTGCCCGGGAAGTGGCCGTGCTGGTACGGGTGGAGGCTGTGTGCGCGGCCAAAGTCCGAGCGGACCCAGCGGTAGAGCGTGGCGAGCGTGAAGCCGGTGATCCCCATGGCGACCTGCGCCTTGCTCTCGGGGAAGACGATCTCGCGCAAGGCCTCGGGCTGTCGGTCCCAGAGCTCGGCGCTCGCCACGTAGTAGACCTCGACGTCGATCCCGTCCCGCTCGAGAAGCGGCAGCGCTTCCTCCACGAAGGCGTACGCCGCGGCGGACTCCTGCAGGACGACGACTCCCTGTGGCACGCCTCGCGAAGGACGGAGGAGGTAGACGCCCTGCGCAGCCTCGCTGGCCGGTGCGAGTCCCAGGGCCGCCCGGTCGAGCACCCTCTCCGTCGGGCGGGTGACGAACGGGGCGATGACGGCCGGCCGTCCCTCGAGCGCTGCCGCCACGAGCGGGTAGATTTCCTGGGGCTCCCAGGGCGTGAGCGTGACCATCGTGCGCGGCGGGAAGTTCTCTTGAAGGAGCTGCAGCGGCTGGGGATCGGCGTGGGTCGGGCCGTCTTCGCCTGTCTTCAAGCCGGCGTGGGCGCAGACAAGGATCATCGGGCGGTAGGGCTCCCCGGTGACGGACTCGCGTGCCTGGCACCCGATGGCGTGGAGCCGTGCGGCGATGTGCCCGAGCGGCGCGAGGAACGCCCCGTAGGACGAGCCCACGCCGATGTGCTTGCCGAACGACGACAGCCCGGACAGCACCCCTGAGATGGCGTCCTCGCAGATGCCGCCCACGGCCATCAGGCGCGCCCCCGGGTTCGTCCTGGCGTGGAAGTACCCGCCCGGGAACCCCCGGGCGCCCTCGTTGACGCTCGTGGAGCCAAGGAGGTCCGCAGCGGCAATGAAGAAAGCGCCCTCCGAGAGCTTGTTGAAGTGGCCGAGCACCTTGCCGAGCTGTCCGCGCAACGTTGTCTCGCTGCCGGGCGCGAGGAGGAGCTCGGCGGGCACCTCGGCGGGGCGAGCCGCGTCGTAGACCCTCCCGACCGATGGCGCGCTCTCCCGGGGCTTCCGCTGTCGCCGGTCGAGCCTCTCGCGCGACGACACGAGACGCCGGACGAGTGCCTCGGCGACGGGGCGGTTGGCCTCGATGACGCCCCGGACGATGCTGAGCGCTTGCCAGAAGCACTCCTCGAGGACCTCCGCGTCGCGGCCTCCCGCGCAGCGCGTGGCCCCCGGCTCGCAGGCTGGCATCGACAGCTCGCTCTCGCGCACGACCGGCTGGAGGGACGCGAAGAACCCGGCGGAGCACATCTTGTGGCCGGCCCCGTGCGACGCGCGCCCCTCGACACCGTACTCGAAGCCCTTTTTCGTCCTGTAGACGACGGCGGTGGGCTGGCCGTTGCCGATCTCGAGCGCCTGCCGCTGCGCGCGGCCGATGCTGCCCCAGATCATCCCGTCCGGCACCTCCACGACGTTCCAGTCGTGAAGGTAGAAGAGCTCCATCGGCGTCCACTGAACGTAGTCGCCGGGAATCCCGCCCTCGCGCGTGACGTGGTCCGAGTCGATCGAGGACTGGTTCCAGTCGACGTGCACCACCACGTTTCCGAGGCCGGCGGAGCCGGCGAAGGCGAGCGCTTCCGACACCCGCCCCGGCGTCAGGCCGCCCTCTCCCTCGACGACATGCACGCGCGGGGCGTCGTCTCCGTAGGTGTCGATTGCCGCGAGCGCGAGGCCGAATGACGACGCCAGGCCGACGCCCGAGGCCCCGGTGGACAGGCGGACGAAGGGCGTGGCCGGAGTGGGGTGCCCGTCGAGGGGCTTGGCGCGGAGCGCCCGGAAGAGCGGCGTGCCGGTTCTCGGGTTGCGCCGGAATCCGAGGAGGTCCTCGAGGCGGAGCTGCTGCGCCTCGTCCTCCGGCAGGAGCTCGGGCGCCGCGACGCGGAGCACCTCGTTGCGCAGGGCCCACATTGCGTAGAGCCCCATCGCCTTGTGGCCCGCCGCGTAGGAGAGGACATCGGCGTCGTCCCTCGAGGGGCGCGAGACGTCGTAGTCCATCGGCCCGAACAGAAGCGAGGCCACGAAGCGCCCCGACGAGACCGATCCGCCCGGGTGCCCCGACATCGGCACGTAGTTGTAGAGCATGGAGCAGACCGACCTGTAGAGCTGGTCGAGCAGCACGAGCGGTGCAATGTCCGGTGCCGGTGTGTCCGGGGCCTCCCGGCCGGCCTCGATCCAGACTCCCCTCCGCGGTCCAAAGGAAACGGTCATGGCGTCACCTCGTCAGCTCGTCAGTTCGTCCCCTCGCCGCCGCGCGGGCGGCGTCGGGATCAGGTGAGGGTCGCACCTTCGCGGATCCACGCGGCGAATCCCGCGCGGTCGTCGACGGCAGCCGCGATGCGCCGGACGGCTTCCTCGAGGTCGGGAAGAGACGTGGCGATGGAGATCCTGAGGAAGTGCTTCCCCTCGCTTCCGATCTTCCCGAACGACTTCCGGTCCAACGTGGCGACGTGGTACCGGAAGAGGAGGAACATCTGGAAGAGGGTCGCCGGCGTCGTCAGCGCGCGCACCTCCGGCGGGAGCGCCTCCCAGGCATCGATCGCCCCGAGGCCCGCGCAGGCTCCCGCGACGTTGGGGAATGCGTAAAAGGCGCCGCGCGGCTTCTGGCAGCGGATTCCGGGGATCCGGTTGAGCCCCTCGACGACCACGTCGCGGCGCTGCTGGAAGGCGGCCACCATGCGCGCGATCTCGGGCGGGCTCGCGGGCGATTCGATGGCGAGCTTCGCGCCCATCTGGCTGAACGGCGGGACGCAGCTGAAGTAGTTGATGTTGAGGTTCTTGAAAACCTGCGCCTCGTCCGCCGTCGGGAAGACGGCCCACCCGAGGCGGCCGCCCGTCCACGAGTAGGTCTTGGACGCTCCCGACACGATCACCGTCCGCGCCTCCATCCCCGGAACCGAGGCGATCGAGTGGTGCTTCTCACCGTCGAAGAGGATGTTCTCGTAGACCTCGTCCGAGTAGACGCGGACCTCGGGCGCGCACCGCCGAAGGACGACATCGGCGATCTCCTCGAGCTTCGCGCGGGAGAGAACGCCGCCCGTCGGGTTCGAGGGGGAGTTGAGGTAGATGAGCTTCGTCCTCTCGGTGACGAGCCTCTCGAGGTCCTTCGCGGAAACGTCGAAGCCCGTCTCCTCGTCGAGGTGGTACGGCACGGGAAGTGCCCCGACGTACTTCGTGAACGACTCGTAGATCGGGAACCCGGGACTCGGATACATCACCTCGTCGCCGGGGTCGCAGTAGGCCTCCTGGCAGAAGCCGATCGGCGTCTTGGCGCCGGGGAAAACGACGACCCTTTCGGGCGAGATCGAGAGGCCGCGCCTCGCACCCATCTCTCGCGCGATCGCTTCGCGCAGCGGCAAGAGGCCCTGCGGGTCGCAGTAGTGCGTGAGGTCGAGGTCCAGCTGGCGCTTCACCTCGTCGCGGATGTGGGCCGCGAGAGGGAAGTCGGGCTCGCCCAGGTTGCACTTGATGACCCTGTGGCCCTCGTCCTCCACTCGCCGGATGTAGGGCCCGATCTTGAACGCGTTCTCGGTGCCGAGAAACCGGATGCGGGACGAGAGGGAATATCGGGAAGGGAAGGAAACCGTACGGCGTTCTTCGAGGGCCGTGGTCATGGCTGGCAGCTCCCGTTGAAAAGGACGACGCGCACGTCGGTACGCGTCACCCGGGGCAAGACCACCGCTTGACCAGACTCGACGCGTGCAGAGACATCCTGCGCCCGGGGTCGAACCCGCGTCAAGATGCGGAAGCCCTACCCCATTCCGATCTATCAACGTGTCCGCGAGGACAGCGACCTGAAAAGAAAAGGAGTCAGGCGACTCGCCCAACCCCTTGATTTCATTGGTTGCGGGGGATTCGGTGGGAAATCCAGCGACTTTCCCGCGACCAGGAGTTCACTCAGTCGTGCGACCGGACACCGCTCGGATTTCGATATCCAACCCGTTACGCCGCCCGCCAGTCGCGCGCGCAAGGGAGGGAAAAAACCACAATGATGAACACGCATCATCTCGGAGATGCGGGTCTCCTCTTAGATTGTCTCGACCAAGACTGGAGACCCAATAGCCGAGGAGATTCGATCCCCCAAAACGTTGCCGGAGGAGTTCACCCTGAAAACAACCGTTCTGCTGCTACTCAAGCCAGCGGTCTCGCGCCCCGCCCTGGCTGATCGAAAGAACGGGATTTTGGCGTCCCGCGCGGACGCCGAGGAGGAAGTCGCATGTTGAGGCGTGGTATTGCACTGGCGATCACCGCCGGCTCGCTCGTCCTGACGAGCAGCCAGCCAACCGCGACGCGGGTCGTCGCGCCGAGGGGAGGCGAAGGAGGGCCGGCGAAAGTCATCTACCCGGCGACCTCCAAGGAAGCCTACCTGACGCAGGCCCAGCTTGATTTCGCGCGCCCCGGCATCGTCTACAAGATCAACAGCCCTGTCACGATCGGAGCCGACCGCAAGCCGGTCATCGACGTGACGATCACGGACTCCCTGGGCGCACCCGTCGACCGCCTCGGAGTCCAGACGCCCGGCGTCGTCACGGCGAGCTTCGTGCTCGCCTGGTACAACCCGGCAACGCGCGACTACACCTCTTATGCCACCCGCACCGCGACCGCGGCCCCGCCGGCCCCGCCGGAGTTGATCGGAAAGACGGCCATCCAGGCCGCGGGCCTCTCCGGAACCATCGTGGACGTGGAACTCGGGCACTTCAAGTTCAACTCCTCGACCGTCCTTCCCGCCGGCTTCGACCAGACGAAGACGCACACCATTGCGGTGTACGGCCGGCGGACGATGCCCGACTTCATCCCGGTCATCGGCGGCAAGGTCTACATCGACAACGCCGAGCTCGACTTCCGGCCCGACGGCCAGGCGGTCGTCGACAAGTGGGACGTGATCCAGGAGAGGAACGCCTGCAACCAGTGCCACGACCCGCTCTCCGCGCATGGCGACGTGAGGCAGGACGCCAAGCTCTGCGTCCTCTGCCATTCGCCCCAGACGACCGACCCCGACACCGGTAACACCGTTGACATGAGGGTCTTCATCCACAAGATCCACAGGGGCGAGAACCTGCCCAGCGTCATCGCCGGCAAGCCGTACCACATCATCGGCAATGCCCAGAGCGACCACGACTACTCGACGGTCGTCATGCCGCAGGACATCCGCAACTGCCAGAACTGCCACGAGGGAAGAAATCCCGCGCAGAAGCCCTCGCAGTCCGATGTCTGGTACACCAAGCCGGCGCGGGCTCCCTGCGGTGCCTGCCACGACGACATCAACTGGGTGACGGGCGCCGGCCATCCGGGAGGCGCGCAGGCCGACGACAGCGCCTGCGCGAGCTGCCACCTCCCGGAAGGCTCCAAGGAATACGACGCCGGGATCAGGACGGCGCACACCGTCCCATACCGTTCCGCGCAGTTGAAGGGCCTGAACGCCACGATCCTCGGAGTCACCAACGTCGGCCCCGGCAAGAAGCCGACCGTCACCTTCAAATTGACCGAGAACGACGGCAAGATCCTCGACCCGAAGACTCTGGGCGGCAGCGCGAGCCCCAGCCTGAATCTCCTCCTGGGCGGGCCCTCGACGGACTATGGAACCGGCCAGGCCCCTCCGGCGCAGCCCATCCGCGAGAGCGCGATCAACGCTAGATTCAACGGCACTGTCGCGACCTACACGTTCACCAAGCCGATCCCGGCCGACGCCAAGGGCACCTGGGCCGTCGCGATCGAGGCACGGCGCACGATCACGTTCAATCCCGCTCCGAAAGCCGGTCCCCCGACGTACACCGAAGGGGCCGTCAACCCGATCACGTACGTTGCCGTCACGGACGGAGCGCCCGTCCCGCGGCGGAGCGTGGTCCTTCTGGCCACCTGCAATAACTGTCACGACCGGCTCGCCACGACTTTCTCTCACGGCGGCCAGCGCATTGCCATCGAGGAGTGCGACATCTGTCACAACCCCAATGCGGACGATTCGGATGCACGTCCCGCCTCGGCGGATCCGCCGGAATCCATCCTCTTGAAGCGGATGATCCACCGCATCCATTCGGGCGAGAACCTCACCCAGGAGTATTCTGTTTATGGCCACAGCGGCACTCCCACGCCCTTCAACGAGGTCCGCTACCCGGGCGACCGCAAGGACTGCGTGCAGTGCCACACCTCGACCTCCACGTACAACCTCCCGCTTCCGAACGGTGCGATTCCCGCCATCACGCTCCGTGACTACTTCTCGCCGCAGGGTCCGGCCACGTCCGCGTGCCTGGGCTGCCACGACAACATTGATGCCGCCGCGCACGCGTACTTGAACACCGTGACCACTCCCTTCTTCGCGGAGGCGTGCGCGTCGTGTCACGGCGACGGCAAGGATTGGGACGTCGTCAAGGTCCACGCCCGGTAAAGGAGTTTCTGTCAGGGGCGGCCGCGCGTGCGGCCGCCCCTGGTTCTCGAATGAAGGGGGAAGGGGAAGCGATGTCGATGAAACCCTGGGTACTCGGCGGAATCGGCGCCCTGGTCCTCGTCGGGCTCTCCGCCGGCCCGGCTCTCTCCCAGACAACCCCCGCCGCGGCCCAGAAAACCGATGCCCCGGTCTGCGCCGACTGCCACGACCAGGCCAAGACGTTCGCCGGCAATCCTCATACGCGCATCCCGGGCGTGGGTTGGGGCAAGCCAGGCGCGGAGAGCGCCGCGTGCAACTCCTGCCACGGCCCGGGCGTCAAGCACATGGAGTCGAGCGGCGAGGACAAGTCGGACATCCGGGCCTTCCACGGGCGCAAGGGAGCGGAGTTCTGCGTCTCCTGCCACACGAGCGACAAGGAGCACGCGTCCTACCAGGTGGGCATTCATGCTTCCACGGAGACCGTGAACTGCCTCTCCTGCCACTCGGTGCATTCCTCGGAGGTGAAGACCGCTCACCTGCTGACGAAGAAGCCATCGGACCTCTGCGCGACCTGCCACCCCTCGCAGATGGCGTCGTTCAAGGACAAGCCCTTCGCGCATCGCATCGGCCGCGGCGGGATGGAGTGCACGTCCTGCCATGAGCCGCATGGACGCAAGGTCGACAAGGGCCTCAGGCTGACGCCTGTCGGCGAGCTGCCCTGCCTGAACTGCCACGCCGAGAAGCGGGGGCCGTTCGTCTTCGAGCACGTCAACGGGGTGGCCGGCGACTGCATGAGCTGCCACGAGAATCACGGCTCCTCCAACAACAAGCGGCTCAAACGCGCCACGGTGAAGAATCTGTGCCTCGAGTGCCACTCGACGCTCTCGTCGAAGACGCTGGGCTCGCAGCCTCCGTCGTTCCACGACGTTTCGCTCCCCCGCTACCAGAACTGCACAACCTGTCATGTCGCGGTGCACGGGTCGTACCTGTCGCCGCTACTGTTGAAGTAGGAGCCGCCGATGAGAACGACAAAACGCTTTCTCCCGCTGGCGCTCCTGGTGTTCCTCGACCGCGGGGATTGCCGCCGCTCAGACCACTCCCATGGAGATCACCCTCGGCTACCGGTTCGTCAACGTCGACGGGAACAACGAGGAATACCGCTCGCAGATCAACGAGCGGGAAGGGTTCCTTCTCCGCAACGTGACGTTCGCGACGGCGGACTGTTGCCGAACCGGGGGGCTCGTCGATCACCTCCGCCTCGACGCCTCCGATCTCGGCGTGGGCCCCGCGGGAGCGCTGCGCCTGGATATGGGCCGCGCGGGTCTCTACAGTCTTCGCTTCTTCTACCGCCGCGCCGACGCCTTCAGCGCGCTGCCCGACTTCGCCAATCCCCTGTTTCCGGCGGTGATTCCCGGCCAGCACACCTACAACCGGGTCCGCAATCTGTACGACGCCGAGCTCAACCTCTTCCCGGGCAGGATCATCACGCCGATCGTCGGCTACACCCGCAACACCTACTCGGGACCCGGCCAGACGACTTATACACGTCGGCCAGGACGAGTTCCGGCTGAACGAGAATCTCGACAACACCGACGAGGAGATCCGGGCGGGCGCGGCGTTTGACGCCGGATTCATCACGGGACGCGTCGTCGAAGGGTGGCGCAAGTTCCGGTCAAACATCGACAACTCGGTCGCCCCCGGCGAGAAGAACGGGAACAACGCCGGACCCGTCCTGGGCGTCCCGGTCACGCTCACCGATCTGAATCGCCACACCAGGACCGATACCACGGTCGACACCCCCTCGACCTCCGCGGTGGTGACGGGGCGCCTGGGTTCCCGGATCAAGATCATCGGCAACTACCAGCGCGCCAGCGCCGAGGCCGACACCAGCGAGTCCGAGAGCCTGGCGGGCAGCCTCGCTTCCTTCGAGATCAGCCGCTTCTTCGCGGGCCTGAACGAGACCGCCTCGACCAAGTCCGAGGCGACGTTCTGGCGCGGCAGCGGCCGGGCGGAGGTCACGATCTTCGACGGCCTCGATCTCTCGGCCGGCTACTCGCGCCGCCACCGCTACATGGACGGCTTCGCGCTCATTTCGGACCTCTACCTGAATACCGTGACCTTCGCCGGAGCGGACCGGAAGGACCTGCTCGTCCTCCTGCAGGCGCAGAACTCCATGGACCGCTTCGACGACGTCTGGGACGTGGGCGTCGCCGCCCGCGGGCTCGGGGGCCTGGCCCTGCGCGCCGGGTGGTCGCAGACGTCGCAGGACGTCACCGTCTCGCCCAGCCTGGCCGAGATCGTCGTGCCCGGGCGGCCAGGAGGGCACCTTCCATCGCCGCTACGACACGTACTCCGCCGGCGCGAGCTACAGCCACGCCGGGTTCACGCTGGGCGGCGACTACACGGGCGACCGCGCGAACAACCCCATCGTCCGCACGGACTTCCTCAACCGTGACCGCTACCGCCTTCGCCTCACCTTCGGCGAGGGAGACTTCCTGCACGTGTCCTTGAACGGCACCCAGCTCGACTACGAGAACGACATCCCGGGATCGGCCTCCGACGCGCGCATGCGCGAGTACGGAGGCACCCTCGAGATCACTCCGACCAAAGCGCTGCGGCTGCACGTCGCGGCCGGGTTGTACGAGGCCAACAGCACGATCCCCGTCCGGCTTCCCCAGGACTTCACCGTCGCGACCTCGAGCCAGCACGAGCGGGGCGTCAACATCGAGGGGGGCATCGGCCTCGTCTTTCCGTTCCTGACCCTGGACGCTTCCTACCTGAATTTCGAGAACAAGGGCTCCTACCCCTTCACCATCGATCGCGCCCGCATCACCGGCGACGTCCCCGTCAGCGCCAGTCTCGGTCTCGTCGTCGAATGGATGCGCGACAAGTACAACGACAGCGCCCAGAACACCGGCGGCCTCGGCTCCTTCGACGCCAACCGCTACGGCTTCTACCTCCGGTTCCGGCCGTAACCAAAATCCAGGGAGATCTTGCACAACGGCGAAGGCGCCACCTCTATGAGCTGACTCCTCTTCGGAGGAAACGAGCCGAAGGGAACTCTTGACAATGTTCGGCCAAAACAGCGACTTTCCAGCGACTTGAACAGAAAAGGAGTCGCGCGGCTCGCCCAACTACTTGATTTTATTTGTTGCGGGGGAAGGAATTAGCGCCGGCGAATCCGGCGCTGCCTACTGCCGGGGGTCTGCCGCTGGTGGCCGGCCCGAACGTTACCGCCGGCCCCGGGCCGGCGTTCTCTACTGCCGTGGGCCTGCCTTCGGTGGTCGAGTCGCTGACTTGAAGCGGTCGAAGGTTCAAATCCGATCTCGGCTGCCAATTACAGCAACGCCGAGAGCTTCCTCCCGGCGTCTGATGATCTTGGTTGCGGGGGAAGGATTTGAACCTTCGACCTTTGGGTTATGAGCCCAACGAGCTACCAGGCTGCTCCACCCCGCGTCAGGGATGCGCACCATATCGAAGGCGACAGATCAGGTCAAGTCGCGGAGGGCGCGCGAGAAGCCCTCACCCCTTACCTTTCGCGGGGGGAGAGGGGGGAGGCGTTGTGGCGGGAGTGGGTTTCTGCGGGGAGAGGGTGCCGGGGGGGTAGAGGAGGACGATGTCTTCGGGGTGGACGAGGTGGAGCTCTTCGCGGGCGGCCTTCTCGGCGGGGAACTCGCCGCGGTTGGCGGCGGTGATCGAGGCGCGCAGCTGCCCGTTTTCGCGCTTGCGGTCGGCGATCTGCTTGTCGAGCTGCCGGATCTCCGCCTTTGCCTTCTTCAGCTCCAGGAGCCGGCCGTCGTAGAGGAGGAAGAGGCCGAGGACGACGGCCGAACAGGCGAGCGAGAGGAAGAAAGCGGCGAGCGGCCTCGGGTTGCGCGGAGGGGGCGCGGGCTGCCTCACCGCCGGAAGGCTCCTTTCCCGGCGAAGACGCCGCCGGCCGCGAGGTCCTCCTCGATCTCGAGGAGGCGGTTGTACTTGGCCAGGCGCTCCCCGCGGCTGGCGGAGCCGGTCTTGATCAGTCCGGAATTGACGGCCACGGCGAGGTCCGCGATCGAGTCGTCGGAGGTCTCCCCCGAGCGGTGGGAGACGACCGTCTTGTAGCCGGCGGTCTGCGCCAGGCGCACGGCCTCCAGCGTCTCGGTAACCGTGCCGACCTGGTTCAGCTTCACGAGCAGCGCGTTGGCGATTCCGTCTTCGATCCCCTTGACGAGAATTTCCGGATTGGTCACGAAGACGTCGTCGCCGACCAAGAGGATCTTCTCGCCGAGGCGTTCGGTCATGGCGATCCACCCGTCGTGGTCGGATTCCGCGAGGCCGTCCTCGATCGAGACGATCGGGTAGTCGCCGACGAGCGTCTCCCAGTAGGCGATCATCTTTTCGGAGGAGAGGGTCTTCTTCTCCCCCTTCAGGACGTACTTACCGTCCTCGTAGAACTCGGAAGCGGCCGGGTCGAGGGCGATCGCGACGTCGCGGCCGGGCTTGTAGCCCGCCGCCGAGATCGCGGTGACGAGAAGATCCAGGGCCTCGCGCGCGGAGGCGATGTCCGGCGCGAACCCTCCCTCGTCGCCGACGCCCGTCGAGAGCCCCTTGGACTTGAGGATTCCCTTCAAAACGTGGAAGACCTCGACGCCCGCGCGCAGGGCCTCGGCGAAGGTCGTGAAGCCCGTGGGGCACACCATGAATTCCTGCGGGTCGAGGCGATTGTCGGCATGGGCGCCGCCGTTGATGACGTTCATCATCGGGACCGGAAGCGTGCGCGCGCCGGCGCCGCCGAGATAACGGTAGAGCGGCAGGCCGGAGGCCGCCGCGGCGGCCCGCGCCACGGCGAGGGAGACGCCGAGGATCGCGTTGGCCCCGAGCCTCCCCTTGTTCTCTGTCCCGTCGAGCTCGATCAGGATCCGGTCGAGGAGGGCCTGGTCCCGCGCGTCGGCGCCCAGGACCTCGGCGGCGATCTCGCCGTTGACGTGCGCGACGGCTTTCGTGACGCCTTTTCCGCCGTAGCGCTTCTTGTCCCCGTCGCGCAGCTCCAGCGCCTCGCGCTGACCGGTCGAGGCGCCCGAAGGCACCGCCGCGCGCCCCGTCGCGCCCCCCGACAACAGCACTTCCACCTCGACCGTCGGATTGCCCCGCGAGTCGAGGATCTCCCGTCCCAGGACCGCCTCGATGGAAAAGCTCATGGTCTCAATAATTCCCTTGCCGCCCGGGCGAGAGCGGCAGCCTCGTCTTGCGATTTCGCTTCGGCGTACACGCGCGCTACCGGCTCCGTTCCCGATTCCCGGACCAGAATCCACGAACCGTCGTCCAAAAGCAACTTCATTCCGTCCAGCTGATTGACGGAGGCGACCCCGCGGCCGGCGAATCGCTCGGGAGGGGAGGCGCGCCGGGCCTTCAGGGCACGCCCCTCCTCGGGCGAAACGGGCAGGTCGAGGCGGGTCGAGAAATAGGGGCCGATCTGCCCTCGCAAGTCCTCCGAAAGCTGGTCCAGGGACTTCCCGGCGGCGCCGGCCATCTCCGCGACGAGCAGGTCGGCCAGGATGCCGTCCTTCTCCGGCACGTGTCCCTCGATGGTCAGGCCCGCGCTCTCCTCCGCCCCGAAGATGATCTCGCCGGCGATCAGCTTCTCGCCGATGTACTTGAAGCCGACCGGCGTCTCGTAGAGAGGGACCCCGAAGCGCGCGGCGATCGCATCGAGCGCGTGCGTCGTCGCGACGCTCCGGGCGACGCCGCCGCGGCGCCCCTTGCGCGAAAGCAGGTCCCAGAGGAGAAGCGCGAGAATCTGGTTGGGCTGAATGTAGGCGCCGCGCGCGTCGCAGACGCCGAAGCGGTCCGCGTCCCCGTCGCAGGAGAGGCCCAGACGGGAGCCCTTCGAGCGGACGTCTTCGGCGAGAAGCACGAGCTCCTTCTCGCCGCACTGCGGCGACTCGCCGCCGAAGAGCGGGTCGGCCTTCGCGTTCAAGCGCGAGAGATCCGCGCCCGTGCCCTCGAGATAGGCATCGAGGAACCCCGAGGAGGTCCCGAAGCGAAAATCGAGCGAGAAGCGGGGCTCTCCGCGCCCGACGTCCTCCCGCCGCACCCTGGAAGCAAGATCGGAGAGGTAGGCGGGGGCCGGATCGAAGGTCGCCACCGGCCGGGAGGGCGGCTCGGCGACTTCCGTCAACGCGGCGATTCTGTCCTCCACTCTCTTCGTGATCTCCGGAAGCGCCGGAGCCCCGTCGGCGGTGGAGAACTTGATGCCGAGGTACCGGGGCGGATTGTGGCTGGCGGTGAAGTTGACGGCGCCCGCGGCGCCGCGCCGGCGGGTCTCGAACGCCAGGACCGGCGTCGGGACCGGGCGTGCGGACATCTCCGCCTGGAAGCCCTCGGCCTCGAGCAGGCGCGCCGCCTCGCCCGCGAAACGGCCGGCCAGGAAGCGCGTGTCATAGCCGACGAGAACGAGGCCGCCCTTCTTTCCCTCTTCCGCGAGCACGCGCGCCACGGCGGCAATGACCCGGCGGGCGTTTCCGAACGTAAACTCGTCGGCGATGACCGCGCGCCAACCGGAAGTTCCGAACTTGATCGGGGTCACCCTGCGTCCTCCTGGTTGCCACGAGGGGCGGGAAGATCTCCTCCGGCCGGCGGTTCTTTTTCCGCGACTCCCCATGAGACTACGAATCCATGGGTAATTCCAATCCCGGCCGGATCGCCGCGGCGGCGCTTCTCTTCTCCTGCTGCGCCCTGCAGTCGAAGACGCCTCAGTTAGCTTCGGTAAAGCACCCGCCGCTGCGTCTTCGCGCGCCCGATCTCGCGGCGCCGCTCGTCGAGGCGTTTCCCCCCGCCGGCTCCCGGCCGCAAGACCCGGTCAAGGCGGCGGTCTTCGAGCGGATCAATTCCGATCGCGCGGCCGCCGGACTTCCGCCCGTCGCCTGGGACGGCGCGGCATCCCGCGTGGCGGATGCCTTCTGCGCGCAGCAGGTGCGCGAGGCGACGCGCGGCCATTTCCTGATGGACGGGATTCCCCCCTACGCGCGCACATCTTTTGCGGGAGTCTTCGGCGCCCAATCGGAGAACTCGGTCTCATGGGTGACGAGCGGTCCGTCTTTCTCCGAGCCCATCGTGCGGCTTGCCCTGTCCGGACACGAGGAGATGATGGCCGAACAGCCTCCCGGCGACGGGCACCGCCGCGCGATCCTCGATCCCGAAGCCACCCATGTGGGAATCGGCTACGCCGTCGGGCACGGGCGCTTCCAGATGGCGCAGGAGTTCCTGACGCGCGGGCTGGAACGCCTGAGCATCGTCCGGCACGAGTCTTCCCGGCCGGTCCTGCGTTTCGACGGCAAGCCGCTGCCGAACTGGCGGCTGCAGTTCGTGACCATCGCGCGGGAGAGCACTCCGGCTCCCCTGACGCGGGAGGAGGCCTCGGCGCGCACGAGCTATTCCTATCCGCGGGCGGCGCTCGCTTACACGCCGGAAGGGGGCCCGACGATTCGAGTCTCCGGCACCGATACTCAGGGCAAGATCCGCGTCGGGCCCAAGAGCGAGTTCACGTTCGATTTCGCGCCCGACCGGCCCGGCCTGTACACCTTCGTCTTCTACACGGCCGGCCGAGTCACGGACCCGGCGCGGCCGGGAGCGTCGGCAACGATCTGGGTCGAGTGAGATGATGATTGGAGGATTGACGATTGGAGGATTGGGGGCCGGGCTCGGCCCAATCATGCAATCCCGCAATCTCTCAATCCTTCAATCGAACCATGATTTCAGTTCTGGTGGTCGTCCCCGAGGGGGCGCAGCTGGAGGAATTGGCGGCGCGGCATCCGTCCGTGGAGGTCCTGACGGCGCACGGGGTGGAGGACACGCTGGAAAAGCTCGGCCGGAACCGGCGGGTCGATGCCGTCCTGCTCCTGGAAGAACAGGGCATGGCGGCGATCGTCGCCGCCATCGAAGAGGACAATCCGGCACATCCTCCCCTGTTCCAGCGCTGCCGGTCGCCCGCGGGTCCCGGGAACCCGGATTCTGGCCACCGCGGAACCGGCGGAGCTGATCGACTTGCTCGTGAGGGAGCTGGAAAGCTAGAATCCCCCATTCGGCTCTCGCGCCCTCGGCGGGTCGGAGGCATGGTAACCTTAACGTTTTGAGGGGTTTTCCCTATGTCTGGCTGCGGCGGCGGTTGCTCGACAGGCAACGCATTCAACCCCGGAGGCCACTATGTGGGCATCCGGATCAACGAAAACGAGGACGGCCGGGTGGTCTTCTGCGAGACCAACGGGACGGCCCTGGACAAGGGTCAGAGGCTTGTCGTCGAAGGTGAGCACGGGCTCGAATATGCCGAGGTGGTCAGCCTTCATCCCATGATCGTCAAGCAGTGCCAGCTGCGCGAGGCCCGGCGGCTCGTGCGCGTGGGCACGGCAAGCGATCTGGCGACATATGAGTCCAAGCTCGCCCGTGAGCGAACGTTCTTCTCCGACGTCCAGGAGCTGGCCGGAGAAAGGAAAGTCCCGCTGAAGCTCATCCGCACCGAGGAGAGCTTCGACGGGCGTAAATACACTGTCTATTACACTTCCGAGACCCGGATCGATTACCGGAGGCTCGTGGCCGACCTCGCCCAGAAGCACCCGATTCGCATCGAGATGCGCCAGGTCGGCCCCAGGGACGAGACCAAGATGAGGGGAGGACTCGGGCCGTGCGGCCTGACCCTCTGCTGCTCGACCTTCCTGAAGGGATTCCACCCGGTGACGATCAAGATGGCCAAGAATCAGAACCTGTCGCTAAATCCCTCGAAAATCTCGGGGATGTGCGGGAGGCTGATGTGCTGCCTGGCCTACGAGGACGAGGGAGGACGGCCGGCTCTCAATCAGGCCCCTGCCACCCCGGAAAAGGCCCAGAATATTTCTCCGGAGGTGGCGGTTTAGCGGATAAAGTGTCCCGCCAATTACTGGGACCAAGAGAGACAGCCGTGGCAGAACGCAATCCCCCCGGGAACGCGTATCGTCCAGAAAACGAGCCCTCGGGGAACAGAAAACTGATCCGACCGAATCTCTCGGACCTCTCCGAGAGATACCCGACTCGCACGTTCCAGCAGCGCAAGCAGGCGCCGGCGGAACAGACGAACGCCGAGAGCTATTACTACCTGAAGCAGATGGCCGCCAAGACCCCGATGGTGGTGGTCTTGAACGACGGCGAAGAGATCCGCGGCTGGATCGAGTGGTACGACAAGCACTGCCTGAAGGTGAATCGGGACCAGGGGCCGAACCTCCTGATCCCCAAGACCTCCATCAAGTACCTCTTCAAGCAGGGGGAAGAGGACGCGTTCCGCGGAGGGAACCGGTAAGAGCGCCGCTTCGCGGCGCGTCCAAAGTCCAAGGCTCCACAGGTCCAAGGTAGGACCAGGATCTGCCCTCACTTTGGACTCCTTCGACTTTGGACCTTGGACAATCGCGGCGAATGGCACGCTAACGCGCGCCGCGTCCGGACAACACCGCGGGCACCGTTTTCAGGAGTATCTTCAGATCCAGCATCGGCGTCCAGGTGTCGATGTACTTCAAGTCGAGGGCCATCCAGCGGTCGAAGTCGAGGTTGTTGCGGCCCGAGACCTGCCAGAGGCACGTGAGGCCGGGTTTCATCGAGAGACGCCGGTGCTGCCAGGGCTCGTAGCGCGCCACTTCCTCCGGCAAGGGGGGCCGCGGGCCGACCAGGCTCATGTCCCCCAGGATCACGTTCCAGAGCTGCGGCAGCTCGTCGATCGAGAGCCGGCGCAGCAGCCGGCCGACGGGAGTCAGGCGCGGGTCCTTCGAGACCTTGAAAACAGGACCCGACATCTCGTTCAAGTGCGAGACTTCGTTCAAGCGCTCTTCGGCTCCCGCGTACATCGTGCGGAACTTCAGCAGGGTGAAATGCCGGCCGTTCAAGCCGCAGCGGACCTGGCGGAAGAAGACCGGGCCGTGCGACGTGATCCGGATGAGCAGGGCCGCGAGAGCCTGAATCGGCAGCGTCACCAGGACGCACGCCAGCGATAACGCGAAATCAATCCCTCTCTTCGCGACGAGCTGGATGGGGTTGGCGGGAGTCGTCGTGAAGGACAGCAGGGCGATGCCGTCCAGCTCTTCCAGAACCGGGCGCGCGAGAACGTGCGGGAAGATGTCGAGCGAGACGTGCGCGCGCACGCCGTGGCGCTCGGCGACCAGCAGGGCGTTCTCGTATTCCGCGAGTCTCCCCTTTTCGATGACGAAGATCAGCTCGTCCACCACCTCGCGCATCAGCACGGACTCGAGGTCGGTGATCTTGCCGAGGCAAGGCCACCGGTTCGCGCGCTGGATCTCCCCGCCGTTGTCATCGTCCAGGTAGCCGACGACTCGGAATCCCCAGTGGGGATGCGCTTCGACGAAGTCGCCCAGCTGGGCGGATTTTTGACCTGTCCCCACGAGCAGCACGGTGCGGAAATTCAGGCCCCGCGCGCGCACCCATCTCGAAAGCAGGCGGAGGAAGATCTTCTCGGTGCCGAGGAACGTGAAGTTGACGATGCCGAACACCAGAAGGAAGAAACGGCTGACGAACTCGAGGCGCAGGCCGTAGACGAGAAGAGCCAGCATCGCGGTGCCGCCGAACGCGACCTTCATCGCCCCCCAGATCTCTTCCACGAGCGGTGTCGTGCGGTGGCTGCGATAGAAGCCGGCGGCGAACAACAGCAGGCCCCACACCGGAAGAATGAGGACGAGCAGGAAGAGATACTCCTTGATCGGAGAGACCGGCGTTCGAAAAACCGCACGGGGAGAACGACGGCAGCACGACGAGCCGCAGCACGTAGGCCACGGGCAGGGACAACGCCGTCAGGACGAGGTCCCAGATCAATACGCCCAAGGCGATTGCGCGCGCTTTCTGCTTCAGCATGGAGTCCGGCGCAGCCAGAAGAACCGGAGAGCCGCCGCGATGTTACGGGATGACGGGCCTTCCTTCAAGAAGAGCCTCGTAACGGGCGGCGACGTCCTCCCAGCGGTACCGCTCCCGGACGCGCGCCCTCGCACGATCCTTCCATACGGAATAACCGGCCGGATCGTCCAAAATGGCCGCCAGCAGCCGGGTGAGCGTCTCGGGCCGCCGGACGTCGAATGGCAATGCAACGCCCTCCGCCACCTCCTCGTTCTCCGGCGACCGGTTGTAGCAAACGATGCGCCCGAAGCCGAGGGCCTCGACCAGGGCGGGATGGGTCCCGCCGACCTCGGTTGCCTGGATATAGACCCCGGCGCCGGCGAGCAATTGCCGGTATGCCTCGCCGTAGAGCGCTCCGGGAAAGAGAACGCGCGGGCCGGCCTGCCGGTGGAGCGCGGCGATGTAATCGCGGGCGTAGGGCGCGTCGCCCACGATGACGAGAGGAACGTCCCCCGGCACGTCGCGATAGGCGCGCACGACGGCGTCCGCGTTGTTCTCCGGCTCGAGACGCGAAACGTAGAGCGCGTAACGCTCGGGCGCGAGCCCGAGCTTTTCGAGCGCTTCGATTCCCTCGGGCTCGGGCAGGTCTCCTCCGTAGGGAATGAAAACGGAGGAAAAGCCGTACCGCTCGCGGTAGTAGTTCTCGATGACCCGGGCGTCGGAGACGACCGCGTCCGGCACGATGATCGAGAGTCTCTCGGAGAGGCGATAGGCGAGCTTCCCGAGCGCGTTCCACTTCCGGCGGTTCCGCTCGAGGCCATCCACGTTGAGGACGACCCGCGTCTTGCCTCCGAGCCGAGGAAGGAAGGCGAACGCCGCGTTGATGGCGTTGCAGACGAGCACCGCGTCGAACCTTTCGAGCGCCGCGTCGAATCCGGAGAGAATTCCGTGAGCCACCGTGTCGAGATACTTTGTCGGGATCGTCGGCAGGACACGGATCTTCACGCCGCGATGAGACGAGAGCCCCGGCTCGGCATAGCGAGCGCGCGTGTACACCGTGACGTCGTGACCCCGCGACGCCAGGCGCGCCGACAGCTCCTCGGCCAGCGTCTCGAAGCCGCCGTAGCGCGCGGGGATCCCGCGGGTCCCGAGGATGGCCAGGCGCATCAGGAAGAAAGCTATCAGCTGTCCGCTTTCAGCTCTCGGGTCTCCCGGTCTTCATCTCCCTCCGCGCCGCGCGCGGATCTTCTCCTGGATTTCTCGCGCGTTTGGCCCAGAGGCGCTTCTGTTGCGCCAGAGCCAGGTGAAGGCGGGCAGCGACGACCGCTCGATCGTCAGACAGGCGCCGAGGACGACGATGTCCCGCGCCAGGGTCGGCAGGAGGGTGACCGCGAAGTCGCGCGGCGTCTGGTTGTTGATGCGCAGGAGGAACCGGTTCTTCACGGAGTGGTAGTTGACCAGCGGCGACATGCGGCGCCTCCGGTCGGGCAGGTTGCGGCGGCGATGGTAGGCGACGGCCTCGGGAACGTAGAGGCACTTCCATCCGAGGCTCTGAAGCCTCCAGGAGAGATCGGCGTCTTCGCGGTAGAGGAAGAAGTCGGAATCGAAGACGCCCGTCATGATCCTCGCGGTTTCGAGCGCCTCGCGCCGGTAGAAGCCGGCCGCGCCGGTGGCGCCGAAGACCTCTTCCTCCACCAGATACCGGCCGGCCGCCTCCTCCCCCGAGCCCCGGTCGAAGTGCCGCCCGCTTGCCGTCCGGTAGATCCCCGTCGAGTCGAGCCTTCCGGTCGGATGGAGGTCGGCCCCCTCCGCGCGCAGTAGCTTTCCCGAAGCGGAACCGACATCGGGCCGGCCGTCGAGACGCTCTGTAAGGATCGCCGCGAAGCGGGGCTCGAGGCGGCAATCCGGGTTCAGCGCGAGGACGTACCGGCCGGAGGAAAGCCCGATGCCGAGGTTCATCGCCGCGGCGAAGCCCACGTTTTCCGGCGACTCCACCAGACGCACGCTCTCGCCCCCGACGCTCCGCACTGCCTCGGACGAACCGTCGGAGGACTTGTTGTCCACGACGATTGTCTCGACGCGGACGCCGCGCTGAGCGAGCGCCGAGAAAACGGAGTGAGGCAGATCGGCCTCGTCGTTGTGGGCGACGACGATGATGGAGACGTCAATCATGGGGGATTTGTGATTTGTGATTTGTGATTTGTGATTGACGGGAGCCAAAGCCGAGAGCGAGCGCGAGGGTTGCCAGGTAGGCGCGGGCGGCCTCGCCGCGGGGGCGCGGGACGGCGGGACGAAAAGGGAGCAGGAAGAGACGCAGGAACATCCCGGCGACGAGCAGGGGACGGTAGAGAAGACGGGCCGCAAGGCCGTAGTGGAGCCGCCGGTAGCGAAGGGCGTTGCGGTAGTAGGTCGGGAGAAAGCGCGCGTAGCCGAGCGACACCGAGGAGACGCCTCCGCGGTGCCGGAATCGCGCCTCCGGCCAGTACAGGAGTCTTCCCGCGCGAGGAAGGCGGACGCAGAGGTCCACGTCCTCGAACCAGGCCGGCACGAAACCTTCGTCGAAGCCCCGGAGCGTTTCGAACGCGTTCTTTCGGATCGCCAGGGCCGCGGCGGCGGCTTGCTCGACCTCGAACGGGCTGTTCCTGTCGCAATCCGCGTAGCGCGAGCGGCGGCGCCGCGGGTTGTTCGGTAAGAGCGCGTCCACGAGCAGGAGCTCGCGGGCGTCGGAAGCGAGGCGCGGAAGCCGGCGCAGTTGGAACGTGAACTGGTCCTCCAGACCGGGAGGAGAGAGAAGGCGAGGATTTGTGGTTGGTGATCTGGGATTCGTGATTGCCGGGGCGGCGGGATCGTCGAAGTCGAGCAGGCGCGGGGCGAGGGCGGCGGCTTCGGGGCGCGTCTCGAAGCCGCGGGCGATCGCCGTGAAGGGATCGCCCTCGGCGCGGGTGTCGGGATTCAGGAACAGGAGCACGTCACCCGGCGCGGCGTCCGCTCCCTGATTGGCGGCCGGGCCGAACCCGCGGTTCTCCTCGTTGACGAGAACCGACGCGCCCGGCCACAGCGGGAGGATCTCCGCGCCGCCGCCGCCGTTCTCCACGACGACGAGAGAGACGCGCGGGCCGCCGGCGGGCATTCGGCCGCGGGCCTGTGCGAGCGACTCGACGCACGCGCGCAGATCCTTCGCGTCGTTCCAGGACACGAGGATCACCGTGATTTCCCGGACCGCTGGCGCCGGAGATCTGTCCCTGTCCTGGTCCCTGGTCGTCCGCATCAAAGTTGATGGCATCTTAGAAGACCACGGACCAAGGACTACGGACTAAGGACTACGGACCGGCCGGCTCGGCCACTCGGAGAGGAGGGCGCGTTGGTCGCGCGAGCGCCAGGCGAGGATCGGAAGTCGGGGCCAGACGAGGACCGGGAGGAATGCTCCCTTCCAACCCACGCTCCTCACGTGCGCGAGGTCCGCGCGCAGGAGCGGAAAGAGGTTGCGCGCGAGCAGGCGCGAATCGAAGTTACGAAACAGCGTCCGCCACCGGTTGCGCGCCGTCCAGAGAGCGCGGCGAACCGGCGTCCTCCGGCCCGTGCGCGAGCCTTCGTGGCGGCACCGGGCCTCCGGGTCGCAGGCGAAGCGCCAGCCCGCCCGCGCGAGCCGAAGCGAGAGATCCACGTCTTCGTAGTACGCGAAGAAGGAGCCCTCGAAGATCTCTCCGTGCGCCGCCACGCTGTCGAGCGCCGCCCGCCGGTAGAGCGTCGCCGTGGCCGAGACGCCCGAGACTTCGAAGACGGCCTTCGGCGCCTCTTCCGGGCGGGTTCCGGCCAGGACCGGGACCGCCTCGCCGCGCCGGTTCCAGTCCAGACCCGCTGTGTCTACCCGGCTGCCGTTCTCGTTCAAGACGAGGCCCTGGACCGCGGCCAGCCGGTCATCGAGAGCCAGCCTCGCCGCGAGCCTCGCCGCGTAGTCGGGTGCCAGCACGGCATCGTTGTTGACGAGCAGCACGAAGGTAGACCGCGTGCGCGCGATCCCTTCGTTGGCCGCCGCCGCGAACCCGAGGTTGCGCGAGAACGCCACGACCCTCGACTCCTTGAACTCGCGCGCGAGCCTCTCGCGCTCGGCCGGCTGGGAGGCGTTGTCCACGACGACGATCGAGGCGTCCACGCCGGCCTGCGACCTCAAGGAGGACAGCGCCGCGAAGAAGGCCTCGCCGCCGTCGCGGTTGACGACGACGCAGTCCACGTCCGGGAGCTGAAACGGCGGGCTCAAACGGTTGACTCGGCCACGGACGCGATATAAATCGCAGCGTTCATGCTACCACGCGACTTCCTGCGGGAGAACGCGGCGCGCCTCGCCCGAGAGATGCCCGAGCGCTTCGCCGGCGCGGGCCTGGAGCAGTTCGCCGAGCTCGATCGCCTTCGACGCCAGACGATCACGCGCCTGGAAGAGAAGCGCCGGCGCAAGAACGAGCTGACGGCCGTGCGCGGCAAGCCGTCGCCGGAGACGCTCGCCGAGATGAAATCCCTCAAGGAAGAGATCCGGCTCCTCGAAGAGGAGGAGGAGCATCACAGCCAGGCCCTCTCCGCGGTCGAGACGCGCATTCCCAACGTCCCGCACGACTCGGTGCCCCGCGGCAAAGACGAGACGGCCAACCGGCTCGAACGGTCCTGGGGTGAGCCCCGCGCCTTCGCGTTCACGCCACAGGCCCACTGGGATCTGGGACCGGCGCTCGGCATCCTGGACTTCGAGCGCGGAGCCAGGCTCGCGGGCGCGCGTTTCACCGTTCTCCGCGGAGCGGGAGCGCGGCTGTCGCGGGCCCTGATGGACTTCATGCTCGACCTGCACACGCGCGAGCACGGCTACACCGAGATCCTTCCCCCCGTTCTCGCCAACAGCGACTCGCTCTTCGCGACCGGGCAGCTCCCCAAGTTCGAGGAGGACCTCTTCCAGACCCGGGAGGGGTACTACCTGATCCCGACCGCCGAAGTCCCGCTGACGAACCTGCACCGCGATGAGATCCTTCCGGCCGAGGCGCTGCCGATCCGCTACACGGCCTACACCCCGTGCTTCCGCTCGGAGGCGGGCGCGGCCGGCCGCGACACGCGAGGGATGATCCGCCAGCACCAGTTCGACAAGGTCGAGCTCATGACGTTCGCGCGCCCCGAGGATTCCTACGAGCATCTCGAGCGTCTTACGGGCCACGCCGAGGAAGTGTTGAAGCGGCTCGGTCTCCCCTACCGGGTCGTGTCGCTTTCGACCGGAGACCTGGGCTTCGGGTCCGCCAAGACCTACGACCTCGAGGTCTGGCTGCCGGGCCAGCAGGCGTTCAAGGAGATCTCCTCCTGCTCGAACTACGAGGACTTCCAGGCGCGCCGCGGTTCGATCCGCTTCCGCCGCGCGGAAGGCGAGAAGCCCGAGTTCGTGCACACCCTGAACGGCTCGGGACTCGCGATCGGGCGGACACTCGTCGCGCTTCTCGAGAACTACCAGCGCGAGGACGGCTCGGTCGAGATCCCGGAGGCGCTCCGTCCGTATTTCGGCGGCGCCGAGATCAGAAACTAGCCACCGAGGGGCCTGGCCTTGTCATTCTGAGGCCCGGAGGGCCGAAGAATCTGCTCCCGCGGCGACCGGAGCAGATCCTTCGCTTCGCTCAGGATGACAGACGTCGCCGGCGGCACGATCGACCCTGCCGAGACGATCATCTTCATCGCCTGCTCCGGCGTCATTTCCAGGTAACGCACTTTCTCCTCCGGCACGACGAGGAGGAAGCCTGTCGTCGGGTTGACGGCGCTCGGCACGAAGACGTGGCAGACCCTTGCGCCGAGCTTCTCCTGCGCCTCGCTCGACGCCGTGGACGTCACGAAGCCGACCATGTGCGTTCCGGGCGAGCCGTACTCGACGAGCGCCACGCGCCGGAAGGCGGCATTCTGATTCGAGCCCAGGAGGATCTCGGCAATCTGCCGCAGCGTCGAGTAGATCTTGTTGATGAGCGGCACGCGGTGCATGACCCGATCCCAGACGCCAAAGAAACGTTTGCCGAGAAAGTTCGTGGTCAGCCAACCGAGCAGGAGGATCAGGACATTCAACAGGACGAAACCGAGCCCGAAGACCGAGATCCCCCGCGCGCGCAGCTGTCCTCCGAGAATCCCGTCGAAAAACGTGAAGAACTTCCAGGCCACCCACAGCGTCAGCGCGGTCGGCGCGAGAACGAGCAAACCCGCCAGGTAATAGCGCCGCACCCGCGCCCAGAATCCCGTCGCCATCGCAAGATGATCGCATGTCGAGGAGGACGGTGTTCGGTGCTTGTTGTTCGGTGTTCGGTTGGGCGTTGCTCTCCGATGCTTGGTCCCGTAACATCACGGATCCTGGCCACGCCCGGAGAGGTGGGTGAGTGGCTTAAACCAGCGGTTTGCTAAACCGCCGTAGGGCTAATAACCCTACCCCGGGTTCAAATCCCGGCCTCTCCGCCAAGTGAGCACCAGAGAAACGAAGAAGGGGTTCCCGGCCTTCGGGCCCTGTAACCTTCGCTCCATGAAGCCTCGCGGCTCGTCTGGCAATGCGCTCGTTACGGGGGCCTCGAGCGGCATCGGGAAGGAGCTCGCCAGGCTCATCGCCGCGGACGGGTACGACCTGGTTCTCGTGGCCCGCCGGCAAGAGCGGCTCGAGGAGCTGGCTCGCGAGCTGTCGGTGGCGCACGGCGTCTCGGCCCGCGTGATCGCGGCCGACCTTGCCGACCCGGCCTCGCCGAAGCGGATCGTCGAAGAGTTGGAGACGGAGCGGATCGCCGTGGATGTCCTCGTCAACAACGCGGGGCTCGGGATCTACGGGCGTCTCTGGAAAAGCGACATCACCCGGCAGCTCGAGATCATCCAGGTCAACGTCGTGGCGCTGACCGATCTGACCGGGCGACTCCTTCCTGGCATGGTCTCGCGCAAGCGGGGACGCATCGTCAACGTCGCCTCGACCGCCGCCTTCCAGCCGGGCCCGTACCAGGCGGTCTACTACGCGACCAAGGCCTACGTCCTCTCCTTCTCCGAAGCGATCGCGGAGGAGCTGAAGGGAACCGGCGTCACGGTCACCGCGCTCTGCCCCGGCCCCACGACCACGGAGTTCCAGGAGGCCGCCGGCCTCGAGGACACCTGGCTCTTCCGCGGCCCGCTCGTCATGGACGCCGCGAAGGTAGCCCGGGTCGGCTGGTCCGGCGCCAGGCGCGGCAAGCGCGTCGTCATTCCCGGCCTCGGCAACAAGCTGATCAAGGAGACCGTCCGCTTCTCCCCACGCCGTCTCGTCACCGCCGCCGCCGGCCGAGTCCAGAAAAAGCGAGGTACAAGCGAAGAAATGACCGAACTCTACGAGCGCCGTCGTCCGCTACACTGATGTCACGGAGGAGTGGCCGAACGGTCAACACGCATTCCTTCCGATCCACCCGGCCGTCTCGCGGATCTTCTCCGCCGAATACTTCGTCATCCCTCCTCGGCGATGCGCCCCGGCATCGCCGTCGTCGCGCTTCCTCGTCTCGACGAAGAATCTCTCGCGAGTCGGCCGGGAGATCGGAAGGAATCCGGGTTCAGGCGGCGTTCTTAAAAACCGCTGTGCCGCTGTTCCGACAAGCGAGGTCGGCTAAACTGGATAACCCGGAGGAGTGGCCGAGCGGTTTAAGGCGGCGAATTGAATACGACGATTCCAGAAAAAGCGCAGCAAAGAGAAGAAATGACCCTCGGGCGGAGGGTCTCGGGCTTTGATGGCGGAGGAGGAGGGATTCGAACCCCCGGTGCCTTTCGGCACAGCGGTTTTCAAGAGGATTCCGGGAGTCGCCTCCTTCTGTCGGGAAGCGACTCATTCAACAGGAACAGCACCTTAGCGGACCGGGACCCGGCAGGCGTCGGGTCCCGTCCGTACCGGTCCACGGACAAAAAGCGGACGCCGAGTCCGCTGCAGCCGGGGGTTCGGCGTGGACGACATGTCGCTACATGCTGGAGAGCTGTAGGCGTGAAGGCGGGCTCAAGCCCTTCGGTCTTTACCATGCCGTCATCCCTCGACCACGTCACGGCCGGATATTTTCCACGAGGGTGGCAATCTGCACGAACTCGACGCTAGGGCGCACACCGTAGAGACCGGCTACCCGCTCGAGTAGCTCATCAGTGAAGAACGCTGTCGCGGCCTCCTCTGAATCCCAAACGTAGAAGTTCGCGGCCTCACGCTTCCCGGAATTGAGCGTGAAAGCCTTTGAGCGTAGCCCCGGCATTCCTTCGAACCTTACGCGTGCGGTCTCAGCGATCTTCCGCACGGCTCGCTCATCGAAGTTGTCTCCATAGCGGAATGTAACGAATACACCGATCATGTTGCACTCCTTTCGACGAAGTCGCTGAGGTCCTCTCAGCGGCCCAACCCAAGACCAGACTTCAGCGGCGATTTCCATCCGGCGAGTCGCGAGATTAAGCAGGAACGTAGGTCAACCTGATCACATCCTCGCCAATCCGATCATTAGTCATAAGGCGGAGCGGCGGCCGGGGTCCGGCGAAATATGGCTTGCCGTGACCAAGCACGACGGGGTGCAGGTAGATTCGATACTCATCGATCAGGCCAAGTTCGGTGAGGCTTTGCGCCAAGTCCGGGCCAGCAACTTCGATCTCCCCGTCGCGCTCGGCCTTCAGCTCGCGGATCGCGCCCTCAAGATCACCCTCAACAAGCCTGGCGTTGGGGCCGACCGACTTCAACGAGCGCGAGACGACCCATTTCGGCTGGTTCCGCCACGCCGCCGCGAAGGCGTGTTCCTCTGCATCCCATTCAGGATGATCGTCGTCCCAGTAACGCATGACCTCATACATTTGGCGACCGTACACACTGCCCGCCTGCCCCTGAGCCTCCTCGATGAAGTGGCGGAAGAGCGTGGGGCTTGGCGCAAACGCCATATGGTCGACGTAGCCGTCCAGGGACTGGTTCATTCCGAACACGAGCTTAGCCATACCACTTCCTTTCCTCACGCGGCACATCCGCGCGGTTCTGATTGCGTTATGCAATCGGTTGTAAGCTGGATCGACTGATTTAATGGATTGCTCCGGGAGCCTGCGGAGCTAGGGATTGAATTGAGGATGCTGGTGCACCGGAACTGGTTCCGGTGAGGCCTAACGTTGTTGATAACCGGCCTGCCGAAGGCAGGTCCGGTTGACCCGCCGGACCAATGGGAGAGTGCCTTTAGAGGGCACCGCCAAGACTCCCCACTCCGCGACCTCCGGAACGGTTGAGAACGTGCGCGTAAACCATGGTCGTCCTCAGATCTTTGTGGCCCAGGAGATCCTGAACCATTCGAACATCATATCCGTCCTCGATCAGGTGCGTGGCAAAACGAATGCATGAGGAGCTTGGTAGCAGATTCGCCTATCGTGCCCAGATCGTGGAGCAGACCGGAAGGGCGGTAGTCGAGGCCCTACGGCTTTGGATTGGGAATCCAACGTGCCCCGATAAGTTCTTTCTGGACGGTGGGTTGCCGAGCACTGTCCGCCTAATGGCCGTCTTCTCTCGGGCAGTCCACAGGGCAATGGGGAAACGTTAGCGCGGCGCAGACCCTAACGCCCCGCGAAACCTCGAAGCCTCGCTTTGCCGTCTGAGTGATCTTCTCGATGCTCTCGTTGCCGAGCAGGAG
This sequence comes from uncultured Acidobacteriota bacterium, assembly GCA_963741435.1. GTDB lineage: Bacteria > Acidobacteriota > Thermoanaerobaculia > UBA5066 > Gp7-AA6 > JAWOLE01. The sequence continues at coordinate 20,815 of CAVUIX010000010.1, read as the reverse complement.
GGGAACCGCGCCAAGGATGTGCGCACGAGCAAGGTTCGCGTGAAGCCGCTGAGGGCGTTCTTCGGGCTCTACCGTGCGGTGGACGTGACGCCGACGCTCGTTAAGCGTTACGTCTCGGATCGTCTCGCGGTCGAGAAGACCCGAGCAACGGTCAACCGGGAGGTTAGCATTCTTCGGCGGGCGTTCAATCTCGCGAGAGAGGAAGAGCGTCTGAACAGAGTTCCCTACTTCCCGATGCTCAAAGAGTAGAACGCGAGACAGGGCTTTTTCGAGAAGGCGGAGTTTGAGGCGGTAGCGGCGAAGCTGCCTGAGCCCGTTGCCGACGCCGCACGCTTCGCGTATCTCTCGGGCTGGCGGAGGGGAGAGATTCTTCCGCTCCGGTGGGATGCCGTGGACTCGGCGGCGAAAGAGGTCCGGTTGGGAACATCGAAGAATGGTCGTCCGCGCTCCCTGCCTCTTGACGGTTCGCTCTGGGAATTGATCGAGCGGCGATGGAGGGCGAGAGAGTTCCGGACCCGAGAAGGTCTAGCGGCAGTCTCACCCTTGGTCTTTCACCACCGAGGGAAACCGCTCCGGGACTTCCGGAAGTCCTGGGCTGCGGCGTGCAAGAGCGCCAAGGTTCCGGGGAGACTCTTCCATGATCTTCGCCGCACGGCGGTCCGGAACATGATCCGGGCGGGTGTTCCGCAGTCCGTGGCGATGAGCATCACCGGCCACGAAACGGATTCGGTCTTCCGCCGCTACGACATCGTTTCCCAGGAAGACAAGATCCAGGCTCTCCGCCGCACCGAAGTTCACCTTGCGGCGACTCCCGAAGAGAGCAACGTCCACGAGTTCCCGGAAAGGAACACGGACAAAAGGCGGACATTTCGGGATCTAACGGCTAACCGATGAAGACGACGACCCTGCAAACCGCTGACGAAACTTCTTTCTCTGCTGAGAGTTGGAATGGCGGAGGAGGAGGGATTCGAACCCCCGGTACCGTTAGGTACAGCGGTTTTCAAGACCGCCGCCTTAAACCGCTCGGCCACTCCTCCGAGAGGCGCTCAGTTTAGCCGACAGCGCAGATGCGAAGGCTAAGATGGGCCGTGTCAGGGAGCGCGTCATGACCAGACTCTTGCGGCTCTCGGGATGGGCGGTTTCTCTCGCCATCCTCTACGTCCTCGGCGGAGCGATCGTTGCGACGCGGGCGGCGCAGGCGCAGGATGCGAGCCTGTTGGTTCCTCGTCCGGGTCCCGGCCTGGCCCGCGCGGTGGTGGTGGATCTCCAGGATCCGTCGGCGGCCGGACGGATCGAGGTGAAGTTCCCATGGCTTCCTCGTGATGTCGAGGAATGGGCTCACGTCTCGCTTCCACTCGGCGGCAACCGCACCGGCCTCTGGGCGCTCCCCGAAATCGGCGATGAAGTCATCGTCGGGTTCGAGCACGGCGACGCGCGCTCCCGATCGTCCTCGGCTCTCTCTAGAATCGGCCAACGCCCGCCGACGTCCGGACATTGACCAAGCTCGGCCACGAGACCAGCGGAAGGTCAGGATGGCCGCTGTAGGTTTCCCGACGCGGATCCTCTCGGCCCTGCGTGAATCCCGGATGCTCGGCATCCGCGCCGGCACGGAGCCGCACCGCTTCACCGGAATCTGGTTTGTCCTCGTCGGCGCTCGGCTGTTCGTGCGCCCCTGGTACGACAAGCCCGGCGGCTGGCGCACGGCCTTCTCGAGCGACCCGCGCGGAACGATCCTCGTCGCCGGCCGCGAGATCCCCGTGAGCGCCCGCGCGACCCGAGCGAAGCGGCTCTTCGACGCGGTGGACCTCGCCTACGCCGAGAAGTACAACACGAAGGCCTCCCTCAAATGGGTTCGCGGCTTCAGGACCCTCCGCCGCCGAAAGACGACGACGAGAGCTCCTGCCCAGGATAAGAGCCGGACCACAAGCGTTCCCCGGCAGTCCCTGTCCCTCGAACCCGGGAGGCGAATCGCCCCGGTTGGGCTGGAAATCGCGGCGGGTCAGGATCCATAGTGTATAACATAGACCTGACCCCATCATGCCAGAGCGTCAGGATTCTCCTGTCCTGTCCGAGGCCAGACGTTCGAGTTCGGTGACGACGCGGTCGAGCTCTTCGACGAGCGAGCTCGGGCCGGCCTCCTTGAGCGCTTCGGTCACCGCCCGGTGGTACCAGAGCGCGTCCTCCTTCGGGGCGTTGAACCGCTTCCAGACATCTTCGCCGATCGCCCGGAAGTCCGCGAGAACGGCTCGGGCATTGTGCAGCTTGTCGGCCGCGGCGACGAGCCTCACGGAAGGTGAAGCGGCCGCCAGCCGCTTGAGGAATTTTTCCTTGCGTCCCTTCCACTCCGGCTTCGGCTCCTCATAGGTGTCCGTGCAGCCGTCCACGATCTCCGCGACCCGCGGGCCGAAGCGTTGCCGGATCCTCTCGAGGGTCGGCTCTCCGCCCTGGTCTTCCGCCGCGTCGTGCAGCAGGGCGGCGATCGTCTCGTCCTCCCCGCCGCCGCTCTCGATCACGAGGCTCGCGACGGCCATCAGGTGGGAGAGATAGGGAATATTCGTGCCCTTGCGGAACTGCCTCGCGTGCAGCGCGAACGCCTCCGAGAAGGCCTCCTTCAGCCGATCCGTGAAAAGCGGCGCAGGGGTCTTGGAGATCACGGGACGCGGCTTCGGCCCTTTCGCCTCGCGATTCCCTCCCAGATAGCGGCCATATTCGTCAAAGACACTGTACTCGTCCCAGCCATTGAGGGGCCGGCTCCGGGCAAATCGGAGGGCTTCCTCCGCGTCGTCGAATTCGCGGACTATGGTCGGAGTCATCGCCTCCTCGAAGGTGTAGCCAGAACTGTGCAACTCGAACCAATCCCACATCAGCACCCGGTACTTTCCCGGAGGAGCCAGGTACTCGCTGCGCTTCGATTTTGCCAGCTCTTTTTCGATTTCCAACTCATCCATGACATCCGGAAGGTAGCGCCTCAAATCTCATAGTTCAAATCAATTCTTTTTAATTGTAGTATAGAAGATATCTATGGAAGTCCAGCAGGCCCGCGCCTTCCTGGCGGTGGCGCGCGCGGGAAGCGTCAGCCGCGCGGCCCGGGCGGTCGCTCGAACGCAGCCGACGGTCACGATGGCCGTCCACAAGCTCGAGAGGGAGCTGAAGACGAAGCTGCTCGAGCGCGCGGGCCGAGGGGTCCGGCTCACGCGGGCCGGAGAAGCGCTGGCCCGCTCGCTGGGTCCCTTGATTGAGCAATGGGATCACCTGCCGGCCGGCCTCCAGGAATCTCCCGGCGGTCCCCTGCGGGGCCCGGTGCGGGTAGGAGCCGGCGAGGCCGCGATCCTCTACCTTCTTCCCGTCCCCCTGCGCTCGTTCCGGAAACGCCACCCCCGGGCGGAGATCGTGATCCGTCACGAGCCCGCGGACCGAGTCCTCGACGGCCTTCGAGACGGTTCCCTCGACTTTGGCATCCGATCGCTCCCCGGCCCGCCTCCGGAATTCGAATTCGTGCCCTTCATCACCCGCGATCGCGTCCTCATCGCGCCCCCCGGCCACCCGATCTTCAGCCGGCGACCAACGCCCGAGACCCTGTCCCGCCACGCCTTCGTCCTCCCTCCCAAGGGCTCGACGACTCGATCGCTCATCGAGGGCGCTTTCGCCGGCGCCGGGCTTGAATTGCGGATCTCCGTCGAAGCCGGCGGCTGGGAAATCGTCAAGAGCTACGTCGCCCTCGGCCTTGGCGTCTCCGTCATCCCCGCTTTCTGCCTCCAGCCAGCCGACCGCCCTCGCCTGGCCTCCCGATCGCTGCGCCGCCTCTTCGGCCAGGAAACCTACGGAATCGTCACGAAACGCGGCCGAGACCTCCCGCCCGCAGCCAGAGCTCTGGCGAGCGAGTTCACCCCTAATCTCATTCCCTCATGAAAAATAAGCACTTGGGGATCCTAGGAAGCCAAGGAGACCGTGGAAGAGCAGCGGAGGGAACGGATCTCCGACATCATGCTTCCGGATTTACCACTCTAAGTTTCTCGGCCTTTGCGGCATCGAGAAGACGGGCGTCAGCAGCCACGAACGTCGTCGGCTCACCGAGCTCGCGGCCGAGAGTCAGCGCAGACGCCAGGTGGATGGCGTCGAAACCGCGGAGCGGCCGTCGCTTGATCAGCTCCCGGGCCAGGAGAAGAACTTCGTCCTGAAGCTCCACCCTGACGTAAGTCTGCCAGTCCTCCTCAAAGTTCCGGCAAGCCTTCGTGTACTGCCTGGTCGAGACGCTGCCATCCCGCCGTCGTCTCGCGAGCGCGGCATGAACCTCCGCGTAGCCGATCTTCGAAGTCGCCGCCGGCTCACCGGCGCTCGCGATCTCGCGAACGCGGTCCGAGCCCTTCTCTGCCACGAAGCGCTTCACCAGAGCACTGGTGTCCAGGTAGATCACCGACGGTCTTCCAGAACCGTCCGCGAGAGCGGCGCCCCCTTCAAGGCGATGAGCCGGCCTCCCTTCCGAGCCTTTCGGCTGGGCAAGCTGACAACGCCGCGGGCCGCGAGTCCCGCGAGCCGGGCCTCGAGACTCGACCCGGGCCTTCCCTTGCGAAGGGACTGGATGACGGCAATCGGATTTCCCCGCTCGGTAACCACGATCTCCCCGCCCCGCTTCGTTTCTCGAAGATATCGGGTCAATCGGTTCTTCAGCTCACGAACCCCTACGGTACTCATAACTACCTCACGTGGCTATTGTAGCTACAATGAATTGCTGGACGCAATCGGCCGAGCCCCCGTCGTGGCGGGAGGTTCGCGGACGCGGGACCGAATTACTGTATACAATATTCAGCATGCAGACACTGGCTGCGGCGCTCGAGAGGCCCAACATCAGCGAGGCGCTGGTGGCGGAGATCCGGGACAGGATCGTGGACGGGAGGCTGCCGGCCGGCGAAAGGCTGAACGAGGTCCGGCTGGCGCAGAGTCTCGGAGTCAGCCGGACTCCCCTCCGGGAGGCTCTGGGCCGCCTCGCCGCGGAGGGCGCGATCGCGAGCTCGCCGCGGATCGGGTATTCGGTGCTGCCGCTGACGGCCGAGGAGTTCCGACAGATCTACCCCATCCGGGCGATCCTCGACCCGGAGGCGCTCCGGCTCTCCGGCATTCCGCCCGCCGCGCGGCTGGCCCGACTCGAGGCGCTCAACCGGAAGATCCTGGATGCCGGCGGAGCGGAGAGGGCGATCTCGCTCGACGACGACTGGCACCTGGAGCTCGTCGCGGGCTGCCCGAACAAGGTCCTGGTGGGTTTGATCGAGCAATTCATGCGGCGCACCCGCCGCTACGAGATCGCGTTCATGCGCGAGCGCCGCAACGTGCAGGGCGCGGCCGACGACCACGGGAAGATCCTGGCGGCCCTGCGCGCGCGGCGGCTCGATCGCGCCTGCGAGGCGCTCCGCCGCAACATGCGGAGCGGCATCGAGCCGGTCCTCGCCTGGCTCACCGCCCGCGAACGGAAACCGGCGTGAACGTGAAAGGAGCAGCGATGTCATTGCCGCGTCCTGGCGCCGTGGCGCTCAGTCTCTTCGCGGTTGCCTCCACGCTCGTCCCCGCCTCAGCCTCGCCGGCGAGCCCGGCGCCGGACCTCGTCGGGCTCTGGGGCACGACCCGCTCGTTCGGCCCGGAGATCCGCGGCGAGCTCACGATCCGGCGCGCCGGCGACGGATGGCGTGCGGAAATCGGCGGGACCTGGGCCCCGGTGGAGATGACCGGTGGCGGCGAGGTGCGCTTCGCCCTCGCGGGGAACAAGGGATCCTTCCGCGGCCGCCGCGAATCGGCCTCAATCCGCGGTCACTGGATCCAGCCCGCGGGCGCGGCCACGGGCGTCGCCTGGGCCACACCCATCGAGCTGCCGCCGGCGGACGACGGCGCGTGGCGCGGAACCGTCGTTCCGCTCGATGAAACCCTCACCCTCTACGTGGACGTTCGCGCCGAGGCGGAGGGCAAGCTCTTCGCCGTCCTCCGGAATCCCGACGGCTACTACCGCAACGGCCGCCTCGCGCTCGCCGCCGAAAGCACGCACCTGAAATTCTCGAGCACCAGCAATGGCGCCACTCTCCTGGAGGGCGACTATGACGCAAAGGCCGGCCGCATCCTCCTCCCCATGCCCGACTTCGGCACGACTCTCGAGCTGACCCGCCAGTCGCGCGACCAGGCCGTCGGCTACTACCCGCGCACGCCCGCGGAATCGCGTTACGCCTATCGCCCTCCCCTTCCGGAGCGCGACGGATGGCGAACGTCCTCGCTCGCCGCGGAGGGATTCGACGAGGCGAAGGTCTTCGAGCTCGTGCAGAAGATCCTCGACACCGACCCGCGGCCGCAGACCGCGCCCCTGATCCAGGGCCTGCTCATCGCCCGCCACGGCAGGCTCGTCCTCGAGGAGTACTTCTACGGCTTCGACAAGGAGAGCCGCCACGACCTGCGTTCGGGGGGCAAGACCTTCGCGTCGGTCCTCGCCGGCATCGCGATCGACCGCGGCGCGAAGCTCAATCCGCAGACGCCCGTCTACTCGCTCTTCCCGGAGTACGCGAGCTTCGCCAACCCCGACCCGCGCAAGGCGAAGATGACCCTCGAGCACCTGATGACCATGACTTCCGGCTTCGCGTGCGACGAGAACGGCGACGACGACGCCCCCGGCAACGAGGACAAGATGCAGGGGCAGGCCGAGCAGCCCGACTGGTACAAGTTCATCCTCGACCTGCCGCTCTCCGCCGCCCCGGGAGAGAAGGCCGCCTACTGCACCGGCGGCGTGAACCTGATCGGCGGCATCGTTCGCAACACGACCCACGCCTGGCTGCCGGACTACTTCGACCGCTACTTCGCCCGCCCGCTCGAGTTCCACCGCTACCACCTGAACCTGACGCCCACCGGCGAGGCGTACCTGGGCGGCGGCACGCACATCCGCTCCCGCGACGAGTTGAAGCTCGGCCAGCTCTACTTGAACGGCGGCGTCTGGAACGGAAAGCGCGTCGTGAGCAAGCACTGGGTGAACGTCAGCGTCGCGCCACACCCGATGAACGCGAAAGGCACCGACGGCTACAACTGGCACACCAGCTCAATCAAGGCCGGCGACCGCGTCTACCGCCAGTACGAAGCCAATGGAAACGGCGGCCAGCTCCTGATGGTCATCCCCGATCTCGACCTCGTCGTCCTCTTCACCGCCGGAAACTACTCCAACTATCCGGTCTGGCGCCGCTTCCGAGAAGAGCTCCTCCCCAACTACATCATCTCCGCCATCAAAGATCGAATCCGTTGACCAGATGTCGATCGGCGGGCAAGTCACCCAAGCTCGAGTGGCCGCGCCTTCTGAGACTCCACTCCCTCGGCTCCTTGCCGCCAAAACGCGCGACTCGTCTCGAAGCACTCAGAGAGTCTTGGCGGACAAAGCGCGTCACGGTGGCGTGGATCCGAATCTGGTACTCGCTCGCTACGCTACCGTTGACACCGTCGCGCGTTGAGCACTAGAGTGACTTCAAGTTTTCTGCCTCAAGACGACTGAAGCCTCTGGAGGGCGTGTGCCCTGCCCGGCAGCCAGTTCTCTCGCGGCAACAGCGGGTGCCGACGCACCCAAGGAGAACATCATGAACCGATCATTCCCCATCGCCCGGCTCCTGCTCCTCGCCCTGCTCCTCGCCGCCGCCGCCCCCGCCGCCCGCGCCCAAACCGCCAAGTCGGAAATGAAGCAACCGCCCACCGCGGTGGTATCGCTCTATCGAATCGCTCCCGGCAAGCAGCTCGACTTCTTGAAGTGGATGGCCGAAGCGGCCGCGATCAACAAGGAAGCCGGCGTGCCGGCTGATCACTGGTATTCCCACACCAACGGCGACAGTTGGGACTATCTCCACGTCGCTCCCGACCTGAGCAACGAGCAGCAGGCCAAGGTGGACGAGGTTGCCAAAAAGCATGGCCGCAAGACAGGCTTCGCGGCAAGCCTCGAGATCCGCACCTTCGTCGCCTGGCACACCGACACCTTCGTGATCGGCCCGGTGTCCGCCGCCGACCTCGTGTCAGCGGCCGGCAAGTAGAAGATGCCGAGGGTTACCCCTCGCCTCCTGCACGGGAGCGCGAGGGGTCTCCCCTCACCTGGCTCCCGGAGGATGTCCTCCGAGTCTCGACGAAGTCAGCGAAGGGGTTTTCGAACGACGAATCGACTTCGCGCCCGGTTATCGCATCTACTTCGGGAAAGACGGGGACACGTATCGATTCTGCTCGGAGGCAGTGGCGAGCTACGTCAACGGGAGTCAATCGCGACAGCACAGGCTCGCTGGGCCGACTACAAGAGACGCAGGGGTAACGATAGTTCAAGCGAACCGGACATGGCACTCACCAGGGACTTCAAGCAAACGATCGCCGCGCGCGCCAGGCGCGACGCCCGCTTCAGCGAGGTGCTCTTCACGGAGGCGATCAACGCCTATCTGGCGGGCAATACGGCCGAAGGCAAAGCAATCCTGCGCGACCTCGTTAACGCCACGGTTGGATTCGAAGGCCTTGCCGCCGATATCCACAAACCGAGCTAGAGCCTTCACCGCATGCTTGCTCCATGAGGAAACCCGAGCACTGACAACTTCTTCAGCGTCGTCAGCGTTTTGCAGAAAAAGACCCGCGTGAAGCTGCGCGTGACTGCCGGAGCCGCGTAACCGCGCAGCCAAGGCAACATCCTGGCCCTCACCCCGCCTTCCGGAAGATCTCGTAGCGCTCGGCCAGGAAGTCGCGGTCGGGCTGGAGGTCTCGGCGGGTCGGGATAAGGATTCGGGAGCCCTGGAGACCGTGGAGGACCATCGGGCCGTCCTTTTTTCGGAAGACGTCCTCCCGGATCTCGACCCAGATCGACGTAGCAGGTCACGATTCGGCCAGCCACCTGCCCAAGTCGCAATCTCACAGGACCTGGGCGTCGATCCAAAAGCTCAGCCGGATGCCTGGAAGCTCAAACCCCGCGGGGCCGCTTTCCGTACCGGGAGATGTCGTCGTGCTTGACAACGTCCACGAAGAAGATTGTCCCGGCTTCGATCCGGGAAGATCCCCGGTCTCCGCAGTCGGGTGCGGGATCCGCTAGCCGCCGGCGATGGCGCCGAGGACGATGAAGGGTTCGGCGCCCTGGGCGACGGGGTCGGGGAGGGGCGTGTCCGGGGAGTTGTGGGAGAGATCCTGGGAGCAGGCGAAGAAGCGGATGAAGGCCCGGCGCTCTTGCGTGACGTGGTCGCGGATCGTCCCGCGGAGGACCGGGTAGCGGGCCTCGAGGGCGTCCAGGACGGCGCGGGGCGTCGCAGGGTTCGGGACGTCCAGTTCGACCGGGCCGGCGACTCTCGCCAGCGTGCGCAGGTGCGGCGGGAGTTCCACCCGGATCATGGCAACGTCTGGACCTCGACGGAGAGGACGGCGGGGAGGTCGCGGACGATCGGGGCCCAGGTGTTTCCGGCGTCGGCGGAAGCGTAGACCTGGCCGCCGGTCGTGCCGAAGTACACGCCGCAGGGATCAAGCGAGTCGATGGACATCGCGTCGCGCAGCACGTTGACGTAGCAGTCGCGCTGCGGCAGGCCGCCGGTCAGCGCCTCCCAGTCGTTTCCGCCTGTGCGGCTCCGGTAGACGCGCAGCTTTCCGTCGAGCGGGTAGTGCTCGCCGTCGCTCTTGATCGGCACGACGTAGATCGTCTCGGGCTCGTGCGCGTGGACGTCGATGACGAAACCGAAGTCGGTCGGAAGGTTGCCGCTGACCTCCTTCCAGTTGTCGCCAGCGTCGTCGCTCCTCAGGACGTCCCAGTGCTTCTGCATGTAGAGGACGCTCGGCCGCGACGGGTGCATCGCGATGCGATGAACGCAGTGCCCGACTTCGGCGGTGGGGTCGGGAAGGTACTGGGAGTGAAGGCCTTTGGTGATCGGCCGCCACGTCGCGCCGCCGTCGTCGGTCCGGAAGGCGCCCGCCGCCGAGATCGCCGTGAACATGCGGTCGGGACGGCTCGGGTCGATCAGAATCGTGTGGAGGCACATCCCGCCGGCGCCCGGCTGCCACTTCGGGCCCGTTCCGTGGCCGCGCAGCCCGGGCAGCTCCCGCCAGCTCTTGCCGCCGTCGGCCGAGCGGAACAGGGCGGCGTCCTCGACGCCGGCATACACCGCGTTGGGATCGTCGAGCGCGGGCTCGAGGTGCCAGACGCGCTTGAAGACCCAGGGCTTTTGGGTGCCGTCGTAGAACTGGTGGGTCGTGAGCGGTTTGCCAGTCTCGGGCGAGTCGTCGTAGACGAACTTGTTGCTTTCCCCGGCCAGCATGCCGCCCGGCGTGATCGTGGGTCCGCCGCCCGGCGCGTCCCACGTCTTCCCTCCGTCGTCGGAGCGCTGAATCACCTGTCCGAACCAGCCGCTCGTCTGCGAGGCGTAAATCCTGTCGGGGTCGGCGGGCGATCCCTTGACGTGGTAGATCTCCCAACCGGCGAAGTGCGGACCGGCGATCTCCCACTTCCCCCGCTTCCCATCCGACGTCAGGACAAACGCGCCCTTGCGCGTGCCCACCAGGACCCGAACTCCGCTCATCGGTTCCTCCCTCCTCGCCCCTCGCTGCGGTGACTGTTTCTGCCTTAACCCCGATCTTCTCCGCCCTGGGGAGGGAGTCGTTCCTACGGACTTTCTTCAACCCCGAGCTCGGAGGACGGAAAGGACCCCGGGAGGCGGATCAGCCCGCTCCGGCGAGAACAGAGACTTCTTCTCCGGACGGCGCCCAGGCAACTCTCTTCCGTCTCGAGGTCGTAACGCGACTCGGAGATTCAACTAGAAGCGATCGAATGTCTCGAGTACCTCGCGAGGCGAAGGCGGAGGAGAGCAGTGGGGTCAATCGTCCTATGCCTGGTGTCAAGAGGCGAGGGAGTGGGGTCAGTCTTGCGAGATGGCAAGATGCAGAGCGCAATGTCCCAACAACAGACGGCTTGGGCAACATTGATGCCACTAAGGCCCCTATAGCATCACTCTTGTGATATGATGTTTCGCATGCCACGAACTACTCTTCTGCTTGAAGATGATGCGATGAAGGCCGCGAGAGAACACGCCGCCCGTCATCGGATGAGCCTTGGCCGGGCGGTGAGCGAGCTCGTCAGGCAGGGCGCCGAGCGTCCGCTGGCGACGGAGGAGAAGGGCGGACTTCATGTCGCGCGGCTTGGGCGGAGGTCACCCAGGGTCACGAAGGCGCTCGTGGACAAGCTTCTTGAAGACCTGCCGTGAAGACGGCGCTTCTGGATGTCAACATCCTGGCAGCGCTCCTCTGGCCGGCGCACGAGCATCATAGCCGGGTGCATCGCTGGTTTGGCCGGCGTGGGGATGCCGGCTGGGCAACGTGCTCCCTGACGCAGCTTGGTTTCGTGAGGATCATTTCGAACCCGGCCTTTTCGAGAGACGCCCTGTCGCCCGCCGGCGCCGTCGAACTCCTTGCCATGAACCTGAGCCATAGGGCTCACGAGTTCTGGGCGGAAAGTCCCCAGGTTCCGACTGCGCTGAAGGGGATGGAAGCCGGGTTACAGGGCTACAAGCAGCTTACCGATGCCTACCTTCTGGCCCTGGCCAGCCGACGCAGCGGCGTACTGGCGACATTTGACCGGGGCGTGCGCGATCTCGCGGGCGTCACGTTCGAATCGTCCCTCGAGGTTGTCCCAACCCGCTGAAGGAGAGGTCGGTCAACGCTGTTTGGTCGGAACCGGTGCCAGGTCACCTGAGCTCGTAGAGGTACGAGGAGTGCCGCCCAGCCGCTCGGGAGGGGTTCGGGAGGGGCGGGAAGGTCCGCGTAGCGGACGGCCATTTCCAGGAAGAAACGGGCATGAAAGAAGGCTTCGAGGATCGGGCGCGTATGCTTTTCCCACACGGCGTTCATTTCCGGCGAGAAGTCCTTGCCGGTGCCCTCGCTCACGATCTGGAGGAACCAGGCGTTCAACGAACGGCCAGGAAGAAGACCTCGGAGCGCCGAGACAAGCTGCTCCGTTCGGCTCTGCAGAGCAAACACTTTGTAGCTATGGTGGTAAAAGCGATAGATGGGATCCTCGTAGCCCCAGTGGCTACTGGACTCGTCGAGCAATGCCTTGAGGCCCGGTAGCTGGGCTTTCAGATGGCGGATCAGCTCGGATTCAATCGTCCGGTCGATCATCGAGTTCCCCGGCTGGAGGGTGCGCGCCGGATGCGGCGCCTGTCGCGATCGCGCCGGAGCGCTTGTGCCCCTGCGTAGGGGGTTGCCTCTTCGGCGACAGCGGAGGGCGGGCGGGAGGCGCCCTCGCCGTACTTCGATGACGGACCATGGACGGGAACGATCCTGGCGAGGATGGCTCCGGCGAGATCTCTCCGAGCCACGCGCAGGTCATAGTCCGCCTGAAGGCCCAACCAGAGATCGGGAGTGGTGCCGAGGAGATGGGCGAGTCGCAATGCCGTGTCGGCGGTAATGCCGCGCTTTCCCCGCACGATCTCTGAGATCCGGGTAACCGGAACGTCGATGCGCTTCGCCACGGCGTTCGCGGACAGGCCCAGCGGGCGCATGAACTCCTCCTCGAGGATTTCCCCTGGATGAATCGGCTCCAGCCGCTTTGTCGTCATCTTGCTCTCCTCAGTGATAGTCGGTGATCTCAACTTCAAAGGCGTCGCCTTCGCGCCAGGAGAAACAGATCCGCCATTGATCGTTGATGCGGATGCTGTGCTGTCCTTTGCGGCGTCCTTTCAGCTCCTCCAAGCGGTTTCCGGGCGGCACGCGAAGATCCTGAATCGAGATGGCCCGATGCAGGATCAGGAGCTTCCGCCTCGCCGATCGTTCGATCGCGCGAAACCTCGCAACGTCCCGATCGTGAAAGAGCCTCTCGGTGTCTGCCGACCGAAACGATCGAATCACTCCTGAATTATAGCGTTTAACGTTAAACGATACAAGCTGAACTCGTGGCGTCGTATTGGCCGCTGGTGGTGACAAATGGTCACCCGGTGAGGCAGGTGCGTGTGGGGTCGATCTTGCAAGATGGCAAGATCCCTGACTGCCGCTAACTCGAGTCAGCCTGCGTTCCGAAGACAATCCTCCTTCCCCTCCCGACCTCCACTATCAATCATTTCACTCTCCGGAAGTGTCGGTGGTTTAACCACGCGATTGCGTGGTATAACCATGCAATATGGACACCCTCACTCGGCTTCTGTCTTCCCGCGTGAAGGCGGAGGTCTTCCGGTTGCTGTTCGGGCCGGACGCTCGGGAGCTGCACGTACGGGAAATCGCGCGGCGGGCCAGGCTCAACGAGGCTACAGTTCGACAGGAGTTGAGCCAGCTCGCGGGATTGCATCTCGTCGCCCTCCGGCGGGACGGGAACAGGGCGTACTACCGGGCCGAAAAGGCAATCCCCTCTACCCGGACATCCGAAACATCGTTCTGAAGACGAGCGGCTTGATCGACATCCTGCGAACAGCGCTCGTCGAAAAACCGGGTATTCGGCACGCGTTCGTCTTTGGTTCGGCGGCTTCGGGAGGAGAGAAGCCGGCGAGCGACATCGATCTGATGATCATCGGCTCGGTTTCATTGAGACAACTCTCGAAGTGGTTCTCGGGAGTGGCCGTCCACCTTGGGCGCGAGATCAACCCGCACATTCTCACTCCTCTGGAGTTTGCGCGGCGAAGACAGGAGGGCGATCACTTCGTGACTTCCGTGCTGAGCGCGCCGAAACTCTTCGTCATCGGGACCGAGATGAGCTTGCAAAAGTGGGTTGAGTTCGGCTGGCTCCAGACCCATGAGAGCAGCCGGCAGGAAATCGCGGGGGTGTCTTCGATCGTGGACAGCGATCTCAGGGACGCCCGCGAGCCTGCGCTCTCCTCGGATTGGGCGGTTTGGGATCGCCGCTGAGTTCACTCGTCGATACCCGAAATACAGCCCACCTCTGCTGACCGAGGAGACGCGGACGGAAGCGCGCGCCGAACCGGCTTTGAGACGATGCCCTGGACGCGGTTTCTTCTCGATGGCCTGCCCCACGAGGGAGCAGAGTCATGAGAACGACGTGGCCGTGCGTCAAGCGCGGTGTGCCGGGAGAAGTCAGGCCTGATGCGCGTCTCCCCGGGAGTACAGCTCGTGACAACCGCCTACGCCGCCGAGGAGGCTCGCAGGAATCTGGCGTCCCCCGACCACGGGCTCGGCTCGAGAGCCTCCTGTCGCGGATGCGGAGTGTGAGTGGGGTCAGTCTTGCATAGTGGCATTTTCGGGCGGCGCGGCGAATAAAGGGTCAGGCAGAGTCGGACGATCTTCTGCGCGACCGCGCGAGATGCTTCGAGAGGGCGGTCGGCGCCGTGCGCTGGCGCAAGATTTGCACAGCGCGTACCTTGCCAGAACAAATCAAGACGTACGGTTTGAGGCAAGGAGGTCGAGATGGCGAAAGCGAAGCACGCGATTCCCGAAGGGTACCACACGGTGACGCCGCAACTCACGCTTGACAACGCCGCGCAGGCGATCGAGTGGTACAAGAAGGCGCTTGGTGCGGAAGAAGTGTCGCGTGCCGTCGGGCCGGATGGGAAGATCATGCACGCGGAACTGCGTATCGGCGATTCGCTCATCATGCTGAACGACGCGATGGGGGCGGAAAGGACCGAAAGCGATAGGCGGCTCACCGGCGTCGCTCTGGATCTACGTGAAGGATTGCGACGCGCTGTTCAAGCGCGCCGTTGCGGCTGGCGCGCAGGTGCTTGACGGACCGATGGGGCAATGGCAGATCAGTTCTGGGGTGATCGCAGCGGAACGTTCACCGACCCGCATGGGTACCGCTGGACGATCGCGACGCGCAAAGAAGACCTGTCGCATCAGGAAATGGAGCAGCGGCAGGCGGAGTGGATGAAGGAGTTCGCGCCGCAGCCGGCCCACAGCTAGCCCTGCGGTCGACGGATTCCCAGTTCTACCCTGCCTCCAAGACCACCCGGCAGGGTGCGGGGCGGGCGGGGTTTTGGGAATTCGGGGGGCTGGACTAGGATTCCGGGGGGTGATCGGGTTCGTCGGTTCTGTCGGGTTAGAGGCGGAGGCGATTGATGGGCGACGAAGACGGCCGCAAGCCAAGGCGAAGGTTCCCGGAGCTCTCGTCCCAACCCATCCCCCCGCGACGTTTCCCGTCGCGACTTCCTGAAGATCGGCGGCATCGCCGCGGCCGTCCCCCTGGTCGGCACGAAGCTCGTGCGGGCGGCGGGCACCGACGTGCCGGTGCTCGGGCCGGGAAAAGTGCCCGTGGCGCTGACGATCAACGGGAGGAGCTACAAGGCGGATCTGGAGCCGCGGGTGACGCTGCTCGACGCCCTGCGGAACAACTTCGACCTGACGGGGGCCAAGAGGGTCTGCGACCGCGGGACCTGCGGCGCCTGCACGGTGCTCCTCGACGGCAAGGCCGTGTACTCCTGCTCGGTGCTGGCGATCGCGGCGCAGGGCCACCAGATCACGACGGTCGAGGGGCTGGGCGATCCCGAACGGATGCACCCGGTGCAGAAGGCCTTCTGGGACAACGACGCCCAGCAATGCGGCTTCTGCACGCCCGGTTTCGTCGTCGCGACCAAGGCCTTCCTCGACCGCAACCCGCGTCCCACGCCCGAGCAAGTCCGCAAGGGCCTCTGCGGCAACCTCTGCCGCTGCGGGACGTACGTGGGTGTTCGCGCCGCGGCGCTCCAGGCGGCCGGCGCGGGAGGCTCGAAGGCGAAACGCGGCGCCGCCGCCGAGGAAGGAGGGCGCCGCAATGGCTGAGTACCAGTGGCCCGCGGCCGACAAGCGCATCCTCATCGGGAAGCGCATCTCGCGCGTGGACGGCCCGCAGAAGGTGACCGGCCGCGCGAAGTACACCTACGACATGCATCCCGCCGGGATGCTCTACGGCAAGATCGTCCGCTGCCCGCACGCGCACGCGCGCATCAAGAGCATCGACACGTCCGCCGCCGAGAAGCATCCCGCGGTCAAGGCCGTCGAGCTGATGACCGAGCCGGGCAAGGAGATCTTCTGGGCCGGCGATGAGCTGGTGGCCCTCGCGGCGACCGACGAGGTCGCGGCGGAGGACGCGGCGCGCCTGGTGAAGATCGAGTACGAAGTCCTCCCCCACCTCGTCAGCGACGCCGAGCCTCCGGCCGACGTCCCGGAGGGAGGGCCGCTCGCCGAGAACGAGATCCGCAACATGATCTTCCAGATGCAGGTCCCGGCCGGGCAGGTCGTCTCCCGCATCCAGAAGGACGGCATCACCTTCACCCCGCAGGAAGAGTCGCTCAACCAGATGAAGCAGAACGGCATGGCGGACTCGGTCATTGACGCCATCCGGAAGGCGAAGGTCGTGCCCCCCGGGAAAGCCGGCCCCTACAAGCGCGTGGCGGCGCAGACGCAGGGCGATCCCGACAAGGGCTTCGCGGAATCCGATGTCGTCTCGGAGGGCATCTACGGTGTGCCGGTCATCACCCACTGTTGCCTGGAAACGCACGGGGCCATGTCGGAGTGGACGGATCCGGAGCACCTCTTCGTCCACATCTCGACGCAGAACGTCTCCGGAATCCCGGGCCAGATGTCCGAGCCTCTGAAGATGCCGGCCACGAACATCCGCGTCCACCAGGACCACATCGGCGGAGGCTTCGGCAGCAAGTTCTCCGTGGACACCTGGGGAATCGTGAGCGCGAAGCTCTCGAAGAAGGCGGGGGGCAAGCCGGTCAAGATCATGCTCGAGCGCCAGGCCGAGCTCGAGGTCGCCGGCGCGCGGCCTTCCGCCTACGCGCGGGTCAAGGTCGGCGCGAAGAAGGACGGCACGCTCACCGCCTGGGAGCACAGCGGCTGGGGAACCGGCGGCATCGGCGGAGGCGGCGCGCCTCCCCTGCCCTACGTCGTCAACGTCCCCAACCAGAAGAAGCAGCACACCGCGATCTCCAACCACATCGGGAGCGCCCGCGCCTGGCGCGCGCCCAACCACCCGCAGGCATGCCTGATCACGATGGCGGCGCTCGAGGACCTCGCCGCGAAGCTGAAGATGGACCCGATGGACTTCTTCCTGAAGAACATCGAGCTGACCGGCCCGCGGGCGAAGATCTACACCGAGGAGATCCAGAAGGCCGCCGAGATGATCGGCTGGAAGAAGAACTGGCACCCGCGCCCGGATTCGGGTTCGGGCCCGGTCAAGCGCGGCCTCGGCATGTCCATGCACACCTGGGGAGGCCGCGGCCACAACAGCGAGAACGACTTCTCGATCCACCCGGACGGTTCGGTCCTCGTCCGGCTGGGATCGCAGGACCTCGGCACCGGCACGCGGACCTGCATCCAGATCGTCGCCGCCGATTCGCTCGGCATCCCCTTCGAAGCGGTCAAGGTCGAGCTCGGCGACACGCAGTACCCGCCCTCCGGCGGCTCGGGCGGCTCGACGACGATCGGCGGCGTCTCCGCCTCGACGCGGCGCGGCGCGATCGATGCTCTGAACTCAGCTCTTCGCGAAAGTCGCGCCGGGGTTGAACGCGAAACCCGAGGAGCTGGAGTCGGTCAACGGGACGATTCGCGTGGCGGCGGATCCGAAGAGAAGCCTCTCCTGGAAGCAGGCCTGCGCGAAGTTGGGCGCGATGCCCGTGACCGCCCGCGGCGTCAACAAGAGCGGCATGACACCGGACCTGACCAACAGCGGCGTGGGCGGCGTCCAGATGGCGGACGTTTCCGTGGACACCGAGACGGGGATCGTGAAGGTCAACAAGATCGTCGCGGTGCAGGACTGCGGCCTGATCATCGACCTGAAGACCGCGGAGAGCCAGGTCTACGGCGCCCTCATCATGGGCATCGCCTACAGCCTCTACGAAGAAAAGATCATGGACGAGGCGACCGGCCGGATGCTCAACCCGAACATGGAGTTCTACCGGCTGACGGGCATCGGCGACTTCGGCGAGCTCGTCGTGCACATGATGACGGGGCAGGGCTACGACGAGCGGGGCGTCATCGGGCTGGCCGAGCCGCCGGTGGTCTCGCCGGGGGCGGCCATTTCCAACGCCGTGGCCAACGCGATCGGCGTCCGCGTTCCCTACCTGCCGCTGACGCCGGACCGCGTCCTCGCGGCCCTCGAACAGAAGGAGGCGCGCCGTGCGGCCCTTTGAGTACGCGAGCGCCAAGACCAAGGCGCAGGCCGTCGGGCTTCTCGGCGCGAGCTTCGACCAGGCCGAGATCATCGCGGGCGGGAGCGACCTGCTCGCGCTGATGAAAGACGACGTCGTCCATCCCAAACGGCTCGTCTCGATCCGGGAGATCGCGGAGCTGCGGGAGATCCGCCCGTCGGAGTCGGGGCTCTCGATCGGGGCGCTGCGGACCCTCGACGAGCTCGCGGACGACGGGAGGTCCGCCGCCGCTACCCGGCGCTCGCGCAGGCGCTGGAGGAGGCCGCGAGCCCGCAGATCCGCAACGTCGCCACGCTGGGCGGCAACCTCTGCCAGCGTCCGCGCTGCTGGTACTTCCGCGGCGGGCATGGCCTGCTCGCGAAGGGGCCGGGAGGCGAGTCGCTCGTCCTGAAGGGAGACAACCGCTACCACGCGATCCTCGGAAACCAGGGGCCGGCCTACTTCGTCAGCCCCTCGACGATCGCGCCGGTGCTCATCGCCTACGGCGCGAAGGTGCGGATCCACGGGCCCAAAGGCGACCGCGAACTGACGGTCGAGAAGTTCTTCCGCGTTCCGCAGTCCGACGCCGAGCGGGAACATGACCTGCAGCCCAACGAGATCGTGACGGAGATCGTCATTCCGCCGGCGAAGGGAACGCAGGGCGCCAACTACGAGGTCCGGCAGAAGGAGGCCTTCGACTGGCCTTACGCCACCGCCTGCGCGGTCCTGCGCATGAGCGGCGGCAAGGTCGAGTCGGCGCGGATCGTGCTCGGCCACGTCGCGCCCGTGCCCTGGGTCTCGGAGGACGCCGCCCGCGCGATCACGGGCAAAGCGGTTGACGCCCGAGACTGCCGCGGCCGCCGGTCAGGCTGCAGTCGCAGGCGCGAAGCCGCTGTCGCGGAACAAGCACAAGGTCCAGCTCGCGAGAGTCGCGGTCGCTCGCGCGCTGCTCGCGGCCGCGAAGGCGACCGCGGCGGCGTAGAGAGCGAGAGGAGGCCGACGATGCTCAACCAGATCAGGGAGCGGTTCGATACCGAGCATCCCGGCCTTTGCCACTGCCTGCGATGGAAAGGGATGTTCATCGAGGCGGAGCGGGATCCGACGGTTCCGCCTTCCAACGACGGCCTTTACTGGTGCATGCACACCCAGAAGTGCATCGGCCCCGACGGAGGGCTGGCCGAGCCCGGCAACTGCTCGAGGGGCTGGCGGAACTGCTACGAGGGCGACCACGACGACTAGACCGGCACGTTCTGCCGGAAATGGTTAGGGGGTACAAGATTTCCAGGAAGATCCTTTTCATGACTGATTCTCGCGCTGGCGCTGGCGGCGGCCGCCGCCTCGGCGTCCCAGATCCGCGGCGACTACATCGAGAGCCGCAGCGCGGATGTCTACACCGGACAGTGCTTCGCCAACGGCGAGGTCAACCTGGTCGGCAACCAGGCCCTGGTGGCGTGGAAGATCAGCAGCGGAAGCTGGCAGGGCGTCCCGCTCGACGGCCTGGTCGTCGCGGGCGCGGTCCGCGCCAACGCGACGCTGGGCGACCCGTACGCCAACCCGTATCCGGCGAAGTCGGTGCTCCTGGTGGACGAGCGCGCCACGCCGAGGCAGCGGCAGGCGCTCGCCGCTTTCGCCCGCGAGATGGGGGGCAAGCTCTTGAGCGACGTCGTCGAGGTCGAGGCGGCGCCGATGACGATGGCCGTCGAGAGGCAAGGCCACCACGCGACGCGCGCGTCGTTCAAGGCCGGGGAGATGGCCGCCCTGGAAACGCGGCCCATCGGCGACAAGGACCACGTCTGCGGCAACGAGACGACGTTCTATCCGCCGCTGACGGAGACCGAGCACGCCATGCCGGCGGTCGCGCTCGAGGACCAGTACCGCGGGCCGGGGCTCGGCGTCTCCTGGAGCTGCCAGGAGAAGCGCAGCGCCTTCGTCGGCACCTTCGAGCACTGAGAGCTTTCGGCGCGCGGTCGCTGCGCGGCCGGCGCCGAGAGATTTCAACTACGAGAGCTGAGAGTGCGCGCCGCAGCCAGCACCGGACGCTCCTTCAGCGAACGAGCGCGATGACCGCACTCGCTGCCGCGATCCTCTTTCTTTCCGCGGCGGCGGGCGGTCCGAAGGTCGAGACCATCGGGTTGCCGGCGGAGATCGGCTCCCGGCTGCGGTGCGATCGGCTCTCGATCCGCAGGGAGTCCGGCGTCACGCTCTCCGAAGGAGCCTGTTGCGAGCTGTGGCTGCGCAAGAGCGTTCCGGACGAGAAGAAGCGCGCGTCCGGCGCGCTTGCCCCGGGACTCGCGCTTTCCACGGCGGTCGGAGTCATCCGCTTCGTGGCGGCGGCGACCGATTTTCGCGGCCAGGCGATCAAGCCCGGCTTCTACACGCTGCGCTACGCGCTCATGCCCTCCGACGGGGCCCACATGGGCGCCTCGGAGTATCCCGATTACCTGCTGGTGGCTCCCGCCGCCGAAGATCCCGATCCCGATGCCGTCTTCAAGTTCGCTGGCCTGATGGACCTGAGCCGCAAGGCGACGGGCACCAGGCACCCCGGCGTCTTCAGCCTTACCCGGCCCTCGGGCACGAGCTTTCCCGCGGTGACGACGAACGACCAGGGCCACGTCGTGGTGCAGTTCAAAGCCCGGCTGCGTTCGGGAGGAGACGCCCCGATGGCGCTCGTGGTCAAGGGACACGCCGAGCAGTGACAGTCCTTCTGCCTCGCCCCGAGGTGAGTTGCAGAGGCGCGTCGTGGGACATTCGTTGGC